>NZ_JBGFSN010000004.1:0-1854185 GCF_044342975.1 Pantoea osteomyelitidis
CGGATAAGTCCGGCGTGGCCTGAAGGGGCGGCGCGGGAAAACAGAATTTGCCTGGCGGCTGTAGCGCGGTGGTCCCACCTGACCCCATGCCGAACTCAGAAGTGAAACGCCGTAGCGCCGATGGTAGTGTGGGGTCTCCCCATGCGAGAGTAGGGAACTGCCAGGCATCAAATTGGGTACTTACCTGAAAAGGTAACACCGGTTATCAGCGAGACCCCGCTGGTAATGCAGTATTCGGTGGTGCGGTAGTTCAGTCGGTTAGAATACCGGCCTGTCACGCCGGGGGTCGCGGGTTCGAGTCCCGTCCGCACCGCCACTCTATTGATAAGCCCTGACAGGAATGTCAGGGCTTTTTCATTTTTCCTCTCCCAATCGCCAGTTTAACAGGACGCTTTTCTTCAAATAAAAGCACTTCCTGCCTGGCGTCTCATTTCCAGCACGCATAGCCTTATCAAAGCTTACCTGAGCGGTCATCGGGAAAGTACGAAACAGACACTGGCCAGCAGGATAACCTTGTGAGTCATAATGTGAATGATGGCAATCAGGAACATCCATTGAAACGGCGTACTACAATCCCTATAACTGAAAGAAGACATGAGCATTTAACAGCAACCAGGATCAGGCGGGAAAGTGCGGAAAAAAACTTTTGCAATGCGGTACGTGGCCGGACAGCCCGTGGAGCGGATTTTCCCTCCCGGAGCGATGCTACATCTTGGACAAGCGCTACCACCCGGCGCGCCATTACCTGCACAGCCTAATCTTAAAGTTTTGGTATGGAACATCTTTAAGCAACAGCGGGCGGACTGGATGTCGGTGCTGCAGGGATTTGGTAAAGATGCTCATCTGGTGCTGCTTCAGGAAGCGCAGACCACACCAGAGCTGATTCAGTTCGCCACCAGTAACTACCTTGCGGCCGATCAGGTGCCGGCTTTTGTGCTGCCACAGCATCCTTCAGGGGTCATGACGCTGGCTTCGGCGCATCCTGTATACTGTTGCCCGCTGCGCGAGCGTGAACCCTTGTTGCGCCTGGCGAAGTCAGCTCTTGTCACAGCTTACCCGCTGCCTACCGGCGATATGCTTATGGTGGTCAACATCCACGCAGTTAACTTCAGCCTTGGGATTGATGTCTACAGTAAACAGCTGGGGCCGATTGGAGAGCAGATCCTTCATCATCGCGGTCCGGTGATCATGGCCGGTGATTTTAACGCCTGGAGTCGACAGCGAATCAATGCACTCTATCGTTTTGCCGAAGAGATGGCGCTGGAAGAGGTAATGTTTACCGACGACCATCGACGTAAAGCCTTTGGCCGTCCGCTCGACTTCGTCTTTTATCGTGATATGAACGTTAGTGAAGCATCGGTGCTGGTCACGCGTGCTTCGGATCATAATCCTCTGTTAGTAGAGTTTGATCCGAAGCGCTGAGTATCAGTGTTTATCTACCAGAGCAATGGCGCGCACCGGTGATGCGGAACCCTGCTCAATGCGTAACGGCAGCGCAATAAAGGTAAACACGGCCGGTAGCTGATGCAGGTTAGCCAGATTTTCAATAATTAAATTATCATTTCCCAGAACAGCCTGATGTGCCGGGTTGCCTTCACTGCGCCATGCATCCAGCGACAGCGCGTCGGTACCAAACACATGCACGCCTTTAGCGATAAGATAGTCAGCAGTCTGTGCTGAAATTCCGGGCCACTCACTGAGAAAATCAGCCTGATTTGGCCGCCGTGCCCATTTTTCATGCCAGCCGGTACGAAATATCACGATGTCGTCAGCTTTAACCGGACCGTTTTGCTTTTCCCAAAGATCGATAGCTTCCCGGCCAACGGCTTCTCCTGGCGGAAAATGTGAAATATCAATCAGGATACCGCGTCCCATCAGCTGCCTGACATCAACCTGATCGATAGTCTTACCCTGCTGAATAAAATGCGAAGGCGAATCCACATGCGTACCGCAATGATCGCCCATAATCAGCTGGCAATTATAGTTACCGTCCCCTCCTTCGTAGCTTTCATTGGCAGCCAGAACAAATTTGGGATGCGTGGGCCAGACCGGCATGTATTCCTGATAAAGATGGTTGAGTTCAACGATCTCGCTGTCGCGCAGCAGGTTCCAGAGTGATTGCATATCAGGCTCGCTTCAGGTTAACAGTTTCTTTGATCAGCCAGAGCGGCAGGCAGGAGAGTAGCAGAACCCCCACAATCACGGCGTAATGTACGCCGAAGCCCCAGCTATGAATAATCCAGCCGCTGATCGGCGCCACCAGGATGCCCGCAATACCCACGGCCAACCCAATCATTAATCCCATACTGGATGCTGCGGAATGGGGTGCTGAGTCAATCAGCAGCGCATAGGCGACCGGGTAAGGGGAGTTGCGAAACAGTCCCCAGAAAATTAGAATCGCCCAGCCGAGCGTGGCGGAATGGATAAATGCACAAAGCGCACTGGCGATAATCCAGCCGATAATAATAAAACCCAGTGAGGATTTACGGCCACGCACGTCGGAAAAGCTGCCCCAGAGGATTTGCCCAATCCAGCCGGTAAGGCCGGATGCGCCAGAAATTATCGCAGCGGTGGAAAGATCAAGACCCGCCTCGCGCGTCAGCTGTAGCGTTAAGAAATTCGCGATACCCATTTCCGCCCAGGTAAAGCCAAACACCAGCGCAATGGCCAGCAGACAATTTCGGTTTTTCAGGCAGCTGAAAGAGGCGGCAAAGCTGGTTTTCTGCGGTTTGGCCTCAATAGGCTGCGTCAAATTATTGGACTTGATCCAGCTAAATACCCGCTGATGATTCTTTTTGGTCCCGATCAGCAGTTGCAGACCCACAATCACCAGACCAATCAGCGGAATAAAAAGAAACGCCTGTCGCCAGTCGCCTACGGCCAGAATGGCGGCGATCAATACCGGGCCGATAAACTGCCCCAGCGGGAAACCCGTATGGTGCACGCCAATGGCAAATCCGCGGTTTTCTTTCTGCCACCATTCGCCCAGTAAGGCCACGTTGATAGGCTCAGAGCCGCCGGTGCCCATACCCATAAATACGCGTAGCGCCTGAAAAGCGCCCAGCGTTTTGCAAAATGCCGTCGCCACGCCGGAAATAATCTCAACCAGCACCGCCAGACACCAGCTGTAACAGCGCCGATAGCCGGTGCCAATATAGTCAGAGAGCAGGCCAAACAGCACCGCGCCTGACAGCGTGCCGAAAAAACTCAGCGAATTGATCCAGCCCGCCTGTACCTCGCTGATATTGAAATCTTTCATAATGGCGGGTAGCAGCGTGGGCAAAATGATGCGATCGATAGAGTTCATCAGGATCGCCAGGGTAGTAATCACCAACATCCACCACGAAATGGGATGGGCGCGGGGCAGAAAAGATCTTTTTTGCGTCACTGTTGCCTGCTCAGACTTTACCTTATCGGCCTCCTCTGAAGGCCTGGAAGGTTGATTCAGCGTATCACTCATGGTTAGTAACCTTGTCGCGGGATCGCTCTGAAGGCGATCTGTTTTGCGCCATGAATTCTCATCGCGCCCCTGTCATCGCTCAGTAAAGCGGCGGAAGTTACATAATATGTACAACCCCATATCCGTTTATTAACCTGGCTGAAGGGTTTCTACCATACAAGTATTAATTGTTTAATAAATGATCGCCGTCACGTTGTTGCTGGGTATCGAAGCAGAAAGGAATAGTGGACATCGGGGAGAGAGGAAAGCAAAAAAAGAAAAAGGCTGATAAATATCAGCCTTTTCGAACGATTAGGTATCTGGCGTTGCGCTATTATTTACAAACAGCGTCAGCTTATCGCCTGGCTGTATGTCTTTAGCGTCGCTCAGCACCGTATTCCAGCGCATAACGTCCTTGATGTTGACGCCATGGCGTCGCGCGATACTGCCAAGAGAATCACCCTTGCGAACACGATAGGTGATGCTGTTGCCGTTATCGGCCAGCTGGCTGCCTTTATCGCCAACGGTCAGCGTTTGACCGGGTTTAATGCTGGCGCCACGCAGGTTGTTAAGCTGTTTCAGGGTACTGATGCTAACGCCCATTTTACTGGCGATACCGGACAGGGTGTCTCCCTGACGCACTTTATAGCTGCCGGAGGCGCTGTTTTTCGCCAGCTGCGTCGGCTGTACCGCCGCGATATCACCGGAAGCCAGCGAGTTGCGCAGCTTTTCGACATGCGACTTCGGCACTAAAATATAGTGCGGTCCGTTCGGCGCTGTCGTCTCACCTTTATACCCGGTATTGAAGCTTTTCAACTTGCTCAAAGACATACCGGCCATTTCGGCAGCCTGCGTCAGTTCCATCTGCTGACCCACTTCTACACGCGCCAGAGCACGGCTTTCGTTTGGCGTCGGCAGCTTGATACCGTAACGCTTGTTGTTCTTGAGGATTTCACTCAAGGCCAACATTTTCGGCACGTAAACCGTGGTTTCGCGTGGCAGCGACAGGTTCCAGAAGTCGGTCGGCTTGCCGCGCGCCTTGTTCTGCTTAATCGCTTTTAATACACGTCCTTCACCGCTGTTATAGGCGGCAACCGTCAACAGCCAGTCACCGTCAAACATCTTGTTCAGACGCTGCATCATATCCAGCGCGACCTTGGTTGAGGCGACGACATCGCGTCGGCCATCGTACCATTGGTTCTGTTTCAAACCATAATTGCGCCCCGTTGTTGACACAATCTGCCAGATGCCTGCGGCATTGGCGGAAGAGGTGGCATGGGGGTCAAAAGCGCTCTCCACTATGGGTAGCAGTACCAGTTCCATCGGCATTTTACGTTTATGTATCTGCTCGACAATCCAGTACATGTACGGCTCTGCCCGTAATGTTACATCGTGGAGATAGCTCTTATTTCTTAAATATTTAGTTTTTTGTTCGCGGATCCGGCTGTTTTCCGGAATCCCCATCTTCAACTCGTCACTGATGAAGTTCCAGAGATCGTTATCTTTTGCGAGGCTTGTTCCATCATCCTGCCAACGCGGCGATAACAATCGCTCTCCGTACTTTTCATTATCACTTTGACCAGCTGAAGACAGGCTCTGTGCATGCTGTTCGGGGATATTGGCGTCATTCCGTGATGCCTGGCATCCCACCAGCAAGACCGAGGCGAGTAGAATCGCTTTAGCCTTCATGTGTGTGTCAATAGTTCGCTTAAAAGACGAGCAATGATACGTGACGCTCTGACACAACACAACCCGTAAATCAAAAACGGTCTTTCTTGTCGCGTAAAACGGCAAAAGTTTCCCATGCATGGGCTGGCGGGATATTGACGCCTACAGCCCTTTGTAAATCAGGCTCTTGCGTTCGCAGAAATAAATTTATTTGCCGTTCACGGGCCAGTTTTGTCGGCAAAGTAATGCCGTTTTTAGCGCGTAAGTCCTTAATTTGCTGATAACAAGCTGTAATCTGCGGGTCATGAGGCAGCACGGCGGCGGCAAACTTCAGATTAGATAACGTATACTCATGCGCGCAGCAAATCAGCGTTTCATCAGGCAGTTGATTAAGCTTTTGAAAAGATTCATACATCTGCTCAGCGGTTCCTTCAAATAGCCGCCCGCATCCGCCAGAAAACATCGTATCTCCGCAAAAAAGGTAAGGCGAACTGTAATATGAGATATGTCCTAAAGTGTGACCTGGCGTAAAAATGACACTAAATTCGCAGTCCAAAATATCAATGCGATCGCCTTCCACGACAATATGCGTCGCCCCCTTATCTTGTGTCTCCTGTGGACCGTAAACCACAAGACCAGGGAAAGTTTCACAGAGTTTTTTTACGCCGCCGACATGATCCGAGTGGTGATGTGTGAGCAGGATCGCCACGGGATGCCAGCCGTTGGCGTACACCTTTTCAATCACCGCTTGCGCTTCGCCCGGATCAACAATCACGCAGTTTCCCTGTTCATCATTCAGGGTCCAGATGTAATTATCCTGAAGGGCAGGAATGCTGGTAAGATTCATAGACACCTCTCGCAGGCCGTAGGAAAAGGACGATGGTAAAGCATGAAGCCAGCTAAGACACGCCAAATTCTGACCGCGCCGCTCTCCTGGCGCGATATGCCGTGGGGAGAATACTTTCGTGACGCCTTAACGCAGCAGCTACAGCCCTGGCTTGGAAAGCTGTATGGCTTTCATATGCTTAAGATTGGCAACCTGAGCGCAGAAATCAATACGCAAAACTGTTCTATTTCGCATCAGGTGAACGTCGGCGCCGAAGGAGATCTGTTGCAGGTGGTGGCGAATCCGGATCAATTGCCCTTTGAATCCAAGTCGGTCGACGCCTGCCTGCTGGCTCACGCGCTGGCCTGGAGCCAGGATCCGCACCGCATCTTGCGCGAAGTGGATCGCGTGCTGATTGACGATGGCTGGATGATCATCAGCGGCTTCAATCCTTTCAGCCTGCTGGGCGTGAGTAAAGGGATTCCGGGACTGCACCGCAAAGCACCGTGGAGCAGCCGTATGTTTAGCCAGGTGCGCCTGCTGGACTGGCTGCACCTGCTTAATTACGAGGTGGTTTTCCGCACGCGCTTTCAGGTAGTGCCCTGGCACCGGCAGGGCGGAAAAGTCATCAGCGCCCATTTGCCCGCGCTGGGCTGTCTTAATATTGTGGTGGCGCGCAAACGCACCTTTCCGCTGACCATGACGCGGGCGAGAAAGGCGCTGGGCAAAACACAGCTGCGTCCGGCAGTAAACGCCACGCGTCAGTTTCGTGATATGAAAGATCAGGATCCCGGCTGATAGCCGATATCTTCAAAAGCCGGATTGGCTGCGGCGCTGCGCGCCAGCTCATCACAGCGCTCATTTTCGGCATGACCGGCATGGCCTTTGACCCATTCCCACTGGATCTGATGGCTGCTGAGCGCAAGATCGAGCCGCTGCCAGAGATCGACATTTTTTACCGGCTTTTTATCAGCGGTTTTCCAGCCGCGTTTTTTCCAGTTATGGATCCAGCTGGTAATGCCCTGACGAACATACTGGCTGTCGGTGCTGAGCGTCACGTCGCAGGGTTGCGTCAACGCTTCCAGCGCCACGATGGCGGCCATCAGTTCCATACGATTATTGGTAGTGAGGTGATAGCCCGCGCTGAACGGCTTTTCATGTCCGCGGTAGCGTAGAATTGCGCCGTAGCCGCCGGGACCCGGGTTGCCGAGGCAGGATCCATCGGTGAATATTTCTACCTGTTTACGCATCTCTGGTAGACTTCCTTCTGAAAAAACGCCAAGTCTGACATAAAACGAGTCCTATGAGCACTGCAAATAACCGCCAGATCGTTCTCGATACTGAAACCACCGGCATGAACATGATCGGTGTCCATTATGAAGGTCACCGCATCATTGAAATCGGTGCGGTGGAAGTGATCAATCGTCGCCTGACCGGCAATAATTTCCATCTCTACCTGAAGCCGGATCGGCTGGTGGATCCGGAAGCTTTCGGCGTTCACGGCATTGCCGATGAGTTTCTGGCAGACAAACCTGTCTTCAGCGATATCGCCGATGAATTCCTTGATTACATTCGCGGCGCAGAGCTGGTGATCCATAACGCCTCGTTCGACATTGGCTTTATGGATTATGAATTTGGCATGTTGAATCGCGGTATCGGCAAAACCGACACCTTCTGCCAAATCACTGACAGCTTGTTAATGGCGCGTAAGATGTTCCCCGGCAAGCGTAACAGCCTGGATGCGCTCTGCTCGCGCTATGAGATCGACAACAGCAAGCGTACGTTGCACGGCGCGCTGCTTGATGCCGAAATCCTGGCTGAAGTTTATCTGGCGATGACCGGCGGCCAGACCTCGCTGTCGTTCTCGCTGGAAAGCGATCGTTCCGCGCAGTCGGAAGGCGAGGGCATTCAGCGCATCGCCCGGCCAGTTTCGGCGCTGCGCGTGGTGCAGGCGAGCGATGAGGAGCTGATGGCGCATGAGTCCCGTCTGGATCTGGTGATGAAGAAAGGCGGCAACTGCCTCTGGCGCGCCTGAATCGGGCCGTTTCGCGCGTAAAATCAACGTTGAGCCGAAAAAAGCAGCAAACGGAATGTTCAGGCAGGAAAAGCATTGACGCCCGCTGCGGCGCCCATTAATATTCGCTCCGTTCCCGACGGGGAACACAGCGCGGTGCGGTAGTTCAGTCGGTTAGAATACCGGCCTGTCACGCCGGGGGTCGCGGGTTCGAGTCCCGTCCGCACCGCCAACTATTCAGAAAAGCCGATTCAGCAATGAATCGGCTTTTTGGTTTTTGGCTTTTATCCGTGCGGCTTCAACAACGCGATGAAACTCTGCCGGATTATCGGTGGGATCGGCTTTGATAATGTCGGCGCCAAGCTCGCGCGCCAGGCGAACCAACGGCACCATTTTCTCCACGTCACCGAGTGAAGCGTAGGCGGCGTCCTGTCCGGCAGGGGCCATCACCAGCGGTTCTATCATCAACGGCATCGCGTAACGCTCGCAGGCATGGCGCAGACGACCAATATTCTCGATGCACATACGAAAAATCGCCGGTTCATCCGGAATGAGGTAGAGATTCACCACCACGGCGGCGGCATCCATCTGCAGAGCGGCCAGCACAGGCTCATCCGGGTTATGCAGCACCGCCCACATTTCGCGATGACGCGCCTGGTTATAAGCGTTGCCCACGTCGGTACGCATCACCAACGCCGGTTTATCTCCCTGATGCTGCTGTAGCAGATCGGCCTGACCATAATTCACCTGAATCGCGTCTGGCCGGGCGACAATCAGGTTTTTCATCACCTCAGCGATATCTTCCAGACCGATTAAAAAATCAGGCTCGTTGGCGATGCCGTGATCGATCGCCACATCCAGACACTTTCCCTGATTAAGCAGGCGATTAAGGCGGACTTTACCAACCATAGAGCGGTTCCTTATGAGGAGTTTATTTCACACAGGAAAGGTATATGAGGCGACAGCCTGATGATCAACAGGGAAAAAAGAGAGAGTTGGTTTTTTGTGATCGGGGTGGGGCGGGGAAGGGGAGAAGCCGCACGCCGGAAAGCGTGCGGCCAGAGCTTACTCTTTCTGTACCGCCACACGGGCGTTATAGCTCGCTGCCGGAACCACCGCGCGCTCATCGCGTGCCAGCCAGCGGTAGCAGCCTGCGCCCAGCGCCGCGCCGATAAACCAGCTGAAGTTAGCCACGGCGTGCAGAGAAGGAATAAAGCTGATGATCAGGCCAATCGCCACAGCGGGAACCAGAGCGGCAATCGCTTTCGGGTTAAAGCCGCCGCGATACCAGTAACGTCCCTGCGGCGTGGCATCGAACAGGTCATCAACAACTATCTGGCTGCGCTTGATCAGATAAAAGTCAGCCAGCAGGATACCAAATAGCGGGCCGATAAAGGCGCCCAGCACATCCAGAGTGTAATGAATCAGCTCCGGCGACTGAAACAGGTTCCACGGCGTTAGCAGCACCGATCCCACTGCCGCGATCATACCGCCGGTGCGGAAACTGATCTTCTGCGGCGAACAGTTAGAGAAGTCAAAGGCGGGAGAAACAAAGTTCGCCACGATATTGATGCCGATGGTGGCGGTAATCATGGTCAACAGGCCGATCGCCACGGCAAAATCGCTGCCCACCATGCTCACGGTTTCAATCGGATCGGTAATCATGCGGCCAAACAGCGACTGGGTGCCGGAGACGATCACTACGGTGACAATGGAGAAGAGCAGAAAGTTAAACGGCAGACCCCAGCGATTGCCGCGACGGATATCGCCCATGCTCTTGCCGTAGCGGGAGAAGTCGCCGAAATTCAGCAGCGGGCCGGAAAAATAGGAAACCACCAGCGCGGTAGCGGTAATCATCTGCCAGGTTTGCTCGCCTGCGCTGAGAGATTTACTCGCCAGGGTAAAGGAAATGCCGTCGAAACCGGTTTTGTATACAATCCAGCCAGCCAGCGCCACCATCACCATATAAACTGCCGGTCCGGCCACATCGATAAAGCGTTTGATGGCGCTCATGCCGTGCCAGAATACCATCGCCTGCAAGAACCACATCACGCCGAAACAGATCCAGCCGAGCTGCGACAGACCGAGCAAGCTGCTTTGCGTCAGTGAAGTGAGAGAGGGGAAGAATTTCAGCAGCACCAGCATCAGCGCATTGGCGGCCAGATAGGTCTGGATGCCGTACCAGGCAAAGGCGATCAGTCCGCGAATCACCGCCGGAATATTGGCGCCGAAAACGCCAAACGCCTGACGGCAGATCACCGCATAAGGCACGCCCGCCATCTGACTCGGTTTCGCCACCAGGTTAGCGCAAATTTGTACGATACAGATACCGACCAGCAGGCAAAGCAGCACCTGCCAGCTCGCCAGGCCCAGAGTAAAAAAGCTGGCGGCCACCACGTAGCCTCCCATGCTGTGCACATCAGACATCCAGAAAGAAAAGATGTTGTACCACGTCCAGTTCTGATCGCGTGTTGGCGCCAGATCGTCATTACAGAGACGCGGACTGTAGTGTGCGTGGGCTTCAGAGGCCGACGCGCTGGTCACGTTTGAATGTTTTGGCATGAAACCTGCTCCTCTTCATAAAAGATGATTAATCACTGCGTGAAACTGCATTGCAGGATTCAGGCCAGAAATGAATTTTTGTATACATAAATAATTAGCCATGTATACGATGTGTTGCGCACAGTAGATTACCGGAGCGGGTAAATGAAGAGTGAAGCAGGCCAGCGAACGGCCTCAGACCTGAATGACAAAGACGAACCTATCTATCAGGCGTTGATGAACGCCATTGTTGAACATCAGCTGCCGCCGGGCAGCAAACTACCCGAAGAGGCGCTTTGCCAGGTGTTTGGCGTCAGCCGCACCGGCATTCGTAAGGTGCTTCAGCGCCTTGCCGCAGTGCAAATGATCACCCTGACGCCCAAACGTGGTGCACAGGTCGCCACGCCGGGAGTAGATGAAGCGAAAGAGATCTTCCGGACACGTGCGCTGCTGGAGGGCGCCAACCTGCCGGCGGTGCTGGCGCATTTACAGACGCCGCATCTGGCGGCGCTGGAGATGCTGATTCAGCAGGAGCAGCAGGCGCATCAACAGCATGATGGTCCGGCGGCGATTCGCCTTTCCGCCGCGTTTCATATCCAGTTGCAGGCGATTTCCGGCAATCAGGTATTAACGGAGATGGTAACGCGCCTGACCCAGCGTTCGTCGTTGGTCATCGCCGCCTGGGGCGCCCCCTGGCAGCGCGGCTGCCGCTGCGACGATCACGATCGGCTGGTGGCGCTGTTGCGCAAAAAAGCGCTGCAGCCGCTCACTGACGCATTACAGCAACATTTCGATCATATTCTGGCCAGTCTGCACTTTGAACGCAGCGGCGAGGTTCTGCCCGATTTTGCCCGGCTGTTTGCCGGTACAGGAGTGGCCCCATGAGCCTGATCCAGGTTATCAACCCCAACACCAGCCAGGCGATGACGGAAACCATTGGCCGCGCTGCACGCGCCGTTGCCGCGCCGGGTACCGAAATCCTCGCGGTATCCCCCTCACAGGGCGTGCCCTCCATCGAAGGCCATTTTGACGAGGCGATTGCCGCCGTCGGCGTGCTTGAGCAGGTCAGGCGGGGACGGGAGCAGGGGGCGAGCGGGCATGTCATCGCCTGCTTCGGCGATCCGGGGCTGCTGGCGGCGCGCGAGATCGCATCGGGGCCGGTGATCGGCATTGCCGAGGCGGCGATGCATACCGCCACCCTGGTCGCCACGCGCTTTTCCATTGTCACCACGCTGCCGCGCACCCTGATCATTGCCCGCCATCTGTTGCAGCAGTATGGCTTTACTCATCACTGCGCGGCTCTGCACGCCATCGATCTGCCGGTGCTGGCGCTGGAGGATGGCAGCGGGCTGGCGCAGGAAAAAGTGCGTGAGCGTTGTATACAGGCGAAGCGTGAAGATGGCAGCGGCGCCATTGTGCTTGGCTGCGGCGGCATGGCGACGCTGGCGCAGGAACTGACGCAAGAGCTGGGGCTACCGGTCATCGATGGCGTCAGCGCGGCGGTAAAAATGGTGGAGTCGCTGATAGCGTTGGGATTTGGCACCAGCAAGCATGGCGATTTGGCTTATCCGCTGCAAAAAACGCTCACGGGCGCCTTTCAGCACCTAAACTAACGGGATATTGAAGCTCGACGACAGGAAATGAAGCATGAATAATGATCAGAAAAAAGAGTACAGCTTCAACAAAAACTATCCGCGCGACATGATTGGCTACGGCGCAAATCCGCCGCATGCCGCCTGGCCCGGCAATGCGCGCATCGCGGTCCAGTTTGTGCTTAATTACGAAGAAGGCGCGGAAAATAACGTGTTGCATGGCGACGCCGGCTCCGAGCAGTTCCTTTCCGATATCATTGGCGCAGCCAGCTATGCCGATCGTCATATGTCGATGGATTCGCTGTATGAATATGGCTCCCGCGCGGGTTTCTGGCGTATTCATAATGAATTTCAGAAACGCGGCCTGCCGCTGACGGTTTTTGGCGTGGCGATGGCGCTGGCGCGTCATCCGGAGATTGTCGAGGCGATCAAAGCAGCCGACTACGACGTGGTCAGCCACGGCTGGCGCTGGATCCACTATCAGGGCCTGGATGCGAAAACCGAGCGACAGCATATGCAGCAGGCGGTAGACGTGCTGATGGATCTGTTCGGCAAAGCGCCGACCGGCTGGTACACCGGGCGCGACAGTCCCAATACGCGCCGTCTGGTGGTTGAGCATGGCGGCTTCGCTTACGACAGCGACTATTACGGCGACGATCTGCCGTTCTGGATGCAGGTCACCTGTCAGGACGGCACGGTTAAGCCGCACCTGATCATTCCCTATACGCTGGAGTGCAATGATATGCGCTTCGCCACGCCGCAGGGCTTCAACACCGCCGAGCAGTTTTTTACCTATCTGCGCGACAGCTTTGATGTGCTGTACGAAGAGGGCGAAACTGCGCCGAAGATGATGTCGATTGGCATGCACTGTCGCCTGTTGGGGCGTCCGGGTCGTTTCCGCGCCCTGCAACGCTTTCTGGATCATATCCAGCAGCATGAGAATGTCTGGATCTGCACGCGGCAGCAGATAGCGGAGCACTGGATAAAAACGCATCCCGCGCCGGATGCGTAAGGGCATTTGTCCTGCCTGAGCAGGACAAAGCCACAGTACGTCAGCTCATTAAACTCACCTGGGCCGCCACGATGCGCCAGCCATCGGGCATCCGTACCCAGGTCTGCTGCTGGCGGCCAATCTTCTCGTTACCCTCACGGGTAAATTCCGTGCTGCACACCGCATAATCCGTGCCGTAAGTGGTGATCACCGTATTGCGCAGGCTGCGCGCCAGCCCCACAGAGGGACGGGCGGCGCGGAAGGCGCGGATCTCATCAATGCCATACAGGTTCTCACCGGCGCCGAGACGCACGGTTCGCGCGTCGTGCCAGAACAGCTCATCCAGCACGGCGATATCGTTACTCACCAGCGCCTGTTCGTAACGGTTAAAGGCGGCGGTTACCTCGGTAACCACCGACGGCAGGTCAATCTCTTCAGGCTTCATTTATGGCTCCATCATGCTGATTTGCGGCATCGTTAGACTCTGCTGCTCCAGCGCCCAGGCGGCACGCAGCGCCAGATCTTCTTTAAACGGCGCGGCAATCAGTTGCAGGCCGATGGGCAGTCCGCCCGCGCTCTTCAGCGGTACGGTACAGACCGGCAGTCCGAGGAAAGAAATCGGCTGCGTCAACATTCCCATGCTGGCGCGGGTCGGCAGATCCTGACCGTTGATGCGGATGGTCTCCTGCCCGATGGGGGTCGCGCTGCACGGCGTCGCCGGGGCGATCAACAGATCGAAGTGGTCGAATAGCGGCAGCACCTGCTGTTGGAAATAACGACGGAAACGCTGCGCCTGTAGATACCAGGGGGAGGGGATCATTGCGCCCGCCAGCAGACGCTCGCGTGACAGCGGCTCGAAGCGCTCCGGCGACTGACGTAGCGCGGGCAGATACTGGTTGCCGCCTTCAGAGGCAGTAAGAATAAAGGCCGCCGAGCGCGCCAGCGCCGCTTCCGGCAGGACCACTTCGTCATCTGCACCAAGCGCACGGGCAACCTGAGCCAGCGCCGCACGGACATCATCATCGCACCAGGTGCTGAAATAGCCGCCCAGCACGCCGCAGCGCAGGCTATCGGCACCCTGTTGCAAAGCGGGCAGCGTTGCGGCAACCGGGCGATCGGCCTGGAATGCATCGCTGGCATCGCGCCCCTGTAAACAGTCATACACCAGCGCCAGATCTTCACTGCGGCGGGCAAAGGGACCGATATGATCGAGGCTGGCGACAAAGGGATGGCTGCCGCTGCGTGACAATCGGCCAAAGGTCGGTTTCAGGCCGAACACGCCGCACAGCGAGGCGGGCACCCGAATCGAGCCGTTGGTATCGGTGCCGAGGGAAAAATGCACCAGACCCGCCGCCACCGCCGCGGCTGAACCACCGGAAGAGCCCCCGGCGATGCGGCTAAGATCGTGCGGATTATGACTTGCGCCGTAGTGGCTGTTTTCCGTGGTAAAACCGTAGGCGTAAGCGTCCATATTCAGCATGCCGGAGAGCAGCGCGCCGGAGCGGCTCAGCTTCTCTACCGCCCAGGCATCCTGACGCGCGGCGGGGTTATCGCTGAACAGGCTGGCGCCAGCCAGCGTGGTGTGGCCCGCCACGTCAAACAGGTTTTTCACCGCATAAGGGATACCCGCCAGCTCCGGCAGGGTTTCGCCACGCTGACGCTGCGCATCCAGCCGATCGGCCTCTTTTAACATGCGCTGGGCCGTCACGTCGGTCCAGGCGTTCAGCGCCGGATTATGTTGTTCAATCGCCTCTAGCGTCTGCTGCGCCACCTCGTGCGCGCTCAGCTCGCCTGCATCCAGCGCCTGTTTCAGCTGGCTGATGCTTAATGCTGACAGGTTCATGGATGATAAACTCCGGCAACTTCCAGACGTTCGTCCAGAGGAAACGCCATCAGCGGCGCGGCCATACCCGCGATGCGGGTAAACTGCGTCAGTAGCTCGGCGCGGCGTGCATCGTCCAGCGTCACGCCCAGCACCAGCTCCATTTGCGCCACGTAAGCGGCCCAGTCACTCTCTTGTTGCATCTTTATCCTCCTTAAAAACCGGCGGCGCTGCCGTTGCTGCGTGGATCGAACGCGCCTTCCAGCATGCCGTTATTGTGTCGGACGATGGCGCCCGCATGACCGACCGCCTCGCTGTAATCCTCCAGGCTCTCCACCTCATGACCGAGCTGGCGCAAACGCTCAAACGTTTCGGGCGCAAAGCGGCTCTCCAGCTTCAGCGTATCGGATGCCTGACCCCAGGTGCGGCCCAGCAGCCAGCGCGGCGCGCTGACCGCCTGCTGCAACGGCAGGCCCTGGGTGACGTGGCGGGTAAAAATCGCCGCCTGGGTCTGCGGCTGACCGTCGCCGCCCATCGAGCCATAAACCATGGTACGGCCATCTTTCAGGCGCGCGGCGGCAGGGTTAAGGGTATGAAAAGGCTGCTTGCCGGGCGCCAGCGCCAGCAGATGATCGGGTTGCAGGCTGAAAGCGGCGCCGCGGTTCTGCCAGGTAATGCCGGTATCGGGCAGCACCACGCCGCTGCCGAATTCATGGTAGATACTCTGGATAAAGGAAACCGCCAGCCCGCTGCTGTCCATCACGCCCATCCAGACGGTATCGCCCGGCCCGCGCCCGGTGCCCCAGGGGGCGGCTTGATCTTCGTTAATCTCACTGGCGAGCATGGCGAGATGTTGCGGCGTCAACAGCTCTTGTAAATCGGTCTCAATATGGCGCGGATCGGTGATGTGGCGATCGCGCAGCGCGAACGCCTTTTTCGTCGCCTCGACAATGCGATGCACGGTCTGCGCCTCATCGGCATTCGCCATATCCAGCTGGTCGGTAATGCCGAGGATCGCCAGCGAGACCAGCCCCTGCGTTGGCGGCGTCATGTTGTAAATGTCACCTTCGCTGTGGGCGACATGCAGCGGCGTACAGCGTCGCGCGCGCTGCTGCTGTAAATCTTCCAGCGTGATCGGCATACCGAGCGCCGACATCTCACGCGCCAGCTTGTGCGCCAGATCGCCACGGTAAAAACTCTCCAGTCCCTGTTCCGTCAGCTGGCTCAGGGTATTGGCCAGCGCCGGTTGAGTGAATCGGCTGCCGGGCTGCGGCACCTCGCCGTCGGGCATAAAGGTGGCGGCAAAACCGGGCCGATCGCGCAGCTCATGCTTTTTGGCGGCGGTGGCGGCGGATTGCGAGGCGGTAACCGGAATGCCGTCGGCCGCATAGCGGATAGCATCGCGCAGCAGACGCGCCAGTGGCAACGCTGTGCCACCCAGTTCCTGCGACAGCCGCAACGCTTCTGCCCAGCCGCTCACGGTGCCCGCGACGGTCAGCGCCGCTTTGGGTCCGCGATGAGGAATATGCGTTTCACCATGATAGAAATCGAAGTGGGCCAGCGAGCCTGCTGCGCCGCTGGCGTCGATGGCGATGGGATCGCCCTGCGGCGGCACCACCAGCCAGAAACCGTCGCCGCCCAGGCCATTCATATGGGGATAGACCACGGCGATAGTGGCAGCGGCGGCGACCATCGCTTCCAGCGCATTGCCGCCTTCACGCAGTACCGCCAGTGCGCTCTCACTGGCCAGATGGTGGGGAGTGACCGCCATGCCCAGCGGCGCCATATTGCTTTGTATCATTCTTCGCTCATTCTTTTCAGGGTATCTGGAGGAAATTAAGCAAGAGCTGTTCCAGTTTTGTCTGTTTAACCCTGGCTGCTGCGCGAACCTGGATCAATTTATGCTAGCTTGTGCTGAAACAAAAGTTACAGGAACCGTGATGAAACAGCTTGATGAAAGGCTCAGAAGCCATTATCCCCAACTCTCGCCTCAGGAGCAGCGCATCGCCGACTTTGTGTTTGATCACTTTGACGACCTTATCAGCTACAACAGCGCCGAGCTGGCACGCCTGAGCGGCGTCTCCAAGGCGACGGTGAGCCGGCTGTTTAAGCGGCTCGGCTATGAAAAATATAAAGATATGCGTGAGGAGCTGCGCACCCTGCGTCAGAGCGGTATGCCGCTCACCGATAACCGCGATGCGGTGCAGGGCAACACGCTGCTTTCAAGGCATTACAAGCAGGAGATGGCGAACCTGACGCAGTGGGTCAACAGCATCGATCCGCAACAGTTCGGCGAGGTGATCCAGGTGCTGTCGCAGGCTAAACGTATCTTTATCATCGGCATGCGTAATTCCTGGCCGGTGGCGCTGCACCTGCGTCAGCAGCTGTTGCAGGTGCGTCAGCAAGTGCACATTCTGCCGCAACCCGGCCAGACGCTGGCAGAAGAGTTGGTGGATATCACCCCGGAAGATATGGTGGTCGTGATCGCTTTTCGCCGCCGTCCGCGCATTATCCGCCCGCTGATGCAGCAGCTACAAAGCGACAATATCCCGCTGTTGACGCTGTGCGAGCCACAGGCGCAGAGCATCATCGCGCTGGCGCGCTGGCAGTTCTGCGCGCCGCTCGACAGCGTTTCAGCCTTCGACAGCTACGCCGGCGCGATGAGCCTGATCAATCTGTTGGCCAATGCGCTGCTGCACGAGATGTTGTCGCAGGGGCGTCAGCGTATCCACCAGATTGCCGATCTTTATCAGCAGTTGGACGAGCTGGAACACCGCTAAGGGGCACCATTTTGGTGCCTTGCCTCGTTTTGGTTCACTCGCGCCTCGCCACATACCGCCGCCGTTTCCCGCTTTTTTCAGATTAACCTGTGCGGCGAAAGGATATTTTTTCTGACGCTGCGATTGGCACATTAGTTGCAGAAAGGGTTGTTAAGAATCTTTCGTTTCACATTAACTTCTCCGGGGTGCAGAATGAAAAAGGTCGTGATGGCAGTGGTGAGTGCAGCACTGATGATGGCGCAGGCGGGCAGTGCGCTGGCGGATCAGCTGCAAGATATTCAGAAGCGTGGCGTGATCCGCGTGGCTGTGCCGCAGGACTTCCCGCCGTTTGGCTCGGTGGGCACTGACCTGCAGCCGCAGGGTTATGATATCGATATGGCGAAATACCTCGCCAAACAGATGAAACTTAAGTTGCAGCTGGTGCCGGTAACCAGTGCCAACCGCGTGCCTTATCTACAAACCGACAAAGTGGATCTGGTGATCTCCAGCATGGGGAAAAACGCCGAGCGTGAAAAAGTGATCGATTTCAGCCGCGCTTACGCGCCTTTCTTTCTTGGCGTGTTCGGTCCAAAAGGCGAGACGCTGAAAGACGCGGCGGCGCTGAGCGGCAAATCGGTCGGCGTGACGCGCGGCGCGGTAGAAGATATGGTGCTGAGCCAGATCGCGCCGAAAGATGCGCAGGTAAAACGTTATGAAGATAACAACACCACGCTCTCCGCTTATCTTTCCGGCCAGGTGGAATATGTCGCCACCGGCAATCTGGTGGTAGCGGCTATCGCGCGCCAGAACCCGCAAAAAGCGCCGGTCGCTCAGTTTATGCTGAAAGATTCTCCCTGCTTTATCGGCCTTAAGAAAAACGAACCGGCGCTGAAAGAGAAAGTGGATGCGCTGATTGAGCAGGGCATCAAAGACGGCACGCTGAACAAACTTTCTGAAGAGTGGCTGAAAGCGCCGTTGCCCGCCAGCCTGGGGGCATAAGGAAGCACGATGATCGGGCAACTTAACTTCCCCGCATTGTGGCCATACTGGCCGGAGCTATTGGCCGGCCTGTGGATCACCGTTCAGCTGACGGTACTGGCTACCGTCGGCGGCGTGAGCCTCGGCATTCTTGGCGCGGCGCTACGCAGCGGCAAACCCGGCTGGGCCAGCCGCCTGTGGGGCTGCTACGTGGAGCTGATCCGCAACACCCCTTTTGTGGTTCAGCTCTTTTTTATCGTCTTCGGCCTGCCGAATCTCGGGCTAAAGCTGACGGCGGGCGAAGCAGCGCTGCTGGCGATGCTGATCAACCTCGGCGCCTACAGCACGGAAATTATCCGCGCCGGTATTCAGGTGACGCCGCGCGGGCAGTGGGAAGCGGGGCGCGTGCTGGGCTTAACCCGCGCGCAGACCTTTCTGCGCGTGGTGCTGCCGCCGTCGCTGCAACGTATTTATCCGGCGCTGGTCAGCCAGTGCATTATCGTGATGCTCGGCTCCTCGGTGGTGTCGCAGGTTTCCTATGAAGAGCTGACCTTCGCCGCCAACCTGATCCAGTCGCGTACCTTTTTGAGTTTTGAAGTCTATCTGGTGACCACGCTGATCTATCTGGCGTTGTCGATCGCCATGCGCCAGCTGCTGCTGGCGATTGGACGTAAATGGTTTGGAGCGCGGGCATGATGACAACCTTTACCGACTGGGACATCCTGCGCAACCTGCTGCTGGCGGCGCGCTGGACCCTTCTGCTGTCGCTGGTGGCCTTTTTTGGCGGCACCCTGGTGACGCTGCCACTGCTGTTTTTGCGCCTGCTGCGTCGTCCGTGGCTGCTGCGCCTGATTCGCGGCTATACCGAGCTGTTTCAGGGGACGCCGCTGCTGATGCAGCTGTTTCTGGCCTTTTTCGGCGTGGCGCTGTTCGGCATCGACGTCGCGCCCTGGACCGCCGCCTCGCTGGCGCTGACGCTCTATACCAGCGCCTTTCTGCTCGATATCTGGTACGGCAGCATTCAGGCGCTGCCGAAAGGGCAATGGGAAGCGGCGCGCTGCGTCGGCCTCAGCTTCGGTCAGACCCTGTACCGCGTGATTGCGCCGCAGGCGATTCGCATCGCCATTGCGCCCACCGTTGGCTTTGCCGTGCAGGTGGTGAAGGGCACCGCGCTGGCGTCCATTATCGGCTTCGTTGAGCTGACCAAGGCCGGTACCATTCTCAATAACGTGACCTATCAGCCCTTTAAAGTGTTCGGGCTGGTAGCGCTCGGTTACTTCCTGATCTGTTTTCCGCTGTCTCGCTACAGCCAGTACCTGGAGAAAAAATTCAATGCCGCTCATCACCATTAATCAGGTGCAGAAATACTACGGCGACAACCACGTGCTGAAGGGCGTGGATCTCGATATCGAAATGGGCGAAGTGATCTCCATTATCGGCCGGAGCGGATCGGGCAAAAGCACCCTGTTGCGTTGCATGAACGGACTGGAAGGCTATCAGGACGGCAGCATCAAGCTCGGCGGCATGACGATTACCGATCGTGAATCGCAGGCGCGGGAGATCAGCCGTTCCGTCGGAATGGTGTTTCAGAGCTTCAACCTGTTCCCCCATATGACCGCGCTGGAAAATGTGATGCTGGCGCCGCGCCGCGTGCTGAAAAAAAGCGAGGCGGAATGCCGCGAACTGGCGGCGCAGATGCTGGAAAAGGTCGGGCTTGGCGAGCGCCTTAACTACTATCCTGCCAATCTCTCCGGTGGACAGCAGCAGCGCGTGGCGATTGCGCGTGCGCTGGCGATGACGCCGAAAGTCTTACTCTGTGACGAGATCACTTCGGCGCTCGACCCGGAGCTGGTGGGCGAGGTGCTGAAAGTGCTGGAGCAGCTGGCGGCGGAAGGCATGACGCTGATCCTCGTGACGCATGAAATGAACTTCGCTCGCGACGTGGGCGATCGGGTGGTGTTTATGCATCAGGGGCGCGTCTGGGAGCAGGGCGACAGCAAAACGCTGTTTGCCAATCCGCAGACCCCCGAGCTGAAGCAGTTCATCTCCACTGTTCGCCTGTAAGCCTGTTAAACAAGGAATTCATCATGGACATTACCCAATACCCGCAAATCAATCCGCCACAGCGTCTGCTGATGGGGCCGGGCCCGATCAACGCCGATCCGCGCGTGCTGCGCGCCATGTCGAGCCAGCTGATTGGCCAGTACGATCCGGCGATGACCCATTACATGAATGAGGTGATGGCGCTTTATCGCGGCGTGTTTCGTACCGCGAACCGCTGGACGATGCTGGTTGACGGCACCTCGCGCGCCGGGATTGAGGCGATCCTGCTGTCGGCGATCCGGCCAGGCGACAGGGTGCTGGTGCCGGTATTCGGACGCTTTGGTCATCTGCTGTGTGAAATCGCCCGTCGCTGCCGCGCGGAAGTGCATACCATCGAGGTGCCCTGGGGCGAGGTGTTTACGCCGGATCAGGTGGAAGATGCGATCAAAAAAGTGAAGCCGCGTCTGCTGCTCACGGTGCAGGGCGATACCTCGACCACCATGTTGCAGCCGCTGGCGGAGCTGGGCGCCATCTGTAAACAGCATGGCGTGCTGTTTTACACCGACGCAACCGCGTCGCTGGGCGGCAACGCGCTGGAAACCGACGCCTGGGGGCTGGATGCGGTCTCCGCCGGGATGCAGAAATGCCTGGGTGGCCCGTCCGGTACCTCGCCGATTACCCTGAGTCCGCAAATGGAAGCGGTGATCCGCAAACGCAAATGCGTGGAGGAGGGGATTCGCACCGCCGAGCATCAGGATGGCGACGATGAGATGATCTACTCCAACTATTTCGACCTCGGCATGGTAATGGATTACTGGGGGCCGGAGCGCCTCAATCACCATACCGAAGCGACCACGGCGCTGTTCGGCGCCCGCGAGTGCGCGCGCCTGATCCTGCAGGAAGGGCTGGATAACGGCATCGCCCGCCATCAGCTGCACGGCGAGGCGCTGCTGAAAGGCATTCAGGGCATGGGACTGGAGACCTTCGGCGACCTGAAACACAAAATGAACAACGTGCTGGGTGTGATAATCCCGCAGGGCGTGAACGGCGACCAGGTGCGCAAACTGATGCTGGAAGATTTTGGCATCGAGATCGGTACCTCCTTTGGCCCGCTGCACGGCAAGGTATGGCGCATCGGCACCATGGGCTACAACGCGCGTAAAGATTGCGTGCTGCAAACCCTGGCGGCGCTGGAGGCGGTGCTCAATCACGTCGGCTTCCGCTCCACGCAGGGCGCGGCGATGCAGGCGGCCTGGGACCATTACGCCAATGGGAGTCGCGCATGAATGAAAGCCTGATGACCCTCAGCGAGGCTCAGGCGGCTGCCGCACGCGTGATGACGCGTTGCGATGCGCTGGCGGAGATCAGCGAAACCCCTGACGGGCTGATGCGCGTCTATCTGTCGCCGGAACAGATGCGCGCCAACGCGCTGGTGGGCGAGTGGATGGCCGCCGCCGGCATGCGCGTCTGGCAGGATGCAGTCGGCAACATCTGTGGACGCTATGAAGGGCGTGAAGCCAACGCCCCGGCGCTGCTGCTCGGCTCCCATCTCGACACCGTACGCAACGCCGGACGCTATGACGGCATGCTGGGCGTGCTGAGCGCCATCGAAACCGTACAGTGGCTGCATCAGCACGATCTGCGCCTGCCGCTGGCGGTGGAGATTGTCGGCTTTGGCGATGAGGAGGGTACGCGCTTCGGCATCACGCTGCTTGGCAGCCGCGGCATTACCGGCAGCTGGCCGCAGAGCTGGATCACCCATCCCGACGGCAACGGCATTACCGTGGCGCAGGCGATGGCGGACGTCGGCCTCGACGCAACCAAAATCGCCACGGCGGCGCGTCAGGTAAGCGATATCGTCGCCTATCTGGAACTGCATATCGAACAGGGACCCTGCCTGGAACAGGAAGATCTGGCGCTGGGCGTGGTGACGGCGATCAACGGCGCGCGTCGGCTTGACTGCTGCTTCAGCGGCGAAGCGGGCCACGCCGGTACGGTGCCGATGACGCATCGAAAAGATGCGCTGGCCGCCGCCGCCGAGTGGATGGTGTTTGTTGAGCAGACCACACGTGAGCATGGTCCGCAGCTGGTGGCTACCGTCGGCACGCTGCACTGCGCGCCGGGCGCGGTGAATGTGATCCCCGGCGAGGTAAAATTCAGCCTGGACGTGCGTAGCCCTGAAGATGCGCCGCTGGAGGCGTTGCTCTCAACCCTGCTTACCCAGGCGGAGGCGATCGCGCTGCGTCGTGGTCTGCGCTTTCAGGCTGAAGAGTATTACCGCATCAATGCGACCGCCTGCGACGCCAGTTTGCAGCAGGCGCTGTCGGCGGCGGTGGAAAATGTGCAGGGGCGCAGCCTGGCATTGCCGAGCGGCGCCGGTCACGACGCCATCGCCATCGCCGAACGCTGGCCGGTCGGCATGCTGTTTGTGCGCTGCGATCGCGGCATCAGCCATCATCCGGCGGAGTCTGTGATGGAAGCGGACGTGGCGAAAGGGGTACAGGCGTATCTGCAGGCGGTTTGCGATATCGCACAACGGTAACAGCAGGGAGTTTGCGTATGGATATCGATGGTTTTAATCAGCTCTCCGTTGACGAGGCGGAAGCCGTGATTGCTCACTGCGTAGCGATAGCGGACTGGCGGCGTGGGCTGATACAGGCGCGCCCGTTTGCTTCCACCGCCGCGCTGCTGGCGGAGGCGGATCGGCTGGCGCAGGGGTGGCAGGCGGCAGAGCTTAATCAGGCGCTGGCGGCGCATCCGCGCATTGGCGAGAGGGCCAGCGGCGCGGATAAAGAGGCCAGGCTGTCGCGCAATGAGCAGTCCGCCATGCAGCAGGCGGACAGCGCGCTGAAACAGGCGATGTTGCAGGGCAACCATGAGTATGAGCAGCGTTTTGGCCGCGTGTTCCTGATTCGCGCTAAAGGGCGCAGCGGCGAAGAGATGCTGGCGGAATTGCGGCGTCGGCTTAACAATGATGAACAGAGTGAGCAGCAGGAGGCGCTGAGCCAGCTGCGGGAAATTACTTTGCTACGCCTGAAGGAGACGATGGAATGAGCACGATTACGACGCATATTCTCGATACCGCGCTGGGCAAGCCCGCCACTGGCGTGGCGGTGTCGCTGGAGCAGAACAGCACCGAGGGCTGGCTGCCGGTGGCGGTGGGCAAGACGGACCTGGAGGGACGAGTGAAAGAGCTGACGCCGGAGCCGTTAACCCCGGGCCATTACCGGCTGGTGGCGGAGATTGGCGATTACTTTGCCGCCGCCGGGCGCGATGCGCTTTACGTCAGCGCCCAGATCGATTTTGTCATTGCCGAAGCGGGCAGCCATTATCATCTGCCGTTTCTGATCTCTCCCTGGTCGTGGTCAACCTATCGCGGAAGCTGAAAAAAACAGGCCACCCGTGTGGCCTTTTTCATGGTTCAGAATGAAAACTCATCCGCATCGCGCCAGGCCGGGAATCTTTCCCGGTACGCGTTCAGTTCATCCAGCGAAAGCTCCGCATCCAGCCGTGCTGGCTGAAACGGCTCGGCTTGGCTCAGGATCTCGCCCTGCGGGCTGATAATCCGGCTGTCGCCGCTGTAGCGGTGCTGATTGCCATCTTCACCGACGCGGTTGCAGCCCGCCACGTAGACCTGATTTTCGATGGCGCGCGCCATCAGCAACGCCTGCCAGTGATGCGCGCGCGGCGCGGGCCAGTTAGCCACATAGAGCGCCAGATCGTAATCGTTGCGGTTGCGGGCGAACACCGGAAAACGCAGGTCATAACAGATCTGCGGCAGAATGCGCCAGCCGCGCCAGCTGAACACCGCGCGCTGCTCGCCCGGCAGATAGTGATGATGCTCATCGGCCATGCGGAACAGGTGACGTTTATCGTACTGATGCAGCGTGCCGTCCGGCTCTACCAGCAGGAAACGGTTTACCGCGCCTTTTTCCGTCTGGATCGCCGCGCTGCCGCCTACCAGCGCATCAAGGGCACGGGCATGGCCGTGCAGCCACTCCACTACCTGCGCCTGCGGCAGCGAACTTTTGGCCGCCTCCATGGCGAAGCCGGTGGTAAACATCTCCGGCAACAGAATCAGATCGCGTCCGTGCAGATCGGCCAGCACCTGATCAAAGTGGCGCAGGTTCGCTTCGCCATCCATCCAGCTCAGGGTTTCCTGCAAAACGGTAATTTTCAAAGTTGACATAAGCGCTCCGCAGCGGCGTCCAGCGTCGCTTCCTGTTTGGCAAAGCAGAGGCGAATCAGCTTATGCGGGAAAGGATCGGCGCAGAACACCGACAGCGGAATCGCCGCCACGCCCACCTCTTTGGTCAGCCACTGGCAGAAGCTGACATCATCCAGATCGGAGATGGCGCTGTAGTCCGCCAGCAGAAAATAGGTGCCTTCACAGGGCAGCACCCTGAAACGGCTTTTCGCCAGCGCCTGCACTAAACGGTCACGGCGTGCGCGATAGAAATCGGGCAGCTCGCGGTAATGCTCCGGCTCGGCGCGCAGCATATCGGCAATCGCCAGCTGGGCCGGGGTGTTGACTGAAAAGGTCAGATACTGATGCACCTTGCGGATTTCCGCGCTGATGGCGGCGGGCGCCACGCAATAACCCACTTTCCAGCCGGTCATATGGAAAGTTTTACCGAAGGAAGAGACGGCGATAGCGCGCTCGCGCAGCAGTGGGTGAGCCAATACGCTGGCATGGCCTTCTTCAGCAAAACAGATGTGCTCGTACACCTCATCGCTCAGCACATAGATTTCCTGTTCAGCGATCGCCTGCCAGAGTTCGGCATAGTCGCTTTTGCGCCAGACGGTGGCGGAGGGATTATGTGGCGTATTGAGGATCACCAGACGGGTTTTATCCGACAGCAGGCGGCGAAACGCCGTCCAGTCAACGCGAAAGCCCGGCGGCTGCAGGGCGATGCGTTTCAGCACGCCGCCCGCCAGTTCTACCGCCGGGGCGTAGCTGTCATAGCTGGGATCGAAACAGATCACCTCATCGCCGCTGCGCACCAGGGCGGTGATCGCGGCATAGAGTGCTTCTGTTGCCCCGGCGGTGACGGTGATGTCGCTGTTGACGTCCGGCGTATGGTGATAAAGCTCGGCGGTTTTGGCGGCGATCGCTTCACGCAGCGCCAGCGCGCCGGTCATCGGCGCATACTGATTAGCGCCCTGGCTGACGTGATACGCCAGGCGCTCCTGCAAATAGCGCGGACCGTCAAAGTCGGGAAAGCCCTGGGAAAGGTTAATGGCGTTATGCTGCTGCGCCAGAGCGCTCATCTGAGTAAAAATGGTGGTGCCGAGCGCAGGCAATTTGCTCTCGGGAATCAGGTTGTGCTGCGTCATGGACCTCTGACCTTAAGCGCGAATGTTGGCGCATGTTTAACCCTTTGTTGCTGCCACTATAAACAGGATGTTAATATTTGGCAATCGAGACGCTTAGACGTCTAAACCCTACAGTGCGGGATATCAACACGCTATGATTGATTTTCTTCCTCTTGACCAGCTGGTGGCGGCCTGCCACTGGATTGGTGCCAAAGGCTGGGCGCCTGCCACCGGCGGGAATATGTCGGTGCGCCAGGATGCGCGCTACTGCCTGCTCAGCGAATCGGGCAAGGATAAAGGCAGCCTGACGCGCGATGACTTTATTCAGGTGGAAATCGCCACCAGTCATGTGCCTTCCGGAAGAAAACCTTCTGCGGAAACCGGCCTGCATACCCTGATTTATCGCCTGTTTCCGGAAGCGGGCGCGGTGTTGCACACCCATACGGTAAACTCAACCGTGCTGTCGCGCGTGGAGAAAGGGAACGCGCTGCTGCTTAGCGGTTATGAGATGCAGAAAACGCTCGCCGGTCAGCAGACGCACATCAATACTGTGCCGATCGCGCTGTTTGAAAACCATCAGGATATCGCCGCGCTGGTGAGTCGTATCGAAAGCTATGCGCGTGAACAGCCGCTGAACTACGGCTTTCTGCTGCGCGGCCACGGGCTGACCTGCTGGGGCCGCGATGTTAGCGAAGCGCGCCGCCATCTGGAAGGGCTGGAATTTCTTTTTGAGTGTGAACTGCAACGTCGCCTGCTGGAGGCAAAATGATCCGCGCCATTGTTACCGATATTGAAGGCACGACCAGCGACATTCGCTTTGTGCATAACGTGCTGTTTCCCTATGCGCGCGAACATCTGACCCATTTTATTGAACGCGAACAGGCCGATCCCATGGTCGCATCGGCGCTGGCGGCGGTGCGCGCTGAGGCCGAACGACCCGACGCCGATCTCAACGATCTGGTTGAGATCCTCTATAGCTATATGGATCAGGACCGCAAATCCACCGGCCTGAAGGCATTGCAGGGGATGATCTGGCGCGACGGCTATCTGAACGGCAGCTTTAAAGGGCACCTCTATCCCGATGTGTTGCCGACATTGCAGCAGTGGCAACAGCAGGGTATCGGGCTGTTTGTTTATTCATCTGGCTCTGTTGCCGCGCAAAAACTATTATTTGGTTACAGCGAAGCAGGAGATATCACCGGACTGTTCAGCGGGTATTTCGATACCCATGTGGGCGCGAAGCGTGAAGTGAGTTCCTATCGCAACATTGCCGACCAGATTGGCCTGCCTGCGGATGCGTTACTGTTCCTCTCCGATATTCATCAGGAGCTGGATGCGGCGGCGGAAGCGGGTTGGCATACCGTGCAGTTGATTCGAGGCGAAGCGGATACGGAAAGCCGACATCGTCAGGTTACC
The DNA here is from genome assembly GCF_044342975.1 of Pantoea osteomyelitidis. NCBI lineage: Bacteria > Pseudomonadati > Pseudomonadota > Gammaproteobacteria > Enterobacterales > Erwiniaceae > Pantoea > Pantoea osteomyelitidis. The sequence continues at coordinate 27,406 of NZ_JBGFSN010000004.1, forward strand.
CATTTTGCCCAGATTAACCCGGAGACCATTTAGGATGAGTGAGCTGACTATTTTTACCGACACCGAAGCGAGTCAGCCGGTGTGGCACAGTACCGATGCAGAGGCGATCCAGAAGCGGTTGAACGCCAAGAACGTACGCTTTGAACGCTGGGAAGCGGATCGCGATTTGGGCGAGAGTCCTGATGCTGAAACGGTGATTCATGCGTACCAGCACGCGATCGATCGTCTGGTGGCGGAGAAGGGCTATCAGAGCTGGGATGTGATCAGCATGCGTGGCGATAATCCGCAGAAAGAGGTGCTGCGCGAGAAGTTTCTTTCCGAGCATACCCACGGCGAAGATGAAGTGCGTTTCTTTGTGGAAGGCGCGGGGCTTTTTTGCCTGCATCTCGACGGACAGGTTTATCAAATTTTGTGTGAGAAGAACGATCTGATTTCCGTGCCTGCCGGTACGCCGCACTGGTTTGATATGGGATCGTCACCGCACTTTACCGCTATCCGTATTTTCGATAATCAGGAAGGGTGGGTGGCGAAATTTACCGGCGATAAGATCGCCGATGCCTATCCGCGTTTGCCCTGAGAAAATAGATTATTTCCGGGCGGCTGCGCGCCGCCCATTTTCTCTTTTCCGGCCAGCCTTCGCGGCCACTTCGCACCAGCGATAAAATCACCGCTTTATATTATGTAAATAACTATTCAGTATAATAGCTTTCCGCCTGTGGCGGCGTTTTTTATGTGCGCTCCGGTAAAAAACAGATTGCCTCTTGTTACGTTCTCTTTGATATATTATATCGCTGAGCCAGAAATAAGAATATTTATTACGGAACATTGTAATAATGAGATGGTTTATGGCGAAGGCATTATCAGACCATCTTATGAATATACCTTAAAGGATTTCCCTTAATGAAACCTTTAAAATTCAATACTGTTTTTTCCCTTTTATCTGTTCTGCTAGTGGCGGGCTGTCCTTATGGAGATCGCCTGACACCACCAGAAAACGCCAGCGTCAGTGCAACACCAAACGGCGTTTGCTTCCAGGTTAAGGATGCCAAAGATTATCAGCTGGTTATTATCAGTATCGCCCCCAAAGGCGCAGCGGAAGAACAGCGGTGGTACAAAGACAAACCCGATCTGGATAGTAAAAATGGGGAGCTATGTATTCCCTCTGCGTTTTATCCTTTTACTGAGCACAAAGAATTTGTGGTGGATTACGTATTAGCGCCAAAACAGAGAAAACCAAATCAATTGAATACGCGGCGGATAATTATTGGTTTTCAAATTATTAGTGGAAATGCTTATCGTATTCCGCTGAAGCCGTTTGAACAGTAATTTTTGTCGGTTATTCAATGTTATTATGGCTCTATTGCGGGAAGCCCGTATCCGACTTCCCGCCACCCCTTTACCTTGGTTGAAATACCCCGGCCTTTACCCGTTCAGGCGTCACCACCCCGGTATCCAGCACCCAGGCGCTGATCAGCGCGGTGGGCGTGACGTCGAACGCCGGGTTATAAACCTGCGCATCTGTCGGCGCCCACTGCACGCTGCCGAAGCTGCCCGCTACGCCGGTGACTTCGCTGGCGGCGCGCTGCTCAATTGGAATCGCATCGCCGTTGGGGCAGTGCGCATCCAGCGTAGTGTGCGGGGCAGCAACATAAAAAGGAATGTCGTGATAGTGCGCCAGCACCGCCAGGCTGTAGGTGCCGATCTTATTCGCCACGTCGCCGTTGGCGGCAATGCGGTCCGCGCCGGCCCAAATGGCATCCACCTGTTTACGCGCCATTAAACTGGCGGCCATGGAGTCGGTGATCAGCTGATAAGGAACGCCCAGCTCGCCCAGCTCCCAGGCGGTAAGACGACCGCCCTGCAACAGCGGACGCGTCTCATCCACCCAGACATTTTTCACCTTGCCCTGCCGATAAGCATGCGCAATCACGCCGAGCGCGGTGCCGACGCCTGCGGTCGCCAGCCCGCCGGTGTTGCAGTGCGTCAGAATCTGGCTGCCCGGCGTCACCAGCGCGCTGCCCGCCGTGGCGATGCTGTCGCACAGCTTTTTATCTTCTTCCACCAGACGCAGCGCTTCACAACTCAGCGCAGTAACAAACTGCGCCTGCGCCAGCGCCTGCTTCATCCTGTCAAGATTATTCATCAGGTTCACCGCCGTGGGACGCGCGGCGCGCAGGGTTTCCAGCGCTTCTGCCAGTTCATGCTGCGGCATGCCGCTCTCCGCCAGCAGCGCCAGCAGCAGGCTGGCGGAAAGGCCAATCAGCGGCGCGCCACGCACGCGTAACGCATGAATATGATCCACCAGCGCCGCCACGCTGTGCGCAGGCAGCCAATTTTTCTGCTGGGGCAGCGCCTGCTGATCAAGGATCCAGAGCTGATTGTCACGAACCTGTAAGCTGGTAGTGCGGAGTGTTTGCATGTGGCTGAAATCCATGTTGCGTTAATAGCGGTTATTGTGCCAACATGCGAAGCGGAAGTATAGACGTCTGAACGGCTTATTACTGAAGATTCACGAGGAACAGGCAATGTCGCAATACCGTACGTTCACCGCTGCCGATGCTGTGGAATATGCAAAACGTTTTGGCGGCGTGGGCGATCCGTCTGCGCTGGTCAGCGCCGAAGAGATTGGTGATGGCAACCTTAACCTGGTGTTTAAAATTTTCGATAACCGGGGCCAGAGCCGCGTTATCGTCAAGCAGGCGCTGCCTTATGTGCGCTGCGTGGGCGAATCCTGGCCGCTGACGCTGGATCGCGCCCGCCTTGAGGCAGAGGTGCTGGTCGAGCATTACAAATATTGTCCGCAGCATACGGTGAAGATTACGCATTACGACGCGGAGCTGGCGGTGATGGTGATGGAAGATCTCTCCAGCCACCGCATCTGGCGCGGCGAACTGGTGAAAGGCGCATATTATCCGCAGGCGGCGCGTCAGCTGGGCGAATATCTGGCGCAGACGCTGTTTCACACCTCCGATTTTTGTCTGCATCCGCACCGCAAAAAAGCGGAAGTCGCGCGCTTTATCAATCCTGAATTGTGTGAAATCACTGAAGATCTCTTCTTTAACGATCCCTACATCGAGCATGAACGCAACAGCTATCCGGCGGCGCTGGAGGATCTGGTGGTGGGCCTGCGCCACGATCACCCGCTGAAAATTGCCGTGGCGGGTTTAAAACATCGCTTCTTCGCCGATGCGGAAGCGCTGCTGCATGGCGATATCCATAGCGGCTCGATTTTCGTCGCGGATGGCAGCCTGAAAGCGATTGATGCCGAATTCGGCTACTTCGGCCCGATCGGTTTTGACGTCGGTACCGCGCTGGGCAATCTGCTGATCAACTACTGCGCGCTGCCTGGTTTGCTGGCCCCGCGCGAAGCGGCAGAGGGACGTGAACTGCGTCTGAACGATGTGCGAGAAGTCTGGAACACTTTTGCCGCGCGCTTTCTTGCCCTTGCCGCAGAGAAAACCACTGACGTGGCGCTGGCTTATCCGGGGTATGCACAGACATTTCTGCGCAAGGTATGGATCGACAGCGTGGGCTACTGCGGCACCGAGCTGATTCGCCGTACCGTTGGCATGTCGCACGTCGCGGATATGAAGAATATTTCTGATGAAGCGATGCGCACCGAATGCATTCGCAGCGCGATTACGCTCGGCAAAACTCTGATCATTGCCGCACCGTATATTGATGATATCGACGCGCTCATCGCGCGTATTCGTCAGAACGGTTAAAAATCCTGCACCTTATCGGGGCGCGCTGCATCAAGTTAGTGCAGCGCCTCTGTACGCCACAGCCTAACCTGCTGATTTAACAAATCTGTAAAGATGGCATGAATTTTTCATGTCTGTTACCTACAAGCCGGGGTAACCCTTAAGACTTGATCCAATTTGATATCGACAGGTAACGAAGCCTGATTGTCCTGCTAAGGACGATCGGGCTTTTTTTATGCGGAGAGAAAACGCACGTGCAAGTTATTGATATTGGTATTCTGCTTTCAACGGAAGGGACCTATAGCCATATGGCGAAAAGCGCGCTGGCAGGCGCGTGCCATGCGCTGGCGGAAATCAATGCCGATCCCGCTTATCCGTTTCAGCTCCAGGCCCGTCATATCAATCCGGCGGGCGACCTGGCGGCCTACAGCGAGGCAGTGAGTACCTTTATCGATCAGGGCATCCGCCATATTTTCGGCACCATTACTTCCGCCAGCCGTAAAGAAATTATCCCGGACCTGGAGCAGCATAACCTGCTGCTCTGGTACGGCTGCCCCTACGAGGGATTCGAGAGCAGCGAGCAGGTGGTTTATCTCGGCGGCTGCCCCAATCAGACCCTGCTGCCCTTACTGCGGCTGGCGCTCGATACGTTTGGACAGCGTGCCTGGCTGACCGGCTCTAACTATGTCTGGGGCTGGGAGAGCAACCGCATCGCCCGCGAGGTGGTGGAGGCTTCCGGCGGCAGGGTGGTGGGGGAGAAATATCTGCACCTGCGCAACAGCGCCGTGACGGAGTTGGTAGAAGCGATTCTCAGCGCAGAGCCAGACTTCGTGCTTAACAACCTGGTGGGTGAAACTTCGTATGCCTTTCTGCGCGCGCTGGATGGCGCCTGTATGCGCCTGGGGCGGACGCTGGCGGTGCTCAGCTGTAACTTTACCGAGGCGGAAGTAGCCGAGGTCGCGCCGTTACGGGCGGTGCGTCTGCTCTCCTGCGGCCCGTTTTTTGAAAGCGTCGATCCCGATTTCTGCGCGCAGCAGCGCCGTCTGCATGGCGCGCAGCGCATCTCGCATTACTACATTGGCGCCTGGCGGGCGGTCAGGCTGTTCGCCGACAGTCTGCGCCAGGCGAGCAACAGCCAGCCGGAAGCGGTGCTGACGGCATTGCATCGTCAGTATGACGCGCACTCGCCGGGCGCGCGCTCAGTTCTGGCGCAAAACAACCACGCCTGTTTGCCCTGCTATATCGCCGAGCTGGAGCAAGAGTGCTTTCAGCTGCTGCATAGCGAGCCGCAGCCGGTCATGCCCGATCCTTATCTTTCTGCAACCGATCTGCGTCAAAGCCAGACGGTTGTGATGAATTCTGCCAGAGCTGTCCTGAGGGTTGTGAAATGAAAACGCTACTGTCCCCGGATTTTGATGCTCAGCCGCTCCTGCTGGTGGATTGCGAAGCGAGGAGCCGTGAAGCGCTGGAAAAAAACCTGACGCGCATGGGTATTCGCTGGCATCACCTGACGGCGGATGAGGCCATACCCTTGCTTACGCCCTGCGCGGTACTGGTGGAGCTGGAGGCGTTCGCCAGCCCGCTGACGCTGCAACGGGTCAATATGGCGGGGATACCGGTGATCGCACTCACCTCTCATGAAGGGCTTTCACAGGTGCAGCGCGCGCTGACATTGGGGGCCACGGCCATCCTCTCCAAACCCATTACGCAGCGGGCGATCTATACCACGCTGATGATGGCGGTGGGACTGCGTCAGCAGCTGCATGAGAGCCAGCAGCAGCAGGAACTGCTGCGCCAGCGTCTGGCGGCGACGCCGCAGATTACCCGAGCGCTGGCTGCGCTGATGCTGGCGGAAAACATTGACGAGCAACAGGCCTGGGTGCGGCTGCGCACTGAGTCGATGCGCACTAACCAGCCTGTGGCGCAGGTCGCAGAGCAGTGGTTGCGACAGAGTGCGCCCGACGCACAAGGACGATCGTTATGAGCTGGATATTTTATTTACTCCGGCGGCCTGCGCTGCTGGTCTCGCTGCTGTTTATCCTGCTGGTGGTGCTGGCCGCGCTGCTCGCGCCCTGGGTCACGCCTTTTGATCCCAACGAACAGTTTGTCGAGGGGCTGAGCCTGGAGGGTGCGCCGCTCGCGCCCAACGCCACTTACTGGCTGGGAACCGATCTGCTGGGGCGCGATCTCTTCTCCCGGCTGGTTTACGGCGCGCGCACCTCGCTGCTGATTGGCGTGGTCGCCAACGGCATTGCGGTGCTGACGGGCGTGGTGGTGGGGCTAAGCGCCGGTTATCTGCAGGGACGTATCGGTGGTCTGCTGATGCGTTTTACCGATTTGATGATGGCGTTTCCGGCGCTGCTGCTGGCGATTACGCTGGCGGCGATTTTCCAGCCCAGCGTCTGGATCGTGGCGATGGTGATCGCCATGGTGAACTGGGTGCAGATTGCCAGAGTGATCTACGCCGAAACCAGCGCGCTCAGCGCGCGCGACTTTATCGCCGTAGAGCGCACTCTGGGAGCCGGAACCTTGCGCATCCTCGGCGTGCATCTCATTCCGCATCTGATGCCCACGGTGCTGGTCTGGGCCACGCTGGGGATCTCCACCACGGTTTTGCTGGAGGCAACTCTCTCGTTTCTTGGAGTAGGGGTTCAGCCGCCAACGCCAAGCTGGGGCAACATTATCTTTGAAAGCCAGACCTATTTTACCTCGGCGCCCTGGCTGGTGTTCTTTCCCGGCGCGGCCATCGTGCTGCTGTCGCTCTCGTTCAATATCGCTGGCGATGCCCTGCGCGACGCCCTCGACCCTGGCTTAAAGCGGAGAAGCTGATGCTGTTTCTGGGAAAACGTCTGTTACATGCAGTGCTGATCCTGCTCGGCGTCACGCTGATCTGTTATCTGCTGCTGTTTATGCTGCCCGCCGATCCGGCGCGACAAATCGCCGGACGCAGCGCCACGCCGGAAGTGGTGGAAAGCATCCGCCATCAGCTGGGGCTGGATCTGCCGTTTTATCAGCAATATTACCGCTACCTGGTGGGGCTGCTGCATGGCGATCTCGGGCGCTCTTTTATTCAGCGCAGCGAAGTGAGCGAGCTGGTTTCCGCCCGTATCGGGCCGTCGCTGCAGCTGATGGCGGCGGGCATTCTCTGCGAGCTGGTGCTGGGCATTACCCTCGGTACCCTGGCGGCGCTGAAACGTGGCGGGCTGGCGGATCGGCTGCTGATGGCGCTCTCTTTTATCGGCGTCTCGGCACCGCAGTTTATCGCCGCAATGCTGTTTCTCTATCTGTTCGCCGTGGTGCTCAACTGGTTTCCGATGGGCGGTTACGGCGGCTTCAGCCATCTGGCGCTACCGGCGTTAACCCTTGGCCTGCTCGGCAGCGGCTGGTATTCGCGGATGTTGCGCTCGTCGATGATTGAGGTGCTGCACCAGGATTTTATCCGCACCGCGCGGGCGAAAGGATTGGGACGGACGCGTGTGCTGCTGCGTCATGTGCTGCCAAATGCCGTGCTGCCGCTGATCCCCATGATAGGCATTGATATCGGTATTTTTATGGGCGGGCTGGTGGTGGTCGAGTCGGTGTTTGGCTGGCCGGGCATCGGACAGCTGGCCTGGCAGGCGATTCAACAGGTGGATATCCCGGTGATTGTCGGGGTAACCACGGTGTCAGCGGTTGCCATTGTTGGCGGCAATCTTATTGCGGATCTGGTGCTGCCGTGGGTCGATCCGCGCATTGATGTCAAAAAGTAGCAGGGGAAAATGATGAAAAAAGCGTTACTGACGCTGGCGGTGGCCACGGCCTGTTTCTCTTATGGCGCGCAGGCTGACGAGACGAAAACCGGCGGCGATATTGTTGTGACCTATCAGAACGACGTGGCGACGCTGGATCCGGCGATTGGTTATGACTGGCAAAACTGGTCGATGATCAAAAGTCTGTTTGATGGCCTGATGGATTACCGTCCCGGCACTACCGAACTGGTGAACGATCTGGCGGAAAGCTACACCATTTCCGCTGACGGCAAGGTCTACACCTTTGTGTTGCGCAAAGGGGTAAAATTTCACAATGGCCGTGAGGTTACGGCGGCAGACGTGAAATATTCCCTGGAGCGCACGGTAAATCCAAAAACCCAAAGTCCGGGCGCCGGATTCTTCAGCGCCATCGCCGGTTATGACGATGAGGCGAGCGGCAAAGCCACCACGCTGAGCGGCATCGAGGTGGTGGACGATCATACCGTGAAGATCACCCTGAACGCCCCGAACGCCACTTTCCTGCACGTGCTGGCGCTGAACTTCGCCTCCGTGGTTCCCCGCGAGGCGGTAGAGAAGTGGGGCGCTGACTTTGGCAAACATCCGGTTGGCAGCGGCGCCTTTGAGTTGCAGGAGTGGAAGCTGGGACAGACGATCGTCTTTCGCAAGAACCCGAATTACTTCAGGGCAGGCGTGCCGCGGCTGGATCACGTTACCTTTGAAATTGGTCAGGATCCTTCGGTCGCGCTGCTGCGGCTGGAGAAAGGCGAGGTGGATATCGCCGGTGACGGCGTGCCGCCCGCGCAGTTCCTGCCGTTTAAAAACAATCCGACCTATAAAGGCCTGCTGGTCACCGGGGAGCAGTTGCAGACCGGCTATGTCACGATGAAAACCACGCTGCCTCCCTTTGATAATCTCAAGGTGCGCCAGGCGGTAAACATGGCGGTGAACAAAGATCGCATCGTGCGCATTATCAACGGACGCGCGGCCCCCGCCAACCAGCCGCTGCCGCCCGCGATGCCCGGCTATGACAAGGCTTATCAGGGCTTCAGCTACGATCCGGCAAAAGCCAAACAGCTACTCAGCGAGGCGGGTTTTCCCAACGGCTTCCAGACCGAACTCTACGTGATGAATACCGATCCGCAGCCGCGTATCGCTCAGTCTATCCAGCAGGATCTGGCCAAAGTGGGCATTCGCGCCAGCATTAAATCGCTGGCGCAGGCGAGCGTGATTGCCGCAGGCGGCTCCGCCAGCCAGGCGCCGATGGTCTGGTCCGGCGGCATGGCGTGGATCGCCGATTTCCCGGATCCTTCCAACTTCTATGGTCCGATTCTGGGCTGCGCGGGGGCGACAGAGGGCGGCTGGAACTGGGCGCGCTACTGCAACAAGACGCTGGACGCCCAGGCGGCGGAAGCGGACAGCATGGTGAAGCCTGAGCAGCAGACCGCGCGTATCGAGGCCTGGCGCAAAATCTTTACCACCGCGATGAATGACGCACCTTGGGTGCCGGTTTTCAACGAGAAGCGTTACACCGTGCACTCCGCGCGCATGGGCGGCGCGGACGCGCTTTATGTGGATCCGGTGCATGTGCCGGTCAACTACGACTATATCGGGCTGAAATAATCTGACGGCATCGCGTCGCGTTCGCCGGGGCGATGCCGCTGCTTAAGGGGTAAAAAAGATGTGTCAAAATTGTCTGGTTAAAACCATTCATCATGCGCAGCACCATTTCGGCTGGGATAACAGCATTACCCCGGCGGCGCGCGTTGCCTCTGGCAGTCAGCTGGAGTTTCACTGTCTGGATGCGTCCAACGGCTGGTTTAGCGCCAGCTCCACGGCGGCGGATGTCCATACGCTGCCTTTTGATAAGCTGAACCCGGTAAGCGGCCCGGTTTATGTGGAAGGCGCGCAGCCGGGCGATACGCTGAAAGTGACCCTGGAGTCCTTCCGTCCCAGCGGCTTTGGCTGGACCGCCAGCATTCCCGGCTTCGGCCTGCTGGCCGATCAGTTTCCCGATCCGGCGCTGACGCTCTGGCAGTATGACAGCCAGACCCTGGCTCCCTGCGCCTTTGGACGCTATGGTCGCGTGCCGCTGAAGCCCTTTGCCGGCACCATTGGCGTCGCGCCCGCCGCCGCAGGCCATCATTCGGTGGTGCCGCCGCGTCGGGTGGGCGGCAATCTGGATATTCGCGATCTGGCCGCTGGCTGTACTCTCTGGCTGCCGGTAGAAGTGGAGGGGGCGCTGTTTTCAATCGGCGATACCCACGCCGCGCAGGGCGATGGCGAAGTCTGCGGTACGGCGATTGAAAGCGCGATGGATGTGGTGGTGAAGCTGGAAGTGGTGAAGGATATGCCGCTGAAAACCCCCCGTTTCGCCACCCCCGGCCCGGTCACCCGTCATCTGGATCAGCAGGGCTACAACGCCTTTACCGGCATTGGCCCCAATCTGATGACTGCCGCCCGCGATGCGGTGAGCTATACCATCGATGCGCTGTGCCGCGAGCAGGGCATGTCGGCAGAAGAGGCCTATATGCTCTGCTCGGTGTGCGGCGATCTGCGCATCAGTGAAATTGTCGATCAGCCCAACTGGGTGGTCTCCTTCTACTTCCCCAACAGCGTGTTTAACTAGGGAGCCTTATGTCAGCAGCAACGCTTCCAGCGCCGCTCCTCTCGGTTGAGCGCCTGTCGGTTGAGTTTGGCGCGCAGCGGGTAGTGGACGACGTCAGCTTTGCGCTCTGGCCGGGAAAAACCCTCTGTATCGCCGGCGAGTCGGGCAGCGGCAAGTCACTGACCTCGCTGGCGATCATGGGGCTGCTTCCTGCGGAGGCGCATATCCCAAACGGCGCCATCGTTTTTGATAACCAGGATCTGCTCAGCCTGCCGGAGCGGCAGATGCAGCTGCTGCGCGGAAAGTCGGTCGCGATGATTTTTCAGGAGCCGATGACCTCGCTCAACCCGCTGATGACGGTGGGACAGCAGCTGGAAGAGACCCTGCAACGTCACGAGGCGCTGGATCGCCGTGAGCGGCGCAGCCGGGTCCGGACGATGCTGGACGCGGTAAAAATCAGCCAGGTGGAGAAGCGGCTGCAACAGTATCCTCACGAGCTTTCCGGCGGCATGCGCCAGCGGGTGATGATTGCCATGGCGATGCTGTGTCAGCCGCAGGTGTTGATCGCCGATGAGCCGACCACTGCGCTGGATGTCACTATCCAGGCGCAGATCCTTGATTTGATGCGTGAGCTGCAACAGACGTTCTCCACCAGCCTGCTGCTGATCACCCATGATATGGGGGTAGTGGCGGAAATGGCAGATGACGTGATGGTGATGAACCACGGCAAAATTATGGAACATGCTCCGGTAAAAACATTGTTTACCGCGCCGCAGGCTTCTTATACCCGTAAGCTGTTGCAGGCGGTGCCGGTGCTGGGACAGGCGCCCGCGCTGATGCCGGTTACGGCGACGCAGCCGCTGCTCTGCGTCCGCGATCTCAGCGTGCGTTTTCCGGTGCGCGGCGATGGTCTGCGCGTGCGCCGTGAGATCCATGCGGTGGAGCGCGTCAGCTTTGATCTTTTTCCCGGCGAAACGCTGGGTATCGTTGGCGAAAGCGGCTGCGGCAAATCCACTACGGCGAAGGCGCTGATGAATATGGTCTCTTTTAGCGGCAGCGCGCAGCTTAGCGGGCAGGAGCTGCGTGGGCTACAGGGCGAGGCGCTGCGGGCGGTACGGCGCGATTTACAGATGGTGTTCCAGGATCCCTGGGCGGCGTTGAATCCGCGCAAAACCATTTTCGATCTGGTAGGCGAGCCGCTGCTGATTCATGAGAAGATGCCGGGCGCACAGCGCGCGGAGCGGGTCGCGCAGCTGTTGCTGCAGGTGGGCTTGCCGGCAGAAGCGATGCGGCGTTATCCACACCAGTTTTCCGGCGGCCAGCGTCAGCGTATCTGTATTGCGCGCGCGCTGGCGCTGAATCCCAAAGTGATTATCGCTGATGAATCGGTTTCGGCGCTGGATGTTTCAGTGCAGGCGCAGGTGCTGACGCTGCTGGAGGATTTGCGCCAGCAGTACCAGCTTAGCTACCTGTTTATTTCTCATGATATGGCGGTAGTGGAGCGCATTTGCCATCGGGTGGCAGTGATGTTTGGCGGACAGATCGTGGAGATCGGCCCGCGCGACCGGGTACTGCACCATCCGCAGCATCCCTATACGCGGCATCTGCTCAGCGCCGTGCCCATGCCGGACGTTGAGCGTAAGCGGGAACCCCGCAACGTTAGCGCGCTGCCGGAGCGTCCTGATCCGATTAAACCCCTTGGCTGGCAGAGCGTGCAGCAGCACTTTACCGATTTTGGCGGCGGTCATCTGGCCGCCTGCTGATTGAAGCGAGAAGCAATAAAACCGGCGGATTTTTCCGCCGGTTCTCTTTCTGTCAGGCCGCCTCGGTGCGCTGCGGCATCAGCGACGTGGTATCCGGCGGGCTGACCGCCAGCGCTTCCGGCTCAAATTCATCCACGTTAATCGCGCGCAGACGGCTCACCTCGGCGCGCGTCAGGATTTTCGCCTCTTCCTGATTAATCAGGTTCTCTTTCAGCGCGCGCTCCGCCAGGGCATCCAGCCGGGTGAACAGCAAAGGCTTGTTCAGCTGTTTGCAGAGACGATGATGAATGGTTTCTGCCGCCATCACATCCTGTAGCGCCTGCTCCAGCTGACCGGCAGGATTATTTTCTCCCGGCGTCAGGTATTGACCACGCCCCAGACGCGTGCGGGTTGCTGACGGAAGCTGCAGCAGCTTCGCAAGCTGGTGATCGAGACGATCGGAAGGCGGGGCGCAGCGTTTGCCTCCGGCAAAAATCGTCACGCGCAGCAGCCCGGCCACCAGGCGGTTCGGGAAGTTACGCAGCAGCTCCTCCATCGCCACTTCCGCCTGATGCAGCGCGTCCTGCACGCCCCAATGCAGCAGCGGCAGATCCGCCTCGTTGCGCCCCTCATCGTCATAACGCTTCAGCGCGGCGGAGGCGAGATAAAGCTGGCTCAGCACGTCGCCCAGGCGTGCCGACATGCGTTCGCGACGCTTCAGGCTGCCGCCCAGCACCGTCATCGAAACATCCGCCAGCAGCGCGAGGTTGGCGCTGATGCGGTTGAGCTGCTGATAGTAACGATGCGTGGCGTCGCGCATCGGTGAAGCGCTGGTGCGGCCATTGGTCAGCCCAAGCCAGAAGCTGCGCACCGCATTGCTGCCGACGTGGCCGATATGGCTGAACAGGGCGCGATCAAAAGCAGTGAGATCGTTGCTCTGCGCCGCCGCCATCTCCGTCAGCACATAGGGATGACAACGAATCGCCCCCTGACCAAAGATAATCATGCTGCGCGTCAGGATGTTGGCACCTTCAACCGTGATGGCGATAGGCGCGCCCTGATAGGCACGGGCCAGAAAGTTATTTTTACCCAGCATAATGCCTTTGCCGCCAGCAATATCCATCGCATCGATAATGGCGCGCTGACCGCGGTGGGTGCAGTGATATTTCACGATCGCCGAGAGCACCGCAGGTTTTTCTCCCTGCATAATGCCGGTGGTAATTAAGGTCGCCGCCGCGTCCATCACATAGGTGTTGCCCGCAATGCGCGCCAGCGGCTCTTCGATTCCCTCCATCTTGCCGATGGAAACTTTGAACTGGCGGCGGATATGGGCATAAGCGCCAATCGCCAGCGCCAGCGATTTCAGGCTGCCGGTGGAATTCGAGGGCAGGGTAATGCCGCGACCTACAGAAAGGCACTCCACCAGCATACGCCAGCCCTGACCCGCCATCTGCGGACCGCCGATAATGTAATCGATGGGAACAAAGATATCCTTGCCGCGCGTCGGACCGTTCTGGAAGGGCACGTTAAGCGGGAAGTGGCGTTTGCCAATCTCCACGCCTGGCGTGCTGGTAGGGATCAGGGCGCAGGTAATCCCTAACTCCTCCACTTCGCCCAACAGGTGGTCGGGATCGGAAAGTTTGAACGCCAGGCCAAGCACCGTCGCGACAGGGGCCAGCGTGATGTAGCGTTTATTCCAGCTCAGGCGCATACCGAGCACCTGCTGCCCCTGCCAGTCGCCCATGCAGACCACGCCGGTATCAGGAATCGCACCGGCATCGGAACCCGCTTCCGGGCTGGTCAGGGCGAAGCAGGGGATCTCCTCGCCGCGCGCCAGGCGCGGCAGGTAGCGATCTTTCTGTTCAGTGGTACCGTAATGTTGCAGCAGCTCCCCAGGCCCGAGTGAGTTCGGCACGCCAACGGTGATCGCCAGAATGCCGGATACGCCAGCCAGTTTTTGCAGCACCCGCGCCTGCGCATAAGCGGAGAATTCCAGGCCGCCATACTCTTTTTTGATGATCAAGGCGAAGAAACGCTGCTCTTTTAGATAAGCCCAAAGCTCCGGCGGCAGGTCGGCTAACTCATGAGTGATCTGAAAATCATTCGCCATGCGGCAGGCTTCTTCAACCGGTCCGTCGAGAAAAGCTTGTTCATCGGGGGTCAGATGCGGCTGCGGATAGTTATGCAGTTTTGCCCAGTCCGGCTTGCCGCGAAACAGATCGCCTTCCCACCAGGTCGTGCCGGCATCGATCGCCTCTTTCTCGGTGCGTGACATCGGCGGCATCACTTTTTGAAAAGTATGCAGCATCGACTTCGAGACCAGGCTTTGACGTATAGTCGGCAGGTTGAACGGCAGCAGGATAATCGCCAGCGGCAGCAGCAGCCACGGTGTCCAGAGATGGGCCAGCGACAGCGCTGCGGTCCAGAGCAGCAAAATAATCGTGCTCAGAACGAGCGAGACGCGGTGATAGAAAAGCGCGCCGATCAGCACAATCGTCGCGATGATACTGAGAACCATCATAATGAACTGCTCCGTAGTTGTAAGAGGTCTGACCTGTTGCTACAGAGAGGTTTAGAGCAGAACGTATGAGTTAGCAATCTGTTTACATGGTAATTACAACCTGACTCACAAAATCACTGCGCGATCCTGAACGGAGAGAGATGAACAGCGGTCATCTCATTTTTATCTGACGGCAACGCGTTGTTATTTTGCACTGCGGCAGAAAAGGCGGGTTAAGCAAAAACAACAGCACAACGGGTTTTGTTGTTTAAATGAAAAGCTGCCGGTTAAGGCAGCTTTCAGAATAAACTCAGACGATAGTGGGTTTGATTGTAATGCTGGGTTGGCTTTTTCTTTTCAGGAATCGGCTCTCCAGCAGGTTCCAGGATATTACCGCCAGCAACAAGGTAATCATAATGGTGAGCGCAACGCCGAGCAGCGGGTTGGCCTCATAAACACCAAAATGGATCAGCAGCTGGATAATCGGCCAGTGATATAAATAAAGACCATAGGAGAAATCGCCATATTTCCCGATCGGCACCTCTTTAAACATGCTGGTGCAGAAAAGCAATACCACTGAAGAGAAAGCAATCGGCTCGATAAAGATACTCAGCTGGGTATCTTTTGTTAAAAACCAGGCAGGCAGGGAGACGATAGCGATCTCTTTTAACTTATCGAAGCTTGCCTGATGAACGGCTAGCAGCGTGCCGAAAAAGAAATATCCCGACAGACCAACAAACTGTTTTGCCAGGGTATCGGCTCTGGCACCAGTATAGACGTGGACAAAAAACCAGAACCACAGGCAAGAGATCAGATAAATGAATAAATAGCTGGTCAGCGGTTTTCTTTTCATAAAAAACAGCGCAAAAGGCAGCAGGGCATAAAGCGTGATTTCAGCTTTTATCGTCCACAAAGAACCGTCCATTGGCTGGTTGGGATTGCTGGTAAACACCCCAGGCAATGAAGGCTGAATGAAGTTCATGAAGCTAAAGTTAGCCGCCATGTACTTCAGCGTCTGGCTATCCATGAGAAAATGCGATACGGGGAGTGAAGTGACGCATATACCGATGCACAGGCACATGATAATCGTGAAAATATAAGCCGGCAGAATACGCTTGGCTCTCTTCAGGGCATAATCAGAAAGCGATTTGCTGCGCATGTAGCTTTTCGCTATCAGGAAACCACTAATAGCGAAGAAGCCTTTTACCGCGAAGTCACTGTTAAGAAAGTGCGCCAGAAATTTGATATCAGCACTTCGGGATACTTCAGCCGAGTGAACGAGTAATACTGTAAATGCCAGTATTAATCTCACGATGTCAAAGTTGTTTTTTTCTTTCATAGCCAGCTTTGTCTTTTAAAAGCAATGCGCGCCCTGGTAAAGCCGGACGCAGCAATTGAGTGAATTTCAGGGTAATCTACACCAGGGAATTTAACTAAAGCAACGCTTAGTTACCAGGAAATAACTGATAAAATCGACCTTTCAGCGTTATCAACGACTTTTAGCGCTATATTAGGATTATTCTCAGCTAATGTATGGGGAGTAAATATTACCTGGTAATATTTTCAGATCCATTAATTACAGAAGCAGGGCCGCCTGATATGCGGCCCTGTTTGTTTATTTGAAAAGCTGGAAAGATTGCGAAACGGTATAACCGGTAATCGACTGTTTGCTGGATATGGTGTTGTAATACAAATAGTAAACAACCATTAGCATAGTGACTCCGACGGCAGCTAACTTCAGTACTTTTCTTGTCTGATATATGCAGGCCGCGATAAGCACAGGTTCGATCTGCAACAAATAATTGGCAAGTCGTCCGCCGGAAGCATAATCCTGCAGGGCTAAACGCAAGCCGCTGCCAATAGCAAAGGCCAGGACCATAATATAGAAGAAATTAAACTTCTCGGGAGAGATGTTCCTGATTTTGTCATTTAATAACAGGGCGCTGAATATAAATACAAACATGATATTTTTCAGGTTAGAAAGCGTAAAAATACCCTGTTCCTGCGTTGAATCCTGGTTGGCATAGCCCATCGCCCTTTCGCCCAGCGCGCCAATGTGGCTGGAAAGCAGCGCGATGAGAGCGTGACTGCCGATAAACGCCATGGGGATACTCGCCAAAACGATGATGGCGGGAATATATTTGTTCTTCTTAACAATCAATGCCAGCGGTATCAGTATGGCGACAATTGCTGTAGCGTGGCTGATAAATGAGAGTATGAACAACCTGATCATACCCGCTCTGTTCTTGTGCGTTAAGTGATAAAGAAAACCCAGGAAAAAGGCGGAGCTTAACCCGAACCTGATCTGGTTCATATCTTTGTTGATAAACAGGTGGGCGGAATAAAGAGCAAGAGAAACTAATGGTAATGGCGAAAGTTTTTTGAAATACCAGGCGTTCACGCTGACGGCAATCATGCAAAAAACATACATGAAGATATCGGCGTTTTTGGTAAAAATCCTTACGGCACCAGCGATGATATAAATCATCGGTTCATAACGGAAATCTTCCAGGGTTTTTACGAAACCTTCGATGGGAATTTTCGCCATAAAGAGATTATAAAAATCCCGGTACTGAGAATCATCTAATCCTGTGCCTAACCCGCGAATGCCGCCAAAGGTAAAGAGGATAACGACCGCTACCCAGAACAGGTATAGTCTAATCTCTTTGGTTCTCTCCTGGTCTGAGATAATGATCTCAACAAGCGCCAGAGCAGATATAAAAATGCTGATATACCAGTATATTGCCATTTTTTATTCGTTGTTGGATTCGAAAGGGATACTTATACCATGATGTTTCGGTCCGGTAAATATGAGAAAAATCTAGTTTTTCATGGGTTGTCTGAATCCCGACTATGATTATCATACGGGGTTTTGTCTCTGTGGTTTATATTGTTTTTTCAGGCTGAGGTTGTTACTGTTCTTTTCTCCTGAAAATGGATTTTTAAACATTATTCTCAATTGCGATGTCAGGTGGGATATGTATTTTTTTAATGTGCGACGTGAGCGATTATTAACTGGAAAAACAATTAAGCGTTCCTTGCTGAATAGCCCTGTATTTGTTTTTCTTATCGGTTTTTTCTTATTTTTTCCGGCATTTTTCGTATCGGCTACGCCGTATCAGGAAATACCATTAAGAGCGGATTCAGACGGGAAGCGCTATGACTATATGAATTTCAGCAAGCAGCCCGGCGTGCTGAACAGAGCGGTTAATAAGGTTTATTCACCGGCAATGGTTTATGTGCCGCCAACAGGAAAAAGCAATCATACCGCAGTTTTAATTATTCCGGGCGGCGGATTCAGTTATATTATGCTGGATTACGAAGGCATTAATGTGGCGCAGGCGCTGAGTAAAAAAGGTTATTCTTCTTTTATCCTGGCCTACAGAATGCCGCGCAAAGGCGATGCGACGCTCAGAGATGAAAGCTTTTCCGACGTGCAAAGAGCGTTGAGGCTCATCCGGTCACGCGCGAAAGAGTTTTCACTGAACAGTAACAGTATCGGCGTAATGGGCTTCTCCGCTGGCGGCTATTTAGCGGCAAACCTGAGCAACAGATTTGCCGACAGCTACGGCGAGGCATCTGATGCGGTGGATAAAATCAGCGCAAGGCCAGATTTCTCCGCCTTGATTTATCCGGTTGTTTCTCTTGAGAAAAATTATACCCATTCCGGTACCAAAACAGCTCTGTTAGGAAGTTCAAACGATCAGGCGCTTATCCAGCGTTATTCTCAGGAATATTTAATCACACAAGAGACGCCTCCGACTTTTATCGTGCATGCGCTGGACGATCGCGTCGCCTCGCCACAAAATTCAATACGCTATTTTGAATCTCTTAATAAAAATAAAGTGAAAGCTGAGCTGCATCTGTTTCAGGCGGGCGGGCACGGTTTTTCAGTAAATAAAAAAGATAACATTCCCTCCGACAGCTGGGTTAATCTTTTTACGCTCTGGCAGCACGCGTTGAAATAACGCCTTTTCATGGTGCCGGCGCAGTTTTTGGTGTCCGGCTTCTTTATTAAGTGGGATCAACCGCCGTTTATCTCTTCATACCTTCTGGCCGTCGCGCCGTATCCCTTTTGCTCAACTCACTCCGGGATATCCTGCAGGACGCTTTTCGCTGAACGGGCATTCCGTTAAACTTGGCAAGGTCAATCTTTCCTCTAAAGGACACCCCTATGTACCAGGATATTATTCGTTCAGAACTCAACGAAGCAGCGGATACGCTTAATAAATTCCTGAGCGATGAGGCGAACATCCACGCCATCCAGCGTGCCGCCGTGCTGCTGGCAGATAGCTTCAAGGCGGGCGGCAAGGTGCTCTCCTGCGGCAACGGCGGCTCGCATTGCGACGCGATGCATTTTGCCGAGGAGCTGACCGGTCGCTACCGCGAAAACCGTCCCGGCTATCCGGCGATAGCCATCTCAGACGTCAGCCATCTCTCCTGCGTAAGTAACGATTTCGGCTACGACTATGTGTTTTCACGCTATGTCGAAGCGGTTGGCCGTCCGGGCGATGTGCTGCTGGGCCTTTCCACTTCCGGCAACTCCGCCAATATCATCAAAGCAATCGAGGCGGCGCGCGCGCAGGGCATGAAAGTGATCGCCCTGACCGGCAAAGATGGCGGCAAAATGGCGGGCACGGCAGACATTGAAATCCGTGTGCCGCATTTCGGCTACGCAGACCGCATTCAGGAAGTGCATATCAAAGTGATCCACATTCTGATGCTGCTGATTGAGAAAGAGATGGTTAAGTAACGGGCTGTTTCTCCCGCAGCGCGCGGGAGATATCTCAACTAAGGCGGTAGCTATGTGCGAATTGCTCGGGATGAGCGCCAATGTCCCTACAGATATCTGTTTCAGCTTTACCGGTCTGGTGCAGCGCGGCGGGGGAACCGGGCCGCACAAAGATGGCTGGGGCATTACCTTTTACGAAGATAAGGGGTGCCGCACTTTTAAAGATCCGCTGCCGAGCTATAGCTCGCCCATTGCCCGCCTGGTTCAGGAGTATCCCATCAAATCTCATTCGGTGGTGGCGCATATTCGTCAGGCGAATCGCGGTAAGGTATCGCTGGAAAATACCCACCCCTTTACCCGTGAGCTTTGGGGCCGCAACTGGACCTACGCGCATAACGGGCAGCTTAGCGGTTATCAAAGGCTGGAGACAGGCCATTTCCGACCGGTAGGGGAAACCGACAGTGAAAAAGCGTTCTGCTGGATCCTGCATCAGCTCGCCACGCGCTATCCCCGTACGCCGGGCAACTGGCCTGCGGTGTTTCGCTATATCGCCGAGCTGGCGACGGCGCTGCGGCAGAAGGGTGTATTTAACATGCTGCTGTCGGACGGGCGCTATCTGATGGCGTTCTGCTCCACCAATCTGTTCTGGATCACGCGCCGCGCGCCTTTTGGCAAAGCCACGCTGCTGGATCAGGATGTGGAGATCGATTTTCAGCAGCAGACCACGCCGCAGGATGTGGTGACGGTGATTGCGACGCAGCCGCTGACGGGCAATGAAACCTGGCACAAGATTGCGCCAGGCGAGTGGGCGTTATTCTGCCTTGGTGAGCGCCAGGAATGATTTTGAGGCGGCTTCGGGGTTGGTCACCACCGGGCTGCTGTTCATGACATACTTCCCGGCGTTGACGCTGACGCCAGGCGGCTGATGATACTTAAGGAAATAAGCATAGCCGGGCTGCAGCTCGCGCCAGAAGCTGGCGTAGGCAGAGTAACGGTGACGCTGCAAATTGCTGTCGGTCATGCGGAACGGATAGATAGCGATATCCACCTGCGGCTGGCCGTTGCGCAGCGCGGCGTTCACATAGCTGAAGATCTCATCCATATAGGCGTTGGTCATGGCGTAGCAGCCAATAGAGACACAGTTGCCGTGGATCATCAGATAATTGCCGCTGTAGCCCTGTTCGCGATCGTACTGGTTAGGAAAACCAATATTGATGGCGCGATAAAAGCGGCTGTCGGGCTTCAGCTGGTTTAGCCTGACGCTGTAAAATCCTTCCGGGCTTTTGAAATCGCCTTCACGGCGTTTCGGGCCAAGACCACCGGAAAAATTACAGATGCGATAGCTGTCCAGTAAACGATATTCATTACCGATTTTGCCGTAAAGCTCCAGGGTGCGCTCTTCTTTGAAGATCTGGAGAAACACGGGGGTGCCCAGGAGTTGTTTCTTTAACTCTTTACTGACCGGCGCCAGGGGTTCGACTGGCTCAGGGGTAATAGCCATGCTGATGGCTGGCATAAGAATCATCGCAAACAAAAGTGCGATTCTGCCCATTCTGTGTGTACCTTGGATTGAGAGAGAACAATGACGCGCTGACGGCGTCTCTGCTTGCATTATCGGAAATATCCGCTACCGCTGCGCAACAGTAACATTGTCTGTTTTTTTATCAAGACGCCGCCGGATAAAATGGCGCTTTCCTGAAGAGAATACGACCGGAATTTTGTAAACTTTCCTCCCCTGTGCCGCAACGATTGCAGTTCGTCGACCGGACTGTATACTTGTCCAGTGCCGGAGGAAGGGTATGCGCAAAATCATTCACGTCGATATGGACTGCTTCTACGCCGCGGTGGAGATGCGCGACGATCCCTCATTACGCGATATTCCCATTGCTATTGGCGGCAGCCGCGAACGGCGCGGCGTTATCAGTACCGCCAACTATCCGGCGCGTGAATTTGGCGTGCGCAGCGCTATGCCGACCGCCATGGCGTTAAAGCTCTGCCCGCATCTGCGGCTGCTGCCGGGCCGCTTCGACGCCTATAAAGACGCCTCGCGGCAGATTCGTGAGATTTTTACCCGCTACACCCCGTTAATCGAACCGCTTTCCCTTGATGAAGCCTATCTGGACGTGACCGACAGCGAGCACTGTCAGGGTTCGGCAACGCTGATGGCGCAGGCGATCCGCGCGGATATCCTGCGGGAAACCGGGCTGACCGCGTCGGCGGGCATTGCGCCGATCAAGTTCGTCGCCAAAATCGCCTCCGATATGAACAAGCCCAACGGGCAATATGTGATCACGCCGCAGGCGTTGCCCGACTTTATCGTGTCGCTGCCGCTGGCGAAAATTCCGGGGGTGGGCAAGGTATCGGCAAAGAAGCTGGAGGAAATGGGCCTTTACACCTGCGGCGACGTGCAGAAAACCGATCTGGCAAAGCTGCTTAAACGCTTCGGAAAATTTGGCCGCGTGCTGTGGGAGCGCAGCAACGGCATTGACGAGCGCGGCGTGATAGTGGAGCGCGAACGCAAGTCGCTCGGCGTGGAGCGCACGCTGGCGGAAGATATTCACAGCTGGGAGCAGTGCCTGGAGATTATCGACTTTCTCTACGCTGAGCTGGAGCGGCGGCTAAGTCAGATTCGTCCGGACAAACAGATCGCCCGCCAGGGAGTAAAGCTGAAGTTCAACGATTTCCAGCTCACCACTCAGGAGCATCTCTGGCCGGTGCTGAATAAACAGGACATGATCGCGGTCGCGAAGAAAACCTGGGATGAGCGGCGCGCTGGCCGTGGCGTAAGGCTGGTGGGTCTGCATGTGACGATGGTGGATCCCCAGCTGGAGCGACAGCTGCTGCTGGGGTTGTGATGCTCCTCTCCCGTGGGCGGAAGAGGAGAGGCGCTTACTTCTTGCCGTACTTCGCTTCCAGGGTCGCAAACCAGGGCGCGACAAAATCTTTGTTCTCGCCCCAGCCGGGCACGATTTTGTTCAGCGAGGCGACGTTGATCGCGCCCTGCTGACTGTTCAACTGCTGCTGAGAGATAGCGGCAGCGGCGAACTGATAAGTGGCCGGCGTCGCTTCGCCCGCGATTTTGTTGGCTACCAGGCGCATATTCACCGCGCCGATGGTTTTGGGATCCACCGCAACCGTCTGTACCCACGGGCTGCCGTTCTCGCGCATCAACTGCAAATCCTGGTTAGAGACGTCGATGCTGTAGAGTTTGATCTCGGTACGACCGTTCTCCTGCAACGCTTTATACGCGCCCTGGCTGAAGGCGTCCCAGGCGCCCCAGATCGCATCGATTTTTCCTTTCGGATATTTCGCCAGAATCGCGCCGATCTTGTTCGCCGTGTCGCCCTGCACATCAGATGAAACTGCACCAATCGACTCCAGCTGATGAATGCCCGGATTCGCTTTCAGCACGCTTTCATAGACCACCTGACGACGCTCCATCGGCGGGAATCCGGCCACCCACAGCTTCACGATGTTCGCTTTGCCGTTGAAATCTTTCAGCAGCTGATTCAGCGAGAGCTGCGCCAGCGAGGCGTCATCCTGGGCAGTTACGGTCACGCCGCTCACCGGCGTGTCGACCGGCGTATCAAACACCGACAGCTTGATACCGGCATCGGCAATGCGTTTCACCAGCGCGGTAGCGTAGGGCGCTTTGCCGTGCGAAAGAATGATGCCGTCATATTTCTGGCTGATCGCCTGGTTAACGAAATCCTGGAAGCGCGCGTCGTCGCCATTGCTGAGAAAGGTGCTGACCTTAAAGCCGAGCTGACGGCCCTGTTGAATGGCCCCGGCGACAAACTGCGTGGTGTTGTCATCCGATCCCAGATTGCGGATCACCGCAATGCGCACCGGCCCGCTGTGGTTGGCGATGGCGGCAGGCACCGGCGTCACCGTGTCGGCGAAGGCGACGCTGGCGTTCAGCAGGCTGAGGGCCAGCAGAGAAAGCGTAATTTTTTTCATTATTTATCTCATCCCGAAAAGTGTCAGCGCCTCAGCGGCGCTGGATGTAGGTCATTGCCAGTGCTAATGCCAGCACCAGGCCTTTAATAATGTCCATGGCGTAGTAAGGCACCGAGAGCATCACCAGCCCGTTTTGCAGCACGCCGAGGATCACCGCGCCCACCAGCGTGCCGAGGGCGTTGGGCTTGCCGGAACCGGCCAGCGAGAAACCGATCCAGGCGGCCGCCACCGCATCCATCAGGTAGCCGCTGCCGGCATTCACCTGTGAGGAGCCGATGCGCGACGCAAGCAGAATCCCGCCCAACCCGGCCAGCAGTGAGGCGATCACATAGGCCAGCACACGATAGCGCGTGGTGCGAATGCCGGAAAGACGCGCCGCCTCCGGGTTGCCGCCCAGCGCATACATGCGACGACCCTGTTTGGTCAGCGAGAGACCGAGCTGCGCCAGTACCGTCACCACCAGCATGATAATCACGATGGTCGGCACCTGGCCGAGCAGGGCAAAGCCAGCCGGAATGGCACCTTCCGCCATATCACCGCTCGGCATCACCATATTTTCAGTAATCGATCCGCCGAAGCTGTACGTCATCGCCACGCCCTGAATCACAAACAGCGTGGCGAGGGTCGCCAGCATGTCCGGGATGCGCAGGATCACAATCAGAAAGGCGTTGAACAGACCCACCAGCGTACAGAGCAGCAGGGTAATCACAATCGCCTCGGTAGTGCCGAAGCCGTACCAGACGAACAGCGAAATCACCAGCGCGTTCGCCAGCGAGGCGGTGGAGCCGACCGAAAGATCGAAGCCGCCCACGGTAAGCGAAATTGAGACGCCGATGGCAATCACCGTGACGATGGCGATAGAACGCAGAATATTGATGATGTTGTTGGGATCGAGAAAGCTGTCCGACGCCAGGCCAAACGCGGCGATCAGGATCACCACCGTCAGCAGCATGCCCCATTTATAGAGGAAATCGAACAGCTGGTGGCGCAGCGCAGGCTGCGGATTCAGGGGTAATTCTTTGCTGCTCACGCAGGGGTTCCTCCGGTGGAATAAAGCAGAAGCGTCTCTTCTGTGGCTTCTTTCGCCTCCATTTCTGCTACGATGCGCCCGTCCCAGAGCACACAGATGCGATCGCACAGGCCTACCAGCTCGGAGAATTCCCCCGAGGCATAGATGATGCCTTTGCCGTCGCGCGCCAGGCTGTCGATCAGGCTGAACAGGTCAGTTTTCGCCTTGATATCGACTCCTTTGGTCGGTTCGTCAAAAATCAGCACGTCGGCGTTGTTGCGCAGCCACTTACCGATCGCCACTTTCTGCTGGTTGCCGCCCGAAAGGCGACGCAGCATTTGTGCCGGGCCGGTGGTGCGCACGTTCAGCTTTTGAATCACCTGTTCGGCCCAGCGCCACGCCTGACGATGACCAAACAGGCTCCAGCGCGAAAAGCTGTCATCGGCGCTGACGCTCAGGTTCATCGCCACCGACTCATCGATAAAAATACCTTCCTTGCGCCGCTCTTCCGGCACCAGCGCCATGCGCTGACTCACAGAGTCATGCGGCGAACGGGGACGCCAGGCTTTCCCGTGCAGCTCGCCGCGCGTGACGCGACTACGGCTTGCGCCAAACAGCGCCTTGCACAGCTCGGTTTTACCGGCTCCGGCCAGCCCGGCGATGCCGAGAATCTCCCCTTTATGCAGGCGCAGCGAGATATCCTGCAGCAGCCGATCGTCATGTAATCCTTCCACCGCCAGCAGCAGCGGCTGCGGCTGGCGTTCGCGGCGCGGCGGATAGATGTCGGTGAGTACATGGCCCAGCATCTTCTCCACGATCTGCTCGCCGCTCAGCGCCGCCATCGGTCCGCTCTCAATCAGACGACCATCGCGCAGCACCGTGAGCCGATCGCAGATCGCTTTCAGCTCATGAATGCGGTGCGAGATAAACACCACGCCGATGCCGCTCGCCTGCAGGCGACGCACTACCTTAAACAGACGTTCGCTCTCGTGCCGATCGAGCGGCGCGGTGGGCTCATCAAGAATCAAAAAGCGGCAGTGGTGGGAAAGCGCGCGTGCCAGCAGGATTTGCTGCTTTTCCGCCAGTGTGCAGCGCTCTGCCAGTTGGTTAACGTCGATCTGCACATCCAGCTGCGCCAGCAGTTCCCGCGCCTGGCGACGAATTTCACCCCAGCGGTAGCCACAGCCCGGCTCCGCCAGCCGATCCAACAGAATGTTTTCCGCCACGCTCAGCTGCGGCACCAGCGCCACATCCACCTCCTGCTGCACCAGATGAATGCCGAGGCGTTTGGCGTCGCGCGGCGTACGGATAACCACCGGCTCGCCATCCAGCAGGATGTCGCCGCTGTAATCGCTGTGCGCGCCCGACAGCACCGCCATCAGCGTCGATTTCCCGGCGCCGTTGGCGCCGGTCAGGGCGTGTACCGAGTGGCCTTCAGCCGTGAAATCCACCTGAGTTAATGCGGCAAACCCGCCAAAGGCGATAGAGATGTTGCGCATGTCGAGGCGATTTAACGCGCTCATAGGGCGAGGTCTCCGCGATATAAAATAAGTTGTGGCCGCATTTTTTCCTGAACCCTCAGGGCGGGCAACGAACGAAAGCGCATAAGCTAGCACAGAATCTTATTAGCCATCCAGACATCCAGACATAACGGTGTCTAAAGCTGGCGGCGGCAAAGAAGGCAGTGAAATACATTGAACGGGAAAGGAAAGGCAGTGGGTTATGCTGGAGGGGCGGGCAGAAAAAAAACGGGCGTAGCCAGAGATCGTCAGGTGAAATTGCGCCGTTTTAGCGCAACAGGTAATGGGATTGACTAATTTTTTTGCGATTTTAATGTGTTAAGGTGTGCCGAAATCATATTCATCAGGGAAGACGATGACCATGCATACCACATCCGTTCCCCACGACGGGCTGTTTAAAACGTTTCTTGCCCATCCGGAAACCGCACGGGATTTCCTGACTTTTCATCTTCCGCCAGCGCTGCTGAAAATCTGCAACCTTGATACGCTGACGCTGGAGTCAGGCTCTTTTCTGGAAGAAGATTTGCGTCCTTATTTTGCCGACGTGCTTTATTCCCTGAAAACTGCGCGGGGAGACGGCTATGTCTATACGCTGATTGAGCACCAAAGCAGCCCGGACAAGCATATGGCCTTCCGGCTGATGCGTTACGCTATCGCCGCGATGCAGCGACATCTCGATGCCGGTCATTCGCATCTGCCGTTGGTGATCCCGCTGTTGTTTTGCCATGGACGCGCCTCGCCCTGGTCCTCGCCGATGAACTGGCTGGACCTTTTCAGCGAACCTGAGGTAGCGCGGCAGCTCTACGGTAATGCTTTTCCGCTGATCGACGTTAGTGCGATGGCGGACGATGAAATCATGCAGCATCGGGCAATGGCGGTGCTGGAACTGCTGCTCAAACATATCCGCCGACGTGATCTGACCGAATTGCTGGACCAACTGGTCACATTGATTCAGGCCGGATACACTACTGAACAGCAGTTAACGGTACTGATGTACTGGATGGTGCAGAACGGCGATAGCGCTCAGCCGAAAGCGTTGCTGAAGACGCTGGCGCAGCGTTTGCCGCATGAGGAGGAGAAGTTGATGACTATCGCGCAGAAATTGTTTCAGGAAGGGAAACTAGAAGGAAAACTGGAAGGGAAACTGGAAGGCATCAAAGAAGGTGAAAAGATTGCTTGTCTGAGGATTGTACAGACGATGCTCAGAGAAGGCGCCGATCCGCTTTCCGTTATGAAAACCACCGGGCTGACAGAAAAAGAGCTGGCGATGATTAAGCACTGATGCGGTTTGCTCAGGCCGACGTAGTTGATCATCGTGTCAGTAGAGTAGAGATGCAACGCCTGCATCAGTAAAAAAGGGTTCATGTTAAACATGAACCCTTTTCGCATTCGCCTTTTACCTCAGCCGAGGCTGAAACGCCCGGCATCGGCTGAGCTTACTTCTCCGGCACCACGTTCAGCAGCGCGGTAAGCAGCTTCCAGTAAAGACCCACGCTTTCGATATGCACCTGCTCATCCGGCGAGTGAGGGCCGGTGATAGTGGGTCCGATAGAGACCATATCCATGTTCGGATAGGGCTTCTTGAACAGACCGCACTCCAGGCCCGCATGGATAATCTGAATGTTCGGCGTTTTATCAAACAGCGCGATATAGGTTTTACGCGTCAGCGCCATGATCGGCGAGTCCGCGTCCGGCTGCCAGCCCGGATAGCCGCCTTTCGGCTCGGTCTTCGCGCCAGCCAGCTGTCCCAGCGAGGTCAGCATCTCCACCACGTAATCTTTACCGGTATCGATCAGCGAACGGATCAGACAAATGATCTCCGCCTGCTGCTCATCCATTGTCACTACGCCGACGTTCAGGGAGGTTTCCACCACGCCTTTCGCCACGTCAGAGTTGCGGATCACGCCGTTAGGGGTGCTGTTCAGCAGATTAAGAAAGCGGTCGCGGCTGTCAACGGTCAGCGCCTGGCCCTGATGCGCCAGCGGCTCGGTAACCAGCGCGATGTGCTTCTCTCGCAGGCCCAGCTCGTTTTGCAGCGTGGCAAGGAAATGGGCTGCGGCAGATTTCAGCGCATCTTCTTTATTACGCGCCACGGCGAGGGTAGCGAACGCTTCACGCGGAATGGCGTTACGCAGCGTGCCGCCGTTGAATTCGATCAGACGCAGATCGAGATCCTGCGCATGGGCGGCGAGAAAACGCGCCAGCAGCTTATTGGCGTTGCCGAGGCCGAGGTGAATTTCCGCCCCCGAGTGGCCGCCTTTCAAACCCTTCAGCGTCAGACGCAGGGTTTCATATTCAGCCGGCACCGCTTCGCGCGTCAGCGGCAGCGTGGTGATAAAGTCGATACCGCCCGCGCAGCCCATGTAGATCTCACCTTCCTCTTCGGAATCGGTGTTGATCAGGATTTCAGCCTGCAGCCAGTTGGGTTGCAGACCAAAAGCGCCGTCCATGCCCGACTCTTCAGTCATGGTCAGCAGCACTTCCAGCGGACCGTGCGTCAGGCTGCTGTCGGCCAGCACCGCCAGCGCGGAGGCCATGCCGATGCCATTGTCCGCGCCCAGCGTGGTGCCGCGCGCCTTAACCCATTCGCCGTCGATATAAGGCTGAATCGGATCTTTGGTGAAGTCGTGTACGGTGTCGTTGTTTTTCTGCGGCACCATATCGAGGTGCGCCTGCAGCGCTACCGGCGTACGGTTTTCCATGCCCGGCGTCGCCGGTTTGCGGATCAGAATGTTGCCTGCCTGGTCGCGCTCGCACCAGAAGCCTTTTTCTTTGGCCCAGCCGACAATATGTTCCGCCAGCGCTTCTTCATGATAAGAAGGATGCGGAATGGCGCAGATGTTGGCAAAGATATCCCACAGCGGTTGGGGAGAGAGTTGAGACAATTCAGACACGACAAGTCTCCTGTGTCAGTGAACCGGACCGGCCGGCCGCACGCTAGTTTCCAGTGTAAGATCGCCGTCAGGAAATCTGACGTGATGGGCCTGAGAATATCACTGTTTATCGCCGGGTGCGTACCCGGACGCGCTAAAAACCTGCAACCGGTGCGACTGATGCTGGTTTTTAACGCGACAGATCCTTATAATCTCGCGCAACCTTTTCCCATTGCACATTTTTAAGCCAATTCAGTTGGCCGGGATTCCTTTTATGAGCGAAAAATACGTCGTAACCTGGGACATGCTGCAGATTCATGCCCGTAAACTGGCCCAGCGCCTGCTTCCTGTGGAACAGTGGAAAGGTATCATCGCGGTGAGTCGCGGTGGTCTGGTTCCGGCATCGCTGCTGGCGCGTGAACTGGGTATCCGCTATGTCGATACCGTCTGCATCTCCAGCTACGATCACGATCATCAGCGCGAAATGAAAGTGCTCAAGCGCGCCGAAGGCGATGGCGAAGGTTTTGTGGTGATTGACGATCTGGTGGATACCGGCGGCACCGCGCAGGCGATCCGCGACATGTACCCGAAAGCGCGTTTCGTTACCATTTTTGCCAAACCGGCTGGCCGTTCGCTGGTGGACGACTATGTGGTCGACATTCCGCAAAACACCTGGATTGAACAGCCGTGGGATATGGGCGTGGTTTATATTCCGCCTATTGTGAAAAGCTGATTGATGTATCGCAAACAACGCCCGGTTATCCGGGCGTTGTGCTTTCTGCGTCTCGCGCACTCTTCTGCTGTAGAGTAAACTTAGCCATCGCCAGGTCTGCCGCAGGAGAACCCAAATATGCCGAGCAAAAACCTCAGCGAAGAGTTGTTTAAACCGCGCTTCAAGCATCCTGAAACCTCCACCCTGGTTCGACGTCGCCACTATGCCACGCCGCCGGTACACTCGGCGCTTGACGGCGAAAGCCAGCGCGGCTGGTATCGGATGATCAATAAACTGATGTGGAGCTGGCGCGGCCTGTCGCCGCAGGAGATTAGCGAAGTGCTGGCGCGAATCGCCATCAGTCGTGAAACCCATACCAATGACGCGCTGCTTGATACGGTGGTTGGCTATCGCGGTGGCAACTGGATCTTCGAATGGTCGAAGCAGGCGGCGCACTGGCAGCAGCAGGCCATGGAGGCGGAGGCGGATCAGCAAGCGGGCGAGTACTGGCTGCACGCGGCAAACCTCTTCAGCCTGGCGGCGTATCCGCATATCAAAGGCGACGAGCTGGCTGAGCAGGCGCAAACCCTGGCGAATCGCGCTTATGAAGAGGCGACGCAGCGACTATCAGGCGAGCTGAAAGCATTAACATTCCCCATCCCCGACGGCAGCCCGGTGACAGGATTTCTGCATATGCCGGCGGGCGTCGAAGCGCCTTATCCCACCGTGTTGCTTTGCGGCGGTCTCGACGGCTTGCAAACCGACCATTATCGCCTGTTCCACGACTTTCTTGCGCCGCGCGGCATCGCCATGCTGACGCTGGATATGCCGTCGGTGGGTTTTAGTAGTAAATGGAAGCTGACCCAGGATTCCAGTTTTCTGCATCAGCAGGTGCTGCGCGGCCTGGAAAATGTGCCCTGGATCGATCATCGCCGGGTCGCGGCGCTGGGTTACCGTTTCGGCGCTAACGTGGCGGTGCGACTCGCTTACCTTGAAGTGTCGCGCCTGCGTGCGGTGGCTTGTCTGGGGCCGATTGTGCATGGCCTGCTGATCGATGAACAGTTGCAGCGCAGCGTGCCGGATATGTATATGGATGTGCTGGCCAGCCGCCTCGGCATGGCCACCGCCAGCGACAGCGCCCTGCGCATCGAGCTGAACCGCTATTCGCTGAAGGTGCAGGGGTTGCTCGGTCGCCGCACCCCCACGCCGATGCTTTCCGGTTACTGGCCGAACGATCTTTTCAGCCCGGAAGAGGAGTCCCGTCTGATCGCCAGCTCCTCCTCTGACGGCAAGGCGCTGGCGATACCCGCCTCGCCGGTGATGAAAAGTTTAGACAACGCGTTAAATGAAATTTGCGACTGGTTACTGAAGCGGTTAAAAAGATAGGTTGCGAACTTTCCCCTGTTTGCTACAACTTAACGGTCAAACTTATGGAGATTTAGCATGACGTTACCAAGTGGTCATCCTCGTAGCCGCCTGATCAAGCGCTTCACTGAGCTGGGGCCTTACATCCGTGAAGGAAAATGTGAGGAAACGCGTTTCTTTTTTGACTGTCTGGCCGTCTGCGTCAACGTAAAACCAGCGCCGGAAAGTCGTGAATTTTGGGGCTGGTGGATGGAGCTGGAAGCGCAAAGCGACCACTTCACCTACGAATACTATTTCGGTCTGTTCGATAAAGAGGGCAACTGGAAGCCGTCCGCCATCAAGGGCAAAGAGAATCATGACAAAGTGGAAGATACGCTGCGTAACTTTCATGAGCGCCTGAAAGCGAAGCTGGCGGAGCTGAATCTGGATCTGAAACCGGCGCAGGATTTTATTGAGGAGCCGGTAAAGCTCACCGTCTGATAAACAGATAAAGAAAAAAGGGCGGATGAGGAGTCCGCCCTTGCGTTGTTAGACACATTGTTGAGGGTGCTGCGTCAGACCCGGCAGCAACCGTTGCGCAGCAATCAGGGGGTTGCAGCGGTTGTCGCGGGTGACGCAGCGAGTATCAGAACTGGTAGGTCATACCTACCGCGACAACGTCATCGTTGTTAAGCGACAGCTTGTTGTCGTCATCCAGCTGATTGATTTTGTAATCTACGAAGGCGGACATGTTTTTGTTGAAGTAGTAAGTCGCGCCCACATCGATATATTTCACCAGATCTTCATCGCCGATACCGTTTTCAATATCTTTGCCTTTGGTCTGGACGTAGCCCAGAGACGGACGCAGGCCGAAATCAAACTGATATTGCGCTACCAGTTCAATATTCTGCGCTTTGTTCGCTGCACCGCTCACGGATGTGCCGGTAATGCGGTTGGTGCCGCTAACCGGCGTCATGTTGCGTGTTTCGGTGTAGATCGCCGCCAGGTAGACGCTGTTCGCATCATATTTAACGCCTGCGCCCCAGGAGCTGGCTTTGTCGCCGTTGCCGTAGGCGGCAGCTTGCTGGTTATTGGTACGGTCTGAGGAGGTAATGGCGCTCATTACGCTGATACCGGTGTCGCCCAGCGTGTAGCCCAGCGATGCGCCGTAACCATCGCCGTTCTGTTTGGTGATATCGGTACGGGAGTTGCCGTTGTCGGAGCTGTTTTTACCCTGATACTGCAGGGCGAAACGCAGGCCATCTACCAGACCAAAGAAATTGTTGTTGCGGTAAGTCGCTACGCCGGTGGTGCGCTGCGTCATGAAGTTATCTGAACGCGCGGTGCCGTCGCCGCCGAATTCCGGGAATACGTCGGTCCAGGCTTCCACGTCATACAGCACGCCATAGTTACGGCCATAGTCGATAGAGCCGTAATCGCCGAATTTCAGGCCAGCAAAGCCGAGACGGGTTTTGTTGCCGTTGTTGGCATCGCTGCCTTCAGAGTTTTTCAGGTTGTACTGATATTCCCATTGACCGTAGCCGGTCATCAGATCGTTGATCTGCGTCTGACCTTTGAAGCCGATACGAACATAAGACTGGTCGCCATCAACCCCGTCATTGTCGCTGAGATAGTGCATGGCTTTCAGTTTGCCGTAGAAGTCCAGTTTATTGCCATTCTTGTTATAAACTTCTGCCGCATGTGCTGTGGTAGTCAGTGCCAATGCCGATACCAACAGTGCCAGTGTGTTCTTCTTCATTTGCAATCATTCCCAATGAGTAAAATTTTGTTCGCTTGTGAAAGCTGTTGTAAAAACACGGACTTTTTACCTGTTGGCGATGACAGTTTTATGACATTTTTTCCGGTTTCTTGTTAATCCTGAACTTTTAGTCTACCCGCTTGTCGGCCCATTTTTGCGCTTTTCCCCTGCTGGCAGTTGGCTTCCGCCCTGACTCCTGATAAAACGTCCGTTCGCAGAAATTTTTTAATACGGCAGGAAAGCATGAGTGGCAGTCAGACCCTTGTGGTCAAATTGGGAACCAGCGTCCTCACCGGTGGATCGCGTCGGCTGAACCGCGCGCATATGGTGGAACTGGTGCGCCAGTGTGCTCAGCAGCACGCGGCGGGCCATCGTATCGTTATCGTCACATCGGGGGCGATGGCCGCCGGACGCGAACATCTCGGTTATCCTGAACTGCCGCCTACCATCGCCTCAAAGCAGCTGCTAGCTGCGGTGGGGCAAAGCCGTCTGATTCAACTCTGGGAACAGCTGTTCTCGATCTACGGTATCCATATTGGTCAGATGCTGCTGACCCGCGCCGACATGGAAGATCGCGAGCGCTTTTTAAACGCGCGCGACACGCTGCGCGCGCTGCTGGACAACCATATCGTGCCGGTGATCAATGAGAACGACGCCGTGGCGACCGCTGAAATCAAAGTAGGCGATAACGACAACCTGTCGGCGCTGGCTGCGATGCTGGCGGGGGCCGACAAGCTGCTGCTGCTGACCGATCAGCAGGGGCTGTTTACCGCCGATCCGCGCACAAATCCGCAGGCCTCGCTTATCAGCGACGTGCATGAGATTGACGACGCGCTGCGCACCCTGGCGGGCGACAGCGTTTCCGGCCTGGGCACCGGCGGCATGGCGACCAAACTGCAGGCGGCTGACGTGGCCTGCCGCGCCGGCATTGACGTGATCATCGCGGCGGGCAGCCGCAGCGGCGTGATTGACGATGTGATTAGCGGCAAACCGGTCGGCACGCGCTTTCACGCGCTGCAAACGCCGCTGGAGAATCGCAAGCGCTGGATCTTCGGCGCGCCGCCAGCGGGCGAGCTTACCGTGGATGACGGGGCGCTGGCCGCCATTCTGGAGCGCGGCAGCTCGCTACTGCCAAAAGGCATTCGAGATATCCAGGGCAACTTCTCCCGCGGCGAGGTGATCCGCATTCGCAGCCTGAGCGGGCGCGATATTGCCCACGGCGTTTCACGTTACAACAGCGACGCGATGCGCATGATCGCCGGTCATCATAGCCAGCAGATCAGCGACATTCTCGGTTATGAGTATGGTCCGGTGGCGGTTCACCGCGACGATATGATCGTCAGTTAAGGAGCGAGCAATGCTTGAGCAAATGGGAAAAGCGGCACGCGCCGCGTCATATCAACTGGCTGAACTGACCAGCGCCGAAAAAAATCAGGTGCTGCTGACGATTGCCGATCGGCTGGAGGCGGAGAGCGCTGACATCCTCGCGGCAAACGAACAGGATCTGGCGGATGCCCGGCAGAACGGTTTAAGCGCCGCGCTGCTGGATCGCCTGATGCTTGATGCGCCGCGCCTGAAGGCGATCGCCGACGATGTGCGCCAGGTCTGCCGTCTGGCCGATCCGGTGGGGCAGCTGATCGATGGCGGCCAGCTCGACAGCGGACTACGCATCGAACGTCGTCGTGTGCCGCTGGGCGTGGTGGGAGTGATTTACGAAGCGCGCCCTAACGTGACGGTGGATGTGGCGTCGCTCTGCCTGAAAACCGGCAATGCGGCGATCCTGCGCGGCGGCAAAGAGACCTGGCGCACCAACGGCGCCACGGTGCGGGTGATCCAGAATGCCCTGCAGCAGCATGGCCTGCCGACGGCGGCGGTGCAGGCGATCGAAAATCCCGATCGCGAGCTGGTGAATCAGCTGCTGAAGCTGGATCGCTATGTCGATATGCTGATCCCGCGCGGCGGCGCCGGGCTGCATAAGCTGTGTCGGGAAAATTCCACCATTCCGGTGATCACCGGCGGCATTGGCGTCTGCCATATTTTTGTTGATGAGACGATGGAAACCGACGCGGCGCTGGAGGTGATCGTCAACGCCAAGAAGCAGCGGCCCAGCGCCTGTAATTCTCTGGAAACGCTGCTGGTGCATCAGGCGATCGCCGAACGCTTTCTGCCCGCCTTCAGCGCCCGCATGGCGCAGGAAAATATTCCGCTGCATGCGGCAGAAAGTGCGCTGCCGCTGCTGCAACAGGGACCGGCCAGCGTGGTGGCACTGGAACAGGGCGACTACGACGATGAGTGGCTGTCGCTCGATCTCAACGTGCGACTGGTGGCGGATATGGATGAGGCGATCGCCCATATTCGTCAGCACGGCACGCAGCACTCGGATGCCATTCTGACACGCAGCATTCAGCATGCTAACCGCTTTGTTAATCAGGTGGACTCGGCGGCGGTTTACGTCAATGCCAGCACTCGCTTCACCGACGGCGGCCAGTTTGGCCTTGGCGCCGAAGTGGCGGTCAGCACCCAGAAGCTGCATGCGCGCGGTCCGATGGGGCTGGAAGCGCTGACGACCTATAAATGGATTGCCTGGGGCGACGATACGCTGAGGGCATAATTTCCCTTCTGCTTAATAAACGGGTGTCCAGACGGACGCCCGTTTTTTTATATGCCTGTTTTTCAGATCCAGTTATTTTTAGAATTTTTTACCCCGAGTTTATTTTTTCTTCTTTTGCGGCTGCAGAGTACGAACGCATTGATCATTTTTTGTACGCTGGCTGACAGAACAATCCTGGAAAGCGTTATCTGTTCTCCGTTTCTGACGATCTTGTCTGGTCTGTCCACCTCTGGCGCGGATAATTAACAGCAGTAATGCTTTACTAAAGCTGTTGGGTGGTAAACAGACGGTAATATAAAATGAACTGGTAGCAAAAATGAAAATAACATTCAGTACCTTTCCTATGGCAGATTATTAACTAATGGTTAAAAAAGAGAGTACGAGACAAGCTTTTACTGCCAGGCTGATTGCCGCTTGCGATAGCGCGGGAATTGTCGGACATGGACGAAACAAACAGGTTGCGAAGGCGTTGCAGCAGTTGGGGTGTCAGATCTCAACGCCCGGCGTATGGAAATGGTTTAATGCCCAGTCCATCCCGGATAACGCCAACCTTCTGGCGCTGAGCCAGCTTTTGGGGGTACGGGTCGAGTGGCTACAGTACGGTATGGAGAAGCCCGCTGAACCGGTTGCGCTGCATCCGCTGCCGGGAAAAAACGGCGCTTACCGTGTTGAAAGTCTCGATATCGGCCAAAAAACCGCGCAGGGCATCCACGCTCGCGACGAATTTATCGAGACGATTCAGGCTATTGAATATGGCGTTGACGAAGCGCGCGTGCTGTTCAATGGCCGACCAGCAGAAAATATTCGTCTGATTGCCATCAACAGCGACTCGATGGCCGGCACCTTTGCGCCGCGCGATCAAATCTTTGTCGATATCAGCGTGCGCATGTTTGACGGCGACGGCATCTACATTTTTACCCTTGATAATCAGCTCTATCTGAAGCGGCTCCAGCTACAGCACAGGAAAATCGCTGTGATTTCAGATAACAAACGCTACGAAACCTGGTACCTCTCCACGGAGGAGGCGGCCTGTTTACAGGTACACGCCAAAGTCATCATGAGCCAGACGCGCGACTACCAGATTTTGGGCTAGCTCGCCTCTGATACCCGTTTTCTCACTCCGATCGAAAAAAATAAAACGGCAGAAATTCAAAAATTTAACTAACAGTAAATAAAAAATTAACTGACAGTGTTTGATAAAGCATAAGAACCTGTTAATAATTTGAACATGGATGAGACATCACGACTCTTCATGGATGAACCGCTCTTGAACAATTGAGGCGCTGCACAAGCGCGACACGAACCACTCAAAAGTCAGTAGGCTTTGGGATGGGGTGGATGCGCAAATTGCAGCGTCGTCAGATGACTGCCCGTTCTCCGATCTTTAATCCACACCTGGCTGTTTTTACAGCCGGGCGGATTGAGCGTGATTGCGGGCTGGAAATATCCGGGGCTCTTCGGTTAACCGAAAGCACGTGCATGCCACCCCATCGCCAAAGACTCATTCACAGGAGGAGTTATGGCGATCATTCACTATGGCAAGACAGTGTTTGTTGGTAATGCACGCACCCGTCGCCACCGGCGGCGACAGGCCCTCAGTGGTCTCAAGCTCAGTATCGATCAGGCCTTTGGCGTCGAGCAGGAGAACATTACGTTGCGCACGGCGGAACGAATCTGCCAGCGGCCCATTGTTCCCCGCGTCGATCGCGCCGTGAAGGCAACCCCTCAACGTATCACCGATAAACCCAGTCCCGATAACTGCTGTTTGCCGCATGTGCATCTCTATGCCGTGCGCTAAAAGCTGGCCTTAACCGACGCCGTCCGGCGTTCTTTTTCTGACTGATTCCAGCTACTGCTGGAACGCATCCTTACGGCTTACTGTTCAGCCTGACTGCATCGTCAGGGCGCGCGGTGCATCCAGTTTCCACCGGAACTGAACAGTGAGATTTATGAATTCGGATTTTCGCCACGTTGCGCAGTGTGGCTGATTGACTGTGCCCTGAAAAGAGGAATCGCTATGAGCCAGATTATTGCCATGTTGAATTTTGAGGAAGGTTATGTGGAAGCCCCCTATCTCGATACGCAGGGCTTCCCGACGGTGGCCGGGGGGATCCGCATCGGTCCCAAAGGCGCGTCGTTAAGTAACTACGCGTTTCGAGTCCCGCGCGTGGTGGGGGATACCTGGAAGCAGTGCATCCTGGAAGGAAAAGCGCGGGAGATGCAGACCCGACCCGCCATCAGCCAGGCGCTGGCAAAGTGCAACGGCGCGCGCAGCGACGTGCTCTACAGCATGGCCTACCAGCTTGGCGTGGACGGTCTGGCGCAGTTCAAAGACGCGCTGAGCATGATCGCCCGTGAGGACTTCAACGCTGCGGCAGACAGCATGCTCAACAGCCTCTGGGCGCGCCAGACTCCAGGGCGGGCGCGCCGTCATGCGGAAGTGATGCGCACCGGCACTTATGACGTTTACCGGGGGCTGCTATGAACTGGACACAATTTCTCATCCTGGTGCTGGTGGTCATCATTATCCTGCTGCTGCTGCAACGCTTCACCACCCTGCAATTTGTTTCTCATGCCCGGCTACTGTTTAAGACCTGGTCGGTAT
Source organism: Pantoea osteomyelitidis (assembly GCF_044342975.1). NCBI lineage: Bacteria > Pseudomonadati > Pseudomonadota > Gammaproteobacteria > Enterobacterales > Erwiniaceae > Pantoea > Pantoea osteomyelitidis. The sequence goes on from NZ_JBGFSN010000004.1 coordinate 64,831, forward strand.
GGCTGGCGTCGCTGGGTTCGGCGCTCAGCGCCTGGGTGCAGTCGTTTCCCGGCGAGGCGCTGAATGCCTGGAGCGGGCTGCCGGAAGATGTGAAATCTTACATTCCCCATAATTACCTCGGCATGATCGGCGCCTTTATGGTGGCGATGGGCGTGATTGCGCAGTTTGTCCGCCAGAAAAATCTGCTGAAGGAGAAACAGAATCTGGAGCGCAGCCAATGATAACGCTTCTCAGCACTCTGTTTGCCGGTGGTTGGCACTGGCTGGCGGCGCTCGGCGCGGTGATTGTAGCGCTCGGCGCCAGCTATTTTGGCGGCAAGAAAATCGGCAAGGTTCAGCAGCAGGCGAAGGCCGATAGCGCGAACGCGCAAAAGCAGGCGGCGCAAGTAGCCGCTGTGGCGCAACAACAACAGCAACACCGTGAGGAGGCGAAACGTGTGGAAGCGGACAATAGCAATCTTGATGATGCTGCCGCTCGTGACAAGCTGCAGCAGTCGAAATATAACCAGCCCTGAGCCGGTGGCTATCACCGATTCAGCCTGTGTGCTTTTTTCTCCGATTTATACCCATGCCAATGACGCGCAGGTGATGGATATCCGCACCGTACGCGCCATTAACACCCACAACCAAATGTGGGATCTGCTTTGTGGCCGGTCGGCCAAATCCTGAGCTTTATCCAACCCTTAGCTCTGCTTCACAGAGCGAAATCATTCTGATATTCCTGAGGAGGAATTTATGATCGAAGTGAACTCTTTTGCTGAACTGCGCACCACCACACCAAGCAAGTCGGGCGACATCGCTGTCCTGAAGCGTTACTATGACAAAGACTCCAGCTTCCGCGGGGGCGGTGATTTTGTCGGTTTCCTCAGCACCACGGTGTTGACGGACGACGGTGGTACGGTTGCTATCGGTAACGGCTTCTACTGGAAGCGCACCATTAACGATCCCACCGAGGTAAATATTCTGCACTTCGGTGCCAAAGGCGATGGTACAACGGATGATACTGACGCTTTTAACCGTATGCTCAGCTGGACGCAAAGCTATAACACCAGCGTGACTGATTTGCCGGTGCGCTTTCCCGGCGGGAAATTTCTGATTAAGCCCATCGACCTTAGCGCCTCGGAAATCGCCTTCTTCGGCCTGATGGGCGACGATCAGGAGCTGGGCTCACTGCCGCGTACCACCATCATCTCTGACAAAAGCGCCAGCCCGGTATTCAAGGTCGATGCGCGCCGCACGGCAATCAAAGGTATTTCGTGGAACGGCCAGGCGACAGCGGATACCGCCACCAATACCGGCACCATCACCGCCGCGATGGTCAGCAATACGCAGCCATTCTTTGAGAACACCTGTACCGAAGGCGAGACGGTGAACATCAACTGCTTCCGCGCGCAGAAAACCGGCGGCACCGTCTTTAAACTGCTCGACACCCTCGACAGTAAATTTGACCAGATCTACACCCTGAATACCTACTCGCGCGTCTTTGACGTGGGCTATTCAAGCTCGCCGAACGGCAACTGGGACCACTCCACGGCGATCGAGATCTCTAACTGTAACTTTCAAACCGGTTACGGCGACGCCACGCTCTATATGCCGCGTGTGACGCAGGGTATAATGCGTAACGTCTGGATTGAACATACGCGCAATCCGGGCGATCTTTCCGATGGCGGCTGGACCATTGATACGCTGAACATTGAGGATTGTGGTTCAGCCTTTAATCTGAATAACGCCCGCGTCATTATGCGCCAGATTAACCTGCAATCCGGCGCGAAAATTTCCAACGACCTGGTTTCAGGCAAATGGCTCTCCACCTTTGAGTATGGTTATCGTCGGGAAGAGAGCTACGGCACGGTGATTACCGGCTCTCTGGCGGCGGGTTACTACAGCGGCTTTAAGATCACCAACAATACCGCCACGGATAACTGGTATCGCGTCGGGCAGTTCTTCTTCCCGAATGCGAACCAGCAGTGGGTAATGGAGATGATCGGCAAGGCAGATCTCACCGCGCCGTCCGGCACCGCAGGCAGCCCGGTTACCTCGGCGGCCTCGGGTAAAACCATTGTCAATATGCAGCGTCTCGACACGGTATGGGTGGATGCGCACCACGAGGGCACGCCTGCGGTAGCGGATATGCGTTACAACCGGGTAGGGACGACCTACGTGGTAATTTGGGTGAAACTCAAGGCCAACAGCGGCGACACCATGTTCAACCTGAAAACCACCGGTCCGACGCGTTTCGATACCGGTTCCTGCTCGCTGTTCCAGTCCGACCTTTCTGTGGTAACCGATACCACCACTCTGGGCACGCTGAAGCCGCAGCTGCGTTTTGGCCTGCATAACGGCACGGCGGGGATTGGCGCTAATGAAAAAGGAGTCTTGACGATAGCTACTGCGGCAGGAACGCCGACCAATAAAACCACGCCGACAGGCTTTGTGCTGGTCAATATCAATGGCGTGGATCACAAAATCCCCTATTACGATTGATGATCGGCACGTTTTGGCGAGGCTACGGCCTCGCCTTTTTTGTTTGCAGGGCAGGGGAAAAAGCCGTTCCCTGTGCAAATTGCTGGCAAAATCAGCAATCGCATGGCTTGCCCCTTGACTCACCTCGCGCTTTTTTCTAGTTTAGTGCCCCGTAGTTCCCGCCGATATGCCGGTGTAGCTCAGTTGGTAGAGCAGCGCATTCGTAATGCGAAGGTCGCAGGTTCGACTCCTGTTTCCGGCACCAGTTAAATTAATGGTTTAGCCATCATTCATACCTTCCACTTTTAGCATGTGGGACAGGTTTGGAACAGAAGCCCCCATAATTGCGTCAATTTGCTTCGCATGCTCAGTGAGGTGATTTGGAGCCAGGTGTGCATACCGGCGAACCATCTCGATATTTTCCCATCCACCCATTTCCTGCTGAACGGACAGTGGCACCCCAGCCTGAACTAACCAACTCGCCCAAGTGTGTCGCAGGTCATGAAAACGGAAATCCTCTATGCCTGCCCGTCGAAGTGCAGCTTTCCATGATTTGTTCGCGTCGTAGCGCATTTTTCTTACTACCGGCGTTTTGGTGCCATCCGAAGGTGTGCTGCTCTCACGATATACGAACACCCATTGTTGATGGTTGCCTAAGGACGCAATGGCGGTTACTGACATTCTGTTGATGGCGCAGTTTCTTATTCCGGCCCGTACTCATCCTGACATGAGCCGGGAAGAGGCTGAGCAACGACGGAATTTCAGATGCTGCTGACGGACAGGTATCCGGAGCAAAAGGGTCTCACCAAAGAAGAGCACGACGCTGTTGCTGATGAATATTTGGCGGTTAGTACCCCATCACAGCGTTTTGTCGTCCTATGTCCAGCAAAATTAATGCATTGAGAATTTACTTTTTCTTACGATTCATAGATTATTTTTTTTCCATAAGAATACTCTTTTAAATTTTCAGGGATCACGATGAAAAGAATTTTAGCGATAGTGGCTTTGTCATTAATGCTGGTTGGATGCGCGCGTCAGGCTATGCCTAATTACTATCAAGGCGCTTACTATATGGCAGGGGATGATAATTGCAGATCAATGCGATTGGTTGAACCTGGCACAATCATGTGTATGGATGCAGACGGCAACAACACAGGCTACAGACAGGCAATGACGCAAGGTGACATGCAGATGTACCAAATGCAGCAAATGAATCAGCAAATGCAGATGGCACAACTAAATCAGCAGTTACAACAAACCGGACAATCATTCCAGAACGCAGGACAACAAATGTTGCAGCAAAGCCAGTCTTATTCTGCGCCGCAACCTCAATCTTATTCTTATGGTTCAGGGACAACATCTTACAGCCAGGTTGGCAGCAGTTTAGTTGGCTCAGATGGTAGTTCTTGTCAGTATGTAGGCTCTACGATCATTTGTAGATGAATCTTAATGGCTTGGTCCTGCTCCGCAGTGGGCGGAGCACTTGATTGGGTTTCTTTACGAGAAAACCTCATGCAAGATGACTTACACGAAATTGAGACAGAAGAAAAAAGAAGTCCTTCTTATCTTGACCCATGAAGCATGTGTGATTGCCAAATATGGATCGTATGTTTGGCGCAGGGTTAAAGCATCACCTGCATCCGTAAAAAAATCACGTGGAGTGTGTTCGTTTTTTCCTTGCTTATCAGGTTAATCCCTGTTTTTTACAGAACTCTTTTCTGAATAGCGTAAAATTTAACTTGTTGTTTTGCCTTGTATAGCGCTTGTCTCTGAATATGCAGAGGCATGTTTAACCTGTTTTAGTTACATTTTGTGACTAATTATTTCCATTTGTCATGTAAACCTCACGGGCAACGCACCGATACCTGATTAGACAGAAGATGATCTGTCTCGTCACTGGTTGTGGCCTGCGGCTGAAAGTACCGTATGTTTCCACCAGATGTTTATATCTATCAGCTTCATTTCTATGAAGCGCTGGTGAAGAAAAAATGAAATTTAAGAACTTGAGCGTAGGTAAACGTCTGGGGGCAGGATTCTCGCTTGTGCTTATTCTGGTCATTATCATGTCTGTGGCCGGGGTCAGCTATCTGCGTGGAATAACGCAGGCCATGGATACGGTGACAAGCGATTATCTTGTCCGGGAGCGACTCTCTACCGAATGGTTATCTATTATCGAGACCAATGGCGCGCTTGGACTGGTAGTCATGACTACGCCGGATGCCGGAATAAAACAGTATGCGATCGGCGAAATGAAAAAGAACTCTGAACGCGCCAGCGTAGTTCAGAAAAGTCTTGAGAGCAGGGTTACCACGGAGCGTGGCAAGGCGCTGATGAAAGCCGTCAGCGAGATACGTAAGACATATTCAGACACGCGTAAAGAGGTGCTGAAAGTCAGCGCGCAGGGCGATAATGCCGTAACCAGTGAATTGATTCGCACCCGTCTGCTTCCGGCAATGCAAGAGTATTCAGCCGCGGTCAAAGCCGTGGTCAATCACCAGCAGACGCTGATTGATAAAGTCGGGGTTGAAGTTCAATCTTCAGGTTCTGTGGCGATATGGACGCTGATGACGTTAGGGATTTTCGCATTAATAGTGGGTGCGCTGCTGGCATTATTTATTACCCGCAGCATCACCCGTCCGTTGTTGTCTGCCGTGAAAGTGGCGCGTGAAGTCGCCTCCGGTAACCTTTTGGTGGATGTAAAGGTAGAGTCGCGTGACCAGCTCGGCCAGTTGATGCAGGCGCTGCGGGATATGGCCGACAGTTTGCGCAATACCGTGCGCAAGGTGCGTGAAGGCTCTGACAATATCGCCTCCGCCGCCAGTGAAATCGCTGCCGGCAACCATGATCTTTCCGCCCGTACCGAAGCACAGTCAGCAAGTGTGGAAGAGACCGCTGCAACGCTGGAAGAGCTTACCGCCACCATCAATAATACTGCCGGTAACACCGCTCAGGCCTCTCAGTTTGTGACCGAAACCACCACTATCGTAAAAGAAAACGGCGCGGTCATGAACGATGTCTCCATCCGGATACAGGAGATTTATGACTCCTCCTCGCGCATGGCAGACATTATTCAGGTGATTGACGGCATCGCCTTCCAGACCAACATCCTGGCGCTTAACGCTGCCGTAGAAGCGGCACGTGCCGGGGAGTCTGGACGCGGTTTCGCCGTGGTGGCGGGTGAAGTGCGCACTTTGGCACAACGCACAACTTCCGCCGCACGGGAAATTAAAGCGTTGATTGACGACTCTGTTTCTCGTATCTCCGCAGGCCGCACGCTGGTGGAGAAAGCCGATAAAGGCATGATCTCTGTTGTTAGCAACGTACAGAATATGGCACAACTGATTAATGAAATTGCCCGCGCGAGTCAGGAGCAGAGCGACGGCATTGCGCAGATCAATATCGCGATGGGCCAGATTGATGCCACCACTCAGCAAAACGCTGCGCTGGTGGAAGAGTCTGCCGCTGCCGCCGCTTCGATGCAGGATCAGTCACAAGGTTTGCAGGAAATTGTCAGCGTGTTTCGCTTGAATGAAGGCGCGGGTACCGGGAGCGCGGATCCGACAAAGCATGCCAGCGGCAGCCTGGTGCCAAAACCGCAACCGGCTCGTAAACCGTCGGCGCTGCCCGCATCTGCCGATAACTGGGTGACGTTCTGACTCTCCTGCCAGGAGAGCGATAACAGCCGTTCAAAGCAGAAACATGCTTCCGTCAGCCAATAAAAACAACAACGGCGAGCCTGTTAGCTCGCCGTATTAGCACAGCGATGATTTCTGCTGTCCGGACACTCTAGTCGTCATTAAGCTCCTGGACGGTTTCCAGCTTTTCCAGCAGCAGGTCAATCTGGGTTTTCAGGCTGGCATGTTCTGCCGTAGCGGCTTCTGTATAGCCGTCATTATTGTTATGGCTCAGGGATGATTTTTTCTCTGGGTGCTTCATTATTCACTATCTCGTAAAAAGCTTTAAATCTGTACGTTCAGGCGTTGCCCGGATTGGGCGGAGGGGTATTTTGCAGATATTCTGAGGGTGTGTAAACGCTGGCGGATGAATCGGTGGGCCGGAATAAACCGGCAGGTTGCCACTGTCGGGCATAATCCTGCCGGTCGGTAAGTCATCAGTAACTGTCGTCGTCTCCGATCGGCGTTCTTCTGAAACCGGAACGGTTAGGCGGCATCCTGACGATTTTTGCGTCAGCGCTGCTGGCGTCTGTGGGACGCTGTCCTGGGGCTGACTGCGGAATGTGCCTGAATAAACTTTTTGCCTTCCACCAGGATATCGCTTTAGCGGCATCCGTCTCTGTTTCAGCAAGCTGATCTAATCTTTCCAGAATAGCATGATTATTCAGGACACCCTGACTCTCCAGCAGGGACATGACCGCTTCTCCCAGGGCTGTGTGTATGTTCTTTAATTCTTCGTTATCCAAATCCTCTCCTGTGCTGGTGTTGACGATAGCTGATTATTACCGGGCTATGGCGGCGTACCAGAAGGAGGAAAACGCTGCCATAAAAAGGAGTAACCAGGCGTTTTCAGGTTCGCGCTGTTTTCTGCAAAAACAGGCAAGCCGAAATCAGGAGAGCTTTGCTGAGATTGTGCATAAACAAAATTAAAACAGGCTTAATAAGGCTGGCCGCAGCCAGCACATGATATTAATCGTTATTCGCGTCCCAAAACCAGAGCGAGCAGGTCATGGTAATGCTTTTCCATTTCCGCATCGGAGACCTGTTCAAGCCTTACCAGCAGTTTTGAACAAATTGATTTCCGATCCACTGATTTACCTGAACGAAGAATTTCAGTGACGATCTGTCCCAATGTTTCCTGCTGAGTGGGAATGGCGTTGTTTGTCATGTCAAAATAGTGCGCCATTTCATGCCCGGCTTCAGGTGTCCTTCGTTGCTGGTGCATCATCGGCGCCCTCATGGTCAGGTTAAAAAACAGGCGGTGCGTTATTGGCGGTTAAGTTATACAAAATAGAAAAAAGTGTACAGTTATTTTTTCAATTAAATTAATAATATGTTACCGGGATTATTAAGTAACTTGTTGATATAAATGTAATTAAAGGGGAAAGTGCAAGGTGAAATATTTGATATTTTTTGAACGGACACAACAGGGAGTTGTACAGCTTTTGCAATAAAGTAAAGCGGGTAAAGAGCGGACGCATCCGCTCATGAGTGCCATTATAAATCAGGAAAATTTCTTCCCTCTTCGATAAATTCTTCATCAATTTCATCCGCATTTCCTGGATGATCGCGACCGGATAGCAGGTTCCAGCAGGCGATAAACAGCGCGGCGATAAGCGGACCGATTACAAAGCCATTGATACCGTAAATTTCCATGCCGCCGAGGGTGGAGATAAGGATCAGGTAATCCGGCATTTTGGTGTCTTTACCCACCAGCAGCGGACGAAGAAAATTGTCCACCAGGCCAACAATCACCACGAAAAACCCCACCAGGAAAAGTCCCTTCCACAACATACCTGAAGCAAATAAGTAAACAGCGGCAGGCACCCAGATAATCGCCGACCCCACCGCAGGAATAAGCGAGAGAAAAGCCATTAGCGCGCCCCACAACAGGCTGCCGCCGATGCCCGTCAGCCAAAAGGCGAGGCCGCCAAGCGTGCCCTGCGCCAGAGCGACCACGATGGTGCCTTTCACTGTGGCTCGCGACACGGCGACAAACTTCATAAACAGATGGTGCTTAACATATTTTGATAATGGCAGCGCCTCAAGAATCAGGTTTACCAGATGTGCGCCATCCTTAAGCAGGAAAAACAGCAGATAAAGCATGATGCCGAAGCCCACGGCGAAGCTGAACGTGCTGCGGCCAATCAGAAAAGCGCTGCCAGCAAGATACTGCCCGGTCTGTAACGCAACGCCGGAAAGCTTTTGCTGGATATCAGCCGCATTATCGAAATCGTGCTGCGCCAGAAAATTCCGCGCCCAGTCTGGAAGATGTTGCAGGATATCAGCGAGGATGACCGGCAGCGGCGTGTTGGCGTGTTGCAGGTTGTTGTAAACCACGTTGAACTCAACGGCCAGCGATGAGGCGACGATAGCCAGCGGTGTGAAAACGATCAGGCAGATAACCAGCACGGTTAACAGCGAGGCGAGGCCGTTTCTTTCACCCAGCCACATTCTGAAGCGGTTTTTCATTGGATGGAAAATCACGGCGAGGATGGCGGACCACAACACCGCTGAGTAATAAGGCCCGAGAATATTAAAAAAAGCCCATGTGACAATAAACAGTATCAGGATGAAAAATCCCTTTGTAAGACCTTTGAATCGCATACCACTTCCTCTGAAACCCGGTCGGATATCGAAATATAGAAGGTAGCGCGGCGTTTACAACTGGGTAAGCGGAAGAGCAGGGTTGGACACAGAGTAATGCGCTAAAAAATGCGCAGTTGCGCGCTGAGATAGCTCAGATGGGCGTTAGCAGGATCGGGCGCGGAAGGGTTCAGAAGAAAAGCCCTTGCGCTAAAAAGAGAGAAATCCACCGCGCAACAGGGAGCAGAGAAAATTATCGGGCTGAATAATTCTTTTTGTGAGGCGATCAAAAGACCACATCGTCAGGGGTACGCTGCACAACGATTTCCAGCGCCTTACGGTAAATATCCAGCTTTACCATATCCGACTCAGTTTCCAGCTTTTTCAACAGGCTCAGAATAATGTCTTTATTACTGACCTGGCTTTGCGCGCCGGAAAGTTCGTTAAATAAAGAAAAAATAACATCCTTCTCATCATGAAACTGTGGGCCGGCGTGCTTCAGATAGTCGGAGAGGTGAGACTCTTCAGTAACAAGGAAGTGCATAGGTAAGCCTCATGAAATTCAACGCACAGAATCGGGCACGGCCGGAAAAGGAGCGCTGCGGTGCCGCTACGCAATAATGCTTCGGTAAAAATAACCTCTGAAAGTGGAAATCCACATCACCTTCAGAGGCGATGCAAAGCACCATTCGTTACGATGTGGCTGAACGCCACCGGGCAAATCTATATAATAAATGGGAAGTTGCAAAACTTTTTCTTGAGCAATTAGTGTGGTCGTAGGTGTATTAAAAATACATTTTATATTATTTGTAGGAGGGGACGATATTAAAGCAGGCGAAAATAGCTTATCGCAGCAGTGATATTTTACGAAATTTATTATTAAATGGACCGATAAGCCTGATAATAGTGTTGAATTATTAATAACGTTGTAAAAATATATATGTTGCGGACAAGGAGCGTCACACGTTAAAAATGCGCGCCTCCGTGAGCGTTTTCCTGGTAGGATCCCTGTGTTGGCTGAACCATACTAACGGCCGACTATAGCGCGGTGAATCGTCGCCCTCTTCTCCGGGCAGCCTGACGCGAGGTTAATCAATCATCAGGGTGGGGCAGAAAACTCCGGCCGGTGGGCCGGAGTGAAGATCAGGCTATCGCCTGCTCTGACTGATGAACGGTTTCGTTCACTTTAAACACACGCATGGCCTGCGAGAGCTGTTCCGCCTGCTCCTGCATGGACTGCGCGGCTGCCGCAGACTGGTTAACCAGGGCCGCGTTTTGCTGAGTCACCTGATCCATCTGAGTGATGGCGGTATTGATTTCGTCAATACCGGTGCTCTGCTCAGAACTGGCGATGGAGATCTCGCCCATAATTTCCGTTACGCTTTTCACGCTGGCAAGCACTTCTTCCATGGTGGAGCCGGCGTTGGCAACCTGTTTACCGCCTTCATCGACTTTAGCAACCGAGTCCTCAATCAGCTGCGCGATCTCTTTGGCGGCGGAGGCAGAACGCTGCGCCAGGCTGCGTACTTCAGAAGCCACAACCGCAAAACCGCGTCCCTGTTCGCCGGCACGGGCCGCTTCTACTGCCGCGTTCAGCGCCAGAATATTGGTCTGGAAGGCGATGCCATCAATCACGCTGATGATATCGACAATCTTTTTCGAGGAGGTATTGATCATCTCCATGGTGCTGACCACCTGTTTCACCGCGTCGCCGCTCTGAACCGCCACGTTGGATGCCAGCGCCGCCAGCTGATTGGCCTGACGCGCGTTGTCCGCGTTCTGCTTCACGGTTGAGGTCATCTGCTCCATCGCGGAGGCGGTCTCTTCCAGCGAGCTTGCCTGCTGCTCGGTGCGTGAAGAGAGATCCATATTGCCCGCCGAAATCTCACTGGAAGCGGTGGCGATCAGGTCGGTGCCCGTGCGCACTTCCGTGACGATTTTAAGTAGATTGTCATTCATGTTTTTCAGCGCATGCATCAGTTGCCCGGTTTCGTCAGAGGAGGTAACGCGGATCAGGGTGCGCAGATCGCCCGACGCGACGTTTTCGGCAATGCTGACCGCTTCACGCAGCGGACGAACAATCGAGCGGGTCAGGAAGAGGCCAAGAATAATGGCGGCAATCACGGCCAGACCGGAAAAAATAAAGGTAATGTTGATGGCGGTGGTGCCATCCTTAAGCGCTTGCGCGCCTTCAGCCTGTAACTGCTGCGACTGCGAATCAGCAAACTTCACCACGGAATCCAGAAAGGCGTTTTGCGCCGGGGTGATTTTTCTCAGCGCGTACTCTGCCGCGGCGTCGCTATTACCGGAACGAATCAGAGCGATCAGTTCCTGTTTGGCGTTTTCAAATGCCTGGGCAACATCTTTCACTGCCTGGATTTTTTTCTGCCCGACCGGCGTCACCTGCAGCTGTGATATTTTTTCAATCGCTTCATTGGTTTTTTTGGTTGCGTCATCAAGCTGACCAAAACGTTTTGCATTGAACTGTGGTCTTGGGGTGTCGATGACCATACCACGCAGATATTTGATCTGATCATTGACGCCATCGCGCACGTCAAACGCCAGCCTAACTTTGATGTAACGATCGTTGATGATGCTATCAACAGCCGTGTTAATGCGCCCCGTTTTCATGATTGCCGTTGCGCTCACAATAATCAAAAGCAGGATGACTAAGCTGAACGCTGCGCCGAGACGGACGCCCACTTTCATATTTTTCACAAATGCCATTACATGTATCCCTCAGACAAGAATGCAGCAACGCGGATTGGTAAAATTCCATTTATTCCGCGAAGTTTCGCTGTGTTAAATGTTTACTTTCCAACTGGTTGTCGCGAGCGTTGAGTTATATTCACATTAAGCAGGCGCATTTAAGTGAAACGACCCGGCTCGATGAATACAAAACGCATGGTTTCCGCTCGTCGAGGCTCACTAAATCGGCAGCCGCCGGGAAAACTTGATATAAATCTGTGACGCAGGTTGCATTTTTACGGAGAAAAACCGTGGCGGGTAAGGATATTTAACAGATGATTCAGGCTGTCAGAGAAGACGAACACAAGGGCAGCAGAGGCTGCCTCGCATCAACATCATGACCGGGATTTTCTGGGCCAGGAGACGGGTGAAACGCCATTCAGCTCGGGCCGGGCAAACAGGTATCCCTGAAAATGACGGATGCCTGCCGCTTCTAACCAGCACCACTCTTCGGGTTTTTCTACCCCTTCGGCCACCACCGATATCTCCAGCGAAGAGCAGCATTTTACAATCGCCTGAACGATCGCCTGCCTGACCCCGCTTTTATGCACATCGGTAATAATCTGCCGATCGATTTTGATTTTATCTGGCTGAAAGCGGGAAAGCAGTGAAAGACCGGCAAACCCGGAGCCGAAGTCATCAATCGCCAGGCTGATGCCCGCCGATCGCAACTGGCGGATAGCCGTTTCAAACTCGTCATAACGTGAGATAACTTCGTCTTCCGTGACTTCCACAATCACCTGTTCCGGCACCAGACCGTTACGGGCAATCTGTGCAAGCAGCATCTCTACCGCTCCCGGCACCATCACCAAAGACATCGGCAGTAAATTGATAGAAATCATGTGGTTGCCAAGTCCAATTTTTTGCGCCAGCGAAAGCGCATAGGCTTTTGACTGCAGATCCGCCTCGTAGATTTTATCTTTCGCGATAGTGGAAAAATATTCCGCCGGCGCGCCGCCGCCAGGGCTGCGTATCAGCGCCTCCAGTGAACTGATGCGGTATTGCAAAGGCTCTACGATGGGTTGCAGCGCAAACTCACAGGGCTGACCGCGGGATATGGCATCGGTGACCGGAAGGAAAGGCGAATTTTCTGCGATAAACTGCCAGTCCGGCGCTTCGCTGACGTCCTGAACCTGATCCCGCCAGCGGCCTTCGACAAAGGTACGGATAAATTTAAATGCCCTGTCGTCATAGGTCAGATTATATTTTGACGTCCCCTTCGCCAGCACGGCATCTAATACAAATTCCTGTTTGTAATGTCGTAAGTCAAATAACTCCATGCCCAGATTACCGAAGCGGCGCATGGGAGCATAATCACGCATTAATTCAACAATGTTGTTATGTCTGGGGTCCTGACAAATGGCCTGATATAAAGCATTTACCTCAGTATAAGGACCTTCCAGAATCTGAAAAAAATAGTCGCCGTCAAAGAGCAGGATGCCCGTAACCGCAATTTTTTCGTTATTTCGTTGAGCATTAAAAACAATTTGATCCAGATCGCCTGAATCAATCTCGGGATTCAGGCGGCTCCGGTAAATCAGCGTCGACAGCATGGTATATAAGCCTGGTTCTGCAAAAGGGGACATTCAATACATTATCATACGATCGAAATAATCAGGTTGGCGTTTCAGGAAATAAACTGCAATAAAAGGCGTAACCAGAGTGCGATTGTCGCGGTTTTACAACGCGCCCACGGCGGCTGTGAATGAATCAGATAAAATTTGCCATACTGAAGAATAATCATCCGCTAAGGGAGAGTGATTTTTCATGGCCCGAATTACCATTCGCAACTTGTCCGATCCTGTTCATCAGCTGCTTGCCGACGCTGCCGTGCAACATCACCGTTCAACGGAGGCGGAGATCCGTTTTGCTCTGCAGCAGTATGCTGCTTCGCTGCAGCAACCTTTAACCACTGCCGCGCCGGAATCGACTCGTCAGCGCTGGCAGCGGCAAACGGGACAGCGCATCGCCCAGCTTTTTGTTCGCCTGCGTCAGGACGAGGTGTTCGCGCAGGGCGGACGCCATGACGTTCCCCATCTGGCGCGGGCTATCGGCGAAGATTCGCCTGCTAATCTGCTCGACTGCATCGATGGTCGCGCAGCCGCCTCGTTCGATCTGCTGCGGCGTATCTCCCTGCGCTTTAACTGTTCAGAAAGCTGGCTGCTGAGCGGGGCGGGCACGATGTTTCCCTGGGAAGCCCTGGAAGGGCGCTATCACGCCTTTTTCCTTGGTGAGCGGGATAATGAACACGCTGTGTTTCGCCTGATCCGCATCAGCGGCGGCCGTCTTGATGGCACGCTGCTTTGTATCCGTTACGACAATGAACACCAGCACTTCAGCTGCGGCTATATCCGCCAGCAGTTTCAATTGCGCGCAGCGCTGAATGCAGAAGAAGCCGAACACCTCAGTCGCTTTATCCGGTTTTTGAAAACCGAGTGCGCAAACTGCCAGATTGAAGCCTATGACTTTACGGCCACAGAAAATCTGATCGATGTGGGAGAACATCATCCGCTCTGGTTTATGGCGCAAACGCGCTCGGAGCCAGCGGAGTGGCTGAGGGGATTGCTGCGGGGAGACGATAAATCGGGCTGGCTCAGCGCTTTTCCTGACTGTTTGCAAGCGATCGGTGCGCTACCGTTCGGCAATGATGAGCAAACTGAATCTGAAGATAACACCTGGTCTGCGATAGATTAGCCCATGAAGATTCGTGAAAAACTTTCTGCAAACTTTGCGCTTCACTCATCGCTTGGCAGAAGCATGACGCGTTATCTGCTGTTCCTTCTGATTGCCGTGCTGTTTTTCAGTCTCTGGACCCTGAATCGCTCCTGGCAGCAGGTTATTTATGATGCGCAGAACCTGGCGGTTAACCTCTCGATTTCCCAGACGCGTCAGGCAGAAGATACTTTTCTGCAAACCGAAATCACGCTGCGCATGGTGAAAAACGCCATCCCTGATGGCAATCCAGCCAGCATCAATACGGCTCAGCTCGATCCCATTCTGGCGGAGATGAAAAGCAGGCTGCCTCAGCTGCACGGACTGTTTGTTTATGATGCCCAGGGCAAATGGATTGCGACCTCGGGGTTAAAAATTCATACCAACATCAATAACGCAGATAGAGAATATTTCCACTATCACCGCAACAATCCGCAGGGCAGCATACATATCGGGCACGTTATTCACAGTCGGAATACCGGCGATCTGGTGATTCCGGTATCGCTGCGCCTGAGCGATTCGGCGGGCGGGTTTAGCGGTGTTGTGCTGGCCACCGTACGCGTGGACTATTTCCATCACTTTTACAGCTTCTTTGAGCTGGGAGAGAGGGATCTGCTGGCACTGATCCTGGATGACGGCACGGCGCTCTATGTGCGTCCTTTTTCCGAGTCGTTCGTTAACCGCAACATCTCAGCCAGTCCGCTTTTCACCACTCAGTTAATGCAGGCGAACCGGGGCAAAGGCACCTGGCGTTCCGCACTGGACGGTATCCCGCGTATTTTCGGTTACGCCCGTTCCGAACACTATCCAATAATCGTGGCGGCGGGTTTTGACCGACCGGCGCTCTGGAAGCGCTGGTTAAACAACAGCCTGCCCGACGTGGTGCTTAACGGCGCGCTGTTTATCATCATTCTGATCATGAGCGTGATGGTGCTCAGGCAGGTCAGAACCAATGTGAAAAATCAGATCGAACTTACCGATTTGAAAGATGAACTCACCCTGATCAACCAGACCTTGCAAGCCATGGCGCTGCTGGACGGACTGACCGGTCTGGCGAACCGCAGACAGTTTGATCTTTTCCTGACGCAAAATCTGAAACGGTCAGCTTTTACCGGTAAGCCTGTGTCGCTGGTGATGATCGATATTGATTACTTCAAGCACTATAACGACACTTACGGTCACGTCGCGGGCGATCGCTGCCTGATGCAGGTCGGCGCGGTGCTGAAAGAGATCTCGCATCGCAAAACCGATCTGGTGGCGCGCTACGGCGGAGAAGAGTTTGCTATCGTCCTGCCTGATACGGAACGGCAGGATGCGCTGAATCTCGCCTGGCGCGCCGTCAACACGGTGTATAACGCGGCGATTCCCCATCAAAGCAGCGCGCTGGCGGAGAAAAGGGTAACGATCAGCGCTGGCTGTTATGCGATGCAGGGTCGTGAAAAGGAGTCAGATGCGTTGCAGATCAAAGAGGGCGCTGACGCGGCGCTTTATCAGGCCAAGCGCGGCGGGCGCAACCGGGCGGCAATCAGGGATGAAGCTATTACCGAATCGGGCTGAATTACTCACTGGATCGGCGCCAGAGCCAACCCCATTGCGCTTCAATCCTGCTGGTGGCGTAATCCTGCGGCTTGCGCTGCAAGGCGGTACCGGCATAGGCGCGCAATACGCTTTGCAGCGACACTTCCGTGCGTCCCGTCTCGGTCACGCGGCTTTCAAGTATGCCCGCCTCAATCGCCAGGCGCAGCTGCGCCTGCGTGCGCCAGGTCATTTTTTCTATTTCATCCAGGCCGAACCACATACCCACCTCAAAAAACATCTTTTAACCATCAGTGATTTTCGGCATGGCGGGCGAAAGCTTCAGGCAACCCGATGTAAAAAATGCGTAAAGCGCTGCGTCGGGCAGCGGATCGTCCGGGCATCTGTTGTGCTGGTTCGCCTGCTGAATGC
The DNA here is from genome assembly GCF_044342975.1 of Pantoea osteomyelitidis. NCBI lineage: Bacteria > Pseudomonadati > Pseudomonadota > Gammaproteobacteria > Enterobacterales > Erwiniaceae > Pantoea > Pantoea osteomyelitidis. The sequence continues at coordinate 80,960 of NZ_JBGFSN010000004.1, forward strand.
AATGCTTTGCTATACCTGGATCTCTGACAACCTTTATTCACTCTTCCCGAGGAGGCATAGCCTATGACTGATGCAAAAAAAGCGATCTTCGCACAGCTTCACAGCATTGTTGCTGGCGAAACAGCAAGCGAGCCTGACACGATTCGCGCTGAAAGTTACATCAAAAAAGATCTCGGTCTGGATGATTTGGCCCTGACCAGCATCATCGCTGAGATTGAAACGCGTTATAACGTCACGCTTGAGCGGGATGAGTGGCAGGAAGATGTAACCCTGGACTTTTTAGCGGAGGAGGTGAAAGCGCAGCTGGATGCGCTGTAGGTTCGTGACGCGCCGTAACGCCAGGGGAGACCTGCGGATCCTGCTCTGTCCTGTTATCAGCATTACTGATAACAGGACAGGCAACGCTTTGCTAAAGCAGAGATTGCGCTCCCCTGACGTTTTAAGGATCAGGCTAATGGAAAGGCGGCTTAAAAGGCGCAGACAGGCTGAAAGAGAGGGCAGAGCAGGGCAGGCTAACGGCTTTGCGCTGATGTCGAGGCATAGAGCTGGCGGATACGTGAATTCTGCGCTGCGGGATGTAGCCGTCGCCGTGCCTGCCACAGCGCCAGCAAACGCGTATCGTCGCTCTCATGCTCCGCCTGCCAGACCAGGTGCGCCAGAAGGGCATTTTTATCCGGCAAATGCTGCTCATCAATAAGTTGTAAAACGCTCTCACCAATCACAATATTGGCATTAACGGTAATGTTATCTGTCATCAGATGACTCCTCCGTCATGAGTAAAATCAGGTGCGGGATCGTTTTCACCGTACCCACTAAGTATAGTGACAAAACGCATAACCGCTGCGGCGCCTTCCTGTTTCAGGTATCGGCAGGACCGATGGAATGGATCCCGCACCCTCTGAAATACTTTGCGTTTTATTACGTTTTTTTGATTTTCATCAGGATGAAATTCGGTGAAAATAAAATGTTGTGCGCCATTTATTGTAATTACGACAAACAGTAACGTTAAGCCATAATAAAATAGCGGCGGCTGTCAGTAGTGAAAATTGATTATCTTTGCAAATGTTTTGATGATAAAATGCTCATGTTCAGGCAATGGATTCGCTATATCATCAGCAGCGACAGATTTGAGTTCAGATTAAAATTATTTTTTTACGCCAACACCAGGGCACTATTCTCAACAAGTAAACGTGTTTATAGAAATAAACATCTGATAAGTGTGAAACACCTGATTAATATAACACAGGTGTTTCACTCCCCTCTCAGACTGCCAGACCCTGTGTCGCCGCAAAGCACCACAGGGAACGCGGCGGCTTAACCTGATTGCAGGTCGAGTCTGCCGCGTCTGGCCCCTTCTGCAACCTTGCAATCGGGGTTTTCATGATTTTTCTCTTTTACCTTTGCCTGAATCCCGTGACAGGCGTCTCAGTGGTTTATAATCCCTTTGAGACTCTTGGTTTGAGAACATATGAAGCCGTTGGCAGGAAAGACGATGAGATTTATTTTTATATTGGTAGCATGCCTTTATCTTACCGGGTGCGTATCGCAAATTTTTTCTGTGCTGCCGAAAGACACTGATGTTTGTCCTCAGGGGCAAGATGCCGTTACCGGGCAGTGTCACTAACCCGCTTTCAGAGATAACGCAGGGCGTTTTTGTCTCTGACAACAACATTGGCGTCGGAACCTTCAGCTACACTTCATAAGCCCATGTTGGGCTTCGGGAGGATATGATGTCTGAGCGCCCTGATTACGATGAACCCTTACCGGACGACGCGGAAGGCGAAGCGATGCCTGACGAGGACGATGAGGATGACATCGAAGACGATGATGAAGAGTACATCGAAGATGATGATGAGCTGGTTCCCGATCCCAGCGAAGAGCCTTAACAGCGTAACGACAAACCGCCTTCATCAAGGCGGTTTTTTTATACACCGGCAGGCCGTAACGGCGGTCTGCCGGTTGATTGATTAACCTTGCGCCGTTTCAGCTTTCGCTTCTGTTTCAGTCTCGCCATACTTCTCGCGCATCATGATTTCGATCTCTTCTAGCGACTTGCCTTTGGTCTCCGGCAGCATGAAAAACACGAACAGCAGAGAGAGAATGTTAATCGCCACGAAGATGAAAAAGGTATAAGTCCCGATCATGCTCAGAGTAAGCGGGAACAAAAAGGCGACGGTGGCGTTACAGATCCATTGAAAAGCCACCGCTGTGCCGGTCAGCACGCCGCGAATTTGCATCGGGAAAAGTTCCGACATCAGCAGCCAGTAAATCGGTGAAACAAACATCTGCATGAAAAACAGGAACACCAGAATGCAGGCCAGAGCAAGATAGCTTTGCGTCAGGTTCTGCGGCAGCAGGGTCAGCACCGTACCCAGCGACAGCTGGGCCAGAATCACAAAGATCAGCCCGGTTATCAGTAAGTGACGACGGCCGAAGCGGCTGACTGCCCAGATACCGGCAAAGGTCGCCAGCACTGACACAACGCCGTTACCGATGGTCGCTGCGATAGCGGCGTTGGTGCCCATGCCGGTGGTTTTCAGAATGATCGGCGTATAGTACATAAAGGCATTCACGCCGGTAAACTGCGCGACAAAACCGAGTCCCATACCGGTCAGCAGCAATCTTATTACCCACTTTTCACGCAGCAGCTCTTTTACCGGCGGCCCCTGACGCGAGGCTTTCTCCTGTTTTTTCATCTCCGCCAGCTCTTTGCGCACCTCGCGCGGTGTCTCCCTGAGCGTCTTCAAAATCCTTTTTGCTTCGTTAATGCGGCCTTCAGACACCAGCCAGTGAGGAGAAGCCGGGACAAAGAAAGTGCCGATAAACAGCAGCAGGCCGGGCACTGTTGCCAGCGCCAGCATATAACGCCAGATATGTGGATCGTGCAGCAGATAGCTGATCAAGGTGCTGGCGACATAGGCGACAAGCTGGCCCGACACGATCATCAGCTCATTGCGGCTGACCAGCGGCGCGCGACGCTTAGGACCGGCGATCTCAGCGATAAACACCGGTACCGTCGAGGAGCCGCCGCCCACGGCGATGCCGAGTAAAAAACGCATCGCCACCATCACCGGCACGCTCGGCGCCAGAGCGGTGCCCAGCGCGCCAGCGACAAACAGCACAGAGAGACTGCGTAAGGTCAGGCGTCGGCCGAAACGGTCAGAAAAATAACCGCTCAGGAAAGAGCCGAGCGCCGCACCAAAAATCAGGGCGGAAGAGACCAGACCTTCAGTAAAAGAAGTTAGCCCAAGCCCGCCTTCTGCAGGCGAGGCGGACATATAAGGCAGCGCCCCGGAAATCACGCCAGTATCGTAGCCAAAGGCCAGCGCACCCATTGTGGCGACCAGCACGACAAAAAATATGCGCTGTCTTACCATCTCCCGGGTATTGGGTTCTTCTGTAATAACGGTTTCATTTGTATTTTCTGCCATATAAATCCCTGAAAAATGCTCATCATGCGCCGGCGTGATACATGCTCTCTGTTCCCGGAGCTGAAACGAACCGGCAAAAATTTATTAGTAAGTTTAGGTGATGATTGCGGAATATTCCTGAGATGTGATGAAAATCACTCATCAATATCGGGAAAACGTAAAGGATGGCATTGAAATTGCCGCAGGTCAGACGAAGCGGGGAGCGGGAAAAAGCGTCAGGACAACGGGCGTTGTCCTGACGTCAGGCGATTTAAGAGGCGGCGTGCTCCAGCACGCTGTGAATCACAGACGACAGCTCGTTGATTTCAAACTTGGCGACATAGCCATCCGCGCCAACCTTGCGCACATGATCTTCGTTGGCGCTGCCGGAAAGCGATGAGTGGATCACCACCGGAATCTTTTTCAGCTTGTCGTCACGCTTGATGTTACGCGTCAGGGTAAAGCCATCCATCTCTGGCATTTCCAGATCGGTCAACACCAGCGCGATTTTATCGGTAATCGATTTGCCTTCATTCTGCGCCTCCTGCGCCATTTTTTTGATGTGATCCCAGGCTTCCAGGCCGGTAGTAAACATCAAGGCCGGGATCCCCATGCTTTTCAGCCCTTGCTCAAGCAGCGAACGGGCAACGCGGGAATCTTCCGCCACGATCGCCACGGTGCCGGGCTTGAGGTTGAAGCTTTTCTCTTTAACCGCGTCAGGTTCCACGCCGCGCACGGAAGGAATGATGTCATATAAAATCTGCTCGACATCCAGTACCAGCGCCAGTTCGTTGTCCTGCTGATCGCTGTCAAGACGGGCGATACTGGTAATGTTGCGGCTGCTGATGCCCGCTTCTGCGGTATGCACCTGGCTCCAGTCGAGGCGTACGATGTTTTCAACCGATTCCACGGCAAAAGCCTGAGTGCTGCGCGCATATTCCGTTACTAACAGCAGGTTCAGGCCGGTGGTCGGCGTACAGCCTGTTACCGCCGGCAGATCGATCACCGGAATAAACTGCCCGCGAATACTGGCCATACCCAGCAGCGGCGAGCGCATACCGGCTGCGCGCGTAATGGGCGGCATCGGAACGATTTCACGCAGCTTAAAGACGTTAATGCCATACAGCTCCGACTTGCCTTTGTCCTGATCGGATCCCAGCCGGAACAGCAAAAGCTCAAACTTATTTGATAAAGCGAGATTAGCTCTCTCATCAATCTCTTTTTGAAAGTTATCCATGTTTGCCTCTAAGTGTTGAGCCGGGCAGCGGGTGATCGGTTTCAGGACAGGACGTGAGAAACGTTAGCCGTCTCGCGCTTTGCCATGCGTATCTGTTTTCTCGTTGAGTGGTTATCGGCAACAAAAAACAAAAATGGAGATTTTTATAGCAGGGCAGGAGGAAGTTTTTTCATCGCCGCAGAGTGCGGCAGGGCAAGCAGGCATTGTTATCGCAGAACTCAGGCCCGTTTCATGGGCCTGAGCGAAAAAGGATCGCGCCGTATTGCCGCTGTGACAGGATTATTTGGCCTGCCAGGGATCCTTTTCATCATCTTCACTGTCATCCCGTTTTCTGGGAATTTCCCCTTCGCCATTACCCATATCGCCTGCGCCCAAATCATCCTCTTCATAAGGATTTGGCGCGTTGGGCGCATCTTCCGGTAATCCGTGCTTTTCGTTGTCGTCCGGGTAGGGCTTGTTGTGATCTGGACGTTCAGACATCGTTTTCTCCCTCTTTTCCACAATGATTCATTAAGTGTAGAAGAGCCAGCCATATCAGGCGGCAGGAATGTTACCTGGTCCGAATTGAAACAAGCGCTAAGCGAATCCTCTCCTGTTTTTTCCGTCATGTGCCAGGATTACAGGTGTGGATTACAGATTGGATAGCATCTTCAGTTATAAGGAGCCTTATCAATGAAGAAAGTCACGCTACTTGCACTCTCAGCCCTGTTAAGCTTCAGCGCCCTTGCCGCCGATGAAGGCGGATTTAAAGCGGGAGAGGCGCCGCCGCCGCCAGCGAAACAGGACGCCGGTTATAAAGGATCGGAGGATACCGGCCAGTCAACCATTGCTGGTATTCGGGATAGCCGGGAAAATGCCTGGGTGACGCTGGAAGGCAACATCATTAAGAAAGAGAGCGGAGATCGTTACCAGTTCCGCGATAAAACCGGCACCATTATCATCATGGCGCCGAAAGCGGTGTTCGACGGCAAAGAATATGATGCGCAGGATCTGGTGCGCCTGAGCGGCAACGTCAGCGGTAAAGGCGACAACACGATGCTTCACGTAAAACGCATGGAAGAGCCCTAACCGACCCGCGAGGCATCTCCTGATGCCTCGCCATCATTATCCCTCCGCTCATCCTGTTACTTCAGCAATATCGCCCGGCAGCTTTTGCCTTTGATTTTTCCCTGCTTCAGCTTAATCAGCGCGGCCTTCGCCTGGCTGGCGGCAATCGCCACATAGGCGTGCGTCGGCGTCAGATCGATCTTGCCGATCTGTTCAGCGCTGAAGCCCGCCTCGCCGGTCAGGGCGCCGAGAATATCGCCGGGACGTATTTTTGCCTTGCGCCCGCCATCAATACACAACGTCATCATCGCGGCAGGCAATGCCTTCTGCGCCTGCTTTTTCAGCGTGTCGCTGGCTTGCCATGGCAGCGGCTTCTGCAAATAGTCTTCCAGCGCGTGGGCGCGCGCCATCTCATCCGGCGCAACAAAGCTGACGGCGGTGCCCTGTTCACCGGCGCGCGCGGTGCGTCCGATGCGATGCACGTGCACTTCCGGATCGTACGAAAGCTGAAAGTTGACCACCATCGCCAGCGCCTTGATATCCAGCCCGCGCGCGGCAACGTCAGTCGCCACCAGCACGCGGCAGCTGCCGTTGGCAAAGCGGATCAGCACGCGGTCGCGGTCGCGCTGTTCCAGATCGCCATGCAGCGGCAGCGCGCTGATCTGGCTCTCCTCCAGCGCGGCGGCAATATCATCGCACTCGCGTTTGGTATTGCAGAACACCACGCAGGAGGCAGGCTGACGCTGGCTGAGCAGGGCCATCAGCAGCGGCAGCTTTTCGCGGCTGGAGGCTTCAAAGAAATGCTGCTCAATGGACGGCAGTTCCGTGACCTCTTCGGTGGTGATGGCGCAGGCGTCGCGCTGGAAACGCTCGCTGATAGCGATAATGCCCTGCGGCCAGGTGGCGGAGAAGAGCAGCGTCTGGCGGCTCTCCGGCGTATAGCCGACAATGGTTTCTATATCGTCACGGAATCCCATCTCCAGCATGCGGTCCGCCTCATCCAGCACCAGCGTCCGCAGCCCGGAAAGATCCAGCGATTCGCGCTTCAGGTGATCGAGAATACGACCCGGCGTGCCAACCACAATCTGCGGCGCATGCACCAGCGAGTCGCGTTGCGCGGAGATCGGCTGGCCGCCGCACAGCGTAAGAATTTTAATATTGCGCGTAAAACGCGCCAGACGACGCAGTTCGTTGCTGACCTGATCGGCCAGCTCACGCGTGGGACAAAGCACCAGCGCCTGAGTTTGATAAAGCGCATTGTCGATCTGCTGCAGCACACCAAGTCCAAATGCGGCCGTTTTCCCGCTGCCGGTTTTCGCCTGGGCGCGAACGTCGCGGCCTGCAAGAATCGTGGGTAATGCCGCAGCCTGAATCGGCGTCATGGCATCGAAGCCCATTTCGCGCAGGTTATCGAGCTGGCTGGCAGGGAGTTGCGTCAAGGTAGAAAAAGCGGTCACGGGAAAATTCTCTAATCAGGCGGGTTTGCGGCGCATAGTCTAGCAGAATGTCGGCATTACGGCACTGGCCTGCGCCCGCGCCGTAATATCGTTTAGGTTCGCTACGATTGACGCGCCGCTGCCGACACTGGCGGATGAGCAGAAACCAGATCGATCTTCACCGGCATTCCTTCGCGCGCCGAGCGGTAAATCGCCTCCATCAGCAGATGATCCTGTAAACCCTCCTCACCAGGCGTGTGGGGCGTTTCATCTTTCAGCACGCACTGTGCGAAATGGTCAATCTCCAAAGTAAATTGATTTTTCGGCGACAGCCGCACTTCGTTGACCTCTTCGCCCTCGCCGTGACGCTGGGCGATACGCAGACGCTGCCCCTGATAGGCGAAAGCGTTCTCCAGTGCAATCCAGCCTTTCTCCAGACGAATCTGCATATCTTTGCATTCATGCGCGCCGTAGCTGCTGACACAGTTGGCGATGGTGCCGGAAGCAAAGCGCAGGCTGAAAGAGATGGTCTCTTCCACCTCGCGATAGCGCGGATCGTTGTCGGGATTGATAATCTGCGCGTAAACCTCAATCGGTTCTTCGCCGAGCAGGGTACGCACGCCGTTCAGGCAGTAGAGACCGATATCAGGCAGGGCGCCGCCGCCAGAGAGCGCCGCGCGCATGCGCCATTGGTCGCCCGGTCCCTGCACCTGGGTGTTGGTCGCTTCGATGATGCGCGCCTGACCCAGCTCGCCAGACTGGGTCAGGCGTGCAACCTCCAGATTGAACAACTCATACTGGCAGCGGTAGGCGATCATCAGCTTTACCTTTGCCGCTTTGCAGGCCGCGATCATTTCGCGCGCTTCATCGGCGGTGTTAGCCATCGGCTTTTCACACAGCACATGTTTGCCCGCCTTCGCCGCCGCGACGACGTGATCGCGGTGCATGCCGTTTGGCGTCACAATATAGACGGCATCGATGGTCGGATTTTCCGCCATGCGCGCCATCTCGTCATAGCGATAGATCGCCGAGGGATCGATGCCGTACTGCTGCGCCACCGCCTGCGCTTTTTCCGGCCGGTCAGAAACCAGCGCCACCGGGCGCGCCAGCTTGCTCTGGCTAAACGCGGGCAGAATCTGATTCAGTGCCAGACGGCCCAGCCCAACGATGGCAATGCCGAGACGCTTTTCCGGCGCGAGCGGGGCGGGCGGCGACGGCTCAGGTCGATCGGCTGCGCCTTTCCAGTTCTCAAAATCAACCTTGCCCTGCGACACGCTGCCGAGATCGATATCGTGCGGCGCTTCGCGTTTTGCGCCAACCGGCAACAGCGGGCCTGCGGGCGTGCCGGGGCCGCGGCAGGAAAAGGTCGGTTTTTCATCAGACATGATAGCTTCCTTGTGGTTAATGTTGAGAGGGCGCAAAAGCACGGAATTTACGTAGCAGCAAATGCGATCCCGCGAGCAGCAGACACCAGAGCGCAATGAAAAGCAGCAGGTGTTGCGGATAGCGATGATCCAGCAGGGCACCGATAAAAGCAGCGATCAGCCAGACCAGCCAGCGCAGCGCCAGCGGCAGGGCGAGACTGAACTCGCCGCTGGCGAGCTGGCGTCCCAGCTTTACCAGCGTGCCCGTGATAAAGGTGACGCCCGGCTCGCTGGCGCTGATCTGATTCAGCGTGCCCATACCCAACGCAATAGCAACTACCATCCCCAGCGGATATTCAGCGTCGCTGGCAGGCCAGGCGATGCCGAGTAAACCGGCCACCAGCAACAGCAGCACCGGCGCGCGCCAGCGGCCCAGCCGATTGCCGAGCCAGGCGGCAAAAGTGGTGCTGGCGAGAAAAGCGAGGATCAGCGTCAGCAACGGCAGCACTTTTTGCACGTTTCCCTGCTGGATAAACTGCGCCAGCTTGCTGGTATTGCCGGTCATATAGACCGCCAGCAGCTCTTTGCTGTGCAGATAGAGCGCGGCATCCGCGAGCCCCGCAACGGAAACCAGCAGCAAAACAAACGTGGTCGTGAATTCGGGATGGTCGCTCTGCTGCTCTCGGTCAGGTTGTGTCATAGCGCTCCCGAAAAGGTGAGGTGGTCTGTGTTGTTATTAACTGGGTATAGAGAAAACTCATCGATTCTGCCAGTTCGCAGAGAGAAGCAATAAGGCTCTCAGCTACCTAATAATCGCTAAATCAGCCAGTAACCCAGCGGGAAAAAATTTGCCCGATCGCCGAAGCGCAGCGGGAAACAATAGTTTTCCGACGGGATGGTTTTGTTATGAAATAAGGTAGAGGCGAAAAATTCTGTCTATTCTGAACAAGGTAAAAAGACTTTTTTATTCAGGAGGAAGAGATGAAGTTTTTCTATTTCGTTTCACTGATCGCTTCTGCCGGTTATTTACTGGCGTTTCTGCCGAAGCTCAGAACGCAGCGCGAACCGGTGGCCTATTGGGGATGCTGGGCTTATTTAGCGGCCAACGCCATCTTCTGGGTGATTTACGGCATGCGCCACTACCTGCACTGGTTTTAAAGCCTGACTCTTCATCTCCGAAACGCCGCGCGTTATGCGGCATTATTTCACTTTTCATTAATCGCACCCTGGAGGAACCATGTCAGAAAACAACCGGGATCTGATGCCCTATAACCTGTTCTATTGTGATGAACGCCTGCTGGTGCAGAACATTGACGGCCATCTTGTGGATATTGGTGGCGCCACGCAGCAGCAAGGGAAATATCACTGGCAGCTGGACGGCAACGATGAGCAGGGCGACGTGAGCGAATCGGCACAGGCGATGCTGCAGGATGTAGAGAAACATCTCTCTTTTCTGTTCCTCGACGGTCAATTTACCAGCCTGCCGGATCTCAGTAAGCAGTATGGCGATCGGCTCGACAGCGCGCCCGCGCGTGAAATTTTGTTGCATGAGCTGAACGATGACGATGAGCAGGACATTCGCTGAATAAAAACGGCGCCGGAGGTCGACGCCGTCTGTGGTCAGATAAAGGCGACGCCGCCGGTGACTGCCAGGGTAGAGCCGGACATATAGCTGCCTTCATCGCTGGCAAGCAACACATAAGCCGGAGCCAGTTCAGCCGGTTGGCCTACGCGCTGAATCGGCACTTCGCTGCCGAGGTTTTTAACCTGTTCGGCGGGCATGGTGGCCGGGATCAGCGGCGTCCAGATCGGGCCAGGGGCGACCACATTGGAACGGATGCCTTTTTCCGCCAGTAACGCCGCCAGGCTGCCGGAGAAATTAATAATCGCCGCTTTGGTGGCGGAGTAGGCGAGCAGCTTAGGCTTGGGCTGATCGGCGTTGATCGAGGCGGTGCTGATAATCGCCCCGCCGGCCGGCATATGCGGCACCGCCGCTTTGCAGATATGGAACATCGCATAGATATTGGTTTTCATCGTGCGGTCGAACTCTTCGTCGCTGATTTCATCCAGCGACTCGCGCACCATCTGAAAGGCAGCATTGTTCACCACGATATCGATTTGACCAAAGGCATCTACCGCCTGCTGCACAATATCCCGACAGTGCGCGGCATCAGTAATATCGCCCTCAACCAGCAACGCTTTCTGTCCCGCTTTTTCGACCAGGCGCGCAGTATCTTTCGCATCTTCATGCTCGTTCAGGTAGGAAATCAGCACATCTGCGCCTTCACGAGCGTAGGCGATCGCCACCGCACGGCCAATACCGGAATCGCCTCCGGTAATAATCGCCTTTTTACCCTGCAGGCGACCGGAGCCTTTATAGCTGTTTTCGCCATGGTCGGGCACCGGATCCATATCAAAAAACGAGCCGGGCGGCGTCTGCTGCTGTTCTGGCTGCGGCGGAGTGGGGCGTGAAGTCATAGCGGTTCTCCTGATATGAGGCTGGCGTCAACGCCAGCGTAAAAATAACGGTCCGTTGCGTCTGTTTCCCTTAATTCAATGCGATTTGAGTATAGTTGAGGATGTTCGCGCAGGCTGAAAAGGCGTAAAAGACCTTCCTGTCACGGTACGCAGAATAAAAAGCGCGCCGGGTGTCATGCTGAATGAAAATGGACTCAAAACGAAAATGAGGTTACTTTCGTCAGGCAATTTCGGTTAAAATTTGATCGCTTGGGTGATGAGCAAATTCTGAAACCGAAGCGAGATGGCGTACCTGAAACCGCAAACCAAGCTATGCCATGACAAGGTAAAATTTGAGTTAGTTTTGCTTTATATTGTTCGTGCCAGTTATGCACCAGAACTACCCGCCCAGAGGTAAATTATTTGAGTACTATTAACCAGGGATCAAATGAAGACGTACTGAAAATCGTAGGCCGTGCCGTGTTGACCTTGCATGTTCACGGCGAGACGTTAACTGCGGATAAAGTTGTCTCTATGATTAGATGTTATGCAGAAAAAGAACCTTCCAGTGACGAGACCCAGCGGCTTTACGCGCTGGCGATTGAAATGATGTCTTCTGATATCGCGTAATCGATACGGGGTGATAGCACGGCCGATGCCGACCCTGATAACACGCCACGAAAGCCTCCTTCCGGAGGCTTTTTTGATCGCGACGACACCCTAAGGCGCAGATTTTGGTCCTACCAATTGCGCGTAAATTTATCCCTCAATCACATAACACAAATTATCCCGACTGCTCTGTTGCAATGAGTTAACAACAGATTAACTATCTGATGCCATAAGGTCCGGCGCCCGAAATTTGGTAGGACCAATCAGCAAGGGCATCCGGGTGATTTCATGACAGAACCGCATTACCGTCTCGCCGATCGTCTGGCTGTACGGCTGAAAGCTTTTATCAACGAGCAAAAACTGGAAGCGGGCATGCGTCTGCCTGCTGAACGGCAGCTGGCCGCAGAGCTGGGTGTGTCGCGCTCCTCGCTGCGTGAAGCGCTACAGCAGCTGATCAGCGCGGGCGTGCTGGTGAGCCGACGCGGCGGGGGAACCTGGGTGCGTCAGCAGATTGAACCCTGGTCGGAGCAGCGCATCGTGCAGCCGCTCCGCCTGCTGCTGGCGGAGGATCCCGATTATCGCTACGACATACTGGAAGCGCGCCATGCCATTGAAGCCAGCACCGCATGGTATGCCGCGCTGCGCGCCACCGAAGCGGATAAAGAGAAGCTGCAATACGCCTTCGACGCCACGCTAAAGCTTAAAGAGAGCGACGATCCCGATCTTGCCGCGCAGGCGGACGTGCGCTTTCACCTCGCCATTGCTGAAGCCTCGCACAATCTGGTGCTGCTGCAAACCATGCGCGGCTTTTTCGATCTGCTGCAATCGTCCGTGATGCAGAGCCGTCAGCGTATGTATATCAGGCCGGTGATTTTCGCCCGACTGACGGAGCAACATCACATACTGCTACAGGCGATACTGACAGGGGAGGCCGCGCAGGCGCGCGCTGCGGCGATGGACCATTTGGGGTTTGTGCACGCCACGATGAAAACCCTGCATGAAGATGAAGCGCGGCAGGCGCGCATCACACGCCTGCCGGGTAATGATTCCGATAACAGCAAGGATAACCATTGATGATCATTTCAGCCGCAAGCGACTACCGCGCCGCAGCACAGCGCATTCTGCCGCCGTTCCTGTTTCACTATATCGACGGCGGCGCCTACGCCGAATATACGCTAAAGCGTAACGTGGAAGATCTTTCTCAGGTAGCGCTGCGTCAGCGTGTGCTGAAGAACATGTCTGATTTGAGTCTGGAAACCAAACTGTTTAATGAAACCCTCGCTATGCCGGTGGCGCTGGCGCCGGTGGGTCTGTGCGGCATGTATGCCCGTCGCGGGGAAGTGCAGGCGGCGCGGGCGGCGGCATTGAAGGGCATTCCTTTTACGCTCTCCACGGTGTCGGTTTGTCCGATTGAGGAAGTGGCCCCGGCCATCAATCGTCCGATGTGGTTTCAGCTCTATGTATTGCGCGATCGCGGTTTTATGCGTAACGCGCTGGAACGCGCCAAAGCGGCAGGCTGCTCGACGCTGGTTTTTACCGTGGATATGCCCACACCCGGGGCGCGTTATCGCGACGCGCACTCCGGTATGAGCGGTGCCAACGCCGCGATGCGTCGTTACTTACAGGCGATTACCCATCCGCAATGGGCGTGGGATGTCGGGCTGCATGGCCGACCGCACGATCTGGGCAATATTTCCACCTATCTTGGCAAACCCACCGGGCTGGAAGATTACATCGGCTGGCTGGCGAACAACTTCGATCCCTCCATATCCTGGAAAGATCTGGAGTGGATCCGCGAGTTCTGGGATGGCCCGATGGTAATCAAAGGCATTCTTGACGCGGAAGATGCGCGCGACGCGGTGCGTTTTGGTGCTGACGGCATTGTGGTGTCCAACCACGGCGGGCGTCAGCTGGATGGCGTGCTCTCTTCAGCGCGCGTGCTGCCAGCGATTGCCGACGCGGTGAAGGGCGAGATCGCCATTCTGGCGGATAGCGGTATCCGCAACGGCCTTGACGTGGTGCGCATGATTGCGCTGGGTGCCGATACCGTCCTGCTGGGACGCGCCTTTCTCTATGCGTTGGCGACGCACGGGCAGCGCGGCGTGGAAAACCTGCTGAGCCTGATTGAAAAAGAGATGCGGGTGGCGATGACCCTGACCGGCGCCAGAACCATTGCCGATATCACGCCCGATCTGCTGGTGCAGACGGCCACCGCGTTACAGGAGGCGCAACAGCCGTTGCGCCCGCGTGCGGTAAGCTGAGCGCCTTCTTTCGCTGACGTTGTCTATACTTATCCTCTCTCTTTGACATGCAGGAGGTATTAAATGACCATTCATAAGAAAGGCTCGGCACATTGGGAAGGCGATATTAAAGGTAAAGGCACCGTCAGCACCGAAAGCGGCGTGTTGAACCAGCAGCCGTACGGTTTTAATACGCGTTTCGAAGGGGAAAAAGGTACAAATCCCGAGGAGCTGATCGGCGCGGCGCATGCGGCCTGCTTCTCGATGGCGCTGTCGCTGATGCTGGGTCAGGAAGGCTTCAAGGCCAACAGCATAGATACCACGGCGGACGTGTCGCTGGATAAAAAAGGCGAAGGTTTTGCCATTACCAAAGTGGCGCTGACCAGCACCGTCAACGTATCTGATATCGACACCATGACCTTTGATGAGATCATCAACAAGGCGAAAGCGGGCTGTCCGGTTTCTCAGCTGCTCAACGCTGAGATTACCCTGGATTACAAACTGGAAAGCTGATATCGACGCGTGGGGCGATGCGTCCCGACGCGACAAGCCGGTCAGGCTCGCTGCCTGCCTGGTATCCGATGCGCCGCCAGGCGCATCTTTTCGTTGGTGCGGAGAGCAATGCCGTGGCGAGATATCGGGCTGCAAGAAATACCTGGAAGATGATACTGGTATTCCTCGGTATCTGCGGCGCGTTGCTGCTGATTCGCTGGGCCGCCATGATTTGGGCCTGAAAGTCAGTTAGCCCTGTTTAACTTTTTCCGGGTCGCTCAGGCGTATTCATTTTCACGCGCGCGTGCGCGTACATCGCTACGCGCAATGCGATACGCTTTGCCAGGATCGCCCGCGACGAATTCAAACGTCGGCGAATAGTAGAAAGGCAGCCAGCCGCCGTAGCCGCTTTCCCACTCCCAGCGCACCGGGCAGGGCCAGAGGATGCCGTCATACAAAATGTAATAGACCCAGCGTCCGTGAGGGCGACGAGGTTTTGATGTTTTCATGGGATTCACAACGATGAACGTGAAAAACAGCTTATATTTTGAACGTTATGACGCCAGGTTGCAACTTTATGACCGCTTTTTCTGCGCCGGGCAGGCGAATCAACGATGTACTTCACCACAAATCAGCACCACGTTCGGGCGCACCTTGTAAATGCGATCGGCCATGGTTTCGCAGGCCGCTTTTGTCGGATATATCTTCTCTGATACCGGAAGGGCATCGCAGGCATCGTGACCGCACGCGCTCACTAATAACACAAAACCTATCAGCATTTTTTGGCTCCTGTCCACGCTCTCGGGCTGGCGGACTTTCCTGCTTTCGCGTCCTTCTTTAAGACCAATTATAGTCAAACGAAACGGAATGGGGTTATCAGCCTGAGCTTTGTGCGGCGAAGAGGCGCGGGACCGCGTTTTTTATCACGCTGCGCATAACGCGACGGGAAAGATAAACTTCTCGCGCCCGCCAGGCTAAACTTGTTAACCTTTGTTTTATTTGATGAGTGAAATGTCTATGTCGAACGAAATTGCCCATCCTTCAAGCAGCCCGAAACAGGCAGCCCTTCAGCTGGTTATTGAGCTGGTCCGCGCCGGTAAGCTCAGCCCGCTACAGGGTGACGCTGCCAATATGATCTCTATCTACGAGCAGTTCAAAAACCATTTCGAAGCGGAAAAGCAGAAAAAGTCCACCGACTCGGTTATCTCCTGACCGATTCAGCATAACGGGACCATTGCTGTCCCGTTATTGCTTCACCTTCAGGCGTAATACCAGGCGGGCAGCAGCGCGATCAGGTTATTCAGCGTATGCAGGAACACCGGCAGCGCCAGGCCGTTGCTTTTCAGACGGGCATAGCAGAGCAGCAGAGAAAAGAGCGTCAGCGCGATGATGGTTTGCCAGTGCACATATTGCGTATGCATCACGGCAAACAGCAGCGAGGTCAGCAGCATGCAGGCGAAGCGGCTGTTCGGCGCCCAGAGCAGAAAACCCTGTAGCAAAAATCCACGAAACAACACCTCTTCAAACACCGGTGCCAGCAGCACCGCTGTCAACAACAGTATCAGCATTGAGGCGCGTCCCTGCTGCGCCTGTTCAACCAGCCAGCCTTCCGGCTGCGAAAACTGCGTCTGCGCCGCCATCAGAATAAACAGCGCGCCGATAAACAGCAGGGTCTGACCGGGACGCAGTATGTTGAGAGGAATATCGTTACGACGCTGGCAGTAGAAGCGGTAGAGCGGATAGATCACCGCGAATTCAAACAGGCAGAGCACCGGCACCAGCAGACCGTCGTTACGCAGCACGCCGTAGTTGGGAAACAGCGTAATCAGCATGGTCACAAGGTAATAAACCACAAAGCTGCCGACATAAAACAGCGTCAACGTCACTCTGTCGGAATTGGTGTTCATAGTCGGCTCAGCCAGCGAAGGTTAGCGCATAGTAGCAACGGCAATTATCGCTGTCGAGTGAGCTGACAAGACATTTCTTTACGTTCAGAAAGCGATCAGCACTAAATACACGCAGCGGCGCGCCGATAACACTGAAAACGATTTCAGGGTGAAGCTCTGCCGCTTGCGGCATGGATTATCGCCCGACGCGTCAGTGTGATTTGCAGATGAGCTAAGCCGATGAATTCTCCTCCCGAAACCCGCTTTGTTTTCCCCGCCGCCGCGGAGGCCCAGACCGTACGTATTACGCAACGCAGCCTGCGCACCCTTTCGTTGCTGCTGTTCGGGGTACTGCTGCTGATGCTGGTGATCGTGATCGTGGTTGCGCAGCAGCAGAACCATAAATCGGTCAGGCATGACGTCATGCTGATGCGCCACGCCTGGCAGGCGCGCCAGCAGGCGATGCTGACCGATATTCGCGACTACGCCTTTTGGGGGGAGGCCTGGAATAACCTGCATGTCACAGTGAATAAAAACTGGGCTTTTACCGAAGAGAATTTTGGACCGGGTCTCTACAGCGAATATCACTACGAAGGGGTTTTCGTGGTGGATGGCGCAGGCCATACCCGCTATGCGGTGCTTAACGGCACGCTTTCCGATCTGCCGCTGGAATCCTGGCTCGGCAAGCAGAGCCGATCGCTGTTAGCGGCGGCGCGCGCCCATCATCAGGATGCGGTAGCGCGCAACATGCTGGTTAATAATCTGCCGGCGATTGTGGTTGCGGCGCCCATTACCCCCGGCAGCGTGCCCGATCTGCCAAAGGTTGCGGGTCCGCCTTCGGTCATGGTGTTTATTAACCTGTTTACCCCCGCCAAGCTCAGCGCGCTGGGCAAAGAGCTGGATGTGCGCGAGCCGCGTTCGCCGCTGAATGCGCAGGATGCAGAAGCATCGCCGCGCTTAAGGATCGTGAACGGCGCTGGCGAACCGATCGTGATCCGCTGGCTGGCGAAGCAGCCGGGCAGGCACCTGATCTTTTTTCTGCTGCCGCTGCTGATGGTGACGGCGATCATTATCACGCTGGTGACGCGGCGCGTAATCCGTCACGCCATGCACAATGCGGTGCTTTCCGATCGCCGCTTCGACCTGCTGATGTACAGCCAGAGCGAGCTGGTGGACAGTGAAAATCGCTTTCGCGATGTGGCGGAGGCGGCCTCAGACTGGATTTGGGAAACCGACGCGCAGGGCAGGATCAGCTATCTGTCGGTGCGCTTTAACGACGTCACCGGCTATGACGGAAAACAGTGGCTGGGTCGCCATCTCGATCATCTGCTGAGCCACAACGCGCATTCGGTGGTGGAGTGGTTGACGCACCACGGCAAAGAGGAGCACCGCTCGCCGCTGCGCTGTCAGTTCACGTCGGCGCAGGGCGAACGGCGTATCTGTCGTCTGGCGGCGAAGGCGGTATGGCGCAGTGGCCAGCTGGAGGGTTTTCGCGGCACCGTGACGGATATCACTCAGGAAGTTGAAGCCCAGGCGCGCATTCAGTTTCTCTCGCGGCACGATATGCTGACAGGCTTGCCCAACCGCATGCGGCTGCAGGAGTTTCTTGCCGGACGTCTGGAACATCTTTGTCCCGAGGATCCGCTGGTGATGATCAGCCTCGATCTCGATCAGTTTAAACCGATCAACGATACCTGGGGTCATGCGGCGGGCGATGCGGTGCTGAATTTGATCTCGCAGCGTTTGCAGCACTGCGTGCGGGATCATGAGCTGGTAGCGCGCGTCGGCGGCGACGAGTTTATCCTGATCCTTAGCGAGCCGGATTGCGCAGGCGTTGAACGACGCTGCGCGCAGCTGCTGCGCGAAGTGCGGCAGCCAATCGTGGTGGGATCGCAGCAGCTGTTTGTCGGCGCCAGTATGGGCATCGCCTGCGCGCCGCAGGACGGTACGCAGCCGGATGAGCTGCTCTGTCTGGCGGACATCGCGCTCTATAAAGCCAAACAGGCGGGGCGCAATCAGTGGATCTGTTATTCCAATGAGATGTCAAATCAGCTTGAAGATAAGCGCAACATGGCGCAGCGCATTGAGCAGGCGTTAAAAAACGAGGAGTTTCGCCTGCACTATCAGCCGCGCTATCAGTTGCAGAGCGGGCAGCTGGCCGGAGCGGAAGCGCTGATCCGCTGGCAGCCCGCGCCGGAGGCCTGGATCACCCCCGATCGTTTTATCCCGCTGGCGGAGGAGAACGGTTTGATTACGCTCATCAGCGACTGGGTGCTGATGCGCGCCTGCGGCGATGCGCTCGCCTGGGGCGACGATCTCTATGTCTCCGTGAATATCTCGCCGGTGGAGTTTCGCTCGCTGGATCTGGTGCAGCGCGTCTCCGTGGCGCTGGAGAAAACCGGTTTGCCAGCCACGCGGCTTGAGCTGGAGATCACGGAAAACGTCACCTTTGAGAATCCGCAGCGGGCGCTGATGATTATGCAGGGGCTGCGCGCGCTCGGCGTGCGCTTGACGGTGGATGATTTTGGCACCGGCTATGCCGCGCTGGGGTATTTGAAAATTTTCCCGTTTAACGGCCTGAAGATCGATCGCTCATGGATGAAAGATTTTCCTGAATCGCAGCAGGCGCAGTCGGTGGTGGCGGGGATTATCGGGCTGGCGCGCGCCTTCGCGTTAACCGTGACGGCGGAAGGCATCGAAACAGAAGCGCAGCTGGATCAGTTAAAGCGACTCTCCTGCGAAGAAGGACAAGGCTACTTTCTCGGGCGGCCGATACCCTTAACCGAGTTCAGTGCGCTTCTGGATACATGCAACAAGGATCGGGCTTAGCGGATTTTAACGGCCACGAAGGTCATCAGCACGGCAAAGCCGATAAAAATTACCAGTTCCATCATGATTACCTCAGATTAATCTAAAATAATTTTAACTTATCGCTGAATGCTCACTGCACAAATCGTGTGGTTTATCTGACAAAGTGTGATCGGGATCGCTGCTTAACCCTTAGCGATCGTAACCCGACGGAGAGAAAAAATCTTATCCTGCGGGCACACTTTGCTACTCTCAGGCTTTATCTGTACGAGAGGAGAACAATGTGAAACCTTATGGATATCTGCTGCTGATTGCGGGCTTTTTTACCTTAACGGCTTGTCAATCCGCCAGTAAACCGGCCCCGGACACCACGACGCAGGATTCCGCTGCGGATACCTGCGGTGCGTCTCAATATCAGAACTATGTCGGCAAACCGCTCTCTTCCCTGGGCAGCCAGCGCTTTGCCACCCCGGTGCGCGCCATTCCCTGGAACGCGGCGGTCACCATGGATTTCAATTTGCATCGTCTGAATTTCCTTGCCGACAAGAGCGGCAGTATCAGCAAAGTCTATTGCGGATAAATCGCGAAAATCACACGAGATTGTCATAGGGCTGTCATGGCCGGAGGCGAGGATAGCCAGGCATTACGGTGATTTCCTCGTCACTCTCAAATATGCAATGCTCGTCTTGTTTATTCCCGCTGCGGCGGGAATTTTTTTAACGCGGGCGACGGTGAAAAAACAGCGGTTTATTTTTCATCCTGAGGACGGGCTTCGATCAATTGCGCCAGCAGGTTGCGATAACTTTGCAGACGCTTCTCGTCGCCTTCCATTTCCAGCTGCTCTATGACGCGGGCGACAATCGCTTTATTGGTGGTTGGCTGACCGGATGCCATCAGTTCACGCATAATCGCCGCCAGCAGATCGGACTCCTGCGGCGCGCTCCAGGCCGGACTATTGAAATAGTCAGTAATCGCCCGACTGGCACTGTTGGTTTGCGCTCTCATGGTTTTCCTCCGCAAAAACGTCTGCGCTCGCATTTCGAACGGTCCGCAGCAACACGATAAAGAGTGATGGTTAATGGCTCAGGCCAGGACGGCCGGATTGTAATCAGCAGGTGCTGGTTGTTTTTTAAACATAGATCTCCGTTGAAAAAAAGTCAGTAACAGAATGACATCTTTTTTGCAGCTATCACTTATTTAGCAATAGTGACGCGGAAAAGCGGTTGTTTCTCGACATAAAGCCACTACAAAAGCGGCACGCGCTGCTATTTGTTCCATCCTGAAAGAGGATTCGCAGCGGAAAAGTGTGTTTTGATCGCCGTGCCATGTTTTGCCGTCCAGGGATGTTAAGGGATGGTTAGACTGGCCTCTCGATGAACTACCTTCCTGTTATCCATGCCGCGCAACCTCGAATCCTGGAAAATAAACCTGATTTCGGTCTGGTTTGGCTGTTTTTTCACTGGCCTGGCGATCAGCCAGATCATTCCTTTTCTCCCGCTTTACGTGGAGTCGCTTGGCGTAAAAGGCGCCGAGGCACTGAGCCTGTGGTCAGGGCTGATTTTCAGCGTCACCTTTGTGGTTTCAGCTGCGGTAGCGCCGCTTTGGGGCAGTCTGGCGGATCGCAAAGGACGCAAGCTGATGCTGTTGCGTGCCTCTTTTGGCATGGGCGCGGTGATTCTGATGCAAGCTTTTGTCACCGAGGCGTGGCAACTGCTGCTGCTGCGCGCTCTGATGGGGCTGACGTCGGGCTACATTCCCAACGCGATGGCGCTGGTGGCGGCGCAGGTGCCGCGCGAACGCAGCGGCTGGGCGCTGAGCTGCGTCTCTACCGGGCAGATCAGCGGCGTGATCCTCGGCCCGATGCTCGGGGGTCTGCTGGCGGACTGGCTGGGCCTGCGGCTGGTATTTATCGTCACGGCCGCGCTGCTGCTGATCAGCTTTCTGGTGACGCTGTTCCTGATCAAAGAGAGCGGCTACAAAGCGGTAAGCAAACAGCAGAGGCTGAGCGGGCGCGAGGTGTTCCGTTCGCTGGATAATCCCAGGCTGATGCTCTGTCTGTTTATCACCACGCTGGTGATTCAAATGTGCAACGGCTCGGTTAACCCGATTCTGACGCTCTTTGTGCGCGAACTGGCGCCTAACGCGGAAAATCTCGCGTTCCTCAGCGGCTTTATCGCGGCGCTGCCGGGCATTTCCGCGCTGATTGCCGCGCCCCGGCTGGGACGTTTAGGCGATCGTATCGGCACCCAGCGTATTTTGCTGGCGACGATGGTGGTTTCGGTGGTGCTGTTTATCGCCATGTCCTTTGTCACCAGCGCCACGCAGCTGGGCGTTTTACGCTTTCTGCTGGGCTTTGCCGATGGCGCCATGATGCCTGCGGTACAGACCTTGCTGGTGCGCCATTCCGCGGATAATATTACCGGTCGGATTTTCGGCTACAACCAATCCTTTATGTACCTGGGCAACGTCACCGGCCCGCTGCTGGGCGCGGCGGTGGCGACGCTGGCGGGCTATCGCTGGGTCTTTTTCGCCACCGCGCTGGTGGTGCTGTTCAACGTGCTGTTGCTGCGACGGTTTTATCGTCGGCCAAAAATCGCCCTGGCGCAGCCGCTGCATGTGGAGCAGGACAAGCAGGAGTAGCGCGCCATCGCCCCGCTTCACCCGCTAGAGCTTCACCGCATCGCCGACGCAGCGCACCGATGTCCAGCAGCTGTGAACATAGTCCGTCAGGGCATTTTTCTGACAGACATTGTTCACCACACTGTCTGCCCCGGCCAGCGCCGCACGGATTTTCACGCCCTGCAACGCCTCATCGCTGTTTACTTCCGGTTCCTGATACTTATTGCGGTTACAGCTTAATCCCGATACCGTGGCGATGACTTTGGCCTGAGGCCAGGGATTGGTTTCATGCACTGACATGCTGGCGACTTTGGCGCGCTGTTGTGACGAAAGGGTATCAACCGAGGGGTTCAGGCTACAGGCCGCGAGGCTAAGTATGCCGAGAGCGAGGATAAGCGTCTTCATGGTGAGCACCATTTCCAGACAGAGTGTTCATTCATTCTGGAAAGCAACCGCTGGAACGGCAACGTTGTCTGCTTATCAAAGGGATCTGCGTCATGGTTTTCTGACTTTTTTCTCTGCCGCCGCCGCAGAAAGAGCAAAGCGCAGGGCGACGCGGGGCCGCCCTGATGAGAGGTTTACTGACGCAGTTTCAGCGCATAGTGCCAGCGCCGTTGCGTCAGCAGGAATTCCGGACTGACGCTCGGACTCCAGGAATCGTCGCCGCCGATGCCCATATGAAAGGCATCGAGATGCAGCCAGCAGCCTGACTCTGGCTGTAACAGATGACGATGGGACGTCTCACGCAACTGCTCCAGCCCGAAGCGGCTAACGGAAAAGCAGAAATCTCCGGCGATCTGCCAGCTGCCGCACTCAAGCTGGCGCGTGCCGCCGCGCAGGCCGTTTTCCCCCGGAAAAACATAGGGCGTATACAGCGCGTCGAACGGGCGCAGCCAGCGGGAAAACTGCGCGGCAAGCTCACGGTCAGGGTAGTTCTCATGCGGTCCCAGTCCGAGCCAGCCGACGCTTTCCGGCTGTTGCGCCAGCTGGCAGCGCAGACCAATACGCGCTGGCGGCGGCAAACCAGCCGCTTGCTCAATCTCAACCCACAGGCTCAGCTCTCCGTGCCGATCGATCTGATAACGTTTGCGGCTGAGAAACAACGTGTTGCCATCGACTTGCCAGGCATGCAGCGTCTCGATCTGCACCTTCTCTTTCAGCGCGTCGACCTGCACTTCCAACGTGCGCGCCTCCAGCCTGTTGTACCCGGCACGCTTCCAGCGCTCGACCCAGGCATTGGGATCCACGCGATCTGCTTCGCTGGTGCCGATGTCGTTATCAATGGGCGCGCGGATAAAGCAATCCTGCAACGGCGTCAACAGCGTCTCCTGCCCATCGACAAACCACTGCACCAGCTCGCCGCTGCGCCGTGAAAAGTGCCAGCGCTGCTGCTGATGCTCAACGGCGATCAGATCATGATTAAAGCTCACGTCCGGGGCAAAACCGGCGTCGTCGTCAACACACGGCAACGCCAGCGCCGACGGCAGCGGCCATTGATCCCAGGCGACGCGCCAGTCCGCTGCGGACCAGGCGGTTTCACGCACCTGATGCACGGCGACGTTAAGCCAGCAGTGGCCGGTTAACGCTTCCGGCGGCGCGAGCGTTACGCGTTGCGTACCCTGCGGCGCCAGCATCAGTTTAATTTCGCCCTGCGCCACCGGCAAGCCATCCTGCTCTATGCGCCAGCGCAGCACTTCATTATCGCTGTGGCGGAACAGGTATTCACTGCTGACGGTAAAGGCGAAGGGATCATCGGCATCGGCGACAAACTGGAAAAATTGCTGCGCGCGCTGCGCTTCATACAGGGCAGGGTGCGGCGTGCGGTCAGCAAACACCAGACCGTTCATACAGAACTGGCGGTCGTTTGGCTTGTCGCCAAAGTCGCCGCCGTAGGCCTGCCACGGCTGGCCCGCCTCATCATAGCGCGTCAGGCTCTGATCCACCCAGTCCCAGACGAAACCGCCCTGCAGGCGTGGAAACTGGCGAAACGCCTGCCAGTATTTGGCAAAGCCGCCGAAGCTGTTGCCCATGGCATGGGCGTATTCACACAGGATCAGCGGGCGCGCCTCGCCCGGCAGACCGATCCACTTTTTGATTGCCCATTTCGGCACGGCGGGGAAGCATTGATCCTGATCGACGCGCGCATACATCGGACAAATAATATCGGTCGCCGCGCTGTCGCCGCCTCCGCCCTCATACTGCACCGGGCGCGTGGGATCGGCGCTTTTCACCCAGCGATACAGCGCGTCATGGCTGCTGCCATGACCCGATTCATTGCCCAGCGACCAGATGATAATGCAGGGATGGTTGCGATCGCGCTGCACCATACGCGTGACGCGCTCGCTCCAGGCGGCGAACCAGCGTGGATCATCAGAGAGACGATTCATCGGCTGCATGCCGTGCGTTTCAATATTGGCTTCATCCACCACGTAGAGACCGTAGCGATCGCAGAGTCGATACCAGAGCGGATGGTTGGGATAATGGGAGCAGCGCACGGCATTGAAGTTATATTGCTTCATCAGTTCAATATCGCGGCGCATTGTCGCCTCATCCATTACCTGGCCCTGCTCCGGATGATGCTCATGGCGGTTAACGCCCCGGATCAGCAATGGCTGGCCGTTCAGACAGAGCTGCCCCTGTTGGATTTCGACCCGGCGAAAGCCCACATCGTAAGCTTCCACTTCCAGAATTTCGCCTTCGCTGTCAGTCAGCGCGATCGTTGCGCGATAAAGATGCGGGGTTTCCGCGCTCCAGAGCTGTGGCGCATCCACCGCCAGCCGCAGCAGGGCGCGCTCGGGATAGTGGCCGCGCTCGTCAATAATCTCGCTGCCGGGCGACTGCTCACAAACGCCGATCGCCTGCTCGCCTTGCCAGAGCGTCAGGCGCAGCCGGTAGGCCTCCGGTTGCGCCTGACCGGGGGCGACGCGCACCCTGACCTGTAGCTCGGCGCTGCGATACTCCGGGCTGAGTTCGGTGGCGATCTGTACGTCAGCCAGATGCGCCGCAGGCTTATGCAGCAGCGTTACGTCACGGAAAATGCCGCTCATGCGCCACATATCCTGATCTTCCAGATAGCTGCCGTCGCACCAGCGCAGCACCATCACCGCCAGCCGGTTCTGCCCCGGACGCAGCGCGGCGCTGAGATCAAATTCCGCCGGTAAACGGCTGTCCTGCGAATAACCAATCCAGGTTCCGTTACACCAGAGGTGAAACGCGGAATTCACCCCGTCGAAAATGATGCGCGTGTGTCCTTCGTCAAGCCAGCCAGCATCGACAGAAAATGTGAGCGAGTAACATCCGGTGGGATTTTCCTGCGGCACAAAAGGCGGATTAACCGGAATCGGGTATTGCACGTTGGTATAAATCGGCGCGTCAAAACCATGTAGCTGCCAGTTAGCGGGAACCGGCAGGCTATGCACATCAGGAAGATCCTGCAGCAACCAGCTGTGCGGCACGGCTTCCGGCCGGGTAAAATAGCTAAAGCCCCACCGGCCATTCAGGCTGTGCAGCCGCTCTGAAGGGCGATCCGCCCTGGCTGCTTGCTCATTGCGCCAGCTGGCGAAGGGCGGATGCGCATCGAGGCGGTAGAGCGAGGTGATGGCCGGGTTTTCCCAGTCGCGCCGCGCCACTATTTCACACAAGCTACCCGTTTGGTTCATGTTTTTGTCCCGGTTATGTTTTGCGCTCACAATGCGATAAATCGCGCAACGTGTAAAGAGCGAACGAGGCGGCTATTGCCCGATTGTCGCTTGTCGCCAGGGGCAAAACCACGCTGACGCCTGTTTTTTGTCGGTGAAGTGGCAGGGAATTGTTAAGCGTAGTGAGAAAAAGTGAATAGCGCCGGGTTACGGAACATTCTGTCTTGTGGCGCAACAGGGCCGCTCATACACTCAGCCCGTTTTCACCACATTGAGGTTGCTATGGTACGTATTGTGAAGCTGGCTACAGTTGTTGCGTTAGTTACCGCGTTGAGCGGATGTCTTTTTCCGCCGCCGGGCGGTGGTCATGGCGGCGGTGGCGGCTGGGGTGGTCATGGCGGTGGACCAGGTTTTAGCGAACATCGTTAATCACCTGACACTACGCTAATTCTCGGCGAAACGTTTCCGGCGCGTCTGATTTCTCAGGAAAACGTTTCGCCTTTGTCGATCACTCTTTAAAATTTCGTATCGCTCCTCATTTTCGCTGCGATCTGCCGAAACCACCTCAAAAACCGCTGTTTTTTTAAGTAAGCCGGTGATAACTTCTGCTTTTCCTCACCGCTGAGACATCGGCATGAAAAATCTTATTGCTGAATTACTGGTAAAACTCGCTGAAAAAGAAGAAGAGTCCAAGGAGTTGGTTGCTCAG
The DNA here is from genome assembly GCF_044342975.1 of Pantoea osteomyelitidis. NCBI lineage: Bacteria > Pseudomonadati > Pseudomonadota > Gammaproteobacteria > Enterobacterales > Erwiniaceae > Pantoea > Pantoea osteomyelitidis. The sequence continues at coordinate 106,912 of NZ_JBGFSN010000004.1, forward strand.
GTTGAAGCGTTGGAAATCGTCGTCACGGCCATGTTGCGTAAACTCGATCCTGAACATCAGCGATCGATAGCGGCGGGCATTGACAACGCCATGCATAATGCTGCCGGAATCGCCAGCGAGAATGACGCTATCCTGCTGCGTAACTACATTGAAAAGCTGCTGAATCATCCGCGCAGTTGATAACAGCGTGGGGGCTGGTATTGGCGGTCCCCCGTCAACATCGTAAAACGTAATATTTTTTTAAACTTTAAAAAAGGCCAATAAACAAACCGTTAGTCGCCTTTCGCCTTTTTCTGCCGCCCCGTTCTGCGCCCTTTGCCACACTTATCCTTTCCTGCATAAAAATAAAGAAAGGAGCCATGTCGTGAACTATCAATCTGTTATAGCCCTGAACGAGCTGCCGCAGCGCCAGCCAATCAAAGTAAAGGTCGGCGACAGCGACATTTTGCTGATTCGCGAAGCGGATGAGGTGCATGCTTATCAGGCCAAATGCCCTCACGCGGGCGCCCCGCTGGAAAAAGGGGCCATCTGCGACGACAAGCTAATCTGCCCCTGGCATAAAGCGGTATTCCGTATTTCCGACGGGCAGATGTGCGAGCCGCTGGCGCTGGCCGATCTCAAGCAGTATCCGGTACGGGTAGAGAACGGCATGGTGCTGGTGAATCCCAAAGCGATGTCGCCTGCCGCTGCTATTGGCAGCGGCGCAGAGGCGCCGGTCTATGTGGTATTGGGCAGCGGCGCGGCCGGTAGTGCCGCCGTCTGGACCCTGCGCCACGATGGGTTCAAGGGCAAGGTAATTCTGGTGGAGCGCGAACCTGACGCGCCTTATGATCGTACCGCACTGACGAAATTCGTTCCTTCCGGCAAGATGGATATCAGCGACGTTCCCCATATGCTCAAAGAGGATGTGCTCAATCATGTCGAGCGCAGGCAGGGCAACGTGGAACGACTCGATACACGTCAGCAGCTTCTGCACTTCGCGCAAGGATCACCGCTTTATTACGACAAGCTGCTGCTGGCCTCCGGCGGCGTGCCGCAGCGCATCGATATTAAGGGAAAAAACCTGGCTGGCGTGCATGTGCTGCGTAGCATTAAGCAGGCGGATGCGCTGTTGCAGGAGGTGGATGAGAAGCAGCGGCTGGTGATTGTCGGCAATAACTTTATCGGCATGGAGATGGCGTCGGCGCTGCGTAACCGTGATATTGACGTCACCGTGGTGGCGCGCCACGCGCTGCCGTTTGCCAAATCGTTTGGCGAAGAGATTGGTCGCTACTTTCGCGATCTTCACACCAGCAACGGGGTGAAGTTTGTGGATGGCGAACCGGCTGCGCTGGAGGGGGAAGGGAAGGTGAACGCGCTGCGGCTAAAAAATGGCGCCACGCTACCGGCTGAAGTGGTTCTGCTGGCAACCGGCATCAAACCCGCCACCGACTTTATTCACGATATTCCCCTGCTGGAAGATGGCAGTCTGCAAACCGACAGCACGCTGCGCGTAGCGGAAAATGTCTGGGCCGCCGGGGATATCGCCAGCTATCCGACGCCTCGAGGAGCGCAGCGCATCGAACACTATCGCGTGGCCCATCAGCAGGGGCGCATTGCCGCCAAAAATATGCTTGATGATAAAACGCTTTACGATCGGGTGCCCTTTTTCTGGACTACCCACTTCGGTACCCGCTACGACTATCTCGGCCATGCCAGCGAATGGGACGAATACAGGCTAATCGGCTCGCTGCAGGAGAAACGCTTTATTGCGCTCTATGGTCAGCATGGCCGGCTGGCGGCGGCATTTTCCTGCGGCATGTATACCCTAATGGCTAAGCTGGTGATGCTGATGCAGCAGCCGATGACGGTATCGCAGGGCGTGGCGCTGGCGGAAGAATATCAGCAGCAGTAAGCAGAAAGAGGGGCGTGGCCCCTCTCCAGTGGTCAGCCTGTTTTCTTGCTCAGGGCTTCCGATTTCGCCATACACTGCTGCATCGCTTCGATCACCGCAGCGCGGAAGCCTTTCTCTTCCAGCACCTTCACCGCCTCGATGGTGGTGCCGCCGGGGGAACAGACCATATCTTTCAGCTCGCCGGGGTGCTTACCGGTTTCCAGCACCATCTGGGCCGAACCTTTTACGGCCTGGGCGGCAAACTGGTAAGCCTGCGCGCGCGGCATGCCGCCGAGCACGGCGGCATCGGCCATCGCCTCAATAAACATAAACACGTAGGCGGGCGCGGAACCGCTGACGCCGACCACCGAATGGATCAGGTATTCGCTGACTACCGCCGCTTTACCGAAGCTCTCAAAGATGGCGACCACCTCGTCCGTTTCCTGCTGTTCAACCAGCACGTTAGGGGTGACCGAGGTCATGCCTTCATTGACCAGAGACGGGGTATTTGGCATCACGCGAACGATTTTACGATCGTGGCCGAGCACCGAGGCCAGCGAGTCGAGCGTGACGCCCGCCGCGATCGATACCACCAGCGCATCTTTCTTCAGCTGGTTGGCGATATCTTTCAGCGCCTTGAGGATCACATTCGGCTTCACCGCGCCAAACAGGATATCGACCTCACGCGCCAGCGATTCGGCGCTGTCGGCGGCAGTAATGCCAAATTGCTGCGCCATCGCCTGGTTGGTTTCTGCTTTGCGATCGAAAACCCAGATATTGGCTGGCGCGATTTCACCCCCCTTTATCAGGCCGCTGATAATCGCTTTGGACATATTGCCGCAGCCAATAAAGCCGATTTTTTTATCCAACATCACCGTTTCCTTTGAAATTTCCGATTTACTTAACGAGTTAGCTTACGTCAGCCAGGATTAATAACAAGTCAGCGCCGGAGATAACTTGATATGACAGAAAACGAGCAGCAGAGTCGTGAGTTTCCCGTCCGGGAAGATATGAAATGGCAGCAAACCGAGTGGCGGCTACAGAAGATTGGCTATGTGCTGCTGTTTCTTTTTGTTATCGCCGGAGCCTGCGGCTTTTTCTCCAAAGGGTTTATCAGCAATCAGCAGGCCAACGCAGCAGACGGCCGCTTAACGGTGGAGTATGAGCACTTTGGCCGCCGCCAGAGCAATATGGATATGACTCTGCGCCTGCGCCAGCTGAGCGGCGATCGCTATACGGTCGTGATCAGCGGCGAGGCGATGGATAATTTTCAGGTGCAGACGTTGCAGCCTCAGCCTGACGAAGCCTGGAGCAGCGAGAATAAGCTCGTTTTGATCTGGCATCGTCGACCGCAGCAGGAGAGCGCCGCGGTCTGGATCGCCTTTCAGCCGCAGGGCTTCGGTAATTTTCCGATCAGTGTGACGCTGGACGATCGATCTCAGGTGCAGTTCAGTCAGTTTATTTACCCTTAGGAGAGGCAAATGGAGACAGTATTACGCGCTGCCAGTATGTACCTGTTGCTGATGGTGGTGATCAAAATTGCCGGACGGCGCACGCTGCTGGAGATGACCTCATTCGATCTGATTTTGCTGCTTATTATCAGCGAGGCGACGCAGCAGGCGCTGCTGGGGGATGATTTTTCCGTCACCGGCGCGTCGCTGACCATCGTCACGCTGATTGTGCTGGATATTTTGTTCGGCGCGCTGAAAAGCTGGTTCCCGAGCGTTGATCGGTTCGTTGATGGCGTCTCGCTAATCCTGGTGGAAGATGGAAAATTGCTGAAGGGCAGGGCGAAAAAAGTCGGTATCGACGAGGAGGATATTTTGATGTCGGCGCGCAGTACTCAGGGACTGGAGCGGATGGATCAAATTAAATTTGCCATTCTTGAGAAGAACGGCAAGATCTCCATCATTCCCCGAGAATAAGGAAACATTATGGCCATCTGGGTCGATGCCGACGCCTGTCCTGTTGTGATAAAAGAAGTGCTGTACCGCGCGGCGGACAGAACCCAAACCACCACCACCTTTGTTGCCAACCAGCCGTTGCGCGTGCCGCCATCGCCTTTCTTACGCACCCTGCAGGTCGCCGCCGGTTTTGATGTGGCGGACAATGAGATTGTAAAGCGGGTAGAAAAAGGGGATCTGGTGATTACCGGCGATATTCCACTGGCGGCGGAAGTGCTGGAGAAAGGCGCTGCGGCGCTGAACCCGCGTGGCGAACGCTATTCGCCCGCCACCATTCGCGAGCGGCTGACGATGCGTGACTTTATGGATACGATGCGCGCCAGCGGCATCCAGAGCGGCGGCCCGGCGGCGTTAAGTCCGCGTGACCGCCAGCAGTTTGCTAATGAACTGGATAAGTGGCTACAGCAGCGCTAATCACGCTGCCATGATGCGCCAGCGGGGCGCATCACGACATGACTCAGACAAAGCTGTCGTCGTCATCAAAATCGTTGCCGCCAAAATCGTTCAGATCGTTGTTATCGGCGAAGCTGTTATTGTCCCAGCCGTTATCCTGACTGAGAAATGACTGATCGCTGTTATCGCCATTGTTGAAGGTATCGAGATTATTATCGACATCCGGCAACGGCGGTTCGTTGATGATATTAACGATCTCTTCCGGCTGCGAATGGTGGAACATGCTGGTGAGCATATCCGCCATCACCACGCCGCCCGCCACGCCTACGGCCGTCTGTAACGCGCCGCCAAGAAAACCGGTGCCGCGCGCAGGGGCTGCCGGCGCCTGGTTATAGTAAGGCTGCTGCGGTGGCTGCTGTTGCGGCTGTGCGGGCGCGCTGTTCCAGTTCTGCTGCGGCGCCTGCTGGCGCGAGCCGCCGCCAAACAGGTTAGAAAGAAATCCGCCGCTGCTCTGCTGCGGTTGCTGCTGCTGTGCCAGACGGTTTTCCAGTTCGGTAACGCGATCGTTCAGCTTTTTCAGCGCGGCTTCCTGAATCAGGATCGCCTGCGCCATATAATAGGGCGCGCCAGGCTGTTCCTGCAGGCGCAGCTTGATCAGCTGTTCTGCGGCGGGGTCGCGTTGGCCGGTCTGGCTTTCAGCCTGTTTCAGACGGCTGAACAGCCCGTCAATAAGTTGTCTTTCTTCGCTCTGCATGGTGAACCTCCTTCTGCGATCGGATCAAGTATATGTGGGCGCGAGCCGCCAATGTAAAGCTGCGGCGGTAAGCAAATGTTGCCGCGTTCAGACAACAGGGGAAATGCACGAAAAACGCATGCTTTTCTCTTTAATAATCAAATGGATAATTAAACGGAGCGGCAATCGGCGCGTAAAACGTGCTTCACGGGTGGCTGATAAAAAAATTTATCGGTATCATGCGTCGCATGAATAAGTTGATTCTTTGCCCGCGCGGCAGAGACGGCGGAGGATGTGCCACTATGTCTTTACCCATCTATCTGATCGGCGCACGCGGCTGCGGTAAAACCACTGTAGGCCAGGCGCTGTCGCAGGCGACCGGTTACGCTTTCTGCGATACCGATCACTATCTGCAGCTCACTACGCAGCGCAGCGTGGCGCAAATCGTTGCGGAAGAGGGATGGGAAGGCTTTCGCGCGCGTGAAAGCGAATCCTTGCAGGCCGTTACTGCGCCGGCGACCATTATCGCGACCGGCGGCGGGATGGTGCTGGCGGAGGCCAATCGTCGCTTTATGCGTGAGAATGGTCAGGTAATCTGGCTGAACGCCTCGCCGGATATACTGGCGGAGCGGCTGGAGATGCAGCCGGAAGCGGAGCAGCGGCCCACGCTGACCGGTCGTCCTATCGTCGAAGAGATGCACGATGTGCTGCGCGAGCGCGCCCAACTTTATCGTCAGGCGGCGCATCATGAAGTTGACGCCATGCAATCACCCGATCGGGTGGTTGAGCAGATTCTCCGCTCCCTGTCGCTGGCCCGCGCCAGCTGATCTTCATCGCTTTTTTCTGAGATTCTTCCCGCTTTGCCTGCCGGATTAAGCCGGTTGTCTATACTTATCCTTTACAGGGTGTTTTCCTGCTTCGGCGGAAAACAGTTATCAGATAAGAGGGATTACTATGCCAACCAGACCGCCCTATCCTCGTGAAGCCCGCGTCGTGTCCGTTAAAAAAGGCACGCCGGAAAGCCCCAGCACTCGCTATGAACTGCGCGCTGACCATCCGCATGAAAATTCGTTAATTAGCGAACATGAAAGCGAACAGGAAGCGCTGGATGCAAAAGAGCGTTATGAAAATCAAGCAAAAGAGTAAAGCGAGCTGGCAGGGAGGCCGGTAAATCTTGCCACGCCATGAAAGGTTAAGAGTTGTTGAGCACTTTTGCTGCCATGGCGTTTACTCCTTATTTTTTAATCTGTTACCTTCTCATATTCCTTGCTTTCCGCTCATTCATCTTTTACCTGCCGTTATTTTCCTGACTTAATAAGCACGACTTAACAAATTCCCGCTTGACCCCATCGCCGTGTCGCTTTAATTTTGTGCTATTCGATCAGGAACTCTGTTCCATATGCTGAAACCTGGCTCATGACCACACTTGAAAATGCCGCTGCGGTACTGAAATTATTTAATCGTTACGGAGTGACGCAAGGGCAGCAGCAGGGACTGACGTTTACCGAAGTGGTTGAGGCGCTGACCCTGCCGAAAAGCACGGTTTCACGGCTGCTCACGACCATGGAAACGCAGGGATTGCTGGAGCGCGACCCCGATAGCCGCTGTTATCACATTGGTCAGGCGCTGATTTCTGTCGTCAGCCATTACCTCTCCACGCCGCTGGTGGAAAGTCTTTCCGGCGCGATGGCGCGGCTGGCGTCAGAAATGGGTTGTATGGGTTATATCTCGGTGCTCGAAGGTCGCGAAATATTGGTGATGCGCATGTATCACGGCCGCCAGTTTACTCAGCTGGTCACGCCGCCGGGCAGCCGCATGTTAGCTTCAGGCACCTCTACGGGCCGGGCGCTGCTGGCGCAGTTGACGGACGACGCGGTCAGAGCGCGCTTTACTGATGCGTGGCAGCCCGCATCGGCCAATTCGCCGCAAACTCTGGATGCGCTCTGTGAGACGCTGGCGGAGATTCGTCAGCAGGGCTGGGCGCTGGCGCGCAACGAAACTCTGCCGGGTCTCAGTTCGCTGGCCGTGACGGCGGGCAACAAACATCGCGGCGAAACGGTATCGCTCTGTTTATCGTTTCCGTCGCAGGACGCCGCGCCGGGTTATCCGGAAGCGTTGCTGGATAAATTACGCGCTCTTGCCGCAGAGACGGCGGAGAAATATGGCGTATAAATCAGTTTTTCTTTTTCAGGCGTGAATTTTCGCCACACCAGGGAAAAGCAGGTCTTCGGACCTGCTTCTTTTCTGCCTGAAGTAAACGCCACGCTTTTTTTGTCAGCGGCAGCAAAAATAATGCACGCCTGCGTGTCAGATAAGTGAGATGGCAGATCATGCTTTTGTTGCGGCCACGGGCCGACATATCGGCTATCTGCTATCTTTAGATAGTAGCCTGAGCTATTTGCCTTCCTGGAAAGCCCGCGTATGAAAAAATCACTGATTACCCTGACGATTGGCCAGACGCCGCGCAGCGATATTCTGCCGCTGCTGCTGGAACATCTGCCTGCAGAGCAGATTGACCATGCTGGTCTGCTGGACGGGCTGAGCGCAGAGCAGGTCGCTGAGCGTTATGCGCCAGCGGCCGGCGAGAAAGTTTTGGTCTCACGCCTGCAGGACGGCAGCCAGGTGGTGCTCTCCAGCGCCCGGATAGAGATGGGCCTGCAGGAGAAACTGCTGGCGCTGGAAGAGGAGGGGTATGAAACCATCCTGCTGCTCTGCACCGCCGAGTTTGGCCGTTTACAAACCCAAAAGGCGGTATTGCTGGAGCCGGATCGCATTATCCCGCCGCTGGTGGCGGCGATTGTCAGCGATCATCAGGTTGGCATTATGGTGGCGGTGGAAGAGCAGATCCGCCAGCAGAACAACAAATGGCGCAACCTGAGCAAAACGCCCTGTTTTGCCGTGGCCAGCCCCTATTTGCCGGATGATGAAAAGCTGGTGGATGCGGCGCTCTCATTGCAGGAGCAGGGCGCGGATGTGGTGGTGCTGGACTGCATCGGTTATCACCAGCGTCATCGCGACTTTTTGCAGAAGCTGCTCGGCATTCCCGTGCTGCTCTCCAATGTGCTGGTGGCGAAACTGGCAGCGGAACTGATAGTGTAAATATCCACATTAATGCGCGTCACATTCTGGCGCGCCTGCCATTATTTCGCGTGACAGATCAGTGATTTCCCTTCTACACTGCCAGCACACCTTAATGTGCTGTGAGGAATACACATGCTCAATGTTAGCGAGTATTTTGACGGAAAAGTAAAATCTATCGGTTTTGATAGCGCGAGCACGGGCCGTGCCAGCGTAGGCGTGATGGTGGAAGGGGAATACACCTTCGGAACCGGCCAGCCGGAAGAGATGACGGTAGTTAGCGGTTCACTGAAAGTGCTGCTGCCGGGTGAAACCGAGTGGCAATGGTTTGAAGCGGGTTCGGTGTTCAACGTGCCGGGCCACAGCGAGTTTCATCTGCAGGTGGCTGAGCCGAGCGCTTACCTCTGCCGCTACCTGTAAGTTTAAGGCTGATGGCCGCCGTTGCGGCCATCATGCTCAATCGTCGCGCTTAACGCTGCGCTTCGCCGCCCAGGGCTTCGACCAGATTGCTGGTCAGCGCGGCGAGTTCGCTGGTCATCAGAATGAAATCAGCGTCGAAACGCTGGGCAAAATCTTCCCGATCGATATCATCATTCTGCTCGCGCAGGGTATCGCTGAACTTCAGGCGCTTCACCGAACCGTCATCAGAGATCACAAACTGGATACGCTCCTGCCAGTCGAGCGCCAGTTTGGTCACCAGCTTGCCTGCCTCGATATGGTTGGCGATCTCATCGCACACCAGATCCTGCTTTTTACAGCGGATCACGCCGCCATCTTCCAGAATCGCTTTCAGTTCTGCTTCATCCATCAGAGCGAAACCGGCAGGCAGATCGCCTGAGCGCACCCATTCAGTCAGCGTCAGTTCGATCGGGCTTTCCAGCGTCAGCGGCACCACCGGCAGCGAACCCAGACTTTTACGCAGCAGCGCCAGCGTGTCTTCCGCTTTTTTCGCGCTCGCGCAGTCAACCATAATCAGGCCGTTGGCGCTGTCGATCCAGAGGTAGGTCTGGCTGAAGCGGCTGAAGGCGCGCGGCAGCAGGCTGTGCAGCACCTCATCCTTCAGCGAATCTTTTTCGGTTTTTTTCAGCTTGCGGCTCTGTTCCGCTTCCAGCTTCTCGATTTTGGCTTCCAGCGCCTGCTTCACCACCGGCGAAGGCAGGATTTTCTCCTCCTTGCGGGCGCAAATCAGGATCTGACCGTTATTGAGGTGGGTCAGTGCATCGCTGCGGTTGCCCATCGGGGAAACCCAGCCGGTTTTCGCCATCTCCTGGCTGCCGCACGGCGAGAACGTAAAGGCTTCGAGCTGTTTTTCCATCTCGTCTGCAGACAGCGGAATGTCACGATTCAGACGATAAACCATCATATTTTTAAACCACAACATTACTATTCCTATGCGGGGCGCGATTGGGGGCACAAGTCTACATTTCCGCGCGCATGATAGCGAAACATGGCTGCGGTTTCATGGTGTTTAGCATCGGGAAGGGGTCAGGGTTGCAGCAGGGGGAAAAGAAAAACCCCCGGCGCAGCAGGCCGGGGGACGGCGCGGTTATTCCCGGCCTAACAGCATACTGTCCTGCGGCGCGCTGTCGCGCTGCGATTTGGTGGCAAGAAAGTAGAGGTAGCCCGCAGCCATCATCGCCACAAACAACCCGCCAATCACCGGGTTGAACCAGAGCATGGCGATCAGGCAGACCACCGACAGCAGTAGCGCGATGCCGGGTACAAGCGGATAGCCCGGCGCACGGAAGCTGCGCACGAGGTTAGGGGCGCTGCGGCGCAGTTTAAACAGGCTCAGCATGCTCATTATATACATTACGATGGCGCCAAATACCGCCATGGTGATCATCGCGGCGGTCAGGCTCATGCCCTGCAGGTTAATCCAGCCGTCGCTGAAGATGGCGGCGATACCGATGACGCCGCCGACAATAATGGCGCGGTGCGGCGTCTGAAAGCGCGACAGCTTCGCCAGGCTTTGCGGCAGATAGCCCGCGCGGGCGAGGGCAAAGAACTGGCGTGAGTAGCCGAGGATAATGCCGTGGAAGCTGGCAATCAGGCCGAACAGGCCGATCCAGACCAGCATATGCATCCAGTTGGAGTTTTCGCCCACAATCATCTTCATCGCCTGCGGCAGCGGATCGTTGATGTCAGAAAGCTTGCGCCAGTCGCCTGCGCCGCCAGCCAACAGCATCACGCCAATCGCCAGCACCACCAGGGTGATAATGCCGCTGATATAGGCTTTGGGAATGGTGCGTTTCGGATCTTTCGCCTCTTCGGCGGCCATCGCCGCGCCCTCAATGGCGAGAAAAAACCAGATAGCAAACGGAATGGCGGCGAAGATGCCGGAGAGCGCTGGCATACCGAAGCTGTTGCTGCCCGCCCAGCCGTTGGCGACGAAGTTAGTCAGGCTAAAGCCCGGCGAGACCACGCCCATAAACACCAGCAGTTCCCCTACCGCCAGCACCGTAACCACCAGTTCGAACATCGCCGCCAGCTTCACGCCGAGAATATTCAGCGTCATAAACAGCAGATAAGCGCCTACCGCCGCCGTTTTCGGATTAAGCGCCGGATACTGCACGTTGAGATAGGCGCCGATCGCCATGGCGATAGCGGGTGGGGCAAAAACGAATTCGATCAGCGTGGCCATCCCGGCAATCAGGCCGCCGGTTTCGCCAAAGGCGCGGCGGCTGTAGGCGAAAGGGCCGCCGGCATGCGGGATTGCGCTGGTCAGCTCGGTAAAACTGAAGATAAAACAGGTATACATGGTGGCGATCAGCGCGGTGGTGATTAAAAAACCGAGCGTACCGGCCACGCCCCAGCCGTAACTCCAGCCGAAATACTCCCCGGAAATAACCAGGCCAACCGCGATCCCCCAAAGGTGCAGGGTACCCAGCGTGGGTTTTAGTTTACTTGTCATCGTGTTATCCCCGTGATTAATAGTCGGTGTGGTGTCGCTGGCGCGCCCCGTAATCGTTTGCGCTACAGTGAAAGGGATAATGCCGCCACTTTTGCCGGAAAAACTTGACGCAGGCGCAGTGAGTTTTGTCTCGCCGGGTCAACTTTCCGCCAGGAAAAGCGCCTGCTGCACGCTGCGGTCAACTTTGGGTCGCCTGAGGTCAAGCAGAACGGCTGTGCGCATTCCATGCTGATAACACTGTTGTCATATCTGGAGCCTGACTGATGAGTGCCAAACAATACGACACGCTGGATAACACTGAACTGACCGTGCTGGCGCACCAGGCGCTGGCGCGCTATCCGACGCCATTGCAGGGCGAACTGAGTCTGCTCTGCCGCTCGGAAAACGCCACTTTTCTGCTGAAGGCTGAGGGCAAACGTTACGCCCTGCGTCTGCATCGCGGCGGCTATCATCAAAAAGCGGATATCGTCAGCGAGCTGCAATGGCTGGAAGCGCTGCGTGAGATCGGCATTGTGGTGCCGGAGGCGGTGCAGGACAGCGAGGGCGAAAGGGTGCAGACGCTGCTGTTGCCGGACGGCACGGCGCGCCATGCGGTGCTGTTCCACTGGATTGAGGGCGAAATGCCGACCACCGATGTCGATCCCGCCTCCTTTCAGCAGCTCGGCCACATTACCGCGCGCCTGCATCTGCACAGCAAGCAGTGGCAGAAGCCGCAGGGTTTTCAACGCATTATCTGGGATCATCACACCATGGTCAGCGACCAGAGCCACTGGGGACGCTGGCAGGATGCGCCGGGCCTCGATCCTGCCGATCACGAGGTCGTGGAGCAGGCGATCGCCCGTATCGGTCAGGATCTGACGCAATTCGGCAAGGGCGAGGATCGTTACGGCCTGATCCATGCCGATCTGCGCCTGACCAACCTGCTGCTGCACAAGGGTGAAACACGGGTGATCGATTTTGATGACTGCGGCTTCGGCTGGTATCTGCACGATTTGGCGGCGGCGATCAGCTTTGTTGAGCACCATCCGCGCGCGGCAGAGTGGGTCGATCATTGGATTCGCGGCTACGAGCAGGTGGCGCATATCAGCGATGAGGAGATGGCGCGGGTGCCGACGTTGCTGATGCAGCGCCGCATCCAGCTTACCGCCTGGGTCGGTTCCCATGCGGAAACCGAAATGGCGCAAAGCCTCGGGCCGCACTGGGCTAACCACTCGGTACGCCTCTGCCGTCGCTATCTGGAGACGCAGCAGCTGCCGGTCGGCGCCTGACGCACCAGCGTCGGGCGTTGCTGCGCCCTCACGGTGCTTTTACGTCACGCCTCTGCATAATAGCGCTGATTTTGCGCCTGCCCGGACTGGTATGAAAATTGCTGGATTAGCTTATCTCCCCTGTAGCGCATCCAGTGAGGCGACCATGAACATGATGATGAGACAGCCCGACGCCGTTGCTTCTGTCTCTTCCGACGGCAATCGCGGCGTGCTGGCCGCAGCGGCCACCGGCCTGAGCGACTTTATCAATGCCAAAGGAGGCGACGTCGATCGCATCTTTGGCATCAGCGGCATCGATCCCGAACAGCTTGCCAGCCCGACGCTCAGCCTCGGGCTGGTGAACTATTGCCGCGTGATGGAAGAGGCGGCGCGCCACTCCGGCTTTGATAACTTCGGTTTGCACTACGGCAGGCAGTTTAAACCGCAGTCATTAGGGCTGATTGGCTATATCGGACTTTGCTCCGGCACGCTGGAACAGGCGCTGCACAATGTGGTGAACGCCTTTCCCTGGCATCAGCACGACACCCTGACCCGCCTGGTGGATAAAGGCGACTGCTGGCGGCTGGATTACCAGGTGCGTCATGGTGCCATTCTTTGCCGCCGACAGGATGCGGAGCTGACGCTGGGCATGTTTCTCAATCTGATCCGTCACGTTGCCGGAAAAAGCTGGGCGCCGCGCGAGGTGCATTTTGAACATCCGCGCCCGGCGCAGTGGCACGATCACTGTAAGGTATTCGATGCGCCGGTCTGGTTCGATCAGCCGTTTAACTCGCTGGTTATCCCGAAGCGCGATCTGCTGCGCGCCATGCCGGAAAGCGATCCCATGCTGCTCATGGTGATGCAGGATGCGATTCGTCGTCTCAACAGCGCGGCTACCCAACAGAATCTGGTGGAGCAGGCGCGTTCTCAGGTGCATCTGTCGTTGATGCAGGGCGAGCCCGTGCTGGAAGAGGTGGCGGACAAAATGGGATTGTCGAGCTGGTCGCTGCAGCGTCGTCTGCGGGAAGAAGGGATGAGCTTCAGCGCGCTGGTGGATAAGGTGCGCTGCGAAATGGCGACCCACTATTTGCAGCAGAAGCAGCTTTCCATTTCAGAGATGGCGCTGCTGCTGGGCTATTCGGAAGTGAGCGCCTTTTCCCGCGCTTTTCGTCGCTGGTTCGGCATCAGCCCGCGTCAGTGGCGTCAGGATGGGCCTGCCGCGTAACTGGCGCAAATTCAAACCAGGCGGGCTGTTGCGGATTGGGCGGCGCGGGGAGCGCGGTCGCCTTGCCAACCAGTTGCCAGGCACGCAGACAGAGCGGCTCGTCGCCTTCCGCACGCATCACGGCAAAACGTCCCTGCTTATTCCACATCAGCGTGACGCGGCAATGTTGCCCGGCGTAATGGCTGGCATTGATGAACTCAGCGTTGAGTCGCTGCTGCATCTCATTAGCCCATTTGCAGGATGCCGCAGCGTCCGGCCTGGCCGGGTCGCACAGGTTATCAGCAGCAACTTTCTTATTTTCCTGATGATTCACGCAGGAGGTACACAAAACCAGCATTGCAATCGACAGCAGCCTCCTGCCTGTTCTGTTAATTAAATTCACTAATATGACCCCTCCGATCCTAAAGTTGCCCTGAGCGCTGCCGACAGTCTACAGACCTGCCCGATTTATGCTATGGCATAAATCCGACAGGTCTTATCAAGAGAGTGCTTGTTCACGTCTGCTTGCCTGCTGCAATGTGATGTCCGTCATCCTGTTCAGGACGCAACAGGCGTAAGGCACTCTCCAGACATTTTTTTCAGGGATCTGAAATGAAAAAAAATTTAACCTTTCTGGCTTTCTCCTTGTTATCGGCGTCGCTGCTCTCCGGCTGCGCCACCGAATCATCCCGCACGATTGAAGCGCCTCAGGTAAAAGCCGCCAGCCAGCCCGCGTGGCAGGGCGCGCGCAGCCCGATTGCCGTAGGTCAGTTTGATAACCGTTCTTCTTACATGAACGGCATCTTCTCCGATGGCGTTGATCGTCTGGGCAATCAGTCCAAAACCATTCTGATCACTCATCTGCAGCAAACCGGGCGCTTCAACGTGCTGGATCGCGCCAATTTACAGGCGTTGCAGCAGGAAGCGGGCTTCAGCAAAAGCCAGCAGCATATCAAAGGCGCGACCTATGTGGTCACGGGCGATATCACCGATTTTGGCCGTAAAGAAGTGGGGGATCAGCAGCTGTGGGGCATTCTGGGCCGCGGCAAAACGCAGGTGGCCTATGCCAAAGTTAACCTGAATATTGTCGACGTCACCACCTCGGAAGTGGTTTACAGCGTGCAGGGCGCGGGCGAGTACCAGCTCTCTGCGCGCGAAGTCATCGGCTTCGGCGGCACCGCCAGCTATGACTCCACCCTGAACGGCAAAGTCATGGATCTGGCGATTCGCGAAGCGGTAAACCATCTGGTTGACGGCATGACCAGCGGCGCATGGAAACCGGCAAATTAAGGAATGATGATGAACAAGATAAACCTAAGCGGCGCGCTGCTCGCCGCCGTGCTGCTTTCCGCCTGCGCGCCGAAAGCGCCGGAGCCCATCTATTACTGGGGCGACTATCAGGAACAGCTTTACGGCTACTACAACAAACAGGGCGATCCGGAGAAGCAGATTGACGCCCTCAGTCTGATCATTGAGCAGGCACGCGCAAAGAATAAGCCCGTAGCGCCGGGACTGCATGCCCAACTGGGACTGCTTTATGCGCAAACTGGCCGGACCGATATGGCTTTTAATCAGTTCGCCGCTGAAAAGCAGCTTTTCCCCGAATCGGCTTCGTATATGGATTTTTTGATGAGTAAGAAAAAGGAGGTGACGCAGTGAAGCCTGTTCTCGCCTTTGCCGGCCTGCTGGCCGCGCTAATGTTAACCGGCTGTGCCCAGCCGAAAAAGCCTTATGACTACACCAATTTCCGCGCCAGTAAACCCGCCTCTATTCTGGTACTGCCTGCCGAAAACAGCTCGCCGGATGTTAATGCGGCGCACAGCTTTGTGTCACAGGTCACGCGTCCACTGGCGGAAGCGGGCTATTACGTGTTCCCGGTAGCGGTGGTGGAAGAGACCTTTCAGCAGAATGGCCTGAGCAACGGCCATGATGCGCAGGCGGTAACGCCCGCGCGGCTGCATGATATTTTCCACGCCGACAGCGCGCTCTATATCAATATCACCGATTACGGAACCAGCTACCAGGTGATTGACAGCACTACCACGGTGACGGCTTCCGCGCGCCTGGTGGACCTGCGCAGCGGTAAGACGCTCTGGCAAGGTTTTGCCACGGCGAACAACAATGAAGATGGCAACAACAACAGTGGCGGACTGATTGGCATGCTGGTTGCGGCTGCCGTCAAGCAAATCGCCAACAGCTCCACCGATCGCGCCCATGGCATCGCCGGGCTGACCAGCCTGCGTCTGCTGGCGGTGAACAACGATGGCGGGCTGTTGCCAGGTCCGCGTCGTCCGGTTGTTTCTCATCCCTGACCGGCAAAACGGGCGCAGCAGCGCCCGTTTCTTCAGGTCGGCAGCTCCAGTTTGCTGTAACCCAGACCGTTCATTTTACGCACCTTGATCTGTACCGGAATACGCTCTTTCATCGCCTCAACGTGACTGATCACGCCAATGGTTTTGCCGCTGGCGTTGAGCGCGTCCAGCGCATCGAGCGCGGCGTCGAGCGTTTCAGCATCCAGCGTGCCGAATCCCTCATCAAGAAACAGCGACTCAATGCGGGTTTTATGGCTGACCAGGTCGGAGAGCGCCAGCGCCAGCGCCAGGCTGACAAGAAAGCTTTCGCCGCCGGAGAGGGTGCGCGTATCGCGCGTGGCGTCCGCCTGCCAGGTATCCATCACGTCCAGTTCCAGCGTGTCCGCCGTTTTACGCTGCAGCAGATAGCGGCCATGCAGCCGATCGAGCTGCTTGTTCGCCAGCCACACCAGATGATCCAGCGTCAGTCCCTGGGCGAAACGGCGGAACTTATCGCCGCTGGCGGAACCCACCAGATCGTTTAATCGACTCCACTGTTCCAGCGCCTGCGTCTCATCGGCGATCTGTTGCAGTAACGACTGCTGCTGCTGACGCATACGGGCATCGCTTTGCAGCTGCTGCTGTGCTTCGCCCTGCTGACGCGCGTTATCGCGCAGCGCGAGCCGCAGCTGCTCCAGCTGTTGCTCCAGCCAGGGTGCATCGTCCGGCGTGTTGTCCGGTTTCGTCTGCTGATGCTGCGCGACGCGCTGGCGGATCTGCTCATATAGCGCCTGTTGTTGTTGCCGCTGCTGTTCACGCTGTTGAAGCTGCGCGCGCAGCTGTTCTGCTTCCTGTTCCGCCAGCAGGGCGGCGCGGAAGGCGGCTTCGTCAGCAAAATCGCTCCGGGCCAGCGCCTGTTCAAACGCCTGTTGCGCCTTAGCCAGCGACTCTGCCTGCGTCTGCTGCTGAGCCAGCAGCGCATTATGCTGTCCGTTCAGAATATTGGCTGCGCTCTGCGCCTGCTGCCAGCGCGCCAGCTGCTCAGCGAGCTGCGTCTCCTGCTGCGTCAGCTGCTGCTGCATCTGCTGGCGCGCCGCCTGCACCGACTGCTCGCCAAACAGCGCGCGCCGCTGCGCCTGTAGCGTCTCCATTTGCCGTAAAAACTGCTGCTGCGCCTGCTGAAGCTCGCCCAGCTGTTGTTGTTGCCTCTCCTGCGTTTGCTGCAGGTTTTGCCACTGGCTCTCGCTGCGCGCCAGCTCCGGCTGTAGCATCGCAAGGGATTGCTCGCTCTCCTGCCATTGCTGCCAGCTTGCCTGGCGGGCGGCCAACCAGCTGTCGCGATCGGTTGCGCCAGGCAGCGGCAGGTGATGCTGTTCCAGCTCCTGCTGCAATGCGCTGCTCAGCGTATCAAGCTGCGACTGCTCCGCCTGCTGGCGCTGGCGCAGATCGTCGAGGCTGTGCTGCTGGTTCTGTAACTGCTGCTGCGCCAGCAGCAGCGCCTGCTGATGCTGTTGCCATGCCTGTTGATGCTGCTGCCAGCGATCTTTCGCCTGCTGTAGCTGGCGGGTGGCGACTTCATGCTGCTGTAAAAGCTGCTGGAGCCGGGTTTCCTGCTGCTCCTGCTCGCTGAGCCATACCGTCAGCGCAGCCTCATCTCCGGCGGAAAAAGCGAGCGCCAGCTCACCGCACAATGCCTGCCACTGCTGCGTCAGGGTTTCCTGCTGCTGGTTAAGCTCGATGATTTCCTGCGCGAGATTCTGCTGCGCCAGCGCTGCCTGGCGCTGCTGCTCACGTTTAGCCGTGCCTTGCTCGTACAGCTCCGCCACGCTCTGTTTCAGAGCCGCCAGGCGACGCTGGTTTTCACTCAGCTCAAGCTGGCTGTATTGTTCGATGGCCGGATGGGTGCAGGAGCCGCAAAGCGGGCAGGGCTGATGCGCCTCCAGCCGGGCGCGGTGATCCGCCAGACTGGCGATCTGCTGCTCCAGCGCGCAGATTTTCTCCACGTCCTGTAACTGCTGTTGCTCCGCCTTATAGCGCTGGCGCAGCGAAGTGAGCGCCACTTCCGCCTGCTGGTACCCCTGTTCGCCTGCCGCATGGCGCTGCTGTCGCGTCGTCAACTGCTGCTGTAGCGGCTGCCAGCGGGAAAGGATCAGCGTCAGCTGCTGTCGGGCCGCGCGCGCTGCATTCAGCGCGCCAAGTTTCTGGCGCAGCGCCTCACCGGGATACTGCTGTTCCAGCGCGCTGAATGCCTGCTCCGCCTGCTCAACCGTCTGCAACGCCTGCTGCTCCGCCTGACGAAGCGGCTGCGTCTGCTGTTCGCTGTGATTCAGCTGCTGCTGATGACGGTGGTTATGCTGCTGTTGCTGCGCAACCTGCTGCGCCAGCGCAGTGAGCGCCTGCTCACGCTGCGCAATCTGAACAAAGCGATCCTGCCACAGACGCAGCGATTCGCCCCAGCGCGCCACGTCCGCCTGGTCGCGTCGCCACAGCACAAGCTGGTCGATTTTTGTTTGCAGCGCGGCGCGCTCCTGCGTCAGGCGCGTGAGATCCTGCTGCGTCTGGCTGAGCGCCTGCTGCTGCTGCGCGCTGCTGCGCTGCTGCTGCGTCTGCTGCTGTTGCAGGCTGGCAATCTGCTGATCGAGCGGGATAACCTCTTCGCTAATCAAGGTTTCCTGCTGCTGCTGCGCCTGCAAAAGCTGCTGACGCGCCGCCTGCTGCTGTTCATAACGCTGCTGTTGCGTTTCCTGCGCCTGTTGCGCTTGTTGCTGCTCTGTTTCCAGCTGCAGCTGCTGTTGCGTCAGGCGTTGCTGTTCCGCCTTCAGCCGGTCGCGCTGCTGCCAGTCGGCACGCAGCTTTTCTGCCGGCTCGCCGCGCGCCAGCCGCTGACGCAGCGGCTCCGCCTCGCGCCAGGCCTGTTCCGCCTCGTCGCGTGCGCTGCCAGCCTGCTGCATCTCCCCCTGCATGCCGTTTGCACGCGTCAGCCACTGCTGCTGTCGCTGGCCCAGATCAGATTGTTGAGTAAGCGCCTGCTCCGCTTCTGAGAGCTGCTGTACCTGCTGTTGCAGGGCGTCGCGCACAGCGGGTTCCAGCAGCGTCATGCCGCCCGCCCGCGCCTGCAACGCCTCCAGCGCCGTTTTCGCCTGCTTGTGTTTGTCGTAGACCATCATTGAGATCTCGCCGTAAATCTCAGTGCCGGTCAGCTCCTCCAGCAGTTCGGCGCGCTCGCCCGGTTTGGCATTCAGAAAAGCGGCAAACTGGCCCTGCGACAACATCATTGAACGGGTAAAGCGGGCAAAGTCGAGGCCGGAAAGCGTTTCTACCGCCTTCAGCTTGTCCGCCACCTTATCCGCCACGATCTGATTATCGATGCAGCGCGCCAGCTCAACGCGCGGTGCCTGCAGCTTGCCGTCCGGCAGGCCACGCGCGCGGTTCTGACTCCAGAAGGCGCGCCAGGCTTCGCCTTTTACCTCAAACTCCACTTCCGCCAGACATTCAGCGGTGTCACGGGTAATCAGCGGGTTCTGCGTCTGCGAGATCACGCCGAGGCGCGGCGTCTGGTGATACAGAGCAAGGCAGATGGCGTCCAGCAGGGTGGTTTTGCCCGCGCCGGTCGCGCCGGTAATGGCGAAAAGTCCGTTGCTGGCGAAAGGCTCGCTGCGAAAATCGATAAACCATTCTCCGCGCAGGGCATTCAGGTTCTTAAAGCGCAGGGTAAGAATTTTCATGACGGTTCCTGCTCCTGCATCTCAGCCAGCGTCACGCGGAAAAGCTGGGTTAACTGCTGCTGCGCCAGCGGGTCGAGATCGGTTTCCTGGATCAGCCGGCGTTCAAACACTTCTTCTACCTTGAGTTCATTCAGGGTCTCGTTGCTCATTCGCTCAATAACGCGGTTGCGCTGCTCGCGGCTGCGTCGCACCAGTAGCACCTCAACCGGCAGATCCTGAGTCAGCGTCTCAATGCGTCGTTGCAGATCGCTGAGATACTCCTGGGTGGTCACCTCGATATCGAGCCAGACCGGCTTCTCTTCCTGCCAGTGATGAAAGACGCTGAGCTGCTGTTCTATCTCCGCCAGCGATCCCTTCAGCATCTGCATCGGCTGGAACAGCGGCACGGCGAGCGGCGTGACGGCGGCCAGCGCGCCCTCGGTAAACGCCAGCAGGCAGACGCTTTTCTCGCGTCCCAGCTCGTCAAAGCTGAGCGGGATCGGCGATCCGCTGTAGCGGATATGATCCTGATCGGCGATGCGCTGGGCGCGATGGATATGGCCGAGGGCGATATAGTCGGCGGGCGGGAAGGCCTGCGCCGGAAAAGCGTCGAGGGTGCCGATATAGATATCGCGCACCGAATCGCTTTTGGTGACGCCCACCGTGGTGAGATGGCCGGTGGCGACAATCGGCAGCATCAGGCCGAGCGCCTCGCGCCGCGCCTGTGCCGCCACAAAGCAGCGCTGATAATGCTGACCAATCGCCTCCAGCAGGCTCAGCTGTTTCTCCCGTCCCGACTGTCCCGCCTTGCTGCGCAAAATATCGCGCGGGCGCAGATAGGGGATGGCGCAGAGCAGGGCACCGGGTTCGCCGTTGCGCTGGTTGAGCAGCAGCACCTGCTCTTCGATGTCGGCGCTGGCGGCGGCGATGACGCGGGTATTAAGACAGGCCAGCAGCTCGCGCGACTCATTCAACGTCGCCACCGAATCGTGATTGCCCGCCAGCACCACCAGCTCACAGCCGGTGGGCTGTAGCGCCACCACAAAGCGGTTGTAAAGTTCGCGCGCATAGCTGGGCGGCGCGCCGGTATCGAAAATGTCACCGGCCACGATGACCGCATCAACCTGATGCGTGCGCACCTGCTGCAACAACCAGTCGAGAAACGCCTGATGCTCCGCCGCACGGCTTTTGCTATAGAAAAACTGGCCAAGATGCCAGTCGGAGGTGTGAATAATACGCATAAATTTCCCTGGCCGATGCAAATCGCTGCTGGATTATACCCACTTCAGCGCTGAAAGAATAAAACGCCATCATCCTCTCATAATTAGCTTTTTTCAGCCGCGCCGGGGTGGTAGGTTTTTCATAAAAGTGTCATAAAACTGACGCATAATGACGCCGCAAATCCCAGTGATGCCAGTCACATCTGCAGGAGTAATAATGGCTAAGCGCATTTTGGTTGTGGAAGATGAAGCCCCTATCCGTGAAATGTTGTGTTTCGTTCTGGAGCAGAATGATTACCAACCTATCGAAGCGGAAGATTATGACAGCGCGATCGGGAAACTGATTGAACCCTGGCCAGATTTAATTCTGCTCGACTGGATGTTGCCCGGCGGCAGCGGCATACAGTTTATCAAGCATCTGAAGCGCGAAGCGATGACGCGCGATATTCCGGTAATGATGCTTACCGCGCGCGGCGAGGAGGAAGATCGCGTGCGCGGCCTCGAAGTCGGCGCCGATGACTACATCACCAAGCCGTTCTCGCCCAAGGAGCTGATGGCGCGCATCAAAGCGGTAATGCGTCGCATCTCGCCGATGGCGGTGGAAGAGGTGATAGAGATGCAGGGGCTGAGCCTCGATCCTTCATCGCACCGGGTCATGTCGGAAACCCAGCCGCTGGAGATGGGGCCGACGGAGTACAAGCTGCTGCACTTCTTTATGACCCACCCGGAACGCGTTTACAGCCGCGAACAACTGCTGAACCATGTCTGGGGCACCAACGTTTACGTGGAGGATCGTACCGTTGATGTGCATATCCGTCGTTTACGTAAAGCGCTGGAGATCTCCGGCCACGATCGCATGGTGCAAACCGTACGCGGAACCGGGTATCGTTTCTCTGCCCGCTACTGAAGGGAGTCTCAACCGTGCTGGAACGACTCTCCTGGAAGAGATTACTGTCAGAACTCTGTCTGGCCTGCGTACCGGCGCTGATCCTGGGGCTACTGCTGGGCGGGCTGCCCTGGCTGCTGCTGAGCGCCGTGCTGACGGTGCTGTTCTGGCATTTTTATAACCTGATGCGCCTGTCGCACTGGTTATGGATTGACCGCACTATGACGCCGCCCAACGGCCGCGGCAGCTGGGAGCCGCTGTTCTACGGGCTGTATCAGATGCAGCTGCGCAACCGTCGGCGGCGTCGTGAGCTGGGCAATCTGATCAAACGCTTTCGCAGCGGCGCTGAATCCCTGCCCGATGCGGTGGTGCTCACCACCGAAGAGGGTGCCATTTTCTGGTGCAACGGCCTGGCGCAACAGCATCTGGGGCTGCGCTGGCCGGAAGATAACGGCCAGAATATTCTCAACCTGCTGCGCTATCCTGAATTCTCCCGCTATATCCGCCAGCGCGACTTCAACAAGCCGCTGACGCTGGTGTTGAATAATCAGCACCATATGGAGTTCCGCGTGATGCCCTACAGCGAAGGGCAGTGGCTGATGGTGGCGCGTGACGTCACGCAGATGCATCAGCTGGAAGGAGCGCGCCGTAACTTCTTTGCCAACGTCAGCCATGAGCTGCGCACGCCGCTCACGGTGCTGCAGGGTTATCTGGAGATGATGAACGATTCCGTGATGAACGAACGTTCACGCGGCAAGGCGCTGCACACCATGCAGGAGCAGACGCGGCGCATGGACAGTCTGGTGAAACAGCTGCTGACGCTGTCGCGCATTGAGGCGGCGCCCGCCATCAATCTGAAAGAAACGGTGAATGTGCCGATGATGCTGCATCTGTTGCAGCGCGAGGCGGAGACCCTGAGCAGCGGCCGTCACGAGATCCATTTCCATACCGATCCCCATCTCAAGGTGTTCGGCAATGATGAGCAGCTGCGCAGCGCCATTTCCAACCTGGTCTATAACGCGGTAAACCATACGCCGGACGGCACGCGCATTGATATCAGCTGGCTGCGCGACAAACAGGGCGCGCACTTTACCGTATGCGATAACGGACCGGGCATCAGCGCGGAACATCTGCCGCGCCTGACGGAACGTTTCTACCGCGTGGACAAGGCGCGATCGCGCGCCACCGGCGGCAGCGGGCTGGGACTGGCGATTGTGAAGCACGCCCTCAGCCATCATAATTCGCGTCTCGATATCACCAGCGAACCGCATAAAAAAACCTGTTTCACCTTCACTCTGGCGCCGAGGTTGATTGTCACCGCCGGGATGCAGGAGAATGCGGTGCACTGATCGCCACCGGATTCCTGAAATGAGATGTTTTCTGCTGTTAGCCGTTCTGATTTTTCCCGCCGCCTGGGCGCAGCAGAGCACGCTGACGGGCAACCTGAGCAGCGTGGGTTCCGATACGCTTGGCTACCTGATGACGCTCTGGGGAGAGGATTTCAGTGGGCTGTCGCCCGGCGTGAACGTGCAGGTGCAGGCGGCAGGATCCTCAACGGCGCCCACCGCGCTGGCTGCGGGCGCCGCCCAGCTCGGTGCAATGAGCCGTCCGATGCAGGCGGAAGAGCGTCAGCTCTTTGAAGCGAAATATGGCTATCCGCCGCTGGCGGTGCCGGTAGCGATGGATGCGCTGGTGGTGGTGGTCAATCAGGCGAATCCGCTACGGCGCATCGCGCTACAGCAGCTGGATGCGATTTTTTCTGTTACCCGTCTGTGCGGCGCGAACCGCGTGCCGCAGCGCTGGGGCGATCTTGGGCTGACGGAGCCGGGCTGGTCGTCGCGCACCTTTCAGCGCTACGGTCGTAATTCCGCCTCGGGAACCTGGGGGTTTTTCAAACAACAGGCGTTGTGCAAGGGAGATTTCCGCGCCGACGTGGCGGAATTTCCCGGCTCCGCCGCCGTGGTGCAGGCGGTGGCCACCGCGCCGGACAGCATCGGCTATGCCAGCTTTGGCTTTCACCTCAGCGGGGTGAAAATGCTGTCGCTGGAGATGCCCGATGGTGAAACCATTGCTCCGGACGCTGAAACCATCCGCAGCGGCCGCTATCCCTGGTCGCGACCGCTTTACCTTTATGTGAATAAAGCTCCCGGCCAGCCTCTGCCGCCGCTGGTCGCCGCGTTTCTGCAATGGGTGCTTTCACCTCAGGGGCAGCAGCGCGTTACTGAGGCGGGCTACCTGCCGCTGTCCGATGCGCAAATCGCGCAGGCGCGTGCGGCGATCGGACAAAACTGACCGTTTTTCAAACCAAAATGAATTTTTCTCATCGCTACTGAATTTTCTTCGGTTGCAGATGAGGATTCCGCATGTCACTCTTGTTTTAGCCATATAGCCATCCAGATGGCTATAAATAACTCAGCGAAATTATTTCCTGACGCAACTATTGCGTCAACTGCCTTAGCCAGGAGTGATCATGCAAAGAAATAGCGCCCCGTTCCGTGCCGATATCGTCGGCAGTTTCCTGCGTCCTGAAGCGATCAAACAGGCGCGCGAACAGTTCGCCGCCGGTGAGATCGATGCGGCAGCGCTGCGCCTTGTAGAAGATGAGGCGATCCGTGATGTGGTCAACAAACAGCGCGCCAGCGGCCTGAACGTGGTCACCGATGGCGAATTTCGCCGCGCCTGGTGGCATTTTGACTTTTTCGATGGTTTGCAGGGCGTGGAGCGTTATGAGGCCGATCAGGGCATCCAGTTCAACGGCGTGCAGACCAAAGCGCGTGGCGTGCGCGTAACCGGCAAGCTGGGCTTCGGCGATCACCCGATGCTGAACGACTTCCGCTTCCTGCAAAGTGTTGCTGGCGATGCGATGCCGAAAATGACCATTCCAAGCCCGAGCGTGCTGCACTTCCGCGGCGGGCGCAAAATGATCGATGCCGCCGTCTATCCCGATCTCGCGGAATACTTCGACGATCTGGCGCAAACCTACAAAGATGCGATCAAGGCGTTTTACGATGCGGGCTGCCGCTATCTGCAGCTGGACGATACGGTCTGGGCTTATCTCTGCTCGGAAGATCAGAAAAGCCAGATTCGCGCGCGCGGTGAAGACCCGGAAGAGCTGGCGCGCATTTATGCTCGCGTGCTGAACAAGGCGATTGAAGGCAAGCCGGACGACCTGACCATCGGCTTACATGTCTGCCGCGGCAACTTTCGCTCTACCTGGATCTCCGAAGGCGGCTATGAGCCGGTAGCCGAAATCCTGTTCGGCGGCGTTAACATCGATGCCTTTTTCCTTGAGTATGACAATGAGCGCTCGGGCGGGTTTGAGCCGCTGCGCTTTATCAAGCCGGGCCATCAGCAGGTGGTGCTGGGCCTGATTACTACCAAAACCGGTGAGCTGGAAGATCCGGCGCAGGTTAAAGCGCGTCTGGCGGAAGCGGCAAAATATGTCAGCCTCGATCAGATCTGCCTCAGCCCGCAGTGTGGTTTCGCCTCTACGGAAGAGGGCAACAGCCTGAGCGAAACGCAGCAGTGGGAGAAGGTTCGTTTGGTCGTGGATATCGCCAGTCAGGTTTGGTAATGCTGTAAATCTGTGCAGGCAGGCGCGTAAAACGCGCCTTTTGTGCATAAAGCAACGTCAATATGCTGAAATTTCCCACGCACTGTGGAAAAAATAAACACATCATCTGATGTGCTTTCTTTATATGACCATCAGTTCAACTGCTTTATGGTCATTTTCTGCTATATCCTTCTGGTTTTTCGATCCCGTATTGCCTTTCTCCGCTATAAACGTTTTACTTAGCGCCGTTGTCGATTCAGCCCTCAGTGAACAGAACAAAATTAGCTCCACTACCTGCGCTTGAGTTCATGGCGAGCATAAGCAAGGCCTTTGCCTGGCAAGCCGCTGCTTTAGCGTGGGTCGGGTGACAACACAAACCCAACTTCCACCGCAACATCAGCAACAGGCAGTACAGAAGTTTATGACACATCGTTTAACCTCCAAGGATATCCTCGCGCTGGGCTTCATGACCTTTGCCCTGTTTGTTGGCGCAGGCAATATTATTTTTCCCCCTATGGTCGGCATTCAGTCGGGCGAACATGTCTGGACGGCGGCGATCGGCTTTCTGATCACTGCCGTTGGTCTGCCGGTGATGACCGTGATTGCGCTGGCGCGCGTGGGCGGCGGCATCGATGCGCTCAGCTCGCCGATTGGTAAAGCGGCAGGTCTGCTGCTGGCTACCGTCTGCTACCTGGCGGTAGGGCCGCTGTTTGCTACGCCGCGTACCGCGACCGTGTCGTTTGAAGTGGGGATCGCTCCGCTGACCGGCGAAGGCGCCATGCCGCTGTTTATCTATAGCCTGATCTACTTCGCGCTGGTGATTGCCATTTCGCTCTATCCCGGCAAGCTGCTGGATACTGTAGGCCACTTCCTGGCGCCGCTGAAAATCGTCGCCCTGACCGTACTGGGCGTGGCGGCGCTGCTCTGGCCTGCGGGCGGCATCTCTACGGCCACGGCGGACTATCAGCGCGCTGCCTTCTCCAGCGGTTTTGTTAACGGCTATCTCACCATGGATACGCTGGGCGCGCTGGTGTTCGGTATCGTTATCGTGAATGCGGCGCGTTCGCGCGGGGTGGAAAATGCCCGCCTGCTGACGCGCTATACCGTGCTGGCGGGCATCATTGCCGGTATCGGCCTGACGCTGGTTTACCTGAGCCTGTTTAAGCTGGGTTCCGGCAGCGGCGCGCTGGTAGATCAGAACGCCAACGGCGCAGCGATCCTGCATGCCTATGTCCAGCAGACTTTCGGCGGCACCGGCAGCTTCTTCCTCGCCGCGCTGATTTTTATTGCCTGCATGGTGACGGCGGTTGGCCTGACCTGCGCCTGCGCCGAGTTTTTCGCCCAGTATCTGCCGTTTTCTTACAAGACGCTGGTATGTATCCTCGGCCTGTTCTCGATGGTGGTCTCTAACCTGGGCCTCAGCCATCTGATTCAGATCTCTATTCCGGTGCTGACGGCGATCTATCCGCCCTGCATCGTGCTGGTAGTGCTGAGCTTCACCCTGAGCTGGTGGAACAAAAGCAGCCGTATCATTGCGCCGGCTATGCTGGTCAGCCTGCTGTTTGGTATTATTGACGCGGTGAAAACCACCAGCTTTAAAGATGCGCTGCCAGCTTTCTGCCAGCATCTGCCGCTGGCCGATCAGGGACTTTCCTGGCTGCCGCCTGCGCTGGTGATGCTGCTGATGGCGGCGATCGTCGATCGCATCAAAGGACGTGAACAGATCGCCGTACACCAGTAAGCGACACTGCTGTTTTTTTCAACCACGGGCCTGCCCGTGGTTTTTTCATTTCCACAGGTACAGACTGTTATGCAAGAAACCAATACGCTCAAACGCGGACTGAGCACGCGCCACATTCGCTTTATGGCGCTGGGATCGGCGATCGGCACCGGGCTGTTTTACGGCTCAGCGGACGCTATTCAGATGGCCGGGCCGAGCGTGCTGCTGGCCTATATCATTGGTGGCGCGGTGGCTTACATCATCATGCGCGCCCTTGGCGAGATGTCGGTCAATAATCCTCAGGCCAGCTCGTTTTCGCGCTACGCCCAGGATTATCTCGGGCCGCTGGCTGGTTACATTACCGGCTGGACCTACTGTTTTGAAATCCTGATTGTGGCGATTGCCGACGTGACGGCGTTCGGCATCTATATGGGCGTCTGGTTCCCCGAGGTGCCGCACTGGATCTGGGTGCTGAGCGTGGTGCTGATTATCGGCGCGGTTAACCTGATGAGCGTGCGGGTGTTTGGCGAGGTGGAGTTCTGGTTCTCCTTCTTTAAAGTCGCCACCATTATCGTGATGATCCTGGCTGGCTTCGGCATGATTATCTGGGGCATTGGCAACGGCGGCGCGCCAACCGGCATCCATAACCTGTGGAGCAACGGCGGCTTCTTCGCGCATGGCCTGGTGGGAATGCTGCTCTCGCTGCAGATGGTGATGTTTGCCTATGGCGGCATTGAAATCATCGGTATTACGGCGGGCGAAGCGCAAGATCCGGCCACCTCGATTCCGCGCGCCATTAACTCGGTGCCGCTGCGTATTCTGGTGTTTTATGTCGGCACGCTGTTCGTGATTATGTCCATCTATCCCTGGAATCTGGCCGGCACTGCCGGTAGTCCCTTTGTGCTGACGTTCCAGCACCTCGGCATTGCCGCCGCCGCCTCTATTCTGAACTTTGTGGTGCTGACCGCCTCGCTCTCCGCCATCAACAGCGACGTGTTTGGTGTGGGGCGTATGCTGCACGGTATGGCGCAGCAGGGTCATGCGCCGAAGATGTTTATGAAGGTGTCCGGGCGCGGCATTCCGTGGGTGACTGTGGTCGTGATGATGCTGGCGATGTTGATCGCGGTTTATCTGAACTACCTGATGCCGGAAAAAGTGTTTCTGGTTATCGCCTCGCTGGCGACGTTCGCCACCGTCTGGGTCTGGATTATGATTCTGCTGTCGCAGATCGCTTTCCGCCGTAAAATCGGCAAAGAGGCGGCAAGCAAATTGCAGTTTGCGCTGCCGGGCGGCAGTTGGACGGCGGGTGCAGGCGTCCTGTTCCTCTGCTTTATCATCGCGCTCATCGGTTATTTCCCTGATACGCGCATCTCGCTTTACGCCGGTCTGGTGTGGGTGGTTGTGCTGCTGCTGGGTTACCGGCTGGTGCGCAAATCAGCATAAAAAATCGGGCGAGGTTGTCGCCCTTTTTTTAAGGCGATGTCACCGCTGTTTTGAGCAAATAATTTACCGGGATCAGCGCCTGGCGATCCACTGCCTGTTGCCAGCGGGAAAGCAGAGAGTGATAAGGGCATAAGGTGCCGACAGGCGTTATCCGACAGTGGGCTTCATGCCACTCCACGCGCAGCTGTGGATGTTGTGGGGCTGGCGCCTGCAATTGTCGCAGCTGATCCAGACTCTGCGCCTGAAAATAAACGCGTAGAAACCGTTTGCCGCTGCTGCGCTCGCGCCAGCGCTCAAACACCAGACTGCCGCCCGGCGGAATATTGCCGCGTGCATAGCCTGTCAGCTGCCACTGGAAGCCAATCAAGGTGCGCAGCATCGCGATATTGGTGTCGTGAGCCACCAGCAGCAGCCAGCGCGTGTCCGGCAGGGCGGCGTTAGCGTCCGGATCAAGGTTTTCAATCACCGCGTTCAGCAACATTGAGCCGCGCCGCCGCGCCATATAAGGCACGTTATTGCTGAGATCGTCATTGGCGGCAAGCAGCGGCAGCAGCGCGCTGATTTGCGCCGTCCGGCTAATATTGCCAAAAGCGACCTCACTCAGCGGCAGATTTTCGCTCCAGGCGAGCCGCAGCGTCTCCACCATGCTCGCCATGGCGCTCAGCCCCTGCACATAAACGTGACCGCTTTGGGTCTGCTTCAACCGCCAGGGACGATCGAAGAAGGGGCAACTCTCCACAGACTGGCAGACGCTGGCTTTCAGCTGCTGCACGGTGGGCTGTAGCTGACGTTGTAATGCGCTCAGATCGCCAGCCGCCGTGCTGACGGCAACAAGCTCCTGCTGCGGATCCAGTTGGGCCGCCGCAACTTTTTCCGTCTGGAAGAGCGGATCGACATCGCCATCCACATGATGAATCAAGACGTCACAGCCGGGAAACGCGCCCTCCAGAAAGGCCTGAGCCGTAGCGCGCGTGCGCTGCAAAGGACTGGCGCGCACATAGACCGCCTGCGCGTCAGGGCAGCCTGCGGGGATGAGGCCAAGCTGACGATAGTAATCGCCTTCCGCACGCCCTTTATTTACCACTGCCCGGTAGCCGTGGCGGGTCAGTTCGCCATCAGGGACGCTCCAGCGCGGCCAGGCGCGCCGGGTGGCCGCTTCGATCTCCTTACGGGTGCCGGGCGTGGGCGGACGCACGCCGTGTCGGCTGATCTCCACCACCTTTTCCAGCTGCCAGTCGCTTGCCGCGCCCATTGCGGGCGGGCCGGCCAGCCAAAGCGTTAGCAACGATGTCAGAGCGAGCAATGTGTTTTTCATCAGGCCGAGGCGTCAGTCAATCGGGTGCGCCAGCAAGGCTTTGACCTGCGCGTAGATTGCCGCGTTAGCAATAAGCAGCGGGTTGCCCTTTTTCAGGCCGTCCGGCAGATAGTTATTGGCGACGCCGCCCGCTTCGCGCATCAGGACAAGGCCCGGCAGGCTGTCCCAGGGATTCATATGCGGCTCGTAGTAGCCAATCAAACGTCCTGCCGCCGCCCAGGCGCTCATCAGCGCGCCGGATCCGGTGCGAATAAACATGCCGCCCTGCTGTAACAGCGCGGAGAGAAAGGAGAGTAATGTTTCCGGCGGGATGCGGCTGGAAGTGCCGACACCGAGCACGCCTTCGCTCAGATGCTGCGCGGGATGCGCCTGGACACGCGTTTCATTAACCCACGCGCCCTGGCCCTGACGGGCATGAAACATTTCGCGGTGGTTGGGATCGTACACCACGCCGATAACCGCTTCGCCATCCAGCAGCACCGCCAGCGAAACGCACCAGTTATGCAGGCCGTTAAGAAAGCAGCTGGTGCCGTCAATCGGATCAACCACCCAGACATAACGTGCGCCCTCGACATCGCCGCCGCTCTCTTCGCCTAAAAATGCATCATCCGGGAAGCGCTCGGCAACCAGCGTTTTGATAAGCTCTTCGACATTGCGATCGGCCTCACTGACCACATCCTGTAAATCCTTTTTATGCTCGACGACCAGACTCTCCCGCTGCTGATAAAAGGCGTAAGCGCGACTGGCGGCAGCTTTGGCGACGTCACAGGCATAACGATACCGCGCGTCTGTTTCACTCTGCGAAGCTGATGACATCTTTCCCTCTTATGATTTATAACCTTTTCACCGGTAAAAAATGCCTGAACAGGCAGTCTGGCTGTGTGATTTCTTAATCATAGTTAAGCAAGGTTTCATTAAGCCGCAGATAAAAGCGCCTGGCAAGACGAAACAACAGTTGCCTGATTGATTTTTCAGGCTTTCCTGCACATCGCCAGAACAGGGCAGTTGACGGAACGAGAAAACATCAGCCTGGCTACAGGCGTTACCCTACAGTTTTTGCTGACTGGCGAGCGTCATCAGGCGCGGATAAAAAACGAAAAATAATTTTTCAAGCAGCTGATAATGTTCTGTAAAATCAGAATAAGAGTCGCGTAATCTGTGCAGTCTGGGACGACGGCGCGCCATACCGTTCAACACATTTTGCATCCATGTCTGCTCCGCATAACGCTCCAGCCAGCTTTCGCGCCACATAATCTGGTTCAGCTCCTGAAAGGCCACGGGTGTACCGGGCAGCAGCAGCATGATTTCACGCTCGGCACCGGCAGAAAACTGTTTCAGCGTTTGGCCAGGATGCAGCTGCGTCCAGTGCTTAGCAAGAAAATGGTCCCACACCACATCCAGCGTAATGGGCGCGACGCGACGCGTTTCCGCGCGGAACAGGGCGCAGGCCTGACGTACCTCCGGCAGCCGATCGGTCAGGGCGTCGAGACGACGATGCAGAACAATGCCTTCGGCGATGTTGGTCGGCCACTGCGCATGGGGATCGCCCCGTACAAAGTCGGCCATCAGGTTGCCTGTCAGGGAGCTGTCGGCCAGCGTGGCCAGATGAAGATGGGCTAGAAAGTTCATGGCCTATTATAGGCAGTTTCAGCATAGCACAGCCAGTTGTTCAGAAATGCACGCTTTTCCGCTAGACTATGCCGCCTGTTTTTGAGTCCTGAAAGAAGTGAAGCATGCGTGTAGCCGATTTTGCCTTTGAGTTGCCTGAATCATTAATCGCCCATTATCCGCAGGCGCAGCGCAGTGGTTGCCGTCTGCTCTCTCTCGATGGCCCCAGCGGCGCATTAAGCCACGGCGTCTTTACCGACGTGCTGGAGAAACTAAACCCCGGCGATCTGCTGGTATTCAACAATACCCGTGTGATCCCGGCGCGCGTCTTTGGCCGCAAAGCGAGCGGCGGCAAAATTGAAATGCTGGTCGAGCGTATGCTGGACGAGAAGCGCGTGCTGGCGCACGTGCGCGCCTCGAAAGCGCCGAAACCGGGCGCCGCGCTGCTGCTCGGTGACGACGAAAGCGTCAGGGCGACCATGGTGGCGCGTCACGATGCGCTGTTTGAAATTGCCTTTGACGACGATCGCGCGGTGCTGGATATTCTCAACAGCGTCGGGCATATGCCGCTGCCGCCCTATATCGATCGTCCGGATGAAGAGGCGGATCGCGAGCTTTATCAGACCGTCTACAGCGTCCGTCCCGGCGCGGTGGCCGCGCCTACCGCTGGCCTGCACTTCGACGAGCCGCTGCTGCAGGCGTTAAAAGAGAAGGGCGTGGAGATGGCGTTCGTGACGCTGCATGTAGGCGCCGGCACCTTCCAGCCGGTACGCGTGGAAACCATCGAAGATCATACCATGCATGCCGAATATGCCGAGGTGCCGCAGGAAGTTGTGGATGCGGTGCTGGCCTGTAAGGCACGCGGCAATCGGGTGATCGCGGTGGGCACCACTTCGGTGCGTTCGCTGGAAAGCGCGGCGCAGGCGAGCAACGAAGCGCTTATCGCGCCGTTCTTTGATGACACGCAGATCTTTATCTATCCCGGCTACCAGTACCGGGTCATCGATGCGCTGATCACCAATTTCCATCTGCCTGAATCGACGTTGATTATGCTGGTCTCCGCTTTTGCCGGTTATCAGCACACCATGAACGCCTATCAGGAAGCGGTCACAGAAGCGTACCGTTTCTTCAGCTACGGCGACGCAATGTTTATTACGAAGAATCCCCAGGCGCCGCTGGAGCAGGTTGGTGCCTGAATTAACCCGGCGTCGGGCGCTGCCTGACGCCGCTTGTGTAACCTATCACATCGGACTGTTTCTCCGGTGGAGGCAACGTGAAGTTTGAACTTGATACTACCGACGGGCGCGCGCGCCGCGGCCGTCTGATTTTTGATCGCGGCGTGGTGGAAACCCCGGCGTTTATGCCGGTAGGCACCTATGGCACGGTAAAAGGCATGACGCCGGAAGAGGTAAAGGAAACCGGCGCGCAGATTATCCTCGGCAACACTTTCCATCTCTGGCTGCGTCCGGGTCAGGAAATCATGAAGCTGCACGGCGACCTGCACGATTTTATGAACTGGCAGGGGCCGATTCTCACCGATTCCGGCGGCTTCCAGGTGTTTAGCCTGGGCGATATCCGCAAGATCACCGAAGCGGGCGTGCATTTCCGCAACCCGATCAACGGCGATCCGATCTTCCTCGATCCGGAAAAATCGATGGAGATCCAGTACGATCTCGGATCTGACATCGTGATGATCTTTGACGAGTGTACCCCTTACCCGGCGGAGTGGGATTACGCCAAACGCTCGATGGAGATGTCGCTGCGCTGGGCGAAACGCAGCCGCGACCGCTTCGATTCCCTGGAGAATAAAAATGCGCTGTTCGGCATTATTCAGGGCAGCGTTTACGAAGATTTACGAGATGTCTCCGTGAAAGGTCTGGTAGAGATTGGCTTTGATGGGTACGCTGTGGGCGGCCTGGCGGTGGGTGAGCCGAAAGAGGATATGCACCGTATCCTGGAGCATGTCTGCCCGCAGATCCCGCACGACAAACCGCGTTATTTAATGGGCGTCGGCAAACCGGAAGATCTGGTGGAAGGCGTGCGTCGCGGCATCGATATGTTCGACTGCGTAATGCCGACGCGCAACGCCCGTAACGGCCATCTGTTCGTTACTGACGGCGTGGTAAAAATCCGTAACGCGAAGCATAAAGATGATACCTCGCCGCTGGATGCCGAGTGTGATTGTTACACCTGTCGCAATTACAGCCGCGCCTACTTGCATCATCTCGATCGCTGCAACGAAATATTAGGCGCGCGTCTGAATACCATTCACAATCTGCGCTATTACCAGCGTCTGATGGCGGGTTTACGCCAGGCCATCGAAGAAGGTAAATTAGAGCGCTTTGTTAGCGAGTTCTACCAACGGACGGGTAAAGCGGTTCCGCCGTTAAACGTCTGATAATTCATCAATGAGGGAAATTTAATGAGCTTTTTCATTTCTGACGCCGTGGCTGCCGCAGGCGCACCGTCTCAGGGAAGTCCGTATTCTCTGGTGATCATGCTGGTGGTATTTGGTCTGATCTTCTACTTCATGATCCTGCGTCCGCAGCAAAAACGTGGAAAAGAGCACAAGAAGCTGATGGATTCCATTTCTAAAGGCGATGAAGTACTGACCAACGGTGGTCTGGTAGGTCGCGTCACCAAAGTGGCGGAAACCGGTTATATCGCTATCGCTCTGAACGACACCACGGAAGTGGTGATCAAACGTGATTTCGTGGCTGCCGTTCTGCCGAAAGGTACAATGAAGGCGCTGTAATTTTTCTTCCCTAAGGGAACTGCCGTGTTAAACCGTTATCCTTTGTGGAAGTATCTGATGCTGATCGTCGTGATTATCGTCGGTCTGCTCTATGCGCTTCCCAACCTTTATGGTGAGGATCCGGCCGTTCAGATCACTGGCGCGCGCGGTGCCGCCGCCAGTGAGCAAACGTTGGATCAGATCCAGAACGTCTTAAAACAAGATAATATCCAGAGCAAATCGCTCGCGCTGGAAAACGGCGCCATCCTGGCGCGCTTTGCTGATACGGATGTCCAGTTACGCGCCCGTGAAGCGATAGTGCAGGCGCTGGGCGAAGACTACGTTGTTGCGCTTAACCTGGCGCCAGCCACCCCGCGCTGGTTGAGCATGCTGGCGGCGGAGCCGATGAAGCTGGGTCTCGACCTGCGCGGCGGCGTGCACTTCCTGATGGAAGTGGATATGGATACGGCGTTAGGCAAACTGCAGGAGCAGAATGCTGACAGCCTGCGTAGCGATCTGCGCGAGAAAGGAATCCCCTATACCAATGTCGGTAAGCTCGATAACTATGGCGTAGAAATTCGTTTCCGTGACGGCGCCAGTCGTGACGATGCCGTTAACTACCTCTCTTCCCGTCATCGCGATCTGGTGATCAACGGCAGCGGCAGCAATGCGTTGCGCGCGGTCATGAGCGACGACCGTCTGCGTGAAGCGCGTGAATATGCGGTTCAGCAGAACATCAACATCCTGCGCAACCGTGTTAACCAACTGGGTGTGGCGGAGCCGCTGGTTCAGCGTCAGGGTTCCGATCGTATCGTGGTTGAGCTGCCGGGTATTCAGGATACCGCTCGCGCCAAAGAGATTCTCGGGGCGACCGCTACGCTGGAATTCCGTCTGGTCAACAGCAGCGTTGATCCCACGGCCGCGGCAAACGGTCGCGTACCGGGCGATTCGGAAGTGAAGAAAACGCGTGACGGCCAGCCGGTTGTGCTTTATAAGCGCGTGATCCTCACCGGCGACCATATTACCGATTCCACCTCCAGCATGGATGAGTACAACCAGCCGCAGGTCAATATCTCGCTTGATGGCGCAGGCGGCAACGCCATGTCTGACTTCACCAGGGACAACATCGGCAAGCCGATGGCGACTCTGTTTGTGGAGTACAAAGACAGCGGCAAGAAAGATGCCAATGGCCGGGCGATTCTGGAGAAGCAGGAAGAGGTGATCAACGTCGCGAATATTCAGTCGCGTCTTGGCAACAGCTTCCGCATTACCGGCATCAACAACCCGAACGAAGCGCGTCAGCTCTCGCTGCTGCTGCGTGCCGGCGCGCTGATTGCGCCGATCCAGATTGTTGAAGAGCGCACCATCGGCCCGACCATGGGACAGCAGAACATCAATCAGGGGCTTCACGCCTGCTTGTGGGGGCTGATCGCCTCGATCGTGTTTATGGTGGTCTGGTATAAGAAGTTTGGCGTGATCGCCACCTCGGCGCTGATTGCCAACCTGGTGCTGATTGTCGGCATTATGTCGCTGCTGCCGGGCGCCACGCTTACCATGCCGGGTATTGCCGGTATCGTGCTGACGCTGGCGGTGGCGGTGGATGCCAACGTACTGATAAACGAACGTATCAAAGAAGAGCTGAAAAATGGCCGCTCGGTGCAACAGGCGATCCATGAAGGCTATAAAGGTGCGTTCTCCAGTATCGTTGACGCCAACGTCACCACGCTGATCACGGCGATCATTCTGTATGCCGTCGGTACCGGCTCAATTAAAGGCTTTGCGATCACTACCGCCATCGGCGTGGTGACCTCAATGTTCACGGCGATTGTCGGTACGCGTGCCATCGTCAACCTGTTGTACGGCGGCAAACGCATCAACAAGCTGTCTATCTGAGGAGTGCGTTGTGGCACAGCAACATAGTGTTGAACAATTGAACTACGGTCGTAAAGTCCATGACTTTATGCGCTGGGACAAGCTGGCCTTTACCCTGTCGGGCCTGCTGCTGATCGCTTCGGTGATCATTATGGGCGTGCGCGGCTTTAACTGGGGGCTCGATTTCACCGGCGGTACGGTGATTGAGATAAGCCTTGAGAAGCCGGCCAATCTCGATACGCTGCGCGGGTCGCTGGTGCAGTCCGGCTTCGTTGAGCCGCAGGTGCAGAACTTCGGCAGCAGCCGCGACGTGATCGTGCGTTTGTCGCCGAATGCCGGTAATGCGGGGCAGGAGCTGGGCAGCAAGGTGGTGTCGGTGATTAACCAGGCCACCAGCCAGAACGCCAACGTTAAGCGTATTGAGTTTGTCGGGCCGAGCGTGGGCAGCGATCTGGCGCAGGCGGGCAGCATGGCGCTGCTGGTGGCGTTGATCTCTATCCTGATTTACGTGGGTTTTCGCTTTGAGTGGCGACTGGCGCTTGGCGCCGTGCTGGCGCTGGCGCACGACGTAATTATTACGCTGGGCGTGCTGTCGCTGTTCCATATCGAGATTGACCTGACCATCATCGCCTCGCTGATGTCGGTTATCGGTTACTCGCTGAACGACAGTATCGTGGTCTCGGACCGTATCCGTGAAAACTTCCGTCGCATTCGTCGCGGTACGCCGTACGAAATTGTGAACGTTTCACTGACGCAAACCCTGAGCCGTACCATCATGACTTCAGCCACGACCCTGGTGGTAGTGCTGATGCTGTTCATCTTTGGCGGCGAGCTGCTGAAAGGCTTCTCGCTGACCATGTTGATCGGTGTGTCGATCGGTACAATTTCATCTATCTACGTGGCCTCAGCGCTGGCGCTGAAGCTGGGTATGAAGCGTGAACATATGCTGGTGCAGAAGGTAGAAAAAGAGGGCGCCGATCAGCCTTCAATCATGCCGTAAAGCATTGCCATAGCGTCAATAAACGGGCTGCCTGCGGGCGGCCCGTTTTTTTGCTAAGGCTTCGTTGACTCAGGGGCAGCGGAGGATTTGGCGACCACATCATGCACGCGCACAAAACCCAGCTCTCCTGGCGTCAGTCCGCTCAAACGTAGCGGTACGATGATGGACGATTTGGGCAACAGCGTGGCCGGTACCGTTATGGTCTGGCTCAGCGTTCCGGCGCTCAACGGCTTACCGCTGGCGGCATCCAGTTCTCCCCACTCTACGCTGGCGGTAAGCGCGGGCAAAGGCTGCTCGCCGGCTGCGCGAACGTTGAGATTCGCGCGCGTGCCGCTCGCTTCACTTTCTACCTGAGTAAGTGAAAGGCGCAGCTCGCCCAACTGCGTTTGCAGCACTACCGCACTGTTGGCCTGCGGCAGCAGCCAGGCACCCTGTTCAGAGTGGCTGTTCAGCAAATTTTGCTGCTCCAGCGCCGTGGCCTGGCTGGTCAGCTGACGCATCTCCTGATTGAGTTGACTGACTTCCTGATGCAGCTGTTTCACTTTGGGTGAAGCAGGCGTCGAGCTGCATCCGCTCAGCACCAGCAGCGAAAGCGCGACCGGCGCCCAAACCGTCCTGATCATAACAAGCTGTCCTTTCTGACGTTATTTAGGAATACGTAAAACCTGACCGGGATAGATTTTATCCGGATGCGTCAGCATCGGCTTGTTCGCTTCGAAGATCTTGTTGTATTCATTGGCATTTCCATATACCTGTTTTGAAATAGCGCTCAGCGTATCGCCTTTTTTCACCGTGTAGAGTTCCGCTTCCGGCGCGCTCTGCGCGACGTTGACGTTATCTTCCACTTTGGTGATGCCCGCGACGTTACCTGCCGCAACGAGAATTTTTTCTTTCAGCTCCTGAGAAATGGCGTCGCCGCTCAGCGTGACGGTATCTCCTTTTACATCGACGTTCACTTTGTCACTGTCCGGCAGGCCAAGCTTGTTGATGTGATCCTGCAGTTTTTTACTTTGGTCATCACCACCGGAGACCGCATCCCACAGTTTTTCGCCCGCTTCTTTGACAAAATTAAACAGACCCATAATACCTCCTGATTATTTCTTCGGTTAGTGTGCCGCAACGTACGGCTTGTTAAGCATAGCGGTTTTTGCCGTGACTGACCGAATCTGGCGTTCAGGCTGTGAGCCTGACAGCGGAAAGGCACGGGAATACATTTTGTTGCTTAACAGTTCGCGTTACACTGTATGGCCCATTTATCTCGCGTCAGGAAACGTCATGCATTGCCCATTCTGCTCCGCTGTGGACACCAAAGTGATTGATTCTCGTCTGGTCAGTGAAGGATCTTCAGTGCGGCGTCGCCGCCAGTGCCTGGTCTGCCATGAGCGCTTTACCACCTTTGAAGTGGCCGAGCTGGTGATGCCGCGCGTGGTGAAAAGCAACGATGTGCGTGAACCCTTCAACGAAGATAAACTCAGCAGCGGCATGATGAAGGCGCTGGAGAAGCGTCCGGTCAGCGCTGACGCAGTGGAAAGCGCCGTTAATCATATTAAAACGCAGCTGCGCGCCACCGGTGAACGGGAGATCCCCAGTAAGCTGATTGGCAATCTGGTGATGGATGAGCTGAAAAAGCTCGATAAGGTCGCCTACATTCGCTTTGCCTCGGTGTATCGCAGCTTTGAGGATATCCGTGATTTTGGCGAAGAGATCGCCCGGCTGCAGGATTGACTATGCAAGATGAACGCTACATGGCGCGCGCGCTGGAGCTGGCGCGGCGCGGTCGTTTTACCACCACACCCAATCCCAATGTCGGCTGCGTGATTGTACGCGACGGCACGATCGTCGGGGAGGGCTGGCATCAGCGCGCCGGAGAGCCTCATGCCGAAGTGCATGCGCTGCGTATGGCCGGTGAAAAAGCGCGCGGCGCAACGGCTTACGTGACGCTGGAGCCTTGCAGCCACTTTGGCCGCACGCCACCCTGCTGCGATGCGCTGATTGCCGCAGGCGTCAGCCGCGTAGTGGCGGCGATGCAGGATCCCAATCCGCAGGTTGCCGGGCGCGGGCTTTATCGCCTGCAACAGGCGGGCATCGAGGTCAGCCACGGGTTGATGATGGCGGAGGCGGAAGCGCTCAACCGCGGCTTTCTGAAACGTATGCGCACCGGTTTTCCCTTTATTCAACTCAAGCTGGGCGCTTCGCTTGATGGCCGCACCGCGATGGCCAGCGGCGAAAGCCAGTGGATTACTTCCGCAGCGGCGCGGCGCGACGTACAGCGTCTGCGTGCGCAAAGCTCAGCCATTCTCAGCACCAGCGCCACGGTACTGGCGGACAATCCCGCCCTGACGGTGCGCTGGCCGGAGCTGGATAGCGAAACCCGCGAAATGCTGCCGGAAGCGCAGCTGCGCCAGCCGGTACGCATCATTATCGACAGCGATAATCGCGTCACGCCGCAGCACAAGCTGATCCATCAGCCAGGCAGTAGCTGGCTGATGCGCCAGACGCCGGACGAGGCTGGCTGGCCCGAGAGCGTGACGCAGATTGCGGTGCCCGAGGTCAATCATCAGCTGGATCTGGTGGCGATGATGCTGCTGCTGGGCCAGCGTCAGATGAATAGTATCTGGGTGGAAGCGGGCGCGACGCTGGCCGGCGCGCTGCTGCGCGCAGGATTAGTGGATGAACTGATTGTCTACCTGGCGCCGAAGCTGCTGGGTAACGCCGCGCGCGGCCTGTGTGAACTGCCAGGCTTAACGCAACTCACTGATGCTCCGGAATTTTCTTTTAGCGATGTTCGTCAGGTCGGCGACGATCTGCGCCTGACGCTGACGCCGCGCTAACCTGTGCGGAAAAGCGAGAGCACGTCGCTAAAGAGTGTGATAGAATCCGCCCCCCTGCGGGGCCATAACAAAACCCTGAAAGGATAAGTATGAAAGTTATCGAAGCTGCTGTTGCCACGCCCGATGCTAACGTTGCCATCGTGATTGCGCGTTTTAACAACTTCATCAATGACAGCCTGCTGGATGGCGCGATCGATGCTCTGAAACGTATCGGTCAGGTGAAAGATGAAAACATCACCGTCGTCTGGGTACCGGGTGCGTATGAACTGCCGCTGGCCGCCCGCGCGCTGGCCAAAACCGGTAAACACGATGCGGTAATCGCTCTGGGAACCGTTATCCGTGGCGGCACTGCCCATTTTGAATATGTTGCCGGCGAAGCCAGTTCTGGTATCGCCAGCGTCGCTATGAACAGTGAGATCCCGGTCGCCTTTGGCGTGCTGACCACTGAGAATATCGAGCAGGCCATTGAACGTGCCGGCACCAAAGCGGGTAACAAAGGCGCCGAAGCGGCCCTTACCGCACTTGAAATGATTAACGTATTGAAAGCCATCAAAGCCTGATTTTTGTAAGGGGAATTTTGTGAAACCTGCTGCTCGTCGTCGCGCCCGTGAATGCGCTGTCCAGGCGCTTTACTCCTGGCAGCTGTCCAAAAACGACATTGCCGATGTGGAATACCAGTTTCTGGCGGAACAGGACGTGAAAGACGTCGATATTACTTACTTCCGTGAATTGCTGGCCGGTGTGGCGACTAACAGCGCATACCTTGATGGCTTGATGAAGCCTTACCTGTCGCGTCAGCTGGAAGAGCTGGGCCAGGTAGAAAAAGCCATCCTGCGCATTTCGCTCTATGAGCTAAGCAAGCGCGACGATGTGCCTTATAAAGTGGCCATCAACGAAGGTATTGAGCTGGCGAAAGTGTTCGGCGCAGAAGACAGCCATAAATTTGTGAATGGCGTGCTGGACAAAGCGGCTCCACAGATTCGACCAAACAGAAAATAATGCTGTTTAAGGCCGGTTCGCCGGCCTTTTTCTTTCAGGGGTTTAGCGGAACGCAATTATGGCTTGTGGCGAATTTGAACTCATCGCACGTTATTTCAATCGCGTTACCAGTTCCCGCCGGGATGTCGAGAAGGGAATCGGTGACGACTGCGCATTGCTGAAGGTGCCGGATAAACAGACGCTGGCTATCAGCACCGATACGCTGGTCGCAGGCGTGCATTTTCTGCGTGATATCCATCCGGCCGATTTAGGTTATAAAGCGCTGGCGGTTAACCTGAGCGATCTGGCCGCCATGGGCGCCGACCCGGCCTGGTTAACCCTGGCGCTGACGCTGCCTGAAGTCAACGAAAGCTGGCTGCAGGCGTTCAGCGACAGTTTGTTTGAGATGCTCGACTATTACGATATGCAGCTGATCGGCGGCGACACCACGCGCGGTCCGCTCAGCATGACCTTGGGCATTCACGGCCTGGTGCCGACCGGACGGGCGCTGAAACGCTCGGGCGCGCGTCCCGGCGACTGGATTTTCGTTACCGGCTCGCTGGGCGACAGCGCGGCGGGGCTGGCGCTGTTGCAGCACCACATTCGTATTCAGGATCCGGCGGTGCATGAGGCGCTGATCAAGCGCCATCTGCGTCCGATGCCGCGTATTTTACAAGGCCAGGCGCTGCGTAATCTGGCGTCGTCCGCCATCGATCTCTCCGACGGTTTGATCTCCGATCTCGGTCATATCCTTGCCGCCAGCCACTGCGGCGCGCGCATCCACATTGAGACGCTGCCGCTTTCACCGGCACTGCGCGATCATTTTGATGTTGACCAGACCTTACGCTGGGCGCTGAGCGGCGGCGAAGATTATGAGTTGTGCTTTACCGTGCCGGAAATGCACCGTGGGGCGCTGGATGTCGCCTTAGGCCACCTTGGCGTGCCCCTTACCTGTATCGGCCAGATTGTGCCGGAATCGGAAGGGTTTACCTTGCTGGATAACGGTAAGCCGTTCAGGTTTGAGCAAAAAGGATTTGATCATTTTGCCATTAGATAAAGATGTCGCGAAAGGCCGCCTGCGGCTGAACAATCCCTGGCATTTGCTGGCAACCGGCTTCGGCAGCGGCTTAAGCCCCTGGGTGCCGGGTACCATGGGATCGCTGGCCGCAATCCCGTTCTGGTGGCTGATGACCTTTTTGCCGCTGCAGATTTATTCGCTGCTGGTGATGGTAGGGATTAGCCTGGGCGTCTATATCTGTCATCGCACCGCCAAAGATATGGGCGTGCACGATCACGGCAGCATCGTCTGGGATGAGTTTATCGGCATGTGGATTACCCTGATGGCGATCCCGACGATGAGCTGGCACTGGGTACTGGCGGGCTTCGTTATATTCCGCATTTTCGATATGTGGAAGCCCTGGCCGATCCGCTGGTTTGATCGCAACGTGCATGGCGGGATGGGCATTATGGTGGACGATATTATTGCCGGTGTGATTTCCGCCGGAATCCTCTATCTGATTGGACACCACTGGCCGCTGTAATTTGCGCGGCCCCGATGCGGGCCGCGTGTTTCACTCAGGTTACTCAAATCCCACAACCGGATGCGGCTGATAAGCCTCTTCCAGGGCGGCGATCTCGTCAGCGTCAAGCTCAACCTCAACTGCCTTCACCAAATCCGCCAGCTGCTCTTCGCGCGAGGCGCCGATAATCGGCGCGGTTACCGTGCGTTTGCTCAGCATCCAGGCGAGGGCGATTTGCGCGCGGCTGACGCCTTTCTGATTTGCCAGCGCCTCGACCTGTCCGGCGATAGCGGCATCGTTCTCTTCCGTGTGGCTGTAAAGCGTCTTGCCATATTCGTCGGTGTTGGAGCGCGCGGTCGTTTCGCCCCAGGGACGCGTTAAGCGACCGCGAGCCAGCGGGCTCCACGGCAGTACGGCGATATTCTCCGCCTGGCAGAGCGGGTGCATCTCGCGCTCCTCTTCACGCTGAATCAGGTTGTACTGATCCTGCATGCTGACAAAGCGCGCCCAGCCGTAGCGATCCTGAGTGTAAATGGCTTTGGCAAACTGCCATGCGTACATTGACGACGCGCCGATATAACGCGCTTTTCCCGCCTTTACCACATCGTTTAACGCTTCCAGCGTCTCTTCCAGCGGCGTCTCGTAATCCCAACGATGAATCTGCAGCAGATCTACATATTCCATGCCGAGTCGGGAAAGGCTGTCATCAATGGATTGCAGAATGTTAGCGCGTGACAGGCCCTTCGACAGATTAATGGTCGGGAAATAGACTTTGGTGGCAACCACTATGTCATCACGGCGCGCATACTCTTTCAGCGCGCGGCCCACGATCTCTTCGCTGCTGCCGCCGGAATAGCTGTTTGCGGTATCGAAAAAGTTGATGCCCGCCTCCAGCGCCTGCTTAATCAGCGGGCGGCTGCGCTCTTCAGGCAGCGTCCAGGCGTGGTTGCCGCGATCGGGTTCGCCAAAGGTCATGCAGCCCAGACAGAGACGTGAAACCTGTAGATCGGTAGTGCCCAGTTGTACGGTTTTCATTGTGGCTCCTGCGCTATTTCGGGAATGATTTTATGTGAAAAAATCGACCCGCTAATCATAGCAGGTCATGCTCCCCGGACGGGGAGCAAGAAAGGTTACTGCGCCAGCCAGTCGGCGATCTGCTGCTGAATACCTTCAGCATCCAGCTGATAATCGTGACGGATCTCATCCTGCGTGCCTTGCGGAATGAACTCATCCGGCAGCCCCAGGTTGAGTACCGGCACCCGCATACGCTTCGCCATCACCAGCTCATTGACGCCGCTGCCCGCGCCGCCTTTGATCGCGCCTTCTTCCAGGGTGATCAGGGCTTCATGGCTGGCCGCCAGCTCAAGGATCAGGGCATCATCCAGCGGCTTAACGAAACGCATATCCACCAGCGTGGCATTCAACGCTTCCGCCACGGCGCTCGCTTCCGGCAGCAGGGTGCCGAAGTTCAGGAGCGCCAGCTTCTCGCCTTCACGCTTCATCACGCCTTTGCCGAGCGGCAAACTTTGCAGCGGCTCCAGCGTAGCGCCGGTGCCGGTGCCGCGCGGATAACGCACCGCACTGGGGCCGTCCTGATAGTGATAGCCGGTGTAGAGCATCTGGCGACATTCGTTCTCATCGCTGGGGGTCATGATAACCATCTCCGGCACGCAGCGCAGATAAGCGAGGTCAAAAGCGCCCTGATGGGTCTGGCCGTCTGCGCCCACAATGCCGCCGCGATCGATAGCAAACAGCACCGGCAGTTTCTGGATCGCCACGTCGTGAATAAGCTGATCGTATGCGCGCTGCAAGAAAGTGGAGTAGATGGCCACAACCGGCTTGTATCCGCCAATCGCCATGCCCGCCGCAAAGGTAACCGCATGCTGCTCGGCAATCGCCACGTCAAAATATTGCGCCGGATATTCGCGCGAGAAGCGCACCATGCCTGATCCTTCGCGCATCGCGGGCGTTACCGCCATCAGGCTGGGGTCGTCCGCCGCCATCTCGCACAGCCAGTTGCCGAAAATCTTTGAATAGCTGGGTAAGCCTTCGGCGCTTTTCGGCAGGGCGCCGCTGGCGGGATCGAATTTGGGCACGGCGTGCCAGGCGATAGGATCCTGTTCTGCCGGGGCGTAGCCTTTGCCCTTTTTGGTCATAATGTGCAGGAACTGCGGACCTTTCAGATCGCGCATATTTTTCAGCGTATGCACCAGCGTCAGCACATCGTGACCATCTACCGGCCCGATATAGTTGAAGCCCAGCTCTTCGAACAGCGTGCCCGGCACTACCATGCCTTTCAGATGCTCTTCGGTGCGCCTGACCAGCTCTTTGATCGGCGGCAGGCCGGTAAGGACGCGCTTGCCGCCCTCGCGCAGACGCGCATAGGTTTTGCCGGAGAGAATCTGGGCCAGACGATTATTGAGCGCGCCGACGTTTTCGGAAATCGACATTTCATTGTCGTTAAGGATTACCAGCAGATCGGGCTTGATATCACCGGCATGGTTCA
Organism: Pantoea osteomyelitidis; assembly: GCF_044342975.1. NCBI lineage: Bacteria > Pseudomonadati > Pseudomonadota > Gammaproteobacteria > Enterobacterales > Erwiniaceae > Pantoea > Pantoea osteomyelitidis. Next base: position 151,499 of record NZ_JBGFSN010000004.1, read on the forward strand.
TCGCTTCAAACGCCATACCGGCGGTGATCGCGCCGTCGCCGATAATACAGGCGGTGCGGCGGCCTTTGCCTTCCCGATCGGCGGCAACCGCCATGCCGAGACCGGCGCTGATCGAGGTGGAGGAGTGACCCACGCTCAGCACGTCATATTCGCTCTCGCCGCGCCACGGAAAAGGGTGCAGGCCGTTTTTCTGGCGAATAGTGCCGATTTTATCGCGACGTCCCGTCAGGATTTTATGCGGGTAAGCCTGATGTCCGACATCCCAGACCAGATGATCAAAAGGGGTGTTGTAAACATAATGCAGCGCTACCGTGAGTTCCACCACGCCCAGACCCGAGGCGAAATGGCCGCTGGAACGGCTGACGCTGTCCAGCAAATACTGGCGCAGCTCATCACAGAGCGCGGGCAGCTTCTCTTTTGGCAGTAAACGTAATTCCTGTACCGTGCTTGCCAGCGCCAGTGTCGGGTATTTTGCAATATCAAAACTCATCGGAGACTCGTTGTGGAAGTTATTTGTCGCGTTCAATTATGAAGCTTGCCAGCGCCTGTAGTGCGGTAGTATCGAATGATTGCGCAGCAAGAATTTCCAGCGCGCCCAGCGCTTCCTGATAGAGATCCAGGGCTTTACTGCGGGCGTTGTCCAGTCCCATTAATGCCGGATAGGTGCTTTTACCTAAATCCTGATCGGCGCCCTGACGCTTGCCGGTGATTGCCGTGTCGCCCACCACATCCAGAATGTCATCCTGAACCTGAAAAGCGAGGCCGATGGCATTGGCATAGATATCCAGCGTCGGCAGCGCGTCGCGTCCGCGGGAACCTGCCGCCAGCGCGCCCATACGTACCGCTGCGCGAATCAGCGCGCCGGTTTTATGACGATGAATCTGTTCCAGCCGCGCCAGATCAACCTTTTTGCCTTCAGCCGCCAGATCGAGCGCCTGGCCGCCGCACATGCCAGCCACGCCGCTGGCTTGCGCCAGTTCGGAGATCATCAACAGACGAAACTCGCTGCTTACGCCCGGCATCGGCTCATCGGCAAGGATGGAAAAGGCGAGAGTTTGCAGCGCATCGCCGGCTAAAATAGCGGTATCTTCGCCAAATTTAATATGACATGTCGGCTGTCCGCGACGTAACGCATCATCGTCCATCGCAGGCAAATCGTCGTGAATCAGGGAGTACGCGTGAATACATTCCACCGCTGCGGCGGGCGCGTCCAGGCTGGCCGGATCGGCTCTCAGCATTTCGCCGGTGGCATAAACCAGAAAAGGGCGCAGGCGTTTACCACCCAATAATGCCCCATACTGCATGGCGTTCACCAGAGGAGAACTCTGAAAAGGCAGTGGATCTAATAAGCGCGTCAGCGACTGATTAACGCGATCGTGACAGTCGCTGAGTAATTTAGCGAAATCCATTAGCTATTTTCCGGCGTAAAAGCGGTCAGATCGGCATCTTTATCGTCGCTGAGAAGGATACGCACGCGTTGCTCAGCCTGCTGCAGCGTCTGTTGGCCGGTACGGGCCAGTTGTACACCGCGCTCAAATTCATTCAGCGCCTCTTCCAGCGGAAGCTCGCCGCTTTCCAGGCGACTGACAATCTGTTCCAGCTGCTGCAATGAAGTTTCAAAACTCACAGGCTGTTCGGCTTTTTTCGGCATAATCAGTGTCGACTCACAGGTTGGGACATCATCTTGCAAAGGCTCATGGTAGCCGACGCGAATTAATTAGCAAAATAATGAATGTGACTGCTGTAGCAGAAGCAGTCAACGGACAAAGGTGGTATACTTGCGCGCCTCGGATGCGGTCGGTCCAGCTAAGCCCGCAATTATGTGATTTTAGCAGCTAAGTGCTTTTGTTTTTAGCACTTATTTGCCCAACGAACCTGTGTCGCCATGAAGTTTATCATTAAATTATTTCCTGAAATCACCATCAAAAGCCAGTCGGTGCGGCTGCGTTTTATTAAAATTCTGACGGGAAATATTCGAAATATCCTCAAAGAGTTAAATGACGAGTTGGCTGTAGTGCGTCACTGGGATCACATCGAAGTGCGGGCAAAGAATGAGAGCCTGCGCGCGGTGATTGTTGATGAGCTGACGCGTATTCCCGGCATTCATCATGTGTTGGCGGTGGAAGATCGTCCCTATACCGACCTGCATAATATTTTTGAACAGACGCTGGAGCTTAACCGCGAGCGGCTGGAAGGCAAAACTTTCTCTGTGCGTGTAAAGCGCCGCGGCACGCACGCTTTCAGTTCTCAGGATGTTGAGCGCTACGTCGGCGGCGGGCTGAACCAGCATATCCCGACGGCGAAAGTTAAGCTTAACCATCCGGAGGTGACCGTTAACCTGGAGATCGAAAACGATCGCCTGTTGCTGGTCACCGGCCGTTTTGAAGGTCTCGGCGGCTTCCCGATCGGTACGCAGGAAGATGTGCTGTCGCTGATCTCCGGCGGTTTCGATTCGGGCGTCTCCAGCTATATGCTGATGCGTCGCGGCTGCCGCGTTCACTACTGTTTCTTTAACCTCGGCGGCGCGGCGCATGAAATCGGCGTGCGTCAGGTTGCGCATTATCTCTGGAGCCGCTTTGGCCGCTCTCATCGCGTGCGTTTCGTGGCGATTAATTTCGAACCTGTAGTGGGCGAAATCCTTGAAAAAGTGGACGACGGTCAGATGGGGGTGGTGCTGAAACGCATGATGGTGCGCGCCGCTTCCATGGTGGCGGAGCGTTACGGCGTACAGGCGCTGGTTACCGGCGAGGCGCTGGGCCAGGTCTCCAGCCAGACGCTCACTAACCTGCGTCTGATCGATAATGCCAGCGACACGCTGATACTGCGCCCGCTGATCTCCCATGATAAAGAGCACATTATCAAGGTAGCGCGCGAGATCGGCACCGAAGACTTTGCCCGCACCATGCCGGAATATTGCGGCGTGATTTCAAAAAGCCCGACGGTGAAGGCAGTGAAATCAAAAATCGAAGCGGAAGAGCAGAACTTCGACTTCAGCATTCTGGAAAACGTGGTGCAGGAAGCCAGCAATCTCGATATCCGCGAAATTGCGCAGCAGGCGGAGCAGGAGGTGGTAGAAGTGGAAACCGTTGCCTCACTGGGTGAAAACGAGATGCTGCTGGATATCCGATCTATCGACGAGCAGGATGACAAGCCGCTGGCGATGCCGGGCGTTGAGGTGAAATCGCTGCCGTTTTACAAGCTCAGCAGCCAGTTTGGCGATCTGGACCAGAGTAAAACCTGGCTGCTTTATTGCGATCGCGGCGTGATGAGCCGTTTGCAGGCGCTTTATCTGCATGAGCAGGGATTTACCAACGTTAAAGTCTACCGCCCCTGATGATCGATCCACGCTGGCTTGTTGGCCATTCTGGCCGCGGGCTGTGCTCGCATTCCTCACGTACTTGAGTACGCTCCGGATGCTGCGCGCAGGCCGCAACCAGACTGGCTGCACCGCCGACGCGTGGTGCATCAAACATTAATAAAAGACAGGTCGCTTTTGCGGCCTTTTTGCTATTGCTGATAGTCGTAAATGCCTGCCGCAATCACCAACTGCGACGCCACCTCGCGCGCTTTCTCTTTGCCCACCAGCAAATCGATCAGCTTCAGGGCAAAATCGATGGCGGTGCCGGGCCCCTGGCTGGTGAGCAGATTCACGCGCGGATCCCAAACCACCCGTCTTTCCATCCATTGACCGTCGGGGATGGTCTCTTTCAGGCCGGGAAAACCGGTCATATTGCCGACGGGAAAAAGATCGTGCGGCACCAGTACCGTACCGGCAGCGGCGCAGATAGCGGCGACGATGCGCCCGGAGAGATGAAACTGACGCACGGTTTCCACCAGCAGCGGATTATCGCGAAAGGTTTCCGCGCCTTTTAGCCCGCCGGGCAGCACAATCGCGGCAAAATTGTTATCGGCAACTTCGACCAGCGGCGCGTCCACCAGCAGACGCACGCCGCGCGAGCAGATAATTTCCCGCGTGCCGCTGCTCTCTACGCTGGCCGTAGTGACCAGCAGGCCAGCGCGCACCAGCAGATCGATCGTTGTGACCGCCTCGGTCTCTTCACTGCCATGAGCCAGGCAAACCAGCACCGATGCGTTCGCGCTCATAATGGGACTCCTTGCGTTTTATCAATTCGTATAAACGGGTATTAGCCGGTACGGCAATGCCGTGCGCACGGGCGCGACGCAGCAGATAACCGGTAATGTAATCAATTTCAGTGCGTCGCTGCGCCATCACATCCTGCTGCATGGATGAGATATTGGCGGCGGTGGATTCAATCACATTAAGCACATTGTCCATCAGGCCGTCACAGGTGGTGTGCATTCCCTCACGCTCCATCACCCAGGCGATCTCGGCGCATAACTCACCGATCTCTGGCGTGTGCGTCCGGAGTTCGCCATTTTGACATTCGTATTCCACGGTCATGGGATTGATCACGCAGTTCACCGCCAGCTTTTGCCAGCAGGCAGCGGCGATATTGTCGTGCCAGGCGACGTCGGGCAGCGCCTGATGCAGCACATCAGCCAGCTCGCTGAAAGTCGCGCCTTCGGGGTTAGCCGGACCAATATGGGTGATGCCATGCGCCACATGTCTGATAACCGTGGCATCACGCGTCGCCGCGTGGGTGGTGACGCCGCGTAGCAGCGGCTGCGTCAGGCTTTTCAGCTCTTCCAGCGTACCCATGCCGTTGTGCAGCAACAGCACCGGGCACTGTTCCGGCAGTATGCTCTGCAGATTTTTTATCGCCGGTGAAACCTGCCACGCCTTTAGCGTGACCAGTAAAAGCTGACTTTCACCCAGAAACAGCGGATCGTTGGCGATAAAGGTATCGTTACTGACGTGACCTTCGGTATCGATAACATTCACCGAACAGTAAGGTTGGGGAACGCGTAACCAGCCCTGTACTTCATGCCCCTGGCGTGCAAGGGCAGCGAGCCAAATCTGGCCTAAAGCGCCGCTACCTAACACGGTAATTTTCATTCTGCCTCCCGTTGGCGGCTTGCTTCTCAGAAGTTCAGGTAAGTATAGCTTTCTGCGATGCGTGATTTTATTTAGTGGCGCAAGACGCGTATTATGCATGTCACTTTAGCGTCAGGAGAAGAAAAGATGCCATCTTTCGATATCGTTTCCGAAGTCGACATGCAGGAAGTGCGCAACGCGGTAGAGAATGCCAACCGTGAGCTTTCTACCCGTTTCGATTTCCGCAACGTTAGCGCCAGCTTTGAGCTGAATGAGAAAAACGAAACCATCAAAATCACCAGCGAATCCGATTTCCAGGTCAAACAGCTGGTGGAGATTTTGCGTGAGAAAATGTTGAAGCGCGGCATAGAAGGCGCCGCGCTGGAGGTTCCGGAAGAGATTATCCATAGCGGTAAAAGCTGGAGCCAGGATGCCAAAATGAAAAAAGGCATCGAAACCGAGGTGGCGAAAAAGATCGTCAAGCTGATCAAAGACAGCAAGCTGAAGGTGCAGACGCAAATTCAGGGCGAATCACTGCGCGTCACCGGTAAATCTCGCGACGACCTGCAGGGCGCAATGGCGCTGGTGCGGGGCGGGAATCTGGGGCAGCCGTTCCAGTTTAAAAACTTCCGCGACTGATTATTTGCGAAAGGGCCGTCTCCGGCCCTTTTTTGTCCCTTATGCCGCAGCGATCAACGCTTCCAGCTCCAGGCGACTGGTCACCTTGCTGTCGATTTTTACGTAAGCGCTCTTTTCTTCCGGCACGATAAACACCATTGTGACGCCCGGCTGCGCTTTCAGCCTCTGCTCCAGATTCGGCACACCCAGTGCGGCCTCACTTAGCACCAGACGCAGGCTGCTGACATAAGGCGGCTCCTGCATGGTAGTGCTGACCAACAGCCAGATCACCGCGACAATCGCGCCCACCAGAAACACGGTTTGCGCATCAAAATGGCCAAACACCCAGCCGCCCAGGCTACCGCCAATAGCGACGCCAAGAAACTGACTGGTGGAGTAGATGCCCATCGCAGTGCCTTTATAACCGGCGGGCGACTCTTTGCTGACCAGCGAAGGCAAAATCGCTTCCATCAGGTTGAAGGCGAAAAAGAAAAGCTGTACGCCGACGACCAACGTCCAGAAATGGTTGCCTGCTCCCCACAGCACAATTTCCGCGACGAGAATCAGGCTTACGCAGCTGACGAACACCCGTTTCATACGACGCTTCACTTCTGCATAAATAATAAAGGGGATCACGCCGGCGAAAGCGATAAGCATGGTAATCAGATAAACCTTCCAGTGATCGGCAGCCGGAAAACCTGCCTGTTCAAACTGGCCGGGTAGGGCGACGAAGCTGGACATCAACAAGATATGCAGGCAAAGAATGCCGAGATTTAACTTCAGCAGCCTGGGATTCGCCAGCACCAGACGAATACTGCCTTTCACCATGCCCGATTCCCGGTTCAGTACATGATGCGGCGCAGAAGGCACCACCAGCAGCGTAATAATGATACCGAGCGAGGCGAGCAGTGCGATCATCCAAAACAGCGCGTGCAAACCCAGGGCATGGGTCACGACCGGGCCGACGACCATCGCAATGGCAAAGGTAATGCCGAAGCTGATGCCGATAAACGCCATCGCCTTGGTGCGGTTCTGCTCGCGGGTTAAGTCGGAGAGGAGTGCCATCACGGCGGCGGCAATCGCGCCGGAACCTTGTAATGCGCGGCCAAGAATGATGCCCCAGATCGATTCCGTACCGGCAGCAACTACGCTGCCTAACACAAATACCAGCAGGCCGCCGACAATCAGCGGCTTACGGCCAATGCGATCGGAAAGCAGGCCGAAGGGAATCTGAAAAATTGCCTGCATCAGACCGTAAATACCGATAGCCAGACCAATCAGGGATTCGCTTGCCCCTTGTAATGCCATGCCGTACGTGGTTAACACCGGCAGGACCATAAACATTCCCAGCATGCGCAGAGAAAAAACCGTGCCAAGACCCCAGGTGGCACGCAGCTCCACCGACGTCATTTTATTATCGTTCATTACAACCTCTGTTAGTTTGCTGCGGTTATTCTAAGGAGCAGGGCAGGGTGGGTAAAATAATACTTTTTAAGTAGTGGTAACAAAAAGAAAGGGCGCGATAATCGCGCCCTTACAGGATATGCGGTGCTGATTACCAGACGTAGGTCAGCAGGTCTTTCGACGCCGGGGCCATAAAGTCCACTGACATCATGACGCTCAGTGCAGTGATAGCGACAATAGAGAAGACGAACAGTTTACGCGCCCAAACGCGATCGTTTGAGGTTTTGTAACCTGACAACGCCATTCCCAGCCACCAGACGCTTACTGCCGCCGCAACCACCAGATATTTGTAGCCAGCGTAACCGCTCAGCGTCAGCATCAGCGTGGCAATCATAAACGCCAGAATGTAGAGCGTAATATGATTTTTCGCTACGGAAATGCCTTTCACTACCGGCAGAACCGGGATATTCGCTGCCTGATAATCTTTAAAGCGGAAGATAGCAATCGCATAGGAATGCGGCATCTGCCACAGGCTAAAGATCGCCAGCAAAATCAGCGCGCCAGCATCAAACTCGTTGGTCACCGCGCAGTAGCCAATCACCGGCGGCGCAGCGCCAGACAGACTGCCTATCAGCGTACCGTAGACTGAATTACGCTTCATATAGAGGCTGTAAATGCCGACGTATACGACGAAGCCCATCACCGCCAGCCACATGGCCAGCGGGTTAGCTCCGAAATACAGCAACGCAAAGCCAGCAATACCCAATAAGGTGGCATAAACCAGGCTTACTTTCGGAGAGATGAGGCCTTTGACCAGCACTCGATTCCTGGTTCTCTCCATTTTTCTGTCGATGTCACGGTCAATCACGTTGTTGAAAACACAACCTGATGCCACGACCAGTGAAACACCGACCAGAGAGGCGAGAAACAGGGCGTAATCAATGCTGCCTTTAGACGCCAGCAGAAATCCGCCAATGACAGAAATTAAATTCCCGAAAATAATTCCTGGTTTTGTTACTTGCAGGTATTGCTTAATCATCAGTGCGACTCTTTAGTGGACTGTCACGACATCATGTTGTAGTTGAGGTTCCACATGATCCACAGCGAACCCACCACAACAATCAGGATAATGATTGCCGCAAAGACAATCGCCACCAGGTTCCAGCCGCCCTCAGTTTTGGTGTCGAGATGCAGGAAGTAAATCAGGTGAACGATAACCTGAATCACTGCACAGACAACAACCACACCCAGAAGGGTGCTGTGAGAGGCGCCGCCATCCATTACCATCCAGAACGGAATACCGGTCAGGATGATAGAGAGGATGAAGCCGATCATGTAAGACTTCACGCTGCTATGCGGGACAACATGTTCGTTGGCTGAATGACTCATTACATGACTCCCATCAGATAGACAACGGTAAATACACAAATCCATACCACGTCAAGGAAGTGCCAGAACAGGCTCAGGCACAGGATACGGGTACGGATAGCGGAAGTCAGACCACGTTTGGAGATCTGGAACATCATTACCAGCATCCAGATCAGACCAGAAGTCACGTGCAGACCGTGCGTGCCGACCAGGGTAAAGAACCCTGACAGGAAGCCGCTGCGATCCGGACCAAATCCTTCGGTGATCAGATGGTGGAATTCATAGATTTCCATCCCGATAAAGCCAAGGCCGAACAGGAAGGTCAACGCCAGCCAGCTGTTAACGCCGCCTTTGTTGTCATTGTTCATCGCGATGACAGCCATACCGTAGGTGATAGAGCTCAGCAGCAGCAGAGCGGTCTCACCCATAACGAACGGCAGTTCGAAGATATCTTTCCCTGCCGGGCCACCGGCAGTGCTGTTCACCATGACTGCATAGGTCGCAAACAGGGTTGCGAAGATAATGCAGTCACTCATCAGATAGATCCAAAAGCCAAAGATCTTATTGGCTGATGCATCGTGATGCCCATGCTCCGCATGGGCGTCGTGGTGGTGCTTAATCAGAGTTTCAGTTGACATTATTTCAGACCTGCTTTGCTGATATCGTCAAAGTGCTGCTTCTCGATCTGCTCGATTTCTTTAACCGGTACGTAGTAATCCACGTCTTCGTCAAAGCTCTTCGCAATCCAGGTCACAATCATGCCCAGGAAGGTCAGACCGGCCAGCCACCAGATATGCCAGATCATGGCGAAACCGAATACCGTAGCGAATGCCGCGATAATCAGAGCAGCGCCGCTGTTTTTCGGCATATGAATTTCTTCATATTTCGCTGGCTGCACATACGCTTCGCCTTTCTCTTTCATTTCCCAGAAAGCGTCACGCTCATGCACATGCGGAACTGTCGCAAAGTTGTAGAACGCCGGCGGTGAAGAGGTAGACCACTCCAGCGTACGGCCACCCCACGGGTCACCGGTGAGATCGCGGTTCTGCTCACGGTCACGGATAGAAACCCAGAACATGATCAGCTGGCAGAGGATACCGCAGGCAATCAGCGCCGCGCCCACAGCAGCCACAACCAGCAGCGCGTGGAAACGTGGATCGATATCCTGGCTCAGACGACGAGTCATACCCATAAAGCCCAGCGCATACAGCGGCATAAAGGCAACGAAGAAGCCGATGATCCAGAACCAGAAGGCGCGTTTGCCCCATTTCTCGTTCAGGGTGAAGCCCATCGCTTTCGGGAACCAGTAGGTCACGCCCGCCATACAACCGAATACCACACCGCCGATAATCACGTTATGGAAGTGAGCAATCAGGAACAGGCTGTTATGCAGCACGAAGTCTGCACCCGGTACTGCCAGCAGAACGCCGGTCATACCACCGATAGAGAAGGTGACCAGGAAGCCCACGGTCCACAGCATGGCAGAGTGCATCTGAATGCGGCCCTGATACATTGTGAACAGCCAGTTAAAGATTTTCACCCCGGTCGGAATCGCGATGATCATCGTCATGATACCGAAGAAGGCGTTAACGTTCGCGCCTGCGCCCATGGTGAAGAAGTGGTGCAGCCAAACGATAAACGACAGAACGGTAATGGCGATGGTCGCCCACACCAGCGAGGTGTAACCAAACAGACGTTTTTTCGAGAAGGTGGCAGTAACTTCAGCAAAGACACCAAACACCGGCAGAACGAGGATGTACACTTCCGGGTGACCCCAGACCCAGATCAGGTTGACGTACATCATCATGTTACCGCCCATATCATTGGTAAAGAAATGGAAGCCGAGGTAACGATCAAGCGTCAACAGCGCCAGGGTCACGGTCAAAACCGGGAACGCAGCGATGATCAGGACGTTGGTACAGAGTGCAGTCCAGGTAAAGACTGGCATTTTGAACAGGTCCATGCCCGGTGCGCGCATCTTCAGAATGGTCACGAAGAAGTTAACACCCGTCAGCGTGGTACCGATACCGGAGAGCTGCAATGCCCAAATCCAGTAGTCAACCCCAACGCCAGGACTGTATTGCGCGCCCGAGAGCGGCGGATAGGCCAGCCAGCCGGTCTGCGCAAACTCACCCACACCCAGAGACAGGTTGACCAGGATCACGCCGATAGCGGTGAACCAGAAGCTCAGGTTGTTCAGGAAGGGGAAAGCCACATCGCGCGCGCCAATCTGCAGCGGAACCGCGATGTTCATCAGACCTACCACAAACGGCATCGCCACGAAGAAGATCATAATTACGCCGTGGGCGGTAAAGATCTGGTCGTAGTGGTGCGGCGGCAGAAAGCCCGCTTCGCCGGCGGAAGCCAGCATCTGCTGGGCACGCATCATGATCGCATCGGCAAAGCCACGCAGCAGCATGACGAAGGCCATGATGATATACATGATACCCAGTTTTTTGTGGTCGACGGAGGTAAACCATTCTGACCACAGATATTGCCACTTACCAAAGTAAGTAATCGCAGCAACAAGCGCCAGACCACCTAAAATGATGGCGGCGATCGTAACCACGATAATCGGCTCGTGATACGGCACTGCATCCAGTGTTAATTTTCCGAACATCGTATTATTCCTCGGCTCCCGCGGAAGCGGTGTGACTCATGTCCATACCTTCATGCTCTGGCATGTCCATTTTCCCGTGGCTCATCTTGAACTTATCAACAACTTGTTTGAACAGAACAGGATTCGCTGTGGAGAAATATTCCACCGGATGGTTTTCGCTTGGCGCAGCCAGCTTTTCGAAATCATCCATGGTGCCCAGCGCGTTAGGTGCCGTTTTCACTTTGGCAACCCACTGCTGGAATTCCGCATCGTCTTTGGTAGCAATGGCGTTGAACTTCATGCCAGAGAAGCCGCGACCGCTGAAGTTAGACGAGATACCTTTAAAGGTGCCCGGCTCGTTGGCGATCAGGTGCAGTTCGGTCTGCATACCGGCCATCGCATAGATCTGGCTACCCAGGGTCGGGATAAAGAAGGAGTTCATTACGGAGTTAGAGGTGATCTTGAAGCTTACCGGCGTGTTGGCCGGGAAAGCGATCTCGTTCACAGTGGCAATGCCTTGCTCCGGATAAATGAACAGCCATTTCCAGTCCAGTGCGACTACGTCAATCTCAACCGGCTTGACGTCAGAAGCGAGCGGTTTGCTCGGTTCCAGCGCATGGGTTGATTTCCAGGTCAATACGCTAAGAAAAACGATAATCAGGATCGGAATGGTCCAGACCACCGCTTCAACTTTGTTCGAATGTGACCAGTTAGGGCTGTACTTAGCATTCGTGTTCGATGCCCGATATTTCCAGGCAAACAACACTGCCATCAGGATTGCGGGAATAACGACGATCAACATCAGCCCGAAGGCTGTCAGTATCAGCGAACGTTGCTCCATAGCAACCTGTCCTTTGGGACTTAACAATGCACTATCGCAGCCGCTGAGTAATAAAGCGCCTGCAGTTAATGACAAAATCCCCAAACTTTTATTGTATTTCCTGAGTCTCATTTAACGACCTCAATGACAAAGGGCTCTATTGTCGTTTAAGTGTGGCGGCATTTTACGGGAAGGTTTATGCAGTGTAAACCAGCTTAAGGATATGTCAGGCGGGTGTTCACACCTTTTGCAAAGGGTGTCACAGATGTTGCGCCGGGTATCAAAATATTAACGCTGACAAGTAGTTGGCGTTGATATAACAAAAAACAATGGATATATCCGTAGAAAAATCAGGGAAAGTATAACCTTCGATTTTAATGACCAAATCTTTAACAAATCTGTATCATTTGAGTGATGACTTTTCTACAAAATAATTGCTCACCGGTTTTTAATATTCATCATGTAATGTTAATTGCATGTGTCTTTTCTGCTGAAAAATAACACGCGATGATAAAAAAACGTTTTAAGCTGATTTCCGGGGGTGTTAATTGCAAAAGCGCCCGGAAAAATGTAATCCCTTGTTTAACGCTCCCTGCGCAGTGCCAGATAATCCAGGCATACACCACAAATCACGCCCGTTAAGGCGATTGCCATGCCAATCTCAAACAATTGCGGCAAAATTATAACCGGTTGCCACAGCGCTGTCGCTTGCATTGCGAGCAAAAGAAGACAAAAAGCGAGCAAAACCGCGCCAGCCAAAAAGAGTCGCAACGCCCAACGATAGCCCTCTCTCCAGGCCGTTCGCGCTGAAAACGTGCCGGACTGCTGCATACGATTGAGGGTGCTGCGGCAAACCCCGAGCAGAAACAGGCCAGGCAGCGCCGCCAGTACGGTAAAAGCATAAAAGGTAGGCCAGCCCCACAGCTCGACAAGCCAGCCGGCGGCGGGACCGACATAGACTCTGCCTACGGCGGAAAGGGCGGAGAGCAAGGCGAACTGCGTGGCGGAGAAGGATTTATTGCACAGTGTCATCAGCAAAGCGACGAACGCCGCGGTGCCCATGCCGCCGCACAGGTTTTCAACAAACACGGCGCTGGCCATGCTCCACAGATGTTTGTCGGTGACGGCCAGCAGCCAGTAACCAAAATTTGAGACGGCCTGTAAGATGCCGAACAGCATCAACGCGCGAAACAGACTCAGGCGCTGCATCAGCACGCCGCCATAAAGCGCGCCGATAATAGTGGCAAGCAGACCGAGGGTTTTATTCACCAGCCCGACGTCGCCGGCGTCAAACCCTACGCCACGAATAAGGAAGGTGGTGGTAAGCGAGGCGGCGAAGGCGTCGCCCAGTTTATACAGCACAATCAGGGTGATCAGCAGCCAGGCGTTGTTACGCTGAAAGAAATCCTGCAGCGGCTTCGCCACCGCATCGCGCAACGAGTGCGGCGCATTCATGCTGCTTTCCGGCTCTTTCGCCAGCAGGGTGGCAATCAGCCCTGGCACCATCATCGCCGCCATCAGCCAGTAAGTTGCCTGCCAGCCAAGAAAGCGAGCGGCCAGCCACAGCGCCAGCCCGCCAGAAATCAGCATCGCCAGTCGGTAGCCCAGCACGGTAATCGCTGCGCCGCTACCGCGCTCTTCCGGCGGCAATATGTCGGTTTTCCAGGCGTCAAAGACGATATCCTGCGAGGCGGAGCAGAAGGCGACCAGCACGGCCAGCGCGGCCAGCAGAGTTAAATCCCGTCCCGGCTGCATAAAGCCCATCGCCACGATGCCGCCAATCAGCGCCAGCTGGGTCACGATCAGCCAGCCGCGACGTCGGCCCAGAAAGGGCGGCGTGTAGCGGTCCATCATCGGCGACCAGAGGAATTTAAAGACGTAGGCCTGGCCCACAAGCGAAAAGAAGCCGATGGTTTTCAGATCGACATTTTCCACCGTCATCCAGGCCTGCAACGTTCCTGAGGTTAACGCCAGCGGCAGGCCCGAGGCGAAGCCGAGCAGCAGTAAAACCACGGCGTTACGTTGAGTAAAAATGCGAAGGTAGTGACGACTCATACTCACCTTACGGATACGCCCGGCAACGTTGCCGGGCGAAAAGCGCGAAATTAGCGGGCGTTTTGCTTGATAAAGTCGTGAATGCTGGTGTCCTGAGCCATATCGGCGATCACGTCACTCAGCGTGGAGTTCACAGCAGTTTTAATCTTATCGTTGCTGGCGCTGAAAGCACCTTCGACGCTATAGGTCTGACGGTAGTTTTTCACCTGCTTGTTGCCGTTTTTGGCAGTAGCAATGATAGAGATATCCGCTTTCGTGGTGATGCTGTAGCGCACGTTGCCTTGCGTCACATCGGCATAAAGATTATTCACCACGATTTGCAGATCTACTGCGCCATTCGGCCCAATCATATAACCGCGCGCGGTCATCTGTTTTTCCAGCACTTCCTGCAGCAGAAAGCGCAGATCGCGGGACGGAGTCAGGGTGACCAGCTGACCATCACGGTTCACCTTCGCCAGCGCTTGATCGGTGCGCTGATCGGCGCCGTTAATGCTCAGGGTCACGCCTGTCAGGCTGGGATCCTGCTGCGGCAGTTCAATGTTAGGTTCTACGTTGAGTGTATTGCTGTTGCTGGCACAGCCGGCCAAAATAAAAGCAGCCAGCAGCGGGATAAACACTTTTTTGAACATACTTATTTCTCGTTAGCATAGTGGGTTGGCTTGCAAAACTGCGGCCATCATAGCATTGAGCGCGGGTGAAGAAAGCCCTGTGAAGCGGGATTTTGATTGCAAAGGATTTTTTCGGAATGCGTGAGGTCAGCCTGGTTGACCCGGCAGGTTTGCAGGTTATGATGCGCAATCACAGGGAAAGGGCAGGTTATTTTTTTTCATTCTTCCCTGCGGAAACGGTAAAAAAACCTACTAATATTTAAACAGATGGGGCACATCGCTTGCCGTTGAGGAGTATAATGATGATTCGCGAACAAATAGAAGAAAAGCTGCGTAAGGCGTTCGAACCGGCACATCTGGAAGTGCATGACGAAAGCTATCGTCATAATGTCCCGGCAGGCTCAGAAAGCCATTTTAAAGTGGTGATCGTCAGTGACAGTTTTTGCGGTCAACGCTTTCTGGCGCGTCACCGCGCCATCTATGGCGAGCTGACTGAAGAGCTGGCGGGCAGCGTTCATGCGCTGGCGCTGCATACTTATACCTTAAAAGAGTGGGAAGGCCTGCAAGATACGGTTTTGGCTTCACCTCATTGTCGCGGCGCCGGTACGCTGGCCTGACAAACTCTCTCCCTGAAACGGCCAGTCGGCCGTTTTTTCATTTCTTTTGCTCTCAAACGGGATCTCCGGCGCAAAAAAGCAGCAAAACCGTTAAAAAGTGGTGAGTTTGCATCCTCGACTCATTCCGGCGATGTCGCTATAATGCGGCGTCTATTTTTCCGGAATGTCTTCGGGACGCTTCTGGTAACAGGGATCAGGTTCTCTTCACAGAAGCCGTCCCGGTTGTTAGATACGGCGCATGTCACAATGTGTGTGTCTGAAGTTGACCGAGCACGTGATTTTTTGAGGTAACAAGATGCAAGTTTCAGTTGAAACCACTCAGGGCCTTGGCCGTCGCGTTACGATTACTGTCGCTGCTGACAGCATCGAGAGCGCTGTGAAAAAAGAGCTGCTGGATGTGGCTAAGAAAGTCCGTATCGATGGTTTCCGTAAAGGCAAAGTGCCGATGCACATCGTGTCACAGCGCTATGGTGCTTCTGTTCGTCAGGACGTGTTAGGCGATCTGATGCAGCGCAACTTTGTTGACGCCATCATCAAAGAGAAAATCAATCCGGCTGGCGCGCCGAACTATGTGCCGGGCGAGTACAAGCAGGGTGAAGACTTCACCTATGCGGTAGAATTTGAAGTTTACCCGGAAGTTGAGCTGAAAGGTCTGGACGCAATCGAAGTTGAAAAACCGGTTGTGGAAGTCACTGATGCTGACGTTGACACCATGCTGGAGACGCTGCGTAAGCAGCAGGCGAGCTGGAAAGAGAGCGACGCGGCGGCAGAAGCGGAAGATCGCGCTACTATCGATTTCAACGGCTCTGTTGACGGCGAAGAGTTTGAAGGCGGCAAAGCCTCTGACTTCGTGCTGGCGATGGGTCAGGGCCGCATGATCCCGGGCTTCGAAGAGGGCATCGTGGGTCACAAAGCGGGTGAAACCTTCACCATCGACGTGAAATTCCCGGACGACTATCACGCGGAAAACCTGAAAGGGAAAGACGCGAAGTTCGAGATCGTGCTGAAGAAAGTCGAAACGCGCGAACTGCCGGAGCTGACTGAAGAGTTTATCCAGCGTTTCGGCGTGGAAGAGGGTTCCGTTGCCGGTCTGCGTGCTGAAGTGCGTAAAAACATGGAGCGCGAGCTGAAAGGCGCGGTGCGCAACCGCGTTAAAACTCAGGCGATCGATGGCCTTGTGAAAGCGAATGACATCGATGTGCCGTCTGCGCTGATCGACGGCGAAATCGACGTGCTGCGTCGCCAGGCTGCTCAGCGTTTTGGCGGCAACGAAAAACAGGCGCTGGAACTGCCGCGCGAACTGTTTGAAGAGCAGGCGAAACGCCGTGTGGTTGTTGGCTTGCTGCTGGGCGAAGTGATTCGCACCCACGAGCTGAAAGCGGACGAAGACCGTGTAAAAGCGCTGATCGAAGAGATGGCGTCTGCTTACGAAGATCCGCAGGAAGTGATCGAGTTCTACAGCAAGAACAACGAGCTGATGAACAACATGCGCAACGTCGCGCTGGAAGAGCAAGCGGTTGAAGCCGTACTGGAAAAAGCGAAAGTGACTGAGAAAGCCACTGATTTCCAGGAACTGATGAACCAGACCGCAACGGCCTGATCCTTCAGTTAATTGTGCTTTTAAGCCCGCTGCTGCGAAGTAGCGGGCTTTTTTGTTTTTACCGGCGCTCACAGGCAAGTTTTACCGCTTATTTGGTTAATTAACCGGCAAATTATTCGCTAAGCTATTTTTCCGGGTTAGCGATTAAAGAAAAGATTGTTATGCTTGAAACAACTGGGCAGCATCCCCAGATGAAGGGAGAATGCGTAAAAACAGTTAAGCTGGCTGATTAACCGTCCTGAAGGTGTCGGAGACGAGGCAGAGCATAGTTTTCCCGGCTCGCCTCACGTAGAATCGGTACAGAATGTTGCCAATGAAATTTATCAGGAGACGGTAATGTCATACAGTGGCGATCGTGAATATACTGCACCGCACATGGCGCTGGTGCCAATGGTGGTCGAACAAACCTCGCGCGGCGAGCGCTCTTACGACATCTATTCCCGCCTGCTTAAAGAGCGTGTCATCTTTATGACCGGCCAGGTTGAAGACCATATGGCTAACCTGATCGTCGCACAGATGCTGTTTCTGGAAGCTGAGAATCCTGAGAAAGATATTTATCTTTATATCAACTCTCCGGGCGGCGTCATTACGGCAGGTATGTCGATCTATGACACGATGAAGTTTATCAAGCCGGACGTCAGCACCATTTGTATGGGGCAAGCCTGTTCCATGGGCGCTTTCCTGCTGACGGCGGGCACCAAAGGCAAACGTTTCTGCCTGCCTAACTCCCGGGTGATGATTCACCAGCCGCTGGGCGGCTATCAGGGGCAGGCGACAGACATCGAAATTCATGCGCGCGAGATTCTGAAAGTGAAACAGCGCATGAATGAGCTGATGGCTGAGCATACCGGCAAATCGCTGGAACAAATTGAGCGCGATACCGAGCGAGATCGTTTCCTCTCAGCCAGTGAAGCGGTAGAGTATGGATTAGTCGATTCCATCCTGACGCATCGCGAATAAGACTCATCTGCCTGGCTCCTTACGCTATAGTTAACGGGAGACGGGCAGGTAAGTTGAATGAATATCGGCCGTGCATGCATGGCCTGCGCTGTACTCCGGTATGGCCAGAGAACAAGAAGAGGTTAACTGATGACAGATAAGCGCAAAGACGGTTCAGGTAAGTTGCTGTACTGCTCTTTTTGCGGCAAGAGCCAGCATGAAGTGCGTAAGCTGATTGCCGGGCCGTCAGTGTATATCTGCGATGAGTGTGTCGATCTGTGTAACGACATCATTCGCGAAGAGATTAAAGAAGTTGCTCCGCACCGCGAACGCAGCGCGTTGCCGACGCCGCATGAAATCCGCCATCACCTCGATGATTATGTTATCGGCCAGGAAAAGGCGAAAAAAGTGCTGGCGGTGGCGGTGTACAACCACTACAAACGTCTGCGCAACGGCGACACCAGCAACGGTATCGAACTGGGCAAAAGTAACATTCTGCTGATTGGTCCGACCGGTAGCGGTAAAACCCTGCTGGCGGAAACGCTGGCGCGCCTGCTGGATGTGCCTTTTACCATGGCGGATGCCACAACGTTGACCGAAGCGGGTTACGTGGGCGAAGACGTGGAAAATATCATCCAGAAGCTGCTGCAGAAATGCGACTATGACGTGCAAAAAGCGCAGCGCGGCATTGTCTACATCGATGAGATCGACAAGATTTCGCGTAAGTCAGACAATCCGTCCATCACGCGCGACGTGTCGGGCGAGGGCGTACAGCAGGCGTTGCTGAAGCTAATCGAAGGCACGGTTGCTGCCGTTCCGCCTCAGGGTGGCCGTAAGCATCCGCAGCAGGAATTTTTGCAGGTTGATACCTCAAAAATTCTGTTTATCTGCGGCGGCGCGTTTGCCGGCCTGGATAAAGTGATTTCTCAACGTGTTGAAACCGGTTCAGGCATTGGTTTTGGCGCCACCGTGAAAGGCAAATCGCAGAAAGCCACTGAAGGCGAACTGCTTTCACAGGTCGAACCGGAAGATTTGATTAAATTCGGTCTGATCCCTGAGTTCATTGGTCGTCTGCCGGTTGTCGCGACGCTGAATGAGCTGAGCGAAGAGGCGCTGATTCAGATTCTGCGCGAGCCGAAAAACGCCCTGACCAAGCAGTACCAGGCGCTGTTTAATCTGGAAGGCGTGGAGCTGGAGTTCCGTGACGAAGCCCTGACGGCGATCGCGAAAAAAGCGATGTCGCGTAAAACCGGTGCCCGTGGTCTGCGTTCCATCGTGGAAGGCGCGCTGCTGGAAACCATGTACGATCTGCCTTCAATGGATGACGTTGAAAAGGTCGTGATTGACGAGTCAGTGATCGAGGGTCAGTCCGACCCGATGCTGATTTACGGCAAGCATGAAGCCCAGGCCTCTGGTGAATAAGTAAACAAATCAACCGCGTTGTTATCTTAAAAAAGGGGAAAAATCTTTCCCCTTCTGTTTTTCTCACACCTGCGACATTGAATGTCGGACGATCATCCCCATATACTCAAGTACCTGTGGGCTTAACTGCACATTCCCTGCATTATGCGGTGCCCATCACCTGGCGGACTTTAAACTAAGAGAGAGCTCTATGAATCCTGAGCGTTCTGAACGCATTGAAATCCCTGTGTTGCCGTTGCGCGACGTGGTGGTTTATCCGCACATGGTAATTCCGTTGTTTGTTGGTCGGGAAAAATCGATTCGGTGCCTCGAAGCCGCGATGGATCAAGATAAAAAGATCATGCTGGTAGCACAGAAAGAGGCTTCAACGGATGAACCTGGCATTAACGATCTTTTTTCTGTAGGGACCGTTGCGTCTGTACTGCAGATGCTCAAACTGCCCGACGGCACGGTTAAAGTGCTGGTGGAAGGTCTGCAGCGTGCGCACATCACCACACTGTCCGATAATGGCGATCACTTTGTCGCCCAGGCGGAATACCTGGCATCGCCGGATATTGACGAGCGTGAGCAGGAAGTGCTGGTACGCACCGCGATTAATCAGTTTGAAGGCTACATCAAGCTCAACAAAAAGATTCCGCCTGAGGTGCTGACCTCACTGAATAATATTGATGATGCGGCTCGCTTAGCGGATACCGTGGCGGCGCATATGCCCTTGAAGCTGGCGGACAAGCAGTCGGTGTTGGAAATGTCCGACATCAACGAACGTCTGGAATACCTGATGGCGATGATGGAGTCGGAAATTGACCTGCTGCAGGTCGAGAAACGCATCCGTAACCGCGTCAAAAAGCAGATGGAAAAAAGCCAGCGCGAGTACTATCTGAATGAGCAGATGAAAGCTATTCAGAAAGAGCTGGGCGAAATGGATGACGCGCCTGACGAATATGAGGCGCTGAAACGCAAAATCGATGCGGCGAAAATGCCGCAGGAAGCGCGTGACAAAGCGGAAGCCGAGCTGCAGAAGCTGAAGATGATGTCGCCGATGTCGGCAGAAGCCACGGTGGTACGTGGCTATATCGACTGGATGGTGCAGGTTCCATGGAACGCGCGCAGCAAAGTGAAAAAAGATCTGCGTAAAGCGCAGGAAACGCTGGATACCGACCACTATGGTCTGGAGCGCGTGAAAGATCGCATCCTTGAGTATCTTGCGGTGCAGAGTCGCGTCAGCAAAATCAAAGGGCCGATTCTCTGCCTGGTGGGACCGCCGGGCGTGGGTAAAACCTCGTTGGGACAGTCGATTGCCAGAGCCACCGGACGTAAATATGTGCGTATGGCGCTGGGCGGCGTACGTGACGAAGCTGAAATTCGCGGGCACCGTCGTACCTATATCGGCTCCATGCCGGGCAAGCTGATCCAGAAAATGGCGAAGGTCGGGGTGAAAAACCCGCTGTTCCTGCTGGATGAGATCGATAAAATGTCCTCGGATATGCGTGGCGACCCCGCGTCAGCGCTGCTGGAAGTGCTTGATCCGGAGCAGAATATCGCCTTTAACGATCACTATCTGGAAGTAGATTACGATCTCTCCGATGTGATGTTTGTCGCGACCTCCAACTCCATGAACATTCCGGCGCCGCTGCTGGATCGTATGGAAGTGATCCGGCTTTCCGGCTATACGGAAGATGAGAAGCTGAACATCGCGAAGCAGCATCTGCTGCCCAAGCAGATTGAACGTAACGCGCTGAAGAAAGCGGAAATCACCGTGGATGACAGCGCGATCATCGGCATTATCCGTTACTACACCCGTGAAGCGGGCGTGCGTAGTCTGGAACGCGAGCTGTCAAAACTCTGTCGTAAGGCGGTGAAAACCTTACTGATGGATAGCTCGAAAAAGCATATCGTGATCAATGGTGAAAACCTGAAGGATTTCCTCGGTGTGCAGCGTTTCGACTATGGTCGCGCCGACAGCGAAAATCGCGTCGGGCAGGTAACCGGTCTGGCCTGGACCGAAGTAGGCGGCGATCTGCTCACTATCGAAACCGCCTGCGTGCCGGGCAAAGGTAAACTGACCTATACCGGTTCGCTGGGTGAAGTGATGCAGGAATCGATTCAGGCGGCACTAACCGTGGTACGCGCCCGGGCTGAAAAGCTGGGCATCAACGGCGATTTTTACGAGAAGCGTGATATTCACGTGCACGTACCGGAAGGCGCCACGCCGAAAGATGGCCCAAGCGCCGGTATCGCGATGTGTACCGCGCTGGTTTCTTGTCTGACAGGCAACCCGGTTCGCTCGGATGTGGCGATGACCGGTGAAATCACTCTGCGTGGACAGGTGTTACCGATTGGCGGCTTAAAAGAGAAGCTGCTGGCGGCCCACCGCGGCGGCATTAAAACCGTGCTGATCCCGGATGACAACAAACGCGATCTGGAAGAGATTCCACAGAACGTGATTGCCGATCTCGACATCCATCCGGTTAAACGCATTGAAGAAGTGCTGAACCTGGCGCTGGAAAACGCACCCTATGGTATGCAGGTCGCTACAGCAAAATAGTGATTAAAGACAAATACCCTTAAAAAGCGAAGCTGGTAAGCAAATTGATGCTTGCCAGCTTTTTTTTGTGCCGCTAATTTAGGTGGCTGCGGAAATGACGTTTAAGATGAATACCGTTGTTTCGGCTCCACAGGCTTGATATAACTTGCTGCGCGTTCGTATCCGGCGGGAAGCGGGATACGAGGTGAATAATAAAGAGGGGATGAAAAAAGTGAATAAGTCACAATTGATCGACAAAATTGCTGCGGATGCTGACATTTCTAAAGCGGCAGCTGGACGTGTGTTGGATGCATTTATGGATTCTGTTTCAGATGCGCTGAAAGGCGGCGATGAAGTGGCGCTGGTCGGCTTCGGCACCTTCTCGGTACGTGAGCGCGCTGCTCGTACCGGCCGCAATCCGCAGACCGGCAAAGAGATCACCATTCCGGCTGGCAAAGTGCCGGGCTTCCGTGCAGGCAAAGCGCTGAAAGACGCTGTCAACTAATGACAGATAGCCATTGAAGCATTTTCTTCAGTGGATTGCGGACGGGTCACGCGTTCTCATGTAACATACGGGCACATCACTAATGATGTGCCTTTTTTTATCTTGATGCGTGACGATCGGCCTTTGGCTTTTGTCTGCGCATGGCTGATAGCTGCCAGCCTGAACCGCAGCTGTGTGGCGCGCCTGTCCTGAGCAGGTCGCTGCGCCTTAGCTTTATATTCACACTACAGCGGAGTGTTGTCATACCATGATGGACAATTTACGCGCGGCGTCGAATCATGTCGTGCTCAAGATTCTTTTGGGACTGATCATCCTCTCTTTTGTGCTGACCGGTGTCGGCAACTATCTGATTGGCGGTGGCGGCGATTACGCTGCGAAAGTTAACGGCGATGAAATCAGCCGGGCGCAGCTTGAGCGCGCTTATAACAGCGAGCGCAGCCGCCAGCAACAGATGCTGGGCGATCAGTTCTCTCAGCTCGCCAGCAACGAAGGCTACATGCAGCAAATGCGTCAGCAGGCGCTCTCTCAGCTGATTGATGAAACCCTGCTCGATCAGTATGTGAAAGAGCTGAACATCGCCATCGGCGACGATCAAATCAAACAGGCGATTTTCAATCAGCAGGCTTTTCAGACCAACGGCAAGTTCGATAACGCCAAATATAACGGACTTATCGGCAGCATGGGCTTTACTGCCGATCAATATGCTGAAGCCTTGCGCAAGCAGCTGGCGACGCAGCAGCTGATCAACTCCGTCGCCAATACCGATTTCATGCTGAAAGGCGAAACGGATAAGTTGGTCGGCCTGGTATCGCAGCAGCGTCAGATTCGTCAGGCAACCATTGATGTCAATGCGCTGGCGGCGAAGCAGAGCGTTACTGCGGATGAGATCGGTCAGTATTACCAGCAGCATAAAAACAGCTTTATGGCGCCGGAGCAGTACCGCGTCAGCTATATCAAACTGGACGCCGCCAGCATGCAGAGCGCGGCCAGCGATGCGGATATTCAAAGCTGGTACGACCAACATAAAGCAGACTACTCTCAGCCGCAGCGTAGCCGTTTCAGCGTTATTCAGACCAAAACTCAGGCTGACGCCGACGCGGTGCTGGCTCAGCTGAAAAACGGCGGCGATTTCGCCGCTCTGGCGAAAGAGAAATCGATCGATCCGATTTCGGCGCGTAAAGGCGGCGATATGGGCTGGCTGGAGCCGGGCACCACGCCGGACGAGCTGAAAAATGCCAACTTAACGCAGAAAGGGCAGCTGTCAGGCGTGATCAAATCGTCGGTCGGCTTTCTGATCGTTCGCCTCGACGACGTACAGGCGGAGCAGGTTAAACCGCTGGCTGAAGTACGTGACGCCGTTGCGCAGAAGGTGAAGCAGGAAAAAGCGGTAGATACCTTCTATAAGCTGCAGCAGAAAGTGAGCGAAGCGGCCAGCAACGATAACGAATCGTTGGCAGGCGCAGAGCAGGCGGCTGGCGTCAAGGCGACGGAAACCGGCTGGTTCAACCGCGATAGCGTGCCACAAGATCTCGATTTCGATCAGGTTAAGCAGGCAATTTTCAATGGTGGTCTGGTGGGTGAAAATGGTGCGCCGGGTAATAACTCCGACATCATTACCGTTGATGGCGATCGCGCCTTTGTGCTGCGCATCAACGAGCATAAACCGGAAGCGGTAAAAGCACTGGACGAAGTGAAAGGCCAGATTGCCGATACCCTGAAGCATGATAAAGCGGAACAGCAGGCTAAAGCGCAGGCGGATAAAATCCTCGCCGATCTGAAAGCGGGCAAGCAGGATGCGTTCACCGCCGCAGGCCTGAGTTTCGGCGAGAGCAAAACGGTTGATCGCAACACGCAGGATCCGGTTGCCCAGGCGGCGTTTAATCTGCCACAGCCGGAAGCCGCGCATCCCTCTTTTGGCGTCAGTGAAGATATGCAGGGCAACGTTGTGCTGCTCGTGCTTGATAAGGTCAGCGTCGGCTCAATGCCGCAAGGCCAGGTTGATCAGATGGTGAAAGGCGTCACGCAAAACAATGCGCAGATCGCTTTCGAAGCGCTGCTGCAAAGCCTGCGTAAAGAAGCAAAAATCAAATACGGTGCGGCGGCGCAAATGCAGTAAGCCTCGCAAAAAAAACGTAATTGATGAGATAAACAAAGGCCGCTTATGCGGCCTTTTCCATTTCCGCATTTCGCCTTTTGTCGTGCGGTTTCCGCTGTGACACCCTGTGTTCGCTGTGAAACACAAGGAGAAAACAGTATGTTTAAACAAACCATTACCGCATTTTATTTGACGCTGGCGCTCGGCGGCGCACTTTACACCCACGCACTTTCGGCGGCAGAAGCGCCTTCGGAAACACTGGCCAGCCAGGTTTCGGCGGCGCAGGAGCAGCAAATCAGCATCAACGAGGCGAGTGCTGAACAGCTGGCTGCCGCTATGAATGGCATCGGATTGAAAAAGGCGCAATCTATCGTCAGCTATCGCGAACAGTACGGGCCGTTTACCGCGATTGAGCAGCTGAAAGAGGTGCCTGGCATCGGCAACGCGCTGATTGAGCGTAATGCGTCCCGCCTGAAACTGTGACATCACTCGCAGCCGCAGAGAAATGCCGGTTACGCCAGAATGCCTCTGCTACGCTGATCAGGTCATACCAGTTAACCGATTTTCTGGAGGAGCCGTGGTCTATGCGAACCTTGATAAAAGTGCGTGGATATCATCTTGATGTTTATCAGCATGTGAACAATGCGCGTTATCTGGAATTCCTTGAAGAGGCGCGCTGGCAGTGGCTGGAGCAGGCTGAAGCCTTTGACTGGCTGGTGGCGCAAAAACTGGCGTTTGTCGTGGTAAATATCAATATCAACTATCGTCGCCCGGCGGTGCTGGGTGATGTGTTGCAAATAGATAGCGAAGTGATGCAGCTGAACGGCAAAAGTGGTGTACTGGCGCAGCGTGTGGTGCTGGCAAGCGATCAAACTCTGGTTGCCGATGCCACTCTCACCTTTGTCTGTATCGACCTTTCCAGCCAGAAAACGGTATCGATTGAAGGCGCGTTAAAGCAGCGTTTGCAGGCCTTGATGGAGTAAAAGAGAAAAAGGTGGCGGCAGAGCCGAGACAGGACTTTGCCGCCAGCGGCTCAAATCAGCCCGCTTTTCGCTTTCATGGCGGCCATGACGCTTTCCGCGTTATCGAGGTAAGTTTGCAGGCCATTGGCGCGCAGATGGCAGGCCGCGCACTCGCCGCAGCCATCGCCCTTTATGCCGTTATAGCAGGTTAAGGTTTGCTGACGAACCAGCGGGAGCTGCCGCCAGTAATCCGCCAGCGCCCAGGTTTCCGCTTTATTCAGCCACATCAGCGGCGTTTCGAAACGAACGTCGCGCGCCATGCCCAGTTTTACGGCTGCGTTGAGCGCTTTAACAAACTCATCACGGCAGTCAGGGTAGCCGGAAAAATCCGTTTCACAGACGCCGGTAATCACGGCTTCTGCCTCAACCTGGTAAGCATAAATAGAGGCCAGCGTAAGAAAAAGAATATTCCGGCCGGGCACGAAAGTGCTGGGCAAGCCGCTGGCGTCGGGATCGTAAGCGGGCACCGGAATGCTGTCGCGCGTCAGGCTGCTGATGGCGAGTTCATTTAACAGGGTTACATCCAGCACCTTATGCGCCCGCGCGCCCAGCTGCTGCGCCAACTCGCGCGCCACCTCAATCTCTTCGCGATGACGCTGACCGTAATCAAAAGTGACGCAGTGCACTTCGTCATATTGCTGAAGCGCCTGAATTAAACAGGTGGTGGAGTCTTGTCCACCGCTAAAAACGACCACGGCTCGTTTCATTATCAATGTCCCGATAAAAAATTTGCGTCTATGGTAATGCGAGTTGCCGTTGGTGAACAGGGCTATCGGGGCAGCGGGAAGGAAGCGGTACAGCCATCTGATAGCGTGCGGGCATACAGAAGGGGGCACTGTCAGGAAAACAGCGTTTCCCGATTCCGTTATAATGGCGATCATGGATAAAGCGTCTTCTTCCGGGCTTCGCCATGGAAGAGATGAATCAGTCCGGCTCCACTCCCGGCCTCGCAAGGTCAGAAAATAAATTGAGAGCAGTGTTGTGCGATTATTCAGCCAGTTAAGTTGGTTTTTTTTGCGCGAGTGGCGGCGATATTTGGGCGCTGTTTCCTTGCTGATTATTATTGCCCTGCTGCAGTTGCTGCCGCCGCATCTGGTGGGCGTGATTGTCGATGGCGTGACGAACCACAGCCTGAGCAGCGGTCGTCTCATGATGTGGATTGGCGTGATGATGTTGACCGCGGCGATCGTCTATCTGCTGCGCTACGTCTGGCGCGTGCTGCTGTTTGGCGCCTCCTATCAGCTGGCGGTCGAGCTGCGAGAAGATTTTTACCGCCAGCTCAGCCGTCAGCATCCGGCATTTTACCTGCGCCATCGCACCGGCGATCTGATTGCCCGCGCGACGAACGATGTTGATCGCGTGGTGTTTGCCGCCGGTGAAGGGGTGCTGACACTGGTAGATTCGCTGGTGATGGGGCTGGTGGTACTGCTGGTGATGAGTACGCAAATCAGCTGGCAGTTAACCCTGCTGGCGCTGGTGCCGATGCCCGTCATGGCAGTGGTTATTCATCGTTACGGCAATCAACTGCACGCGCGTTTTAAACTGTCGCAGGCCGCTTTTTCCAGCCTGAACGATCAGACCCAGGAAAGCCTGACCAGTATCCGTATGATCAAAGCGTTTGGTCTGGAAGCGCATCAGTCGCAGCAGTTTGCCTCCATCGCCCGCGATACCGGTGAAAAAAACCTGCGCGTGGCACGCGTCGATGCCCGTTTCGATCCCACGATCTACATCGCCATCGGATTTTCTAACCTGTTAGCTATCGGCGGCGGCAGCTGGATGGTCTGGCATGGCATGTTGACGCTGGGCCAGCTTACCAGCTTCGTGATGTATCTCGGCCTGATGATTTGGCCGATGCTGGCGCTCGCCTGGATGTTCAATATTGTGGAACGCGGCAGCGCCGCCTGGAGCCGTATTCGCGCTCTGCTGGCGGAAGCGCCTGCGGTAGTGGATGGTCAAAAGCTGTTGCCGGAAGAACCAGGGATCCTGCAGGCGGCGATTCGCGAGTTTCGCTATCCGGCCAGCGCTGCGCCGGTGCTGCGCCAGATTAATTTTCAGCTCAGGCCCGGCCAGATGCTCGGGCTGTGCGGCGCGACCGGCAGCGGCAAAAGCACGCTGCTCAGCCTGATTCAGCGCCATTTCGATATTGACCACGGCGATATTTGCTATCACAACATTCCGTTGCCGCAGCTGCGCATAGACAGCTGGCGCAGCCGCCTGGCGGTGGTCAGCCAAACGCCATTTCTGTTCTCCGATACGGTCGCCAACAATATCGCGCTGGGCAAGCCCAATGCCAGCCAGGCGGAAATTGAGCACGTGGCGCAGCTCGCCTGCGTACATGAGGATATTTTACGTCTGCCGCAGGGGTATGAAACAGAAGTTGGGGAACGCGGCGTGATGCTTTCCGGCGGTCAAAAGCAGCGTATCTCTATTGCCCGCGCGCTGCTGTTGAATGCGGAGATCCTGATTCTCGACGATGCGCTGTCAGCGGTGGATGGCCGAACGGAACATGACATTTTGCATAATCTGCGCCAGTGGGGAGCGGGACGAACGTTGATTATCAGCGCTCACCGCCTTTCCGCCCTGACCGAGGCGAGTGAGATTATCGTATTAAACCAGGGAGCGATCGCTCAGCGCGGCGTGCATGAACAACTCGCCACACAACCTGGCTGGTATCGGGATATGTATCGCTATCAGCAGCTGGAAGCGGCGCTGGACGAGGATGAAAAAGAAAAAGGAGTAGCTCATGGCTAAATCTGCTCGTCTCTGGCCAACACTGAAACGACTGCTCGCCTACGGTAAACCCTGGCGTAAATCGCTCTCGCTGGCGGTGGGTATGTTGTGGGTTGCCGCAGCGGCCGAAGTGACCGGACCGGTGCTGGTCAGCTACTTTATCGATCGGCTGATCGCCAGGCATCAAATGCCTTGGGGAATCGTGGCAGGCCTGGTGGTCTGCTTTATCCTGCTGCAGTTGCTGGCTGCTGCGCTGCACTACTGGCAGGCGCTGCTGTTTAACCGTGCCGCTATCGGGGTCGTACAGCGTCTGCGCAGCGACGTGATGGAAGCCGCCCTGAAGCAGCCGCTGAGCGCGTTTGATACTCAGCCGGTGGGCCAGATTATCTCGCGCGTTACCAACGATACTGAAGTCATTAAAGATCTCTATGTGACTGTGGTGGCAACGGTGCTGCGCAGCGCGGCTTTGATCGGCGCGATGCTGGTGGCGATGTTCAGCCTTGACTGGCGCATGGCGCTGGTGGCGCTGGTGATGTTTCCGCTGGTGCTGACGGTCATGTTTATCTACCAGCGCTACAGTACGCCGATCGCCCGCCGGGTACGCAGTTATCTGGCCGACATCAATAACGGCTTTAATGAAGTAATTAACGGCATGAGCGTTATCCAGCAGTTCCGCCAGCAGGCGCGGTTCGGTGAGCGCATGGGCGAGGCGAGCCGCTCGCACTATCTGGCGCGCATGGAGACCCTGCGCCTTGACGGTTTTCTGCTGCGTCCATTGCTGAGTCTGTTTACCGCCGCCATTTTGTGCGGTCTGCTGCTGCTGTTCAGCTTCTCCACGCCGGGCGTGTTTGAAGTCGGCGTGCTCTACGCTTTTATCACTTACCTGGGACGCTTAAACGAGCCGCTTATCGAACTGACCACGCAGCAGTCGATGTTGCAGCAGGCGGTGGTCGCCGGCGAGCGTATCTTTGAGCTGATTGATGCCCCGCAGCAGGGCTATGGCACGGATAACCGTCCGCTCGCCTCCGGCCGCATTGCGCTGCGCGCGCTGAGCTTCGCCTATCGCGCCGATCGTGATGTGCTGAGCGATATCAGTCTGGAGATGCCGTCGCGCAGCTTTATCGCGCTGGTCGGCCATACCGGCAGCGGTAAAAGCACGTTGGCGAACCTGCTGATGGGCTACTATCCGGTAACGCGCGGCGAGATCCTGCTTGACGATCGACCGCTCAGCCAGTTGACGCATCAGGTGCTGCGGCGCGGCGTAGCGATGGTGCAGCAGGATCCAGTGGTGCTGGCCGATTCGCTGTTCGCCAATGTGCGGCTGGGACGCGATATCAGCGAAGAGGCGGTCTGGCAGGCGCTGGAACAGGTTCAGCTTGCCAGTCTGGCGCATGCGCTGCCGGAAGGGATTCATACCCCGCTGGGCGAGCAGGGAAATAATCTGTCGGTCGGGCAGAAACAGTTGCTGGCGCTGGCACGGGTACTGGTGGATCTGCCGCAAATCCTGATCCTGGACGAAGCCACCGCCAATATTGATTCCGGTACTGAGCAGGCGATCCAGCAAACACTGCACGCTATTCGCCAGCACACTACGCTGGTGGTGATTGCGCACCGTTTATCCACCATCACGGAAGCGGATACCATCCTGGTTCTGCATCGCGGTCATGTGGTGGAGCAGGGCGATCATATGGCGCTCCTGACGCAGCAGGGCCGTTACTGGCAGATGTTTCAGCTGCAGCAGGCGGGAGATGAACTCGCCATGGGCATACCCATGACCGCAGAAGGGTGATTTGCACCTTTTCTGCGCACATTTATCAGAATATTCTGTATAAATGCACCTCTTTGACGCTGCAAGCACCAAAGAGGTGCATCGCCGTCACGCTTTTTACTCTGTTTTTGTCGTTTCCCCGCCTTTTATCAGTAAACGAGCCGCATCAGAGCTTGCCTGAACCCCGGCCTAATCGCTTTTTTTATTTATGGCACAACCTTTGCTTATATCCCTGCGTGTCCGGTACGACTTACTTATTTAATACCTGGAGGGGATCCTATGAAGCTGGTTACCGTGGTAATCAAACCGTTTAAGCTGGAGGACGTGCGTGAAGCCTTGTCCTCTATTGGCATTCAGGGACTGACTGTCACCGAAGTAAAAGGTTTTGGTCGCCAGAAAGGTCACGCAGAGCTTTACCGCGGTGCCGAGTACAGCGTGAACTTCCTGCCCAAAGTCAAAATTGATATCGCGATTGCTGACGATCAGCTGGATGAAGTGGTTGATGTTATCAGCAAAGCGGCCTACACCGGCAAAATTGGCGACGGCAAAATTTTCGTTGCGGAGTTGCAACGCGTTATCCGTATTCGTACCGGCGAGACCGACGAAGCAGCATTGTAAATTGGGCTCTGTATTGTGATGGGATGGAAAGAAATGAATAAAATACTCACCAAGTTGGGCCTGACGAGCCTGGCACTGTTACCATCGCTTGCGATGGCTGCACCTGCCGTTGCGGACAAGGCTGATAATGCATTTATGATGATTTGCACCGCTCTGGTGCTGTTTATGTCAATTCCGGGTATCGCACTGTTCTACGGCGGTTTGATTCGCGGTAAAAACGTACTCTCTATGCTGACCCAGGTAGCGGTAACTTTTTCACTGGTTTGCGTGCTGTGGATGGTTTACGGCTATTCACTGGCCTTCAGCGAAGGTAACGCTTTCTTCGGCAGTTTCCAGTGGGCGATGCTGAAAAATATCGAGCTGACGGCGGTGATGGGCTCCTTCTATCAGTACATTCACGTCGCGTTCCAGGCTTCTTTCGCCTGTATCACCGTGGGTCTGATCGTTGGTTCCATTGCAGAACGTATTCGCTTCTCTGCCGTGCTGATCTTTGTAGTGATTTGGGTCACACTGGCTTATCTGCCGATTGCGCACATGGTCTGGGCAGGCGGTTTCCTGGCGCAGGATGGCGCGCTGGACTTCGCTGGCGGTACCGTGGTGCATATCAACGCCGCGATTGCGGGCCTGGTGGGCGCTTATCTGGTAGGCAAACGTGCTGGCTTCGGTAAAGAGGCATTCAAACCGCATAACCTGCCGATGGTATTTACCGGTACGGCGATCCTTTACGTTGGCTGGTTCGGCTTTAATGCCGGTTCCGCCTCTGCGGCTAATGAAATCGCTGCGCTGGCGTTCCTGAACACCGTGATGGCGACTGCCGGCGCGGTGCTTTCCTGGACCTTCGGCGAGTGGGCGCTGCGTGGTAAGCCTTCTCTGCTGGGCGCCTGCTCAGGCTTTATTGCCGGTCTGGTTGCCATCACTCCTGCCTGTGGTTACGTGGGCGTGGGCGGTGCGCTGATTATCGGTCTGGTCGGCGGTCTGGCTGGCCTGTGGGGCGTGACGACGCTGAAGAAATGGCTGCGTGTTGATGACCCGTGCGACGTGTTCGGCGTGCATGGCGTCTGCGGTATTGTGGGCTGTATCCTGACCGGCGTATTCGCTTCCTCTTCACTGGGCGGCGTGGGTTATGCGCAAGGCGTGACCATGGGCCATCAGGTTTGGGTTCAGCTGTTCAGCTGCGGCGTCACTATCGTCTGGTCTGGCGTGGTCGCGTTCATCGGCTTCAAACTGGCAGATATGATTGTTGGCCTGCGCGTACCGGAAGATCAGGAACGCGAAGGGCTGGATGTTAACAGCCACGGCGAGAATGCTTACAACCAGTAAGCCAGCCGGGCTGCAGAAGAGCAGTGCGCTAATAAAATAAAAAAGCCGGGGGCGAAAACATCGCCCCCTTTTTTATTGCTGACGCTGACGGATGACCCCTTCCTGCACCGTCGAAGCTACCAGTACGCCATCCTCGCTAAAAAACTCGCCGCGTACGAACCCGCGCGCGCCGGAAGCTGACGTGCTCACCACGCTATACAGTAGCCATTGGGTTAAATCAAAAGCACGATGAAACCACATCGAGTGATCGATGGTAGCGACCTGCATATCCATCTCAAGGAAACCTTTGCCGTGCGGCTGCAAGGCCACCGGGAGGAAGTTGAGATCCGAAGCATAACCCAACAGGTATTGATGAATACGCAGGTCGTCGGGCAGAGCGCCATTAGCACGAATCCAGACCTGACGCGCCGGTTCATCCACATGGCCCTTAAGCGGATTGTGAAATTTTACCGGACGGATATCGAAGGGACGCTCAGCGAGAAACTTATTGCGCGCTTGTTCCGGCAGCAGGGGAGCCAGTTTCTGCGCGATATCGTGCTCCGACACAAGTCCCTCCGGACCGGGTACGGCTGGCATCGTATGCTGATGCTCAAAGCCGGTTTCCGGCGCCTGAAAAGAGGCGGTCATATAAAAAATGGGATGGCCGTTTTGGATCGCACTGATGCGACGCGCGCTGAAGCTTTTGCCGTCACGCAGGTTTTCCACATCGTAGACAATCGCTTTCTGGCTGTCGCCGGGACGTAAAAAATAGCTGTGAAAAGAGTGAATAATGCGTTCTTCCGGCACCGTTTGTTTTGCCGCATAGAGTGCCTGTCCGACAACCTGCCCGCCAAACACCTGACGCAGCCCTAAATCTTCACTCTGGCCGCGAAACAGCCCCTCTTCCAGCTTCTCCAGATTCAACAGATTCAACAGATTGTGCAGCGCCTGGCTCATGGCATTTTCCTCAACAGAACGATGGGCTAAGTGTGAAAGATCCGACCAGTTGCCGTCAACGTTTCACTGCTGTTTCAGTGACGTAACGCGCTTGCCAGGCAGGTATTTGATTTTTGTGCCAGAATTAAGGCCATACAGCGGGTGATAAGCTGTGCGAAAAATTCGCTGCCGATAATCATTTTGATCATAAGGAGACGACATCAATGAAACCCTGGCAACTCATCAGCGGTGTAGCACTGGCGGTCGCAATGGCCGGTTGTGCTGATAAAAGTAGTGATGTGCCGACGCCCACGCTGGGCGCGCAGGTAGCGGGACAGCAGGCGGCAATTGCGCAGCCTAACGTGAGCGGTTCAATCTATATCCGGCAAAGAATTGCTCTGCCGCCTGATGCAGTACTGACCGTTACGCTGTCAGATGCTTCGATATCCGACGCGCCATCAAAAGTATTGTCGCAACGCGTAGTACGTACTCAAGGCAAACAGGCACCGTTCCAGTTTGTGCTGCCTTTTAATCCCGCCGATATCCAGCCCAACGCGCGCATTTTGCTGAGCGCAGCGATTACCGTCGACGGCAAAATGATGTTTATCACCGACGCGGTAAAACCGGTTATCAATCAGGGAGGCACCAAAGCTGAGCTGCTGCTGGTGCCGGTGCAGGGCGTGGCGATGCTGACGCAGCCGGGTGCGGCAACCACCGTTCCACCCACCTCTCCGACGCAGGTTACCCCTTCTTCTGCCGTACCCGCGCCGACCAGTCTGTAAATGACAACGCCCCATGCGGGGCGTTATTTATTTATGGCTGCCAGCGATATTTATCCAACGCCACGCGCCCGTCATCGGTGATCTCAATGCCTTCCGCCTCCAGCGCATCACGCTGACGAAAGAGATCGTCGCCCGTTAATGAGATCTGCCCGTGGCGATTTATCACCCGGTGCCAGGGAAGTTGGCTGCCCGCAGGCAGGCGTTTCAGCACGCCGCCAACCTGCCTTGCGGCGCGCGGGGAACCCGCCAGACGCGCCACGTCGCCATAAGTGGTTATTTTTCCGTAGGGAATCGCTGCCACGATTTGCCAGATGCGCTGTTGAAAACTGTGGTTGTCGGACATGAAAGTCGATCCTGTGAAATCATTACCGGACAGAATCTGGCATTGCCTCGCTTTTCAGGCTAGCTTTTTTACTTTTTTAGCGCGGCTTGTTCAAGAAACCAACGGTTACCCGCCATACGCTTGCAATTGGCAGGGGGTTCCCCGATAATGCCTGCGCTCTCCACACGAGAGCTTATCAATGGGGGCCCTGTTGGTTCTCCCGCAACGCTAACTTGTGAACTCGGTCAGGTCCGGAAGGAAGCAGCCGCAGCAGGCGACGCGTGTGCCGGGATGTAGCTGGCAGGGCCTCCACCATTTCTGATGTATAGTGCTTCCCGTCTTGTTCACTTCCGTTTTTCTGGCTGGCATTGCCTGAAGCCGATCCCTCGCCGGCAGGCAAATCGATGAAAAAAATAATGAAGGGCAGCGTAATAATATGCAGAGTGGAGAGCCGCGCTAACGCAGAATGCTTAGCGCACGTATTTCCATACGGAGCCGGGTACTTTGTCGTAAAGTTTGTTCATAGTCAGTTCAGCCAGACGATGATCGGCGGCAGAATAGAATACCGCCAGCTCATCTTCAGGCAGTTCATACTTGTTTTTTTCAATTACGCGTTCAAGCGTATCGATTGAACGACAGCGTCTGAGTCGCATCAAATAATCCGTTTTGGTCAAAGCCTTATTGTTCATAATTAAACCGTTCTTACGTTGTTGCTAAAAGGAGTGGCTCGGCTGTTGAAGAAAAGCGCTCTCTTCCGCAAAAAGATTAAATAAGCGTCTGGCTGAACGTTGCCATCGTTGAAGATCCTGCGTATTAATCCCATAGCTACTAAAAAGCATAAAGGTATCGTCAAGATATTCATCTATTTGCGTTATCAGCGTTTCATTCTCAGCATGTTTGATTTTGTAATTCATGGTGAAAGAAGCGATATGCTCAATCAAATCGTTGAGCTGTAAATTGCTCGCTGACGTTGGGTCATTTACCCAGCCATGATGGCTGTCGGTAAGGCTTGCCATACTTTCATCGAACAGATTCTCACACAAGAATTTAAGCTGGGCAATATCATGCCGTTTCGGTGAGTATTCGTCCATCTTTTTCCCCTCCATAGCTTGCACAGTTACCGCAGGGCGGCGAGTTAAGAGTAAAGTGGCCTGGAAGCGATTTTAATAACAGGTTAATTAGCGGACATAGTAAATATAAAACAAAATGATTAGCTCTGCTCACCTCAATTACTAAATATTACAATTCATCGGCAGGAGAGGAGCGAACGTTATCAATCACCTCAAACCTGAGCGCGCCAGCTGAAATGTGGAAATTTACAGACTCTTGCCGGGTAACCATTTCATTTAGATCCTGGCAGGGACTAAATAAATTCCATTCGAAAAGATAATGCATTTTAAATCGATCCGGGCCTGCATTTTCAACTGAAATAATTTTAAAACTATCGGGAACTAACTGCGCATTTTGCGAATACCACTGTAAGTCCCCCGCTAATGCTTCAGCAATTTTGGGAATATTCCGTTGAATAACCGCCATTAATGTTTCGCTATTGCGCTCGCCTGGCGCAATCTCACAATGAATAACAGGCTGCATCGCTTTCCTGATGAAGGGAGTTTAAAAACATATCATTAGCCTTCCGCTCACACTTTGCAAGCTCGCTGCTTACGGCGTTGTCTATTGTTGCGATATAGCGCTCAGGCCGGTATCCGCCCTCACTGTTATTACCATAGCCTGGATTTGCACGTTTTTGCGGATTCTCGTTAACTTTTGAAACATTTTGTGCAGTTTATTCCGGCGTGCGATGCGTTACGCTTATTGTTATGTTATAACATAATTAAGAGGGTAGTATGAATCGTAGCGGATTGTTGTTGACGCTGGCGGGAAGGGTAGGGGTTGCCATGGTGTTGATTCTTCCTCTGGCGCTGGCGGTTTACTGGGGGATAAAGCCATGATTCAGTTCTCCAGGCTACAGGCGGGTTATCAACGTCAGCCCGTCACGCCGGTGATTGACGGGCGCATTGCTGCCGGTACCTTGACCGCGCTGGTTGGCGCTAACGGCAGCGGAAAATCCACGCTACTTAAAACCGTTGCGGGTTTACTGTCGCCCGTCAGCGGCCGTTGCGAATTGCAGCTGTCGCGTAAGGAGATCGGCTGGTTACCACAGCGTAGTGAACTGGAAACCCGCTTTCCCCTTACGGTGTTTGAACTGGTCGCGATGGGCTGCTGGCCACGCTGTGGCTGGTTTGGCGGCATCAGTCCGGCGCTGCGGGCGGAAATCATGCAGGCGCTGGACGCCGTGCAAATGCGCAGCTTCGCATCAGCGCAGCCCGCAATGCTGTCTGGCGGGCAGTTACAGCGCGTGCTTTTTGCCCGTCTGATGTTACAACGCAGCAAACTCTGGCTGCTTGATGAGCCGTTTAACGGCATCGATCGCCAAACCATTGTGCTGCTGATGTCGATTTTGCAGCAACAGCAGAAGCAGGGCACCACGTTGATAGTGGTGCTGCACGATAACGTGCTGGTGATGCGTTACTTCCGGGATGTGATTTCGCTGGATGCGGCGGACGACATGCCGCTCCGCCTTGCGGCAAATGCGCCACGGAGCCAGAGTCTGTGACGTTACTTCAGCCCTTTATTGAATTCAGCTTTATGCGCCGCGCGCTGGTGGCCTGCGCGGCGCTGGCGCTCAGCGCCACCCCGCTGGGGGTTTTTCTTTCACTGCGCCGTATGAGCCTGATTGGCGATGCGCTTTCTCACGCGGTTTTACCGGGCGCCGCTATTGGCTATCTGATTTCAGGCCTGTCGCTGGTAGCGATGGGTATCGGCGGACTCATTGCCGGGCTTGCCGTGGCGCTACTCTCCGGGGCTGTAAGCCGCTATACGCCGCTGAAAGAAGATGCAAGCTTTGCCGGCTTCTATCTCGGTTCGCTGGCGTTGGGCGTGACGCTGGTATCAATGCGCGGTTCCAGCGTGGATCTGCTGCACGTACTCTTTGGCTCGCTGCTGGCGGTCGATAATCCGGCCATGCTGCTGGTGGGCGCGATTGCCGCTTTTACCTTGCTGATGCTGGCGGTGATTTATCGCCCGCTGGTGATTGACGCCTTTGATCCCGATTTCCTGCGTGCGCAGGGCAAATGGAGCGCGCCCGTGGTGCACGGCATTTTCCTTACGCTGGTGGTGCTAAATCTGGTTGCCGGTTTTCAGGTGCTGGGCACGCTGATGTCGGTCGGGCTGATGATGCTGCCTGCCGCCAGCGCACGATTCTGGAGCCGCCATCTTGCCAGCATGATCTTTATAGCGATGCTGCTGGCCGTCTGCGCCGCCTTTACCGGTCTGCTCGCCTCCTGGCATTTTTCCCTGGCAGCGGGTCCGGCCGTGGTGCTGAGCGCTGCGCTGTTGTTTCTTATTTCCGTTTTGACAGGGCCATGCGGCGGTCTGTTACGCCGCCATTAAATTTTAAGGAGTTGTGATGAAGAAAATACCGGTTTGTCTGGCGATGGGGACGATGTTGATCTCACCTTTCACCTTGGCGAAAACAGTGGATGTTGTCGCCAGCTTTAGCGTGCTGGCAGATATTGTCAGTCAGGTAGGGGGCGAGCATGTGCGCGTAACCAGCCTGGTAGGGCCAGATGGCGATCCCCATACCTTCGAACCGACCCCGCAGGATAGCCAGGCGCTGGCGCAGGCGCAGCTGGTATTTGTCAGCGGGCTGGGACTGGAAGGATGGATGGATCGCCTGGTGAGCGCATCGGGTTATAAAGGTCAGGTGATTGTGGCCTCACAGGGCGTGAATACACGCAAAATGGAGGAGGAGGGCAAAATCGTTACCGATCCCCATGCATGGAACAGTATGCAGAACGGCGTAATTTACGCCACCAACGTGATGAATGCGTTGATCAAAGCCGATCCGCAGGATGCTGCGGATATTCGTCATCAGGGAGAAAACTACATCCAGCAGCTGGAAAAGCTGGATAGCTGGGCGCTTCAGTCATTTCAGGCCATTCCGCAGGCAAAGCGTAAAGTGCTGACCAGCCACGATGCCTTTGGTTATTTTGGTCAGCGCTACGGGGTGACCTTTCTCGCTCCGGTCGGTTTTTCTACTGAAGCCGAGGCGAATGCCAGCGACGTTGCGGGTCTGATTACTCAACTGAAACAACAGCATATTCAGCGTTATTTTATCGAGAATCAGACCGATCCGCGTTTAGTGAAACAGATCGCCAGCGCCAGCGGCGCGCAGCCCGGCGGCGTGCTCTATCCGGAAGCGCTGTCAGGTAAAACCGGTCCGGCGGCCAGTTACCAGGCGGCGTTCAAACACAACGTTGAAGAAATAGTGAACAGCATGCGCTAATAAAAAAGGCCGGGGAGTTCCCCGGCCAGGCTTCACAACACATCACATCCTAACGTTTCTTCTTTCTTCCCTGTACCGCCTTAAAACGCGGATTCGATTTACAAATCACATAAATACGGCCATGGCGGCGCACCACTTTACAATCCTGATGGCGATGCTTCGCCGAACGCAATGAACTTACTACCTGCATGTTTTATTCCCACCTTACTTACCGTCCAGAAAACGACCGAAACGCTGATTTTACTTGTTATGTTATAATATAACAATAGTATGCGTTATGCAGATAAAGATAGCCACTTTTCTGCAAAGGGAAAAAAAGGGAGGGTAGCGGGCAGAGATAAAAAAGGCCGCACAGAGCGGCCTTTTGCAGAGAAAACGCTTAGTGAGATTGTTGATGCTCGACCGGATGGCCTTGCTCAACTTCCGCTTTGTTCTTGCTAAAGCGACGACGAACCACTACGAAGAAGACCGGTACAAAGAAGATCGCCAGCGCAGTCGCCGTGACCATCCCGCCCATTACGCCAGTACCTACCGCGTTCTGCGCACCGGAACCTGCGCCAGTACTGATCGCCAGCGGCAGTACGCCGAGGATAAACGCCAGCGAGGTCATCAGGATAGGACGCAGACGCATACGTGCAGCTTCCAGCGTCGCTTCGACCAGCCCTTTACCCTCTTTTTCCATCAGATCTTTAGCGAACTCAACGATCAGGATGGCGTTCTTCGCCGAAAGGCCGATGGTGGTTAACAGACCTACCACGAAGTAAACGTCGTTACTCAGCCCACGCAGCGTGGTGAAGATCAACGCGCCGATTACCCCAAGCGGCACCACCAGCATTACGGAGAACGGAATCGACCAGCTCTCATAAAGTGCTGCCAGACACAGGAACACTACAATCAGCGAGATAGCGTAGAGTGCCGGCGCCTGGTTGCCCGAGAGACGCTCCTGATAGGACATGCCGGTCCAGTCATAGCCGATGCCGGTCGGCAGCTTCGACGCCATCTCTTCCATCAGCGCCATCGCATCACCCGAGCTCTTGCCTGGCGCGGCCTGGCCGAGGATTTCCATGGAAGGCAGGCCGTTGTAACGCTCCAGACGAGGCGAGCCATACTGCCATTGTGCCGAGGCGAAGGCAGAGAAGGGCACCATCTCGCCGTTGCTGTTACGTACGTACCACTTACTGATATCGTCAGGCAACATGCGCGAATCCGCCTCGCCCATCACGTAGACCTTTTTCACGCGGCCGCGATCAATAAAGTCATTGACGTAGGAGCCGCCCCAGGCGGCGCCCAGCGTGGTGTTGATATCGGAGAGCGCGACGCCCAGCGCCTGCGCTTTTTCCTGATCGATAACCAGCTTGTACTGCGGCGTATCTTCCAGGCCGTTTGGACGCATGCCCACCAGGGTATCAGGATGTTGCGCCGCCATGCCTAGCAGCTGGTTACGCGCCTGAGTCAGCTTTTCATGACCCAGGTTGCCCTGATCGATCAGCTCAAAGTCAAAGCCGGTGGCGTTACCCAGCTCGATAATCGCTGGTAGGTTGAAGGGGATAACCATTGCATCTTTGATGCCGCCCAGCGCCTTCATGGCGCGTCCGGCAATGGCCGGCACCTTCAGATCGCTGCTGGCGCGTTCATCCCAAGGCTTCAGGCTGACAAAGGCAATACCGGTGTTCTGACCACGTCCCGAGAAGCCAAAGCCGTTAACGGTAAACACCGACCTAACGCTGTCTTTCTCTTTGTTCAGGAAGTAATCCGTGATCTGATCCATGACTTTCTGCGTACGCTGCTGCGTTGCACCGGCAGGCAGCGAGGCTTGAGTCAGCAGCAGCCCCTGATCTTCTTCCGGCAGGAAGGAGGTTGGCAGTCGCAAGAACAGATAAGCCATACCGATCACAATGATCAGATAGAGCACCAGATAGCGGCCGGTGCTGCGGACGATATGGCCTACGCTATCAACGTAGTGGTTAGTGCTCTTATCAAACAGACGGTTGAACCAGCCGAAAAAGCCGGTGGTCTTGCCATGATCGCCTTTCTTGACCGGCTTCAACAGGGTGGCGCAAAGCGCAGGCGTCAGAATCAATGCCACCAGCACTGACAGTGCCATTGCGGAAACAATAGTGATGGAGAACTGGCGATAAATAACCCCGGTTGAGCCGCCAAAGAACGACATCGGGATGAATACCGCAGAGAGCACCAGCGCAATCCCCACCAGCGCGCCCTGAATCTGCTCCATTGAGCGCCGTGTGGCTTCTTTCGGCGGCAGTCCCTCTTCCGCCATAACGCGCTCAACGTTTTCCACCACCACGATGGCATCATCCACCAGCAGGCCGATGGCGAGCACCATCCCGAACATGGTGAGCGTGTTTATCGAGTAGCCGAAACCGTTAATAATCGCAAAAGTACCCAGCAGCACCACCGGTACCGCAATGGTTGGAATCAGCGTCGCGCGGAAGTTCTGCAGGAAGAGATACATCACCAGGAAGACCAGCACGATCGCTTCGAACAGGGTTTTTACCACCTCGAAAATTGAGATCTTAATAAACGGCGTGGTGTCGTACGGGTAAACGATTTTCAGGCCTGTCGGGAAAGTCGGCTCCAGTCTGGCCAACGTCGCTTTAACCGCATTCGCGGTATCAAGGGCGTTGGCGCCGGTAGCCAGCTTAATCCCGATACCGGAAGCGGGTTTGCCGTTATAGCGGGCAATGATCTCATAGTTTTCACCGCCCAGCGCAATGGTTGCTACATCTTTCAGACGCACCTGAGAACCGTCGCTGTTCACCTTCAGCAGAATCTTACCGAACTCCTCAGTTGAGGTCAGACGTGTCTGAGCGATGATCGAGGCGTTCAGCTGCTGGCCCGGTACTGCCGGGGCGCCGCCTAACTGACCTGCCGCCACCTGGGCGTTCTGCGTATTGATGGCATCGATTACATCCACCGGCGTCAGCTGGTAGTTGTTGAGCTTGGTAGGATCCATCCAGATGCGCATCGCATACTGCGCCCCGAATATCTGGGTATCGCCAACGCCAGTGGTACGGCTGATGGGATCTTTGATATTCGATGCGACATAGTCTGCGATGTCGTTCTGGGTCATGCTGCCGTCATCGCTGACGAAGCCGGCAACCATCAGGAAGCTGCTGGAAGATTTTTGAACCTGAATCCCCTGCTGTTGTACTTCCTGCGGCAGCAGTGGCATGGCCAGCTGCAGCTTGTTCTGTACCTGAACCTGAGCGATATCCGGGTTAGTACCCGATTCGAAGCTCAGCGTCAGCTGGAGGTTACCAGAAGAGTCACTGTTCGATGAGAAGTACATCAACCCATCGATACCGTTCATGTTCTGTTCAATAACCTGCGTTACCGAGTCCTGCAATGTTTTTGCATCTGCACCCGGATAGGTTGCACGAATCTGTACTGCTGGCGGCGCAACATTGGGATATTGCTCGATCGGCAGTTTAAGAATCGATAGCGCACCCGCCAACATCACGATGATGGCGATAACCCACGCAAAGATGGGGCGATCGATAAAGAACTTAGCCATGTTTCAACGGCTCCTGTTATGACGATGATTTTTCAGACTGAGACTGAGACTGAGATTGTGTTTCTGAAGTCGATTTCGCATCGTCCGATACTTCCTGTGGCGTCACCTGCGCACCCGCTTTGGCACGCTGCAGACCCACAGTGATCACCCGCTCGCCCGGTTTCAGACCGGCGGTAACCAACCATTTGTCGCCGATAGCCTGGCTGGTGGTAATGCTACGAACTTCCACTTTGTTATCCGCGCCCACTACCATCGCAGTCGCCTGACCGGTTGGGTTGCGGGTCACGCCCTGCTGCGGCACTAATATCGCGTTCGGATTGGTGCCTGCTTCCAGGCGCGCACGGACGAACATACCAGGCAGCAGGCGGTGATCCGGGTTAGGGAAAATCGCACGCAGCGTAATAGAACCGGTGGTTTCATCGACGGTAACATCAGAAAATTCCAGTGTTCCCGGCTGTGAATATTCGTTACCGTTTTGCATCATCAGCGTAACGTTAGCTTTACCATCGTTCTGTTTAAGCTTGCCTGACTCCAGGTCTGCGCGCAGGCGCATAAACTCATCGCTGGACTGCGTCACGTCAACATACATAGGATCGAGCTGTTGAACCGTCGCCAGCGCAGTGGTTTGCGCGCTCTGTACCAGCGCGCCTTCCGTCACGGCGGATTTACCGATGCGACCGCTGATAGGAGAGGTTACTTTGGTATAGGCGAGGTTGATACGCGCGGTTTCCACATTCGCTTTTGCAGCCTGTACGGCGGCATCATTCTGCGCGGCGGTCGCCACAGCGGTATCGTAGTCCTGCTGGCTGATATATTTGGTGCCGAGCAGCGGCTTATAGCGTTTTACGGTGAGCTGCGCGATACGTGCGTTAGCTTCCGCCTGAGCAAGATCGCCTTGCGCACTTTGATAAGAAGCCTGATAGGTCGCCGGATCGATCTGATAGAGCGATTCACCCGCTTTGATATCGCTGCCTTCAACAAAGTTACGCTTGAGAATGATACCCGATACCTGAGGACGAACTTCCGCCACGCGATACGCCGAAGTGCGACCCGGCAGCTCGGTGGTAATTTTCAACGGTTCGTTTTTTATAGTAACGACACCAACTTCAGGGGGCTGCTGTTGGGCGGCTTGTTGGGATTTATTATCATCACATCCTGTTAACACAAAGCTGCCTGAAAGCATCAGGACGGCCGCCAGAGGCGATAATCCTCTGTTTTTATTCATAAATAAACCTCTAGTGTCCGATATCGAATATTCAATGGATCACAAACCGTTCAACCCATTGCTGCGTTAAAATACGGGTCGTGC
Source organism: Pantoea osteomyelitidis (assembly GCF_044342975.1). Lineage (NCBI taxonomy): Bacteria > Pseudomonadati > Pseudomonadota > Gammaproteobacteria > Enterobacterales > Erwiniaceae > Pantoea > Pantoea osteomyelitidis. Next base: position 194,299 of record NZ_JBGFSN010000004.1, read on the forward strand.
TATGGTACATACATTCACAAATGTATGTAAATGTTCCTCTTGGTAAAACAAGTCTCCTATGGCACGAAAAACCAAACAGCAAGCGCTTGAAACGCGTCACCAAATTATCGACGCCGCCATCGCCCGTTTTTCTGAACATGGCGTCTCGACCACCTCGCTCGCAGATGTAGCCAGCGCAGCCGGTGTGACAAGAGGGGCGATTTACTGGCATTTCAAAAATAAAGCCGATCTGCTGAATGAAATCTGGGCGCAGTGTGACGCAGGGCTTGATGATTTGGAACTTGAGTATCAGACAAAATACCCCAGTGATCCACTCTCCGTAATGCGCGCCATGTTGATCTATTTTCTTGAGGCGACGGCAATAGATCCTCAACGCCGCGCCCTGATGGAAATTATTTTTCACAAATGCGAATTTGTTGGCGAAATGACCGCGCTGCGCAACATACAGCAAAGCTTATTGCTGGAGTGCTATAGCAAAATAGAAGAGGTGCTGCGGCGCTGCATTGATGCCGGACAATTACCCGCCGCCCTGAACACGCGACAAGCGGCGTTGATTATGCGCGGCTACGTGAATGGAATGATGGAGAGCTGGCTTTTCGCCCCTGAGAGCTTCGATCTGGCGGCCGATGCGCCCCGGTTAGTGGACGTCTTTATCGATATGTTGCGCTTCAGCCCAACGCTGAGTGTCGGGCATTAGCTTCCCGTTTCCGCCGCCAGCTTCTTCTCAAAATCCCGCTGTACGATAGCCAGCGCAGCCAGCACGGTTTGCGCCGGCAGCTGATTTTCCTCCAGCAGCATGATCAAATCCACGGCCAGCTTGACCTCATCAGGCGCGTTTTCCAGAGTCATAGGCTTTCCTATATGCGTAATTTAGCGGCGACAAGCAACATTAGCAGGGCGCCGAGCAGGGCAACAGCCAAAGCGCCGATTTGCAGAGTGACAAGATTGCCCTCGTTGAAATAGGTAGCGACGTAGCCGCCCACTAACGCCCCGATAACCGCCAGCACCAGCGTTGCGGCAAAGCCGCCGGGTCGGCCGGGTAAAAAAAACCGTTTCAGCCAGCCGACAAGCAGGCCGATAATTATCCAGGATAGCAGGGCCATCAGTGTTTTCCGCTTGTGAGATGGTGCTAAGTATAGAAGGAAAGCAGAGAAGCAAGGCGGCGTAATCTCCTTTCGCGCCGGAAGCGGTCAGGAGCGTAATGAACGTTGCCATTCAACCGCATGCAGCGCCTGACGGCAGCGCGCCAGACGGCCTTCCAGCGCCTCAAGCTCCCGCTTCAACTGCTGCTGCATCGCCAGGGTTCCCGCCAGCGCCAGCCGCTGCTCGCGCTGGTCGATCATCGCCTGCAAACGACGCTCGTAATCGCGATATTCGTCCCGTTTCTGCTGGCGGAAATCTGGCATGGGACGTTCGCGGCGCAGACGCAGCGTCTGGGTGCTGGCTTCACGCTGCAACGCAGCGATTTGATCCACCAGCCTTTGCGCCAGCCATGCTGCCCGGCCAGGGTTCGCCTGATTCTGGCTGAGCTGCTGAAAATTTTGCTCAATCTCGTCAAGATAATCGTGCAGGCGGGTGCCTTTGCTGAGAAATAGCTGGCGATCGAAACGCGGCTGGCGCGCAGCGCCGTCTGGCAGCGTCAGGATCTGCTGCCGCAATGCCACAATCAACTGGGAAAGACGCTCGCGCGTCGAGGGGGTTTTCATTACTCTTTACCCGACTGTGATAACGTAGCCACAGATTTGTTTTAGCAGGTGGTATTATGCAGCGCATTATCTTACTGACAATCGGCTGGCTGGCAATCGTGCTGGGCACGCTGGGAATTGTATTACCTTTACTGCCTACTACGCCATTCGTGTTGCTGGCCGCCTGGTGTTTCGCCCGTTCCTCGCCGCGTTTTCATCACTGGCTGCTTTGGCACTCGCCCTTTGGTCGCTATATCCGCCACTGGCAGCAGCACCGCGCCATGCCGCCCGGCGCGAAAACGCGCGCGATTGCGCTGATGGTCTGTACTTTTTCCCTTTCCATCTGGCTGGTTAACATTTTCTGGGTGCGCATCGGTTTAGGCCTTATGCTCTGCGCCCTGGTGCTGTTTATGCTGCGCATACCGGTGGTGGCGGAGCAGGCGGATGCGGGCAAAAACCAGTGATAAAGTTGCATTTGCTGCGTCATTTGCTTAGATTTGGGCGTCTTTGTGCGTGGCTTCCCTCCGAAAAACCTTCCGTCTGGCCTGATATCAGGCGCTGACGCTATGGACGCTGCGCTAAACAGAATTTTCACCAGGCGTAACATTATGACCGCAACTGCCCAGCAGCTTGAATTCATCAAAAACAGCATCAAAAGCATTCCTGACTACCCTAAGCCGGGTATTCTGTTCCGTGACGTCACCACCCTGCTGGAAGATCCGCAGGCCTATGCCGCAACCATTGCGCTGCTGGTGGATCGTTATCGTGATAAAGGCATCACCAAAGTGGTCGGCACCGAAGCGCGCGGCTTTCTGTTCGGCGCGCCGGTCGCGCTGGCGCTGGGCGTAGGCTTTGTGCCGGTACGCAAGCCGGGCAAGCTGCCGCGTGAGACCTTCAGCGAAGCTTACGAGCTGGAATATGGCACCGACCAACTGGAACTGCATAAAGACGCGATTCAGCCGGGCGACGTGGTGCTGGTGGTGGACGATCTGCTGGCGACCGGCGGCACCATCGAAGCCACGGTAAAACTGATCCGTCGCGCGGGCGGCGAAGTGAAAGATGCCGCGTTCGTGATTAATCTGTTCGATCTGAGCGGCGAGTCCCGCCTGAATGCCTTAGGGATCGAGTGCTACAGCCTGGTCAATTTCCCTGGCCACTGATCCGCTTTCGCCCCGCCGTGGCGCGGGGCGCTACACCCCGTTTTTCGCCCTAAAGTGATAGGCATATCAATGCGTGGCTGATAAACTACAGCAACGATATACAGGGTTTGCAGATGTTCTGTTCTCACCTTTTTTTGTGAATAACGGCCGTGACCCCGGCGTCGCGCCGCTGTTCCTTTTCAACGATACCCAGTGACCGAATCCACATGAGCTATCAGGTACTTGCGCGAAAATGGCGTCCCCAGGCGTTTGCTGACGTAGTTGGTCAGGAACATGTGCTGACTGCGCTGGCTAACGGGCTGTCATTGGGGCGCATCCATCATGCTTACCTCTTTTCCGGCACGCGCGGTGTAGGGAAAACCACCATCGCCCGTCTGCTGGCGAAAGGGCTGAATTGCGAAACCGGCATTACCGCCACGCCCTGCGGCCAGTGTGATAACTGCCGCGAAATCGAGCAGGGCCGTTTTGTCGATCTGATCGAAATTGATGCCGCCTCCCGTACCAAAGTAGAAGATACGCGCGATCTGCTGGATAACGTGCAGTACGCCCCGGCGCGCGGACGTTTCAAGGTTTATCTGATTGACGAAGTGCACATGCTCTCCCGTCACAGCTTCAACGCGCTGTTAAAGACGCTGGAGGAGCCGCCGGCGCACGTCAAGTTTCTGCTGGCCACTACCGATCCGCAAAAGCTGCCGATTACCATTCTGTCGCGCTGCCTGCAGTTTCATCTCAAGGCGCTGGAGGTGGATCAGATTCGCCAGCAACTGGCTTATGTGCTGGAGCAGGAGACGATCCACAGCGAGCCGCGTGCGCTTCAGTTGCTGGCGCGCGCTGCCGACGGCAGTATGCGTGACGCGCTGAGCCTGACCGATCAGGCGATCGCCATGGGGCAGGGCGAGGTCAGCAGCGCCACCGTCAGCATGATGCTGGGAACGCTGGACGACGAACAGCCGCTGGCGCTGATTGAAGCGCTGGTTGAGGGCAATGGCGAGCAGGTGATGGCGCTGCTGAATCAGGCCGCTTCGCGCGGCGTGGAGTGGGAAGCGCTGCTGGTGGAGATACTGCGTCTGCTGCATCGTATCGCCATGCTGCAACTGCTGCCCGATTCCCTGTCGGAAGACGAAATGAGTCATGCGCAGCGGCTACGCGATCTGGCGCGCCTGATGCCGCCCGCCGATGTGCAGCTCTATTATCAAACGCTGCTGATGGGACGCAAAGATCTGCCGATGGCGCCGGACCGCCGTCTGGGCGTGGAAATGACGTTGTTACGCGCGCTGGCGTTTCATCCCATGGCGCCGATTGCTGAGCCGGTGGCGCGCCCGTCGCTGAATCCGCAAAGCGTGGTGGCCGCGCAGCCCCAGATGGCGCCGCCCGCGCCGGAAGTGGCCGCAGCGCCCCCTTCTGCTGCGCCAAAGCCAGCCCGAACGCCTCAGGCATCCGCCGCGCCGTCCGCCCCGGCCAGCGCGCCGCCAGCCGATTTTTCCGATGCCACCAGCCAGCTCCTGCAGGCGCGCACTCAGCTGCTGCGTCAGGGAGCCAGCAAGCCAAAAAAGAGTGAGCCGGCAGCGCCTTCCGCGCGGCCGGCCAACTCGGCGCTGGAACGGCTCGCTACCGTCAGCGAACGCAGCCAGCAGCGTCAGGCGGCCGACAGGGAGCCGGTAAAAAAAGAGGCGTACCGCTGGAAGGCGCAAACCCAACCGGTGGAAGCGGCCGAGCCGGTCGCCACGCCAAAAGCCTTGCGTTCCGCGCTGGAGCATGAGAAAACCCCTGAACTGGCGGCACGCCTGGCGGAAGAGGCGCAGCAGCGCGATCCCTGGGCGGCCGAAATCGCCACGCTGGCGCTGCCGAAGCTGGTGCAGCAACTGGCGCTGAACGCCTGGAAAGAGCAGACGGCGCAGGGCGTGGTGCTGCATTTGCGCGCCAGCCAGCGCCATCTTAACTCTCCCTCCGCCCGGCAGGCATTGAGCGAGGCGTTGAGCAGCGCGGCGGGCCAGACGGTTGAACTCACCGTGATTGAAGATGATAATCCTGCCGTATTAACGCCGCTGGAGTGGCGGCAGGCCATTTATGAAGAGAAGCTGACGCAGGCTCGTCAGTCTATCATTAGCGATACCCATATCCAGACGCTGCGTCGTTTCTTTGATGCGGATCTGGATGAAGAGAGTATTCGTCCCGTTTGAACATGCTGCAGCTGTCTGATGGATAGTATTGCGGCCTAAGCTGAGAGAGAAAACTATGTTTGGTAAAGGCGGATTGGGCAACCTGATGAAGCAGGCCCAGCAGATGCAGGACAAAATGGCCAAGGTGCAGGAAGAGATCGCCGCACTGGAAGTGACCGGTGAATCGGGCGCGGGTCTGGTGAAGGTGACCATCAACGGCGCGCACAACTGCCGTCGTGTGGAAGTTGACCCGAGCCTGCTGGAAGATGACAAAGATATGCTGGAAGATCTGATCGCAGCAGCCTTTAACGACGCGGCGCGCCGCATCGACGAAGAGCAGAAAGAGAAAATGGCTTCCGTCTCTTCCGGTATGCAGCTGCCGCCTGGCTTCAAGATGCCGTTCTGATGCAAACCAGTCCACTGCTTGAAGCTTTGATGGAATCGCTGCGCTGTCTGCCCGGCGTCGGGCCGAAATCGGCGCAGCGCATGGCGTTCCAGCTGTTGCAGCGCGATCGCAGCGGTGGCATGCGGCTGGCGCAGGCGCTGACGCGGGCAATGTCTGAAATCGGTCACTGTGCGGATTGCCGCACTTTTACCGAGCAGGAAATTTGCACCATCTGCGCCAATCCGCGTCGTCAGCAAAACGGTCAAATTTGTGTGGTGGAGAGTCCGGCGGACATTCACGCCATTGAGCAGACCGGTCAGTTTGGCGGTCGCTACTTTGTGCTGATGGGGCATCTCTCGCCGCTGGACGGTATCGGGCCGCAGGATATCGGCCTCGATCGTCTGGAGCAGCGGCTGGAGAAAGAGACCATCCAGGAGGTGATCCTCGCCACCAACCCCACGGTGGAGGGTGAAGCCACGGCCAACTACATCGCTGAGCTGTGCGGGCAGTATGGCGTCGAAGCCAGCCGCATCGCGCACGGCGTACCGGTAGGCGGCGAGCTGGAGATGGTGGATGGCACCACGCTTTCCCATTCGCTGGCGGGTCGCCACAAGATTAAATTTTAACCGCTTGCCGGTGCCCGTTCGGGAACCGGCTTGAAATTTTCTTTCTCATCCCCATCTTCTCCTCAACGTTCGTTAAACCTGATCTGTTGAGGTAGCAATGACCATGAAAGGACAAGAGACGCGTGGTTTCCAGTCAGAGGTAAAACAGCTTCTGCACCTGATGATCCATTCCCTCTATTCAAATAAAGAGATTTTCCTGCGGGAACTGATCTCCAACGCCTCGGATGCGGCGGACAAGCTGCGCTTCCGTGCGCTTTCCACTCCGGATCTTTATGAGGGCGACGGCGAGCTGCGTGTTCGGGTCTCTGTTGATAAGGAAAACCGCACCCTGACGCTGAGCGATAACGGCATCGGCATGCGCCGCGACGAGGTGATTGAGAACCTGGGCACTATCGCCAAATCGGGCACCAAGGCTTTTCTGGAATCGCTCGGTTCCGACCAGGCGAAAGACAGCCAGCTGATTGGTCAGTTCGGCGTGGGCTTCTACTCGGCGTTTATCGTGGCCGATAAAGTCTCTGTACGCACCCGTGCGGCGGGCGCGGCGGCGGATGAAGCTGTGTTCTGGGAATCCGCCGGTGAAGGGGAATACACCATCGCCGATATCAGCAAAGCGGATCGCGGCACCGAGATCACGCTGCACCTGCGCGAAGGCGAAGACGAGTTCCTCGATGCGTGGCGCGTGCGCAGCATCATCAGCAAATACTCCGATCATATCGCGCTGCCGGTTGAGATTGAGAGCAAAGACGACGAGAACGACACCACGACCTGGGAGAAGATCAACAAGGCCCAGGCGCTGTGGACGCGTAACAAGTCAGAGATTAGCGACGAAGAGTACAACGAATTCTACAAGCACATCGCGCATGACTTCACCGACCCGCTGATCTGGAGCCACAACCGCGTAGAAGGCAAGCAGGAATATACCAGCCTGCTCTATATTCCCTCCCGTGCTCCCTTTGATATGTGGAACCGCGATCAGAAGCATGGTCTGAAGCTCTACGTACAGCGCGTATTCATCATGGATGACGCCGAGCAGTTTATGCCGAACTATCTGCGTTTCGTGCGTGGCCTGATCGACTCCAACGATCTGCCGCTCAACGTCTCGCGTGAGATTCTGCAGGACAGTCGCGTGACGCAGAGCCTGCGCGGCGCGCTGGCGAAACGCTCGCTGCAGATGCTGGATAAATTAGCCAAAGACGACGCGGAAAAATATCAGCAGTTCTGGAAAGCCTTTGGCCTGGTGCTCAAAGAGGGACCGGCGGAAGATCAGGCTAACCAGCAGGCGATCGCCAAACTGCTGCGCTTCGCCTCTACCCACAGCGACAGCGCGGAGCAAACCGTGTCGCTGGACGAGTACGTCAGCCGCATGGTGGAAGCACAGGAGAAGATTTATTACATCACCGCCGACAGCTATGCCGCAGCGAAAAGCAGTCCGCATCTGGAACTGTTCCGTAAGAAGGGCATTGAGGTGCTGCTGCTCTCCGATCGCATCGATGAGTGGATGATGAGCTACCTCACCGAGTTTGACGGCAAAGCGTTCCAGTCCGTCAGCAAAGCGGATGAGTCGTTGAGCAAGCTGGCCGACGAAGAGTCTGAAGCGCAGAAAGAAGCGGAAAAAGCGCTGGAGCCGTTTGTGGATCGCGTCAAAACGCTGCTGGGCGAGCGGGTTAAAGAGGTGCGTCTGACGCATCGTCTCACCGACACGCCAGCCATCGTCACCACAGATGCCAACGAAATCAGCACCCAGATGGCGAAGCTGTTTGCCGCGGCGGGTCAGGATGTGCCGGAAGTGAAATACATTTTCGAGCTGAACCCGGATCACGCGCTGGTGAAACGCGTCGCGGATACCCAGGATGAAACGCATTTTGGCGAGTGGGTTGAACTGCTGCTGGATCAGGCGCTGCTTGCCGAGCGCGGCACGCTGGACGATCCCAACCAATTTATTCGCCGCATGAACCAACTGCTGAGCGCGTAACCGCTATTCAGGCCGATCGCCTTCCGGCGTCGGCCTTTTTCCTGATCTTTATTCCTGCGCCACTTCCTGCAGCCAGCCGCGAAACAGCGAAATTTCCGCATCGTGGCAGCGCGCCTTTGTCGCCATCATCCAGGTGGCGCGATCGACCCGCACAAAGCCTAACGGCGCAATCAGGCTGCCATCTTTCAGCTCCTGCCGCACCAGCAGCCGCGGCGCCATAATAATCCCCAGACCGCTGCGCGCCGCCTGAATGGCGAGGGTGAGGTTGTCGAAATGCTTACCCCCCCAGAAATTACCGCGCGCGCCGCTCTTTTTCGCCCATTCCGCCCAGGCGTGCAGCCGGGTATCCGCATGCAGCAGCGGCAGATCCACAAGATCGTTCTCGCTGTGAAAACGTTCAGCAAACTGCGGCGCGCAGAGCGGGCCAATATAGTCATCGCTGATCAGCGAGGCAGCAATATCCTCATCAGGCGACTGTTCATAGCTGACGATCAGCACATCGGTATGTTCGCTGCGCAACTGATCAACATTAACCAGCCCCTGAAACTGAATCGCGATATCGGGATAGCGCTGATAAAAAGTGGCGATGCGCGGGATCAGCCATTGCGAAAGAAAACTGGGAGAGCAGGAGACAGTAAGATGATGACGCATGCCGGTGCGGATGCTTTCACAGGTGGTACGCAGCTCGCTGAACGCTTTTTGACAGCTGAGCAGCAGGCGTTCGCCATGTGAGGTTAATTTGACGCGCCCACTGGTACGGATGAACAGCGGTTTGCCCATCCAGCTCTCCAGCTGACGAATCTGATGACTGACGGCGCTGTGCGTTACGTGAAGCCGTTCAGCAGCGCTACTGAAGCTGCTGTGAAGCGCGGCCTGATGAAAATAGTGCAACGCCCTCAACGAGGGTAGCCCGGTCATACCCGTCCCCTGTGTAAAAACCTAACAGGGATTGTCAGTTTATATCATTTTAAAGTCCAGCCGCATTGCCCTAACCTTGCCCGCAGATTATGGCGGGTTGACTCGCAGGCACACTTATGCCTGTTGCCGGGCACACGCTTTACCGCCATCATGGAAAGGGAATAAGAATCTTATGCTTGCCTTTGCTTCTGTTTCATCCAACCAGGCGGCGTCAGTGCGTGATCGGTTACGCATTTCACTTTCTCGCCATTACCGGCTGGACCAGTTCGATCTCTTTTTCGCCTCGTCGCTGAATGTGGCGCGCCTGCTGCTTTCCCGGCTCTTTTTACAGCAGGAACAGATGCGTATCCAGTCACGTTACCCTGTCAGCGAACTCAACGTTATGCCAGCGATAGCGGTGACGGCAGAAAACGTTGCGCTGGTGGCACACGTCGATATCGTCGCCAGGAGGGTGCGCGCGCTGAAAGCGTGTCACCGCCAGGGCGTAACGGACGCGTCAGAAAGCTTTGCGACAATGCTGCACGACACGCTGCTCGCCGAGGCCAGCCTGTTTATCACCCGTCTCGATCGCCATGCTGATTTAGCCGATATGGTATTGATTGCGCTGCGTACCAGCGATTTCAGCACGCTGATGCGCAGCAAGCTGCGGCTGTTTGAGCAGGGCATGGCGTTGACAGCGCCAACAGCGCGGGCGCTGGCGCGAATGCAGGAACCCGAGTGGCAGCGAAATAATCGCGGCAAGCGGCTGATGCACTCTATTCTTTAAGCAAAGGCGGTAAACTCAGCCCTTAGCAGGAACCACGGCCCATTCCTTGTGGATAACGGGTCATAATGGTATGTTCTTCGCCTTCTCAGATAGATCAATGCGATTCGCAAGGGGAATGACGCAATGCGTATTATTCTGCTCGGAGCTCCGGGCGCAGGTAAGGGCACTCAGGCTCAATTCATCATGGAGAAATACGGCATTCCGCAGATCTCCACCGGCGATATGCTGCGTGCGGCCGTCAAGGCGGGCAGCGAGCTGGGAAATCAGGCTAAAGCCATTATGGATGCCGGCAAGCTGGTGACCGATGAGCTGGTGATTGCGTTGGTAAAAGAGCGTATCACTCAGGAAGATTGCAAAAACGGTTTCTTGCTGGACGGCTTCCCGCGCACCATTCCTCAGGCTGACGCGATGAAAGAGGCGGGCATCAGCGTCGATTACGTGCTGGAGTTTGCTGTGCCGGACGAGCTGATCGTTGAGCGCATCGTGGGTCGTCGCGTACATGCGCCGTCGGGCCGCGTTTACCACGTCACCTTCAATCCGCCGAAGGAAGAGGGCAAAGACGACGCGACCGGCGAACCGCTGACCACGCGTAAAGACGATCAGGAAGATACCGTGCGCAAGCGTCTGGTTGAATACCATCAGATGACCGCGCCGCTGATCGCTTATTACAGCAAAGAAGCGGAAGCGGGCAACACCGAATACCGTAAAATTGACGGCACCCGCCAGGTTGCCGAAGTGAGCGCCGAGCTGGCTAAAATCCTCGGCTGATCTTCAGGGGGCCAGTATGCTGGCCCCTTTTGCAGCAATTGCTTTTCCCTCCCTGAATTTCCGCTACAATCCCCCTGTTTTCACGCATCCTTACCGCAATCAAGGAATAACAATGAGGCAAGACAAGCCCGGCGTGTTACTGGTGAATTTAGGTACGCCAGATGCGCCAACCACCCCAGCCGTAAAACGCTATCTGAAACAGTTTCTGGGGGATCCGCGCGTGGTCGATACGCCACGCTGGTTATGGTGGCCGATTCTGAACGGCATTATCCTTCCCTTTCGCTCGCCGCGCGTTTCCAAACTTTATGCCTCCGTGTGGATGGAGGAGGGCTCGCCGCTGATGGTGTACAGCAAACGGCAGCGTGATGCGCTCGCGCAGCGGCTCGATATGCCGGTGGCGCTCGGTATGAGCTACGGCACGCCCAGCCTGAAAAGCGCGGTGGACAGCCTGATGGAGCAGGGCGTGACGCGTTTAATCGTGTTGCCGCTTTATCCACAGTTCTCCTGTTCGACGGTGGCCGCCGTCTGGGACGGTTTGCACAGCGCGTTTAAATCTTACCGCTCGCTGCCGGATATCCGTTTTATTCGCGATTATGCCGAGCATCCCGCCTATATCGCGGCGTTAAAAGCCTCGGTTGAACGCTCTTTTGCGCAGCATGGACAGCCCGATTTGCTGATAATGTCCTATCATGGCATTCCACAGCGTTTCGCTGATGAAGGCGATGACTATCCGCAGCGCTGCGCCGACACCACGGCGGCGCTGACGCAGGCGCTGGGCCTGCGCAAAGAGCAGATTATGATGACCTTTCAGTCGCGTTTCGGACGTGAACCCTGGCTGACGCCCTATACCGACGAGACCATGCAGGGACTGGCGGCAAAAGGCGTTAAGCATGTACAGGTGATGAGTCCCGGCTTCTCCGCTGACTGCCTTGAGACCCTTGAGGAGATCAGCGAGCAGAACTGTGAGTTCTTTATGCATGCCGGCGGCGAGAAGTTTGAATATATCCCCGCGTTGAATGACGACGCTGCCCACATTGAGATGATGGTGCAGTTAGTTAATTCACCTCTTTAAGGGCAACAGCAGAGAGTGTGATATCATTCTCTGCCTGTTTTTCCTGTGGCAGTCATCATGAAATTTCCCGGCAAACGCAAATCCAAACACTACTTTCCCGTCAGCGCCCGCGATCCCTTACTGCAATCTGTTCTCAGCGAACAGGAGAATGGCAGTTGGGTGGTGGGAATTGATCAGACGCTGGTCGATATTGAAGCCAAAGTCGATGATGACTTTCTCGCACGTTACGGTCTCAGCGCCGGACACTCGCTGGTGATAGAGGATGGGATTGCCGAAGCGCTTTATCACGAGCTGATGGAGAATGCGCTGATCAGCCATCAGTTTGCTGGCGGCACCATTGGCAACACGCTGCACAACTATTCGGTGCTGGCAGACGATCGCTCGGTGCTGCTGGGCGTGATGTGCAATAACATCCAGATCGGCGGCTACGCCTATCGTTACCTCTGCAATACCTCCAGCCGCATGGATCTCAACTATCTGCAGGGCGTTGACGGCGCGATTGGCCGCTGTTTTACCCTGATCGGCGAGCATGGCGAACGCACTTTCGCCATCAGTCCGGGGCAGATGAATCAGCTACAGGCGGAAAATATCCCGGAAGAGGTGATTGCCGGCGCCTCCGCGCTGGTATTGACCTCTTATCTGGTGCGCTGCAAAGCGGGCGAGCCGATGCCTGCAGCGACCATGCAGGCGATTGCCTATGCGAAGCGGCATAACGTGCCGGTGGTGCTGACGCTGGGCACCAAATTCGTCATCGGGGATAATCCGCAGTTCTGGCGTGATTTTTTACGCGAACATGTCTCTATTGTGGCGATGAACGAAGAGGAAGCTTTTGCCCTGACCGGGGAGAGCGATCCGCTGCTGGCCGCCAATATGGCGCTGGACTGGGTAGATCTGGTGCTCTGTACCGCAGGGCCGACGGGCCTGTATATGGCGGCCTATACCGAAGAGACCAATAAGCGCAACACTAACCATCCGCTGCTGCCGGGCGCGATTGCCGAATTTAACCAATATGAGTTCAGTCGCGCCATGCGTTATCAGGACTGCGAGCAGCCGCTGCGTATTTTCTCTCATATCGCCCCGTATATGGGCGGTCCGGAGAAGATCATGAACACCAACGGTGCCGGTGACGGCGCGCTGGCCGCGCTGCTGCATGATATTACCGCCAACAACTATCATCGCCAGAAGGTGCCGAACTCCAGCAAGCATGCCCGGCCTTTTCTGACTTATTCTTCGCTGGCGCAGGTGTGCAAATATGCGAATCGCGTGAGCTATCAGGTGCTGAACCAGCATTCGCCGCGCCTGACGCGCGGTCTGCCGGAGCGGGAAGACAGTCTGGAAGAATCTTACTGGGATCGTTGAGGCGACAGGCAGTTTCAGGAGTCACAGTATATGCGGCTGTGCAAAGGGGCCGTATTGCACTGAATCCCGCCTCCTGGACTGAATATCCAGATCCAGGAGGCGGAGAATAAACGATGAAGCACCCGCTCAGCTTTGCTGCTGGCGGGCCGCATACCCGCCCGCGATCTGCGCTTCCAGCATCTGCAACATACTTTTTGCGATTTCGCGTTCGCCCATCACCACACGATTAGCGCCGCGCTCCAGAATGTAATCCACCTCGTCGTCATGATGCGCACGCGCGATAATCTCAATGTTGTCGCGCTTTTCGCGGGCGGCAGTGACAATTTCGCCTGCCTCATAGCCGTTGGGGATGGTTAACAGCAGCCAGCGGGCGCAGTCGAGACGTGCCAGATCCATCGTCTCGGCGCGCGCGGCGTTGCCCAGTACCGCTTTAATGCCCCGTTCGCGCAACGCCTCCACGCGCGGGCGTGAATTCTCTACCACTACCAGCGGCACGTCAGCTTCCATCAGCTTCTGGCCCAGCAGACTGCCGACGCGGCCAAACCCCACGATCACCGCATGGTTGCACAGCTCGACCGGAATCTGCTTTTCATCTTCAATCGCTTCCTCAAAGGTTTGTTCTTCCATGGTCTCGGTTTTTTCAAGCAAACGTTCCAGCAGGGTAAAAAGAACCGGATTGATCATAATCGAGAAGATCGCTGCGGCCAGCACCAGATTGCGACCCTCTTCGCTCAGCAAACCCAGAGAAATACCAAGCCCGGCAAGGATAAAGGCAAATTCGCCGATCTGCGCAAGGCTGACGGAAATAGTTAGCGCGGTACGGCGTGAATGCCCCAGCAGGGTAACCAGCAGCCAGGCGGCAAGGGATTTGCCCACCACCACGATCGCCAGCGCGCCCAGTACCGCCAGCGGCTGTTCCAGCAGAATCATCGGATCAAACAGCATGCCGACAGAGACAAAAAACAGCACGGCAAAAGCGTCACGTAGCGGCAGGGTATCGTGCGCGGCGCGATGGCTCAGCTCCGATTCATTCAGCACCATACCGGCAAAAAATGCGCCGAGAGCAAACGAGACATCAAAAAACTTCACCGCGCCATAGGCAATGCCGAGCGCCAACGCCAGCACGGCCAGCGTAAACAGCTCGCGCGAGCCGGTCGCCGCGCTTTTTGCCAGAATCCATGGCACCACGCGACGGCCAACCACCATCATCAGCACCATAAAGGCGACCACTTTGCCGATGGTCAGCAGCAGATCCCAGACGAGCAGCGTCGGACTGACGTTGTCCTGCTCCAGCATCCCGGCAATGGCCGGCAACAGCACCAGCGTCAACACCATCACCAGATCTTCCACAATCAGCCAGCCGATGGCGATCTGTCCGCGCTGGCTGTCGATCAGCTGACGCTCCTCCAGCGCTCGCAGCAGCACCACGGTACTGGCGGTGGAAAGGCAGAGACCAAACACCAGCCCGGTCATTAGCGACCAGCCCAGCAACCAGGAGAGGCCCATTCCCAGCAGCGTCGCCACGATAATCTGGGCTACGGCGCCGGGAATGGCGATGGACTTTACCGACATCAAATCCTTCAGTGAAAAGTGCAGACCCACGCCGAACATCAGCAGAATCACCCCCAGCTCGGCAAGCTCCGGCGCAAGAGTGGTATCTGCCACAAAACCAGGCGTAAAAGGCCCCGCCAGCACGCCCGCCAGCAAATAGCCCACCAGCGGTGAAACTCGCAGGCGATTCGCCAGCATACCGAGGAGAAAGGCGAGAACGAGCGCCCCGACAATAGTGGTGATCAACGGTGTGGTGTGATGCATGCCAGTCTCCTTGTGTGAAAATGTATCCGCTTGTAACGAGTGTAAATCAATATTCCTGTTCCAGCGTGGTAAAAACTAACGAAACCAGAAAAAAAACAAAAAAAACACCAAAAAAGCATTGTGAGTGCTATTTGTGATGCTTAACCTTCTTTACTGCTGATTTTTACTGAGAGTAAAACGATAAAAATAAAAAAATATAAACGGAAAAAGCGCCATTTATGGCGAATATCATCCTGATATAGAGTTAGAAAAACCATTAATAGCATCGGGATGGAGATTTAAACAGACTGTCCATGGCAGGCATTCATTCGTCTCTGGTCAGTTGCCGCTGCGTCAGGGCCACTGGCTGGCTGAAAATTACCGGATAAAGAGGATAAACTCTGATAAACAGCAGCGGGTTGAGGTTATAACGCTTTCACCTTGAGTTAATGGCCGGAATATGCGACACAGATGGACGAAAAAGATAACAAAAGCCCAACCGGGGCTGGTCTTCAGGGAATAAGGAGAACGTTTTGTTTTTATCTCGACGGATAGCACAAATTTTTGCCGTGGCGCTGGCGCTTACGCCGCTGTTTTCACAGGCCTGGCAGCAGGATCGCACCTACCGATTCACTATTCTGCACACCAACGATCACCACGGCCATTTCTGGTACGACGCACAGGGCGAATATGGCCTGGCGGCACAGAAAACCTTGATGGATACATTGCGCTACGACGTGCAGGCCAAAGGGGGCGGCGCGCTGATCCTCTCCGGCGGCGATGTGAATACCGGCGTGCCGGAATCTGACATGCTGGATGCGGAACCCGATTTTCGTGGCATGAATCTGGTGGGCTACGATGCGATGGCGCTCGGCAATCATGAATTTGATAACCCGCTATCGGTTCTGCGCCAGCAGGAGAAGTGGGCGAAGTTCCCGCTGCTCTCCGCCAATATTTATCAAAAAAGCACCGGCAAACGCCTGTTCAAACCCTGGGCGTTGTTTAACCGTATGGGGCTAAAAATCGCCGTTATCGGGCTGACCACCGACGACACGGCGAAGATCGCCAACCCGGCTTATCTGCAAGATATTGAGTTCCGCGACCCCATCGCCGAGGCAAAAAAAGCAGCTGATGAGCTGCGCGCGCAGGAAAAACCGGATGTGATCATTGCCCTGACCCACATGGGCCATTACGACGATGGCAAGCACGGCAGCAACGCGCCGGGGGATGTCACGCTGGCGCGCACGCTGCCGAAAGGCACGCTGGATGTCATCATTGGCGGCCATTCCCATGATGCGGTCTGCATGGAAAAAGAGAATGTCTCTCAGGCTAACTATCAGCCGGGCACGCCCTGTCAGCCAGATCGTCAGAATGGCGTCTGGATTATGCAGGCGAAAGAGTGGGGCAAGTTTATTGGCCGCGGCGATTTTACCTTTCGCAACGGGGAGCTGACGCTGGAAAATTATCAGCTGCTGCCGGTCAACCTGAAGCACAAAGTGAAAAACCTCGATGGCAGTGAATCCTGGCTCACTTACGGCGAAGAGATTCCAAAAAACAGTGCCATGATGAAGCTGCTGACGCCGTTTCAGAAGCGGGGCGAAGCGCAGCTACAGGTTAAGGCAGGCGAAACGCAGGGATCGTTTATCGGCGAGCGCGACAAAGTTCGCTTTCAGCAAACCAATCTGGGACAGCTGATCCTGCGAGCGCAAATGGCGCGTACCCAGGCTGACTTTGCCGTGATGAGCGGCGGCGGCATTCGTACTTCACTGCCGGTGGGCGTCGTCACCTATAAAGATCTGCTGCAGGTGCAGCCGTTTGGCAATCAGGTGACTTCTGTGACGATGACGGGCAGTGAAGTGGCGCATTATCTGACGGTAGTGGCTAACATCAAGCCTGACTCCGGCGGCTATGCTCAGTTCGCCAATATCAGCCTGGTTGCGGACGGCAGCGAGGTCAGCGAGATCAAAATCAACGGCCAGCCGCTGGTTGCGGACAAAAAGTACCGCATGGCGACCAACAGCTTTAACGCGGCGGGAGGGGACGGCTATCCGCGCATCGATCAGCATGCGGGCTTTGTGAACACCGGTTTTATTGATGCCGAAGTGCTGAAGCAGTATATCAGCGATCACACTCCGCTGAAGGCGAGCGACTATGCGCCCCACGACGAGATTGTGCATCTGACCGAGGCGCAAAAGCGCGAGCGTGATAAGGCGCGGGAAAAATCGCAGCATCGTTCTTATCCGAAAATGATTCTGGCCTGGCTCTGGCCGTCAGCCGACGATAACGATAATAAATAGCGCAGAGGAGGCAGCTTGCCTCCTCTTTTTTACGCTTCGCACGCCAGCCAGCGTTGACGCAGCTTATCCCACACCCAGTTATAGGCCAGGGTATAGGGCAGGAAAAACAGAAAGAAGGCGATTTCCAGCATAAATGCCTGCCATAAACCGATATGCAGCATCGCGGCGGCAATGGGCAGGCCGATCAGAATAAAGCCTCCCTCAAAACCGAGCGCGTGCAGCAGGCGCAGGCCGAAACCGCGTCTGGTTTTGCCGGGCGGGCAGAGACGATCAAAGCCTGCGTTATAGATCATATTCCACAGCAGCGCGACGGTAGAGAGCGCAATCGCCAGCGCCCCCATATCAAACAGCGGTTTCTGCATCGCCCAGGCGGCCAGCGGAGAGACGGTGAGTATCGCCAGCGTTTCAAACCCGGCGGCGTGGTAAAAACGTTCTTTTAGTGAGCGGGTGCGCACGATTTTCTCCTTCAGGTTAGCCATGCATTTTTTCACACAGCAAAGCTGCGCTAAAATGAACACCTATCGATAAAAGCGATGGTTCACTATGAAATACTCACCAGAATCTCTGGAAGCTTTTGTACAGACGGTGGCCAGCGGATCTTTTTCCGCTGCGGCGCGTGCGCTGGGTAAAAGCCAGTCCACCATCAGTAGCGCTATTGCCAATCTGGAAATCGATCTGGGCTTTCGTTTATTTGATCGTCAGAGACGACAGCCGACGCTGACGGAGCAGGGGAGCCGCGCGCTGGTGCAGGTGCAGGCGATCCTCAGCGCCGGTCACCGGCTCGATGAGCTGGCGATGCGGCTGGCGCAGGGCGCAGAGCCGCGGCTCAGCCTGGCGATTTCCGATTTCTGGCAGGCGGATCATCATGAGAGCCTGCTCAAGCGTTTCGAGGCGCGCTATCCCGATATTGAATTTGAATGCATGATTGCCGAAGACGAGGATGTGCTGGATCTGTTGCAGACCGGACGCGCGCATCTTGGCATCGTGCGCGCCCAGCCGCAGCTGCCGCCCGATATTGCCGTGGCGCGCCTGCAGGTGGAGGCGGAAATGGCGATCTGGCTGCATCGGGATCATGCGCTGGCGCAGCAACCTGTAGTAACAGAAGAGGAACTCAAGGCGTTGCGGCAGCTGCGGCTGAACACCTGGGTGCAAAACCATGCGTTACGCTCGACGGGCCAGGTCTGGTCCGCGCCCTCTTATCTGCTGCTGCTGGAGATGGCCGAACAGGGATTTGGCTGGAGCGTGTTGCCGCGCTGGCTGGTTAATCAGTTCGGACACCAGCAGTTGAAAGAGTTAAGAGTGCCGGGCTGGCCGCAGCGTATTGCGGTGGAGGCGATCTGGTCAACGCGCAATCCGCCCGGACCGGCAGGGCGCTGGATGATCGATCAGCTCTGCGCCCAGACGCCCGCTTAATCGCGCCGGGCGATGTCAGCCAGCGGTGCGTTCAGCAGGCGCGCCAGATCCTGCGGCGAAAGTTCGATATCCAGTCCGCGTTTGCCGCCGGAGATGTAGATGGTGGGGAACTCGCCCGCCTGACGATCGATCACCGTCGGCAATATTTTTTTCTGTCCCAGCGGACTGATGCCGCCGACCAGATAACCCGTCACCCGCTGGGCGAGCAGCGGATCGGCCATTTCCGCTTTTTTCGCCCCGAGCGCCTTTGCCACTTTTTTTAAATCCAGCAGACCGGATACCGGCGTCACCGCCACGGCCAGCTGTTTTGCGTCGCCGTTTAACGCCACCAGCAGCGTTTTGTAAACCTGACCGGCATT
Source organism: Pantoea osteomyelitidis (assembly GCF_044342975.1). Taxonomy (NCBI): domain Bacteria; kingdom Pseudomonadati; phylum Pseudomonadota; class Gammaproteobacteria; order Enterobacterales; family Erwiniaceae; genus Pantoea; species Pantoea osteomyelitidis. The sequence goes on from NZ_JBGFSN010000004.1 coordinate 213,032, forward strand.
AAGATTTAGCTTACGCACCACTTCATCGCCAAAATTGGTTTCGCTGGCATCATGCTCATAAGGATGCAAGGTAAACGTGACCTTTTGTTTTTCGAGAAGTTTTACTGCTGGCGTCATAATCGTTCCTTGCCCTGCGCATTTTAAATGCGATTTATGGTGAATAAAGGTGGCGAAAATCTGTGCTTTGCGCGAGAATTGGCCCCGCGCCCGCATCTGATGCTGAGCGATAACCAAAATCATAAACAGATTTTTTATTGACAGGCCAATAACACTATTGGCCTTCTTTTTTTCAGGGCCGCCTCAACAGTTCCGGCAAATTATCCTCACCGTAAAGATGCAGCGCACCCACTGCGACCACATAGCGACCTGCCGGCAGTTGACTCAACGTATCGCGCCAGCGCTGGTTGCGCTGACTTATCAGCATATCGTTCAGCACATTGCTGAAGGTAGAGGGCAGCGATGTAGGCTGCTGTTGCTGCGGCGCGTCAAGCCACCAGCTGATCATGGTTTGCAACAGACGCGCATTGGTATGCCAGTGCGTCAGCGTATCCAGCAGCAGCGCAAGTCCCTCGTTGGGCAACGCTTTCAGCAGCGCGAGCTGCACGTCCGGCCCTTCCAGCTCCCGCACCGGCTTCTGCCAGCGTTTTGCCGCCATCAGCAGCTGATAATCAATGCCGTAATCGGGCCGCAGACCCAGCTGTTGCGCCTGCTGCGCCTGCAGCATCAGCGCGATTTGCCAGGCGGGCAGGGTATCGAACAGCGCTATCGACAGATTGAGCTCGTCGCATAATTTGCCTAGCTGAATCAGCTCCTCAGGCTCCAGGCGCGTTACCAGCGGCGGCTGTTCGCCAGTCTCCACAAAAGGGGACGCGCCCTGGGTAATATCGGCCTCAACGATGAGCGCATCGGCCTGTTGCAGCAGCGTGAGCAATTTCGCCGGCAGCGGCTGCATGTTCTGCGTGCCCATATGTATGCTGCCTACCAGATGAAGCTGGCGATCGCCCAGCCGGATATCAACGGCGGGCCAGGCGTAACTGGCTGGTACGAGACGCCGTAACAGCCCGTTCATCATTCGCCGAAAGCTACACATCATTCCATGTCCTTTGTTGGCTAAAAAGCCATGCTAGCGATTTCATGCCGTGAAGAACAGGAGACGTTTCTGCTATCAGGCTTTGGGCGGTTTATAGCGCAACAGGCGGTTGGCATTACTCACTACGGTAATCGAAGAGAGCGCCATCGCCGCGCCCGCCAGTACCGGATTCAACAGCGTGCCGGTAAAGGGGTAGAGCACGCCAGCGGCGACAGGGATGCCCAGACTGTTATAGATAAAGGCGCCCAGCAGGTTCTGCTTCATGTTGCGCAGCGTCGCTTTGGCGACCGCCAGCGCATCGGCGACGCCGTGCAAATCGTGACGCATCAGCGTCATCGCCGCGGTTTCAATCGCCACATCGCTGCCGCCGCCCATGGCAATACCCACTTCCGCCTGCGCCAGCGCCGGTGCGTCGTTGATGCCATCGCCGATCATCGCCACCTGACGACCCTGCTGCTGCAACTGACGTATCGCATCCGCTTTGCCATCCGGCAGTACGCCGGCGATCACTTCGTCGATACCTGCCTCTTTGGCGATAACGCGCGCGGTCTGTTCGTTGTCGCCGGTGAGCATAATCAATCGAAAGCCTGAGCGGTGCAGACGCTGCAAGGCCGTGCGGCTCTCCTGGCGCAGCGCATCACGCAGCGCGAACAGGCCTGCCAGCTTGCCTTCTGCGGCCAGTATTACCGGCGTCGCGCCTTTTTCCGCCATCGCGGCAAGCGCCTGTTCGGCAGCGCTGCAATCAACATTGTTTTGCTGCATCAGGGCCAGATTGCCCAGCAGCAGCGGTTTGCCATCCAGTATGCCGCTGACGCCTTGCCCGCGTATTGTACGAAATTGCGCAATCGCAGGCAGATTGCTGCTTTTTGCGGCGTTAACCAGCGCTTTTGCCAGCGGATGGCTGGAATCCTGCTCCAGCGCTGCCGCCAGACGCAGGATGTGCGCCTGGTCTGCGCCATTAAAGGTCACAATATCGGTTACGCGCGGCTGGCCTTCCGTCAGGGTGCCGGTTTTATCAAACACCAGCGTATCGAGCGTGCTGGCCCGCTGCAACGCGTCGGCATCACGTATCAGCACGCCCAGCTCTGCCGCGCGACCCACGCCCGAGATAATCGACATCGGCGTCGCCAGACCCAGCGCGCAGGGGCAGGCGATAATCAACACCGTGGTGGCGATCACCAGCGTATAGACGATTTGCGGCTGCGGCCCGACGAGATACCAGATCAGGGCGCTAACCAGCGCGATCGCCACCACGACGGGCACGAAGACGGCAGAGATGCGATCGGCAAGCCGTCCAATCTCTGGCTTGCTGCTCTGCGCCTGGCGCACCAGCTGAATAATGCGCGCCAGCGTGGTGTTTTTCCCGATAGCGCGGGCGGTAAAGCGCACTGCACCATCCTGTACCAGCGTACCGGCGTGGATCTTATCGCCGCTGCTTTTCGCCTGCGGCACCGGCTCGCCGGTGAGCATCGCCTCATCGAACCAGGCTTCGCCCTCAAGAATATCGCCATCAACCGGCACGCGATCGCCGGTGACCAGACGCAGCGTCATACCCGGCTGAAGTTCGCTCAGCGGTACCATTTTTTCGCCCTGATCGGTGATGACCCGCGCCTGCGCCGGAGCGAGATCCAGCAGCCGCTCCAGCGCCTGCGACGAACGCTGGCGCGCGCGCTGCTCCAGCGCATGGCCGAGGTTAATCAGGCCGATAATCATCGCGCTCGCTTCAAAATAGAGATGGCGCGCCTGTGAAGGGAAAAAGTCGGGCCAGAGGGCGACACTGATGGAGTAAAGCCAGGCTGCGCCGGTGCCCAACGCCACCAGCGTATCCATGGTGGCGGCGCCGTTGCGCAGGCTGCGCCAGGCGCTGCGGTAAAAGTGGCCGCCAGCAACAATCATTACCAGCAGGGTAAGGGTGCCCAGCAGCAGCCAGACGGGGCGATTGGCAGCGCTGAGCATCATGTTGTCGCCGATCATGCCCCAGATCATCAGCGGCACGCCCAACAGCAGGGCCAGCGCGGCCTGCCAGCTGAAGCGGCGCATCGCCTGACGGGCGCTTTGCTGCTGCTTCTCCCGCCGCTCGCTTTCATCTTCAACCACCTGCGCGCCGTAACCGGCCTCCGTCACCGCGGCGACCAGCGCCTGCGGATCGGCGTCACCCAGCACCAGGGCGCTGCGCTCGCCAAGGTTAACACGCGCCTGGCTGACGCCCGTGACCTGCTGCAACGCTTTTTCCACCCGGCTGACGCAGCTGGCGCAGCTCATGCCCTCAATCAGCAGGTGCGCGGCGTTATCACGACTCTGTGCCGGAAGCTCTGTGGATTCCGCTGTCAGCGCTTCCGGCTGCGTTTCTGTTGCTGTCAGCGGTTCAGACTTTGGGTGCGCGTCGTCCTGCTTCAGCCCGGCGTGATAGCCCGCCTGCTCAACGGTGGCGATAAGCGCGTCGGCGCTGGCCTGGCCCGCAACGCGAGCCTCTTCCAGCGTAACCTCTGCCTGTTCCACATCGCTGCGTTGTTCCAGCGCTTCTTTTACACGTTTGATGCAGTGGCCGCAGGAGAGGCCGTCCAGCGTCAGTAAAATTGTCTGTGACATGGTTAACTCCTTAAGATGTCGGGTTTGACCCGCAGAACATTTTCGATTAGTTATGAAGCTTAAACCTTCCATCAAGGGGAAGGTCAAGGGGGAACGATGAATATCAGTGACGTCGCCAAAAAAACCGGCTTAACCAGCAAAGCGATCCGCTTTTATGAAGAGAAGGGCGTGGTAACGCCGCCGCTGCGCAGCGAAAATGGCTACCGCAGCTACACGCCACACCATCTGGAGGAGCTGACCCTGTTACGCCAGGCGCGTCAGGTCGGTTTTACGCTCGACGAATGCCGTGAGCTGGTCCATTTGTTTAATAATCCTGAGCGTCACAGCGCCGAGGTCAAAGCCCGCACGCTGCAAAAAGCGGATGAGATCGCGGCGCATATTGAAGAGTTGCACGCGATGCGTGCGCGACTGTTATTGCTGGCGGAAGCCTGCCCCGGAGACGATAGCGCCGACTGCCCGATTATCAATCACCTTGCCGGTTGCAGCGCCCATCACTCCGCCTGATGACGTGGCCGGATATGCAGCGTAATGCCTTCCACGCCGATCACGGTAACGTGCGTCCCGGCGGGAAGATCGCTGTCGGCCCGCACGCGCCAGCTGCTGTCGCCGATGCGCACATGCCCGATGCCATCCTGAAGCGCGGTGTCCAGCGTCAGGTGTCGGCCCACCATCTGCACGCCGCGCTGATTCAATGCGTTCGGCTGCTGCTGCTGTTCGCGATAGAGCAGCCAGCGATACCACAAAAACAGGCACAGCAGCGTCAGCATGGCAAACAGGATGCCCTGGCCGCGCCACGGCAGGGGAAACATCCACTCGATAATCCCCACCAGCACGGCGGCGAGGCCGCTCCAGAGCAGATAGCCATTGGTGCCGAGCATTTCCGCCGCCAGCAGCAGGCCGCCCAGCGTGAGCCAGAACCAGTGCGGATGGGCGATTATCGCGGCCATGATCACGGTTTTTTCTCCCGGCGCGTCTCGCTCAGCAGCTCGCTGATGCCCGCAACCGCGCCTATCAGACTGCTGGCCTCCAGCGGCATCATCACCACTTTGCTGCTGTTGGCGGAGCCAATCTTCTGCAGCGCATCGGTATATTTCTGCGCGACAAAGTAGTTCACCGCCTGGATATCACCGGCCGCAATGGCCTCCGACACCATGCGCGTGGCGGTCGCCTCCGCCTCTGCCTGACGTTCACGCGCTTCGGCAAGCAAAAAGGCGGACTGACGTTCCCCTTCCGCCTTGAGGATTTGCGACTGCTTGTCCCCTTCGGCGCGCAGAATGGCCGCCTGACGCACCCCCTGCGCGGTAAGTATATCGGCGCGTTTGGTACGTTCCGCTTTCATCTGGGCGTTCATCGCGGCGATCAGCTCCTGCGGCGGTCGCACGTCGCGAATTTCGATACGGGTAATTTTCACGCCCCAGGGGTTGGTCGCTTCATCGACGATATGCAGCAGGCGGGTATTGATGTTGTCGCGCTGAGAGAGCATCTCATCCAGCTCCATGCCGCCCAGCACGGTACGGATATTGGTCATGGTGAGATTGATAATCGCCAGCTCAAGATTGCTGACTTCATAGGCGGCGCTGGCGGGATCGACAACCTGAATAAAACAGACGGCGTCGATGGTGACGTTGGCGTTGTCTTTCGAGATCACTTCCTGAGAAGGAATATCGAGCACCTGCTCCATCATATTGATTTTGCGGCCAATACGATCCATGAACGGCACCACCAGGCTCAGGCCGGGTTGTAGCGCGCGGGTATAACGGCCAAAACGTTCAACCGTCCACTGATAGCCCTGCGGGACAATTTTCACCCCCGCCCAGACAATCACCAGCACCAGTACGATCAGTACCGGAATTACAGTAATCATATAACCTCCAGATTGTCAGATTGTCGGGCCGAGTCGTTCGGCCCGTTTGCTCGCCGTCCGGGAGCTTAGTAGAGCAGCGAGTAGAGCTGACGACGGTATTTGGCTGCCAGCGCGTCTCCGGTGCCTAACGCAGCCAGAATCTCCTGCATCATTTTGCGCGCCTGTCCGTCAGCGGCGTTGAGATCGCGCTTCAAAAAACCGAACAAGAGTTCCAGCGCTTCCTCGTTACGTCCTACCTGGTGCAGTTGTAATGAGAGTTTAGCAGCCAGCTCAGCGTTGTCGGGTGCATCCGCCAGCTGCGCCTGCAGCTGCTGGATTTCCGGCGTATCCGCCGCCTGCTTAAGCAGCTCGATTTGCGCCACCAGGCTTTGATAGCGCGTATCCTGATCCTGCAACGGCACCGCCTGCAGCACGGTTTCCGCTTCGTCGCTGCGATTCAGCGTAATCAGCGCTTCCGCCAGCAGGAAACCGATTTCGCTCGACTGGTTGCTCAGCTGCCAGGCTTCTTTCAGCAGCGGCAGGGCATCCAGCGGTTTGCCTTCTTCCATCAGCGCTATCGCCTGCTGCGCCTTCAGCTCCTCTTCGCGCGGCAGGACTTTTTCCAGCAGCGCGCGAATCGCCTCTTCCGGCTGCGGTCCCTGGAAACCATCTACCGGCTGGCCGTTCTGGAACAGATAGACAGTAGGAATCGCGCGCAGACCAAACTGCGCCGCCACCATCTGCTCTTTATCACAATCGAGTTTCGCCAGCACAAACTGACCGGCATACTCCTGCGCCAGTTTCTCCAGCACCGGCGTCAGCTGTTGGCAATGCTGGCTGCGGTCAGACCAAAAGTAGAACAGCACCGGCACCTGCATGGACTGCTCCAGCGTCTGATGCAGGTTGGATTCGTTGATGTCGATAATCGAAGCTTGTGGTGACATGAATACGTCTCTTTAGCTGTTAATGTCCTGAGGATATGGGGTCGAAGCCTGTGGCTTCAAGCTCAATTATGGCAATCCGTTTACCGGCTGCGCAAAATGCGATCCAGCATCCAGCCGGGCAGCAAGCGTTTCAACACGCTCATCACATGCGCGACCAGCGTCACCGGGTAACGCAGGCGCGGATGAGGGCTCTCAAGCGCATGACGCAGCTTGGGCAGCACCGCTTCCGGCGGCAGGGTAAAACGCGCGGCGATGCCCGGATTACGTACCGGATTCTCTGTTTCTCCTTGCGTGACGTTGTCGGTGAAGCGCGTGCGGATGGGACCGGGTTCGATCACGCTGACGCGTACGCCGCTGCCGCGCAGCTCCATGCGCAGCGCGTCTGACCAGGCTTCCAGCGCATATTTGCTGGCGGCATAGGCGCCGCGTCCGGGCGTGGCGATCAGTCCCAGCACCGAGCTGGTATTGATGATGCGCCCGTTGCCGCTCGCCTGCAGGGCAGGCAGCAGACGCATCGTCAGTTGATGGACGCCAAAAAAGTTGGTGGCGAACTGCTGCTCCAGCTGTTGGCGCGACAGGGTCGCTAACGGACCGTAAACGCCAAAGCCGCCGTTGTTGAACAGAGCGTAAAGGCGGTTATCGGTCAGGGCGATCACCCGATCCGCCGCGCTATCCACGCTCTGCGCATCGTCCAGATCCAGCAAAATGCCGGTAAAGCCCAGCGCATCCATGCGCGCCACATCCTGTTGTTTGCGGCACGCCGCCAGCACGCGATAGCCGCGCATCAGTAAATCACTGGCGGCCGCCAGGCCAATGCCGCTGGAGCAGCCAGTGATAAGAATCGATTTTTGCATAACTTTACCTGTCAGATACCACGGCGATCCGTTACTCGTGCTTAACTAGCGGAGCCAGTTCCTGCGCCATCAGCGCGGCGATCCAGGGCTGCGCAGCGGGATTGGGATGAATACCATCCTGCTGCATCCACTCTGGTTTCAGGTAAACCTGCTCCATAAAGAAGGGCACCAGCGGAATGCCATACTGCTGCGCCAGTTTCGGATAAATTTCGCTGAACAATTCGGTATAGCGACGTCCATAATTTGCCGGTAAGCGAATCTGCATCAGCAACGGCCTGGCGTTGGCGGCGCGCACATCGGCAATAATTTTACGCAGGTCCTGCTCAATGTTCTGCGGCGGGAAGCCGCGCAGGCCATCATTACCGCCCAATTCGATTAACACCCATTGCGGTTGATGCTGCTTTAATAGGGCAGGCAGGCGCGCCAGACCTTGTCCAGCGGTATCGCCGCTGATACTGGCGTTGACCACTTTGGGTTGCTGTTGCCATTTTTTATCGAGCAGGCTGGGCCAGGCATCGGTGGCCGCCATACGGTAACCCGCGCTCAGGCTGTCGCCCAACACCATCAGCGTGTCGGCGGCGGCGAAGCGCGACACCAGCAAAAGCAACAAAAACAGGAAGGGATAATGCCAGCGGAAAACATTGTTGAAGTTCATCATCTTACTAAGTCCGTCGGTCAGGGAGAGCATCAGCTGACCATCCTTACCGGAGTTGAGTTAGTTGTCAAACCGGCTGAAACCCTCGCGTTGATTGGCGAATCGGGTTCCGGGAAATCGACCCTGTTGGGCATTCTGGCGGGTCTGGATGACGGCAGCAGCGGCGAAGTGAACCTGATAGGGCAGCCGCTGCATCAGATGAATGAGGAGCAGCGCGCCGCCTTACGCGCGCAGCATGTAGGCTTCGTGTTTCAATCCTTTATGCTGGTGCCGACGCTGAACGCGCTGGAGAACGTCCAGCTACCCGCGCTGCTGCGCGGGGATAACGAGCGTCAAAGCCGCCAGCAGGCAAGCGAACTGCTGACGCAGCTTGGCCTCGGCGAGCGTTTGCAGCATCTGCCCGCCCAGCTTTCCGGCGGCGAGCAGCAGCGCGTAGCGCTGGCGCGCGCGTTTAATGGTCGTCCCGGACTGTTGTTTGCCGATGAGCCGACCGGCAATCTCGATCGTAAAACAGGCGATCGCATCGCCGATCTGCTTTTCTCCCTCAACCGCGATTTCGCCACCACGCTGATTCTGGTGACGCACGATGAGCAGCTGGCGGCGCGTTGCGATCGCCGCCTGCGCTTGCGCGACGGCAAGCTGTGGGAGGAAACATGATCTGGCGCTGGTTCTGGCGCGAGTGGCGTTCCCCCTCGCTGCTGATTATCTGGCTGGCGCTGACGCTGGCGGTAGCCTGCGTGCTGGCGCTGGGATCGCTGAGCGATCGCATGGAGAAAGGACTCAACCAGCAGAGCCGCGATTTTATGGCGGGCGATCGTACGCTGAGCAGCAGCGCGCCGGTGGCCGAGGCCTGGCTGGCGCAGGCGCGCGCTGATGGATTGCAGGTCAGCAGCCAGCTCAGCTTTATGACCATGACTTTTGCCGATCAGACGCCGCAGCTCGCGTCGATCAAGGCGGTGGACGATCGCTATCCAATGTTCGGCACCTTGCAAACCGAGCCGCCGGGCCTGAAGCCGCGGGCGGGCAGCGCGCTTGTCGCGCCGCGTCTGCTGGCGCTGCTCAATCTCCAGGTCGGGGATAATATTGACGTTGGCGATACTACGTTGCGCATTGCCGGTGAAGTGATTCAGGAGCCAGACAGCGGCTTCAATCCTTTCCAGACTGCGCCGCGCCTGTTGATGAATCTCGCTGATGTGGAAAAAACCGGCGCGGTGCAGCTGGGCAGCCGCCTGACCTGGCGCTATAAATTTTCCGGTAACCCGCAGCAGTTGGCGCGTTATGACAACTGGATTCAGCCGCAGCTCAGGGCGGATCAGCGCTGGATTAGCGTGGAAAATTCAGAAGATGCGCTTGGTCGATCCATGCTGCGCGCCCAGCAGTTTCTGCTGCTTTCGGCGCTGCTGACGCTGATGCTGGCCATCGCGGCAGTGGCCGTCGCCATGAGCCATTACTGTCGCAGCCGCTACGATCTGGTGGCGGTGCTGAAAACCCTTGGCGCTACGCGCAGGGCGTTGCAAAAGCTGATCATCGGCCAGTGGCTGGCGGTGCTGCTGCTGGCCGCGCTCTGCGGCACTGTTCTGGGGCAGGTCTTTGAGGCGATTTTACTGGCGATGCTGAAGCCGGTGCTGCCCGCCACCTTGCCTGCCGCCAGCCTCTGGCCCTGGCTGTGGGCGATTGGCTCGCTGTTTGTGATTTCGCTGCTGGTGGGGCTGCGGCCGTATCGTCTGCTGCTGGCTACCCAGCCGTTGCGCGTGCTGCGGCGCGATGCGGTTGCCCGCGTCTGGCCGTTGAAAATCTATCTGCCGCTGATGGCGGGGATGGTGGTGCTGCTGCTGGCGCTGCTGGTCGGCGGCAGCAAAATGCTCTGGGCGCTGCTGGCGGGCGTGGTGATGCTGGCCGTGCTGCTGGCGCTGCTTGGCTGGGGCACGCTGCTGCTGCTGCGTCGCCTGGTGGTGCGTAATCTGGCGCTGCGCCTGGCGATCAACCGTCTGCTGCGTCAGCCGTGGATGACGCTGAGCCAGCTCTCCACCTTTTCCCTGTCGTTTATGCTGCTGGCGCTGCTGTTGGTGATGCGCGGGGATCTGCTCGATCGCTGGCAGCAGCAGCTACCGCCGGACAGCCCCAACTATTTTCTGCTGAATATGACGCAGGATCAGGTGCCGCAGGTGCGCGAGTTCCTTGCTGCACATCAGATCAGAACTGAAACCTTTTATCCCATTGCACGCGTACGGCTGACGGCGCTCAACGGCAAAGAGGCCGATCCGAAAATGGATAACGCACTGAACCGCGAGCTGAATCTCACCTGGCAGTTGGCGCGTCCGGAGCACAATCCCATTACGGCGGGCAGTTGGCCGCCCAAAGCGGGCGAGGTGTCGATGGAGGAGGAGCTGGCCGGTCGGCTGGGCGTCAAACCCGGCGATACGCTGACCTTTACCGGCGATACGCAGCAGTTTACGGCGAAAATCAGCAGCCTGCGCAAGGTTGACTGGGAGAGCCTGCGGCCCAACTTTTTCTTTATCTTTCCGCCCGGCGCGCTCGACGGCCAGCCGCAAACCTGGCTGACCAGCTTCCGGATGGAGAATAATCCCGCGCTGCTGGCGCAGCTTAATCGCCAGTTTCCCACGCTGAGCCTGCTGGATATCGGCAGCATTATGCGTCAGATCGGACTGGTGTTGGCGCAGGTCAGTCAGGCGCTGGAAATTATGGTGGTGCTGGTCACCGCCTGCGGCGTTTTGCTGCTGCTGGCGCAGATTCAGGTGGGCATGCGCCAGCGGCGGCAGGAACTGGTGGTTTACCGTACGCTGGGCGCGAGCAAACGTTTGTTGCGCACCACGCTCTGGTGCGAGTTTGCGCTGATTGGCGTGGTGGCGGGCGTAGCGGCGGCGATTGGCGCCGAGGCGGCGCTGTGGGGATTACAGCGTAAGATCTTCGATTTCCCGTGGCAGCCGGACTGGCTGCTGTGGCTGGCGCTGCCGGTGACCGGCGCGCTGCTGCTCTCGCTGTGCGGCGGCTGGCTGGGGGTGCGTCTGCTGAAAGGCAAGGCGCTGTTCCGCCGGTTTGAAGCGGCATAAAAAAGGCGGGGAGACCCGCCTTATTCATCAATCAGAGTTTTTCAACCGCCCAGGCGATGCCGCTGGCATACTCCGGCGGCAGCATCGGCACCAGCGCGTTCAGCGTGGCTTTCAGGCGCGCACTGTCGCTGTCGGTGAGGTTCAGGTGGCCCACCTTACGGCCCGGGCGCACCTCTTTCTCGTACCAGTGCAGATGCACCAGCGGCTGTTGCAGCCAGTCGATGTTCACTGCGGTGCCGATCAGATTCACCATCACCGACGGAGCGAGAACCACCGGCTGCGGCAATGGCAGGCCGAGGATCGCACGCAAATGCAGCTCAAACTGGCTGATAGATGCGCCGTTTTGCGTCCAGTGGCCGCTGTTGTGTACGCGCGGCGCCAGCTCGTTGATCAACAACCCTTGCGGCGTAACGAAACACTCCATTGCCATCACGCCCACGTAGTTCAGCTCATGCATAATGGCGCTGAGCATCTGCTCCGCCTGCTGCTGCTGGTTGCGATCGGCCTGCGGGAAGGCGACGCTGGTGCGCAGAATCCCTTCCTGATGCAGGTTATGGGTCAGCGGATAGAACACCGTGCTGCCATCCTGCGCCCGCGCGCCCACCAGCGAGACTTCGCCAAGGAAGTTGATACCCTGTTCGACAATGCATTCGCCGTAGCAGTCGTCCGGCAGCGTGTCGGTTTCACCGACGCGCAAGCGCCACTGACCCCGACCGTCATAGCCGCCGGTGCGGCGCTTGACGATAGCCAGTTCGCCCAGCGTGCTGAACACCTGCGACCACTCTGCTTTATCCGCCAGCAGCTGCCAGGGCGCAGTCGCAAGACCGAGCCGATCGAGCAGCTGTTTTTGCGTCAGGCGATCCGCCAGACGAGGGAAAATATCGCGATTCACAAAGGCGGAATGATGGGCCAGCTCGCGCGTCAGGGCGGTTTCCGGCCAGCGTTCGATCTCGGCGGTGATCACGCTTTGCGCGATCGGCAGCGCTTCCGGCTCGGCATCCAGCCCCACCGGATAAACCGCGATACCCAGCGGCTCACCCGCCTGGCGCAACATACGGCCGAGCTGGCCGTTTCCTAATACGCAAACCGGCTTCATGCTTCCTCCCGCGGATCCGGGTTGTTCAGCACCTCATCGGTCTGGCTCTGACGCCAGTTCGCCAGGCGGCTTGCCAGATCGCCATCGTGAAGCGCCAGAATCTGCGCCGCCAGCAGGCCAGCGTTTGCCGCGCCCGCTTTGCCGATCGCCAGGGTTCCCACCGGAATGCCGCGCGGCATCTGCACGATAGAGTAAAGGCTGTCGACGCCACTCAGCGCCGCGCTCTGTACCGGGACGCCCAGTACCGGCACCAGCGTTTTCGCCGCCAGCATGCCGGGCAGATGCGCTGCGCCGCCGGCACCGGCGATAATCACCTGATAGCCATTCTCTGCCGCAGATTCGGCGAAGCTGAACAGCTTATCGGGGGTGCGATGGGCAGAGACCACTTCAACGTGGAAGGGCACGTCCAGGCTGGTAAGGATCTCCGCAGCAAACTGCATGGTGGCCCAGTCACTTTTAGAACCCATGACGATAGCGATGCGGGCCGGGGCGGCGTTGGATGACATGCGGTCAACTCCTGTGAATAATCAAACGAACCTGGCCGGGCGGGCAGGTAAAGAAGGGCACAGAGAATAGCATGAGACGGGCACGAGGAAAACGGTTGCGTCGCGGCAAACCACGGCTTTTCCCGTGGTTTCAGAAGGCAAAATCGATAAGTTGCAGACCGCTGGCGTCCAGCTGGATCATCGACCCCTGCGTATGCCAGGCGCCCAGCACCGCGCGCTGCGCCGGCTGATTCATCACCATCAACGGGTGGACCGCTGGACGGTGCGTATGGCCATGGATCAGCAGCAGTACCTGCTGGCGCGTCATGGCCGCCGCTACCGCATCCTGATTTACATCCATGATGCTCACTGATTTATGCTGATTCGCCTGCTTGCTGTCGGCGCGCATTTGGGCGGCGATACGTTTACGGATAAACAGCGGCAGAGAGAGGAACAGCTTTTGCAGCCAGCGCTGATGCACTTTGGCGCGGAAACGCTGGTAGCCCTGATCGTCGGTACAGAGCGTATCGCCATGCATAATCAACACCCGATGGCCGTAGAGGTCCAGCACCTGTTCTTCCGGCAGCAGCGTCATGCCGCTGGCGCGGGCAAAATCATGACCGAGCAAAAAGTCGCGGTTGCCGTGAATAAAGAAAACCGGAACGGGCAGGGCATGCAGGGCTGCGGCAACCTGCTGATGCAGCGGATTGGGATCGTCATCGCCGATCCAGGCTTCAAACAGGTCGCCAAGAATATAGAGCGCATCGCAGTGCGGCGCTTCGCGCTGTAAAAAACGCAGAAAACCGGCAGTGATTGCCGGTTCTTCATGACACAGATGCAAATCTGCAATAAACAGCGTGCGCGACATTACTCGCTGACGGTCACTTTCTGAATCACGACGTCTTCTTTCGGCACGTCCTGATGCATACCGCTACGGCCAGTAGAGACCGCCTTAATTTTCTCAACCACGTCCATGCCTTCCACCACTTCAGCAAACACGCAGTAGCCCCAGCCCTGCAGGCTTTCGTCGCGGAAGTTCAGGAAGTCGTTATCAGCTACGTTGATGAAAAACTGGGCGGTAGCAGAGTGCGGCGCAGAGGTGCGTGCCATCGCCAGGGTACCACGGGTGTTTTTCAGGCCGTTGTTGGCTTCGTTGCGGATCTCTTCTTTGGTGGCTTTCTGCTTCATGCCCGGCTCAAAGCCGCCGCCCTGAATCATAAAGCCGTTGATCACACGGTGGAAAATGGTGTTGTCGTAGAAACCTTCACGGCAGTAATCCAGAAAGTTTTTCACGGTCGCCGGCGCTTTGTCGTCAAAAGTCTTGATGACGATGTCACCATGGTTCGTCTGGAAGGTAACCATATTCATGTCCTGTAAACGGAGTTGTCGGTATCGCGTGCCGTACCGCGCGTGCGGCAGGCCATTTTATCAGACGCTCGTTATAACATAATTTCTACTGACGCGTCAGCAAGGCGGCGGCAGTTGGCTTGCTTTGCGTCGCGCGAGCGTGAAAAATACGGCACAATGATCTTATTCAAAATAAGCGTAACCCGCACACGTCTATACGGAATCGTTCAATGCTAAAGATTTATAACACTCTGAGTCGACAGAAAGAGGAATTCAAACCTATCCATGCCGGTGAAATCGGTATGTACGTGTGCGGCATCACGGTGTATGACCTTTGTCATATTGGTCACGGACGCACCTTTGTTGCTTTTGACGTGGTGGCGCGTTACCTGCGTTATCTCGGCTATCAGCTGAAATATGTACGCAATATTACCGATATCGATGACAAGATCATCAAACGCGCCAATGAGAACGGCGAAAGCATCGAAACCCTCACTAACCGCATGATTGGTGAAATGCACAAAGATTTCGCCGCGCTGAACATTCTGCCGCCGGATCTGGAGCCGCGCGCCACCCGTCATATCGACGAGATCGTTGAGCTGGTCGGCCAGCTGATCGCGCGCGGTCACGCCTACGTAGCGGAGAGCGGCGACGTGATGTTCGACGTGGCGAGCGACGCCGATTACGGTCTGCTGTCGCGCCAGGATCTGGAGCAGTTGCAGGCGGGGGCGCGTGTCGAGGTGGCGGAAGCAAAACGCAGCCCGATGGACTTCGTGCTGTGGAAAATGTCCAAGGCGGATGAGCCTTCCTGGCCGTCGCCCTGGGGCAATGGCCGTCCCGGCTGGCATATCGAATGTTCCGCCATGAACTGCAAACAGCTGGGCGAACATTTCGATATTCACGGCGGCGGCTCGGATCTGATGTTCCCGCATCATGAAAACGAAATCGCTCAGTCTACCTGCGCCCATGACGGTCCTTACGTCAATTACTGGATGCACTCCGGCATGGTGATGGTGGACCGCGAGAAGATGTCGAAGTCGCTGGGCAACTTTTTCACCGTGCGCGACGTGCTGAAGCACTATGATGCCGAGACCGTGCGCTATTTCCTGATGTCGGGCCACTATCGCAGCCAGCTCAATTATGGCGAAGATAACCTCAACCAGGCGCGTGCGGCGCTGGAGCGTCTTTATACCGCGCTGCGTCATACCGATGCGTCGGCGCAGGCGGCGGGCGGCGAGGGGTTTGAAGCGCGCTTCCGCACGGCGATGGATGACGATTTCAACACGCCGGAAGCCTATTCGGTGCTGTTTGATATGGCGCGCGAAGTGAACCGTCTGAAAGCGATCGATACCGACGCGGCCAACGCGCTGGCGGCGAGCTTGCGTCAGCTGGCGGACGTTTTAGGCATTCTGCAGCAGGATCCGGAGCAGTTCCTGCAGAGCGGCGCGCAGGCGAGCGATGATGAAGTGGCGGAGATCGAAGCGCTGATCAAGATGCGCAACGATGCGCGTAAAGCCAAAGACTGGGCGCAGGCTGACGTGGCGCGCGATAAGCTGAATGCGTTAGGCATTGTGCTGGAAGATGGGCCGCAGGGCACCACCTGGCGACGTAAATAACTCTACAGGGCGAGCAATCGCCCTTTTTTATTGGCGATGATTGAACAAATTCAGATTACCGGCTTCCGCTCGGTAAGAAGCCTGACGCTTCAGCTGGGCCAGCTTAACGTGATTAGCGGTCCCAACGGCTGCGGCAAATCCAACCTCTATAAGGCGGTGCGTCTGCTGCACGATGCCGCCAGCGGACGTTTGTCGCTGGCGCTGGCGGAAGAGGGCGGCATTCAGAAAGCGATGTGGGCTGGCGGACTGCGGCGCGGCGACCGACGCGGCGAGGCCAAAC
Source organism: Pantoea osteomyelitidis (assembly GCF_044342975.1). NCBI lineage: Bacteria > Pseudomonadati > Pseudomonadota > Gammaproteobacteria > Enterobacterales > Erwiniaceae > Pantoea > Pantoea osteomyelitidis. Next base: position 228,902 of record NZ_JBGFSN010000004.1, read on the forward strand.
GTCTGAAGCTCGCGGTACAGATGGATGACTTTGACTATCAGATGGAAGTGGGCTTTCCGGAGCCGCTTGAGACCAGTCTGTTTAATTTGGATCCGCTGGTAAAAGAAGAACGGCTGTGGCTGAGCGGCCACCAGCGTCGCCCCTCTTCCTGCATTATGGAACGTCGCAACCAGACCGCGTTTTTGCACAACGTGGAAGGGGAGCGGGTGGCTTATCCGGCCTCGCTGCATCAGGAGGAATCGCTGTTTGGTCAGTTGGGTGAGCCGCATCGTTATCCTGAAATCTCTCAGATGCGCGAGCGTCTGCGCCAGTGGCGTTTTTATCATGAATTTACCGTCTGGCCTGGCTCACCGATTCGTGCGCCTCAACCAGGCATTCGTTCGCCGATACTGTCGCACGATGGCAGTAATCTGGCGGCTGCCTGGGCAACCATTGTCGAGCGCGGTCACCACGAGCTACTGTTTCGCGTGGTAGCCGAAGCCTTTCCCAACAGCGAATTTCATGTGCAGGCGCAGGGCGGCCGTTTCCAGATGCTGATGTCGCGCCAGGGGATTTTGCGTCCGCTGGAAAGCGCTGAATTTTCTGACGGCACATTGCGCTTTCTTTGTCTGGTAGTGGCGCTACTCAGCCCGCGTCCACCGCAGTTTATGGCGCTGAATGAGCCGGAGAATAGTCTGCACGAGGATTTGCTACCGGCGCTGGCGATGTTGATTGCCGAAGCGAGCCAGTTCAGCCAGTTATGGATAACCAGCCACTCATCGCGTCTGGCGCAACTGATTGGCAAATACACCGGGGTCAATCATATTCAACTGGAGCAGGCGGAGGGGGAGACACGCATTATCGGGCAGGCAAGAAGTTAACCGGCGTTGCGGATGCGAACGCCGATCAGGGTCAGGCGGTCACGGTAACGCGCTGGCCTGCAAATTCCACCGTCTGGCCGGAAACGATTTTGCAGCGTTTGCGCGTTTCCACTTTGCCGTCGACGCTGACTTCGCCGTCAGCAATCACCGCTTTGGCGCTGGCGCCGCTCTCTACCCAACCTTCCAGCTTCAGCAGATCGCACAGGTCGACGTGCGGAAATTTACCTAATGAGAATGTTGCCATTATGCCCGCTCTCCGTTGTCCGAGGCTTCACACGCCTGCAGCGTATTTTCAATCAGCGTGGCGACCGTCATCGGACCGACGCCGCCCGGTACAGGCGTAATATAAGAAGCGCGCTCAGAAGCGGCAGCAAAATCGACGTCGCCCACCACTTTGCCGCTCTCCAAACGGTTAATCCCCACATCAATCACAATCGCGCCCGGTTTGATCCAGTCGCCCGGAATAAAGCCCGGTTTGCCGACAGCAACCACCAGCAGATCGGCATGCTCAACGTGATGACGCAGATCTTTGGTAAAACGGTGGGTCACGGTGGTGGTACAGCCCGCCAGCAGCAACTCCATGCTCATCGGACGGCCCACGATATTGGAGGCGCCGACGACAACGGCGTTCAGGCCGAAGGTGTCGATGTTGTAGCGCTCCAGCAGGGTTACGATGCCGCGTGGCGTACAGGGACGCAGCTTGGGCGCGCGCTGACACAGGCGGCCAACATTATAAGGATGGAAGCCATCGACATCTTTATCCGGCACGATGCGCTCCAGCACTTTGACATTGTCGATGCCTGCCGGTAACGGCAGCTGCACCAGAATGCCGTCAATTTCGGTGTCGTTGTTCAGATCGTCAATCAGCTGCAGCAGATCGGCTTCGCTGGTGGTGGCGGGAAGGTCGTAAGAGCGGGAGACAAAACCCACCTCTTCACAGGCACGGCGTTTGCTGCCGACATAGATCTGTGAAGCGGGATTGTCGCCGACCAAAACCACCGCCAGGCCAGGCGCGCGTTTACCGGCCGCCAGACGCTGCTTCACTTTTTCAGCAACTTCAAGGCGCACCTGCTGCGCAATCGTTTTACCGTCAATAATTTTTGCTGCCATCAGAGAGGAAATCCACGTATTGGGTTGATCGGGGAAAGGTGGCTATTTTGTCAGAAGCGCGCCGCGCTGTCAGGCATTGAATCGATGGCGTTGTCTGAAACTTAAGCAATCATGCGGCATGAAAAGCCAAATCGTGACTCATCGGAAGGGGAGTTAATCTGCTGATTACCCTGTTTTTCGCTACGCTTTATTCAACGACGTGCCGTTTTGGGCTTTGTCCGAGGTATTTATGACTCCATATTCTTTGGCTTCAACGCTGAATAAAAAATTTGTGCTGGAACCGGTGGTTTCGCAATCTGGCGCCTTTGTCGGGTTTGAATTATTAACGCGATATACCTCTGAGGCGGGAAAATCCCGTAACGCGCATATGGTAATAGAAAATATGCGTTATGAGGAAAAACGAGAATTTCTGTTTGAGCAGCTCAACCTTCTGTCATCAATCTTGATGCTGCTGGAGCAGCATCAGCTGTTTATCAGCATCAATATTGATCAGGATATGGTGCAGCTTCTTCAGGAAGATGAACGGTTGTGTCGGATGTTCAGCGCTTCCAGCATTATTCGTTTAGAGATCTCTGAGAACGTTGACTTCCTGCCTGACCACGCAGCGAGGCATACGCTGCAGCAGTTAAAAGAGCACGGCATTCGCTTTTTCCTTGGCGATCTCGGCACCGGCTTTGCCAACCTCGAAGCGCTTTATACGGGCCTTTTTGACGCAGTGAAAATCGACAAGCGCTTTTTCTGGGAGCAGAAGGATAAACCGATCTTCCCGGTGCTCATGAAAAATATCCGGCGCTTCTGTCCGCTGATTATCGTGGTTGGCGTAGAGGATGATGAGGATCTGGCGACGCTGGCAGCTGTTCCGGTATACGGGATTCAGGGCTATCGCTACGCCGCGCTGGCGCCAGAAGAGCTGGCGCAGCGTCTCAGTCAGAATGCTTTAAGCTCACCGCCCAGGCAGAACTGAGCGTCAGCGTCATATTTTGTGCGCCAGTTATTTATGCTGGCATCTCCATTTTTTCTCCTTATTTATTCGGTATGTATCAAATTGCATCCCAAACGTTAAGAAATCGATAACCCAGGGTAATGTCCTGTAAGTTATGGTTTTTTAAGAGTTTTAGAGATGCTTTTGTTCCTCCAGATCAACGATAGTAGCTTGCAACGGCGTACGTCGTTTTACTGGAGGTCGTACCATGAAAAAAACAACACTAAGCATCATCGCTTCTCTTATCGCATGCAGCACGTTATTTTCCGGCGTCTCCTGGGCGGACGGTCCGGGCGACCATCATGATGCGCGTTGGCAGCAACACGGCGGCGATCGTCACGACGATCATGGACGTGGCCCGCAGGGGCATGGCCCCGATCGCAGACCGGGAGGCGATCATCATGCGGGAGGCCCGCGATATGACGATCATCATGGCGATGGGCGCGATCATTTCGCATGGAACGGCCATGATTTCCGTCGGGGCCATCCGGTACCGCATGAATACCGCGGTCCGCATTACCGCGTTGACAACTGGCGCGAACGCCACCTGCCGCCGCCGCCCCGTGGCGAATACTGGTCATACATAGACGGCAACTATGTGTTGATTGCCGCTGCGACAGGCGTCATCACCTCGCTGATTTTTAACGGCGCATTTAATTAACGAAAACGGGCGGCATTAGCTGCCCGTTTTGTTTTCCGGGCTGGAGGCTGGGGAATGCCGGATTCGGGCAGTTTGCGTTATATTGCGAGGCGTGAAGATGATGAGGTTGTCTGAAACTTCAGCAACCATACGGGATTAGCAGCAAAGTCGTTGACTCATCAGGTGCTGGCCGTATAATTCACGCAATTCTAATGCGCCCTTAGCTCAGCTGGATAGAGCACCGGCCTTCTAAGCCGTAGGTCACAGGTTCGAATCCTGTAGGGCGTACCATTAGGTTTCAATCAGTTACGCAATTCGCAAACCTACCTGATTTCCTCCTTGTGTCGTTGTCACCTAAAAGTGAGTCAATTTTGCGCGCATGCTCCGTTAAGTGGTTAGGTGCCAGGTGCGCATACCGCTGCACCATTTCTATGCTTTCCCATCCGCCCATTTCCTGCAAAGCAAATAAGGGAATGCTGCTCGTATAGTGGCTGGGATCAGCATATGATTTTACTGACCAACAAGATTGACGTTCAGGTTTTGCATCAATGAAATTCACAAGCGTTTTTGCATATTGCTAAAACCAAAAAGGGCAATAATGCCCTTTATATAAAAACTACCGTGCCCCATCTCACCCCCGTAGCTGGCGAACCGCATCCAGGGTTCTGGCCGAGTACACGGTTGCGGCCCCTGCATTCAGGTTGATCGCCACACCCAACGCCTCAGCGATCTCTTCATCCGACGCGCCAGCTTTTACTGCTGCTTCAGCATGCAAGGTAATACAGCCGTCGCAGCGGGTCGTCACCGCGCACGCCAGCGCAATAAGCTCGCGCACCTTTGTACCAAGATGATCGGTTTTATCGCCTGCATTACCCAAAGTCATCACGCCATTTAAGGTATCCGGGGCAAGCTTTCCAAGATCGCCGACACGCTGCATCAATTCTGAACGATAACTATTCCAGTCTAACATTTTGATACTCTCCCCACTTATGTTGGTTTGTAATCAAAAAGATATGCTGTTCCGGTAATCTGCCGTGGCGCTTACCGAACTCTCTATGCCCTGTTGTTCGGACAAGCCTGAGAAATGTCATCTGACTGTGAAGCGTATTTTTAAATTCAGGCCGATGCCGACGCTTTCAAACTTATACCTCAGGAAGCGCAAAACCTGTGACCGGACAGGAATAATCTGATGACAGACCGTTCTGAATCCCTCTTTTAATGCGTAACCGGTTATTGATTTTGCTCTGGACTGCAATTTATGGAGGTGGGTCTGGCAGATGAGCCACTATCTCCGGCTCACCGATTCCCGCACTACCAGCGTTCCGCACAAACTGTCACCGCCCTCGTCATGCGGCTGATCGAGAATAATCTCCACCGCGCGTTTTACCATTTGATCGAGCGGCGTATCGAGGGTGGTCAGCGCTGGCGAAAAGTAATGTCCTATCGTTGCGTTATCAAACCCGGCCACCGAAATCGCCTCCGGCACCGCCAGGTTAAGATCTTTCAACGCCTTTATCGCTCCCAGCGCCATATCATCATTACCGGCCAGGATAGCGGTAACGTTTTCCTGTCGGCTGATAAGTTCCCGCGCTGCCTGATAACCGCTTTCCATACTCCAGTTTCCCTGCGCAATCAGCTTTTCATAATCCTGTTGCCCCTGGCTTATTAATTTATCCTGCCAGGCCTGCTGGCGAGCCGAGTTACTGGGGGAGGGCATCCTGCCGCGGATATAAGCGATTCTTTTATGACCCTGACTGAACAGATAATCCATCATGATTTCAGCGCCACGATAATGATCGATAAAGATGGCGCGATCGACGTGTCCTGTTAATTTATGATTCAGCACAATGACCGGAACCGGACTGTCAGCGACGGTTTTTTCTAATTGCGCGCTGCTCATATGTCGTGGATAAACCATGATTCCGGCGCACTTCATCCGGACCAGAAAATCGATAGCGTTGAGCTCTTCTTCCGCAGAATTTTTGCCGTCGGCAAAAATCAGTCGGCGATCGTGCTCTTCGCAAAACTTTGCTGCGTTATAAACCAGCGTCGAGAAAAATGGTCCGTTATAAACATCGTTGGTGATCACCAGACCAATCATATTGGTTTTTTGCGTGGCCAACTGCTGCGCCAGCAGGTTAGGTCGATAGCCGGTTTCTTCAATGGCTTTATACACCACTGCTTTGATCTCTTCCCTGACGATATTTTTTCCATTTAATACACGAGACACCGTCGATTTGGACACGCCGGCGCATCGTGCAACATCAAGCATTGTAACCATTACATCCTCGCTTTAAGGAACCTGGCAAAACGGCTAGCTTACCGACATTACCGGCGCGCCTGATGCCACCGACCCGCTATTAACGTGTCTGGTCATCTGGTAATCCTCGCTGTTCATCACTAAAAACGGGGTCGTTAAGTCATAACCAGACTCAACAATCGCCTGTCTGTGAAATCTGATTAGCGGCGTCCCGGCTTTGACCTTATCGCCAACCTTTACCAGGGTCGAAAAATATTGCCCGCCTAACTTTACCGTATCCAGCCCCACATGAATGAGCAGTTCCGCACCGTTGCTACAGAGCAAGCCCACAGCATGGTGGCTTTCAACCGTGGTAGCAACTTCTGCGTCGCAGGGAGAAACAATGATGTCATCTTCAGGCAGAATGGCAATCCCGTCACCCAACAGGCCGCCGGAAAAGCTCTCATCCTTAACCTCAGATAAAGGCAGCACCTTGCCCGCGACCGGGCTGCTCAGCATTAAAGCCACAGCATGTTGAGTCGGCTGCGTCATCGCGGTCTGGGAGGGGGCGATTGCGTCATCTTTGTCCGTGGGACGCGCCTCTTCCTGCTTCGTCACCGGCTCTTTAAAGCCCACCAGGAAAACCAGAACGAGGGTTACCACAATGGTCGTCACTACGCCCGTCAGTTCGCCGATAAAAGACATGGGATTTTCAGGGCTGATAGCGTTCACAATCGTCAGCAGGCCCGGCAAACCGGCATAGGCATAGTAATAACTGCCAAAAAGGCTGGTAACCACAGCGCCGAGAGTGCCGCCGATACATCCGCAGATAAAAGGCTTTTTAAGCTTCAGCGTCACGCCATAAATCGCAGGCTCGGTGATGCCGAATACGCCGGTCAGCCCCGCCGAGTACGCCACCGTTTTGAAACCGCGCTGCTTCGCTTTTAAGGCGCAGGCAAAGGCGGCGGCCATTTGTCCCACCACCGCCATGGTCTGGAAAGCCTGGAATGAATCACGGCCATGCATATCGAAGTTCGCCATCACCACCGGCGTAATTCCCCAGTGAACGCCGAAAATAACAATCACCTGCCATAAGCCGCCAATCACCGCCGCCGCCAGCGCAGGCGCGGTCTCAAACAGCCAGTTGTATCCCATGGCAATTGCGTTGGCGAGGCCTGACGTGACCGGCCCGATAAGGACCAGCGTAAGTGGCACCACGATCACGGCGCAGATAAGCGGCGTAAAAAGCGGAGCCACAACCTGCGGCAATACGCGTTCCACAAAGCGTTCCAGATAAGAAAGCGCTAACACCAGAAAAAGCGGCGGTAAAACTGAAGAGGTATATACCGTCTCGGACAAAGGAAGCGACAAAAAGGTCATAGCTTTGCCCTGCGCTATTTGCGCCGCGAGGGTAGCCCAGTCGGGATTTATCAGGGCGCAGCAGCAGAACAAGGCGATGAAGGTATTACATTTGAAAAACTTAGCGGCAGTGATGGCGATAAAAACCGGCAGAAAGGCAAAAGGCGTCCAGGAAATAAAGTTCAGGATACTGAATGCCCCGGTCTGCTGAAACGCGGGCAGAAAATAATTAACGGTAATCAAGATCCCTTGCAGAATGCCTGCTGCTGCAAGGACATAAATAATGGGCGCAAAAACCGCAGACATGGTAGCAATAACGGTATCGAGAATGCGTTTCTTCTCACCGCTATGTTGGAGTTTATCGGGATCGACTATTGCGGCAAGCGCGTCATAAACATCCGCAACGTGGGTTCCGATAACCACCTGAAATTGCCCGCCGCTGAGCACCACGGTAATCACCCCCGGCAGCTGCTTGATATTTTCACTCGCATTTGCAGGCACTTCTTTAAGCACCAGGCGGAGCCGGGTTGCGCAGCGTGAGAAACTGATTAAGTTCGTTTCTCCGCCCGTTTCTTTAAGGATATCAGTTGCTAATCTGGAATAATCTCTTGTCTTGCCCATTATCACTCCCTGCCGCCTGAGTTAAGAAACCGGTTTCAGCGTAACAGTGCGCAATAACCCTGCAACCGGTTTCATAAGGAAGTGTGGCTGTTATCGCAATTTTCTTGCACGAGCCAGAATGGGAAAAAAGATTATTTTGGTCCTGAAACTCTATTAAAGAACCACATTGAAAGATCTTTCAGAACAGACGTGAAGAGACAAAAAAAGCCCCGTGCATCACTGCCGGGGCAAAATTAACAACGTCATTTGGATGTTGCGCAATACCGCGCGCAGAGGTGCCGAAGCGCACCGGAAAGCCGTCACGCATAACGGCTTTCCGCTATTTCACTGGCACAAAAAAGCCCCGCATAAGCGCGACTTTAAGTTAAAAATTGATGCAAGCTGATAATAAAAAACTTAAAGCTAAGCGGGATATAATTTGCACGCAGGATTGATAGTAAAAATATTATAGACCAGGAATTTTTATAAAGCATAACGGGGAGCAGTATGTTCTGTTCGCAAACTGTGGCCTCAGGATCCGAATATAAAAAATTTTTGCCCGGCAAAAAGTAATTGTACAACTGCGGGGGAGCGTATTTCACCAGGCGCTTGCCTGGCAACATCGCGGGCCGCCGACGTTTTTCTCACACAGGTCTGCCGATTGTATTTTAATTACAACATACATAATGGCGTAAATTCAGGGTGACTTTTGCCGCTTTTTTACAGGTTGTTCAAAAGAGCGCAACACCGCCTGGGAGAGACAATACTACTAATGTTACCGGTAAAGTGGCCGATAAATGTGATGCAAATCACATTATAAGGGATGGTTATGTCTGTTTTTAGTCGTATTAAAACGTCGACATTTTTGCTGCTGAGCATCATTTTATTTGGGCTGCTGCAGCTGTTTTCCGGCGGCTTGTTTCTGCACTCGCTGAGTAATGATAAAGACAACTTTATCAGCGCCAGCGCTTCCAGCGATAAAGTGGATGCCTTGACTAACTCATGGTATGCGCTGAATGCCGCACGTTCTGACGTTAACCGCGTCGTGCTCTGGCTGCTGAAAGAGGGACAAAATAGCGGGAAAGTTGAAGGTATGGTGTCCCATGGGCGAGAGCAGTTACAGCTTGCCGCCGACCAGTTTCAGATTTTCCGTCAGGGCGAAAACCTTCACGGTCTTGATCCTCAGTTGACTGCCAGGCTTGAACAGAGCTATCAGGCCTATTACAGCACCCTGAACCAGCTTATGGCGATCGCCGGAAAGCGCGACATGGATGGGCTATTCTCAATCAATGCGGCACCAAAGCAGCAGGCGATGGCGGCAGATTATGATCGCTGGCGCGCCGCCGCTAACCGGCTATCAAAGCAGACTGCGGAAGAGAGCTACCAAACCTTCAGCCGGATGCTCTGGTTGCTGTGCGGCATTCTGCTGCTGGTGATTGCCGCTATTGCGCTCTGCTGGATGGTCATCACTCGCGTGTTGTTAAAGCCGCTTAATCAGGCGCTGGAACATATCGACAGTATCGAAAATGGCGATCTTACCCAACAGGTTATGTTGGATGCAGGTAGCCGTACCGAAATGGGGCGTCTGCAAGCGGGACTGGCGCGTATGCAGGCTTCGCTGACCCGTACCGTGGGTAATGTGCGCAGCGGCGCAGATACCATACTCTCTGGCGTGAGCGAAATTGCTATCGGTAATACCGATCTCTCTTCGCGTACTGAGCAGCAGGCGGCGTCGCTGGAGCAGACGGCGGCCAGCATGGAAGAGATCACCGCAACGGTAAAACACAATGCAAGCAATGCGCATCAGGCCGCAAAACTGGCGACCTCCGCTGCCGAAACGGCAGAAAATGGCGGCAACATTGTTGATGGCGTGATCAAAACCATGTATGGCATTGAAGAAAGCTCAAAAAAAATTGGCGAAATCACTGGCGTGATAGAAAGCATCGCTTTCCAGACCAATATTCTGGCCCTGAACGCCGCCGTTGAAGCGGCGCGCGCCGGGGAAAATGGCCGAGGTTTCGCGGTTGTCGCCGGTGAGGTGCGGAATCTGGCGCAGCGCAGTGCAGTGGCGGCAAAAGATATTAAAGGACTGATTGAAGAGTCAACGGTGCGCGTCAGTAGCGGATCGAAGCTGGCGGTGGCGGCTGAAGAGTCGATGCAGGGGATCATGAAATCTGTTCAGCAGGTGCGCGATATCATGGACGAAATTTCTGCCGCGTCCGATGAGCAGAGCCGTGGCATCACCCAGGTTGGCGTGGCGGTATCAGAACTGGATCGCGTGACGCAGCAAAATGCCGCGCTGGTGCAGGAATCCTCTTCAGCCGCCGCGCTGCTGGAAGAGCAGGCGAGGCGTCTTAACGATGCCGTTGCGGTATTCCGTCTGCATGCAGCGGCCATGCCAACGGTAAATATGCCCAGGAAATCGTTATTAAGCGAAAAAAACAGGGAGCCGCAGATTTCAATGGCTGAAGCTAAAGCAAACTGGCAGTCATTCTGACGTCAGGATTATATTCTGGTCAGCCAGGGTTATGGCTGACCAGAGACAGGCCTGCATTTTAATTTCCATACACATTGGTTTGCCGAATAACGTTGCCCGGTTATTGGTCAGAGAACAGACCAATTTCCAAACAATGTTGCCATAGGAATCGTCTTTATTTTTCAACTCTTCATTTGAACCTGAAAATATTTCAGGACGATGCCGGTTGACGCGCTGATTTTTCTTTAGATAAAACTTTTTTAACGGTTTTATTCAAAACAGGGTGGTATTATTATTAGACGGCGCTAGTGATGTGGCGTTGTGTGCTTCAGTTTTGCCTTATTTTACAAGGCCTTCCCCGTTTTGGTGGTATGGAAACTCCGCTCCCGATCGCTTTCGATCGGGCTTTTCCTCTGATTTTTTAGTAAGCCCGCTAATTATTCCTCGGTACTATTTTTCAGTAATTAAATTATATTTTTCGCTATTTATTATGTCGAAGTTATTAATTGCATTTTGTTCATAAATAGTAATTTCCTCCCTCTCACGGTTTAAAAAATAGCATTTCGCTTTTAAAGAAGTGTGTCAAAACAAGAGAAATGTTAAGAAATCGATAAGGCGGCGTAATTTATTGTAAGACCAATGATTTTAAGACTTTTGGAAATGCTTTTCGCTCCCCATATAGAGGATAGTGCTTTTCAACGGCACGTTATTAGCCGTTACCATTGGAGGTAAGACGATGAAAAAAACAACACTGAGCCTTGTGGCTTCACTTATTGCATGCAGCACATTTTTCTCAACCGGCTCTTGGGCGGAAGGTCCGGGCGATCAACATGGACAGCCATGGCAGCAGAGCGGCAACGATCGTCAACAGGCGCATGGTCAGGGAGCGGGCGATCGCGGGCATAGTAATGATGATCATCGCGGCAGCTCGCAGGCGCATCACAGCAGCAACCGCGATCACTTCGCCTGGAACGGACACGATTTCCGTCGCGGCCATACGGCTCCCCAGGAATTCCGCAGCGATCGCTACCGTGTCAATGACTGGCGTGAACGCGGCCTGCATGAGCCGCCGCGCGGCGAGTACTGGTCCAATATTGATGGTAACTATGTGCTGATTGCCGCGGCAACCGGCGTGATTACCTCAATCATTCTTCACAGCGCAGTAAATCATTAATTTCTTGCGGATGGCTGCGGCCATCCGCAAACCCTTCTGCATCATTCTGTTTTTCTCCCTTGCCAGGCTATCCTGTTTAGCAAACCCGTGTTTTGCTGATAAGGAGTGATAATGTCCGCTGTGAAAATGGTTGCTGTTGATATGGATGGCACTTTCCTTAACGATCGAAAGCGTTACAACACCGCGCGGTTTCAGAGGCTTTATCAGAGGTTGTAGGAACGCGGTATCAGGTTCGTGGTCGCCAGTGGAAATCAGTACTATCAACTCAAATCCTTCTTTCCTGATATTGCCGATGAAATCAGCTTTGTTGCGGAGAACGGCGCGCTGATTATCGATGGCGGTGAAGAGCTGTTTTGCGGCTCCTTTTCCCGTGACGATGTCGATCACGTGCTGGATACATTGCAGCAGGGCCACTATCCCGAACTCAAATTCCTTCTTTCCGGTCGTAACAGCGCTTATTACTTCTCCGGCGCGGATGAAAGCTGGCTGAGCAAAATGCGTCACTACTGCCATCGTCTGCAGGAGGTCGCCAGCCTCGATGACATCGACGATAAGCTGTTTAAATTCGCACTGAATTTATCGGATGAGTATGTGCCGATATTGATGGCGGACATTGAACGTCTGCATCAGGGCGCAGCGGCGGCGACCTCCAGCGGTCACGGCTCGGTGGATCTTATTGTGCCGGGCCTGCATAAAGCCCACGGGCTGCAACTGCTGGCGCAGCGCTGGGGTATTGAAAATCATGAGGTGCTCGCCTTTGGTGACGGCGGCAACGATCTCGAAATGCTGGTGCAGTCTGGTTACAGTTTCGCGATGGATAATGCGCCGCAGCGGGTAAAGCAGGCCGCGTGTTATCAGGCGCCTTCCAACAATGAGGAGGGCGTTTTGCAGGTCATTGAACAGATGTTGGCCGGTGAGACGCCGTTTCGGTAACGCAAAATAATTCATCAGCGCCAAAAGCCTGGCGCTGATGCTGGCCAGGTTACACCACGCGCCAGGCCTGTTCCAGCATCAGGCGCTGCTCCTCTTTGCTGTACTCCACCAGCGAGTTCTTGCTGTTTGAGCGCGTCAGAATCCAGGTCACTTCATCCCTGGTCAGCGTCGGTCCATCTCGCCAGAACGGCGAGATCGCCTGGTTCTGCAGCCACTCACGCAGATGGCGCGCCGGCGCTTCGCTGGTGACGTTAAACAGCGCCTGCTGCAACGTCTGCATGAGCTGCTGTTGCTGCGGATCCTGATGGCTTTCCAGCAGATCGAGAAAGGGGAACAGCAGGCGGCCGCAGGCTTCGCCATGATGAAACGGCTTGATGGCGCCCAGCTCGCCTGCAATACCATGAATCACGCCTAAGCCCGCCATGCTCAAGGTAACACCGCCAAGCCAGGAGGCCATCATCATTGCCTCGCGCGCGCTGTCGCCTTCCGCATCGTCACGGTTCAGCGCCGGCCAGGCGCGGGCAAACTGCTGCATGCCGTTGAGCGCAAACTGACGTGTGAAAAGATTGCCTTTGCGTGACAGATAACCCTCAAACAGATGGGTAAAGGCATCGATGGCGCAGCTGGCCAGGATGTGATCCGTTGCGCCTTTCAGCAGGTCCGGATCGAGAATCGCGGTTTGCGGTACAAAAACGGGATGACGCAGTGAGGCCTTTACCTTAATCAGATGCTGATCGGTCACTACGGCATTTTGCGTCACTTCACTGCCAGTACCGGCAGTGGTGGGGATGGCGATCAGCGGCAGGGTGACCGGCTGGAGCGGCGTATCGCCTACCTTTTCCAGATAGCGCGCCGTGGGCAAGGGATGTTGGATCATCGCGCTGAAGGCTTTCGCGGCATCCAGCACGCTGCCGCCGCCAATCGCCACCACGCGATCGACATGACCGCGCCAGCGCGTCACCCAGGCATCGATCTCGTCTGGGGAAGCCTCATGACTGACAATTTCATAACCGATAATTTGCGCATTCAGCGCGGCTTTCATCTGGTCGAAGGTCTGGCTTTGCAAAAAAGATCGTCCGCAAAACAGTAGCGTTGGCAGCGGCTGGGCTGACAACAACGGAACCAGCTTTGCCAGACTGCCGCGACCGAACAGGGTTTGTTGATTACTGTACAGCTCACTCAGATTCTCGCTCACCTGCGCATCCTTGGTTGATGAAAAGGGTTATCACTCTCACTGAGCATGCCTTATCCGTGATTATTTCACCAGCATGCGAAAAGCGGCCAGCTCGTCAGCGGGCATACCTGCCTGAAGCGCTGCCTGACAGATTTGCTCCCAGCTGTTTGCATCAAGCGGAATGCCGTTCTCCTGACGCTCCCGGCGGTTTGCCTCTTCCCATTCGCCCGGCACCTGAATCGGCTCAGATCCGCTCTGCGGCGATCGCTTCACCCAGTCAAGAAAGGCTTCGGCTTCCTGATGCATGGCGGGGGCGTCAAAGGCATCGGGATTCAGGATAATGGTCGTCATGCAGTTGAAAATAGCGTCGTTGCCGGTTTGTAAGGTCTCATCATGCGTGGTGCGACCGCCCGAAAGCGCGCCGCCTAAAATTTCGCACATCGTCGCCAGCGCGTAGCCCTTGTGCAGGCCAAACGGCAGCAGCGAGCCGTACGGCGGTTGATGCATCACGCCGGGATCGGTAGTGCCTTTGCCCTGATGATCGATCAAATAGCCTGGCGCAACTTCTACCCCTTTGTTCCACGCCACGCGTGTCTTACCAAAGGCGATACCGCTGGTAGCAAAATCGAGCAGCAGAGGTTTATGACCGCGGCGGGGAAAAATCGCGCAGAAAGGATTGGTGCCGAAGCGGCGATCGCTGCCGCCGAACGGGGCTACCATCGGATCGCCCATCACATTGACGAAATGGAAAGAGACGAAGCCCGCTTCCGCACACTGTTCCGCCCAGTGCCCGATGCGGCCAATATGGTGGGAATGATGTAAGCCTACGGCGGCGATGCCCAGCTTTTGCGCTCTGGCGATGCCGTGCTGCATCGCTTCCCTGGCGGCGACCTGGCCAAAACCCTGATGCGCATCCAGCGTCAGCACGGCGCCAGCATCTTTTACAATGCTGGGATGCTGATTGAGTTGCAGATGTCCCTGCGTCAGGGAAGCCATATAGCTGGGGATCATGCCGACGCCATGGGAATCGTGCCCGGCCTGATTGGCGGCAACCAGATGGTCGGCGACTAAACGCGCCTCGTCGGCTTTGCTGCCGGCATGGCACCAAATAGCCTGCACAAACTGATGCAGGTGAACGGAATCGATACGGTAGAGCGTACTCACGTTGTTATTCTCCTTTTCCGTTGGGGATTTTTTAATCCTGCGTGGAAAACATAACAACAGCAAGTGATGATTGCTACGAAGAAAAGGGCCACATCATGTGGCCCGGGCAGTTTAATGCGGTTGTCCAAACCCCGCTTTTTCCATTTGTTCGCGCAGCGCGCGGGCGATATGGCGATTGCCTCCTGTTACGGGGTAGATCACGTTATTGACTACATCATCAAGATAATGTTCTTCAAACTCTTGCATGGTAAGCTGTGAGCCGCCTTCGTCATTGATAGCAATCGTCCCTTTAATATAATCGCCAGTATTTTTTGCCTTCAGGCTGTAACGTCCCATGCTGGTATTAATCGTGCTCATAAGATCTCCTTGTTACTTTTTTGACGGCCATAGTAATTAAGGCTGTCTATGCCACTTCAAGTTTAGTAATCAATCCCTGTGCGAACGAAGCGCAAAAGCTGAGAAATCTCCGCAGCTGCGATCGTGCTCGCAGAAATTTCTGAAAATTAAACGAAGCCACAACGATTTATGCTGTTCCGCTGCGCTTTCCAGCGAACATAAAAGTTTCATCTATACTGGCTAACGGAACGCATTAATTAATCAGGAAAAGGGAGCAAGAGATGAAAATAATATTGTGGATTATCGCCATCATTTTTATCGTCGGTTTACTCACGCTGACAGGGGTTTTCAAGCTGATATTCTGAACAAGCGGGCACTTAGCGATTGGGTGCCCGTACTGCTTTAACGGAGCTTTTGCTGCCCTAACAGACAGCGCGCAATAGGGTCAACGGTGGTATTGGGCAGCAAATCTTCGGCGCCGAGCGGTTTGCGACAGCGTGCGCAACAGGCGCCGTGGTGTCTGTTTCCCGCCGGTTTACTGGCTGTGAATATAAACTTTGCACTGCCGCAACAGGTGCAGCGAATTTTCATTACCATTTCCTGAGGTATCCTTCCTTGTGCTGTTGTGAGATGAATCTTATCAAAATCAGCAACAGGATCTATAAATTCCTCTAATTTGTTTATCTGCGAAACAAAGATGTTTAACGCTATGAAAATTAAGCATTAACTCAAATTTTCGTTGTCTTTGTTGGTTGATTTTTAGGCAAAAGCGTTTTTTCCATGATTTAAATCAATGGATTAATGTGAGTCGCGCTATTCTGCAATTTCCTTTTTTGGCTGTTACAGGCCCTATGCCTGCCGCTTCGCTTCACAACAGGAAAATTCAAATAAAGGGGAGAGATCCGCAGCAGGCCTGATGGGTGAAGTGCGTAATAATATATAAATTACTTATTTCATAATCATTTATGATAATAATAATGTTTGGGTCGGCTGGTAATATTGCCATTCCGCGCCGTCCGACGGGACACAAACCCGCTTTACGCTAAAAAAGGCGACATTTATCAAGTTTTCGTCAATTCTTACTGGACAAATGTCACCGCAATTGCTGTACTAGACAGCGACACAGTTTAGTGTCCTTTTTTTCATGTAAAGGTAATATAGATGTCCAAGATTAAAGGTACAGTTAAGTGGTTTAATGAATCCAAAGGATTCGGTTTCGTTACTCCGGAAAATGGTGGAGCGGACGTGTTCTGTCACTTCTCTGCTATCCAGAGCAATGGTTTCAAAACCCTGGCTGAAGGTCAGCAGGTAGAGTTTGAAATCACTCAGGGTGCTAAAGGCCCGTCAGCTGCTAACGTTACTCCTCTGTAACTGTACAGACAGAATTCTAAAAACCCGCCTTCTGGCGGGTTTTTTTATGCCTGTAACCAGCAGCACAGCCAGGCGACAAAGGTAGCAAGGCCCACGGCGACAGCAAAATATTCGGTCAGGGTTTTTGGCATCATCGCTTGCATCTTTATTCTCTCTCTACAGTGAAGCAGAGAGCATCCCTCAGTAAGATTAAGTTCACATTAATGCCCGATGAGGAAGCTGCTCAAACAGCACGATCTGCGGGGCCAGTCACATAAAAGCTTTGTAACATTATTACAACAATTCCTGCTTGCAGCTTTTTTGATGCGGACGCTATATAACTGAGCGACAGGATTTAGCCTGTTCTGGAGGAAGAATGAATATACGTCAGGCACAGCCCAAAGACAGTTTTGCCCTGAGCGCACTACTGGCTGAGTTAGGTTACGGCGGCACCGAGAGTTTTATCGACCAGCGCCTCGCCCGGTTAAGCAATCATCCGGATGAGATACTGCTGGTCGCTGAGTATGGCGGGCGCGTTCAGGGTTTTCTTTCCATGCACTTTATTCCGCAGCTGGCGCTGGCCGGAGATTTTGCCCGTATCAGTTATTTTTGTATCGCCGAAAGCGAACGCAGCAAAGGCATGGGCCAGCAGCTGCTTCGCTATGCGGAGGAGATGGCCATTCAGCGCGGCTGCGATCGCATGGAAGTGCATTGTCATATCTCGCGCATCAAGGCGAATCAGTTTTATGAACGCGAAGGTTACGCAGAATCGCCGAGCTATAAGATTAAAAGTCTGCACGCATAGCGACTTCTCGCCCGGACGCAATCACCAGCGCATCGGCAATCACATCCAGCTGAGCGTCCGGAAACATCGCGGTACTGACACGAATAAACTGTCTGCTTCCCATACCACAGCGTTCGCCCGGCAGCACTGCGATACCGCGCGCCGCCAGAGTAATCATCGCATACTGCTCCGAAGCCACCGGGATATAAAGACTCAGACCGTCGCGTTCAGGCAGCACCAGGCCGCGACTGGCTAAGGCCTCCAGCAGACGTCGACGGCGGGCGGCATAAAGGCCACGCGCGTGCTGAAGCTGCTGCTGCGTGGCGCTGTCGCCCAGCATCCAGGCGACGGCATCCTGCAAGATACGGCTGGTCCAGCTTACGCCAAAATTTCGCCACGCCTGAATACGCTTCACTATCTCTGCCGTGCCGGAGAGCACCGCCAGCCGTAAATCGGGACCATAGGCTTTGGAGAACGAGCGGACATGCAGCGTACGTTCCGGAAAGTGCCAACCTAAGCTGTACACCGGCCAGGCGGAGAGATCGCCAATACCGTCATCCTCAACGATCAGCGTTTTGCTGCCCGCCAGCACCTCTGCCAGCGCCGCGCTGCGCGCCTGGCTTACCGTATGGCCGGTAGCGGAATGGGTGCGCGGCTGATAAATCACCATCACCGGCATTTTCTGTAATAACGAGGCCAGCTCGGCGGGCTGCGGTCCCTGATTGTCACAGGGCAGCGGCAGAATTTCAGCGCCCACATTATCGAGAATATCGAGCAGACGGGTAGCGGTGGGATCTTCAATGATGACGCGATCGCCCGGCGAGACCAGCGTTTGTACGATCAGATTCATCGCATCGAACCCGCCGTCAGCTGCCAGAAAGGCTTCAGCGGGAAACGGCCAGCGCGGCTGAATGGCTTTCAACAACTGCGGTGAGATAGGTTCACGCTGATAGCTGTTGAGCTGCGGCGAATTGAGACCAGCCAGCATCGCCTGCCGCAGATTGGGCAGTAGCGCCGGATCCGGCGATGCCAGCGCCAGGTCAGCCTGAATATTCTCACCGTAGTTGCCAATTTTTTCGAAGCGAATCGGGCGTGGCATTGCCGTGTCACCGCAAACCCATACGCCGCTGCGCCCTTTACCGGCCAGTACCTTTTGCTTTTTCAGCTGCGCCCAGGCGGCTGATACCGTGGCCGGGCTGATGCCCAGCTTTTCCGCCAGCTCGCGTACCGCCGGCATCTGCATCCCTACCGTAATCTGGCCTTCCCGAATCAGTGTCGAAGCAGCAAGTGCAATGCCTTTTACCGAGGCGTCGGTGATCTGTTCGCACAGCCAGTGCAGATCCACGGTTTGCGTCATAAGAAAAACCTTTGTTCAGTAACAAAGAAATTATTGTTCAGTTAGTATTCCCGATTTAGTATCAAATTCAAGCACTATTTGGCGAATAATCAGGCGCGCACAGTATCGCTGCGAAAAACGGAGAAAAGAGAGATATGGTTACCATCAGACTGGCGGTACGCGACTGGGACTATTTTACGCCGCTGGCGCTGGGCGATATTCAGCCTGAGGGCTTTACGCTGAAGATTGATCGTGTCGGCACATTGGTCAATGAAATTGCCACCAGTGATCAGTACGACGCCGGTGAAGTGTCGTTCAGCCGCTATGCGCAGGGACGGGCGAAGGGCGACGAATCCCTGCTGGGTCTGCCGCATTTCCTGATGCGCGGCTTTCGCCAGCGCTGCATTATCACCACTGCCGACAGCCCGCTCACTACGCCAGCCCAGCTGAAAGGCAAAAAAATCGGCGTCACCGGCTGGCAGGACTCCGGCAATACCTGGACGCGAACCGTGCTGCGCGAGGCGGGCGTGGAGATTGACGATGCTTACTGGTTTGCTGGTCGCCTCACGGAAGATCATCCGATTGTGGATCGTCTGGCCGGGTTTGGCCGTCCGGGACGGATTGAAGCCGCGCCAGGCGAACGTCCGCTGATCGATCTGCTGAAAGCGGGCGAACTGGATGCGGTTTTCACGCCTTTTATGCCGCAGGGCTTTTTCCTGCCGGAATCCGGCTTGCGTCAGTTGCAGACCGATTTTTATCAGGCGGAGCTGGATTACTTCAATCGTGTCGGTTATGTGCCGGGAATGCACATTCTGGCGATGAAACCAGCGCTGGCGCAGGAACATCCCTGGCTGCCGCAGGCGCTGAGTGAGCTGATCGATCGTTCTTACGTCATGTGGATGCAGAAGCGGGAAAAATATGCGGATACCACGCCCTGGCTGCTCGACGATCTGAGACGCACCGCGCAGGATTTACCCGCTAACTGGAACCAGAATGGATTTGCCGTAAACAAGAAAATGATTGCTGATTTCGCTAACGAACTCTATCAGCAGGGGCTAACCAAAACGTTGCTGACGCCAGAGGCGCTGTTTCCGGCGGCAGGCAAGGGAGAATGATGATGAAAGTAGCAATGGGACAATTTGCTGTCAGTCGTGAATGGCAAGAAAACGCCGATATCTGCATCGGCCTGATGAACAACGCACTGGCTGGCGGCGCCGATCTGCTGGTGATGCCGGAAGGGGTACTGGCGCGTGATATCGCCGATCCTGACCTGGTGCTCAAAGCCGCGCAGCCGCTGGATGGTCCTTTTCTGACGCAGCTGCTGGCGGCCAGTAAAGGCAACACGCTCACCACTATGATGAGCGTGCATGTGCCAACCGAAGGTGAAAAGGCGCTCAACGTGCTGATTGCCATTCGCAACGGCGACATCATCGCCGCCTATGAAAAGCTGCATCTTTATGATGCCTTCGCCATGCAGGAGTCGCAGCGCGTCAAGCCGGGCCACGAAATCCCACCTTTGGTAGAGGTCGCCGGGATGAAGGTGGGTCTGATGACCTGCTACGACGTGCGCTTCCCTGAACTGGCGCGTCGTCTGGTGCTGGACGGCGCCGACGTGCTGGTGCTGCCAGCTGCCTGGGTGAAAGGCCCGCTGAAAGAGATGCACTGGGAATTACTCACCACGGCGCGCGCGCTGGAAAACACCTGTTACATGGTGGCGGTAGGGGAATGCGGTCCACGCAATATCGGTAACAGCCTGGTGATCGACCCGCTCGGCGTAGCGATTGCCAAAGCGCCTGAGTCGGCGGCACTGGTGTTTGCCGATCTCGATCCTCAGCGTATCGCTTATGCGCGCAGCGTCCTGCCGGTTCTGGAAAACCGTCGCTTTGCCCGGCCGGAATTGAAATAACACTGACAGCATAGGGAAAACAGAATGAAAAAAATCGCAACCGTACTGACACTGGCTTTGGGGCTGACTACAACTTTAGCCCACGCCGCAGGAGAGATTCCCACACAGAAGGTCGATCAGGCGCTGCACGATCGTCTGCCGGCGGCGATCAAAACCGCGGGCAAAATGATCTCCGTTAACAACGGATCTTTTCCTCCCTATGAGATCGTGAACGGGCCGCACTCCATGGATGGCGCGTCTGCCGATCTGACCAGCGCGCTGGGCGAACTGCTGGGCGTGAAGATTGAGCACGCAACCGTCAGCGGACTGTCGGGCGTGCTGGCTGGCATCAACTCCGGCCGCTATCAGCTGGCTGTAGGACCGATTGGCGACTACCCGGATCGTCAGCAGAAAGTGGACTTTATCGACTTCGTGCAGGAGTTTGTGGTGTTTGGCGTGCAGAAAGGTAATCCATCTGGCATTAACGGCCTTGAAGATACCTGCGGCAAGCGCATCGCGGTGATGGCGGCGGGTTCCGCCGAGCAGGTGATCCGTAAACAGTCGCAGGCCTGTACCGAGGCCGGTAAGCCCGCGGTGACGGTACAATCCTTTACCGATCAGCCTTCCTCGATTCTGGCGGTGCGTTCGAAACGATCTGACGCTTTCTTCTCCTCGCAGGCGCCGCTGACCTATTTTGTTGAGCAGGCCAACGGGCAGCTGGAGCTGTCGGGCAAAGGGCAGAAAAACGGCTTCGGCGATATTTTCCAGGGAACCGTGGTGCCGAAAGGCTCGGAGCTGGGCAATGTGGTGCTGGATGCCTATCGCGAGCTGTATAAGAACGGCACCTATGCAGCCATCATGAAAAAGTGGAAGCTGGACGGCAATATGATCAACGAGCCGGGACGTAATCTGGCGAAAGGGGTCGCAAAATGAATGTAGACACCAACGATTCTCGAGCCACGGATAAGGCCGACGTGCAACAGCGCGACGTCGCTTTTGCCCGCAGCGCCCCGACCTACGGGCGCTGGGTCTCCTGGATTGTGGTGCTGGTTATCGCCTCCAACTTTCTCTGGCTGGTGGCGACTAACCCCAACTTTGAGTGGAAAGTGGTGCTGCAATGGTTTACCGAGGCCTCGGTGCTGAAGGGCCTACAGGTCACTCTGGGTCTGACGGTTGTTTCTATGATCCTCGGCGTGCTGATCGGTTTGCTGCTGGCGGTATGGCGGCTGTCGGAGAACCGCTTGCTGCGCGGCCTCTCAGGGCTTTACATCTGGTTCTTTCGCGGTACGCCGCTGCTGGTGCAGCTGATTTTTTGGTACAACCTGTCGACGCTGTTTCCCACGCTGTCGATCGCTTTGCCCTGGACAGGCATCACCTTCGCCAGCTGGAACACCAACGATCTGATCACGCCGCTAACGGCCGCGATTGCGGGCCTGGCGCTGAATGAAGCGGCCTATATGGCGGAGATTATTCGCGCCGGTCTGCTGTCGGTGGATAATGGCCAGGTAGAAACGACTCAGGCTTTTGGTATGAGCCGGACGCGCGCCCTGCGTCGCATTATTATCCCCCAGGCGATGCGTTCGATTATTCCGCCAACCGGCAACCAGCTGATCAGCATGATCAAGGCCACCTCGCTGGTCAGCGTGATTGCGATGGGCGACCTGCTCTACTCGGTGCAGTCAGTCTATAACCGCACCTTTGAAATTATCCCGATGCTGATGGTGGCGGTCATCTGGTATCTCTTTATCACCTCTGTGCTGAATATGGGGCAGTCGGCCATTGAGCGCTACTACGCCCGCGGCACCAAACGCACGGTGACGATGGTGAAACGCGATAAGAGCGCCGCTGAGCCGGTGGGAAATCGCACGCTGGTACAGAAGGAGGATCTATGACCACTGCTCAGCCGCTGGTACGGGCACGTAACGTACAGAAAAGCTACGGCGACAATGAGGTGCTGAAAGGCATCGACCTTGATGTGTTTCCTGGCGAAGTGGTGGTGATTCTCGGGCCGTCCGGCTCGGGGAAATCAACCTTCCTGCGCTGTATTAACCATCTGGAAGATATGAATGCCGGTTCGATTATGGTCGGGGACGATCAGGTCGGTTATGAGCTGAAGAAAGGAATTTTGCATCGGCTGTCGCCGCGTAAAATCGCCCATCAACGGCAGAAAATCGGCATGGTGTTTCAGCAATTCAACCTCTATCCCCATATGACGGTGCTGCAAAACATTATCGAGGCACCGATTGGCGTGCATAAGTTCCCGCGTCATGAGGCGATGACGCACGCTAAAGCGCTGCTGGCGACGGTGGGGTTGAGTGATAAGGCTGACGCCTGGCCGCGTCATCTGTCAGGCGGTCAGCAGCAGCGCGTGGCTATCGCCCGCGCGTTAGCCATCAAGCCGACGTTGATGCTGTTTGACGAGCCAACCTCCGCGCTCGACCCGGAGCTGGTCGGCGAAGTGCTGGCGACGATGCGCACGTTGGCGGATCAGGGACTGACGATGATTGTGGTGACGCATGAGATCGGCTTTGCGCGCGAAGCGGCCGACCGCGTGGTGTTTATGGACGGCGGCGTGGTGGTGGAGCAGGGGCCACCGGAACAGGTGATTGGCAATCCGCGTCACCCACGTACCCAAGCGTTTCTCAGCCGTTTTATCTGATAAACCGGGTCGTCGCTGGCGGCGACCGATCGTACTCTGTTACAGATTGCAGTTGTCGCGCGCGTTAAACTGCGCGTAAATAACAGCTACTGATTTTCGCTGAGGTTAAAAGGTAAAGTATGGAAGGTATCAGCATTGCCAAACTGCTGATCATCGGTGCGCTCATCGTACTGCTTTTTGGCACCAATAAGTTACGTTCACTGGGTGGCGATCTGGGCTCCGCAATCAAAGGCTTCAAAAAAGCCATGAAAGATGATGAACCCGCCGCAGCTAAAAGCACCGCAGAAGACGTTCCGGCAGAACGCGTTACCCACAAAGAATAATCTCCGCTTTCTTCGTCATTAAATGTAAATTTTTGTGTCGAATGCAAAGATGATAAACCAGACTGCCATGCAGTCTGGTTTTGTTTTGGGCGCGTAATGGCGGAGCGAGTATTACTTCACTTCCAGGCCTTTAGCCTGCATATCCGCATGATAAGAAGAGCGGACAAAGGGACCGCAGGCGGCATGGGTAAAGCCCATCGCCAGCGCTTCTTCTTTCATCTCATCAAATTCAGCCGGGCTGACGTAGCGTTGTACCGGCAGGTGATGGCGGCTCGGCTGGAGATATTGTCCCAGCGTCAGCATCGTCACGCCATGGCGACGCAGGTCGCGCATTACCTCAATGATTTCCGCATTGGTTTCGCCTAATCCCACCATCAGACCTGATTTGGTCGGGATCTCCGGATGAGCTTCTTTAAAGCGCTCCAGCAGTTTCAGCGACCAGTCGTAGTTCGCACCGGGACGTACCTGGCGGTAAACGCGCGGCACGTTTTCCAGGTTGTGGTTAAAGACATCAGGCGGCGTGGCGTTGAGAATCTCCAGCGCGCGATCCATACGACCACGGAAGTCAGGCACCAGCGTCTCGATTTTAATCGACGGGCTTTTTTCACGAATGGCAGTGATGCAGTCGGCAAAGTGCTGTGCGCCGCCGTCACGCAGATCGTCGCGATCCACCGAGGTGATCACCACATAGCGCAGCGCCATATCAGCTATGGTCTGAGCCAGCTTCTGCGGCTCACCAACGTCCGGCGCGTTCGGGCGGCCATGCGCCACGTCGCAGAACGGGCAGCGGCGGGTACAGATGGCGCCCAGAATCATAAAGGTCGCGGTGCCGTGGTTAAAGCATTCTGCCAGGTTGGGGCAGGAAGCCTCTTCACACACCGAGTGCAGACCGTTTTTGCGCATCGCCGCTTTGATACCCTGAATACGGCTGGAGTCAGCGGGAAGTTTGATTTTCATCCATTCAGGCTTGCGTAACAGCTCCTGCCGTTCGGTGACCACCGTTTTTACCGGGATCAGCGCCATTTTGTCTGCGTCGCGATATTTGACGCCGCGTTCCATCTGAATTGGTTTACTCATAAATCTGCAGGTTCCGGTCGGGATTGCGATTTGAAAGCTTCCTCACTCAAGCTGAGAACGACGCTTTCAACTTTTTTTGAAAAATTTGCAAAAACTATATCATTTTACCGGCCAGGAAGCAGCCGCTGTGGCGTGCGTCAGGTTACAAATTTGTAAAAGCGCACGCGCAGTTAAAGCAGCGGATTCTCATCAGCCGGCCGCCACTCAATGTTTTCATAGCCGGTCAGGCGGGCGAATGCCTCGATTAACAACGGCTGCACATCCTGCGGCGTAACGCCGGGTTTCAGCGCGCTCAACTGCGTCATGGTCATACCGGCATAGCCGCAGGGATTGATTCGCAAAAAAGGCTCGAGGTCCATGGCGACGTTCAGCGCCAGCCCGTGAAACGAACAACCTTTACGGATACGCAGGCCCAGCGAGCAAATTTTCTGCTCGCCGACATATACGCCCGGCGCATCCGCGCGCGCGCGCGCGGTGATGCCAAAGTGAGCCAGCGTGGCGATTACCGTCTCTTCCAGCGCGGTCACCAACTGGCGTATTCCCAGCTTGCGGCGCTTGATGTCCACCAGCACGTACATGATCTGCTGGCCGGGACCGTGATAGGTCACCTGACCGCCGCGATCGCTCTGCACCACCGGGATATCGCCGGGCATGAGCAAATGCTCCGCTTTACCCGCCTGGCCTTGGGTAAATACCGGGAAATGTTCAACCAGCCAGATTTCATCCGCGCTGTTGCTGTCGCGCCGATCGGTAAACTGGTGCATGGCTTCGGAGACGGTTTGCCAGTCGCGCAAACCTGACTGACGAACAAGAAGAGTATTTGCTGACAAAACGACGGTCCGGTTAGGGATAAGAAGGTGAGTATAACGTCGGCAAAGGGCAAGACCAACTCCCTTTGCCGATTAAGGCGCTGCGCAGCCAGGAGGGCTTAGAGCACCATACGAACAATGTCGATTTTGCCCAGCTCTTCATACAGGATTTCAACCTGTTCGATATGGGTAGCGTTGATGGTGATGGAAACGGAGTGATAGTTGCCTTTGCTGCTCGGCTTTATCTCAGGAGAATAATCGCCGGGCGCATGACGCTGCACCACCTCAACCACTTGATCAACCAGCTCCGGTTGCGCCAGACCCATCACTTTATAGGTGAAGGGGGTAGGGAATTCGAGCAGCTCATTCAGTTTGGTTTTCATATTGACTCCGGTGCATAAAAAACAGGCTCCCGCCGGAGCGGGAGCAGATATATTACCTTTTAATCGGGCCAGTGTGGTGATTTTTCAACCGCCACACGATCCTTTAGCCGAACCAGTGATGGAACATCAGCTTGATATAGTCGACGATGCGGCTGAAGAAGCCGCCTTCCGGTACTTCATTCAGCACCACCAGCGGACGCTGATCGATGGTTTTGCCATCCAGCTGGAAGTTGATGCTGCCTACCACCTGGCTTTTCTTCAGCGGCGCATGCAGTTCAGTGTTGCTCAGCACGTAGCTCGCTTTCAGATCTTTCATGCGGCCACGGGGAATGGTGAGGTAGACATCTTTATCCACGCCCAGCTGAACGCGATCGCTGTTGCCAAACCAGACCGGCTCTGAGGCGAACTCTTTGCCTTCCTTCAACGGTGCCACCGTTTCAAAGAAGCGGAAGCCCCAGGTCAGCAGCTTCTTGCTCTCAATTTCACGGCCTTTATAGGTATGGCCGCCCAGTACCGCCGAGATCAGACGCATCTGACCTTCGGTTGCAGATGCCACCAGGTTGTAACCGGCAGAGCTGGTGTGGCCCGTTTTGATGCCGTCCACGTTCAGGCTGGTATCCCACAGCAGACCGTTGCGGTTCGTCTGGCGAATGTTGTTAAAGGTGAACTCTTTCTCTTTGTAAACCGCATACTCTTCAGGCACATCGCGAATCAGCGCCTGGCCGATCAGCGCCATATCACGCGCTGAACTGTACTGACCATCGGCGTCCAGGCCATGAACGGTCTGGAAATGGGTATTTTGCAGGCCCAGCGCCTTCACGTAGTTGTTCATCAGACCAACAAACGCATCCTGGCTGCCCGCGACGTAATCCGCCATCGCCACACAGGCATCGTTGCCGGATTGCAGCACAATGCCGCGCGTCAGCTGCGAAACCGGCACGCGATCGCCTGGTTTCAGGAACATCAGCGAGGAGCCTTTAAATACCGGGTTGCCGGTCGCCCAGGCATCCTGACCCACGGTAACGATATCGTCCTGATGAATTTTTCCAGCTTTCACCGCCTGACCAATCACATAACTGGTCATCATTTTGGTCAGGCTGGCCGGATCGCGGCGTGCATCGGCATTCTTTTCCGCCAGCACTTTCCCTGAGTGATAGTCGATCAGGACATACGCTTCGGCATCAATGTCCGGCACACCCGGAATCATGGTCTTGAGATTGACATCATCAGCAATGGCAGCATGGCTGAGTGAAAAGGCGATCAGTGATCCCACTGTCAGGCGTTTCAGGAAACGAGAGGGTTTCAGCGTATTCATGTTAGGGACTACAACATCCGTGGGGTTAAAGGTTAAAGAAGTGCCTTACTATAGCAAATGCCTGTTTTACAGGCATCTTGCCCGGCGATTTTGTTGTAACGCGTTAACACCATGCCGCGCAAAGCCTTACATAGCATGACGGGTCGTGGTGATAAAGGATGACATTTGCGCTTCACTGGCGAGGCGCTGCTGCAAGGCAGTGGCTTCAGCGCGTGTCTTGTAGCCGCCAAGCTGGACGCGCCACACTGAGCCGTTGGCTTCGACCGTACCCGGCACGCCAAAGCGCTGACTCAGACTGTTTTTAAGCTGTTGCGCGCGCGCAGGATCGTTCAGTGCGCCCACCTGCACCACGTAGCCTGCGACCGGCTGCGCGGCACCGGCAGACGGCGTCGCCGCTGCGCTGCTGGCCGCTACCGGCGCAGGCGTCGGTTCGCTGCCTTCCAGCACGCCGTTGGCTAACGGCTGCGGCGCGCCGAGAAAGCCGCTGCTGTGCACCGGCGCGCCCATGTTGTCGCCGCTTTGCAGCGTACTGTTATCAACCGGACGCGTGTCGGCTTCAGAAGCAGGCGCCGCAGCGCTGCCGCCTGTCATCACCATGCCACCGCCGAGATCGGGACGCGGCGGCAGCGCATAGCTCTGTTTCGCTACACGCGTTCCGATGGTGCCGGGGCCGGAAAGCGAGCCGTCGGGCGCAACCGCGATATAATCGAGGCGCACGCGGCTGTTGTTGGAGAGATTGAGGCGATCGCCGGCGGCGCGGGACAGATCGATAATGCGACCAGGCTCATAGGGACCGCGATCGTTAACGCGCACCACAATCTGACGACCGTTGGCCAGATTCGTCACGCGTACATAACTCGGCAGCGGCAGCGTCGGATGCGCGGCGCTCAGGGCTTCAGGATCAAAGGTCTCGCCGGTTGCGGTGCGTTTTCCTTGCGCGTCGTCGCCGTACCAGGCGGCCAGACCCACTTCGCTGTAGTTCGCCGGGTTTTTGATAATACGGTAGTTTTTACCGTTGACGCTGTAATCCTGGCTGGTATTGGGATCGATGGGTTCGTAACGCGGCTCCACGCCGGGAATTTCTACCACCGGTCCGTTATAAGCAGGTTGCGGCGGAGCCGTGTTCTGCTGCTGTTCCGGTGCGCTGCACGCCGCCAGTAACAGTGTCGCCAATCCAATGCCAAGCCAGTCCTTACGCATGTACGCAGCCTCTTAAACGCTTTTTGATAACATTTTTCGATGAGTATGGATCGACATCACGATGCCAAATCCGGCCATTAACACGATGAGCGCGGAGCCGCCATAGCTTACCAGCGGCAAAGGCACGCCAACCACCGGTAAGATACCACTAACCATGCCAATGTTAACGAAAACATAAACGAATAAAATCAGCATTAAACCGCCCGCCATCACGCGGCCAAACGTGGTTTGCGCTCGCGCCGCGATAACCAGCCCGCGCATGATAAGCAGCAGATAGAGTACCAGCAGGATCAATACGCCCACCAGCCCCAGCTCTTCTGCCAGCACGGCAAAAATAAAGTCGGTATGGCGTTCGGGCAAGAACTCCAGCTGCGACTGAGTGCCGTGCAGCCAGCCTTTACCGCGCAGGCCGCCAGAACCGATGGCGATTTTCGACTGAATAATGTGATATCCGGCGCCCAGCGGATCGCTCTCGGGATCCAACAGCATCATCACGCGGTCACGCTGATAATCATGCATCAGGAAGAACCAGAGCACCGGAATAAAGGCGGCCACCAGCAGAACGGCAACGCCAATCAGCTTCCAGCTCATGCCGGAAAGGAACAGCACGAACAGCCCTGACGCGGCGATCAGGATTGCTGTGCCGAGGTCTGGCTGCGCCGCCACCAGCAGCGTGGGGACGAAAATCAAAATCAGCGCGATGCCGGTATTTTTCAGCGTCGGCGGACAGACGTCGCGGTTGATAAAACGCGCCACCATCAGCGGCACGGCGATTTTGGCTATCTCCGAGGGCTGAAAGCGCACCACGCCAAGATCGAGCCAGCGCTGCGCCCCTTTACTGATATGACCAAAGGCATCCACGGCAACCAGCAGGATCACGCAAAAGATATAGAGATAGGGCGCCCAGCTTTCATAGACGCGGGGCGGCACCTGCGCCATCACCACCATGATTACCAGTCCCATCAGGATCTGGCCGATCTTGCGTTCCATCATGCCGGGGTCCTGACCGCTGGCGCTCCAGATCACGATAGCGCTGTAGCCCAGCAGACCCAGGATCACCGTTAAAAATAGTGGATCGATATGGATGCGCGTCCAGATCGATTTGACTTGCGGGTTATCGCTCATGGACATCGTTATTCACCTTCATAACCGGGCGGTGTCGGCGCCGCTTCCGGCAATACCGTATTGTTATCGCCTAACATAATGTGGTCCAGAATCTGACGCATCACGGTGCCGACCGCCGGGCCGGCGCCGCCGTTTTCCAGAATCATGGTGACGGCCACGCGCGGCTTATCGTAGGGCGCGAAGGCGGTCATGAGTTTATGGTCGCGCAGGCGTTCGGCGATTTTGTGCGCGTTATAGGTTTCGTTCTCTTTCAGACCGAACACCTGAGCAGTACCCGATTTCGCCGCGATTTTATAGGGCGCGTCGGCAAAGCTCTTATGCGCGGTGCCGTTTGGTCGGTTAGCGACGCCATACATACCATCTTTCGCCAGCTCCCAATAGCCGGAGTGGATATCGCCGATCGGCGCGCCAGGCGGCTGGCGGAAGGGCGTCATGGTGTTGCCTTCGCGCGTGGCGCGCAGCAGATGCGGCACTTTGATCACGCCATCGTTTATCAGGATCATCATTGCCTTATTCATCTGTACCGGCGTGGCGGTCCAGTAGCCCTGGCCGATGCCCACCGGTATGGTATCGCCCTGATACCAGGGTTTTTTGAAGCGCTTCATTTTCCAGTCGCGCGTCGGCATGTTGCCCGGACTCTCCTGCGGCAGATCGATACCGGTGCGGTGACCATAGCCAAATTTGTTCATCCATTCAGACAGGCGATCGATGCCCATGTCATAAGCGACTTGATAGAAGAAGGTATCGGCGGATTCTTCCAGCGAGCGGGTAACGTTGAGGCGGCCATGTCCCCATTTTTTCCAGTCGCGATAACGTTTTTCCGAGCCGGGCAGCTGCCACCAGCCGGGATCGAACAGGCTGGTGTTGCGGGTGATAACCCCGGCGCTCAGCGCGGAAACGGCGACGTAAGGTTTCACCGTCGAGGCGGGGGGATAAGCAGCCTGAATCGCCCGGTTATAGAGTGGACGATTTTCGTCAGTCAGCAGCGCTTTGTAATCTTTGCTGGTAATGCCATCGACAAACAGGTTGGGATCGTAGCTTGGCGTGGAAACCAGCGCGAGAATCTCGCCGGTACGCGGATCGCTCACCACCACGGCGGCGCGGCTGCCAGCCAGCAGCGTCTCGATATACTGCTGCAGCTTAAGATCGATGGTGAGCCAGATGTCGCGGCCAGCCTGTGGCGACTGCTCATGCAGCTGGCGGATCACCCGGCCACGGTTATTGACTTCAACCTCTTCATAGCCGGTTTTTCCGTGCAGCACATCTTCGTAATAGTTTTCAATGCCCAGCTTGCCGATATCGTGCGTCGCGGCATAATTGGGCCATTTGCCCTCTTTATCCAGCCGCGCTACGTCGCGATCGTTGATTTTCGACACATAGCCGACCACATGGGTCAGCGTCGGGCCGTAAGGATAGTATCGGCGCTGATAGCCTTTCACCTCGACGCCGGGAAAACGGTACTGGTTCACGGCGAAACGCGCCACCTGCACATCGTTCAGGCCGGTTTTCAGCGGAATGGAGGTAAAACGTCGCGAACGCTTGCGCTCTTTGTCAAAGGCGACAAGATCATCATCGCTGAGGTCGAGCACCGGGCGCAAATCCTGCAGGGTTTTCTGTAGATCATCCACCTTTTCCGGCACCAGCTCCGCCTGATAAATCGTGCGGTTTAACGCCAGCGGCGTGCCGTTACGGTCATAAATAATGCCGCGACTGGGCGCAACCGGCACCAGCTTGATGCGGTTTTCATTGGAACGGGTGCTGTAATCCTCAAAGCGCAGAATTTGCAGGTGATAAAGGTTTACCACCAGCACGCAGGAGAGCAGAAAAATGCCGACGAAAGCGACAAGCGCCCGACGGACAAAAAGTTTCTGTTCGGCGCTGTAATCGCGAAAGGCGTTGCTTTGTAATTTCATCCGCTGCTTGTTAAGTCGGGTATGACCTTATCGGTTATTCACGATGATAAGGATGATTAGCCGTTATGCTCCATGCACGATAAAGGCTTTCGGCCACCAGTACGCGCACCAGCGGATGGGGCAGTGTCAGGGCGGAAAGCGACCAGCTTTGCTCCGCCGCGGCCTTGCAGGCGGGCGATAACCCTTCCGGGCCACCAATCAGCAGGCTGACGTCACGACCATCCTGTTTCCAGCGTTCAAGCTGGTTTGCCAGCTGTGGGGTTTCCCACGGATGGCCAGGAATGTCGAGAGTGACGATACGGTTGCCTTTTCCTGTCGCTGCCAACATCGCTTCGCCTTCCTTCTCCAGAATGCGTTTGATGTCGGCATTTTTACCACGCTTGCCGGCCTGAACTTCGGTCAGCTCCAGCGGCATATCTTTAGGAAAGCGGCGCAGGTATTCCATAAAACCGGTTTGTACCCAGTCGGGCATTTTGGTGCCGACGGCAACAAGCTGCAGTTTCACGCATTAACCCCAGAGCTTTTCCAGTTCATAGAGCTGGCGGCTCTCTTCCTGCATGACATGTACAATCACTTCACCGAGATCAACCACCACCCAGTCGGCGATGTTTTTCCCTTCCACGCCGAGCGGAATCAGTCCGGCGGCGCGTGATTCCTGAACAACATGGTCAGCAATCGACGCAACGTGACGCGTAGAGGTACCGGTGCAGATAATCATACAGTCGGTAATGCTGGATTTGCCTTGCACATCAAGACTGACGATGTTCTGGCCTTTGAGATCATCAATTTTATCAATAACGAACTCTTGGAGTAGTTTACCTTGCAAAAGGTTCCCCCTTGAAAACAGGTAATGGCGGGCTGGCTGTAAGCCCGGATGACGCAGCCAAAAATGAAGCGGCGTAGTATAGCACGCCCGGATCAGTCGCGATATAAGCCAAATCGGTCGATATAGTCAATAACGGCCTGGGGTAACAGATCATCGCAGGCGATACCCTGATGATGGCGCCGACGAATCTCTGTTGCTGATATATTATACAACGGCGTCTCCGCCAGCCAGATATGACCTGCGGGATGCCGGTGCAGATGCTGAATATCCTGCGTGAGATGCTGCTCAAGCCAGCGCTGCATCTCCGGCGTCTCCATCTGCGCGGCGTAGCCCGGACGCTTGCACACCAGCAGATGACAAAGCGACAGCAAATCCTGCCAGCGATGCCATTTCGCTAATGTGAGCAGCGAATCCTGACCGATGATAAATCCGAGCGGTTGCTGGCTGCCGCGCTCGGCGCGCAACGCCTCCAGCGTACTCACCGTCCAGGATGGGGTATTGCGCGCCAGCTCGCGTTCATCAATATCGAACAAAGGGCGATCGGCGATGGCGGCTTGCAGCATCGCCACGCGCTGCGTCGGTGTCGCCTCCGGTTGCGGGCGATGCGGCGGAACGTTATTCGGCAGCAGCGTGACCTTTTTTAACCCTACCTGAGCCGCCAGCGCCTCCACCGGACGCAGATGACCGTAATGCACCGGATCGAAAGTGCCGCCAAACAGCGCGTAGAGTTCAGACATCGGCAAAGCTCGCGGGAAAAGTGCGGGTAGAGAGCAGCAGCGACAGGGTTTCCAGCTGTGGCCAGACCGACTGACCGTAATCCTGCTTCAGCGTCAGCTCAATGGTGGTCAACAGATGCAGCGCACGCTGGAGCCGCGCGCCATCCAGGCGTTGCAGCGCATCGGTAAACAGCGTGCGACGATTTTGCCAGATACGCTGTTGATCCATCAGGGTGCGCAGCGGCTGCTGATGCTGATGACGCTGCAGATGCAGCAGGGTGATCAGATCACGCTGCAAGGTACGCAGCAGAATCACCACCTCGCTCTCTTCTTTCGCCAGCGTGCGCAGAATATGTAGCGCGCGTTTGCTTTTGCCCGCCAGCAGCGCATCTACCCAGTGATAAGGGGTAAAGTGGGCGGCATCGCTGACGGCGGCTTCCACGCGCGGCAGCGTCAGCTTGCCGTCGGGCCAGAGCAGCGAGAGTCGCTCCAGCGCCTGCGCCAGCGCCAGCAGATTGCCTTCGTAGCAATAACAGAGCAGCTGAACCGCAGCATCGTCAATCGACAGCTGCATCGCTTTTGCCCGGCTCACCACCCAGCGCGGCAGCTGGGCATGTTCCGGCGTCGCGCAGGGCACCAGCACCGCGTTGCTGCTCAGGGCTTTGAACCAGGCGCTGTTTTCCTGCGCTTTGGTGAGTTTTGCCGTGCGCAGGATCAGCAGAATATCGTTATGCAGCAGGCTCGCCAGCTTGACCAGCTGTTCCGCCATCGCCGCCGTCGGGCCGTTTTCCGGAAAGCTCAGCGTCAGCGTCTGACGCAGAGTAAACAGGCTGAGCGACTGACACTGGGTAAACAGGTTATCCCAGTCGGTTTGCGCATCCAGCGTAACGCTGAAATGCTCCTCAAAACCCTGCCCGGACGCCGCCGCCCGGATCAGGTCCTGACTTTCCTGCAGCAGCAGGGTTTCATTGCCGCTGAGTAAATAGCAAGCGCGCAGCCCCTCACGGAGCTGCGCGCTGAGTTGTTCAGGATAGATCCTGATCATTGCAGGCTGGTAGCGGAAGAGGAAGAAACTTCCGGTGACCCTGTCCCCGGCGCCGGTAAATCCGACTGCGGTAACGTATCCTTGTTATTCTTCACCGCCGCGTGAACGGTCAGCAGCTTACGTACCAGCTGATCGGCCGCACGCTGGCGCATCTCCTGAATGATCATGTCCTGCTCGGCATCTTTCGCCAGCGCCGCATTCGGGTTATCGAAGAAAGAACGATAAACCGTGGTGCTGATGGGGTAGAGACCTTTACCCGGCAGCAACACCTGCGCAGTGACGGTCATCACCAGCTGATATTCCGCCGTCGTGCCGCTGATAAACACTGAAGCGGTATCACGTCCCTGCGCTTCGCCGCCCAAACGCAATGTCGGCACATCGGTGCGATTCGCTTTGGTATCGCTGACGATCTGAATATCGTTCAGGCGCAGCTGCTGGCGCACGGTGCGCGCCAGCGGACCATAGGGATCGCCGCTGGTGAGAATCATGGTTTTCAACTCCGCTGGCACCTGCGTGGTGCCGCGCGGATGGAAGCCGCAACCGGCGGTAATCAATACCGCCAGCATAGCAAACAGCCTGATAATCGGTTGTCGCACAGTTCCTCCTGAACTTAACCCACGACCAGGTTAAGCAGTTTGCCCGGTACATAAATCACTTTACGAACAGTGACGCCATCAAGGTATTTCGCTACCAGATGCTCCTGTGCGGCGCGTGCCTGCACCTGCTCCTGGGTGGCATCGGCCGCAACGGTGATTTTACCGCGGACTTTACCATTAACCTGCACCACCACCAGCAGCGAATCTTCAACCATCGCCGCTTCATCAGCGACCGGCCAGCTGGCGTCGTCAATGGCGCCTTCGCCGCCCAGCGCCTGCCACAGCACATAGCTGGCGTGCGGCGTGTAAGGATAAAGCAGACGGGTTACCGCCAGCAGCGCTTCCTGCATCAGGGCGCGATCCTGCTCGCTCTCCTGCGGCGCGCGGGCCAGCTTGTTCATCAGCTCCATAATGGCGGCGATAGCAGTGTTAAAGGTCTGACGGCGACCGATATCATCCGACACTTTAGCGATGGTTTTATGTAAATCGCGACGCAGCGCTTTCTGATCGTCGTTCAGGCTTGCCACATCCAGCGCCACGGTCGCCCCTTTGCTGGTGTGATCGTAAGCCAGCTTCCAGACGCGTTTCAGGAAGCGGTTCGCGCCTTCGACGCCAGATTCCTGCCATTCCAGAGTCATATCAGCCGGTGACGCGAACATCATAAACAGACGCACGGTATCGGCGCCGTAGCGCTCGACCATCAGCTGCGGGTCGATGCCGTTGTTTTTCGACTTCGACATCTTGCTCATGCCGGCATACACCAGCTCATGACCGGCAGCGTCGCTCGCCTTCACGATACGGCCTTTCTCATCACGCTCAACGGTGACGTCTACAGGCGAGACCCAGTTACGCTCGCCATTCACGCCGAGGTAATAAAAGGCGTCCGCCAGCACCATGCCCTGGCAAAGCAGACGTTTCGCCGGCTCATCGGAATTCACCAGGCCCGCGTCACGCAACAGCTTGTGGAAGAAACGGAAATACATCAGATGCATGATGGCGTGTTCAATACCGCCGACATATTGATCCACCGGCAGCCAGTAGTTAGCCGCAGCAGGATCGAGCATACCTTCGTCATAGTTGGCGCAGGTGTAGCGGGCGTAATACCAGGATGACTCCATAAAGGTATCGAAGGTGTCGGTTTCACGCAGCGCAGGCTGACCGTTCACCGTGGTTTGCGCCCAGGTCGGATCGGCTTTAATCGGACTGGTAATCCCATCCATCACCACATCTTCCGGCAGGATCACCGGCAGCTGATCTTCCGGTGTCGGCATCACGGTGCCATCTTCCAGCGTCACCATCGGGATAGGCGCGCCCCAGTAGCGCTGACGGGAAACGCCCCAGTCGCGCAGACGGTAGTTTACCTTACGCTCGCCGACGCCTTTATCCGCCAGCGCCTGAGCGATAGCATTAAAGCCCGCTTCGTGGCTCAGGCCGTTAAACTCGCCGGAGTTAAACAGCGTGCCTTTGTCGGTCATGGCGGCCACGCTGATATCCGGCTCGCTGCCATCGAGGTTTAGCACCACTGGCTTGATGGGCAGATCGTATTTGGTGGCGAATTCCCAGTCGCGCTGATCGTGGCCCGGAACGGCCATCACGGCGCCGGTGCCATATTCCATCAGCACAAAGTTAGCGACCCAGACCGGGATCTTTTCGCCCGTCAACGGATGAAGAGCAAACAGGCCGGTGGCCATGCCTTTTTTCTCCATCGTTGCCATATCCGCTTCCGCAACCTTGGTATTGCGGCATTCAGCAATGAAATCAGCCAGCGCCGGATTATTAACCGATGCCTGCACCGCCAGCGGATGGCCCGCCGCCACGGCAACATAAGTTGCGCCCATAAAGGTGTCAGGACGGGTGGTATAAACGGTGACTTTCTCTTCGCTATCCGCCACGTCAAAGGCGATCTCAACACCTTCAGAACGGCCAATCCAGTTGCGCTGCATGGTTTTGACCTGCTCAGGCCACTCTTCCAGCTTGTCGAGGTCGTTCAGCAGCTCTTCCGCATAATCGGTGATTTTGATAAACCACTGCGGGATCTCTTTACGCTCGACTTTGGTGTCGCAGCGCCAGCAGCAGCCATCGATCACCTGCTCATTCGCCAGCACGGTTTGATCGTTCGGGCACCAGTTCACCGCCGAGGTCTTTTTATAGACCAGGCCTTTTTCATACAGTTTGGTGAAGAACCATTGTTCCCAGCGATAGTAGTCCGGCTTACAGGTCGCCAGCTCACGGCTCCAGTCATAGCCGAAACCCAGCAGCTTCAGCTGGTTCTTCATGTATTCGATGTTGTCGTAAGTCCAGGGTGCCGGCGCGGTGTTGTTTTTCACCGCCGCGCCTTCCGCCGGCAGACCAAATGCATCCCAGCCAATCGGTTGCAGCACGTTTTTACCCAGCATACGCTGGTAGCGGGCAATCACATCGCCGATGGTGTAGTTACGAACGTGGCCCATATGTAGGCGGCCAGAAGGATAGGGCAGCATAGAGAGGCAGTAATATTTTTCTTTGCCTTCCTGCTCAGTCACTTTAAACGTTTCGTTCTCGTGCCAGTGTTGCTGGACGTGGGATTCTATCTCTTCCGGGCGGTATTGCTCTTGCATGGCAGCCTGTGGTCCTTTGTAAATAGCGCGAAGCTTAAACATCTAATTTTCGATCCGCATAGCATACCCATAAGGCCGCATATCAACAACACTTCGCACCGGTGCAAGCGCGATTTATCCCGTGGGCAGGCTCAGACGTCCTGTTTTGTGATTCGGTCTTTTCTCACGCTGGCAAAAGCGATAAGCGGTCTAAACTTAATGCACGCGACAGGAGCGGAAAGGAGAATAAAATGAATAAAGTGGCGCAGGTTTATCGGGAGTCGGTCGCTTCATTAACGGAGCGCATCAGTCGGGGCGATCGCGATATTGATGGATTGCTGGCGGAAACGCGCAGGCGCTTACTGCAGCGAGATGATCTCACCTCTGGCGAAGTGGAGGAGGTGCTGCTTGCCGTACGGCGTGATGTCGGCGAGTTTGCACGCAGCTATGGCGAAACGGCCGATTCCACAGACGATTCCCTGTTTATGCGTATCATTCGTGAAAGCCTGTGGAAAGAACTGGCGGATATCACGGACAAAAGCCAGCTGGAGTGGCGGGAAATCTTTCAGGATCTGCATCATCACGGCGTTTATCACAGCGGCGAAGTGGTAGGGTTAGGCAATCTGGTGTGTGAAAAGTGCGGCTTTGAGCGCGCCATCTATACCCCTGAAACCCTCTCGCGCTGCCCGGAGTGCGGCCACGATCAGTTCCAGCGTCAGCCGTTCGAGCCCTGAAAACGGCGGGCGAACCTGTCGCCCGCCAGCTTTTAGTGCAGAATTTTCGCCAAAAACTCTTTTGCGCGGTCAGACTGTGGGTTGTTGAAGAAGTCATCCTTGCGTCTGTCTTCAATAATCTTGCCTTCATCCATAAAAATCACGCGATTGGCTACTTTGCGCGCAAAGCCCATCTCATGGGTCACCACCATCATGGTCATGCCTTCCTGCGCCAGCTCCACCATTACGTCCAGCACTTCGTTGATCATCTCCGGGTCCAGAGCAGAGGTCGGTTCATCAAACAGCATCGCGACCGGATCCATGCAGAGCGCGCGGGCAATGGCGACGCGCTGCTGCTGGCCGCCGGAAAGCTGGCCGGGATATTTATGGGCATGAGCGGAAAGTCCTACGCGTGTCAGCAGCTTCAGGCCTTTTTCCCGCGCGGCGGCTTTGTCGCGCTTCAGCACCTTGACCTGCGCCAGCGTGAGGTTCTCGACGATGCTCAGGTGCGGAAAGAGTTCGAAATGCTGGAAAACCATGCCGACTTTGCTGCGCAGCTGCGCGAGGTTGGTCTTTTTATCCGTCACCTCAGTACCGTTGACGCTGATGCTGCCTTTTTGAATCGGCTCCAGGCCGTTAACGGTTTTAATCAGGGTGGATTTACCGGAACCGGACGGGCCGCACACCACCACCACTTCACCGGTTTTCACTTCGGTTGTGCAGTCGGTCAGTACCTGAAAGTGACCATACCACTTAGAAACGTTTTTCAGGTTAATCATTTATACCGTCCTTTTTCTTTTGAGATAGCTGACCAACAGCGAAGCGCTCAGGCTGATCACGAAGTAGACCAGACCTGCAAACAAAATCATTTCAACCTGGGTGCCGTCACGTTCGCCAATCGACGAGGCGGTACGGAAGAAGTCGGCCAGGCTGAGTACATAAACCAGCGAGGTATCCTGAAACAGCACGATGCCCTGCGTCAGCAGCAGCGGCACCATGGCGCGAAACGCCTGCGGCAAAATAATCAGCTGCATCGATTGCCATTGCGTCATGCCCAGCGCCAGCGCGGCATTTCCCTGACCGCGCGCAATGCTCAAAATACCGGCGCGAATAATTTCGGAGTAATAGGCGGCTTCAAACAGGGCGAAGGCGACCATCGCCGAGATCAGCCGGATATCGGTTTTCGGCGACAGACCCAGCACCTGTTGCAGGAAGCTCGGCACCACCAGGTAAAACCAAAGCAGCACCATTACCAGCGGCACGGAGCGAAACAGGTTAACGTAAATTTTGGCGAACCAGCTGATGGGCTTAAAGCTCGACAGGCGCATCACCGCCAGCAGCGTTCCCCAGATAATGCCGAACACCACGGCGGTCACGGTGATTTTCAGGGTAATCACCATACCGTTCATCAGATAGGGCAGGCTGGGAGGAATCGAGCTCCAGTCAAAATCGTACATTATTTACCTCCCATATTGCCCGGCAGACGCACTTTGCGCTCCACCAGACTCATGATCAGCATGATTACCAGGTTAATGGCGATATAGGCCAGGGTAATCGCGGTAAAGGATTCATAAGCGTGGGCGGAGTAGTCGAGCAGCTTGCCCGCCTGCGCCGCCATATCCACCAGACCAATCGTCGAGGCGATGGCGGAGTTCTTTACCAGGTTCAGCATTTCTGATGTCATCGGCGGTACGATGACGCGATAACAGTTCGGCAGCAGCACATAACGATAGGTTTGCGCCAGCGTCAGGCCCATCGCCAGCCCGGCATTTTTCTGACCGCGTGGCAGCGACTGAATCGCGGCGCGCACCTGCTCGCAAACGCGAGCGGCGGTAAACAGGCCGAGACAGATCATCGACGAAACGAAGAACTGAATATTGGGATCCAGCTCAGCTTTGTACCACATGCCCAGATTTTCCCCGACCAGTTCCGGCGCCACCAGATACCAGAAGAAGAACTGCACAATCAGCGGAATATTGCGGAACAACTCTACGTAGCAGGTGCCGATGGTGGCCAGCAGGCGGTTGGGCAGGGTACGCAGAATGCCGAAAAAGGACCCGACGAAAAAGGCGATAATCCAGGCGCAGACGGAGACGGCGATCGTCACCTGAAAGCCGGACCACAGCCAGCCGAGGTAGGTGGTGTTACCGAACGGGGCCTGTTCAAGAAAGATGCCCCAGTTCCAATCAATACCCATAACAAACTCCGGTAAAAAAGGGTAGCTAAGCTACCCTGAAGATTGATGAGAGGCTTCTCGTTCCTGCCGCAAGGGAACGACCTGCGGCAGTCTGTCTGTCCGAGCCTCTGTTCAGCAATCGAGAGGGCAGCCGGGCCGCCCTTGTTTTGGTTTTTAATTCACTGCCTTGTCGTTCGGCGCGGCGAACAGGGCTTTCATATCGTCGGAAAGCGCAAAATTCATATTCAGATTTTTCGGCGGAATCGGCTGGTTAAACCACTTATCAAACCATTTCGCCGCCTGACCTGAGGTCTGTGCTTTGGCAATCGTCTCATCCATCAGCTGCTTGAACTGCGGATCGTCTTTGCGCAGCATACAGCCATAAGCCTCTTTGGACTGTGGCGTGCCGACGATTTCCCAGTTATCCGGTTTCTTCGCTTTGGCGCGCTCACCCGCCAGCAGCGCATCATCCATCATAAAGGCGACGGCGCGGCCGGTTTCCAGCGTACGGAAGGAATCACCATGATCCTTGGCGCTGATAATGCGCATTTCCATTTTCTTTTCGTCGTTCAGCTTGTGCAGCAGGACTTCAGAAGTGGTACCGGAGGTCACGACCACCGTTTTGCCTTGCAGATCGCTGAAATCTTTAATCGGGCTGCCTTTTTTCACCAGCAGACGCGTACCAATCACAAACACGGTGTTGGAAAACGCGGCCTGTTTCTGGCGCTCAAGGTTATTGGTCGTCGAGCCGCACTCAAAATCGTAGGTGCCGTTCTGTAACAGCGGGATACGGTTCTGAGAAGTAATCGGGATCATTTTTACCTGAAGGTCAGGCTTGTTCAGCTTAGTTTTGATCGCTTCAACAATGGCATTGGAATAGTCTTGTGAATATCCCACAACTTTTTGCTGATTATCATAATAAGAAAAGGGAACTGATGATTCACGGTGCCCGACGACGATCACGCCATTGTCGTTGATCTTCTTCAGGGTGCCGCTGAGATCTTCCGCCTGGGCCGCCCCGACTGCTGTGCTCATCAGCAGAAGAGATAATGCCACTTTGCGTATCTGCATGTTCCAACTCCTTCGTATCGATGTGGCGCAGAATAAAAAATGCGCTGATTATGATGTTGTGTGTATTTCCTGCTGCTTTTCTTGTTATCCCACCGCGCAACTGCGCTCAGAATATTCTTTAACATAGCGGAATGTTAACGTAATGAAACGAAAAAGTTTCTTTTTTTGCGAGGCAAACCGCACCAAAAAAAGGCAATTTTTCCTCTTTGCGCTATAAGAGTGCGTAAGGATGTTTACCCGTGGTGCAAAGTAAACCTGAGTTACGTGACAATAACGTTATGCTGGTGAAACTACTGAAAAGGTTAGCAATCATCATGCCAGAATCAGAATTTGCCGATTTCTTAACAAACCGGCACAGGGGCGAAGCGGAGAGAAGAAAACGGCGAAGTCATTGCTTCGCCGTCAGGGAGATGCAGAGTTAAACAGGCTGGCGTCGTCTGAGCAGCGCCATGGCGCCAGCCAGCAATGTTAATAGCCATACCGGCCAAAGTCCCGCGTGAGCATAAGGCGTCTCGCCAGTGGTTGGCGTGACGTTGGTTGTCAGCACCCCCTGGGTAAACTGCGGCAGGATATGCTGAACGTCGCCGTTGGCATCCACCACGGCAGTGACACCGTTATTGGTGCTGCGCAACAGCGGACGTCCCAGCTCCAGCGCGCGCATCCGCGCCATCTGGAAGTGCTGCCAGGGGCCGATGGAGTGGCCGAACCAGGCATCGTTCGAGACCGTCAGCAGGAAATTAGTGTCCGGGCGGAAGTTGGCGCGCACCTGCTCACCCAGCACGATCTCATAGCAGATGGCGGTGGTCAGGTTGTAACCCGCCACGCTTAACTGCCGCTGGATATAATCGCCGCGGCTGAAAGAGGACATCGGCAGATCGAAGAAAGGCGCCAGCGGACGCAGCAGACTCTCCAGCGGAACAAATTCGCCGAACGGCACCAGATGATTTTTCTGGTAGCGATTACGGCTCAGGTAGCTGTAAGGCTGTTCGCCGCCCAGCACTATCACCGAGTTGTAATCGTGATAGTGATTCTGCTCCAGGCGCGAATCCACGATGCCGGTAATGAGGCCGCTGCCGCGCGCGCGTAGTTCTTCATCCAGCGAATGCAGGAAAGGCTGCTGGTTGCTTTCCAGATCGGTAATGGCCGACTCCGGCCAGATAATGATAGGCGCTTTGCCTATCCACGGCTGGCTCAGGGCGTTATAGGCGCGCAAAGTACGCAGCAGCTGCTGCGGATCCCACTTCATTGACTGCGGAATATTGCCCTGCACCATGGCAACCTTAACGCTGCGTTGCGGCAACGGTTGATACCAGCTGATATAGCGCAGCGGCCAGGGCAGCAGCAGCAGAAGTACGCCAGCCACAGCCGCCACCGGGCGACGTTGCGCCAGCGCGTAAACCAGCAGACCAGCAATCACCATCAGCACAAAGGTCAGGGTTTCCACCCCGGCCAGCGGCGCCAGCCCTTTCAGCGGGCCATCGATTTGGCTGTAGCCGAACTGCAGCCAGGGAAAGCCGGTCAGGATCCAGCCGCGCAAGAATTCACTGATTTGCCAGAGCGCAGGTGCGGCCAGCGCAAGACGGCAAAGCGTTGCCCGTGGCCAGAGGCGGTTCAGCAGCGCGGCGAACAGCGCCGGGTAGATGGCAAGATAAGCCGCCAGCAGAATAACCAAAAAAACGTTAACCGGGCCGGGCATGCCACCAAAGGTGGCGATGCTGACATAAACCCAGTTCACTCCGCTGCCAAACAGGCCAAAGCCCCAGATAAAGCCGATAGCGGCTGCCTGCGGCACGCTACGGTTCAACGTCAGCAGCTGCAGACCGCACAGGGCGACGAGCGCCGCTGGCCAGAAATCATAGGGAGAAAATGCCAGGGTGCCAGATGCACCCGTCAGTAAAGCCAGCAGCAAGCGTACCCGCTGTTGCTGGCAAAGAGAGGCCAGTGCCATAAACTTATTCGTCATCGAGTTGAGGTTGCGGCGAATTTTCCGGAATTTTTACATGAATCTGGATGATACGACGGCTGTCAGCCATAGCGATCTTGAACTGATAGCCTTCAATCTCAATGCTTTCGCCGCGAGCAGGCAGATGGCCGAACCCTTGCATCACCAGACCACCGAGGGTATCCACCTCTTCATCGCTGAAGTGGGTGTCGAAAACCTCGTTGAAATCTTCAATCGGCGTCAGGGCACGCACTGTGTAGGTATGACGGCTGAGCTGACGAATATCACGATCTTCTTCTTCGTCATATTCATCTTCGATTTCGCCGACGATCAGTTCAAGAATATCTTCAATGGTCACCAGACCAGAGACGCCGCCAAACTCATCGATAACGATAGCCATATGGTAACGCTGAGAGCGGAACTCTTTAAGCATGCGATCAACACGCTTGCTTTCCGGCACTACCACCGCAGGACGCAGCACTTTTTCGATACTGAACGGCTCGGCCTCGCTGCTCATAAACGGCAGCAGGTCCTTCGCCATGAGAATGCCTTCAACATGATCGCGGTCTTCGCTGATCACCGGAAAGCGGGAGTGTGCGGATTCGATAATCACATCGAGACACTCATCCAGGCTCTGGTTGCGCTTCAGGGTAATCATCTGCGAACGCGGGATCATGATGTCGCGTACGCGCTGCTCCGCGATGTCCATGACGCCTTCGAGCATGTCGCGGGTATCCTGGTCAATAAGTTCTTTCTGTTCAGAATCGCGGAT
Source organism: Pantoea osteomyelitidis (assembly GCF_044342975.1). NCBI lineage: Bacteria > Pseudomonadati > Pseudomonadota > Gammaproteobacteria > Enterobacterales > Erwiniaceae > Pantoea > Pantoea osteomyelitidis. The sequence goes on from NZ_JBGFSN010000004.1 coordinate 272,541, forward strand.
CAGCTCCAGCAGCTCGTCACGGTTTTGCGGTTCACCGTGAAAAAGTTGATTGATCAGCAGGGAAAAGAATCCCTTTTTACTACTGGGTGCATCGCTGTTTTGAGAATGGTCGTCGCTCATGGCGTTTTTTTACAGATCTCTCTGATGAGGGGAACGGGAACCGTCGGCGATTATGCCGACAGCGGGATAACCTGAGCACCCGGCTCAGGCATCTTCTTTCTCCGAAATGTACGGATCGGGATAACCAAGAGCAAGCATTATCTCCGTCTCCAGCGCTTCCATCTCTTCGGCTTCGTCATCTTCGATATGGTCGTAGCCGAGCAGATGCAGCGTGCCGTGCACCACCATGTGCGCCCAGTGCGCCTCAGAAGTTTTTCCTTGTTCGGCAGCCTCTTGCTCCACTACCTGACGACAGATGATCAGATCGCCCAGCAGCGGTAATTCGATACCGGGCGGCGCTTCAAAGGGGAAAGAGAGCACATTGGTAGGCTTGTCTTTGCCGCGATAAGTCAGATTAAGCTCATGGCTTTCCGCTTCATCGACCAGACGAATGGTCACTTCGCTCTCCGGCTGGAACGGCGTAACGGCCGCTTCCAGCCAGCGGCGAAACGCCGCCTCGTCAGGCAGGCCTGCGCTGTTTTCGCAGGCCAGTTGAAGATCCAGTATCACGTCGGTCATTGATTTACCTGCGTATCCGTACCCGCCGCAGCGGCCTGTGCCGTCAGGGCTTCCTGTTTGCGTTCTGCCGCCAGCCGGTCGCGACGTTTCTGATCCGCTTCTTCCCAGGCCTCATAAGCGCTGACGATGCGCGCCACAACCGGATGTCGCACCACGTCTTCGGTATGGAAGAAGTTGAAGCTCAGCTCCTCAACTTCGCTCAGCACCTCGATCGCATGACGCAGGCCGGACTTGGTGTTGCGCGGCAGGTCGATCTGCGTCACGTCGCCGGTAATCACCGCTTTCGAGTTAAAGCCGATACGGGTCAGGAACATCTTCATCTGCTCGATGGTGGTGTTCTGGCTTTCATCAAGAATGATAAAGGCGTCGTTGAGGGTACGGCCACGCATGTAGGCAAGCGGCGCCACTTCAATCACGTTGCGCTCCATCAGCTTCTCGACGCGCTCGAAGCCCAGCATCTCAAACAGCGCGTCATACAGCGGACGCAGATAGGGATCGACCTTCTGACTCAGATCGCCTGGCAGGAAGCCGAGCTTTTCACCCGCTTCCACCGCCGGACGCGTCAGCAGGATACGGCGGATCTCCTGACGCTCCAGCGCATCAACCGCGGCAGCCACCGCCAGATAAGTTTTCCCGGTACCGGCAGGACCGATGCCGAAGGTAATATCATGATCGAGAATATTGGCGATGTACTGCGCCTGGTTCGGCGTACGCGGCTTAATCACGCCACGCTTGGTCTTGATGTTCACTGACTTACCGTATTCCGGCACGCTCTCGGCGGTTTGCTCCAGTACACGGCTCTCTTTGATCGCCAGATGAATCTGATCGGGTTCGATATCGGGAATATTGCCGCGCATCGGCGCGGTATCCACATAGAGCGTACGCAGAATGTTTGCCGCCGCCTCGACGCACAGAGAACGGCCAGAGAGTTTAAACACATTATCGAGACGGTTGATCTCGATACCCAGCCGACGTTCGAGCTGTTTTACATTGTCATCAAACGGACCGCACAAGCTCATCAGTCGACGGTTATCTGCCGGTTCAAGGGCGATTTCACGAGTTTCGATATTCAAACTAATCCTTTGGGTCACTCAGGGCCAGTTGGGTAAAAGGTCTTACGCACCGTTACGCTGAATGCGTGATGCCATAACGGAAGTATTTATGTCGTCGTGCCCGGGCGCAAGCTTGAAAAAATATATTTGGGCGGCACTGTCAGAAACCAAGTGCAACAGGATGAAAACAGCGGCGACACCGGATGTGCCGCCGCTGAAGGGAAGGGGCATCAAGGCTGGAAAGTACCCACGCCGATTTCGTTCTCTTTTCGCGTGCGGGCAATCACCGAGGCCGGGCTTTCCACAATGCGCAGGCCCATCTCCTCTTCGCTGCGCACCACTTTGCCGCGCAGCGAGTTGGCGTAGACGTCAACGATTTCCACATCGACAAATTTGCCGATCATCGCCGGTGAGCCTTCGAAGTTCACCACGCGGTTATTTTCGGTACGACCAGAGAGTTCCATCACGTTTTTACGCGAGGTGCCTTCCACCAGAATGCGCTGCACGCTGCCCAGCATACGGCGGCTCCATGCCATTGCCTGCTGGTTAATGCGGTCCTGCAGAATATAGAGACGCTGCTTTTTCTCCTCTTCGGAGACATCGTCCGGCAGATCGGCGGCTGGCGTACCCGGACGCGCTGAGTAGATAAAGCTGAAGCTCATATCGAAATTAACGTCGGCAATCAGCTTCATGGTCTGCTCGAAATCCTGCTGCGTTTCACCCGGGAAACCGATGATGAAATCTGAGCTGATCTGGATAGTCGGGCGCGCCGCGCGCAGCTTACGGATAATCGCTTTATACTCCAGCGCGGTGTGGGCGCGTTTCATCAGCGTCAGGATGCGGTCGGCGCCGCTCTGCACCGGCAGGTGCAGGAAGCTGACCAGTTCCGGCGTATCGCGGTAGACCTCGATAATATCGTCGGTAAACTCAATCGGATGGCTGGTGGTGAAGCGAATACGGTCGATGCCATCGATCGCAGCGACCAGGCGCAGCAGCTCGGCAAAGGTGCAGATGCCGCCGTCAAAGGTCTCGCCGCGGTAAGCGTTGACGTTCTGGCCCAGCAGGTTGACTTCGCGTACGCCCTGCGCTGCCAGCTGCGCAATCTCCAGCAGGATGTCGTCGCTGGGACGGCTCACCTCTTCGCCGCGCGTATAGGGCACCACGCAGAAGGTGCAATATTTGTTGCAGCCTTCCATGATGGAAACAAAGGCGGTTGGCCCTTCCGCGCGCGGCTCCGGCAGGCGATCGAATTTCTCAATTTCCGGGAAGCTGATGTCCACCACCGGGCTTTTATTGCCGCGCACGCTGTTGATCATCTCCGGCAGACGGTGCAGGGTCTGCGGACCGAACACGATATCCACATAGCTGGCACGCTGACGAATATGATCTCCCTCCTGCGATGCCACGCAGCCGCCCACGCCGATAATCAAATCGGGGTTACGCTCCTTCAGCGTTTTCCAGCGGCCCAGCTGGTGAAAGACCTTTTCCTGCGCCTTTTCGCGAATGGAACAGGTGTTGAGCAGCAGGATATCCGCCTCATCGGCTTCCTCTGTCAGGGTGTAGCCGTGCGTGCTGTTCAGCAGGTCAGCCATCTTCGATGAATCGTATTCATTCATCTGACAGCCCCAGGTTTTGATATGCAGTTTTTTCGTCATCGAACTAGCCATTGATTCAGTGCAAAGAAGTGCAGGGCGCGTATTGTAATGCTTTGCTGCTGTTGTGACCAGTATAAGGGCTTTTCTGATTGTGCCGTGATTTTCCGGTACACTTTAGCGCATCAGGTACTTTCCTGAAGCAGGGAAAGAACAAGAGGAAGATGAAGATGCAGGATAACCAATTTGATGTGGTGATCGTGGGCGGCGGCATGGTGGGCGCTGCGCTCGCCTGCGGGCTGGCAGAGCACCGCTTTCGCGTGGCGATGATTGAGCGGGCGGAGCCTGCGGCTTTTGATGCGCAGAGCGATCCCGATGTGCGCATCTCTGCTATCAGCGCCGCCTCGGTGGATCTGCTTAAGCAGCTGAATGTCTGGTCAGCCGTGCAGGCGATGCGCTGCGCGCCTTACCGCAAGCTGGAAACTTGGGAGTGGCAAACCGCACATGTGACCTTTGACGCGGCCTCGCTGGGCCTGCCGGAACTGGGATTTATGGTGGAGAATGCGGTGCTGCAACGGGCGCTCTGGGAGAAGATGCAGCAGTGCGACATTCATCTCTTCTGTCCGGCAACGCTGGAAAATCTGCAGCAGCGCAACGGCGGCTGGACGCTGAACCTTGTCGGCGGCGAGACGCTGACGGCGAAGCTGGTGGTGGGCGCGGATGGCGCTAATTCACAGGTGCGTCAGCTGGCGGGCATTGGCGTGCACGGCTGGAACTATACGCAATCCTGCCTGTTGATCGGCGTGGAATGCGAGCATGCGACGGGCGACGCCACCTGGCAGCAGTTTACGCCGGACGGCCCGCGTGCTTTTTTGCCACTGTTTGATCGTCACGCCTCGCTGGTCTGGTATGACAAACCCTCACGTATCCGTCAGTTGCAGTCGCTGTCGTTGCCGCAGCTGGAAAAAGAGATCGTCACTCATTTCCCGGCGCGGCTGGGACGATTCCAGGCGAAACGGGCGGCCGCCTTTCCGCTGGTGCGTCGACACGCCTCGCGCTACGTGATGCCGGGCCTGGCGCTGGTGGGTGATGCGGCGCATACCATTAATCCGCTGGCGGGGCAGGGAGTCAATCTCGGCTACCGTGACGTGGATGCCTTAATGACCACTCTGATTGACGCGCGCGCCAGCGCCGAAGAGTGGGGCGCGGAACGCGTTTTGCTGCGTTATCAGCGCCAGCGTCAGCGGGATAATATGATGATGCAGAGCGGAATGGATCTTTTCTACTTCGCCTTCAGCAACAGCCTGCCGCCGGTGAAGATTCTGCGTAATCTGGGACTGATGGCGGCGGAGCGCGCCGGTATGGTCAAACGTCAGGTGCTGCGTTACGCGCTGGGATTATGAATAGCGGCGGCCGTAAGGTCGCCTGAGTTAGATTGCTGAAACGCAGAAACAAAAAAGCCCGCTTCTGCGGGCTTTTTTGTGCAATTTGGCTGGGGTGCAGGGATTCGAACCCCGGAATGCCGGAATCAGAATCCGGTGCCTTACCGCTTGGCGACACCCCAATGGTGTAAGTCAAATTGTCTTGAAAATGGCTGGGGTACGAGGATTCGAACCTCGGAATGCCGGAATCAGAATCCGGTGCCTTACCGCTTGGCGATACCCCAAGAAAATGGTGGCTACGACGGGAATCGAACCTGTGACCCCAGCATTATGAGTGCTGTGCTCTAACCAGCTGAGCTACGTAGCCAAATTGTACTGCTATCCGATGATGGCTGGGATACCTGGATTCGAACCAGGGAATGCCGGTATCAAAAACCGGTGCCTTACCGCTTGGCGATATCCCAATATTCGATTCACATCCGCAAAAAAACTCATCGGATTGGCTGGGGTACCTGGATTCGAACCAGGGAATGCCGGTATCAAAAACCGGTGCCTTACCGCTTGGCGATACCCCATCCGTGCTGCCGAAGACTGAAATGGTGCGGGAGGCGAGACTTGAACTCGCACACCTTGCGGCGCCAGAACCTAAATCTGGTGCGTCTACCAATTTCGCCACTCCCGCAAAAAAGATGGTGGCTACGACGGGAATCGAACCTGTGACCCCAGCATTATGAGTGCTGTGCTCTAACCAGCTGAGCTACGTAGCCATCTTTTTTCGCGTTACCTTCATCGGCGTTGCGGGGCGCATTATGCGGAGTTGACTTAGCAGCGTCAACAAGTTTTTTGTCGAATTTCGCCTTAACGCGCGCGTTTGACTGGCTTGTAACCAGGCTGATGATTTATTCGGCAATTTCTGATCGTAACCGCGCCAGCGGCAAATAAAATGGACCCCGCAAGGTCCATTTTTCTTCTGACATCCTGTCGCGATTATTTATACGCAGACTGATGTACGCCGACCGCACGTCCGGAAGGATCGTCCATGGATTTGAACGCTTCATCCCATTCAATCGCTTTGGCGGAGGAGCAGGCTACGGAAGGACCGCCCGGCACGCACTCCGCAGCGCTTGGCAGCGGGAACAGCTCTTCGAAAACTTCACGATAGAGATAAGCTTCTTTCGACGCCGGCGTGTTGTACGGGAAGCGGAAGTGCGCTGTCGCCAGCTGCTGATCGCTCACCTGCTGCTGCGCCACTTCTTTCAGCGTGTCGATCCAGCTGTAGCCAACGCCGTCGGAGAACTGCTCTTTCTGACGCCATGCCACGCTTTCCGGCAGATAAGAGGAGAAGCATTCGCGCAGGATATGTTTTTCCATTTTGCCATTGCTGCCGCACATCTTGTCTTCAGGGTTGATGCTCATGGCGACATCAAGGAATTTTTTGTCGAGGAACGGCACGCGAGCTTCCACGCCCCAGGCGGACATCGCTTTGTTAGCGCGCGCGCAGTCGTACATGTGCAGCGCCAGCAGTTTGCGCACGTTCTCTTCATGGAACTCTTTCGCGTTGGGTGCCTTATGGAAATAGAGGTAGCCGCCGAACACTTCATCCGCGCCTTCGCCGGACAGCACCATTTTGATGCCCATCGCTTTGATCTTACGCGACATCAGATACATCGGCGTCGAGGCGCGAATGGTGGTCACGTCGTAGGTTTCGATGTGATAGATCACGTCACGAATCGCATCCAGCCCTTCCTGCACGGTAAAGTGGATTTCGTGATGCACGGTGCCAAGATGATCTGCGACCGATTTTGCCGCTTTCAGATCCGGCGAGCCTTCAAGGCCCACGGCGAAAGAGTGCAGCTGCGGCCACCAGGCTTCGCTTTTATCCTGATCTTCAACGCGTTTCGCCGCAAAGCGTTTGGTTACCGCGGAGATGATAGAGGAGTCAAGACCGCCAGAAAGCAGCACGCCGTAAGGCACGTCAGACATCAGGTGGCTTTTCACCGACTCTTCCAGCGCGTTTTTCAACGCTGCCGCGTCGGTTGTGTTGTGCTCAACGTTTTTATACTCCATCCAGTCACGCTGCCAGTAACGACGGATTTCGCCGTCAGTGCTGGAGAGGTAGCTTCCCGGCGGGAATTCTTTAATGCTACGGCAAACCGGCACCAGCGCTTTCATTTCTGACGCGACAAACAGGTTGCCGTGCTCATCGTTGCCCATATAGAGCGGGATGATACCGATATGATCGCGACCGATCAGGTAGGTATTTTTCACACGGTCATACAGGATAAAGGCGAACATGCCCTGCAGATCGTCGAGGAAATCTACCCCTTTTTCCTGATAGAGCGCCAGGATCACTTCACAGTCGGAGCCGGTCTGGAACTGATAGCGATCGCTCAGCTCGGCACGCAGCGCCTGATGGTTATAGATTTCACCGTTAACGGCCAGTACGTGGGTATGATCGGCGTTATAAAGCGGCTGCGCGCCGTTGTTGACGTCCACAATCGACAGACGCTCATGGGCGAGGATCGCATGATCATCAGCATAAACGCCTGACCAGTCTGGCCCGCGATGACGCATCAGACGAGAAGATTCCAGCGCTTTTTTGCGCAGCTCAACCGGATCGCTTTTCAGGTCCAGCACACCAAAAATTGAACACATAACCTACTCCTGGCACACCTTGCAGTGATGTTGATTCTACGTTTGTCTGGCAGCCTGTGGCTGCGTAATGCATAAGAAAATGCGCTATTTCATGCCTGTTGTGCAAGTGAATTCGTGTTTTTCTGATAAAAAGATTGTTGTCCGCCGTTTAAAATTGAATATTATTCAATTAATGGGCTGTTATATTGATGGATCGATAATGAAAAGGCAGAATTGAGCGAAATTTGAACGGTTGCGAGCAGGGACCAAAGCGCTAAACCGGTCTTTCTGAACAGAGAATGAGGAAATACCGCACAGCTGTGCGGTATTGAGAATAAGTTTTGCTGATGGAAGAAGCGGAAAACGATCGATAGCGGCGGCAGAAGGGCGGGCTCCGCAAGCCCTTTACTCTTCCAGAAGATGTTGCAGCAGAATGCCATTCAGCATCGCGCGTTTAGCCAGGGCGAAAGCGCCAATGGCCGAGCGGTGATCCAGTTCTGAGCGCACCACCGGAAGATTTTTGCGGAACGCCTTCAACACCTGGGTATTGATACAACCTTCAATCGCTGGCAGCAGCACTTTCTCTGCATCGGTGATTTCACCGGCAATCACTACTTTTTGCGGATTGAACAGGTTAATGGCGATAGCGATAGCCTTGCCCAGATAGCGGCCCACATATTCGATCACTTCACAGGCCAGCGCATCGCCATGATTAGCCGCTTTGCAAATCTGCGTCATCTGGCAGTCGTTCAGGGTCAGGGTGCTGGGATAGCCCTGATTCAGCAAATGACGCACGCGATTTTCAATCGCACCGTTGGCGGCGATAGTTTCCAGACAGCCGAAATTGCCGCAGTGACAGCGTTCGCCGAGGGGATCAACCTGGATATGGCCGATTTCGCCCACGTTGCCGTTGCTGCCGAGGAAAATATGGCCATTGGCGATGATGCCCGCGCCGGTACCGCGATGAAGACGCACCAGAATAGAATCCGCGCAGTCGCGGCTTGCACCAAAGTAGTGCTCAGCCAGCGCCAGGCTGCGGATATCGTGGCCGACGAAGCTGGTCACGTTGAAACGTTTTTTCAGATTCGCCACCAGCGGCCAGTGGCTGACATTGATATGCGGCATATAGCGAATAATGCCGTTAACCGGATCCACCAGGCCAGGCAGGATCACCGAGATGGCGATCAGCTCGCGGAGCTTGCGCTGATGGCTCTCCATAAAGGAGGAGATAGCATTCAGCAGCGTGTTTTCCAGCGTTTCCTGAGTACGCTCCGGTAACGGATAATCTTCCTGCGCCAGCGATTTTCCGCTCAGGTCAAACAGGGTAAGCGTCGCGTCATTACGGCCAAGGCGTACGCCAATGGTATGGAAGCCTCGGGTTTCAGTAATAATAGAGATGGCACGGCGACCGCCGGTGGACGCCTGTTGGTCCACCTCTTTAATCAAGCCGCGCTCAATCAGTTGACGGGTAATTTTGGTTACGCTGGCGGGTGCAAGCTGGCTCAGTTCGGCAATCTGAATGCGCGAAATGGGGCCTTGCTGGTCAATCAGCCGGTAAACGGCTGCGCTGTTGAGTTGCTTGACAAGATCGACATTTCCAATTTGTGTCTGGCCGCCAGTGGTCATTCAATACTTACTCGCTGAGGACGTCGTCTCCATTGACGATCGTCTTGATGATTCGATAATCGCGGGTAAAGACAGTCAGGTTTGCGACTTTTCCTGCTTCGACAGAGCCTAACTGCTTCTCCACGCCCATTGCACGGGCCGGATAGAGCGTTGCCATACGCAGCGCTTCGTCCAGCGCAATGCCTGCCTGCTCGACGCTGTTTTGCACCGCTTCGATCATGGTCAGTGCTGAACCGCTAAGCGTTCCGTTCTCGTCAACACACAGCCCGTCTCGATAGTATATTGTTTTGCCAGCAAAAATGAATTGATCGATGGATGCGCCTGCAGGCGCGGTGGCATCGGTCACCAGCACCAGCTTGTCGCCTTTGATGCGTTTTGCATTGCGCACGTTAGCGTAATGAACATGTAACCCATCTACAATAATGCCGCAGTATACATCAGGCGAATCGAACAGCGCACCGATAAGACCTGGCTCACGTCCGGCAAAAGTGGGCATCGCATTATAGAGATGAGTTGCGAAGCTGACGCCGGCGCGAAAACCCGCTTTGGCTTCTTCCCAGCTGGCGTTGGAGTGGCCGGCTGAAACGATAATGCCAGCCGCGGTCAACCGGCGGATTATCGCACTGTCGACATTTTCCGGGGCCAGGGTGACTTTAGTAATCACGTCGGCATTGTCGCAAAGGAAATCGACCAGGGCCGGATTGGGTTCACGGATCAGATCGGGATTATGCGTGCCTTTTTTCGCTTTATTCAGCCACGGTCCTTCCAGATGCAAGCCCAGCGCCTGATTATGATGCTGATTAAGATAAGTGCGCATGGTTTCTACCGCGCGCTTCATCAGGGCGTCGCTGCTGGTGATTAGCGTAGGCAGGAAGCTGGTGCAGCCCGATTTTTCATTGGCGCGCTGCATGATCTCTAATGTCTCCACGCTCAGCGCGTCGATATCATCGTTAAACTGCACGCCGCCGCAGCCGTTAAGCTGTAAATCGATAAAGCCGGGAGCAATGATGGCACCGGAAGCATCGCGCAATTCCACTTCCGGAGCCAGCTCACCCGGCGGGCAAACGCGCTCAATCAGCCCGTCGGCGACGACCACCGCATGGTTGTCCAGAATTTCATGGCCGGTATAAATCCGGCCGTTAACTAATGCGTACATCATTTTTCTCCCGGCTATGCCTGGATGAAACAGGGGATGCGTTAATATCCACTGCTCTCATTGCAGGCGACAATCAACGTCGTATTACACACCTTTCATATTTTCCGCTTCCATTTCGCGGAAATATTTCACAGTTTTGACTTTCAGTTCCATGGTAGAAGGCTCATCGCAGACGATGACCGCTTTCGGATGCAGCTGTAAGCAGCTAATGGTCCACATGTGATTCACGTTGCCTTCCACCGCCGCCTGCAGGGCAAGCGCTTTGACATGCCCGGTAACCAGAATCATCACTTCTTCAGCATCCAGCAGGGTGCCGACGCCCACGGTAAGCGCATATTTGGGAACCTGATCGATATCGCCGTCAAAAAAACGCGAGTTCGCGATACGGGTTTCCTGCGTCAGGGTCTTGATGCGGGTACGGGAAGCCAGTGAAGAGGCTGGCTCGTTGAACGCGATATGTCCATCGTTGCCTACGCCGCCCATAAACAGATGGATTTTCCCCAGCGCCCGGATCTTTTCTTCGTAGCGGCGACATTCTGCGTCAATATCTTCCGCATTGCCATTCAGCAGGTTAATATTTTCTTGTTGAATATCAACGTGATCAAAAAAGTTGCGGTACATAAAGCTGTAATAGCTTTCCGGATGCGCTTTCGGCAAGCCGACATATTCATCCATATTGAACGTAATCACATGCTTAAAGCTTACCTGGCCCGCTTTATGCATCTCAATTAAATGCTTGTAGGCTTCCAGCGGCGTGCCGCCGGTTGGCAAACCCAAAACAAAAGGACGCTGAGCTGTGGGGTTGAAAGCATTGATGCGATTAACGATATGGCGCGCAGCCCATTTACCGACCTGACCGGGCGTTGCCAGCGGAATTAATCTCATTTCTCACCTCATACAGATAAACAAAAAGGAACAGGTTCTCTGCTTATGTTAACCGCTTACGTAAGGCGTTCACGGAATGACAACGGCAAAATTTCATATCTCGATATTTCGCATCATAAAATAAGTGGCAAAAGATAGCTACCGCCAGAAAGATAAGTTGTAGCTTTTGTTGATCAAGTTCATATTTGAGGAGCGTTTAATTTGCAAAGCGAAATAATTTGTTTTTACACTGCGCGCTCTGGTAATAGCGGTATCCGTGACGCTGATACCGGAATAATAAAATGATAGCGACGAGGCAACAGGCCAGTCTTATAGGGGGAAAAGTGAATATTCTTAGTTATTTACAAAAGATAGGTCGCGCGCTTATGGTGCCCGTCGCGACCCTGCCTGCCGCAGCTATCCTGATGGGGGTAGGTTACTGGCTGGATCCGGATACCTGGGGCGCAAGCAATGCGCTGGCAGCGCTGCTGATCAAATCAGGTTCCGCCATTATTGAAAATATGTCCGTGCTGTTTGCTGTCGGCGTGGCCTATGGCATGTCGAAAGATAAAGACGGCGCGGCAGCGCTGACCGGCTTTGTGGGCTTCCTGGTGGTGACGACGCTCTGTTCGCCCGCCGCGGTGGCGATGATACAGAAAATTCCTGCCGATCAGGTCCCTGCCGCTTTTGGTAAGATCAATAACCAGTTTGTTGGTATCCTGGTCGGTATTCTCTCCGCAGAAGTCTATAATCGTTTCAGCCACGTAGAGCTGCCGAAAGCGCTCTCGTTCTTTAGCGGACGCCGTCTGGTGCCGATTCTGGTCTCCTTCCTGATGATTCTGGTCGCCTTTATCCTGATGTATATCTGGCCACTGATTTTCGGCGGCCTGGTCAGCTTCGGCGAACATATTCAGAAACTGGGTTCGGTCGGCGCGGGTATTTACGCCTTCTTCAACCGCCTGCTGATTCCGGTGGGATTACACCACGCGCTTAACTCGGTGTTCTGGTTCGACGTGGCGGGCATTAACGACATCCCGAAATTCCTTGGCGGCGCACAGTCGATTGCCAACGGAACCGGCATCGTAGGGATTACCGGTCGCTATCAGGCGGGCTTCTTCCCGATTATGATGTTTGGTCTGCCAGGCGCCGCGCTGGCTATCTACCACTGCGCGCGTCCGGAAAATCGCGCGAAAGTCGCCGGGATTATGCTGGCAGCTGCCTTTGCCGCTTTCTTCACCGGCATCACTGAGCCGCTGGAATTCTCCTTTATGTTTGTTGCGCCGGTGCTCTATGTGATCCATGCGGTGCTCACCGGCATTTCGGTGTTTATTGCGGCCAGTATGCACTGGATCGCCGGCTTCGGCTTCAGCGCTGGTCTGGTGGATATGGTGCTGTCAACCCGCAACCCGCTGGCGACGCACTGGTATATGCTGATCCCGCAGGGCCTGGTGTTCTTCGCGCTCTACTATGTGGTGTTCCGCTTTACGATCAAAAAATTCAACCTGATGACGCCGGGCCGTGAGCTGGCGGTAGCGGGCGATGAAAGCGACGGTTACGACGTTAACGTAGACAAACAGGGCAGCGGCGAGAGCGCGACAGAATCTCTGGCGCGTCGTTATATCGGCGCACTGGGCGGCTCGCAAAACCTGACCCACATTGATGCCTGTATCACGCGTCTGCGTGTGAACGTCAACGATTCGGCGGCGGTAAACGAAGGCGTGGCGAAACGTCTGGGCGCCTCCGGGGTGATTCGTCTGAACAAGCAGAGCGTACAGATCATTGTCGGCACCCAGGCGGAAGGCATCGCCACCGCGATGAAGAAAGTGTTGAGCAAAGGCCCGGTTGCAGCCGCGACCCGCGCCTCGTCCGCCTCCGCAGCAGCAGAGGTCAAGGCGCAGCCGGTCGCCGCCAGCGAAAGCAAAGTAGTTGCAACCTTGCTGGCGCCGGTCAGCGGTGAAATTGTGGCGATTGAAAATGTCCCGGATGAAGCCTTCGCCAGCAAGGCGGTCGGCGATGGTTTGGCGATCAAACCAACCGGTAAGACCGTTGTGGCGCCAATAGCGGGTACCGTGGTGAAAATTTTCACTACCAATCATGCGTTCTGTCTGGAAACCGATAACGGCGTGGAGATCGTGGTGCATATGGGACTGGATACCGTGTCGCTGGGCGGCAAAGGCTTCACGCGCCTGGTGGAAGAGGGCGCAACCGTGACGGCAGGCCAGCCGGTGCTGGAAATGGATCTGGCTTATCTCAACGCCAACGCGCGTTCGATGATCAGTCCGGTTGTGATCAGCAACAGCGACGATTTCGCTGGTCTGACGCTGCTGGCAAGCGGACAGGTGGTGGCGGGTGAAACGCGCCTGTACGATATCAAAGCCTGATTAACAAAAATTCACTATCAGGGCAGGAAGCGATTCCTGCCTTTTTTATTTTAATCGCTTAACAAACGGTTGTTTCCCTCTATCGCTTTGTGGATCATACTCCGTTACTTCGTGGTACAAATCACCAGATATTCGTATTGAGGACTTTGAGATGAGTGAGGCTGAAGCCCGCCCAACTAACTTTATTCGTCAGATCATCGACGAAGATTTGGCGAGCGGCAAGCACAACAGCGTGCATACCCGTTTCCCGCCGGAGCCCAATGGCTACCTGCATATAGGCCATGCCAAATCGATCTGCCTGAACTTTGGCATTGCGCAAGATTATCAGGGAGAGTGCAACCTGCGCTTCGACGATACCAATCCGGTCAAAGAGGATATGGAGTTCGTTGAATCGATCAAGCGTGATGTGCAATGGCTGGGCTTTGAGTGGAATGGTGAGGTACGTTATTCCTCAAACTATTTCGATCAACTTTATCAGTATGCCATTGAGCTGATTCAGAAAGGCCTGGCCTACGTTGATGAGCTGACGCCGGAAGAGATCCGCGAATATCGCGGCTCGCTGACCGCGCCGGGCAAAAACAGCCCCTACCGCGATCGCAGCGTGGAAGAGAACCTGGCGCTGTTTGAAAAAATGCGCAACGGCGAATTCGCTGAGGGTAAAGCCTGCCTGCGCGCCAAAATCGATATGGCTTCCAGCTTTATCGTGATGCGCGATCCGGTGCTCTATCGCATCAAGTTCGCCGAGCATCACCAGACCGGTAATAAGTGGTGCATCTACCCGATGTATGACTTTACCCACTGCATTTCCGATGCGCTGGAAGGCATTACCCATTCTCTCTGTACGCTGGAGTTCCAGGATAACCGCCGTCTGTATGACTGGGTGCTGGATAACATCACCATTCCGGTTCATCCGCGTCAGTATGAATTTTCCCGTCTCAACCTTGAATATGCGGTGATGTCGAAACGCAAACTCACCCAGCTGGTGAGCGAGAAGATCGTTGAGAGCTGGGATGACCCGCGTATGCTGACCGTTTCCGGTCTGCGTCGTCGCGGCTATACTGCCGCCGCTATTCGTGAGTTTTGCCGTCGCATCGGCGTGACAAAACAGGACAACATCGTAGAGATGGCGTCGCTGGAGTCATGCATCCGTGACGATCTGAACGAAAACGCGCCGCGCGCCATGGCAGTTCTGGATCCGCTGAAGGTGGTGATTGAGAACCTGCCAGCCGGGCATGATGAAATGATCGCCATGCCTCAGCATCCCAACAAGCCGGAGATGGGCACGCGTGAAGTGCCTTTCAGCCGCGAAGTCTGGATCGATCGCGCTGATTTTCGTGAAGAAGCGAACAAGCAGTACAAGCGTCTGGTGCTGGGCAAAGAGGTGCGCCTGCGTAATGCTTACGTGATCCGCGCGGAACGTGTGGCGAAGGATGAAGAGGGGAATATCACCTGCGTTTACTGTACCTGTGACGTGGATACCTTGAGCAAAGATCCGGCCGACGGACGCAAGGTAAAAGGCGTTATTCACTGGGTTTCAGCGATTCATGCGCTGCCGGCGGAATTCCGTCTTTACGACCGCCTGTTCAGCGTGCCGAATCCGGGCGCGGCTGAGGATTTCCTCGCCACTATCAACCCCAATTCGCTGGAAATCAAACAGGGCTTTGTTGAGCCGGGCCTGCGTGTTGCCGAAGCGGGCAGCCCGTACCAGTTTGAGCGTGAAGGTTATTTCTGCGCCGACAGCGTTTACTCTAAGTCTTCCGGGCTGGTGTTTAACCGCACCGTTGGCCTGCGCGATACCTGGGCGAAAACCGGCGAATAAGCTACGTAACGCACCAGATAAAATCATTGAAGGGCGAGCAATCGCCCTTTTTTATTGCCTGAAATTCCCTCAATGCCTGCTTTTCTGCCGAACTGCGCTAAAACAGGTAAGGTACTATTCTGAGTTTAACAAAATTAATCAATTACAGGATGTTAAATGCTTTTTTTCAGGTAGGCTATGCGCTTTTAAGATGATGAACAGCGGGTATAAAAGGGAATAAAATGACAAGCCTCGCCCAGGAAGCCAAACACAGTGTGGTTGTTTTACATCAGCTCATCGAACGGATTTTCAATAACGCCGACCACAAAGATGACAGTATCGAGCTGTTTCTCTCTTATTTTCACCCTGAATTCAGCATGGTTACGCCGCAGGGAAAACAGCTCGATCTGAATGAAATGGAGACGTTGTTTCGTCAGCTACGTGGACAGCGCAAGGGGATGCATATCGCCACCAGCGACTGCCGGGTTATTTCTGAGCAACAGCAGGAGGTGACTATTCAGTATCGCGAAGTGCAGATGATGAATGGCGTTAATCAAAGCCGTATTTCTCTGGCGATCCTCGATTGCAGCACCTCTATTCCCCGCTGGCGTTACCTGCAGGAGACGTTGGTCATCTGACGCCAGGCATAAAAAAACCGGTGAAAATCACCGGTTGATTTCATATTACTGCATAGCAAATTTTATTTATCGTGAAGCGTGTCGTCTTCGCGGCAGTCGCCCAGTGCACAGTGTCCGTAAAGATACAGGCTGTGGTTGGTGAGTTTAATACCATGACGCGTGGCGATTTCACGCTGACGTGTTTCGATAGATTCATCACTGAATTCAATCACCTTACCACAGTCGAGGCAGATCAGGTGATCGTGATGCTGCTGCTGAGTCAGTTCGAACACGGATTTACCGCCTTCGAAATTATGGCGCGTGACAATGCCAGCATCATCGAACTGGTTCAGAACACGATAAACCGTTGCCAGACCAATCTCTTCGCCCATATCAATCAGGCGTTTGTACAAATCTTCCGCACTGACGTGATGGCACTCGGGTTCCTGAAGCACTTCCAGAATCTTCAGTCTGGGCAGCGTGACTTTCAGGCCAGCCTTCTTTAATGCGGAGTTGTTGTCAGTCATGCGGATATTGTCCTGTTACTTTGCTAGTCACTTTGTGGCGCAGAGCCCTGAATATCGGTCGACGCTGATCTCATTTGCGTCTCATTATAGAACTGAAGCATCGAAATGAAAACCGGCGGGAAAGCCTGAAAATCGCCGCAGGCTGTAAGGAAAAATGTCGCTACGCCGGAGAAGATTATGCAGGTGTCTGTTTACATTTCGCTCAGCTTCATCTCTTCAACCAGAGGAATAAGCGGATGACCGATGCGGGTATTCTACAGATTTGGCGGTAAAAGTTAAAAACTCGTATCTATTATTTTTATAGAAAATTCCATTGTCTCAATGTGAGCCAGCGCCCACATTGAGACAAGATGGATCAGGCTTCCAGGATCTCTTTCAGGTGCAGCTCATCAAAAATCTGCTTCACCCAGTTGTCAACGCGCTCGTTGGTCAGCTCAGGCTGACGATCTTCATCAATTGCCAGACCCAGGAAGTGATTATCGTCAGCCAGACCTTTTGAGGCCTCGAAGTGATAACCGGCGGTCGGCCAGTGACCAACAATCACCGCGCCGTTTGGTTCGATTATGTCGCGAATGGTGCCCATCGCGTCACAGAAGTACTCGGCGTAATCTTCCTGATCGCCGCAGCCGAACAGCGCTACCAGCTTGCCATTAAAGTCGATCTCTTCCAGCGTCGGGAAAAAGTCATCCCAGTCACACTGCGCTTCGCCATAGTACCAGGTGGGAATGCCCAGCAGCAGAATGTCGAACGCTTCAAGATCCTCTTTGGTGCTTTTGGCAATGTCATGCACTTCAGCAACGTCTTTACCCAGTTGTTTCTGGATCATTTTTGCAATGTTTTCGGTGTTGCCGGTATCGCTGCCAAAGAAGATGCCTACGATTGCCATGGGTAAAATAACCTCTTGAATCTTAATAAACAGATGGGTGTTTTGTCTGCACAGATACGCGAATGATAGCAGACGATAGAAAAGGGCGGAACTTGTAAAGCCGCCACTTTTGTTTCTGCGTGCGCTTTGCGCCGTCTCAGCGAAGTTTGAGTTGTGAAAGGATCATTTGTTCAATCAATTCACTGCGGCTCATGTTGCTCTGCTCGGCCAGCTCGTTAAGCGCATCAACGGCCTCGCTGTTCATCTTAAGTTCGACACGGCGTAGCCCGCGCACTTTGTCACGTTTCAGTTGATTGCGTTTATTGATACGCAGCTGTTCATCACGCGATAGCGGACTGGTTTTGGGACGACCGGGACGACGTTCATCAGCAAAGAGATCAAGCGTCGTGCGGTCCGTATGTTCTTTTGCCATGGCTTTGTGAAACTGAGTGGGCGCGAACGGCGAAAACGCGCTGCGCGGCTTATGAATTATCGGCCTTTACCGCTGCTTAAATCCACAGCGGTAAAATTTTAGCGCGCCATCATACTCCAGCGAAGCAGATGACGCCAATCCTAAACGGCGGCCGGCAAGCTTTTGCTTTTAAAGCGCAAAAAATCGCCGCACCGTACGTAACACCGCGTCCGGTTTTTCCGCATGCACCCAGTGACCGGCTCCGCTAATCACGTGCGCATGCGCCTGAGGAAACTGGCTCAGCAGCGCGTCGCGATACTGATTGTCGAGATAGGCGGAATCGCCGCCGCGAATAAACAGCGCCGGATGCGGCCAGGCGCGCACGGTTTCCCAGCCGGAAATGGCGCGATAGTTATTCCACAGCGCCGGCACGTTAAAACGCCATTCGCCGTCGTGGAATGATTTCAGAATGAACTGAATCACCCCTTCTTCCTGAATAAAATTGCGCATCACCTGCGCCGCCTCGCTGCGCAGGCGCACCCCCGCTTCGCTGACGCCATTCACCGCCGCAAAAATATCGTCATGGCGGCGCGTGTTGTAATCCACCGGCGCAATATCGATCATCACCAACCGCTCAAGACGCTCCGGCGCCAGCGCGCTCAGGGTCATGGCGATTTTTCCGCCCATCGAATGGCCTATCACCGCTACCTTATCGATACCGTGGGCGTCCAGCGTCTCCAGCATATCCTGTGCCATAACATGATAGTTCATCTCATCGGAACGCGGCGAGAGACCATGGTTGCGCACATCCACCTGGATAAGCGGACGATCGTTTTTCAGTCCGCGCGCCAGCACGCCGAGGTTGTCGAGGCTGCCAAACAGGCCGTGGATCAACAGAATCGGCAGAGAATGAGAATCGGATTGTTCAGTTTGCAGACGGGCATTCAAAATCATGGCAAAGTTCTTACGGTTGTGACCTTTGCTTAGGTTATCATGAATTCACGTTTCCGGGACGCCAGCGCGGCCGCCATTAGGACATAATCTGACTTTTGGTACTAATGGCCTCTGAAGCTATCGGCTTCCCCGGATTTAACTTTATAATCCTTATGTTAGAACCCGCTCACACTTTGTACGGCCAGGGTCTGCTATGGCTTTATCAGAAAATGCGTGGTTCTGTCACCAGCAAGAACCGTACGGAAAAAGATGAAAACGATCGAAGTTGATGAAGAGCTCTACCGCTATATTGCCAGCCATACTCAGCACATTGGCGAAAGCGCATCTGATATTTTGCGGCGAATGCTGAAGTTTACCGCAGGTCAGAGCACCGCAAGAGCCGCATCGGCTGTCGCGGTGAACGTCACGGCGAAAGAGGAACAGCCCGCACAGCAGCAGGAACCGCGTCCGCAGGATCGGGTCCGGGCGGTGCGTGAACTGTTGCTCTCCGACGAGTATGCGGAACAAAAGAAAGCGGTTAATCGTTTTATGCTGATTTTGTCAACCTTGTATCGTCTTGATCCCCAGGCATTTGCCGAGGCCACTGCGTCGCTGCAGGGCAGAACCCGTGTTTATTTTGCCGGCGATGAGCATACGCTATTGCAAAATGGCACCCATACTAAGCCGAAGCATGTTCCTGGCACGCCGTACTGGGTCATCACTAATACCAATACCGGTCGCAAATGCAGCATGGTGGAACACATTATGCTGGCGATGCAGTTCCCACCGGAACTGACTGACAAAGTTTGCGGCACCATATAAACCGAAGCGTCAGGGAGAAGCGCCAATGGCCAATCACCCCCGTGCCGGGCAACCCGCCCGGCAGAGCGATTTGATTAACGTTGCACAATTAACCTCACAATATTATGTCCTGCAGCCCGATATGGCTAACCCGGAACATGCGGTGAAATTCGGCACATCAGGCCATCGTGGTAGCTCAGGACGCCAAAGCTTCAACGAAATGCACATTCTGGCTATCGCGCAGGCGATCGCCGAAGAGCGGAAAAAGAACGGCATCACCGGGCCTTGCTATGTCGGCAAAGATACCCATGCGCTGTCTGAACCTGCAATCCTGTCGGTACTGGAAGTGCTGACCGCTAACGGCGTTGATGTCATCGTGCAGCAGGATAACGGCTATACGCCAACGCCAGCTATCTCCAATGCGATTCTGGAACATAACAAGCAGGGCGGCGCGCTGGCTGACGGCATCGTAATTACGCCGTCGCACAACCCGCCGGAAGATGGCGGCATCAAATACAACCCGCCTAACGGCGGCCCGGCCGATACCAACGTCACCAAAGTGGTGGAAGATCGCGCCAACCAGCTAATGCAGGATGGCCTGAAACAGGTGAAACGTCTGCCGCTGGATCAGGCCTGGGCAAGCGGCCACATTCAGGAAAAAGATCTGATTCAGCCTTATGTGGAAGGGCTGGCGCAGGTCATCGACTTCCCGGCCATCCAGAAGGCAGGCCTGAAGATTGGTGTGGATCCGCTCGGCGGCTCCGGCATGGCGTACTGGCAGCGTATCGCTGAGCATTACAAGCTCGACATTACCATCGTGAACGACGCTATCGATCAAACCTTCCGCTTCATGCATCTGGATAAAGATGGCGTGGTGCGAATGGACTGTTCGTCGGAATGCGCGATGGCGGGCCTGCTGGCGCTGCGCGATAAGTTTGATCTGGCTTTCGGCAACGATCCTGATTATGACCGTCACGGCATCGTTACGCCAGCGGGGCTGATGAACCCGAACCACTACCTGGCGGTGGCGATCAACTACCTGTTCCAGCATCGTCCGCAGTGGGGCAAAGAGGTGGCGGTAGGCAAAACGCTGGTCTCCAGCGCCATGATCGATCGCGTGGTTAACGATATCGGCCGCAAGCTGGTGGAAGTCCCGGTCGGCTTCAAATGGTTCGTTGATGGTCTGTACGACGGTAGCTTCGGCTTTGGCGGCGAAGAGAGCGCTGGCGCCTCTTTCCTGCGCTTCGACGGCACGCCGTGGTCAACGGATAAAGATGGCATCATTCTCTGCCTGCTGGCAGCGGAAATTACTGCCGTTACCGGCAAAAACCCGCAGCAGCACTATGACGAGCTGGCCGAGCGCTTTGGCGCGCCGAGCTATAACCGTCTGCAAGCTGCGGCAACCTCCGCGCAAAAAGCCGCGCTTTCTAAACTGTCGCCGGAGATGGTCAGCGCCGATACCCTGGCGGGCGATCCCATCACCGCACGTCTGACCGCGGCACCCGGCAACGGCGCGGCGATTGGCGGGCTGAAGGTCATGACGGAAAACGGCTGGTTTGCCGCACGTCCGTCAGGCACCGAAGATGCCTACAAAATCTACTGCGAAAGCTTCCTCGGCGCAGAACATCGTGCGCAGATTGAGAAAGAAGCGGTAGAAATCGTTAGCGAAGTGTTGAAAAACGCATAACGCGATATGCAAAAGACCAAAGGCGCCTCAGGGCGCCTTTTTACTGGCGCGGTGTGATGAAAAAAAGCGCAATAGTGTGGTCTGATGAGTAGTAAAAGTGTACAGGTCGGCTTAATATCAGACACAGGTCACATTTACTACTTTACCTGGAAGGAGGCACGACAATGTATCAGGCTTATCCTCTCTATAAAATTATTTTGCGGCGTACGCTGGTGGTGTTGGTTGGTGTGCTGGCTCTGCCGTGGATGCTGTTCCGTCGCGATCGCGCACGTTTTTACAGCTATCTGCACCGTATGTGGTGTAAAACCAGCGCCAAGCCAGTCTGGCTGGCACAGTCTGAAGCTGCCGCCGGGGTTTTCTGGTAACGCTCAGCGCCGCATTTCACGACAACCTGTTCAGCCCGGTGATTAACTTTACATCTCCGGGCTTTTCTTTTCTTAGCGCGAAATTTACCTCAGAACAGCCTTTTCCCACTGCCATTGGTTGCATTTTCAGCTACACTAAAACCTTTACAAGTTTTCAAAGGTTGTACAAGTATGAGCGAGAAAATTCCGGTAGGGATCAGCGCCTGTCTGCTCGGGGATAGTGTCCGGTTTGATGGTGGCCATAAGCGCTTTGCCTTCGCCGCCGACGAACTCGCGCCCTTTGTTCGTTATGAACCCGCCTGTCCTGAAATGGCAATCGGTTTACCCACGCCCCGTCCGGCGCTGCGCCTGGTAAAAGATAAAGAAGAAGATGAGCAGGTGCAGCTCTGCTTCAGCAAAGCGGGCGGCGAAGCGATCACCGATCGGATGCGTGACTGGTCATCGTCACGAGTTAAATCCCTGCATCACCTGTGCGGCTACATTCTCTGTGCGAAATCGCCAAGCTGCGGCATGGAGCGGGTGCGCGTTTATGAATCAGAAACCAATAACAACCGCAAAGTGGGTACCGGCATTTTTACCCGGATATTGCGCGATGAGATGCCCTGGCTGCCGCTGGAAGAAGATGGCCGCTTACACGATCCGGTACTGCGGGAAAATTTTGTTGGCCGCATTTGCGCACTGCATGAGTTCAATCAGATGTGGAAGCAGGGGCTGACTGCGGGCCAGCTGATGGCGTTTCATACCCGCTATAAGCTGCTGCTGCTTTCTCATTCGCAGGCGGAGTATCGCGAGCTGGGCCGTTTTGTCGCGGCGATGCAGCAGTGGGAATCACTGGATGATTATGCGTTTGAGTATCGTAATCGTCTGATGCAGCTGCTGGCGCACAAGGCGACCCGCCGTAACCACACCAACGTGCTGATGCATGTACAAGGCTATTTCCGCCGTCAGCTCACCTCCGCGCAGCGTCAGGAGCTGGCACAGCTGATCGATCGTTATCGTGAGGGGCTGCAACCACTGCTGGCGCCAATCACCATGTTAAAGCACTATATGACGGAGTTTCCCGACCCCTGGCTGGCCCAGCAGCGCTATTTCGATCCCTATCCTGAAGCGCTACGCCTGCGTTATGGGCAATAGGCGATCATGGCGACACATTTAGTCTGGCTACGCCACGATCTGCGTATCAACGATAATCTGGCGCTGCACGCCGCCTGCCGTGACGCCAACGCCCGCGTACTGGCGCTCTACATCGCCACGCCGGGTCAGTGGCGACAGCATGATATGGCACCGAAGCAGGCGGCTTTTATTCATCAAAGCCTGAAATTGCTTCAGGTTTCTCTCGCCGAACGGGGTATCCCGCTGCACTACCATCAGTGCGATAACTTTAGCGATTCCGTTAAAGCGCTCAGCGACTTTTGCCAGCAGCACGATGTCGATTATCTGTTTTACAACTATCAGTATGAAATCAACGAACGGCAGCGTGATGCGCTGGCAGAGAAAACCCTGGATGCCCGGAGCGTAATTTGTCAGGGCTTTGACGACAGCCTGCTGTTGCCGCCCGGCAGCGTGCGCACCGGCAGCAATGGCATGTACAAAGTGTTCACGCCTTTCAGCAAAGCTTTTGTGCGCCGTTTGCAACAGGGATTACCGGAGTGCGTGCCTGCGCCAAAGCCGCGTCAGGGCGCGCCGCTGCAGGTGGGCGCACCGATCCCTGAATTCAACTATCCCGCAGAAACATTCGATGCCGATCTCTTTCACCCAGGTGAACAGGCGGCTTTGCAACGTTTGCGTCACTTCAGCCAGCAGCCGATAACCCGCTATCACAGCGAGCGTGATAAGCCTGCGGTGGACAGCACCAGCCGTCTGTCGGTTTATCTCGCAACTGGCGTGCTCTCGCCGCGCCAGTGCCTGCATCGCGTGTTACGAGAGCATCCCGACGCGCTGGAGCAGGGCAGCGCCCTGAACTGGCTGAACGAACTGATCTGGCGCGAGTTTTATCGCAATCTGATGGTGGCGTATCCGGCGCTCTGTAAGCATCAGCCTTTTATCCACTGGACGAAAAATGTGCGCTGGCAGAAAAATGAAACGCACTTCAACGCCTGGAAAACGGGAAAAACCGGTTATCCGATTGTGGATGCCGCCATGCGTCAGATGAATCAGCTTGGCTGGATGCATAACCGCTTGCGCATGATTACCGCCAGTTTTCTGGTGAAGGATCTGTTGATTGACTGGCGCGACGGCGAGCGCTACTTCATGCAGCGGCTCATTGATGGCGATTTTGCCGCAAACAACGGCGGTTGGCAGTGGGCGGCTTCTACCGGAACCGATGCCGCGCCTTATTTTCGTATCTTCAATCCCACCACGCAGGGCGAAAGGTTCGACAAGCAGGGAGATTTTATCCGTTGCTGGCTGCCGGAGCTGAGCGCGGTGCCGGACAGCGCCATTCATCAGCCGCAGGCGTGGGCGAAGAAAAATCACAAGAGGCTCGATTATCCTGAGCCAATCGTGGAACATAAGCTAGCACGTATCAAGACGCTAGAAGCCTTTGAGCATGCGCGAAGCGCGCCTGAGGCTGCCAGGGAGGAGTTATGAATAATTTTGAGCTTGAAAATATTGTTAACCAGCAGCTGAACAGCAGCAGTTTCAGCGATTATGCCCCCAACGGCCTGCAGGTAGAGGGGCGCGCCGAAGTGACGAAAATTATCGCCGGCGTCACTGCCAGCCAGGCGCTGCTGGATGAGGCGGTAAAACGCAACGCCGATGCAGTGATGGTCCATCACGGCTACTTCTGGAAAAACGAGGCGGCGGTAATCAAAGGGATGAAGCGCAACCGGCTGCGCACCTTGCTGGCGAACGACATTAACCTGTTCGGCTGGCATCTGCCGCTGGATGCTCATCCACAGCTGGGCAACAATGCGCAGCTGGCGCAACTGCTGGATATTGAGGTACGCGGCGAAATCATGCCGCTGGTGCTGTGGGGCGAGCTGACGCAGCCGGTCAGCGGCAAGGCTTTCGCTCAGCGTATCGCAGAGAAGCTGGGACGTCAGCCGCTGCACTGCGGCGATAATGCGCCAGAAGTGATTCGCCGTGTCGCCTGGTGCAGCGGCGGCGGCCAGGGCTTCATCGACAACGCGGCGGCGTTTGGTGTCGACGCCTTTTTTAGCGGCGAAGTCTCTGAGCAGACGATTCACAGCGCGCGCGAGCAGGGAATCCATTTCTTCGCGGCGGGTCATCACGCTACCGAGCGCGGCGGAATCAAAGCCCTCGGCGAATGGCTGGCGCAAAGCTATGGCCTTGACGTCACCTTTATTGATATTCCTAATCCTGCCTGATTTTTCCGCAACTGCTTCCTTCCGGACCCGCGGAGGAAGCAAATCTGTTGACACATCTCTGTCACTTTCGCATAACTGAGTCCCTTACAGAAATTTCTTACTACGTCCGGCGCGGCAATGACGCTTGCCTGACGGGTGCCGGATTGGCGCATAACGGGAGGTTGGTTTTGCAACGAGCACGTTGTTATCTGCTGGGCGAACGCGCGGTAGTACTGGAACTGGAGCCACCGGTTTCCCTGCTCAGCCAGCAGCGTATTTGGGGATTGTGCGAACGACTGCAAACCAATCCACAGGTGATGGAAGCGATTCCTGGCATGAATAACCTGACGCTGCTGCTGCGCGATCCGCAGCAGCGGGCGCTGGACGCGATTGAGCGTCTGCAACGCTGGTGGGAAGAGAGCGAAGCGCAGCTGCCGGTTTCGCGCCAGGTAGAAATTCCGGTGATCTATGGCGGCGACGCCGGTCCTGATTTGTCCTGGGTGGCGGAGCGCGCGGAGATGACGCCGCAGCAGGTGGTAGAACTGCACAGCAGCACTGAATATGACGTTTACTTCATCGGCTTTCAGCCCGGTTTTCCCTATCTCGGCGGACTGGATGCGCGACTGCACATGCCGCGCCGCGCTGAGCCGCGCCTCAGCGTGCCTGCTGGTTCGGTAGGAATTGGCGGCAGTCAGACCGGGATTTACCCGCTGGCGACGCCCGGCGGCTGGCAGCTGATTGGTCAGACGCCGCTGGCCCTGTTTGATCCCGTTCAGCAGCCGCCGACCCTGTTACGCCCCGGCGATAAAGTCCGCTTTGTGCCGCAAAAGGAGGGCGTATGTTGAAAATCTTACGCGCGGGGCTGGCAACCAGCTTACAGGATCTGGGCCGCAGCGGCTGGCGTCAGTATGGCATTAGCGTCAGCGGCGTGCTGGATGCCCCCTCGATGCAAACCGCCAACCTGCTGGTAGGCAATGCGCCGGAGAGCGCGGTACTGGAGATTGTGCTGGGCCAGTTTAAAGCGCAGTTTGCCCGCGACGGCTGGATTGCGCTGACCGGCGCGGCCTGCAATGCCGAACTGGATGGCAAAGCGGTCTGGACCGGCTGGCGTCTGCCGGTCAGGAAAGGCCAGACGCTCACCCTTTCCATGCCGGTACGCGGTATGCGCAGTTATCTGGCGATCCACGGCGGTTTTGACGTGCCGCCGATGCTCGGCTCGCTCAGCACCGATCTGAAAGCCGGTTTTGGCGGCTGGCAGGGGCGTAAGCTGGAGGATGGCGATGAACTGCCGCTGGGCAAACCCACGCGCACCTTCGCCAAAGCGGCCGGGGTGCGTCAGCTGCTGTGGGGCAACCGTATTCGCGCCTTGCCTGGCCCGGAATACAGCGAGTTTAGCCGCGAATCGCAGGAGGCGTTCTGGCGTACCGGCTGGAAGCTGAGTCCACAGAGCAACCGCATGGGCTATCGTTTGCAGGGCAGGGTACTGACGCGCAGCACCGATCGGGAACTGCTTTCTCACGGCCTGGTGCCCGGCGTGGTGCAGGTGCCGCCCAACGGACAGCCGATTGTGCTGATGGCGGATGCGCAGACTACCGGCGGCTACCCGCGTATCGCCTGCGTGATCGAAGCCGATCTCTACCATCTTGCGCAGATCCGCCTGGGCGATCCGATTCACTTTATCCACTGTACGCTGGAAGAGGCGATGCAGGCGAAGCTGCAACAGCAGCGCGCGCTGGACCATATGGTATGGGGGCTTACCCATGAAAATTGATTTAAACGCCGATTTGGGCGAGGGGAGCGGCAGCGATCGCCAGCTGTTGCAGCTGGTCAGCTCCGCCAATATCGCCTGCGGCTTTCACGCTGGCGATGCGCAAACCATGTTGCAGTCGGTGCGCTGGGCGAAAGAGTTTGGCGTGGCGATCGGCGCGCATCCCAGCTTTCCCGATCGGGAAAATTTTGGCCGCACCGCGATGCAGCTGCCGCCGGAAACGGTTTACGCTCAGGTGGTTTATCAGGTGGGCGCGCTGAAAAGCCTGGCGGAGAGCGAGGGCGAAAGGCTGGCACACGTCAAGCCGCACGGCATGCTTTACAACCAGGCGGCAGCGGATGCGACGCTGGCCGACGCCATTGCCAGGGCGGTGAAGGCGGTGGACAGCCAGCTGATTCTGGTGGGCCTGGCCAATAGCGAGCTGATTAAGGCGGGCGCGCATTATGGGCTGACAACGCGCGAAGAGGTGTTTGCCGATCGCGGCTACCAGCGCAACGGATCGCTGGTGCCGCGCGGCCAGCCAGGCGCGCTGATCGAGAGCGAAGAGGGGGCGATCGCCCAGACGCTGAACATGGTGCAGCAGGGCCAGGTGCAGAGCGTCAGCGGCGAGTGGGTGAAAGTGAATGCGCAAACCGTCTGCCTGCACGGGGATGGCGAACATGCGCTGCTGTTTGCCCAACGCCTGCGCGACGTTTTCGCGGCCGGTCAGATTAGCGTGACCAGCGCCTGAACCTGATGTTTGCCCGGCTCTGCGCCGGGCTTTTTATTTTCTGACGAGGCAAATGATGGATACCGTCGTGAATCTCTGGCCGCTGCTCGGCATCGCTGCCATCGTGGTGGGCTTCTTATTACGTTTTAATCCGGTGCTGGTGGTGATTGTCGCCGGTTTTGTTACCGGGCTGGCGGCACAGATGCCGCTGGGCGATATTCTGGATAAGCTGGGGTCCGGCTTTCTCAATACGCGCAACCTGCCGTTGATTCTGCTGCTGCCGCTGGCGGTTATCGGCCTGCTGGAGCGCCACGGCCTGAAAGAGCGTGCGCAGGCGTGGATCGCGCAGATCAAAACCGCAACGGCGGGTCGTCTGCTGATCGTCTATCTGTTCGTGCGGGAAATCACCGCAGCGCTGGGGTTAACCAGCCTCGGCGGCCATCCGCAGATGGTGCGTCCGCTGCTGGCGCCGATGGCGGAAGGGGCGACGGAAAACCGCTACGGTGAAATTCCGCCGGAGACGCGCGACCGTCTGCGCGCCATGTCCGCCGCTACCGATAACGTCGGGCTCTTTTTTGGCGAGGATATTTTTGTCGCCTTCGGCGCGATTATTTTCATGCATAACTTTATGCTGGAATCGGCCGGTATCCAGACCGAGCCGCTGCATATTGCTGTCTGGGGCATTCCTACTGCGCTCAGCGCTTTCCTGATTCATTCCGCCCGTCTGGTGCGACTGGATCGTAAGCTGGCGCGTGAGCTGAGCGCGCTGAATCATCAGGCGCTGAAAGCGAAAGGAGGCGAGTGATGTTTCAGCAACAGTATCTGATGTGGCTGGCGGGCATTATCCTGCTGACGGTGGCGGTGCTCTCCTGGCGGGACAACGCCAACCCACGCCGTTTGACGACCGGGCTTTTCTGGGGACTCTATGGCCTGATTTTCCTCATCGGCGACGGCGCGTATCAGCTGATGGGACACTTCGCCGGTTCCCCGGCGCTGGGACAGCGCTGGCTGCATATTGGGGTCGGGGTGCTGGTGGTGATCATGGCGTTGATTGCCGGGCTGGGCGGCGTCAGGCTCGGACGCTACCATCAGCGCAGCGACAAGGAGCGTCAGGCGAGCGCGCAGCGTCTGCGCAACAAGCTGTTTCTGCCGGCGCTGATCATTCCTGTCGTGACGGTGGTCGGCGTGCTGGTGTTCAACAATGTTCCCGGACTGCAAACCAGGGTGTTTGGCGCAGGAAATCACGCCACGCTGGTCACGCTGTTTTCGATGATGGCGGGCTGTGTGCTGGGCTGGCTGATTACGCTGAAAATGACGCACGAACGTCCGGTGCAGTCGATGCAGGAGACGCGCCGTCTGCTGGACGCCATCGGCTGGGCTTTTATTCTGCCGCAGATCCTCGCCACCCTGGGCCTGCTGTTTACTACCGCGGGCGTAGGCAGCGCGATTTCGCACCTGACGGAAACCTGGCTGGCAGTGGATAACCGCTTTATCGCCGTGGCGGTGTTCGCCATCGGCATGGCGCTGCTGACCATGGTGATGGGCAACGCCTTTGCCGCGTTCCCGATTGTCACGGCGGGGATTGGTATTCCGATTCTGGTGGTGCAGCACCATGGCGATCCGGCGGTCATGGCGGCTATCGGCATGTTCTCCGGCTACTGCGGTACGCTGATGACGCCGATGGCGGCCAACTTTAACATTGTGCCCGCCGCGCTGCTGGAGCTGCCGGACCGTAACGCGGTGATCAAAGCGCAGGTGCCGACCGGTGTGCTACTGTTACTGGTCAATATTTTCCTGCTCTATTTCCTGATGTTCCTGTGAGGCTAAAATGAAAACCGTATTGATTACTGCATTCGAACCCTTTGAAGGCGAGACGATCAATCCCTCCTGGGAAGCAGTACGTCAGCTGGATGGCAAGGTAATTGGCGGCGCGAAGGTGGTGGCGCGGCAGCTGCCGGTGGTGTTTGGTCATGCGCTGGAAAAGCTCTGGCAGGCGATGGATGAGATCCAGCCGCAGCGCATTCTTGCCGTGGGACAGGCGGGCGGGCGCAGTGATTTCAGCGTGGAGCGCGTGGCGATCAACGTGGATGACGCGCGTATTCCCGATAATCAGAACAACCAGCCGGTGGATGAGCCGGTTATCAATGACGGCCCGGCGGCTTACTTCTCCACGCTGCCGATCAAAGCGATCGTGGCGGCGGTACGTGAAGCCGGTATTCCCGCCTCGGTATCGCAAACAGCGGGCACCTTTGTCTGCAATCATGTGATGTACGGTCTGCTGCATCGCCTGCACACTCGCGAGAATCCGGCGCGCGGCGGCTTTATCCACCTGCCTTATCTGCCGGAACAGGCGGTAAAACATCCGGGCGCGCCGAGCATGGCGGCGGCCAGCGTGATTCAGGCGTTAGAGATTGCGATACGCGTCTCGCTGGAGACGCAACAGGATATGCGCCTGGCGGGAGGCACCCTTCATTAACAGGAGTTAATATGCCAGAAGGACCGGAGATCCGCCGCGCGGCGGATCAGCTGGAAAAAGCGATAGTCGGCAAACCCCTTATCGATGTCTGGTTTGCCTTTCCCGAGCTAAAACCCTGGGAGTCCGGCTTACTGGGCGAGCAGGTGACCGCCATCGAAACCCGCGGCAAAGCGCTGCTGACCCACTTCTCTACTGGCCAGACGCTCTACAGCCATAACCAGCTGTATGGCGTCTGGCGCGTGGTACCCAGCGGCACGGTGCCTGAAACGCAGCGCATATTGCGCGTCAGGCTGGGCGCGGCGGATAAGACTATTTTGCTCTACAGCGCGTCGGATATTGAGATGCTGGATGCGGATACGCTGGCGGCGCACCCGTTTTTGCAGCGCGTCGGTCCGGATGTGCTGGATGCCTCACTGACCGTGGAGAGGGTAAAGGCTCGCCTGCTGTCGCCACGCTTTTGCCGTCGCCAGTTCAGCGGCCTGCTGCTCGATCAGGCGTTTCTTGCCGGCTTAGGCAATTATTTGCGGGTTGAAATTCTCTGGCAGGCGCAGCTGTTGCCGCAGCACAAGGCGCAAACGCTCACTGAGGCGCAGCTGGATATATTGAGCGAAGCGCTGCTGGCGGTGCCGCGTCACTCTTATCAGATGCGCGGCACCATGAAACACTACCATCACGGCGCGGCGTTTCGCTTTGAAGTATTTCATCGGCAGGGCAAAGCCTGTCGGCGCTGTGGTGAGATTATTCAGAAGGGATCGCTGTCGTCGCGGCCATTTTACTGGTGTCCGGGCTGCCAGTTCTGATCGACAGCGATAAAAAAGGCGGGAATCTCCCGCCTTTTCTCACTGATACCTGAGATTTATTTCTGTAAATCGGAAGTGAACGGACGTTCCGTATAACCGGTATAAAGCTGACGCGGACGGGCAATCTTCATACCTTCGTCGTGCATCTCTTTCCAGTGAGCGATCCAGCCAACGGTACGCGCCATGGCGAAAATCACGGTAAACATCGAGGACGGAATACCCATCGCTTTCAGAATAATGCCGGAATAGAAATCGACGTTCGGATAAAGTTTGCGCTCAATGAAGTAGGGATCGTTCAACGCAATGTGCTCCAGCTCCATCGCCACTTCCAGCAGGTCATCTTTCATGCCCAGCTCGTTCAACACTTCATGACAGGTTTCGCGCATTACGGTGGCGCGCGGATCGTAGTTTTTGTAGACGCGATGACCAAAGCCCATCAGACGGAAAGAGTCGTTCTTGTCTTTGGCGCGGCGGACAAATTCCGGAATATGCTCAACGGTGCTGATCTCTTCCAGCATACGCAGCGTGGCTTCGTTGGCGCCGCCGTGCGCCGGTCCCCACAGCGAGGCGATGCCTGCAGCGATACAGGCGAAGGGGTTAGCGCCTGACGAACCGGCGGTACGCACGGTAGAGGTTGAGGCGTTTTGTTCATGATCCGCATGCAGAATCAGAATACGGTCCATGGCGCGTTCCAGCACCGGATTCACTTTGTACTCTTCGCACGGCGTGGCGAACATCATATGCAGGAAATTTCCGGCATAGGAGAGATCGTTACGCGGATAGACGAACGGCTGACCGATAGAGTATTTGTAACACATCGCAGCCATGGTCGGCATTTTGGAAAGCAGACGGAACGCAGCGATCTCACGGTGACGTTCGTTATTAACATCCAGCGAGTCGTGATAGAACGCGGCCAGCGCGCCGGTAACGCCGCACATCACCGCCATCGGGTGCGAGTCGCGACGGAAACCATTAAACAGACGGGTAATCTGCTCGTGAATCATGGTATGGCGCGTCACCGTGGTTCTGAACTCATCGAACTCGGCCTGGGTGGGCTTTTCACCATTCAGCAGGATGTAGCACACTTCCAGATAGTTAGAGTGCGTGGCGAGCTGATCGATGGGGAACCCGCGGTGCAGCAGGATACCTTCGTCACCATCGATAAAGGTGATTTTGGATTCGCAGGAAGCCGTAGAGGTAAAACCAGGGTCGTAGGTAAACAGGCCTTGCGAGCCAAGGGCGCGGACATCAACAACATCCTGGCCTAATGTGCCTTTCAGCACGTCCAGCTCAACAGGAGCTTCGCCTTCCCGGTTCAGCGTTACTTTTTTATCTGTCATTTTCGTCTCCATAGCGCCTTTGTAGGTAAGGATCTTAGACACCTGAAAAGCGTTCATGTTGCGTATCGCCAAAACATAACAGCTTCACTCTATGGTAACGTTTGGCGTGCAGGGTACAGAGTGCCAGGCGCATCCAGGCGAGCAATCGTTAAGGCATGACATGCGGCAAATCGCGGTTGTTAAAGATCCGTTCCGGACATAACTTCTTGGTAACCAATAACCTGATGTTCAGGTTAGATCATCACTGCAATGTTACATAACTTGAGCTTAGGGGAAAGTGTATCCCCATAACTTTTATGCATCATAGGGGTTTGTTGCGATAGTTTGTAACCGAAATGTTTAAGTTTTGTCAAATCAGATAATTAAATTTGTATAAATTGTGAAAAATGTGAGGGTGATCACTGATCAGCGCAAATGTCACCAAACAGTTTGTAGGGGAATTGTAATAAGAATGTGATCCTCCTATACTGCCGCCAGGTCTCCGGAATTCCCTGACACCAGGAGCCACCCAGCGTTTCTACCGCGTCAATTAACACTGGATGTTGCTGTTTTGGTGACGGTTACAGTTTGACCACAACCGTGTTCTTACTGCGCCCTCAGGACCGGAGGAAGCACAATAAAGAAAAGAGCTGTGTGGGCAAAACCGTGAAAAAACAACGACCTGTCAACTTGGATCTCACGACGATCCGGTTTCCCGTTACTGCAATATCGTCCATTCTCCACCGTGTTACCGGCGTCATCTCTATTGTTGCTGTCGGCATTCTGCTCTGGTTGCTGGATGTATCGCTCTCCTCTCCCGAAGGCTTTCTGCAAGCCACTTCCATAATGAACAGCTTTTTCGTCAAGTTTATCATGTGGGGCATTCTTACCGCGCTGGCGTTCCATACCGTGGGCGGGATTCGTCATATGATGATGGACTTTGGCTATCTGGCGGAAACCATGGAAGTGGGGAGACGTTCTGCTTATGTCTCTTTTGCTATCACTGTCGTGCTTTCAATTTTGGCTGGAGTTCTCGTATGGTAAGCAATAATGCAACCGCACTGGGACGCAACGGCATTCAGGACTGGCTGCTGCTGCGTGCTACGGCAATTCTTATCACGCTTTACGCCCTTTATATTCTCGGCTTTTTCGTTATCACCGACACGCTGACCTATGAGATCTGGCGCGGTTTCTTCGCCTCTTCTTTCACCAAAGTATTCACGCTGCTGACGCTCTTCTGCACGTTAATTCATGGCTGGATTGGCATGTGGCAGGTGCTGACGGACTACGTTAATCACCTTGCGTCGCGCCTGATTGGGCAGCTGGTGATCGTGGTCGTGCTGTTGGGCTTTGCAATTTATGGAACTGTTGTGGTGTGGGGTGTGTAAATGAATTTGCCAGTCAGAGAGTTTGATGCCGTGGTGATCGGCGCTGGCGGCGCAGGCATGCGCGCCGCACTGCAAATCTCCCAAGCGGGCCAGAGCTGCGCCCTGTTATCAAAAGTTTTTCCTACCCGTTCCCATACCGTCTCGGCTCAGGGCGGCATTACCGTCGCGCTGGGCAATACCCATGAAGACAACTGGGAATGGCACATGTACGACACCGTGAAAGGTTCCGACTATATCGGCGATCAGGACGCGATTGAATACATGTGTAAAACCGGCCCGGAAGCGATTCTTGAGCTGGAACATATGGGTCTGCCGTTTTCCCGTCTTGACGATGGCCGCGTTTATCAGCGCCCCTTTGGCGGACAGTCGAAAAATTTCGGCGGCGAGCAGGCTGCGCGTACCGCGGCGGCGGCAGACCGTACCGGCCATGCGCTGCTGCATACGCTTTATCAGCAAAACCTGAAGAACAAAACCACGATTTTCTCCGAATGGTATGCCCTGGACCTGGTCAAGAATCAGGATGGCGCCATTGTGGGCTGTACCGCCATCTGCATTGAAACCGGCGAAACGGTTTACTTTAAAGCCAAAGCCACGGTGCTGGCCACCGGCGGCGCAGGCCGCATCTACCAGTCCACCACCAATGCCCATATCAATACCGGCGACGGCGTCGGCATGGCGCTGCGTGCCGGCGTGCCGGTGCAGGACATGGAAATGTGGCAGTTCCATCCCACCGGCATTGCCGGCGCGGGGGTGCTGGTGACCGAAGGCTGCCGCGGTGAAGGCGGTTACCTGCTGAACAAACATGGCGAGCGCTTTATGGAGCGTTACGCGCCAAATGCGAAAGATCTGGCGGGCCGCGACGTGGTTGCCCGCTCAATGATGATTGAAATTCGCGAAGGACGCGGCTGTGACGGCCCATGGGGTCCGCACATCAAGCTGAAACTGGATCACCTCGGCAAAGAGGTGCTGGAGTCGCGTCTGCCGGGCATTCTGGAACTCTCCCGTACCTTTGCTCATGCCGATCCGGTGAAAGAGCCGATTCCGGTTATCCCGACCTGTCACTACATGATGGGCGGCATTCCGACCAAGGTCACCGGTCAGGCGCTGCGCGTCAACGAGCAGGGCGAAGATGTGGTGATTCCGGGCCTGTTTGCCGTGGGCGAGATCGCCTGCGTATCGGTTCACGGCGCCAACCGTCTCGGCGGCAACTCGCTGCTTGACCTGGTGGTGTTTGGCCGCGCGGCGGGCCTGCATCTGCTGGAGTCGATTCAGGAGCAGGGCGAGCTGCGTGACGCCACGGATGAAGAAATTGACGCCGCCATGGCGCGCTTCAACCGCTGGGAAAACAACACTACCGGCGAAGACCCGGTTGAAATTCGTAAAGCGCTGCAACGCTGCATGCAGAACAACTTCTCTGTGTTCCGCGAAGGCGACGCCATGGCCCAGGGCCTGGAGGAGCTGAAGCAGATCCGTGAGCGTCTGAAGTTTGCCCGTCTGGATGACCGCTCGCCGGACTTCAATACCCAGCGTATTGAGTGTCTGGAGCTGGATAACCTGATGGAGACCGCTTACGCCACGGCGGTAGCGGCCAACTACCGCACCGAAAGCCGTGGGGCGCACAGTCGTTTCGATTATCCGGATCGTGATGATGAAAAATGGCTGTGTCACAGTCTCTATCTGCCGCAAACGGAGAGCATGACGCGCCGCGAGGTGAACATGCAGCCGAAACTGCGCGCGGCCTTCCCGCCGAAAGTGCGTACCTATTAATTAGCGGAGAGCGATCATGAGACTCGAATTTTCCATTTATCGTTATAACCCGGACGTCGATGCCGCGCCGCGCATGCAGGATTACTCCCTGGAAGCGGAAGATGGACGCGACATGATGCTGCTGGACGCGCTGATTCGCCTGAAAGAGAAAGATCCGACGCTGGCCTTTCGTCGCTCCTGCCGTGAGGGCGTCTGCGGGTCAGACGGCCTGAACATGAACGGTAAAAACGGCCTCGCCTGCATCACGCCGGTGTCAGCGCTGGGCAACGGCAAGCAGAAAATTGTTATCCGTCCGCTGCCGGGCCTGCCGGTGGTTCGCGATCTGGTCGTGGACATGGGGCAATTTTATGCGCAGTATGAGAAGATTAAGCCTTACCTGTTGAATAATGGGGAAAATCCGCCGGCACGCGAGCATCTGCAAACGCCGGAACAGCGTGAGCATCTGGATGGACTGTATGAGTGTATTCTCTGCGCCTGCTGCTCCACCTCGTGCCCGTCGTTCTGGTGGAACCCGGACAAGTTTATCGGTCCGGCTGGCCTGCTGGCGGCATACCGTTTCCTGATCGACAGCCGCGATACGGAAACAGAAGCGCGTCTCGATAATATGAGCGATGCTTTCAGTGTATTCCGCTGTCACAGCATTATGAACTGTGTGAGCGTATGTCCGAAAGGGCTGAACCCCACGCGCGCCATCGGCCATATCAAGTCGATGCTGCTGCAACGCGGGGCGTAACACGCTTATCTCCGGGAACTCAGGTTCCCGGATTTTTACGGAAGCCTCTGTAAGGTTTGTGACTGCCGGGCAGAACAGATCTTACAAAGGTTCCCTTACGGGCCAGTGCTCGTATCGCTGAACTCACTACGGCAAGCCGTGAAAGCGGCAACAATGAAACCTCAAAAAAAGCATACGAATGCTTAAGGGATCACAATGCAGAACAGCGCGATGAAGCCCTGGCTGGACTCCTCCTGGCTGGCCGGCGCGAACCAGTCTTACATAGAACAGCTCTATGAGGATTTCCTGACCGATCCTGACTCTGTTGATGCGGCGTGGCGTTCCATGTTCCAGCAACTTCCAGGTACTGGCGTGAAGCCCGAGCAGTTTCACTCCACGACGCGTGAATATTTCCGCCGCCTGGCTAAAGACGCGACACGTTACACCGCCTCCGTTTCCGACCCTGCAACCAACTCCAAACAGGTTAAAGTTCTGCAGCTGATCAATGCCTTCCGCTTTCGCGGGCATCAGCACGCAAACCTTGATCCGCTTGGTCTGTGGAAGCAGGAAACGGTATCCGATCTCGATCCGGCCTTCCACGATCTGAGCGAAGCCGATTTTCAGGAGACTTTTAACGTGGGTTCCTTCGCCATCGGCAAGGAAACCATGAAGCTGGGCGAACTCTATGAGGCGCTGCAGCAGACCTACTGCGGCTCTATCGGCGCTGAATATATGCACATCAACAACACTGATGAGAAACGCTGGATTCAGCAGCGTCTGGAGTCGGTGGTGGGCCATGCGGCGTTCAGCAACGATGAGAAAAAAGGTTTCCTGAAAGAGCTGACGGCGGCAGAAGGGCTGGAAAAATATCTCGGCGCGAAATTCCCCGGCGCGAAACGCTTCTCGCTGGAAGGCGGCGATGCGCTGGTGCCGATGCTGCGCGAGATGATCCGTCACGCCGGTAAAAACGGCACGCGCGAAGTGGTGCTGGGTATGGCGCACCGCGGACGTCTGAACGTGCTGATCAACGTGCTGGGCAAAAAGCCGCAGGATCTGTTCGACGAATTCTCCGGCAAGCATAAAGAGCATCTGGGCACCGGCGATGTGAAATATCACATGGGCTTCTCCTCAGATGTGGAAACCGAAGGCGGCATGGTGCATCTGGCGCTGGCGTTTAACCCGTCGCATCTGGAGATCGTCAGCCCGGTGGTGATGGGCTCGGTGCGCGCGCGTCTCGACCGTCTGGCGGAACCGGCCAGCAACAAAGTGCTGCCGATTACCATTCACGGCGACGCCGCAGTGACCGGCCAGGGGGTAGTGCAGGAAACCCTGAACATGTCGCAGGCGCGCGGTTATGAAGTGGGCGGCACCGTTCGCATCGTGATCAACAACCAGGTGGGCTTCACCACCTCAAACCCGAAAGATGCGCGCTCCACCCCTTACTGTACCGATATCGGCAAAATGGTGCTGGCGCCGATCTTCCACGTTAACGCGGACGATCCGGAAGCGGTGGCGTTTGTCACCCGCCTGGCGCTCGATTATCGCAACACCTTCAAGCGCGATGTCTTTATCGATCTGGTCTGCTATCGCCGCCATGGTCACAACGAAGCGGATGAGCCGAGCGCCACGCAGCCGTTGATGTACCAGAAAATCAAAAAGCATCCGACGCCGCGTAAAATCTACGCCGATCGTCTGGAAGCGGAAAACGTCGCCTCCCTGGAAGATGCCACCGAGATGGTAAACCTTTATCGCGACGCGCTGGATGCCGGCGAGTGCGTGGTGCCGGAATGGCGTCCGATGAGCCTGCACTCCTTTACCTGGTCGCCCTATCTCAACCATGATTGGGAAGAGAGCTACCCGGAAAAAGTGGAGATGAAACGTCTGCAGGAGCTGGCGCGTCGTATCAGCCAGGTGCCGGAAGCGGTAGAAGTGCAGTCGCGTGTGGCGAAGATTTACAAAGACCGCCAGGAGATGGCCGAAGGCAACAAGCCCTTTGACTGGGGCGGCGCGGAAAACCTCGCCTATGCCACGCTGGTGGACGAGGGCATTCCGGTGCGCCTCTCCGGCGAAGATACCGGTCGCGGCACTTTCTTCCATCGTCACGCGGTAATCCATAATCAGACCAACGGCTCTACCTATACGCCGCTGCACCACATCCATAATGGCCAGGGCACGTTCCGCGTCTGGGATTCGGTGCTGTCGGAAGAGGCTGTGCTGGCTTTTGAGTATGGCTATGCGACCGCGGAACCGCGCACCCTGACCATCTGGGAAGCGCAGTTCGGCGATTTCGCCAACGGCGCGCAGGTGGTGATCGACCAGTTCATCAGCTCCGGCGAGCAGAAATGGGGCCGTATGTGCGGTCTGGTGATGCTGCTGCCGCACGGCTACGAAGGCCAGGGGCCGGAACACTCCTCCGCGCGTCTGGAACGCTATCTGCAACTCTGCGCCGAGCAGAATATGCAGGTTTGCGTACCTTCCACGCCCGCGCAGGTTTATCACATGTTGCGTCGCCAGGCGCTGCGCGGTATGCGTCGCCCGCTGATCGTGATGTCGCCGAAATCGCTGCTGCGTCATCCGCTGGCGATTTCGTCTCTGGACGATCTGGCGAACGGCAGCTTCCAGCCCGCTATCGGCGAAGTTGACGACCTCGATCCTCAGGGCGTCAAACGCGTGGTGCTTTGCGCCGGTAAAGTCTATTACGACCTGCTGGAGCAGCGCCGTAAAAATGAACAAACCGACGTTGCGATTGTGCGTGTTGAGCAGCTCTATCCGTTCCCGCACAGAGCGTTGCAGGAAGTATTGAATAAATATCCTCATGTACAAGATTTTGTCTGGTGTCAGGAAGAACCCCTGAACCAGGGCGCATGGTATTGCAGTCAGCATCACTTCCGGGAAGTGATTCCGTCTGGCGCTTCACTGCGCTATGCGGGTCGCCCGGCTTCTGCTTCACCGGCCGTAGGCTATATGTCCGTTCACCAAAAACAGCAGCAAGACCTGGTTAATGACGCGCTGAACGTTGATTAATTAAAAGGAAAGATAATGAGTAGCGTAGAAATTCTCGTTCCCGACCTGCCTGAATCCGTTGCCGACGCCACAGTGGCAACCTGGCACAAAAAACCGGGCGATGCGGTAAGCCGCGATGAAGTGCTGGTAGAGATCGAAACTGACAAAGTGGTACTGGAAGTACCGGCCTCCGCAGACGGCGTGCTGGATGCGGTGCTGGAAGATGAAGGTTCCACCGTGACCTCGCGTCAGATCCTGGGGCGCCTGAAAGAGGGCAACAGCAGCGGCAAAGAGACCACGGCGAAGGTGGAAAGCCAGGAGTCGACGCCTGCTCAGCGCCAGACCGCTTCGCTGGAAGGCGACAGCAACGACACGCTGAGTCCGGCCATTCGCCGCATGATTGCTGAGCACGATCTCGATGCGTCGCAGATCGCCGGCAGCGGTGTGGGCGGTCGTATCACGCGTGAAGATGTGGAAAAACATCTGGCGAAAAAACCGGCAACGCAAAAAGCGGCGCCGCAGCCGGAAGCGCCTGCGGCCGCGCCTGCCGCCGTTGCGAATCGCAGTGAGAAGCGCGTGCCGATGACGCGTCTGCGTAAGCGCGTGGCTGAGCGTCTGCTGGAAGCGAAAAACAGCACCGCGATGCTGACCACCTTCAACGAAGTGAACATGAAGCCGATCATGGATCTGCGCAAGCAGTACGGCGATGCCTTCGAGAAGCGTCACGGCGTGCGTCTGGGCTTTATGTCCTTCTATCTCAAGGCGGTAGTGGAAGCGCTGAAACGCTTCCCGGAAGTGAACGCCTCTATCGATGGCGAAGATGTGGTTTATCATAACTACTTCGACGTCAGCATCGCGGTTTCCACGCCGCGCGGCCTGGTCACGCCGGTGCTGAAAGATGTCGATGCGCTGAGCATGGCGGAAATTGAGAAGAAAATTAAGGAGCTGGCGGTTAAAGGTCGTGACGGCAAACTCACCGTAGACGAGCTGACCGGCGGTAACTTCACCATCACCAACGGCGGCGTCTTCGGCTCGCTGATGTCGACGCCGATCATCAACCCGCCGCAGAGCGCCATCCTCGGGATGCACGCCATTAAAGATCGTCCGATGGCGGTGAATGGTCAGGTCGTCGTGCTGCCGATGATGTATCTGGCGCTCTCCTATGACCATCGTCTGATCGATGGTCGTGAATCCGTAAGCTATCTGGTCGCGGTAAAAGACATGCTGGAAGATCCGGCGCGTCTGCTGCTGGATATCTGATTTTCGCCGGGCGCGTCACGGGCGCGCCCAACCTCATTAATCTTTTCAGATTTGAATGGATAGAACATCATGAACTTACACGAATACCAGGCGAAACAGCTGTTTGCACGGTATGGTTTACCGGCGCCAACCGGCTATGCCTGTACTACGCCACGCGAAGCGGAAGAAGCGGCATCAAAAATCGGTGCAGGTCCGTGGGTAGTAAAATGTCAGGTTCATGCCGGTGGCCGTGGTAAAGCGGGCGGTGTGAAAGTGGTCAAGAGCAAAGAAGAGATTCGTGCTTTTGCCGAGAACTGGCTGGGCAAACGTCTGGTCACTTATCAAACCGACGCAGAGGGTCAGCCGGTTAACCAGATCCTGGTTGAAGCGGCAACCGATATCGATCAGGAACTCTATCTTGGCGCGGTAGTCGACCGTGCCAGCCGCCGCGTGGTCTTTATGGCCTCTACCGAAGGCGGTGTTGAAATCGAAAAAGTGGCGGAAGAGACGCCGCACCTGATTCACAAAATGGCGCTGGATCCACTGACCGGTCCTCAGCCTTATCAGGGCCGTGAGCTGGCGTTCAAGTTGGGTCTGACCGGTAAGCAGGT
This sequence comes from Pantoea osteomyelitidis, assembly GCF_044342975.1. NCBI lineage: Bacteria > Pseudomonadati > Pseudomonadota > Gammaproteobacteria > Enterobacterales > Erwiniaceae > Pantoea > Pantoea osteomyelitidis. Next base: position 313,011 of record NZ_JBGFSN010000004.1, read on the forward strand.
TAATCAGTTCACCAAGATCTATATGGGCCTGGCGACCATGTTCCTGGAGCGCGATCTGGCGCTGGTTGAGATCAACCCGCTGGTGATCACCAAACAGGGCGATCTGATCTGCCTCGACGGCAAGCTGGGCGCAGATGGCAACGCCATGTTCCGCCAGCCGGAGCTGCGCGAAATGCGCGATCCGAGCCAGGAAGATCCGCGTGAAGCTCATGCCACTCAGTGGGAACTGAATTACGTTGCGCTGGAAGGCAATATCGGCTGTATGGTTAACGGCGCCGGTCTGGCGATGGGCACCATGGACATCGTGAAACATCACGGTGGTCAACCGGCTAACTTCCTCGACGTAGGCGGCGGCGCGACCAAAGAGCGCGTGACCGAGGCCTTTAAAATCATCCTCTCCGACGACGCGGTAAAAGCGGTATTCGTCAATATCTTCGGCGGCATTGTGCGCTGTGACCTGATTGCTGATGGCATTATCGGCGCGGTCGCTGAAGTTGGGGTGAACGTACCGGTGGTGGTACGTCTGGAAGGCAACAACGCCGAGCTGGGCGCCGAGAAGCTGGCGGACAGCGGTCTGAACATCATTGCAGCAACCAGCCTGACAGACGCGGCACAGCGTGTTGTTGCTGCTGCGGAGGGTAAATAATGTCCATTCTGATCGACAAAAACACCAAAGTGATCTGCCAGGGTTTTACCGGTGGACAGGGCACGTTCCACTCTGAGCAGGCGCTGGCCTATGGCACGCAGCTGGTTGGCGGCGTAACGCCGGGCAAAGGCGGCACGACTCATCTGGGCCTGCCGGTGTTTAATACCGTGCGTGAAGCGGTGGAAGCGACCGGCGCAACGGCATCGGTGATCTATGTTCCGGCGCCGTTCTGTAAAGACGGTATTTTGGAAGCGATCGACGCGGGCATCAAACTGATCATCACCATCACTGAAGGTATCCCGACGCTGGATATGCTGACCGTGAAAGTGAAGCTGGATGAAGCGGGCGTGCGGATGATTGGACCGAACTGTCCGGGCGTGATCACGCCGGGCGAATGCAAGATCGGCATCATGCCGGGCCATATCCATCAGCCTGGCCGTATCGGCATCGTTTCCCGTTCCGGCACCCTGACCTACGAAGCGGTGAAGCAAACCACCGATATCGGCTACGGCCAGTCCACCTGCGTGGGCATCGGCGGCGACCCGATTCCGGGTTCTAACTTCATCGACATCCTGAAAATGTTCCAGGACGATCCGCAGACGGAAGCGATTGTGATGATCGGCGAGATCGGCGGCAGTGCGGAAGAAGAAGCCGCCGCCTTTATCAAAGAGCATGTGACCAAACCGGTTGTCGGCTACATTGCCGGCGTGACCGCGCCGAAAGGCAAGCGTATGGGCCATGCGGGTGCCATCATTGCTGGTGGTAAAGGCACCGCAGATGAGAAATTCGCTGCGCTGGAAGCAGCCGGAGTGAAAACCGTGCGCAGCCTGGCTGACATCGGCGACGCGGTAAAAGCGGTTCTTCCGGCAAAATAAGCGCTGACGGATTTTGCTGCACAAAGGCTACCCCTGCGGGTGGCCTTTTTTACGGCCCGGTTTCAGCCCCGGTATCACCTCAGGCTGCTAACTATTCAGGGGGTACTTAACTGCGCCGCAAAGGGGAGCAGAACAGCTCAGGTTAATGAAAAAGAATAAAGGTTATTAATTCCTGACTTCATTTACTCGATAAATACAATAAATTAACAACCAGCCTGCATGAACATATCCTGTGTTTTATTTCGTTAATTCAGATCAATAAATTCCAATTTATAGCAAACAATAGCGCTGGAAAAGCGCAGCGTGGAGGAGTTAAATTGCGCTGCATCAATTCAATCGTTTTTCGAATATTTCCAATATTTATCGAAAAATGGTTAAACAGCATAATCGGCAAACACACATTACTGCGCAGCTGATGCTGTCCGGATTGGTGGACCTCAGGGAATATACGCGATCGTCACCGGTGTTCGGCGGGCAGCGTTATGACCTGTTCTGTCGGCAACAAAACTGGAATCAATAATTGGTCGCGCCTGAACATTATGTCGCTAATGCATTCAATAAAAAGAGGCATTAAAACGGCCTGTCGGGGCGTCTTTGCGCAATACCAGGAGTCACTATGTTAGATATTGTCGAACTGTCACGTTTACAGTTTGCTCTGACGGCTATGTATCATTTCCTTTTTGTCCCGCTCACGCTCGGCATGGCGTTTCTGCTGGCAATAATGGAAACCGTCTATGTGCTTTCGGGAAAACAAGTTTATAAGGACATGACGAAATTCTGGGGAAAATTATTTGGTATTAACTTCGCCCTGGGCGTGGCGACCGGTCTGACGATGGAATTTCAGTTCGGTACCAACTGGTCTTATTACTCCCATTATGTCGGCGATATTTTTGGCGCGCCGCTGGCGATCGAAGGCCTGATGGCTTTTTTCCTCGAATCGACTTTTGTCGGCCTGTTCTTTTTCGGTTGGGATCGACTGGGTAAAACGCAGCATCTGGCGGTCACCTGGCTGGTGGCGCTGGGCTCCAATATGTCCGCGCTGTGGATTCTGGTGGCGAACGGCTGGATGCAGAATCCGGTGGCGTCAGATTTCAATTTCGAAACCATGCGCATGGAGATGGTGAGCTTTACTGAACTGGTGCTGAACCCGGTTGCGCAGGTGAAGTTTGTTCATACCGTGGCGGCAGGCTATACCACCGGCGCGATGTTTATCATGGGGATCAGCGCCTGGTATCTGCTGAAAGGGCGCGATATCGCCTTTGCCAAACGCTCCTTCGCCATTGCCGCCAGTTTCGGCATGGCTGCGGTGCTCTCGGTGATCGTGCTGGGCGATGAGTCTGGTTATGAGATTGGCGACGTGCAGAAAACCAAACTGGCCGCTATCGAAGCGGAATGGGAAACCCAGCCGGCGCCAGCTGCCTTTACCCTGTTTGGTCTGCCCGACCAGCAGGCGCAGAAAAACGAATACGCCATCCGGATCCCCGCCCTGTTGGGGCTGATCGCCACGCGTTCTGTGGATAAGCCGGTCACCGGGCTGAAAGAGCTGCTGGCGCAGCATGAAATTCGTATTCGTAACGGCATAAAAGCCTATGGGCTATTGAATGAGCTGCGCGCGGGCAATAAGGATCCAGCGGTTCGTCAGGCCTTCGAAGCGAGCAAGCGCGACCTGGGTTACGGCTTACTGCTGAAACGCTATACCCCGAACGTGACCGATGCCAGCGAAGCGCAGATCCAGCAGGCGACGCAGGATTCGATTCCGCACGTGGCGCCGCTCTACTTCGCGTTCCGCATCATGGTGGTCTGCGGCGTGCTGCTGCTGGCCGTGATTACGCTGGCTTTCTGGAGCGTGATTCGCAATCGCGTCGGTAAACATCGCTGGCTGATGAAGGCCGCGCTGTGGGGCATTCCGTTACCCTGGATCGCCATTGAGTCCGGCTGGTTTGTCGCTGAATATGGTCGTCAGCCGTGGGCGATTGGCGAGGTGTTACCTACCGCCGTGGCTAACTCCTCGCTGACGGTCGGCGATCTGCTCTTCTCCATGACGCTGGTGTGCGGTCTTTACACCCTGTTCCTGGTGGCGGAAATGTACCTGATGTTCAAATTTGCCCGTCTCGGACCGAGCAGCATAAAAACCGGGCGTTACCATCACGAACAACTCACTGCAACGTCGCAGCCTGCGCGCTGATTGAGGAGCACATCTATGTTTGATTACGAAGTTTTGCGCTTTGTCTGGTGGCTGCTGATTGGCGTTCTGCTTATCGGCTTTGCGGTGGCCGACGGTTTTGATATGGGTGTGGGCATGCTGACGCGCCTGCTGGGCCGTACCGATACCGAGCGCCGCGTAATGATCAACACCATTGCGCCGCACTGGGACGGCAATCAGGTCTGGCTGATTACCGCTGGCGGCGCGCTGTTCGCCGCCTGGCCGATGGTCTACGCCGCGGCATTTTCTGGCTTCTACATGGCGATGATTCTGGTGCTCGCTTCACTGTTCTTCCGCCCGGTGGGATTCGATTACCGTTCAAAAATTGAAGATATGCGCTGGCGCGGCATGTGGGACTGGGGGATTTTCATCGGCAGCTTTGTGCCGCCGCTGGTGATCGGCGTGGCGTTCGGCAATCTGTTGCAGGGCGTGCCCTTTCATACCGATGAATATATGCGCCTCTACTATACCGGCAACTTTTTTCAGCTGCTGAATCCCTTCGCCTTGCTGGCGGGTATTGTCAGCCTGACGATGATCCTCACCCAGGGCGCAACGTATCTGCAGATGCGTACCACGGGCGAACTGCACCGGCGTTCGCGCAGCGCGGCGCAGATCAGCGCGCTGGTGATGCTGGTGTGCTTTGTGCTGACTGGCGTCTGGGTGATCTACGGCATCGATGGCTACGTGGTGAAAAGCGTGCTCGATCACCATGCCGCATCCAACCCGCTGGGGAAACAGGTGGTGCGTGAGGCGGGCGCCTGGCTGGTTAATTTCCATAACATGCCGCTGCTCTGGCTCTTTCCGCTGTTGGGCATGCTGCTGCCGCTGCTGACCTTCGTCTGCTCAAAAGCAGAGAAGGGCGCCTGGGCGTTCGTTTTTTCTTCGCTCACGCTGGCGTGTGTGATTATGACCGCAGGCATTGCTATGTTTCCGTTCATTATGCCTTCCAGCACGGCGCCTGATGTAAGTCTGACCATGTGGGACGCCACCTCAAGCCTGATGACGCTGAAGCTGATGACGATTGCCGCCATGATTTTCGTGCCACTCATTCTCGCTTATACCGCCTGGTGCTACTACAAAATGTTTGGCCGCATTACCGAGCAACATATTGAGAGCAACACGCACTCCCTCTACTGATAAAGGAGATCAACGATGTGGTATTTCGCCTGGATTCTCGGCACGCTGCTGGCCTGCGCCTTTGGTGTTATCACCGCGCTGGCGCTGGAGCATGTGGAAGAGAGCGCCAGTAATAAACAAGCGTCATAACAATCAGCACGCTTTGCTGGTTAATGAACAAAGGCCCTTAACGGGCCTTTGTTGTTTATCCTGCATGAATAACTGCAGCCTAAACCCATCTGTTCCAGTCTGAGATTTTTCTTGTTCTGAACCCCGCCCGTCCATACAACCACTTCGTCTGTTATCCCGCCTTATTCCCTGCAGACGCAGCGGGAAAACAGCGCGTTTCGTGAGCTTTTGTCATTGAATGGTCAATAAATCCGCCAAAAATCGTTCCGGTTGTTACCGTCTGATAATTATTTTCTCCTGGCTCTGGCGAGCCATTCCCAACCTGAAATCTCTTGCGTATAGTAGCAACGTTTAAAACGGGACCGGGATGTAGAGTGAATACAACGCTGTTTCGCTGGCCGGTTCGGGTCTATTACGAAGATACCGACGCCGGTGGTGTGGTTTACCACGCCAGCTATATCGCTTTTTATGAACGAGCACGTACCGAAATGTTGCGACAGCACCATTTCAATCAGCAAACCCTGCTGGAAGAGCAGATTGCTTTTGTGGTACGACGTATTACGGTGGACTATCACGCGGCGGCACGCCTCGACGATCTTCTGGAGATCCAGAGTGAAATCAAAAGCATGACGCGTGCGACCATAACGTTCGCTCAACGTATCGTGAACGCGGAAGGCAAAGTGCTCAATGAAGCAGAAGTCCTGATTGCCTGCATCAACCCATATCTTATGAAGCCGATAGCGCTTCCCAAGTCTATTGTCGCGGAGTTCAAGCAGTGACTGACATGAACATTCTTGATTTGTTCCTGAAGGCGAGCCTTCTGGTCAAACTTATCATGTTGATTTTGATCGGCTTTTCCATTGCCTCATGGGCGATCATTATTCAGCGTACGCGCATTCTCAATGCCGCGGGACGCGAGGCGGAAGCGTTTGAAGATAAATTCTGGTCAGGCATCGAACTTTCGCGCCTTTATCAGGAAAGCCAGGCGCGCCGGGATGAACTGGCGGGCGCCGAGCAGATTTTCTATGCGGGCTTCAAAGAGTTTGCCCGCCTGCATCGCGCCAATAATCATGCGCCAGAAGCGGTAGTGGAAGGGGCCAGCCGTGCGATGCGTATCTCGATGAACCGTGAGCTGGAGTCGCTGGAAAACCATATTCCTTTCCTCGGCACCGTTGGCTCGATCAGTCCTTACATCGGCCTGTTCGGCACCGTCTGGGGGATCATGCACGCCTTTATCGCCCTGGGCGCGGTCAAGCAGGCGACCCTGCAAATGGTGGCACCCGGCATCGCTGAAGCGCTGATCGCCACGGCTATCGGTCTGTTCGCCGCGATCCCCGCCGTGATGGCCTATAACCGACTGAACCAGCGCGTCAACAAGCTGGAGCAGGGTTACGATAACTTTATGGAAGAGTTCACGGCTATCCTGCATCGTCAGGCATTCTCCAGCGACAGCAACAAGTAAGAGCGGAGGTTATTTATGGCCAGAACGCGTGGTCGCGGTCGCCGCGAACTGAAGTCGGAAATCAATATTGTTCCGCTGCTGGACGTCCTGTTGGTGCTGCTGCTGATCTTTATGGCGACGGCGCCGATTATTACCCAGAGCGTGGAAGTCGATTTGCCTGATGCAACCGATTCGAAAACCGTCGCCAGCGATGACAATCCGCCGGTGATTGTCGAGGTGTCGGGCGTCGGCCAGTATAGTCTGGTGGTGGATCATGACCGTATGGAACAGCTGCCGCCGGAACAGGTGGTCAGCGAGGCGCAGCGTCGTCTGTCGTCGAATCCGAAAACCGTCTTTTTGATCGGCGGCGCCAAAGACGTGCCTTACGACGAAATCATCAAGGCGCTGAATCTGCTGCACCAGGCAGGTGTAAAATCCGTCGGTTTGATGACGCAGCCGATTTAAAGTCGAACCGTTTTTTGGGAACCGAGAGTGTCGAAGGCAACCGAGCAAAACGAGAAGTTGAAGCGCGCGATAATCATTTCGGTGATATTGCATATCATCCTGATCGCCTTACTGCTATGGAGCTCGTTTAACGAAAACATCGAGGCCAGCGGCGGCGGCGGCGGCGGAAGCGATATTGATGCGGTAATGGTCGATCCCGGCGCGGTGGTGGAACAGTATAACCGTCAGCAGAATCAGCAAAGCGACAGCCAGCGCGCCGAGCAGCAGCGTAAAAAGCAGGCTCAGCAGCAGGCGGAAGAGCTTCAGCAAAAACAGGCGGCTGAACAACAACGCCTGAAAGAGCTGGAGAAAGAACGTCTGCAGGCGCAGGAAGAGGCGAAGGCGCAGGCAAAACAGCAGGCTGAACAGCAGAAGCAGGCTGAAGACGCGGCGAAGCAGGCGCAGGAACAGCAAAAAGCGGCGGAAGCCGCAGCGGCCAAAGCGAAGGCGGATGCCAAAGCACAGGCAGATGCACAAGCGAAAGCCGCGGCCGAAGCCAAACAGCAAGCCGAAGATCAGGCGAAACAGGCCGCAGCCGAAGCCGCGAAACAGAAAGCGGCGGAAGAAGCCAAAGCCGCTGCGGCAGCAGCGAAGCAGAAAGCGGCGCAGGAAGCTAAAGCGGCCGCCGCGGCGGAAGCGAAGCAGAAAGCGGCGCAGGAAGCCAAAGCGGCCGCTGCGGCGGAAGCGAAGCAGAAAGCGGCGCAGGAAGCCAAAGCGGCCGCCGCGGCGGAAGCGAAGCAGAAAGCGGCGCAGGAAGCCAAAGCGGCCGCTGCGGCGGAAGCGAAAGAGAAAGCCGCTGAAGCGGCAAAAGAGAAAGCGGCGGCAGAGGCCAAAGCGAAAGCGGATGCCGCGGCGAAAGCCAAAGCGGCAGCGGACGCAAAGAAAAAGGCGGCGGCGGAAGCGGCGAAGAACGACAGCGACGTTGACGATCTGCTGGGCGGTCTGGCCTCAGGTAAGAATGCGCCAAAAAGCGGCAACACCGGCAAGTCTGGCGGCGCGACGGCGGCAGGGCAGGGCAACCAGAAGAAATCTGGCGCATCCGGCGCGGCTATCGCCAGCTATCTGGGCCAGGTGAAGGGCGCGATCCAAAGTAAATTTTATGATTCGGATACATTCCAGGGTCGTACCTGTGATGTTCGGATTAAACTGGCGCCGGATGGTTTGCTGATTTCAGCGACGCCGGCGGGCGGCGATCCGGCGCTCTGTCAGGCAGCGATCAATGCTGCGCGGCTGGCGCGTATACCCAAGCCGCCCAGCCAGGATGTCTGGCAGGCGGTGAAGGATGCTACGGTAGAGTTCAAACCGTAAGCATGCAGTAATCCACGGTAAGTTGAACTAAGGTTAGCTTGCCGTACTCTATCGGCTTTAACTCGTCGTTTTCAGGAACAGTGCGAATTATCGTGGACTCTGGTTCAGATAAGGGAGAAAAAATGAAGCAGGCACTTCGTGTAACGTTAAGCTTTTTTTTACTGCTGTGGGCAGCCATGCTGCATGCGGAAGTACGCATTGAAATTACCCAGGGGGTAAATACCGCACGCCCAATCGGCGTCGTTCCCTTTAAATGGGTTGGCTCTGGCGCCGCGCCGGAAGATATCGGCGGGATCGTTGCCGCTGACCTGCGCAACAGCGGTAAGTTTAATCCGCTGGATCGCTCGCGTCTGCCGCAGCAGCCAACCAGTCCGCAGGAAGTACAGCCTGCTGCCTGGACCGCGCTCGGCATTGACGCCGTTGTGGTCGGTCAGATTCAATCGAATCCGGACGGCAGCTATCAAGTCTCTTACCAACTGGTCGATACTTCTGGTTCGCCGGGCACCGTACTGGCGCAGAACCAGTATAAAGTGACCAAACAGTGGCTGCGTTACGCTGCGCATACCGCCAGCGATGAGACCTTTGAAAAGCTGACCGGCATTAAAGGCGCGTTCCGTACCCGTATCGCCTATGTGGTGCAGACCAACGGCGGCCAGTTCCCGTACGAGCTGCGTGTCGCGGACTATGACGGCTACAACCAGTTTGTGGTGCATCGCTCGCCGCAGCCGCTGATGTCGCCAGCCTGGTCGCCGGACGGCAGCAAAGTGGCTTACGTGACCTTTGAAAGCGGCAAGTCAGCGCTGGTAGTGCAGACGCTCTCTAACGGCGCTATCCGTCAGGTTGCCTCTTATCCGCGCCACAACGGCGCGCCGGCGTTCTCGCCGGACGGTTCTAAGCTCGCGTTTGCGCTCTCTAAAACCGGCAGCCTTAACCTCTACGTGATGGATCTGGGCTCAGGTCAGGTGCGTCAGGTTACCAATGGCCGTTTTAACAGCACGGAACCGACCTGGTACCCGGACAGCCAGTCGCTGGCTTACACCTCGGATCAGGCAGGCGCGCCGCAGATTTATAAAGTCAATATTAACGGCGGGACGCCGCAGCGTATCACCTGGGAAGGTGGTCAGAACCAGGACGCTGATGTCGCAACGGATGGCAAATCAATGGTGATGATTAGCACCAATGGCGGTGCTCAGCATGTCGCCAAACAGGATCTGGAAACGGGAGCCGTTCAAACGTTAACGGACACGTTCCTGGATGAGACGCCAAGTCTTGCACCTAACGGCACAATGGTGATCTATAGCTCTACTCAGGGGATGGGTTCCGTGTTGCAGTTGGTTTCAACCGATGGGCGTTTCAAAGCGCGTCTTCCGGCCACCGATGGACAGGTTAAATTCCCTGCCTGGTCGCCGTATCTGTGATGCATGTGTAAATATGTATGGCAAACAATAATAGGATTTGGAAATGCAACTGAACAAAGTGCTGAAGGGTTTGATGCTGGCTCTGCCGGTTATCGCAGTGGCTGCATGTAGCTCTCATAAAAACAACAACAATGACCAGACTGGCATGGGCGCTGATGGCGCTTACGGTGCAGGTGCTGGCATGAACGGCAACGGCAATATGTCTTCAGACGAGCAGGCTCGTCTGCAGATGCAAGAGCTGCAGAAAAACAACATCGTTTACTTCGGTCTGGACAAGTATGACATCCAGTCTGATTACGCGCAGATGCTGGACCAGCACGCTGCATTCCTGCGTAGCAACCCGTCTTACAAAGTGACCATCGAAGGTCATGCTGATGAGCGCGGGACGCCGGAATACAACATCGCCCTGGGCGAGCGTCGCGCAAGCGCGGTGAAGATGTACCTGCAGGGCAAAGGCGTATCGGCTGACCAGATGTCCATCGTTTCTTACGGTAAAGAGAAACCGGCTGTTCTGGGTCATGACGAAGCGGCTTACTCCAAAAACCGTCGTGCCGTTCTGGTTTACTAAGAGAATCACATGATTAGTAACTTCAGGCTTCAACTATTGAGTCTGTCGTTACTGGTTGGCGTAGCGGCCCCCTGGGCCGCTCATGCCCAGGCGTCAATCAGTAGCGTCGGCTCCGGCTCGGTCGAAGACCGCGTCACCTCCCTTGAACGTATCTCAAATGCCCAGGCGCAACTTTTGCAGCAGCTGCAAGAGCAGATGAATGCCAACCAGAGCGATATCGACTCGCTGCGCGGTCAGATTCAACAAAACAGCTACCAGCTGAACCAGGTTGTTGAGCGTCAGAAGCAGCTCTATCAACAGATCGACACGCTGAGCAGCAGCAATAACAGTGCCCAGCAGGGCGCTGGCGACGCAGCAGCCTCTGCCGATACGGGCGCGGCGGCAGCGACAGCCGGTAGCGAGAACAGCGGTGGGGCAGCGCCTGCTACGGCGCCGGTACAGAGCGGCGATGCCAACAGCGACTATAACGCTGCGGTGGCGCTGATTCTGGAGAAGAAGCAGTATGATCAGGCCATCAGTGCGTTGCAGGCATGGGTGAAACGCTATCCCGATTCCACCTATCAGCCCAACGCCAATTACTGGCTGGGACAGCTTTTCTACAACAAAGGCAAAAAGGACGATGCGGCCTACTATTTTGCCACCGTGGTAAAAAACTATCCCAAATCGCCGAAGAGCGCTGAAGCGTTGTTAAAGGTCGGCGTCATCATGCAGGATAAAAACGACACGGCGAAAGCCAAAGCGGTTTACCAGCAGGTGATAAAACAGTTCCCCAACAGCGAATCCGCCAAACAGGCGCAAAAACGTCTGGCCGGACTGTAATTTGTGCAACATTGACCGGATTTCGTTTGAATTCTGGTCTTGCCGCATGAAAGGTAAGCAATTGAACCCTTTGCCGGAAAATAAGGGTTGCGCTACCCCGCTAAATCAGTAATATATGCCGCCGTTGCCGGGACATATCTCGATACGTATCGGCAAGCCTGAAGATGGGTCGTTAGCTCAGTTGGTAGAGCAGTTGACTTTTAATCAATTGGTCGCAGGTTCGAATCCTGCACGACCCACCATCTTAAGCCACGCAGCGCGTGATGTTTAAGACACCTTCAGCGACGTTGTGCAACCTAAGATGGGTCGTTAGCTCAGTTGGTAGAGCAGTTGACTTTTAATCAATTGGTCGCAGGTTCGAATCCTGCACGACCCACCATCTTAAATGTGCGAGTAGTATCAGGCACGGTTGTTCAACCTAAAACGGGTCGTTAGCTCAGTTGGTAGAGCAGTTGACTTTTAATCAATTGGTCGCAGGTTCGAATCCTGCACGACCCACCAATTCAGAAAAAAGCGCCTTCAGGGCGCTTTTTTCGTTTGTAGCGCGCGGACGATCACGTGCGGGGTTCGAACCTGCAGCAGGTTCGACTGAATCGCGAAAAGCGATTCAGGCTGATGCGTCAGCATCACCCACAGGGCGAGGCCCGGTTTCGGGCCGAGGCCATCCTGCACGACCCACCAATTCAGAAAAAAGCGCCTTCAGGGCGCTTTTTTTGTTTTCACCGCCGTTAAATTTTTCCAGATATGCATCACTGCATAGCTGCGCCATGGCCGCCATGCCTGTGAACGCGCCTCCGCTTGTGCGGCAGTGACGCCGCCCAGATTATTACGAATGGCAATATCCTCTTTTGGAAACGCATCCGGCCAGCGCAGCGCGCGCAGGGCGATATAGTTTGCCGTCCAGGGACCGATGCCCGGCAGTGCCAGCAGCCGCTGCATAATCACCTCAGGGCTGATGGCGCCGTTAAAACGTAGCTGACCCGTGGCACAGGCTTCGGCCAGCGCAATGATGGTTCTGGCTCGTGCGCTGACGATGCCATGTTGTGCGATCTCCTCCAGGCTCGCCACGCGTACGCGCTCCGGGACCGGCGCCAGACGGGTGAGCGCCGGGAAAGGTGTTTCGATCGCCTCGCCAAAAGCGTTTGTAAAGCGGTTACTCAGGGTGGTGGCGGCCTTGACCGTGATCTGCTGCCCGAGCACCGCGCGTACCGCCATCTCAAAGCCGTCAAAGGCGCCGGGAACGCGCAGGCCCGGATTAAGCGCGATGCTCGGCGCCAGCAGGCTATCTTGCTGCAAACGTTCCGCAATCAGCAGCGGCTGGGCGCTGAGGTCAAACAGATTGCGCAAGCGCTGCAGCAGGGCGGGCAGCACCGGCGTCAGCGAGCAGCTAAACTCCACCTGCAGTGCCTGTTTCGCCTCCAGATGGGTGACGCGCAGCCAGCCGCTATAGTTGCCCAGCCTCAGGGTGCGCATATAGCTGTTCTCATCCACCGCCTCTACCCCTTTCATCAGGCGCAGGCTGAGAAATTCCAGCATCGCCAGCCAGTCATAAGGCGGGCGATAGCTGAGGCGGAGCCGTGCGGTATCATCGACGCGGGCGGGAACCTCATGTCGGGTGGCCTCTTTGCGCAGGCTGCCCGGCGTCATGCGATAGCGCGCCTGAAACACATCGTTAAAGCGCCGCAAACTGTTGAAGCCACTGGCAAAGGCGATATCGGTAACCGGCAGGCGGGTTTCGGTAAGCAGCTGTTTCGCCAGCAGCATGCGTCGCGTCTGCCTCAGCGCCAGCGGCGAGACGCCCAGCTCCTGCTGAACAATCCGCCGTAGCTGACGCAGGCTGAGGCCAAACTCTGCGGCAATTTCATCCAGGTTCTCATTATCCTCCAGCAGCCCTTCATCAATACGCTGCATCAGCAGATCGGCCACGCGATGTTTGTTATCCATCGGCGCATTGCCCGGCGCCAGCTCCGGTCGGCAGCGCAGGCAGGGACGAAAATGCGCTTTTTCTGCCGCCTCGGCGCTGTCAAAGAACAGACAGTTTTTTTGCTGCGGCGGCTTTACCGGGCAGACCGGTCGGCAGTAGATGCCGGTTGAGGTCACGCCAACAAAAAACACCCCGTCGAAACGGGTGTCGCGCGCGGTCAACGCCTGGTAAGCGATATCGGGGTCGAGCATGACGGTTCTCCGGCAAATAAATCCTATCCTGCATCAGCGGGAAGAAGAAAACTCGCTGCTTTCGGACAAGGGAGCAGTTTACCCTGACGTCCGAAAACAGCCAGCCAGAGGGCGAAAAAGTGAGATAATGGCGGCAACGTATTAGCCGGAGACAGCAACATGTATCACTTCAAAACGGTAAACACGCCGGTAGGCGTACTGACGCTGGTCGCCAGCGACGCCGGGCTGGCGGCAATCCTGTGGGAAAATGAAGTACCAAAACACGTACGGCTCCGTCCGCTCAATCAGGACGATCAGCATCCAATCCTGTGCGAAGCCGCGCGCCAGCTTGAGGAGTATTTTAGCGGAACGCGTCAGCAGTTCGATCTGCCGCTCGATTTCGCCGGGACCGCATTCCAGAAAAAAGTCTGGCAGGCGCTGCTCAGCATTCCCTTTGGCGAAACGCGCAGCTACCGTCAAATCGCCGAGCAGATTGGTCATCCGGCGGCGGTACGCGCGGTGGGCGCGGCAAACGGCAGAAATCCGCTCTCCATCGTCGCTCCCTGTCATCGGGTAATCGGCGCCAACGGCAAACTAACCGGCTTCGCCGGCGGGCTGGCGGTAAAAGCGTTCTTGCTGGATCTGGAAACGCAGCGGGAGCGTGCGCAGGTTGTATTGTAACCGCAACGCGGAAAAAAGAGACGACACCGCCGCTAAATTCCGCTATCGTGTTTAGCATATAAAACACGATAGCGGTAATGATGCCGCTTGATGGCAAATTCCCGCCATATTCGTTAAATTGAAAAAACGAGAGCCGTGTCATGAGCCTGATGTTTGATCCTGAAAGCGCCGTTTATCCCTTTCCGCCCAAGCCTGTCCGTCTCAATGATGAAGAAAAACAGTATTACCGAAATAAAATCAAAGACTTATTAAAGGCGCGCAATGCGGTGATGGTCGCGCATTATTATACCGATCCCGAAATTCAGGCGCTGGCCGAAGAGACCGGCGGCTGCGTCTCCGATTCGCTGGAAATGGCGCGTTTCGGCAGCAATCATCCCGCAACCACGCTGCTGGTGGCGGGCGTGCGCTTTATGGGGGAAACGGCAAAGATCCTCAGCCCGGAGAAAACCGTGCTGATGCCCACGCTGCATGCCGAATGCTCGCTCGATCTCGGCTGTCCCATCGAAGAGTTCAACGCGTTTTGCGATGCTCATCCCGATCGCACCGTGGTGGTGTACGCCAACACCTCAGCGGCGGTCAAAGCGCGGGCGGACTGGGTGGTGACATCCAGCATCGCCGTGGAGCTGATTGAGCATCTCGACAGCCTCGGCGAAAAAATCATCTGGGCGCCGGATCGTCATTTGGGCCGCTACGTGACGCAGAAAACCGGGGCGGATGTGCTCTGCTGGCAGGGTGCCTGCATCGTACACGATGAGTTTAAAACCCAGGCGCTGCAACGCATGAAAGCGATGTTTCCTGACGCGGCGGTGCTGGTGCATCCTGAATCGCCGCAGGCGATCGTGGATCTCGCCGACGCGGTGGGTTCCACCAGCCAGCTTATTCAGGCAGCAAAAACATTGCCGCATCCACAGATGATTGTGGCGACCGATCGCGGCATCTTCTACAAAATGCAGCAGGCGGTGCCGGAAAAAACGCTACTGGAGGCGCCGACGGCGGGCGAGGGCGCCACCTGTCGCAGCTGCGCCCACTGTCCGTGGATGGCGATGAACGGCCTGAAGGCGATTGCTGAAGCACTGGAGCAGGGCGGCAACGCCCATGAGATTCAGGTGGACGCCGCACTGCGTGAGGCCGCATTGCTGCCGCTGAACCGCATGCTATCCTTTGCAGCGAACCTTAAACTCAATGTGAAAGGCAACGCCTGATACGTTGCTTTCCGGCAGGTGCCTGATATGGATTTTTTCAGCACGCAAAACATTCTTGTTCACATACCGCTCGGCGCGGGAGGGTACGACCTCTCCTGGATCGAAGCGGTGGGTACTTTGGCGGGTTTGCTCTGCATCTGGCTCGCCAGCCTGGAGAAAGTGATTAACTACCCGTTCGGGCTGGTTAACGTCACGCTCTTCGCGGTGATCTTCTTTCAGATTCAGCTCTACGCCAGCCTGCTGCTGCAGCTCTTCTTCTTTGTCGCCAATATTTATGGCTGGTACGCCTGGAGCCGTCAGACCAGTGATAATCAGGCCGCCCTGAAAATTCGCTGGCTGCCGCTGCCGAAAGCTATGACCTGGGCGCTGGTTTGCGTGGTCGCCATTGCGCTGATGACGCGCTTTATCGATCCGGTTTTCGCCTTCCTGACCCGCATTGCCGTCTGGCTGATGAATGCCGTGGGTCTGAACGTGGCGATGCCGCAGCTGCAACCCGATGCGTTTCCTTTCTGGGACGCCAGTATGATGGTGCTCTCCATCGTGGCGATGGTATTGATGACGCGCAAATATGTGGAGAACTGGCTGCTGTGGGTGGTTATCGACATCATCAGCGTAATGATTTTTGCCCGCCAGGGGGTTTATGCGATGGCGCTGGAGTATGTGATTCTGACGCTGATCGCCCTGAACGGCTCGCGTCTGTGGATAAAAAGCGCGCGCGAGCAGGGTTCGCACGCGCTCTCTTCTCAGTGATGATGGTGATGGCCGTGATGATGATGGCCGTCACCACCGGCCGGAGCA
Source organism: Pantoea osteomyelitidis (assembly GCF_044342975.1). Lineage (NCBI taxonomy): Bacteria > Pseudomonadati > Pseudomonadota > Gammaproteobacteria > Enterobacterales > Erwiniaceae > Pantoea > Pantoea osteomyelitidis. The sequence goes on from NZ_JBGFSN010000004.1 coordinate 328,873, forward strand.
AAGCACAGCTCGCAGTCCGGACCTGCGCAGGGCTGATACTCCATCTGCACCGTGGCATGTTCGATCTTATAACGCTGATGCAGATAGTGGTGAATCCGTTGCAGCAGCGCATCGTGATCGTAAGGCGGAATCACCTGCACATGTAACGTCAGCACTGGCTTTTCCCCAACCTGCCAGAGATGCACATGGTGCACGTTGCGCACTTCGGTAATGTTCAACGTCAGGTCGCGCTTCAGCTTTTCCACGTCGATGGTGACGGGCGCGCCTTCCAGCAGCTCATGCAGGCTTTCACGCAGCAGCGACCAGCCGCTGCGCAGAACCAGCAGCGAGACCAGCAGCGACAGAATGGGATCGGCGAGTGTCCAACCGGTGAGCATAATGACCACCGCCGCGACAATCGCGCCCACCGAACCGAGCAGATCGCCCAGCACGTGCAGAGCCGCTGCGCGCACGTTGAGATTTTTCTCTTCACTGCCGCGATGCAGCAGCCAGAACGAGAGCAGATTCGCCACCAGCCCGGCAATGGCGATGCCTAACATCAGACCACCGGCCACCGGCTGCGGCTGCCAGAAGCGGCGCAGCGCTTCCCAGACGATGAGTAACGTAATCACCAGCAGCGCAATGGCGTTGACAAAGGCGGCCAGCGTGGTGAGACGCAGCAGGCCGAAGGTATGGCGCGCGTCAGGTTTGCGCTGTGCAAACTGCACGGCCAGCAGCGCCATCAGCAGCGCGGCGGCGTCGGTCAGCATATGTCCCGCATCGGCCAGCAGCGCCAGCGATCCGGCTATCCAGCCGCCGATAACCTCCGCCAGCATAAACAGCGCCGTAACGCCGAATGCTGCGGCCAGACGGGTCCGGTTCCCGTTATTTTCCGTGTGATTGTGTGTGTGGGCCATAATCTTCCAGTTTTTCCAACAACCTGTTGGTTAATAATATCAGTAATTTCCGCTCTTCAGGCGCGTCCTGATGCTGTTTCGCTTTTTCCACCAGCTGCTGGCTCAGCGCGGCGCCCTGTTCAATACCCAGCAGCAGCCAGCTGCTTTTCATTCGGTGCGCCGCACTGGCCAGCCCGGACCAGTTCCGGGCCAGATGTGCCTGGCCAATAGCCTCGCTGTCGTTGTACAGCGTCTGGCGCAGGGTCGCGCTCAGGCGCGCAACGTACTTCGGGTTATGCTGTGCCAGCGTGTTGATGTTCTCTTCCAGACCCGCAAGAGGATCGGAAAATCCCTGCGCCAGCACGCGGGCGATATCCTGCAACGCAAGCGGCTTGATCAGCAGAACCTCATGTGCCGTTACGGAACCGGGATGCAGCAGCTGCGCATCGGCGGAGCAGAGCACGCGCAGCACATAACGCTTTCGGTTGCGCTCGCGTCGACGCAGAATGCGCAGCAGCAGCGCGCCATCCGGACGCGGCATCATCTGATCGATAAACAGCAGATCGTAAGGCTGCACCGCATCGGCCTGCAACAGCGCCCGTCCTTCGGCAAAACAGTCGGCATGAATGGCAAAACGCGCCAGCTGCTGCTGCATCACCAGCAGATTCGCCGGATGGTCATCCACGATAGCCGCGCGCAGCGACGGATAGCGCGGCCAGTCGGGAACGGCCACAGCCTGAGGCGAGGCGTCATCGACAGGCTGTAACGGCAGCGTCACGGTCACGCGCGTGCCGACGCCCGGCGTGGAGTGGAGCACGATATCGCCCCCCATACGCTGCACGATCTCGCGACAGATAAACAGGCCAAGCCCGCTGCCCTGCACCGAGACCGCTTTGCCGGACGGGGCCTGATACCAGGGATCGAACAGCTTATGCTGCTCGTCGGTCGGGATGCCGCTGCCGCTGTCGCTGATAGTGAGAGTAATCTGCTGCGTTACTGCCAGCGTCAGGCGAATTTCCCCCGCGCGGGTAAACTTGAGCGCGTTCGCCACCAGGTTATTGGTGACCTGTTGCAGGCGATCGGCATCGATCAGCACCCGATCCGGCAACGGCGTTAATGCTTCCACTACCAGCCGCGGGCCGTCGTCACGCATCAGCGGATGATAAAAGCGCTGTAGCTGCGCCAGCCAGTGCGGCAGATCCAACGGGCGCGGCGCCAGGGTAAAGCTGTTGCTCTCAATGCGGGCATGATCCTGTAAATCGTTCAGCAGGGTCAGCAGCGAGCGCGCACTGCTGTGCAGCAGGGTGAGGTTGGCGCTGTCGCGCTGCTGCTGCTCCAGTTCCAGCAGGCCGAGGATTGCCTGCATCGGCGTGCGCAGCTCATGGCTCACGGTTGCCAGAAACTGACTTTTCATCTGGTTGGCGCGCTCGGCCTGTTCACGCTGCAGGCGTTCCTGGCGCTGCTGGAGATAACGGCGGATGAGTAAGATCAGCAGCACAACGATCGCCGCGATCGCCGCCGTCAGCACCATCACCGGCAGCGAGCGCATCACCCGCTCGCTGCCCGGCTGCGGCGGCATGGTCCAGTTATCGCGCATCTGCCGCTGGGTTTCCGGCGGGATCTGCTGTAAGCCTTTATCGAGGATCTCACGCAGCAGCGGCTGCGCCGGACTCACGCCCATGGCAATCGGCCAGGCGATATCGCTGGCGGCAAAAGCCAGATGGATACGATCGGCGTAGCGGCTGGCCACCAGCCAGCGGGCGGAAAGCACGTTATCCACCAGCGCGTCGATTTGACCATTCGCCAGCGCGTCATACAGAGTGCCGCGATCGCTGAACCTCTGACTCTGAATGCCCATCGGCAGCAGCTGTTGCGCCAGGTCGTTTTGAATCACGCCGATGCGCTTGCCGCGCAGATCGTCCCAGCGCATCAACGGCGTGCGGCCCGTGCTGTAAATCCCCCACAGGGCGCGCCAGACCGGCAGGGTCGCGCTCTGCATCATTTCGCCGTTCAGGGGCTGCATCAGCTGTAGCTCGACCTGATGTTGCTGCAACAGCACTGCGGCCTGCTGCGGATTGCTTACCCAGCGCGGCTCGAAGCGCAGTCCGGTGCTCTGGCCGATAGCGTTCAGCAGATCAATGCCGTAGCCATGGGCCTCGCCGCTGGCATCGCGATAGCTCCAGGGGGAGTTGTTGCTTTCGGCGGCGTAGCGCACCACCGAATGGGCGCTCAGCCACTGACGTTCCATCGTGGTCAGCGCCAGGGTTTGCGTATCCTGATAGCGCGGCAACGGCGAGATCCAGCGTCCCTGAATGGTATTGACCAGCTCGACCGGCAACTGACGCAGGCTCTGATTCAGCCAGTCGATCAGCTCGCGATTCTGCGCTACCGCGCGTAGCGTCAGCTGCCCGGTTTCGATGCCGGAGGCGAGCTGGTAAATTTGTCCCTGCTGGAGCTGGCTGAGTAAAAAGCTGGCGCTGGTTTCATCCGCCACCACATAATCGTTTTGCTGATTGAGCAGGGTATAAAGCGCCTGCAGATCGCTGCCATATTCCCGCCAGCGGTGGCGAGTCATTAGCGCAGGCGGCAGCAGCGACAGCGTTTGTCGGCTCACCGCCAGCTGCGCGTCGCGGCTGTTAAACATCACGGCGCGCTGGTTTTCCCGGTTGCGGTAGATGCGTAACGGGCTGCTGTACCAGCTGTCGCTGAGCAGAAAGCCGGGCGGCAGCGCGGGATGCGCAACGCCGAGCATAAAATCGAGATCGCCGTTCTTCAGCGCGGCCAGCAGGCGCGCCTCGTCGGGGAAGGCCTTAACCGTAAACTGCACGCCGGTGAGCTGGCTGAGGGCGGCCAGGTAGTCGGCATCAATACCGTAGAGATCGTTGCCCGGGCGCATCGCCCAGGGCGCGTTATTTTCCTCCAGCACGCCGACGATCAGCTGACGCCCATGCCAGTTGTTATGCTCGTTTACCGGTATCATCATCGGCAGCGTGACGCTGCTGACCGGCCGGTAATCCGCCTTCGCCGCCACGCAGAACAGCAGGCAAAGCAGCAACAGCCAGCGCGTCACCGTTGAGATTTCCACAGCGCGGCCAGTTCAACCACCGAGCGCGCGCCAGTTTTTTCCAGAATGTTCTTTTTATGAGTGCTGACGGTTTTATTACTGATATGCAGCTGCCCGGCAATCTCAAGATTTGAAAGGCCGCTTGCCAGCAGCGCCAGAACCTGCAGCTCCTTACCGGTTAATGGCAGGGGCGACGCCGCTTCAAGCCCGGCGGGAAACGCCTGCTGGCCGCCCAGAATCGCCAGAATGGCGCTCAGCAGCTGATTCATGCTCTGGCTTTTCACCACGTAACCGGCCGCGCCCAACGCCTGTGCAGTGCGTAAATAGTGATGTCCCTGCTGAGCAGAGTAGATAAGAATCGGGCAATCCTCGTTGCGCGCTTTCAGACGACGCAACAGCTCCAGCCCATCGCTGTCGGGCAAACCAATATCCAGTACGATAAGGTCAACGCTGTGCTGCTGCAGAACTTTGCGCGCCGTGGCTTCGCTGTTGGCGGAGAAAAGTTGTAGGGGGACGGGAGATTTATCAATGGCCGCTTCCAGCGCCACTTCAACCAGCGGATGATCGTCGATTAACAACAGTGAGGCCATGAAAAGATCTCTGAAGATTCCATGGCGTCAGCATAGCGGAAAACAGAGGCGGTAAAAATAAAGGAGAGCCATGGCTCTCCTTTATTTTAATCTTATAGGTTACTGACTGGTGCCGTCAGTTTTGGTATTTACGTCACTGCCGGTGCCGGTCTGTACCTTACTGTTAATATTCGGGCACTTGCCATCTTTACACTGGCTGTTCTGATCTATTTCATTAGCGGACATATTATTAGTGCCGTCTGAAGAGGTGGCCGCGCTATTGGTATTAGTGCCGCTGTTATTGATTTTGCTGTTGTCGACATTATTTGGCGGCAGATTTTGTTTCGCACCGCCCGCCGCTGCGCCCGCTTCTGCTGCCTGGTTAGCCGTACCGTTATTACCGCTGGCCGCCAGTGCCGCACCGCTACCCAAGCTCATCGCTGCCGTCAAAAAAATAATTGCAAACTTATTCATCATTATGCTCCTGTTAATTAATGATAGTTGCCGTCTTAAACCCGGTGGTGCAGTTTTGACGAAATAGCCGGTGGCAAAATAAAATCTCGCCAGTAAGCTTCTGTCTGAAATAAAAATAATGTAAGCAACAGGCTCCTCAGTGCTTACAGGTAAAAGTCTAGTGCAAAGGGCAATAAGTGCAAATAATAGACATACCTTTTACCTTAATACACAATTTACACTGCTGCCGTGAAGGGCTACATTGTGCAGGTTGCGCCCGCTGCATGCCGGGCCAGAAATGATATGGATAGACTATGAATTACCAGAATGATGATTTGCGTATCAAAGAGATTAAAGAGCTGCTTCCTCCCGTGGCGTTGCTGGAAAAATTCCCGGCCACTGACAAAGCGGCTGAAACCGTTTTTCAGGCTCGTCAGGCGATCCATCAGATTCTGCACGATGAAGATGACCGTCTGCTGGTAGTGATCGGCCCCTGTTCGATTCACGATCCCGAAGCGGCTAAAGAGTACGCTTCACGCCTGTTGACGCTGCGTGAAGAATTACGAGGCGAGCTGGAAGTGGTGATGCGCGTCTATTTTGAAAAACCGCGCACCACGGTGGGCTGGAAAGGGTTGATCAACGATCCTTACATGGATGGCAGCTACCAGATCAACGACGGCCTGCGTATCGCACGTAAGTTGCTGGTAGACATTAACGATACCGGCCTGCCGGCGGCGGGCGAGTTTCTGGATATGATCACTCCGCAGTACGTGGCCGATTTGATGAGCTGGGGCGCTATCGGCGCCCGTACCACCGAGTCGCAGGTGCATCGCGAGCTTTCCTCTGGTCTTTCCTGCCCGGTTGGTTTCAAAAACGGCACTGACGGCACCATCAAGGTAGCGATTGATGCCATTAACGCCGCCAGTGCGCCGCACAGCTTCCTCTCCGTCACCAAATATGGTCACTCAGCAATTGTCGAAACCAGCGGCAACGAAGATTGTCATATTATTCTGCGTGGTGGCAAGGAGCCGAACTACAGCGCTCACCACGTCAGTGCGGTGAAAACCGGTCTGGAAAAAGCGGGTCTGCGTCCGCAGGTGATGATCGACTTCAGCCATGCCAACAGCAGCAAGCAGTTCCAACGGCAGAGGGTGGTGGCTGACGACGTGGCGCAGCAGATCGCCGGCGGCGAAAAGGGCATCACCGGCGTGATGATCGAGAGCCATCTGGTGGAAGGCAATCAGAGCCTGGAGAGCGGCGACGCGCTGGTTTACGGCAAGAGCGTGACTGATGCCTGCATCGGCTGGGACGATACCGATAAAGTGTTGCGCCAGCTGGCTGACGCGGTGAAAACGCGCCGCGGCTGAAGTTTGCGACAATAAAAAAGGCCAGACAGCGTCTGGCCTTTTTGCTTTTTAGCGTACGCTTACTTTGCTTTACCCTGGTTTGCCACGGCTGCCGCTTTCGCTTCGATTTCAGCCTGGTCGCCCAGATAGTAATGTTTGATCGGTTTGAAGTTCTCGTCGAACTCATACACCAACGGCACGCCGGTCGGAATGTTCAGTTCGAGAATGGCGTCTTCGCTCATGTTGTCCAGATATTTCACCAGCGCGCGCAGCGAGTTACCGTGCGCAGCAACAATCACTTTCTCACCGCTTTTGATGCGCGGCAGAATCGATTCGTTCCAGAAAGGAATCACGCGATCGATGGTCAGCGCCAGGCTTTCGGTGGTCGGCAGCTGTTCAGCGGTCAGGCTGGCGTAACGCGGATCGTGGCCCGGAAAACGCTCGTCGTTGCGATCCAGTTCCGGCGGAGTAACGGCGAAGCCGCGACGCCACTGTTTAACCTGCTCGTCACCATATTTCTCAGCGGTTTCCGCTTTGTTCAGACCCTGCAACGCACCGTAGTGACGCTCGTTCAGACGCCAGGTTTTTTCCACCGGCAGCCAGGCCTGATCCAGCTCGTCCAGCACATTCCACAGCGTGTGAATGGCACGTTTCAGCACGGAGGTATAGGCGTAATCGAAGACGAAGCCTTCATTCTTCAGCAGTTGACCCGCTGCTTTGGCTTCGCTGCGACCTTTCTCAGACAGGTCCACATCGTACCATCCGGTGAAGCGGTTTTCGTTGTTCCACTGGCTTTCGCCGTGGCGCACCAGAACCAGCTTAGTTACAGCCATAGCTTAACTCCTTAATTCTTTGATGTTTCTATGATAATGGAAACCACGCTGTTGCCGTCAAGACGAGCGGCAAATCAATAGTGCCTTACCATAGCGGAAAACTCAGCACTGCGTAAGCCTGTGTGATACGCAGTGCGCGATTTTCATCCCGTTTTTCAGCAGGCGGTGAAGCGATAACGCGTCGAAGCCTGCCAGGTTTCACCCGGCTGCAGCCAGCAGCTCGGCTGCGGCCACTCAGGATGGTTTGGCGAATCCGGCAAAAATTCACTCTCCAGCGCGATGCCCTGGAAAGCAGTATAGCTCCCATGCTCGCGGGCGCGCGTGCCAGCGAGATAGTTGCCGCTATAGAACTGCAGGGCGGGCGCCGAGGTGAACACCGTGAGCTGCAGCTTGCCGTCTTCCGACCACAGCTGCGCGGCGGGCTGGCTGACATCCCCGGCGCTATTGAGCAGGAAGCCGTGATCGTAACCTTTCACCGCTTTTTGATCCTCATCGCTGAGGAAATCCTGCGCCACCACTTTCGGCTGGCGGAAATCGAAGCTGGTGTCAGCCACGGCTTTCAGCGGCGCGTTGGGAATGCCATCACTGTCTACCGGCAGATAGCGATCAGCGTGCAGTTGTAAGCGATGCTGGCGCGCGTCGCCATGATTCGCATCAAGGTTAAAGTAGGCGTGATTGGTCAGATTCACCGGACAGGCTTTATCAGTGTGCGCCTGATAGCGGATCGACAGGCAGTTGTCATCGTCCAGCTGATAGCGCAGATCGACAATCAGCGTACCCGGATACCCCTGATCGCCATCGGGCGAGTCGAGGCGATAGTGCACTTCGGTTTCGCTCTGGCTGAGGATCTGCCAGCGACGCTTGTCGAACCCTTCCGGGCCGCCGTGCAGCTGGTGCGCGCCCTGATTGGCCGCCAGGCTAATCTCCGCTTCATTCAGACGGGCATTGGCGATGCGGTTGGCGTAACGCCCCACGGTCGCGCCGAGATAGGCCGTCTGATGCAGATAATCTGACGGCGTGGCGCAGCCCAGCAGCGTTTCGCGCACCGAGCCATCCTGCATCGGCACGCGCGCCGACAGCCAGGTGGCGCCCCAGTCCATGAAGGTTGCCACCATACCGTTGCGGTTACGTAATACCGTAATCCGCCACGGCTGGCCGTCAGGCGCATGCGACTGCACGTCGTTTAGCATTGGCTCGCTCCTTCTGACGCCTGGCAAACCCAGAAGCTTTCTTTGATGCCGGTTTTTGCTTCGTACTGCGCCGCTACTGCCTCTTTCACCTCATCCACCAGATCGAACGGCATAAGTGCCACCACGCAGCCGCCGAAGCCGCCACCGGTCATGCGCACGCCGCCACGCTCGCCAATTACCGCTTTGACAATTTCTACCAGCGTATCGATTGGCGGCACGGTGATCTCAAAGTCGTCGCGCATGGAGGCGTGGGACGCCGCCATCAGTTCGCCCATACGCTTCAGGTCGCCATTGCTCAACGCGTCAGCCGCTTCCAGCGTACGGGCGTTTTCGGTCAGAACATGACGTACGCGCTTCGCAACCTGCGGATCCAGCTCATGTTCAACCGATTTGAAACGATCGATATCCACATCGCGCAGCGCGGGCTGAGCAAAGAAACGCGCGCCGGTTTCACACTGTTCGCGACGGGTATTGTATTCGCTGCCCACCAGGCTGCGGCGGAAGTTGGAGTTGATGATCACTACCGCCACCTCTTTCGGCAGCGGCACCGGACGGGTGCCCAGCGTGCGGCAGTCAAGCAGCATGGCGTGATTTTTTTTGCCCAGCGCGGAGATCAGCTGATCCATGATGCCGCAGTTACAGCCGACAAACTGGTTCTCCGCTTCCTGGCCGTTCAGGGCGATATCCGCACCATCCAGCGGCAGATGATAAAGCTGCTGGAACAGCGTGCCGACCGCCACCTCCAGCGAGGCGGAGGAGCTAAGCCCGGCGCCCTGCGGCACATCGCCGCTGATCACCATGTCCACGCCGCCGAAGCTCGCGTTGCGCTTCTGCAGATGTTTCACCACGCCGCGTACATAATTGGCCCACATCGGCTCTTTCAGGCTCATGATCGGTTCATCCAGCGAGAACTGATCTTCGGCGTTGTCGTAATCCACGGCAATCACCCGTATCAGGCGATCGTCACGTTTCGCACAACTGATCACCGTCTGGTAATCGATGGCGCAGGGCAGAACGAAACCGTCGTTATAGTCAGTGTGCTCGCCAATCAGGTTAACGCGACCTGGCGCCTGAATCGCGTGCGTGGGCTGATAGCCAAATTTCTCGGCAAAAACCTGTTGGGTTGTGGTTTTCAGAGTCATTATTTTGCCTCGCGGAAATGGATGTCGCTGACAGAGCGCAGACGTTCCGCCGCCTGTTCCGCCGTCAAATCACGTTGGGTTTCGGCCAGCATCTCGTAGCCAACCATAAATTTGCGCACCGTTGCTGAGCGCAGCAGCGGCGGATAGAAATGGGCGTGCAGCTGCCAGTGATCGTTGCTTTCGCCGTTGAAAGGCGCGCCGTGCCAGCCCATTGAGTAGGGGAAGGAGCACTGGAACAGGTTATCGTAACGGGTAGTGAGCTGTTTTAACGCCAGCGCCAGATCGTTGCGCTGCGCCTCATTGAGGTCGGTTAAGCGTTTGATATGTGTTTTCGGCAGCAGCAGAGTTTCAAACGGCCAGGCTGCCCACCAGGGCACTACCGCCAGCCAGTGCTCCGTCTCGACCACAGTGCGGCTGCCGTCCTGACGTTCGCGTGCAGCATAATCCACCAGCATCGGCGAACCTTTTTGTTCGTAATAAGCGCGCTGATGATCGTCCTCGCGCTGCGCCTCGTTGGGCAAAAAACTGTTTGCCCAAACCTGTCCATGGGGATGCGGATTGGAGCAGCCCATCGCCGCGCCTTTGTTTTCAAATACCTGCACCCAGGGATAGTGCTGGCCGAGCTCGGCGGTCTGCTCCTGCCAGGTACGCACCACTTCTTCCAGCGCGCTCAGCGACATTTCCGGCAGGGTTTTGCTGTGGTCCGGCGAGAAGCAAATAACGCGGCTGGTGCCGCGCGCGCTTTCGCAGCGCATCAGCAGATCGTCGCTTTGCGGCGCATCGGGCGTATCGGTCATCAGAGCGGCGAAGTCATTGGTAAAAACGTAAGTGCCGCTGTAATCGGGATTTTTATCACCGGTGATACGTGTGTTGCCTGCGCAGAGAAAGCAATCAGGATCGTGCTTCGGCAGTTTTTCCAGCGAAGGGGTCTCTTGCGCGCCCTGCCATGGTCGCTTCGCCCGATGCGGCGAAACTAAAACCCACTGATCGGTCAGTGGGTTATAGCGGCGATGCGGATGATCGACCGGGTTAAATTTTTCCATGTTGAGTCCTGGTAAAGTCGGAGTGCCAAAAGTCGCTTCGATAAAAAATAGCACATAGTCGCAGAAGAAAGCGTGATCCAGTCTGGATAAATGGAATCGTTTACACAAGCCGATTATTCCCATTTGGCGGGACTGGAGGGTGACAGGCGGGTTTTAAACCGCATTAAGTGGTAACGCTTACATTGTTACAGAAACATTTAATAAGATAGCGTCAACTTTGCTGACGCTATCAAATGTTCAGTTCACGTTTTCCTGCAAATAAGCGTAGCCATCGCCCTGCGGCACAAAGCTCAGGCGATGGGTAATACACTGTGGCGCATCTTCCGCATGATGAGAAACAAACAGCAACTGGGTGCGGCCTTCGCCGATCAGGACATCAACAAAACGACGCACCAGCTGGCGGTTAATCGGATCCAGACCCTGCAAAGGTTCATCGAGGATCAGCAATGTCGGATGTTTGACCAGCGCGCGAGCAATCAGCACCAGCCGCTGCTGTCCCCAGGAGAGGCTGTGGAACGGCGCATCCGCCAGTGCGTTATCCATGCCGAGCAGGGCCAGCCACTGGCGTGCCAGCGCCACCTGCCGGTCAGAGGCTGCCTGATAGAGACCAATTGAATCAAAAAATCCTGACAGCACCACCGTGCGCACATTGACGCTGACGCGGTAATCGAGATGCAGGCTGCTGCTGACATAGCCGATATGCTGTTTAATATCCCAAATGGTTTCTCCGCTGCCGCGCCGGATGCCGAACAGCGTGAGATCGTTGCTGTAACCCTGCGGGTGATCGCCGGTAACCAGGCTGAGCAGCGTCGATTTTCCGGCGCCGTTCGGTCCGATAATCTGCCAGTGCTCGCCCGCTTTCACTTCCCAACTCAACCCGTTAATCACTGGCCGATCGTTATAAGAGATCACGCCGTTGCGCAGCGTGACGCGCGGCGCGTCATCCGCCAGCGACGGCAGCTGATCGGGCGCATCCGGCTCCGGCAGCGCCATGCCCGCCAGCTGTTCACTGTGTGCCAGCTGCGCCACCAGCGCTTCGCCGAGGATCGCCTCGCGAGCGCCGACGTGCGTCAGAGTACACTCCGCCAGCACGCCAACCTGCTGCACAAACGGGGGAATATCATCGAAGCGGTTCAGCACCAGCACCAGGGTGTAACCCTGCTGATGCATCGCCTCCAGCATCGAGGCCAGGCTGGCGCGCGACGCGACGTCGAGGCCGTCGAAAGGTTCATCAAGGATTAACAAATCGGGGCGGGGCATCAGCGCCTGGCAGAGCAGGGTTTTGCGCGTCTCGCCGGTGGAGAGGTATTTGAAGCGGCGCGCCAGCAGGTGGCTAATACCAAACTGCTGCGCCAGCTGCTGACAGCGAACAGGATCCTGCACCTCATCCTGAATGATCTCCGCCACGGTGCGACCGGTATCATCTTCCCCTTCGCTGAGCAAATCGGTGTTGTTGCGCTCCCACTCATCCGTCACCAGCTTTTGTAACTGCTCCAGCGACAGGCGGGTAGGGCGTTGAAAATTCGCCGTCACGCTGCCGGTCAGAGCAGGCAGCTCGCCGGAGAGGGCGCGCGCCAGCGACGATTTGCCGCTGCCGTTCGCGCCGACGAAAGCCCAGCTCTCGCCGCTTTGCAGCTGTAAATCGTTCAGGATCAGCGTTCGGGTGTCGCTAAGACGAAACGTGCCTTGCAGAATTTGCAATGAAGCCATAATTTGTTCCATTTTATGCATCATGTCAGGCTGTTTTAACCACAGAACGCAATGAAGTCAAATAGTCTGCGCAGATTCAGAGCAGGGTGGCGATGATGGCGTGTTCCGCATTGAAATGTGCTGTCACCGTCATGCCGCACTGCAGGTTTTGCTGCCGCACGTTTTCATTGCTCAGCGTTGCGCACAACGTTTCACCGCTCGCCAGCTTCAACAGCACTTCGCTCTGCACCTCGCCCGGCTCAATGGTGGTAATCTGCGCCGCCAGCTGATTATCGCCCGCAGCAGGCGAGGCTGTGACGCTGATCCAGGGCGCTTTGATCAGCACCAATACCTCTTTGCCACTGTTGAGCTGCAAACGATCGGCGCTGCGTTGGGTCAGCGCGACCTTCAGCCGGGTCACGCCGTCCGCCAGCAGTACCTCCAGATGCTGCATCACATGTTGGTTATCGCGCGCGATGACGGTGCCAAACAGTTGATTACGCGCGCTGGTTTGCAGCGAGAAACGGGCAATCGCCGCCAGCAGGCTGTCGAGAGGCAGGCTGTCCTGCTGCAATACATCAAAGGCTTTCTGCTGAATCTGCTCCAGCAGTTGAAAAAGCTGGATCAGCCGCTCGCCATAGCGCGTCAGCCGGGCGCCGCCGCCGCCTTTGCCGCCGGTAGCGCGCTCAACCAGCGTCTGCTCCGCCAGCTGATTCATCTCGTTGATGGCATCCCAGGCGCTTTTATAGCTGATGCCCGCCAGCTTCGCGCCCTGGCTGATCGAGCCGGTTTCCCGGATGCGCTTCAGCAGTTCGATGCGTCGGGGATCGGCAAACAGCTTCTGTTGCAACCGGATATTAAGGGAGATTTCGGCCTGCATATCGCTTCCTGAAAAGGGGTTTCGCAGAGTGTAAGTTCTCATGGCCGTCACGTCACGATGTCTGCCGGGAAAAGTAAAAGCACGAAAAGGCGAGTGCACTTTTTTCTTTAGCCGTTACAATCACTTTTTTGTCGATAAAGTGAGGCATCCATGCTGGAACTGTTAAAAAGCCTGGCCGTGGCGATCATTATGGTGCCGGTGGTGATGGCGATTATGCTGGGGCTGATTTATGGTCTGGGCGAAATGTTTAACGTCATCTCGAAATTCGGCCGCCGCAACGAGCGCCCCGCGAATTCACAGCGCTGATTCCCTGCAACGCCCGTCACCTGATGGGCGTTATGCTTTTTATCCCTTCTCCCTCAATCTTGCTTTTTTCCTGCCGATAAAGCACATGACAGCTTCAAAACTGCCGTTGTATTATCAAATATATAACGTAATCAGGAGAACATCATGTCTGTCACTTTGCGTCGCTGGGGAGCTGCTGCGGCCCTGACCTTAACTTTTGCCGGCCACGCCGTGGCGGCGGATAAAATTACCGTATTTGCAGCGGCTTCGCTTACCAACGCAATGCAGGATATCGCTAAACAGTATCAGCAGGGCAAAGAGGTGCAGATCGTCTCCTCTTTCGCTTCCTCTTCTACGCTGGCGCGCCAGATTGAGCAGGGGGCTCCGGCCGATCTGTTTATTTCCGCCGATCAGCAGTGGATGGACTACGCCATCGATAAAAAAGCGATGATGGCGGAGAGCCGTTTTACCCTGTTGGGTAACGATCTGGTGCTGGTTGCGCCTGCGGCCAGCAAGCCGCAGCCGGTGACCATCAACGCCAGCACCCACTGGAAAACGCTGCTGAAGGGCGAGCGTCTGGCGGTGGGCGATCCGGACCATGTACCGGCGGGCATCTATGCCAAAGAGGCGTTACAGAAGCTGGGCGCGTGGGATACCCTGTCGCCGGTCATGGCGCGCGCCAATAATGTGCGTGCCGCGCTGGCGCTGGTGGAGCGAAACGAAACGCCTTATGGCATCGTTTATGGATCGGATGCGGTCGCCAGCAGTAAAGTTGCCGTGGTCGGGGTTTTTCCGGAGTCGAGCCATAAGCCGGTGGAATACCCGATGGCGATGGTAAAAGATCACAATACGCCTGCGGTTTCCGCCTTTTATACGTACCTGAAAGGGCCGGAAGCGGCGGCCATCTTCAAACGTTACGGATTCACACCTAAAACATGATGCTCAGCGATCTCGAATGGCAGGCGGTAATGCTTAGCCTGAAAATATCGGGTATAGCGGTACTTTGCAGTCTGCCTTTCGGCATCCTGATGGCCTGGATTCTGGTGCGCTGCCGGTTTCCGGGCAAATCTCTGCTCGACAGTCTGATTCACCTTCCGCTGGTGGTGCCGCCGGTGGTGGTTGGCTATCTTCTTCTGATCGCCCTGGGCCGACGCGGTTTTATTGGCGAATGGCTCTGGAACTGGTTTGGCTTCAGCTTCGCCTTTAGCTGGCGCGGCGCGGCGCTGGCCTCGGCGGTGATCGCCTTTCCGCTGATGGTGCGCGCCATTCGTCTGGCGCTGGAGGCAGTGGATACGCGGCTCGAGCAGGCGGCACGCACATTAGGCGCCGGGCGCTGGCGCGTTTTTTTCACCATCACGCTGCCGCTTACCCTGCCGGGGATTATCGTCGGCACCGTACTGGCGTTTGCCCGTTCGCTGGGGGAGTTTGGCGCCACCATTACCTTCGTTTCCAATATTCCCGGCGAAACGCGCACCATCCCGCTGGCGATGTATACCCTGATCGAAACGCCAGGCGCGGAAAACGCCGCCGCACGGCTGTGCGCGATCGCGATCGTGCTGGCGCTGATTTCGCTGTTGCTCTCTGAGTGGCTGGCCCGCTGGGGACGTAAGCGGCTGGGGGCAACATGCTGAAGCTCGATTTTTCACAGCAGTTGGGCGAGCATCAGCTGGAAATTGACGTTGCGCTGCCCGCAAAGGGAATTACCGCTATTTTCGGTCTCTCCGGCGCGGGCAAAACGTCTCTGATCAACGCCATTGGCGGCTTAACCAAACCACAGCGCGGCCGCATTCAGCTTAACGATCGTCTGTTGAGCGATACGGAGAGCGATCTTTTCCTGCCGCCGGAGAAGCGCCGCACCGGCTACGTGTTCCAGGATGCGCGCCTGTTTCCGCACTATCGCGTGCGCGGCAATCTGAAGTATGGCATGGCGCCCGCCATGAAGCCGCAGTTTGACGGCCTGGTGGCGCTGCTCGGCATTGGTCATCTGCTGGATCGCTTCCCGTTTTCCCTTTCCGGCGGGGAAAAGCAGCGCGTGGCGATTGGCCGGGCGCTGCTCACCGCACCCGATATTTTATTGATGGATGAGCCGCTCGCCTCGCTCGACCTGCCGCGCAAGCGCGAGCTGATGCCGTACCTGCAGAAGCTGGCGAAGCGGGTTGATATCCCGATGCTCTACGTTTCCCATAGCCTGGAGGAGATCCTGCAGCTGGCTGATAACGTGCTGGTGCTGGATAACGGCAAGGTAAAGGCCTGCGGGCCGCTGGAGAAGGTGTGGGGCAGCAGCGCGATGCGTCCCTGGCTGCCGCGCAGCGAGCTGAGCAGCGTGCTGCGTGCGCAGGTGCTGGAACAGCATCCTGACTATCCGATGACGGCGCTGGCGCTCGGCGATCAGCATATCTGGGTGAGCCGGGTAAACCAGCCGGTAAAATCCGCGCTGCGCATCCGCATTCAGTCAGCGGATGTATCGCTGGCGCTGCAGCCGCCGCAGCACAGCTCGATCCGTAACGTTTTACCGGCACAGGTAGTGGAGCTGATTGAGGTGGACGATCAGATCGAGGTGAAGCTGCGCATCGGCGTCAACGAGCTGTGGGCGCGCATTTCACCCTGGGCGCGAGATGAGCTGGGCATCAGGCCAGATCTCTGGCTCTATGCCCAGGTAAAAAGCGTCTCCGTCACGTCCTGATCAGAGCACTTCTTTATAGATGGTTTCGGCGATGCCGGGTTCAAGGTTAGTGCCAATCACGCGCTTCGCCCGTGCTTTAATGGCATCGTCCGCATTCGCCATCGCCACGCCGAGACCCACGCTCTCCAGCATGCTGAGATCGTTATAGTTATCGCCAAAGGCCAACACGTCACTCATGGAAAGACCCACGGACTCTACCCACTGCGCCAGGCGTTTGCCTTTGCTGTTGCCGCGCTGGGCGATATCGACCTGATCGTGCCATGACCATTCGCAGGCAAGACCCAGCTCCTGTTCAACGCTGTCGGCAAACTGTTGCAGCGCGCGTGTATCGGAGTGGGAGAGGGCAAATTTCCAGATCGACTCTGCATCCCGTGCCGCCTGCGCCAGGCTCGGCACCTGAATAAAGGCGGGGCGCTGATGTTCCGGTAAGGACTCAGCCCAGTTCAGGGTGCGGGTCACATGGCCGGTAGGCGTCTGGTAGAGCATCGCATCGTCGACATAAAGCAGGCCGTGAATCGCCTTTTCATCCAACATCTCAATCACGCGCAGCGCCTGATTTTTCGCCAGCGGATCGGAGGAAAGTACCTTTTCCGCATGATAATCATACAAATAGGTGCCGTTGCAGCAGATTGCGGGTGTATCCAACTCCAGCGCCTGATAAAAAGGATGGATGGCGCAGTGGTGACGTCCGGTCACGATAATTACCTTCACCCCAGCCTGTTGAGCGTGGGCGAGGGCTTCAATCGATTCCGGTAAAATGGTTTTACGGGGCGTCAGCAGTGTGCCGTCAAGGTCGAGGGCGATAACACGATAGCTCATTAATTATTCCGTCTGGACAGATTAACAAAGCGCCAAGTCTACACCTGGTGACGGTCCTGAGACAAAAAACAGGGCACAAATCATGCCAGCGCACGGCATAAAAACGCGCTAAAGTTGAGCCACATATGATTAACAGGCAGCGAACAAGGAGAATGTATGAAACAAGTTGTTTATACCGCCAGCCCGGAAAGCCAGCAGATTCACGCCTGGCAGATGAATGAGGATGGCGCGCTGACGTTATTGCAAGTCACAGATGTTGCCGGTCAGGTACAGCCAATGGTAGTGAGTCCGAAGGGCGACTTCCTCTATGCTGGCGTACGCCCGAATTTTCGCGTTCTTGCGTTCAGGATTGCTGCCGACGGCACGCTGACCGAAGAGGGCGCGGCCGCTTTACCCGGCAGCCCGACCCATATTTCCACCGATCGCGCCGGAAATTTTCTGTTTTGCGGGTCTTACAATGATGCCTGCGTCAGCATCAGCCCGATTGGCGCAGATGGGCTGCCGCAGGAACCTGCTCAGGTCATCAAAGACCTGGCGGGATGCCACTCGGCCAATATCGATAACGCCAATCAGACGCTGTTTGTTCCGGCGCTTAAGCAGGATCGCATCTGCCTGTTCCAGCTCACGGCTGAAGGCAAGCTGGAGCCGCGTCAGCAGGCGCAGGTCACCACCGTGGAAGGCGCAGGCCCGCGCCATATGGTATTTCATCCTGATGGCCGCTACGCCTATTGCGTTAACGAACTGGATAGCACGGTAGACGTCTGGCATCTGAGCAACGCTCACGGCGAGGTGGAGCGCGTGCAGAGTCTGGATATGATGCCGCCAGGCTTCAGCGATACTCGCTGGGCGGCGGATATTCATCTGACGCCAAACGGCCGTCATCTTTATGCCTGCGATCGCACCAGCAGCACCATTACCATTTTTAGCGTCAGCGAAGATGGCGGCCTGCTGGCGATAGAAGGTCATCAGCCAACCGAAACTCAGCCGCGCGGTTTTAATATCGATAACAGCGGGCAGTATCTGGTGGCAGCAGGGCAGAAGTCGCACCATATCGAGGTGTATAAGATCGACGAGGCGCAGGGGCTGTTGACGCCGCTGGCGCGCTACGCGGTCGGACAGGGTCCAATGTGGGTGGTGATTCACCCGCTGGGATAATCAGAATGCGGTCTGCTGAACGGAAACGCGCCAGCGTTTCAGCGTAGGCGGGAGTGATTTGCTCCCGCCCGGCCAGTCGGCCGCTTCTTACGAGTACATCACAGTAATCGATGCGCTGGCCAGCGCATGAAAATGCACATTAAAGCCTACCATCGCGCCGCTGGCGCCTTCGTCAATTTCCAGCTTCTCCACATCCAGCGCGTGAACGCTAAAAATGTAGCGATGGCTCTCGCCCTGCGGCGGCGCGGCGCCACCGTAGGCATTCTGACCGAAATCGGTGCGGGCCTGAAGCGCCCCGACCGGCAGCGCCGCTACGCCGGAACCGGCGCCCTGCGGCAACACGGTCACCCCGGCAGGGATATTCGCCACCACCCAGTGCCACCAGCCGGAGCCAGTGGGCGCATCGGGATCGTAACAGGTCACGACAAAACTTTTGGTGCCTTCCGGCACCTCGTCCCAGGCCAGATGCGGCGACAGGTTGTCGCCCCGATAGCCCATGCCGTTAAAAACATGACGTTCCGGCATCTTATCGCCGTCGTTAAAATCCTGGCTGTAAACTCTCATCGAACCTCCTGTTGTTATTGGTGAAGCAGCTTTAACAGCTCCTGAGCGGTGACGGCCGATGACGCCGGATTCTGTCCGGTCACCAGATGACCGTCGGTCACCGCATAAACGCCCCAGTCATCGGTGCGCTCAAAATTGCCGCCCAGGCTGCGCAGCTCATCTTCAACCAAAAAAGGCACCACTTCCAGTAGCCCGACCGCTTTCTCTTCGCTGTTGGTAAATCCGGTCACCCGCTTTCCGGCCACCAGCGGCGTGCCGTCAGGCTTCCGTGCATGACGCAACACGCCCGGCGCATGGCACACGGCGGCGACCGGCTTGCCGTTGGCGAACAGGTTCTCAATCAGCGCAATGCTGTGCTTATTTTCAGCCAGATCCCATAGCGGACCATGCCCGCCGGGGAAAAACACCGCGTCAAACTGGCTGCTGTCGATCGTCTCCAGCTGCTGGGTATTGGCCAGCGCCTGTTGAGCGCTGGGATCCTGATGAAAACGCTCGGTATCGCTGCTCTGCGCATCGGGTTCGCTGCTTTTGGGATCCACAGGCGGCTTGCCGCCCGCCGGTGAGGCGAGCACCACGTTCACGCCGGCATCTTTGAACACATAATAAGGCGCGACAAACTCCTCCAGCCAGAAACCGGTTTTTTTACCGCTATCGCCCAGCGTATCGTGGGACGTTAAAACCATTACTATTTTCATGCGCTTACCTTCGGATTATCCTCTGCGACGCGGATAATCACCTTGCCGAAGTTTTTTCCTTCCAGCATACCCATAAAGGTCTGAGGTGCTTTATCCAGTCCGTCGACAATATCTTCGCGAAACACGAAGCGATCCTCAGCGACCCACTGACTCATTTGTTGGAAAAACTCGTCGAAGCGATCACCAAAATCCTGATTGATGATGAAACCCTGTACATGCAGACGTTTACGTAAAATCGCGCTCTGGAACAGCGGGAGATGATCCCGGCCTTCCGGGGCGTTGTTTTCGTTATAATCGGCAATCAGCCCGCAAACCGGAATGCGTCCCAGCGTATTCATCAGCGGCAGCACCGCGTTGAACACCTGGCCGCCCACGTTCTCAAAGTAAACGTCAATACCCTGCGGACAGTGCGTTTTCAGCTGCCCGGCGAAATCGTCCTGACGACGATCCACGCATGCGTCGAAGCCAAGTTCTTCTCTGGCGTAGCGGCATTTCTCTTCGCCGCCCGCGATGCCCACCACACGGCAGCCTTTCAACTTCGCGATTTGACCTACCACCGAACCAACTGCGCCGGTTGCGGCGGCCACCACCACGGTTTCGCCAGGCTGCGGGTTGCCGATAGCCAGCAGGCCCATATAGGCGGTAAAGCCGGTCATGCCGAGCAGGCCCAGCGCCCAGGAAGGGTGTTCCAGCACCGGGCCGCTGAGTTTTTTCAAGCCGTTGCCATCCGACAGGGCGAAATCCTGCCAGCCGCTCTGACTGACCACCCAGTCACCCTCGGCATAATCGGGATGACGCGATTGCTCGACGATTGCCACCGTCCCGGCGCCCAATACGTCATCAACGTCAAAAGGTTCAACGTAGGAAGGCGCGTCGCTCATGCGGCCGCGCATATAGGGATCGAGAGAGAGCCAGACGGTACGCAACAGCAGCTCACCGTCGCCAGGCGTGGGAACCTCATGGCTTTCGATACGAAAATCAGCGTCTGTGGGCGCGCCTTTGGGGCGGGAAGCCAGCATCACCCGGCGGTTCGTCTCTTTACGTTGTGGCATCTTCAACTCCTGTCAAATGTGTGTGATACAAGCGTAGTGCATCACACCTGGAGTTGCCGAAGCGGTCAGGCGCGGAACAGGGCCGGATTATCCAGCGCCTTGCCGATAGCGGCGGTGAGCTGCGCCAGCTGCGCCGGGGCGATAACGTAAGGCGGCATCAGATAGATCAGGCGGCCAAAGGGGCGGATCCAGACGCCTTGTTCAACAAAGTATTGCTGGATAGCGGCCATCTCTACCGGCGTACGGCTCTCTACCACGCCAATGGCGCCGAGCACGCGCACGTCGGCCACCTGCGGATGATCGCGCAGCGGCAGCAGCTCGTCGCGCAGCTGCTGTTCGATACGCGCCACCTGTGACGACCAGTGGCCTTCCTGCAACAGCGCCAGACTTTCACTGGCGACGGCGCAGGCAAGCGGGTTGCCCATAAAGGTCGGACCGTGCATAAAGCAGCCCGCCGCGCTGCGGCCAATGGTTTCGGCGACATCACGTGTGGTCAGGGTGGCGGAGAGCGTCATGGTGCCGCCGGTCAGCGCTTTGCCGAGGCAGAGAATGTCGGGCACGATGTCCGCATGTTCACAGGCGAACAGCTTGCCGCTGCGGCCAAAACCCGTGGCGATCTCATCGGCAATCAGCAGCACACCGTAGCGGTCGCAATATTCGCGCACCTGTTGCAGATAGCGCGGATGATAAAAGCGCATCCCGCCCGCGCCCTGCACGATCGGTTCGAGGATAACGGCTGCGATCTGCGAGTGATGTTGCTCAATCAGGCGGGCAAAATCGTTAATATCGCGTTCATCCCACGCCTCACCGAAACGGCATTCGGGCGCGTCGGCGAAGTGGTGCTGCGGCAGAAAACCGCGCCACAGGCTGTGCATCGAATTTTGCGGGTCGCACACCGACATCGCGGCAAAGGTATCGCCGTGGTAGCCGCGCTGTAGCGTCAGAAACTGCTGGCGCGTTTCACCGCGTCCCAGCCAGTACTGCATCGCCATTTTCATCGACACTTCCACCGCAATCGAACCGGAATCGGCAAGAAAAACGCACTCCAGCGTCTGCGGCGTCATCGCCACCAGCTGACGACAAAGCGCCACGGCGGCGGGGTGGGTAATGCCGCCAAACATCACATGCGACATCTGCGACATCTGCTGCTGCATCGCCTGATTCAGCCGCGGATGGTTATAGCCGTGGATTGCCGCCCACCAGGAGGACATCCCGTCAACCAGATGGCGTCCGTCAGCCAGCTGTAACTCACATCCCTGCGCAGCCACAATCGGGTAGCAGGGCAGCGGATCGTGCAGTGAGGTGTAGGGGTGCCAGATATGCTGGCGATCAAAAGCGAGGTCATCCTGAGTGAACATCTGTCTTGTAAACCAAAATTAAAAGATTTAGTTTACAAGTATAACCACGATAATCCTCGGGATGACACCTTTTTTGGAGCAAGCAATGGCACAACGTTGGACGCAGGCAGACGCGCAGGCGCTATTTGATAAACCTTTTCTTGAACTGATGTTTGAAGCACAGCAGGTGCATCGGCAGCACTTCGATCCGCGTCAGGTGCAGGTCAGCACCCTGTTATCGATCAAAACCGGCGCCTGCCCGGAAGACTGCAAATATTGCCCGCAGAGCGCCCGCTATAAAACCGGGCTGGAATCTGAGCGGCTAATGGAAGTCGAGGCGGTACTGGAGTCGGCGCGTAAGGCGAAAGCCGCAGGCTCAGGCCGCTTCTGTATGGGCGCGGCGTGGAAAAATCCCAACGATCGCGATATGCCTTATCTTGAGCAGATGGTACAGGGCGTGAAGGCGATGGGGATGGAAACCTGCATGACGCTCGGCACCCTCAGCGACAGCCAGGCGGAGCGTCTGGCATCGGCCGGGCTCGATTTTTATAACCACAATCTGGACACCTCGCCGGAATTTTACGGCAACATCATCACCACGCGCAGCTATCAGGAGCGTCTTGATACCCTGGGCAAAGTGCGCGACGTCGGCATTAAGGTCTGTTCAGGCGGCATCGTAGGATTAGGCGAAACGGTGAACGATCGCGCCGGTCTGCTGGTGCAGTTGGCAAATCTGCCGACGCCGCCGGAAAGCGTACCGATCAACATGCTGGTGAAGGTAAAAGGCACGCCGCTGGCGGAAAACGAGGATGTCGATCCCTTCGATTTTATCCGCACCATTGCGGTGGCGCGCATTATGATGCCGACTTCTCATGTGCGCCTTTCCGCCGGACGCGAGCAGATGAACGAGCAGACGCAGGCGATGTGCTTTATGGCGGGCGCGAACTCGATTTTCTACGGCTGCAAGCTGCTGACTACGCCGAACCCGGAAGAAGATAAGGATCTGCTGCTGTTCCGCAAGCTGGGCCTTAACCCGGAACATAGCCATACCCGTGTGGGCGATAACGAACAGCAACAGCATCTCAGCGAGCAGCTGATGCAGGCAGATGGCGCGCAGTTTTACAACGCGGCAGTCTGATGAGCTGGCAGCAACGTATTGGCGCGGCCTTGCAGGCGCGCCGTGAGGCGGACGCCTGGCGACAGCGGCCGCTGATTGAGCAGAGCGACACGCGCTGGCTGCAGGTTGCGGGCCAGCGCTACCTGCACTTTTCCAGCAACGATTATCTCGGCATGAGCCAGCACCCGGCGGTGATTGCTGCCTGGCAGCAGGGTGCGGCGCAGGCCGGCGCCGGGGCGGGCGCATCAGGCCATGTCACCGGCCACGGCCCTTATCATGCTGAACTGGAAGCACAGCTGGCGGAGTGGCTTGGTTATCGGCGCGCGCTGCTGTTTATCTCCGGCTTCGCCGCCAATCAGGCGATCATCCACTTACTGGCGGAAAAATCGGACCGTATTCTTGCCGACAAACTGGCCCACGCCTCGCTGCTGGACGCGGCCAGCCATACGCCAGCCACGCTGCGGCGCTTTGCGCACAATCAGCCGGAGAGCCTGGCGGCGCGTCTTGCCGCTCACTGTGACGGCAACACCCTGGTGGTAACCGAAGGCATCTTCAGCATGGATGGCGACAGCGCGCCGCTGGCTGCGCTCGCGCAGCAGACGCGCGTCGCCAACGGCTGGCTGCTGGTGGACGATGCACACGGTATCGGCGTGATCGGCGAGCAGGGGCGCGGCAGCTGTTGGCAGCAGCAGGTCAAGCCGGAACTGCTGGTGGTGACTTTTGGCAAGGCGTTTGGCGTCAGCGGCGCAGCCGTGCTGTGCGACGACGAAACGGCGGATTATTTCGTCCAGTTTTCCCGTCATCTGATCTACAGCACTGCGATGCCGCCTGCGCAGGCCTGCGCGCTCCAGGCGGCGCTACGGCAGATTCAGCAGGGCGATGAGCAGCGGCAGAAGCTGGAGCTGCTTATTCGGCGCTTCCGGCGCGGCGCAGCGCAGCTGCCCTGGCGGCTGATGTCGTCTGACAGCGCGATTCAGCCGCTGATCGTCGGGGAAAACGGTCGGGCGCTGGCGCTGGCTGCGCGTTTACGCGCCGCAGGCTTCTGGCTGACCGCGATTCGCCCGCCTACCGTGCCGCCAGGCACTGCGCGGCTGCGCATTACATTGAATGCCCGCCATGAGGAGGAAGATATCGATCGGCTGCTGGAGGCGCTTTATGACGCAGCCGGTGAATAAACTGGCGGTGGCGCAGGCGTTTGGCCGCGCCGCCAGCCATTACGATCGGCACGCTGCGCTGCAACGCCTCAGCGGCGAGGCGCTGCTGGCGCTGGCGCCTGTGAATCCGGGATTGCAATTGCTTGATGCCGGTTGCGGCACCGGCTGGTTCAGCCGCTACTGGCGGCAGCGCGGCCATCAGGTCACCGCGCTCGATCTTTCCGCCGCCATGCTGCAACAGGCGCGTCAGCAACAGGCCGCCGATCGCTATATATCAGGCGATATTGATGCGTTGCCGATCGCCAGCGGGAGCATGGATCTGGTCTGGAGCAACCTGGCGGTGCAGTGGAGTGACGATTTGCGTGCAGCGCTGCACCAGTTTGTCCGCGTCACCCGTCCCGGCGGCTGCGTGCTGTTTTCCACACTGACGGCGGGATCGTTACAGGAAATACACGACGCCTGGCAATACCTGGATGCGCGTCCTCACGCAAATCGTTTTCTCAGCGCGGCGCAGATCCGCGCGGCCTGCGGCGATCTGAACGTGCGGCTACAGCAGCAGTCGCTGACGCTGCACTTTCCTGACGCCCTGAGCGCGATGCGTTCGTTAAAAGGCATCGGCGCAACCCACCTGCACCAGGGACGTGACGACACCATGCTGACGCGCCAGCGTCTGGCGCAGCTGGAGCAGCACTGGACGCGCGACGTAGAAGGTTGCCGTTTAACTTATCAATTGATGTATGGAGTGATCACACCATGAAACGCTGGTTTGTTACCGGCACCGACACTGAAGTCGGTAAAACCGTGGCCAGCGGCGCGCTGCTGCAGGCTGCTGGTGCCGCAGGATACCGTACGGCGGGTTATAAGCCGGTGGCGTCGGGCTGCGAAATCTTTGCCGAAGGAATGCGTAACAGCGATGCGCTGGCGCTTCAGCGCTACAGCAGCGTGACGCTGCCCTATGAACAGGTTAACCCTTTCGCCTTTATGGAGCCGACATCGCCGCATATCGTCAGCGCGGAAGAGGGGAGGCCAGTGAGCGCAGAGGCGCTGTCGCAGGGGCTACGCAGGCTGGAGGCGCAGGCGGACTGGGTTCTGGTGGAGGGGGCTGGCGGCTGGTATACGCCACTCTCTGACACGCTTACCTTTGCCGACTGGGTCAAACAGGAGCAGCTGCCGGTGATTCTGGTGGTGGGCGTCAAGCTGGGCTGCATTAACCATGCGATGCTGACGGCGGATGCGGTACAGGCCGCAGGCTTACGACTCGCGGGCTGGATCGCCAATCAGGTGCAGCTGCCCGGCAAGCGGCATCAGGAATATCTGGCGACGCTGAAACAGCGTTTGTCCGCGCCCTGCCTGGGGGAAATCCCCTGGCTTGCGGATGAGGCCGAACAGGCCCGCTGCGGACACTGGCTCCAGCTGCCGACCTGAGCGGCAAATCAGCTCACCGTCAGCCATTTGTTGACGGTGACATCATCCAGCTGCGCCACTTTTCCCTGCGCCACGTTGCGGCCACGATGCAGCAGCAGGAAATAGTCGGCGACGCGGCGGATAAAGGAGACGCGCTGCTCCAGCAGCAGAATGGTCAGGCCATAGTCACGATTCAGACGACGGACCAGATTGCCCATCTCCTCTTCCAGCCAGGGCGACATCCCCCCGGTCGGCTCATCCAGAATCAGCAGCTTCGGCTGCAATACCAGCGCTCGCGCCAGCGCCAGCTGCTGCTGCTGATCTATCGGCAGCTCGCCGCTGCGTTGATGCCGCAACGAATAGAGAGCAGGAAAGAGATCAAACACCATTTCCGGGATGGCGCGGTGGCGGTCATCCTGGCCAGCCAGCAGGGCAATCAATAAATTATCCTCAACGCTCATCTGAGAGAAGATCAGACGGCCCTGCGGCACATAGCCGATGCCCATTCTGGCGCGCTGATCTGCCGGGCGAATCAGCAAATTCTCAGGAGGCGATCCATCTTCCTGCCAGGTCATCGAGCCGCTGTTGATCGGCAGATGGCCCATAATGCAGTTAACCAGGGTGGTTTTTCCCATGCCGGGCTGGCCCAGAACGCCTGTGCAGGTGCCGGGCGGCAGATCGAGATCCACATCCCAGAGAATATGATTTTGACCGTAAAACTGATTGACCGAACGTAAACTCAGCATCTGACACTCCTATTCCAGATAATTAGCCTGAATGCATCCGCTCTGTGTCGTCTGGCAAACAGTCGTCATACGGTAGCGTTATCGCCACTGCGTTGGTCTGCGCTGCCTGCGGCATGGCGACCGGTTAGTGATAACCTTGCAATTACCAGGCCAGATTACTCTCAGGCGCAAAAGTGACTCACGCAGAGTGCTTTTCACCACGAAAAGGTGAGAAGCGCTTAATAATTCCACAGGGTAATAAATCGACTGCACTTTGGCGGTGCTGATTGCTTAGCGTTACTGGTGCATCTGTACCGTTGTAAGGCAGAGGGCAAAAGCTAAAAACGGCGATCCAGGCGCTTTACCGCAAAACGGAGATCGGGATCGGATGAGGAAAGGATAGTTAAAGCGTCCCGCTTTGGTGAAAAAGAGAGCGCAAAAAAATTATTTTCGCACGCCAGAACAAAGCATCAGGAAATTATACACAGCTGATGGCCACGGGCCTGCATTCAGTTATCCACCATTCCTGTGGATAACCTTGTGTATGAGCCTGTGAAAACGCGGCGCAAGCGAGGAAATACGCGGCCTGGATACATTATGCTGTTAAACTGGCCTTTTCGATGTATACCTTTATTTTCAATGGGTTATTTAAAATCAAGTCTAAGCTTTTTCTTGCTTTTCATCCAACTGTAATTTGATGTCATTCTATTGACAAATGTTAAAATGCCGCTCCGGCTGGGGATAACCTTGCGCAACCGCCGTTTGCTGTTTCTCACCAGAGAAATTATCAAGCGGTTATGCATGAATAAGAGGCATCGTGACAGAGGGCTGTGGATATATCCAGTGTTTTTTACTGGCAAAAATGGCGGAGCAGAGTAGAATTAGCAAGCCGCGCGGCGAAATATTCAGCAGGAAACCCCACTCATGAGCAAAGCTTTTAAACTCAACTCCGCCTTCAAACCTTCTGGCGACCAGCCGGAGGCGATCCGTCGTCTGAAAGAGGGGTTGGAAGATGGTCTGGCCCATCAGACGCTGTTAGGCGTAACGGGATCGGGCAAAACCTTTACCGTCGCCAATGTGATCGCCGATTTGAACCGGCCTACGATGGTGCTGGCGCCCAACAAAACGCTGGCGGCGCAGCTTTATGGCGAGATGAAAGAATTCTTTCCCGAGAATGCCGTAGAGTATTTCGTTTCTTACTACGACTACTATCAGCCGGAAGCTTACGTACCGAGTTCGGACACCTTTATCGAAAAAGATGCTGCGGTGAACGAGCATATTGAGCAGATGCGTCTCTCTGCCACCAAGGCGCTGCTTGAGCGGCGCGACGTTATCGTGGTGGCGTCGGTGTCGGCGATCTACGGTCTGGGCGATCCCGATCTCTATTTAAAAATGATGCTGCACCTGTCGCGCGGCATGATTATCGACCAGCGCAGCATCCTGCGGCGTCTGGCGGAGCTGCAATATGCGCGTAACGATCAGGCATTTCAGCGCGGTACTTTCCGCGTGCGCGGCGAAGTGATCGATATTTTTCCGGCGGAATCGGATGATATCGCGCTGCGCGTCGAGCTTTTTGATGAAGAGGTTGAGCGTCTGTCGCTGTTCGACCCGCTGACCGGCCAGGTTACCCAGGTGGTGCCGCGCTATACCATCTATCCCAAAACGCACTACGTGACGCCGCGCGAACGTATTTTGCAGGCGATGGATGAGATCAAAGATGAGCTGGCGGATCGGCGCAAGACGTTACTGGCGAACAACAAGCTGCTGGAAGAGCAGCGCATCTCGCAGCGCACCCAGTTCGATCTGGAGATGATGAACGAGCTGGGCTACTGCTCGGGCATCGAAAACTATTCGCGCTATCTCTCGGGACGCGGTCCCGGCGAGGCGCCGCCGACCCTGTTCGATTACCTTCCCGCCGATGGTCTGCTGGTGGTGGATGAGTCGCACGTGACCATTCCGCAAATCGGCGGCATGTACAAAGGGGATCGGGCGCGTAAAGAGACGCTGGTGGAGTACGGTTTCCGTCTGCCGTCGGCCCTGGATAACCGTCCGATGCGCTTTGAAGAGTTCGAGGCGCTGGCGCCGCAAACCATCTATGTATCGGCGACGCCGGGCAAATATGAGCTGGAAAAGTCGGGCGGAGAAATCATTGACCAGGTGGTGCGTCCGACCGGCCTGCTGGACCCGATACTGGAAGTGCGTCCCGTCAGCACTCAGGTGGACGATCTGTTGTCGGAAATTCGTCAGCGCGTGGCGATCAATGAACGCGTGCTGGTGACCACGCTCACCAAGCGTATGGCGGAAGACCTCACCGAGTATCTGGTGGAGCATGGCGAAAGCGTCCGCTATCTGCACTCCGATATCGATACGGTAGAGCGTATGGAGATCATTCGCGACTTACGCCTCGGCGAGTTTAACGTGCTGGTGGGGATCAACCTGCTGCGCGAAGGGCTGGACATGCCGGAAGTGTCGCTGGTGGCGATTCTCGATGCGGATAAAGAGGGCTTCCTGCGTTCGGAACGCTCGCTGATCCAGACCATCGGTCGTGCGGCGCGTAACGTCAACGGCAAAGCGATTCTGTATGGCGATAAGATCACGCCGTCGATGGCGCGCGCCATTGAAGAGACGGAACGCCGTCGCGAGAAACAGCAGCAGTACAATGAAGAGCACGGCATTGTGCCACAGGGCCTGAATAAAAAGATCACCGATATTCTGGAGCTGGGTCAGGGCCTCGCCAAAACCAAAGGACGCGGCAAAACCACCACGCGCACCGCGGCAGAGGCGGAAGCGAACTACCTGGCCCTCACGCCGCAGGCGCTGCAGAAGAAAATCCACGAGCTGGAACGGCAGATGCAGCAGCATGCGCAGAATCTGGAGTTCGAAGAGGCGGCGCGCACGCGCGACCAGCTGCATGAGCTGCGCGAGCTGTTTATCGCCGCCTCCTGACAGCGGTTACTTAATTGCCTGAATGGCGTGTTCCAGCGCCACATGCAGCAGCTGGCGGTCGTGTCGATAGCGGATATCGGCGGCCTCCAGCGGCTCGCGCACAATCAATCTGCTTTCCACGCCGCTGATATCGGCATAAGGGCTGACCACAATCGCATCAATAACCCGCCTGCCGATCGCTCTCTCCATGATTTGAAGTTTGTCCGCAACCGTCAGGTTCGCTGCTGCCAGGCTCAGTTCGCGTCCGAGGTTGCCGATAAACACCATGGTGGCGGGCGTGCGGCGCAGCGCCTGCGCCATCTCATCCATCAGTAAAATTGGCATCAGGCTGGTATAGAAGCTGCCGGGACCAATCAGGATCAGATCCGCATCGCCAATCGCTTCCAGCGCTTCGCGCGTGGGCGCAACGTTGGGATGCAGCATTAATTCCTGCGGTGGCAGCTTCATCGCGTCAATGGCGGTTTCGCCATAGACCATATTGCCTTCGGCATCCTGCGCCACCAGATCCACCGGCTGCTCCGACATTGGAATCAAAAAGGCGTCGACCTTCAACACATTGCGGATCAGGTTGATCGCCTCCAGCGGCCTCACGCTCAGGTGATCCAGCGCTTTCAGCATCAGATTGCCGAGGTTATGGCCTGCCAGCTCGCCATTACCGGCAAAGCGATATTCAAACATCGCCGAGGCGATACTTGGCTCAGTGATCAATTGATTCAGGCAGTTGCGCATATCGCCCCAGGCGATGCCGCCTTCCGAGCGACGAATGCGGCCGGTAGAACCCCCGTTATCGGTGGTGGTGACGATGCCGGTTAAACGCGAACCCAGCGAGGAGAGGGCGGACATTACGCGTCCCAGCCCGTGGCCCCCGCCCAGTGCTACCACGCGATCAAGATCTGCGAGGGTACGATTCATACTTTTCCTTATGCTTGTGCCCGGTAACAAATCTGTACAAAACAGTTAAGCCAGACAAGGGTGAACAGTGATCAAAATTTGTGGCGCATTTTACGTATTCTGTCGCGAAAATGCGCGAAAAAGCCGTTATATACATAAATATATAGCGAAACAGGTTAATGGCACAGCGGCAAAAATCGCGCTACCATAATCACTACCGCGTTGTGCCTTGAGTACAGCATACACTCAAGCCTGGGTACCTAAGTCGCGAGATAGGGGATTCAGGCCGCAGCCGCTGAGCTGCCAGGGTGCAGGAAGAAATGACTGCATCTCCCGAATCTGGAAAGGTGTTTTGGTGTCACAATTTACTGATGCATACTCGCGCCGGTTCTATTACCTGCGCCTGTCGATTACAGATGTCTGTAACTTCCGTTGTACCTATTGCCTGCCCGACGGCTATAAACCGCAGGGTGGAAACAATAAAAGCTTCCTGACGCTCGATGAGATCCGTCGCGTTACGCGTGCCTTTGCCGCGGCCGGCACGGAAAAAGTGCGTCTCACCGGCGGCGAGCCTTCGCTGCGTCGCGACTTTACCGACATTATCGCCGCCGTGCGGGAAAATGCGGCGATCCGCCAGATCGCCGTCACCACCAATGGCTACCGGATGGCGCGCGACGTCAAAAAGTGGCGCGATGCCGGGCTGACCTCGCTGAACGTCAGCGTTGACAGCCTCGATGCGCGCCAGTTTCACGCCATTACCGGCCAGGATAAATTTCATCAAGTCATGGCCGGGATTGATGCCGCCTTTGAGGCGGGCTTCGAGAAGGTCAAAGTCAACAGCGTGCTGATGCGCGATCTCAATAGCCACAGCCTCTCTACTTTCCTCGACTGGATCCGCCATCGTCCGATTCAGCTGCGCTTTATTGAGCTGATGGAGACCGGTGAAGGCAGCGCGCTGTTCCGCCAGCAGCACATTTCCGGCGAAGTGATCCGCGACCAGCTGATTATGCAGGGCTGGCAGCGCCAGCTACGCGGCCGCAGCGACGGACCGGCGCAGGTGTTTCAGCATCCTGACTATCAGGGTGAAATCGGCCTGATCATGCCCTACGAAAAAGATTTCTGCGCCAGCTGCAACCGTCTGCGCGTCTCGGCGACCGGTAATTTGCATCTCTGCCTGTTTGGCGATGGCGGCGTGCCGTTGCGCGACCTGCTCGCCTCTGACGATCAGCAGGCGGCATTGCAGGCGCGTATTGCTCAAAGCCTGGGCGAGAAAAAACAGACGCATTTTCTCCATCAGGGCAATACCGGCATTACACAAAACCTTTCGTTTATCGGTGGATAACCACAGGAGCTATGGCAATGGGTAAACCTTCCGGCGAACTGCTTCCCGTTCAGGTCGCCATCTTAACCGTTTCTGACAGTCGTGATGCGAGTAATGACACCTCCGGCGATTACCTGCGTGAGGCGGTCACCGAAGCAGGCCACAGCGTGATCGATCACGCTATCGTCGCGGATAACCGCTATCGCATTCGCGCCACCGTCTCCAGCTGGATTGCCAGCAAAGACGTGCAGGTGGTGATCGTCAATGGCGGTACCGGCTTTAACAGCAACAACAGCACGCCGGAAGCGCTGCTGCCGCTGTTCGATCGCGAAATCGCCGGTTTTGGTGAGCTGTTCCGCATGATCTCTTATGAAGAGATCGGCAGCGCTACTCTGCAATCGCGCGCCGTGGCGGGCATGGCGAATGAAACCCTGATTTTCGCTGTGCCCGGCTCCACTAACGCCTGCCGCAGCGCCTGGGAGCGCATCATCAGCGATCAGCTTGATGCCCGTACGCGTCCCTGTAATTTTATTTCCCACTTAAAGAAACCATGAGTATGCCGCAATTAACCCATATCAATGCCGCCGGTGAGGCGCATATGGTGGATGTCTCCGCCAAAATGGAAACCGTGCGTGAAGCGCGCGCGGAGGCCGTTGTGCTGATGAGCGCCGAAACGCTGCAAATGATCATGGAAGGCAGCCACCATAAAGGCGACGTGTTCGCTACCGCGCGTATCGCCGGGATCCAGGCGGCCAAGCGTACCTGGGAGCTGATCCCGCTCTGTCATCCGCTGATGCTGAGCAAGGTCGAAGTCAATCTCACGGCGGAGCCAGAACATAGCCGTGTACGCATCGACTCGCTCTGTCGTCTGACCGGTAAAACCGGGGTGGAGATGGAGGCGCTGACTGCCGCTTCCGTGGCAGCGCTGACCATTTACGACATGTGCAAAGCGGTGCAGAAAGATATCGTTATTGACCAGCTTCGCCTGCTGAGCAAAAGCGGCGGCAAATCGGGTGATTTTCAGGCGGTGCAACATGATTAAAGTGTTGTTTTTCGCCCAGGTGCGTGAGTTGACCGGTACCCGTTCGCTGGAGATGTCGGAGAGTTTCCCGGACGTCTCGGCGCTGCGTGCAGCGTTGGCGCAGCGCGGCGATCGCTGGGCGCTGGCGCTGGAGTCGGGCAAACTGCTGGCGGCGGTGAATCAGACGCTGGTGCCAATGACGCACCCGCTGCGCGCCGGCGATGAAGTGGCGTTTTTCCCACCGGTAACCGGAGGCTGAGATGGAAACGCGTATACGCGTCGGCAGCGCGCCGTTCAGCATGGCGGAAGAATATCAGTGGCTGGCAGCCTGTGATGAAGATGGGGCGGTGGTGACCTTTACCGGCAAGGTACGCAATCACAATCTCGGTGACAGCGTGGCGGCGTTAACGCTGGAGCACTATCCCGGCATGACGGAGAAAGCGCTGCAGGAGATCGTCGATCAGGCGCGCAGCCGCTGGCCGCTGCAGCGCGTCACGGTGATTCATCGCGTCGGCGAGCTTTTTCCCGGTGATGAAATCGTGCTGGTGGGCGTCACCGGCGCGCACCGCGGCAGCGCCTTTGCCGCGGCGGAATTCATTATGGATTATCTGAAAACGCGCGCCCCTTTCTGGAAACGGGAAGCGACCGCCGACGGCGATCGCTGGGTCGACGCGCGCAACAGCGACCATCAGGCCGCGCAGCGCTGGGATTAAGGCGCAGCGCCGCCGAGCTGTTCCGCCGGGGCGAAATGCGTTTCGCCATGGGCGTGCTCGCCGCCGCCCTTGACGCGCTGTAGCTGGATTACCTCGCCCTGTTGCCAGGCGTTTGCGCCTTTCGCCACCGGATGGGCGATGATATCGGCGCGTTCCTGACGAATCGCTTTGCTGTCGACGTCGAAACGCTTATCGCGATCCTCCAGCAGTCGGTTATCAAGCTGACCATCGGCAGTAAAGCCCATCATCAGCGCCGGAATGCCGAGCGGCAGCGTTTTATCGCGATCGGTATGCCAGGTGTGCCAGGTTTTGCCGTAGGTGTTGACGATTTTGCTCATCAGCGCCTTATCAGCCACCTGCGGCAGTCCGGGGGCAATCAGCGAGCCTGATTTCACCTCATACTGATGGCTGTGCCACAGCTTTTTCTCTTCCGGCGGCAGGGTTTTGTACAGCCGCTCGCTGATAATGTACTCCACCCCCATTAAACGGGCGTCACGCGTGTTGCCATCATAAATCACTGCCTGCATCACGTCGTCGTTCAGCACCGTAACATAATGGTGCGCTTCCATTTGACCGTTCTGGTCGCCGTTATAGAAATGAAAACCGTCCAGATAGGCGCTGATTGCCTCGATCGGCGGACGAGACTGCATCACCGAGGCGCCCGCATCTAACATTTGTAATTTGGCCGAGGTCGGCGCGCCAGGGGTGCTGACCTGAGCCGGTGAGTTATTTGCGCCGCAGCCGCTCGCCAGCAGGCAGAGCGCGGCGCTGAGCCAGAGTTTTTGCATTTGCATCTCCATATACACAGTTAAAAATTAACCATAGTGCAGATGTATCGGTTTTCCTGCGTCCGGAGGAAGGAAAACCGGCGTGATCCGATAGATTGTTGCCGCTTCGCCCGGTAAGGTGAGGGTTTTCACTGCTTTTAAGGACAGGTATGTCAACGCAAAACGCCTTACAACGACTGGCTCTGCTGAGCGCGCTGGTGCTGGCCGGGTGCAGCAGCAAAAAAACGCCGCAAGCGCCGGTGCGACAGCCCGCCGACGTGAAGGCGCAAATTCGCCAGTTGCTGCCCGCCGATGTCAGCGACAAATCCGCCTGGGCGACCGATATCTATACCGCGTTTCGCACCCAAAACCTGGAAGCGAGCGCCAGTAATGTTTGTGCGGTGATTGCCGTGGCCGATCAGGAATCCAATTTCAGCGCCGAAGCGGCGGTGCCCGGCCTGCCGAAAATCGCCTGGGGCGAGATCAATCGTCGTGCGGCAAAGCTGCATCTGCCCGCGTTTCTGGTGCGCACCGCGCTCTCGATTCCGTCGTCAACCGGCGAAAGCTATGCTGCGCGGCTGGACAAGGTACGCAGCGAGAAAGAGCTGAGCGATATTTTTGACGATCTGATCGATATGGTGCCGATGGGGCAAAAACTGTTCGGCAACCTGAATCCGATTCACACCGGCGGGCCGATGCAGGTCAGCATCGCCTTTGCGGAAGCCCACGCCAAAGGCTACCCCTGGCCGGTAGATGGCTCGATTCGCAAGGAAGTTTTTACCCGGCGCGGCGGCATTTATTTCGGCGCGATGCATCTGCTGGGTTATCCGGCTGACTATTCTCAACCGCTTTATCGCTTCGCCGACTTTAACGCAGGCTGGTATGCCAGCCGCAACGCGGCGTTTCAGGCGGCGGTGGCGCGCGCCACCGGGATGAATCTGGCGCTGGACGGCGACCTGATCCTTTACGGTTCCGACAAGGCCGGGTCGACCGAACTGGCGGTGCGCACCCTTGCGAAGCAGATCGATATGAGCCAGCGTGAAATCCGTCGCGATCTGGAAAAGGGCGAAAGCGCCGACTTCAGCGACAGCGAACTCTGGAAGCAGGTGTTTACCCTCGCCGACAAAATGGCCGGACGTAAGCTGCCGCGCGAGATGTTACCGGGCATCAAGCTGGAAAGTCCGAAAATCACGCGCAATCTCACTACGGCCTGGTTTGCCAAACGGGTTGACGGTCGCTATCAGCAGTGTATGACGCGGCGATAAGCTCAGATGCTGGCGCAGGCGGCAAAAGCTGTGCCACACTAAAGGCTGTTTCTTTGCTCAACAAGAGGTGCATCATGGATCGATATCCACGTTCAAACGGTTCCATCGTGCAGCAGGCTTCCGCCGGGCTGCAAACCTATATGGCTCAGGTGTATGGCTGGATGACCTGCGGCTTACTGCTGACCGCCTTTGTCTCCTGGTTCGCCGCCCGTACGCCTGCGGTGATGGAGATGGTTTTTGCCAACCGCATGACTTTTTTCGGCCTGATTATCGCTCAGCTGGCGGTGGTTTTTGTGCTTTCCGGCATGGTGCATAAGCTGAACGGCGCTGTGGCGACCGCGCTGTTTATGCTCTATTCCGCGCTGACCGGCCTGACAATGGCAAGTATTTTCCTTGTTTACACTTATTCTTCTATCGCCAGTACCTTCTTCGTCACCGCCGGCATGTTTGGCGCAATGAGCTTTTACGGCTATACCACGAAACGCGACCTCAGCCGCTTCGGCAGCCTGCTGTTTATGGCGCTGATCGGCATTGTGCTGGCGTCGCTGGTGAACTTCTGGCTGAAAAGCCCGGCGCTGATGTGGGCAATTACCTATATCGGTGTGGTGGTGTTCGTCGGCCTGACCGCTTATGACACTCAGCGGTTGAAAAGTATCGGGGAAGGGATCAACGTCGATGATAAAGAGAATCTGCGTCGTTACTCGATTATGGGCGCGCTGACCCTCTATCTTGACTTCATCAACCTGTTCCTGATGCTGCTGCGTATTTTCGGCAACCGTCGCTAATGTTTCAAACCCCTCTCCCCGGCCGGGAGAGGGTTCCCCTATTAAGTACTCTCACTGTTCTGTAATTTTTGCTCATTCTGCTTACGCAGATGTTTCGCCCGGCTCTCCAGCCAGAGGTAGAGCACCAGCGCCAGTAGCAGCGGGAAAATAAAGTAGAGCACGCGGTAGGCGAGCAGCGCGGCGATAATGGCGCCGTGTGAGGCATGCTGACCGCTTAGCAGCGCCAGAAATACCGCTTCCAGCACGCCGATTCCGGCAGGAATATGGATGATCACCCCGGCAATACTGCTGATCAGCAATACGCCAAGCACCACAGGAAAATCGACCTGGCGCCCCAGCAGCAGCCAGATAATCGCTCCCATTACCAGCCAGTTGGCGCTGGAAACGCCAAACTGAAGCAGCGCCATGCGCAGCGACGGCAGCGCCAGCTTTTGTCCTTTGATTTTCCAGCGACGCTGTTTAGAGAAGGCGCAGGCCCAGAGATAAGCCGCCACCGCAACCAGCAACACGCCGCCGATGATGCGCAGCGTGGTCTCGCCGACAAACCAGCCCTGAGGGATTGGCACCATGCCGGCGCTAAACACAATGCCTGCCAACAGAATATAGCCGAGCCAGTTGGTGGCGATACTGAGCGAGAAGATGCGTGTAATGGTGCCGCTGTTCAGACCGAGGCGGGAATAGAGGCGGTAACGCATCGCCACGCCGCCGACCCAGGTGCTCAGCGTCAGGTTGAAGGCGTAACAGATAAACGATACCAGCATCACCTGACGTTTCGCCAGCTTGTGCCCGCAGTAGGCGCGTCCAATCAGATCGTAGAAACCGTAGGTCACGTAGCTGACCACCACCAGCGCCACGGCGCACAAGATGGCGATGCGGTTGTAATTAACGATAACGTTATAAACGTCGCCCCAGTTGACCTTGCGCGCATAGACCACCAGCAGCACGATCACGGCGATAAAGAAGATCCCGGTAAGAATTTTCTTTGCCAGCTGCCAGCGTGGATGTTTTTTTGCCATCAGGATTTGGCTCCTTGTTTATCCGTCTCAACACGATCCTGGGTCTCCATTTCAGGCTGAACCGGCGGATCGACCTGCGCCAGACGCGGCGTGTGGGCGGGAAGCCAGCCCGCAATAGCAGGGAAATGACGTAAAAAGTGGAACACCACCACGCTTTTGCTGAGCTGCCACCAGTTGCGCGGCGGCAGGCGATCTTCCTGTACGCGCTGACAATCTTTGCTCAGCAACTGCTCCAGGTTATCGCGCATCGTCTGGTTAAACGTTCGATCGTGAACGATCAGGTTCGCCTCCAGATTGAGCGACAGGCTGAGCGGATCGAGATTGCTGGAGCCCACCGTCGACCACTGCTGGTCCATCACCGCGATCTTGCCATGCAGCGGACGGCGGCAATATTCGTAAACCTCCACGCCGCCATCCACCAGATAGTTATAGAGCAGCTCCGCGCCCACTTTTACAATCGGCATATCCGGTTCGCCCTGCACAATCAGACGCACCCGCACGCCGCGCTGGGCCGCGCTGCGCATTTCACGCAGCAGCCGGTAGCCGGGGAAAAAGTAAGCGTTGGCGATAATCACATCCTGCTTCGCATTGCGCAGCATATCCAGATAATGCTGTTCAATGTCGTCACGATGCTCGTCGTTATCGCGATAGACAAACAGCACCTGCGCATCGCCGGGGGTAGCGTTAACTGCCGGACGGTGCGAGCGGTGGCCCCACCAGCGACGGGTGATCTGCTCACTGCCCATCGCCTCCTGCACGAAGCGGGTAATGTCCTCAACGATCGGTCCTTTGACCTCAACCGCGTAGTCCTGCTTCGCCTCCGGCCCATAGCTGGTATTGTGCTCGGCAGAGAAGTTAATCCCGCCGACAAAGGCGATGTCGCCATCCACCGCCACGATTTTACGGTGCAGACGTCGAAACACGTTGGTGCGCATTCCCATGACCAGTGGACGCGGATCGTAATAGATAAAGCGCACCCCGGCGCCGGTCAGGCTGTCCATAAAGCTGGCGGAGAGATCGGGCGAGCCATAGCCATCGACCATCACCTCGACTCTTACCCCGCGCTGTGCCGCCGCCAGCAGCTCGCGATGCAGGGCGTTGCCCACGTCATCCTCAAAGAGAATAAAAGTTTCCAGCATAATAAATCGCTTTGCACGCTGAATGGCGCCAAACACGCGCGGAAAAAACTGTTCGCCATTTTCCAGCAGACGAATCTGGTTGCCTTCGCGCCAACTGAATTTCATAGATGAATCTCCACTGCCAACGGCGCATGATCGGAAAGATGGGACCAGGGTTTCATTGGTAACGCCCAGGGATGGCTGATTGAGGCGTTACGCACGTAAATACGATCGAGGCGCAGCAGCGGGAAACGGGCCGGGAAGGTGCGCGCCGGTCGGCCGGTCTTTACGCTGAACACCTCTTCCAGACCGGCGCAGTGCTTGAGAAACTTATTGGCGCGCAGCTGCCAGTCATTGAAATCGCCTGCCACCACCAGCGGCGCATCGGGCGGCAGCGAGGCGATCATGTCGCACATCATTTTCATCTGCGCATGACGATGGGCATTGCTCAACCCCAGATGAACGCAGATAACATGCAGCTCTTTTTGCGGCTCCGGCAAGGTGATGCGGCAGTGCAACATGCCGCGTTTTTCACTTCCTGCAACAGAAATGTCGCGATTTTCATACTCTGCAATCGGGAAACGTGACAGGATCGCGTTGCCATGATGGCCTTCCGGATAGACAGCGTTCCGCCCGTAGGCATAATCGTTCCACATGGTGTCGGCAAGAAATTCGTAGTGTGGGGTGTCTGGCCAGTTTTCAATCTGCATCGGATGGATGGCGTGCGTGCCCATCACCTCTTGCAGAAACACGATGTCTGCTGAGGTGGCGCGTACCGCGTCGCGCAATTCCGGCAGGATAAAGCGACGATTAAAGGTAGTAAAACCCTTGTGGGTATTGATCGTCAGGACCTTAAATGAAAATCCTTGCGTAATCTGTGGCATACTCTCGACGCACTCCTTTTCATCATGAACAGGATCAAAGTGTAGTCTCTGTCACAAATGGATGCTGTTACGGTCAGAAATTTAGGGCATTGTCTGAGAATTGCGATAAATTGAGGAACCCGTCACCGACCTTTGTTGGGGCACTTGAGCAACCTGTTGGGTCTGCCAGGAGAAGAGAATGAAATGGTCTAATCGTGTTCAGATAATCACCGGTCAAACCTGCGTGCATATTGCGATGCACCTGTTGTTGATGCTGGCGCTGATCTGGGGATGGAAACATCAGGCGCTGGTTGATGTGTGCAGCGTGCTGGTCTCGGCCTATGCCGTGGTATTTGTCGCTATGCTGGTGGCGCAGCAGATTGCCCGCTTTCGTATGCTGGGTGATTATCTTGAAGAAGCGACCACAACGTACTATTTCGGGGCAGCGATGCTTGCCCTGTTCCTGATCTCCCGCTTTGTTCACAACAGCCTGCTGTTGGCTTGCCTCGGCGTTATGATGCTGCTGGGACCGGCGCTGGTTTCCCTGCTGGTTAAAGAGCCCGCGCATCGCGTGGAAAAAAAACGCAGCTAAGCGAAATGTGATAAAGCTGAAGGCCACCGCAGGTGGCCTTTTTATTTTTGCGTCGTCGGCCCGATCTCGCACCCGACCGGGAAAGCTGCTACACTCGCCCGCTTACGCATGGTAGTTTGTGCCCTTTTCATACGTTAGCGCAGGCTGGCGTCACTATCCCCCTGAAAACTACACCGTATTCCACGGCCAGGGCGGACCGGAGTAAAACATTTACATGTCTTTTGACTCTCTCGGCCTGAGTGCCGATATTTTGCGTGCGGTCGCCGAACAGGGCTACCGTGAACCGACGCCTATCCAACGTCAGGCGATTCCCGTGGTGCTGTCCGGACGCGATCTGCTGGCGAGCGCCCAGACCGGTACCGGTAAAACCGCCGGTTTTACCCTGCCGCTTTTGCAGCGGCTCACTTCCCAGCCGGGTGGCGCGAAAGGCCGTCGTCCGGTACGCGCCCTGATCCTGACGCCGACGCGCGAGCTGGCGGCCCAGGTTGGCGAAAACGTGCGTGAATACAGCAAATACCTTAACCTGCGTTCGCTGGTGGTATTTGGCGGCGTCAGCATCAATCCGCAGATGATGAAGCTGCGCGGCGGCGTCGATGTACTGGTCGCCACGCCGGGCCGTCTGCTCGATCTGGCGCATCAGAACGCGGTAGATCTGTCGCAGGTGGAAGTGCTGGTGCTGGATGAAGCGGATCGTATGCTCGATATGGGCTTTATCCATGACATCCGTCGCGTGCTGGCGAAGCTGCCGCCGAAGCGTCAAAACCTGCTTTTCTCCGCCACCTTCTCCGATGAGATCAAAACCCTGGCGGAAAAACTGCTGCACAACCCGGAGCAGGTGGAAGTGGCGCGCCGCAACACCGCATCCGAACAAGTTACTCAGCACGTTCATCTGGTGGATAAAAAGCGCAAGCGCGAGCTGTTGTCCCATCTGATTGGCCGCGACAACTGGCAGCAGGTGCTGGTCTTTACCCGTACCAAGCACGGCGCAAATCATCTGGCGGAGCAGCTGCATAAAGATGGCATCACGGCCGCCGCGATCCATGGCAATAAAAGCCAGGGCGCGCGTACCCGTGCGCTGGCGGACTTTAAGTCCGGCTCGATTCGCGTACTGGTTGCCACCGATATCGCCGCGCGCGGACTCGACATCGAAGAGCTGCCGCACGTCGTGAACTATGAACTGCCGAACGTGGCGGAAGATTACGTGCACCGCATTGGCCGTACCGGTCGCGCCGCCGCTACCGGCGCCGCGCTGTCGCTGGTCTGCGTGGACGAGCACAAGCTGCTGCGCGACATCGAGCGTCTGCTGAAGCGTGAAATTCCGCGCATTGCCATTGACGGCTATGAGCCGGATCCGAGTATCAAAGCGGAGCCGATTCAGAATGGTCGCCAGCAGCAGCAACGCGGCCGCGGACGTGGTCCGGGCAGTAGCGAAGGGCGCGCGCCGGGCGGTGAGAAGCGTACCGTGCAGCGTCGTCCGAACGCGACCCCGAGCGACAATACGCGCTCCCGTCGTCCGGCGGCGAAGAAGCAAGGGCACGCGTAAAACCATGCGGGTACTGCTGGCCCCCATGGAAGGGGTACTGGATTCACTGGTGCGCGAGCTGCTCAGCGAGGTCAACGATTATGACCTCTGCATCACCGAGTTTCTGCGCGTGGTCGATCAGCTGCTGCCGGTAAAGTCGTTTTATCGACTCTGCCCGGAACTGCATCACGCCAGCCGTACGCCGTCCGGCACGCGGGTGCGCGTTCAGCTACTGGGGCAGTATCCGCAGTGGCTGGCGGAAAACGCGGCGCGCGCCGTGGAGCTTGGCTCCTGGGGCGTGGATCTGAACTGCGGCTGCCCGTCAAAGCTGGTTAACGGCAGCGGCGGCGGTGCCACGCTGCTGAAAGATCCCGAGCTGATTTATCGCGGGGCGAAGGCAATGCGCGAGGCGGTGCCTGCGCATCTGCCGGTCACGGTGAAGATTCGTCTCGGCTGGGATTCCGGCGCGCAGCGTTTTGAGATCGCCGATGCGGTGGAGCAGGCGGGCGCCAGCGAGCTGGTAGTGCATGGCCGCACCAAAGAAGAAGGCTACCGCGCCGAGTGCATTAACTGGCAGGCAATTGGCGAGATCCGTCAGCGCCTGAAAATTCCGGTGATCGCCAACGGCGAGATCGGGGACTGGCAGAGCGCCCAGGATTGTCTGCGCATTACCGGCTGTGACGCGGTGATGATTGGACGCGGCGCGCTAAACGTCCCTAACCTGAGCCGGGTAGTGAAGTACAACGACGCGCCGATGGCGTGGCCGCAGGTGCTGGAGCTGTTACAGAAATATACCCGACTGGAGAAGCAGGGCGATACCGGTCTTTATCATGTGGCGCGCATCAAGCAGTGGCTCGGCTATCTGCGTAAAGCCTACACGCAAGCGGATCCGCTGTTTAGCGCGATTCGCACATTAAAAGTTTCCGCTGAGATTGCCTCGGTCATCGATCGCCACGCGGCGGCGGAACATGCATTGTCATAAAAAAGCAGGCGACCCGTTAGCAAGCTAAGCGTATGATGGCAAAAAAACTCTGAAAAACATCCCGATCGCTATGTCTGACGCCGCCGTTTTAACTCCGCTGCAACTGAATAAACGCATCCTTTCCGTCATTATTTTCACCTTCTTTTGCTACCTGTCGGTAGGGCTGCCGCTGGCAGTGCTGCCCGGCTTTGTGCATAACCAGCTGGGCTTCAGCTCGTTTATTGCCGGATTGATTATCAGTATTCAGTACTTCGCCACGCTGATCAGCCGCCCGCAGTCGGGGCGACTGGCCGACAGGCTTGGACCAAAACGCGTGGTAATGCTGGGACTGGTCTGCTGCGGCATGAGCGGCGTACTGACTCTTTTCGCCGCGCTGGTCAGTTCGCTGCCGTGGCTCAGCCTGCTACTGCTGGCGCTGGGACGCCTGTTTCTCGGCGTGGGTGAGAGCTTCAGCAGCACCGGATCCACGCTGTGGGGCATGAATATCGTCGGCCCGTTGCAGACCGCGCGCGTCATCTCCTGGAACGGCGTCGCCACCTATCTGGCGATGGCGATTGGCGCGCCGCTGGGCGTGATGCTGAACCAGCTGTTCGGCATCAGCGGCTTTGCCGCTCTGGTGGCGCTGATGGGCATCATCGGTTTTATCATGGCCAGCCGTAAGCCGTCGGTCAGCGTCACTGTCGGCGAGCGTATTCCTTTTCATCGCGTGTTTAGCCGCGTCTGGCTCTATGGCCTCGGGCTGGGTTTCGGCACCATCGGCTTCGGTGTCATCGCCACCTTTATTACTCTATATTTCGCCAGCCGCGACTGGAGCGGCGCGGCGTTCGCGCTGACAGTATTCAGCCTCGGCTTTGTGCTGGTGCGCCTGGTTTTCAGCCGCTTTATTACCCGCTACGGCGGTCTGAAAGTTTCCATCGCCTCCTTTGTGCTGGAATGCTGCGGGCTATTGATTATCTGGCAGGCGGATGCGGCCTGGCTGGTGGATGTGGGCGCTTTTCTCACCGGCTCCGGCTTCTCGCTGATCTTCCCGGCGCTGGGCGTGGAAGCTGTGAAGCAGGTTCAGCAGCAGGATCAGGGGTCGGCGCTCGGCACCTATTCCGCCTTTCTTGATTTGGGGCTGGGGCTAACCGGCCCGGTAGCGGGCCTGCTGATTGGCCACTGGGGAATGCAGTCGGTTTATCTGGCGGCGGCGCTGATGGTGCTGGGCGCGCTGCTGATCACCATCCGGCTTCAGCAGCAGGTTCAACGTGAAGGCGCGCAGCGCGCCTTCGACGCCGAGTAAAAGCTTAGCGACTACAGGTGGGTAAACAGCCCGTAAAGCAGGGCGGAAAGCAAAACGGATACCGGCAGGGTCAGCACCCAGGCGACCGCCAGATTACGCAGCGTGGCAAGCTGCAGGCCGGAACGATTCGCCGCCATGGTGCCCGCCACGCCGGAGGAGAGTACGTGGGTGGTAGAGACCGGCAGGCCGAAGCCGTCGGCGGCGCCGATCGTCACCATCGCCACCAGCTCCGCGCTGGCGCCCTGCGCGTAGTTAAGATGGGTTTTGCCGATGCGCTCGCCCACCGTCACCACAATACGCCGCCAGCCCACCATGGTGCCGAGGCCCAGGGCGATCGCCACCACCACTTTTACCCATATCGGAATAAAGCGGGTGGCGCTGTCCAGCTCCGCTTTCACTGCCGTGAGGTTACGCTGCGTTTCCGGCGGCAGCGGCAGCTTCGCGCTTTGCAGATGCTTGATCGCTTCTGAGGCAAGATACATCTGATTACGCGTGTTGCTCACCGCCTGTGCCGGAATGTTCTCCATTGAACCGTAACGCCTAATCTGATCGCCGATATCGCCCAGCATGGAGGCGAGGGCGGGCAGCACCTGCGGCGTAACATCGCCGCTGCTCACAAAGGCGGTAAGCACTTTGCGCGCGGGCGGCATCGCGGCAGGAGCCGGTTGGCGCTGCAACAGCTGCTGTCCGGTAACCTGCGTCAGGGCGGCGACGCGGGGGATCTGATCGGGCGGCAAAGAGCGATTCAGGGCATAAGCGATGGGCATGGTGCCGACCAGAATCAGCATAATCAGCCCCATCCCTTTCTGACCGTCATTCGAGCCGTGGGCGAAAGAGACGCCGGTGCAGGTCAGGATCAGCAGGCCGCGAATCCAGGCTGGCGGCGGCTGGTCGCTTTCTGGTGCGGAGTAGAGCTGGCGGTTACGCACAAAGGTTTTCATTACCAACAGCAGCAGGGCGGCGCAGACAAAGCCTACCACCGGCGACAGCAACAGCGCGTAGCCTACTTTCAGCGCCTGATCCCAGTCGACGCCGCTGGTGCCGCTGCGGCCATGCATCAGCGCATTCGCCACGCCCACGCCGATAATCGACCCAATCAGGGTATGGGAAGAGGAGGAGGGCAGGCCGAGATACCAGGTGCTGAGGTTCCAGATAATGGCGGAAACCAGCAGCGCATAGACCATGGCGAAACCGTTGT
Source organism: Pantoea osteomyelitidis (assembly GCF_044342975.1). NCBI lineage: Bacteria > Pseudomonadati > Pseudomonadota > Gammaproteobacteria > Enterobacterales > Erwiniaceae > Pantoea > Pantoea osteomyelitidis. The sequence continues at coordinate 373,229 of NZ_JBGFSN010000004.1, forward strand.
GGCTGCCCGCCTGCATGATCAGCTCGACCGGCAGCAGCGAAATAATGCCGAACGCCACCACGCCGCTGGAGAGCAGAACGCCGAGAAAATTGCACATCCCTGACCAGACCACCGCGACGCCCGGCGTCAGTGAATGGGTATAGATCACCGTTGCTACCGCATTCGCCGTATCGTGAAAGCCATTCACAAACTCAAAGCCCAGCGCAATCAGCAGCGCCAGGCCAAGCAGCAGGAAAGGGACGTAGCTGGTGACCACCGTATCGGTCTCTGCCACATCGTTGAACAGGTTGATGGCGGCAAAGGCCAGCCCGGCCGCCAGCAGCACCAGAAACAGCGGTCGGGAGAAGCGGCTGCCTCTGCCGTTAAGATTGGGACGTCCGCGCGCCGGTGTGGAAGCGGAGAGACTGTTTTGGCTCATGGCATACCTCGCTCATTAGGTTAAGCGCCTCCCTGCATCGCAGTAGCTTACTTTGCAGTGTGATACGCCGCTTTTGTGACAGAACGATGATGCTGAACGCGGGAAGAGTGCCGAAAAAGGCGCAAAAAAAAGCCAGCGACAGGCGCTGGCTTTGGGTGTTTTCTGACGAATCAGGATTTGTCGTCTGCTGTCGCCGGGGCAGGCTGCGGCGCGCTGGTCTGCTGCACGCTGTTTTCATTGGTGATCGGTGCGGCGCCGGGCTGCGCAGGCTGCTGCTGGGCAGCCGCGTTCGGATCCGTCACGTTAGCGCCCTGCGGGGTAACCGGCGTCATCGGCTCCTCTTTCGGCTCTGCGCCAGGCATCTCCTGAACCGGGATCGGTGCGGTCTGGACATTGTCCGCCACGCCGTTCACTTTTACCGGCATACCGGTACGGCGCTGAATGGCGTTATTCACCTGATCCTGACTGACGCTGGTGTCTGTCACGACCTTGCTGACCGCAGCGGTCAGCGTAATCGGCACCGGCTCACGGGAAGTGAACTGCTCTTCGGTAGTAGAAAGCGGATTATGCACTTCTACGTAGCGCGAACCGTCCGGCTCTACGGTAGCTTTCACCGGCTGGTCGATAAACTGCACGCGGGTGCCGACCGGCACGTTGTCGAACAGCCATTTGATATCGTCGGCACGCAGGCGCACGCAGCCGTGGCTCACGCGCAGGCCGATACCAAAGTTGGCGTTAGTCCCGTGAATGGCGTAGAGACGACCGATATAGAGCGCATAGAGGCCCATCGGGTTATCCGGGCCGGCCGGGAACACGTCCGGCAGGTTCTCGCCACGCTCAGCATATTCAGCATGCATCGCTTTGGTCGGCGTCCAGGTCGGACCCGCTTTTTTGCGTTGTACGCTGGTAGTCCAGTTGATTGGCGTATCTTTGCCCAGCTCGCCGATACCAATCGGCAATACCACGACGGTTTTGCTGCCTTTCGGATAGTAGTAAAGACGCATTTCCGCGCTGTTGATGACAATGCCTTCACGCGGCGCGTCCGGCAAAATCAGCTGCTGAGGCACAATCATCTTACGGCCAGCCTGCGGCAGATAGACATCGATACCCGGATTGGCTTCCAGCATGTTGCTGAGGCCCATCTGGTACTGAGCAGCAAAGGCTTCCAGCGGAAGTTTGCTCTCTTGAGGAACGGTAATTTCGATATTTTCACCCAAAAGACGGCTGTTAGCCGGCGGAAGGGGATAAACCACAGCGAAGGCTGAATGGCTGAAAGCCGCCAGCGCCAGGGCAAGTGAAGCGAACGCGCGAATGCTTTTTTTCATGTTTTTACAAGTAGTTAATGCCTTTTAAAAGGCTTGTTAGTTTATCGAACCCATGCCGGTCAGCGTGACCTGCTGCACATTATATGTGCATTGAACTCTTGATGGGAATCAGGATTTTAGCTCCGGCAGCATAGTTTAGTTAAACTTTCATGTTAACCAGACAATTCTCTTTGCGAATCAACACAAATTGATCAGGGTTGCCATAAGGTCACCTCGCCACTTAGCTTACGATTAAGGAAAAAGGCGGCGCTGATCAGCGCCAGATGGGAAAGCGCCTGCGGCATATTGCCTAACGCGCCGCCGCGGATATCAAACTCTTCAGCATAAAGACCGAGCGGATTGGCATAGCTCAGCAATTTTTCAAACTCAAAGTGCGCTTCATGGATGCGCCCCGCGCGCGCCAGACACTCGACATACCAGAACGAACAGGCGGCAAAGGAACCCTCTTCCCCTTTTAATCCGTCTGCGGGCGTTTCAAGGATGTTATAGCGGCGCACCAGCCCGTCGCTGACCAGATTGGCCTTGATGGCGTCCAGGGTGGCGAGCCAGTCGGGGTCGGTCGCGCCGACAAAACGCACCAGCGGCATCAGCAGCATCGAGGCGTCGAGATAATCGCCATGGCGCGTGGCGGTAAAGTGGCCGCGCTCCTTGTTCCAGAAATTGTTCCAGATATCTTCGCGGATCTCGCTGCGCGTCCGATCCCAGCGTTCATAAGGCATCGGCAGCGAGCGCTTCATCCCGAGGCGCAGCGCGCGGTCGATCGCCACCCAGCACATCAGGCGCGAGTGAAGAAAATGCTGCGGCTCGCCGCGCATCTCCCAGATACCGGCATCCGGCTGGTTCCAGCTGTCGCAGACGTAATCGACCATATTCATCACGTAGCGCCAGCCGCGATGGGAGATCGCCTCGCCATATTTATTAGCGAGATAGATGGCGTCCATCAGCTCGCCATAGATATCCAGCTGGGTCTGCTGCCAGGCATCGTTGCCAATACGCACCGGCATCGAATCAGCATAGCCGGAGAGATTCAGCAGCTCCATTTCATGCAGTTCAGTGCCGCTGTCGAGGCGGTACATCACCTGCAGGCGCGCCTCGTCGTAGTGGCTGTTTTCCACACAGCGGCCTACCCATTTGGTGAAGTTTTTCGCCTCTTCGGTGTAGCCCAAACGCATCAACGCGTACATGCTGAATGAGGCGTCGCGGATCCAGGAGGCGCGATAGTCCCAGTTGCGTACGCCGCCCAGCTCTTCCGGCAGGCCAAAGGTGGCGGCAGCGGCGATGGAGCCATGCCGCCAGGAGGTCAGCAGCTTCAGCGCCAGCGCGGAACGGCTCACCATGCCTTGCCAGCGTCCGCGATAGTTGCTTTTGTTGGTCCAGCTGCGCCAGAAGTGCAGCGTGTGATGAAAGCAGCGCTCGGTGGCGATGTGGTCGAGATGGGGATCATCAACGCTGCCAAAAACAAATTCGGCATGTTCGCCCGCTTTCATGGTAAAGCTGGCGATCGCCGCATTCTCTTCCAGCGTCATCACCACGGTGGCGGCGAGGCGCAGCGACGGTTGGCCTTCGGCATGAAACTCAATGCAGCCATGTTCAGCGCGGGCCTGGGTATTGGCGCGACCATAGTCGTGGCGCGGCGCGCAACGCATAGTGAAACGGGCGCTGCCGCGCACCATTTTCACCCGGCGGATAATGCGCGGCTGCTTGTCGACGGCGTCGCACAGCGGCATATAGTCGGTAATTTCCGCTACCCCTTCGTTGCCCAGCCAGCGGGTTTGCAGAATATTGGTATCCGGCAGGTAGAGTTGCTGACGGCGCGCATCCTTCCACTGCGGCGCCAGCGAAAACAGCCCCGCTTCATCGCTGTCAAGCAGCGCGGAAAACACCGAGGGGCTGTCCAGCTCCGGCCAGCAGAAATAGTCGATGGTGCCATCGTTTGCGATCAGCGCGCAGGTGCGCAGATCGCCAATGACGCCGTGATCTTCAATCTTGCGTTTCACCTGACTCATGCTTTTCCCCAGGGGCGGACCATCAGTTAACTATAGCCAAAGCGGCAGAGAGAGCCGGGTCTGAGCACGGATAGATAACATCTATACTCTTCTGATACCCATCACCGGAGACAACGATGACAGCGCAACAGCAGAAGGTCGCCGTGATTACGGCATCAGATTCAGGTATCGGCAAAACCTGCGCCCTGATGCTGGCGGAGCAGGGCTTCGACATCGGTATTACCTGGCGCTCCGACGATCAGGGAGGAGAAGATACTGCGCGCCAGGTACGCAATATGGGGCGTCGTGCCGAACGCGTTCAGATGGATCTCTCCGATCCGCAGCAGGGCGGAAAAGCGTTGCAGACGCTGATCGATCGCCTGGGCCGTATTGACGTGCTGGTCAATAATGCCGGGACCAACGCAAAAGCGGACTTTCTTGCGACCAGTTTCGAAGACTGGCGCAACGTGTTCGCCGTGGATGTAGACGGCGCTTTTGTCTGCGGTCAAATCGCTGCACGCAGAATGGTGGAGCAGGGCGAGGGCGGACGCATCATTAATATCACTTCGGTGCATGAGCACACGCCACTGCCCGACTCAACCGCCTATACGGCGGCGAAACATGCGCTGGGCGGTCTGACCAAATCGATGGCGCTGAGTCTGCTGCCGCATAAGATTCTGGTGAATGCCGTTGCGCCAGGCGCCATCGCCACGCCGATGAACAATATGAGCAATGAAGATGCGCAGACCACTAAAATTCCGGAAATCCCTGCCGGACGTCCGGGCGATACGCGCGAGATTGCCAGCATGGTGGTCTGGCTCTGTTCAGAGTGGTCAACCTATACCACCGGCCAGTCGTTTATCATCGACGGCGGCTTTATGCTGGCGAACCCACAGTTCAGGGGCTATGACAACACCTGAACCGCCGACGTGCGGGGCGCAGGGGCGATTTTAGCCTGCCCGCTTGTTATTCCAGCGTCGGATAATAAAACGCAGCAGGAAAGCAAATACCACCGCTCCCGCCAGCCAGAACAGATGTTTCAGATGCTGATCGATTTTATGCAGCAGCGGCGTGATCATCTCGCCGGCAAAATAGCCCAGCGTGACAAACAGCAGCGCCCAAATGACGGCGCCAATCACATTCAGCAGAAAAAACTTCAGCGGCCTGAGATGGCTGGCGCCAATAATGATCGGGCCGATAAGCCGAAAGCCATACATAAAGCGCACACCGATCACAAACAGGCTGGGATGGCGCTGAATCAGGTGGTTGGCCTTGACCAACTGATCCTGATGCTTTTTAAAACGGCGCAGGATGCGCGTGCCGTAACGGCGTCCCAGCCAGAACAGCAGCTGATCGCCGATTCCCCCGCCAATCATGGCGGCGATAACCACGCCGCTGTAACGCAGCAGACCTTCGTGGGCCGCGATGCCGCCCAGCAGCGTAAAGGTTTCGCCCTCGACAAGGCAGCCCAGCAGTACGCCGAAATAACCATACTGCGTAATTAATTGGTTGATATCGAAATGCAAAATTGACCTTCCTGTGAAAACAAGACTCTCACAAGTCTATACCGCATCCGCGCAAGCTTCCGGTCCCGTTAACAATTAAACCCAGCGCCGGGCCATTATTTTGCGGTTTATTTGCGCGCTCGCCGCAAAAGTTGCAGCCCCGTTTATACTAGAGGGGATCTGTCCGGCATCCGAGTCGGGCGGACAGTCGCATCAGAGAGGTGATTTTATGAATCATATCTGGGGACTTATGGCGCATCCGAACCAGGAGATGCGTGATATTAAGCAAGAGAACGAAAGCGTTTCGCACCATTACACGCATCATGTCCTGCTGATGGCGGCGATCCCGGTAATCTGCGCCTTTATTGGCACCACGCAGCTGGGCTGGAATCTGGGGGAAGGGCGGTATATCCAGCTCAACCTGTTTACCGGCATCGGTCTTGGCATTCTGTTTTACCTGATCATTCTGGGTGGCGTAGCGGTGATGGGCCGCGTAATCCACTGGATGGCACGAGATTATCCGCAACGGCCCGGTATCCAGCGCTGCACGGTATTTGCTGGCTATGTGGCGACGCCGCTGTTTCTCTGCGGCATTGTGGCGCTTTACCCGCTGGTCTGGCTCTGTGTACTGATAGGTGCGCTGGCGCTGCTTTATACCGGCTATCTGCTTTACGTCGGGATTCCGGTGTTCCTGAATATCGATCAGGATGAAAGCCTGCGTCTTTCCGGTTCAACGCTGGCAATCGGCGTGCTGGTACTGGAAGTGCTGCTGGCGCTGACGGTGGTGATATGGGGATATGGCCCGCGCCTGTTTTAATCCGTTAAATCAGGCTGTGTCTTCCGGCACAGCCTTTTAACGCCCGGAAACAATCTCACCCAGGAAATTTCTAAGTGAACCGCGTATGATGCTGCGGCCAGCCCGCGTATACTCTGGCCTGATGCGGGCAGCCTGTGTCTGACACAGCGCAAAATCTTAACCGGTACACTTTCCCGATGCCTGTAAATATTCGCTATTCACTGCTGTCGCTGGCGCTGCTCTTTACCGGAGCCACGGCGATGACGCCTGCGCTGGCCGCCCCTGCGCTTGCCAACATGGCGCCGATTGCACAGCCGCAAATCGCCTCCGGCAGTGCGATGATTGTCGATCTCAATACCAATAAAGTGCTGTTTTCCAGCCACCCCGATCGCGTACGGCCCATCGCCTCGCTCACCAAGCTGATGACGGCGATGGTGGTGCTGGATGCTCATCAGCCGATGGATGAACTGCTGTCGGTGGATATCAGCCACACGGCGGAAATGCGCGGCGTCTTTTCGCGCGTCAAGCTGAACAGTGAAATCAGCCGCAGGAATATGTTGCTGCTGGCGCTGATGTCATCGGAAAACCGTGCGGCGGCCAGCCTTGCGCACCACTATCCCGGCGGCTATGACGCCTTTATCCGCGCCATGAACGCCAAAGCGCGCGCTCTGGGCATGACGCACACCCGTTATGTGGAACCCACCGGCTTATCGATCCAAAACGTTTCCAGCGCGGAAGATCTGATCAAACTGCTGAAAGCGACGCGTCAGTATCCGCAGCTGGGCCAGCTCAGCACCACCAAAGAGCAGACCGCGCTGTTCAGCCATCCCGCCTATGCGCTGCCGTTCCGCAATACCAATCATCTGGTTTATAAAGCGGACTGGCAGATTGAGCTGACCAAAACCGGTTATACCGATGAGGCGGGTCACTGTCTGGTGATGCGCACCCGCATCAATAACCGTCCGGTAGCGCTGGTGGTGCTGGATGCCTTTGGCAAATACACCCATTTCGCCGATGCGAATCGTTTGCGCGACTGGCTGGAAACCGGCAAAGCCGCGCCGGTGCCTGCGGCGGCGCTGGCCTATAAAAAGCAGAAGGCGGGGCAGATGGCCAGTACCGGCGCAAGCGCCGCGGCCGTAGAGTAAAAACCTTCGGGCGCGCGCCTCAGGCTGAGCGCCCGAGCAGCATGACCCGGCAGATTTTTGCGCCCGCATTCCTATAGTTTCGTCCCAGGCAAACGCCTAAACTACGCGCGGCGGGCGAAGGAAGATCGTCCGGACTCTTTTAACGCGCTGGAATCAGGTTCTTATGTTTAAGCTACGATCCATTTTTGCTCTGTTTTTGCTGGCGCTGGTGATGCTGGCGCCCGGCCTTGCGCTGGCGGCGGACGATGCCGCCGCCGCTACGCAGGGAGAAGAGACCGCGCCGCCGGTGAATCCGGCGGTAGAGCTGCCGAAGATGCAGAAGGTGCTCGACAAAATCAAAGGCCAGGTTTCTGGCGAAACCAATGAAAATAAGCTGAATCAGCTCAACGAGATGGCACTGGAGCTTTCCGGCAACGCCGATACGCTCGCGCAGGCGCTGACCCCGCAGCGTCAGCAGCTCGACGCTCAGCTGGGGGTGCTCGGCCCGGCGCCGAAAGCGGACAGCGAGGTGAAAGAGACGCCAGAAGTAACGCGCAAACGCCACTCGCTGGAGAGCCAGAAAAGCAAGCTGGACGATCAGCTCACCCAGGCTTTGGCGATTAAAAACGGCGGGCTGATGCTTTCCTCGCAGATTGTCAACCTGCGCCGCGATCAGTTGAAAAACCAATTGGCGCTGAATTCCGGCAGTATTCTGGGGCCGCGCTTCTGGGCGCCGCTGTTCAACGCACAGGATCTTGATGGGGAGAAAATTGCCGATTTTCGCGACGAATTGAAGGCGACGGCTGCGCTCTCCTGGGAGCCGGGCTGGCGCATCGGCACGTTGGGTTGGCTGGTAGCTGCGCTGTTGGTGATGACGGTTTGCCGTCGCTACAGTGAAGAGTTCCTCGCCTGGGTCAGTATCCATAAGCTGCCGGAAGGACGATTGCGTCGCAGTTTCCTTGCTGCCGCTATCGCGCTTACTACCCTGGCCGCCGTGGTGCTGGCGTTCAACTTTATCGCACTGGCGTTTACCCGCCGTAACGAAGTCTCCGATGACGTGCAGGGCTTTGTCGATCGGCTGGTGGAGCTTAGCGTGTTTTGCGGGCTGATTGCCGGTCTGGGACGCGCCTTTCTCTCGACTCGCCGTCCCTCCTGGCGACTGCCGCCGATCGCCGATCCGATAGCCGAGGCATTAAAGCCTTTTCCGCCGATTACCGCCGTGCTGGTGTTTATTTTCCAGACGGTGGAGAGCTTAAACTACAGCGTCGGCACCAGCCTCAACACCACTATTTTCGCTAACGGGCTGACGGCGCTGCTGATTGGCACCACCACGCTCGCCGTGAGTATGCGCTCCAACCGGGTACGGCGGCGCATGAAGCTGGAAGGTAACCCGCCGGAGGCGCGCTCCACGCTGGTCGGACTGATTCATATGGCACTGACGCTGACCGGCATTGCTATTCTGCTCTCGCTGATTATCGGTTATGTGACGCTGGGACGCTTCCTGAGTTATGAATTGATCTGGTGCGGCATCCTGTTTGGCTCGTTTTACTTCCTCAGCCATTTGATTAACGACGCCTGCGAAACGCTGTTTTCCACCAATAATCCCACCGGTAAACGCATTCAAAGTTCGCTGAACATCAACGATCGTCATCTGCAGCAGGCGGCCACGCTGCTGGCGGCGACAGGCAAAACCTTGCTGATTCTGTTTGTGGCAATTGCGCTGCTGAACGGCACTTTCGCCTCATCGACGCCAATTGAACTGTTGCAGAAAGCGATTGAGTTCTGGGGCGGCAAAGGACTCGAGTCACTGAACATCGTGCCGGCACGGCTGGTGAATGCGCTGGTTTGTCTGATCGTCGGCATCTATGTGCTGCGTTCGGTGCGCCGCTGGCTCGATAACGAGTTCCTGCCGAAAACCACCATGGATGTCGGTATGCGCGTGTCGCTGGTCACGCTGTTCAGCAATATCGGCTACGTGCTGATTATCCTGCTGACGCTGTCGACCATGGGCCTGCAATGGAACAAGCTGGCCTGGATCGTCAGCGCCCTGTCGGTGGGTATCGGTTTTGGTCTGCAGGAGATTGTGAAGAACTTTATCTCCGGTCTGATTCTGCTGACCGAACGGCCGGTGAAGGTGGGGGATCTGGTGAGCATCAGCGGCATCGAAGGGGATATTCGCCGCATCAACGTGCGCGCCACCGAGATCCAGCTGAGCGATAAATCCACGGTGATCGTGCCGAACTCACAGCTCATCTCACAGAACGTGCGTAACGCCACCATGGGCAGTGCGCAGGGCGTGGCGACCATTCTGCTGACTTTCCCGCTTGATATCGATCCGGTGCGGGTACGTGAGATTTTGCTGGAAGTCTATAACGAAAACGAACGCGTGCTGGAGCTGCCGGAGCCGTCGGTGACCTTCAAAGATTTGACGCCGCAGGGGATCGTGCTGAGCGTCACCGGCAACGTCGCCAGCCCGCGTCAGGTGGGCAGCGTGAAGAGCGATCTGCTGTTTGATATTCTGACGCGTCTGCGCAAGGAGGACATTATGCTCTCGACGCCGCAGACAATGATTATCGAGCGCAGGCAGCAGGAAGCCAGCAACGAGCCGGAACAGCTACCTTAAAGCGTATAAAAGGCCGAACAATGTTCGGCCTTTTTTCGCCTGCGACTACGCCTGCTTCACTCCCCAGCCTTTTTGCTTGCTGGTTTTACCGATGCCGGGGTTAAAGCTGTTGGTGGGATCGAGCTGGCGGTAAAACGCCTGTAGCTGCGGTTTCGCCGTGTAGAGATGCCCGACGTTGTGCTCGGCGGGATACTCCGCGCCGCGCGCGTTAAGGATCGCCAGCATCTTCTCTTTCAGCGCATGAACATCTACCCCTTTCTTCACGATGTAATCCTGATGGAAAACGTGACAGAAGAAGTGACCATAATAGAGGCGATGGATCAAGTCGTTATCAAACTCTGGCGGCAGCGTCTCGAACCAGTCGCGATCGTTACGGCGCAGAGCGATATCGAGCGCCAGAATATCCTCCACTTTGTCGGCATGCACCGCGTGATAACGCACCGCCGCGCCCGCCGCGGCAAAGCGATGCAGGAAGGCGTGCGCCCCCTCTTTATCGGTACATTCGAAAAAGTCGCCACCGCCCTCGCGGAAAAAGTCCTTGAGATAGCTGCGCGCCTCCGCCACCCCGTCGCCGGACATTTTTAACAGCAGATGATGCTCATATTTGTCGCGGTACTGCTTCATGCGTTTCGGCAGATGCGCCGGAAAAAACTGGCTAACGCGCTGCATCAGGCGATCGCTGAAATGGGGTTTGATAAAAGGCACCTTTGCCAGCCAGGCGTCGGCGCGTCCCTTCAGGGTAAAAAAGCGCGGCATTTTATCGGTGCCCAGCTTATCGATCATCACAAAGGTGTCTTTACCGTACACTTCGGCGATATCGAAAATGTCGCGATGCATATATTCGCCCGCCACCGGTAAACTGGCGAAATGAGCAAGGATATGGCGACGAATATCGCTCAATACGGCGGGATCGTTGCTGCCGATATAGAACACCTGCTGCTGCGGCTCGGCGGGAAAGGTATCAAGCCGCACGGCAAACACCGCCAGCTTGCCGGCGCAGCCCGAGGCTTCAAACAGATGGCGCGCGTCGGCATTGAAGCGCGCCGGGGTATCCGCATTGATATCGCGCACGCGCGTAGCATAGTCGTAATCGGAGGCGTGACGATGGTCATACTGTACGTCTGCGGGCTGCCAGCGATCGTCATCGAGGCGCCCCAGAATCTCCTCCGCCGAGCTGCCGAGCTGCATGCCCAGGTGGTTCACCAGCCTGAGTTTGCCCTGTTCATCTATCTGCGCGTAAAGCGCCAGCTCGCTATAGGCGGGGCCGCGTTTGATCAGCGAACCGCCGGAGTTATTGCAGACGCCGCCCAGCACCGAGGCGCCGATACAAGAGGAACCGATCACCGAGTGCGGCTCGCGGCCCAGCGGCGACAGCGCCTTCTCCAGCTGCCATAGGGTAGTGCCAGGAAACGCCAGCACCTGTTTGCCTTCGTCGAGCAGCTGCAATTTATCGAGACGCAGCGTGCTGATAATCACAATATCGCGATCGTAATCGTTGCCGTGCGGCGTAGAGCCTTCCGTCAGACCGGTATTGGCGGCCTGCATCAAGATAATTGCATCGGCGCTGACCAGCGCCTGCAACACGCGCCACAGCTCCAACAGCGAGCCGGGAAATACCACCGCCAGCGCGTCGCCTGTGCCGGAGCGAAAGCCTTTGCGGTAGCGTGCCGTCTGTGCGGCGTCGGTCAGCAGATGAGAGGAACCCACGAGGCGGCGCAGTTCCGCCAGCAGAGCAGGGCGAGAGAGGGAATCTGTCACAGGCGTATCCTTTCACGTTACGTTGCGTCCTTACTGTAGCACGACACGGGAAAATGGCTCGCCGCGCAAAACTACCTGCTATTCTCATCTTGTGGCACACTGGCGCATACGTTGCTGGAACCCATAAATTTGTTTTAGCGCAGTCACTTAAGAGAACCCAAACTGATGAAATGGATTTACTCTGTTAGCCTGGCCGTTTCCCTGGCCATTCAGCCCGCTCTGGCCGACGATCTGTTTGGCCCCCATCCGACGAACGCACAGGCGCGAGACGCCTTTGTCAGTGAGCTGCTGACAAAAATGACGCTGGACGAAAAAATCGGCCAGCTGCGACTGATCAGCGTCGGGCCGGACAATCCCAAATCAGCGATTCGCGACATGATCCAAAAAGGACAGGTTGGGGCAATTTTCAATACCGTCACGCGGCCTGACATTCGCGCCATGCAGGATCAGGTGATGCAGCTCAGCCGCCTGAAAATTCCGCTTTTTTTCGCCTACGACGTGGTGCATGGCCAGCGCACCGTTTTCCCTATTCCACTGGGCCTGGCGGCCAGCTGGGATCTTGACGCCGTACATACCGTGGGCCGCGTCTCTGCTTATGAAGCGGCGGATGATGGTCTGAATATGACCTGGGCACCGATGGTGGACGTCAGCCGTGAACCGCGCTGGGGTCGGGTCTCGGAAGGTTTTGGCGAAGACACTTACCTGACCTCGCAGATGGGCAGCACCATGGTCAAAGCGATGCAGGGCAAAAGTCCCGCCGATCGCTATGCGCTGATGACCAGCGTGAAGCACTTCGCACTCTACGGCGCGGTAGAAGGCGGGCGCGATTACAACACCGTGGATATGAGCCCGCAGCGCATGTTCCAGGATTACATGCCGCCGTATAAAGCCTCGCTCGATGCCGGCAGCGGCGGCGTGATGGTGGCGCTCAACTCGATCAATGGCGTGCCGGCCACCGCCGACGGCTGGCTGCTGAAAGATCTGCTGCGCGACCAGTGGAAATTCAAAGGCATAACCATCAGCGATCACGGTGCCATTAAAGAGCTGCTCAAGCACGGCGTCGCCAGCGATCCGCAGGATGCAGTGCGCATCGCGCTCAAGTCGGGCATCGATATGAGCATGAGCGACGAATATTACAGCAAATACCTGCCGGGGCTGGTGAAAAGCGGCGCGGTGAGCATGGCGGAGATCGACGACGCGGCGCGTCATGTGCTGAATGTAAAATATGATATGGGACTGTTTAACGATCCTTACAGCCATCTCGGCGCGAAAGAGAGCGATCCGCAGGACACCAATGCGGAAAGCCGTCTGCATCGCGCCGACGCGCGCGATGTGGCGCGTAAAAGCATCGTACTGCTGAAGAACCGTCTGGAGACGCTGCCGCTGAAGAAGAGCGGCACCATCGCGCTGATCGGGCCGCTGGCCGACAGCCAGCGCGACATCATGGGCAGCTGGTCAGCGGCGGGCGTGGCGAAGCAGTCAGTGTCGCTGTTGCAAGGAATGCGTAATGCCACGGCGGGCAAAGCGACGCTGCTGTACGCCAAAGGGGCGAACATCTCCGATAACAAAGGCATCCAGGATTTCCTCAATCTTTATGAAAAAGCGGTCAGCGTGGATGCGCGCACGCCGCAGCAGATGATTGATGAGGCGGTAGAAAAGGCGAAGCAGGCGGACGTGGTGATCGCAGCGGTGGGCGAAGCGCAGGGCATGGCGCATGAAGCGTCAAGCCGCAGCGATCTCACTATTCCGCCCAGCCAGCAAAAGCTGCTGGCGGCGCTGAAAGCCACCGGTAAACCGCTGGTGATTGTGCTGATGAATGGCCGTCCGCTCGCGTTGGTCAACGAAGACCGCATGGCGGATGCGATGCTGGAGACCTGGTTCAGCGGTACAGAAGGAGGCAACGCCATCGCCGACGTGCTGTTTGGCGATTACAATCCCTCCGGCAAGCTGCCGGTCTCCTTCCCACGTTCAGTGGGACAGATCCCGATCTATTACAACCATCTGCCGACCGGTCGTCCTTATAACGCCGCTAAGCCGAACAAATACACCTCGCACTACTATGACGCGGTAAACGGTCCGCTTTACCCGTTTGGCTATGGCCTGAGCTATACCCGCTTTAAGGTGTCGCCGGTGAAAATGTCGGCCAAAACCATGCCGCGTAACGGCGTTATTGAGGCGAGCGTCACGGTGACCAACAGCGGCTCACGCGACGGCGCCACCGTAGTGCAGATGTACCTGAACGATCCGGTGGCTACCCTCAGCCGTCCGGTCGCGGAGCTGCGCGGTTTTCAGCGCATCATGCTGAAGGCGGGCGAATCGCAAACCGTGACCTTTAAAATCGATGTTGATGCGCTGAAATTCTGGAACCAGAAAATGCAGCAGGTGGCGGAGCCGGGCAAATTTAATGTGATGATCGGGCTGGATTCGGTACGCACCCAAGATGCACAATTTGATTATCTTTAAAACCTTAACGGGCCGCACCGGCGGCCCCTGACATATGAAAATTCTTCGGCAACGTATCGAGCGTCAGGTCTTTCGGGTGAACGGCCTGTCGCTAAATGAATTCGATCTCTCCCAACCGCCGGGCGATCCGGGCCTGTTTGGCCCGGAGAGCGTGATCTGGCAGGTGCACGGCGATTTCACCTCGATGATGTGCGGCGGCATCAGCGCGCTGTTATTGCAGATGATGCATCCTTCTGCGCTGGCCGGGGTCTGGGATCACTCAAACTTCCGCCAGGATATGATGGGTCGCCTGCGACGCACCAGCCAGTTTATTGCCGTCACCACTTTTGGTAATCGCGCCGACGCGCAGACGCTCATCGAGCGCGTGAAGCGCATTCATTTACAGGTCAGCGGCGTGGACGCTTACGGCCAGCCCTATGCCGCCAGCGATCCCCACCTGCTTACCTGGGTGCATGTAGCGGAAACCAGCCGCTTTCTCGCTTCCCATCTTCGCTACAAAAACCCGCGCCTCAGTGGGGCGGATCAGGATCGCTACTACAGGGAAGCGGCGCAGATTGCGGAAGCGCTGGGGGCGGAAGGGGTGCCGAAAAGCCGCGAGGCGGTAGCCGATTATTTTCACCAGATGCGCAGTGAATTGAAGGTGGACGATCGCACGCGGGAAGTGACGCGTCTGTTGATGAACGCCCCGGCGCCCAGCTGGCAGGCGAAACCGGTAATGAAAGTGATGATGAAAGCGGGCATCAGCCTGATGCCGGAATGGGCACAGCAGCAGAGCGGCTATCGCTTCAGCACGCTGGAACGTCTGGCGCTCGATCGGCAAATTCAATTGCTCGCCGCTGGCCTGCGCTGGTCAATTCAGCGCGGCGCTTATCACAAAGCGATGAAGCGCATGGGGCGAATCAGCTGAGATGTATTTGCCTTACGGCAACAGATTACTTCCGCTAAAGGGTTGCAGACGAATTAAAGCGCCGCCAACCCGTTTACCTTTTCAAAGTTTAAATCTGCCCGGCGGGAAAAGATTAAACCTGCTTCACTGATGAAACTCATCACGCCCTGCCGTATAGGTGCGCGGCCTGTTCATCTGATGATGCAGCTTGTCATATCGCAAATGGTAGCGGTACAGCAGCAGCCCCAGCCCGATGCCCATCAGGGCAAAGGCAAACAGGCTGTACCACATGTCAACGGGTAAAAGCAGCAACGCCAGCAGGCCGCTGCAGAAAAAGGCTAATGAAATCATTATCCCGCTGTAGCGAAAAAACAGCCAGGCCAGAAAGGCGTAGATAACTAACTCTTTGATACTGACATCGAGGCCATGCACCTTGTGCCGCTCCATGTGTAAAGTCAGGATAAATTGACGTTAACACGCCCGATAGTGAAAAAATGTCGAAATAAATTGCAGCGTCACTTGAAAGGATTGTGAAGAAAACATTATGCCTTGCTGCATTATTGCCGCTTCGCTCAATTCTGAATATCAGGCCGGGTAATATTCACAGCCCGCACTTTGAGATTTTTACCCTTGTCTCGCATGGCACGAGTGCCGATCCTGCTCTATTCTCGGGGAAAAAGGATTCCTCCACGCTTTTGTCGAGGCACTATGAGCTATCAACATCTGATTGCCGAAGTCCACAATCAGCAACGTACCCTCACGGCAATCGTCGAACAGGATGAGCGCACCGCCTACTTTTACATCTGGCCGAACGACCTGTTTCGCAGCCAGTATGCGGTACGCGGCTGTTGGTTGCGCAACCTGCTGCCTGCGCCGCAGCAGGAGGATCGCGCGGCAATGGAGCAGGGTATTGCGCCGCTGCTCAGTGCGGAATATTGCCGCACCCTGGAGGCGGAGCCGCCGCTCGATCCCGCCGGGCTTCAGGTGATGTGGGAGCCCAGCGATGATGGCGCCGCGCTCTGGTATAACGGCCAGCTGCTGGCGGTGATCCCCGGCTGGAGCCTCTATCAGGATAAGCAGGTGAGTTTTTCCGCTGGTTGCCTGCGTAAAAATCGTCTTACCGCGCCGCTCGGCTCCGCCTCCACTAACCACTATTACGCGCTGGCGGAACAGCATCGTCACTTCTGGCGCGACTGGCACGACGGCCATCTGTGGGATCTGGTGCAGCATGAGCTGTTGCAGTGCTATCAAACGCAGTTTGGCGAGTCGGTAAAATATTACGCCATCGACCAGGGAAACTGGCCGCCGATGGCGATTTCTCAGCACTGGCATCGTGGCGTCTGGTATTTTCTGACGCTCGGCATGAGCATTCGCCCGATGCCGCAGGTGGATTATCTCTACGAGGAGCTGGCGCCGCAGTATCGTCGCGTGGAGCTGGCGATGGCGGTGGATGGCGACGTGATGACCGAATCCAACGCGGTACAGATGGCCAGCGCGCTGGCGGAATTCGCTCATCTGCCCTGGTCGCGTCTGAGCTGGGTGGGCGAAGGCCACACGCTGGCGTCGGAAGTGGCGCCGGTGGGTTTCGAAAGCTTCCTGCTGGCTAACGCGCTGGCTGCTGACAGCGCGCAGTTCAAACTGCCGAAGCGCGACGGCGACCACGTCAATCTGCTCTGGTCAACCCCGGTGACTGAAGCGGAGCGTGAGTTTGCCCAGGCTGAAGAAAACGGCGGCGAACAGCTCCTCAATCTGCTGCTGGCGGACGGCAATAATCATATTTTTCGTCCGCGTCAGCAGGTAGTGGATGCCGAAGCGTAGCGCTTGCTTTCCGGCTGCTTCTCTCCCGAATCAGGGAGAGCGCAACTCTTTTTCATTTTTGTGAACCCGCCCATCTCAAGTTCCGTTCTGCCAGGCCGTTAACCGGGATCAGGCAATCGCGCCTCTCCTGGTAAAGGGCACGTCTATGTTAAAAACCACACAATCACGCTTTACGCTCACGCTGATCGCATTTTTCCTCCTGCTGATGCTGATTACCGTCTTGGTGATCAACCAGTTTGTCGCGCCGCAGTTGACGCGTAACGAAAGTCGGCTGGTGCGTTATGAAGTTGCTGCCCTGGCGTCGCGTATTGTCGAGCAGATGAACCGGGTGCAGGCGCAGCAGCGGGCGATTACCGAATCGGCGGCGGTGATGGATAGCGCGACGATTGACGCGCTGCTGCCAGCGCTGGTGAACCAGTATCAGGATACCAACGTGTTTGGCGGCGGTATCTGGCCTTTGCCGAATCATCGCGATCCGGCCAAAGAGAAAGACAGCAGCTTTTTTGCCCGCGACAGCAGCAATCAGCTGAAGGTAAACAGCTTCTGGAACTCGGCCGAGGCGGATAACTACTGGCAACAGTCGTGGTACAAAGATGGACTCGCCGCGCCGAAAGGGCAGTGCGCCTGGGCGAAAGCCTATCAGGATGCCGCCAGCCCGCAGCCGCGCACCAACTGTGCGATGGCGATTTACCGTGACGGCAACGCCTGGGGCGTCGCCACCATTGACGTGACGCTGGGCTTTTTCAACCACCTGGCGCAGCAGATGGGCGAGGCGATTCAGGGACGCGTGCTGATTGTGGAAGCGGACGGCAAGGTGGTGGGTAATGCCGCGCTGACGCAGGGCACGCCGAAGCTGGAGTATCTCAGCGATCTCACCTTGCCGATGGCTGCCCCGCTGAAAGCCCTGCTGGCCGATGCCTCTGCCCAGCCGACGCAGACGGAGTATCAGGGTGAAGATGGCGATCATATGCTGTTCCTGCAGGCGATCCCCAACAGCCCGTGGTATCTCGCCAGCGATGTGCCCGGCAGCCTGCTGCAGGTGCAAACCCACAGTATGCTGACGCGTCTTGGCCTGGTGCAGATTCCGCTGGCCGTGATCCTGCTGCTGGTGCTGCTGACTTTTGTGCGCGCCATGATGAAGCGTCTCAGCCAGCTCAACAGCAACATCCAGGCGCTGTCGACCGGCGGAGCCGATCTTACCCAGCGTTTGCCGGTCAGTAACAGCGCGGAATTCAACGCCGTGGCGCAGAGCTTCAACCAGTTCATTGAATATCTGCAGGGACTGATGCGTCAGGTAGGCGACAGCGCACTGGCAATCACTGCCGCCTCGCGCGAGATCGCCAGCGGCAACGCCGATCTTTCCTCGCGTACGGAAGATCAGGCCAGCTCGATTGTGCAAACCGCCGCGTCTATGGAGGAGCTGACCGGCACGGTGCGCCAGAACGCCGATAACGCCACCCATGCCAACGCACTGGCAGGCGACGCCTCACAGGTGGCGGCACGCGGCACTCAGGTAGTGCGTCAGGTGGTGAGCACCATGGGAGAAATTCATCATTCTTCACGCAAGGTGGTGGATATTATCAGCGTCATCGACAGCATCGCCTTTCAGACTAATATTCTTGCCCTGAACGCGGCGGTGGAAGCGGCGCGCGCAGGGGAGCAGGGACGCGGCTTTGCCGTGGTGGCCTCCGAGGTGCGCAGTCTGGCGCAGCGCTCCGCCAACTCCGCCCGTGAAATTAAAAAGTTGATTGAGGAGTCGGTCGCCAACATCGATACCGGCAGCCAGCTGGTGGAGCAGGCAGGTCAGACCATGGATGAGCTGATGCGCGGCGTCAGCAGCGTCACTACCCTGATGGGGGAAATCATGTCCGCCAGCCGTGAGCAGAGCATGGGGATCGAGCAGGTGAACGTGGCGATCAACCAGCTGGACAGCACCACGCAGCAGAATGCGGCGCTGGTGGAGCAGGTTTCCACCGCCGCCCAGGCGATGGAGGAGCAGAGCGTGCAGCTGGAGCAGGTGGTGCACAGCTTTAAGCTTTAAAAAGAGGTACCGGCGCGGCCCACTGCGGCCGCGCTTTTCTCCGCTTTACCCACTTTCTCCGCTGGCTGCTACGCTTTACCAGAGATTCTGCTTTATCAGAGCAAATTTTTAGTCGTTACGCGTGGCCGCTGCGCCAGTCGCGCGGGAAACCGCACAGAATGCCATCTGTACATTCGCCATTTTGCCGCCGTTGAAGAGGAGATGGTGTAAAATGGTTGGGATTTTTCTGAAGGAGTTGTCATGTCCGCAATTGAAGTTATCCTTGTCGACCATCTTGATCGTCCCACCGGTAAAATGGAAAAGCTGGAAGTGCATGAAAAGGGATTGCTGCATCGCGCTGTGACGGTTTACGTGTTTAATTCACGCCATGAATTGCTGTTGCAGCGCCGCGCCAGCGACAAATATCACTGCGGCGGTTTGTGGAGCAACACCTGCTGCGGACACCCTTATCCGCAGGAATCGACGCAGCACGCGGCGGAGCGTCGTCTCTGGGAAGAGATGGGGTTAGATCTCAGCCTGACGCCGGTGTTTGAACTGAGCTACAACCTGCCGCTCAGCAACGGACTCACCGAGCATGAGTATGGTCACGTCTTTTTTGCTATCAGCGATGCGCAGCCGATCCTCAATCCTGAAGAGGCGGACGCCTGGTGCTATCGTTCGGTAGGTGAGCTTCGTGAAGAGATGACGTGCGATCCGGAACGTTTTACGCCGTGGTTCCTGCATACTTTTCCGCGTATTCCTGCCTCTCTGGATGCCTTCAGCCTGCCGGCGTGAGGGCGGCGCGTCATCCCTGACGCGCGCCTGACATCAGCGGGAGAAATCCTCCGCATCCACGTCGTAGCCCGACGGCTCCCAGCGAATCGCCAGCAGCGCCAGCAGACCCGCCAGCGGAGCCAGCGCGATCACCCAAAAGACCTGAGTATCAAGCGCTGCGGCCAGCACCGGGAAGGCAAAGAGCGAAACGGTGGAGCTGCCGCGCATCAGCGTCTGGTTAAAGCCGACGCCCACGCCGCGCAGCGAGGTAGGATAGCTGAGCGAGGCGAAAGTCATGGTGTGTGAGCCGGGACCAAAACCCTGACCAAACAGGAACAGCGCCAGCATGGCAATCGCCAGCGCAGCCTCTTCGCCGCCCGCCGGACGACCAATCAGCGCCAGGCCAAGCAGCGCGACGCACTGACAGGCGTAGCCCGTCACCGACATCTTCCAGGCGCCGAGCTTCGGCACCAGCCGCACCGCCAGCAGGCCGCCGACAAAGGCGAACAGCAGATTCAGCGCCAGCGACACCAGAATGGTGGTGAGCATCGACTGGGCGAAAAAGCTGGAGATAATCACCGGCAGACCAAACGCCACGGCGTTATAGGCAAAGGCGGAAGCGACGGAAGTGATGGTCGCCAACACCGTGCGCCGCAAATAGACACCCTGCAACAGCGCGCCGTAGTTGCGCCAGCTGGCGCGGCGCGTCGGCTTCAGCTTGCTGAGGTCGGCGTCGGGTGCCACTTCCGCATTGATGTTATAGGAGCTGCGCAGGATCTCTGCCGCCCCTTTCAGGTTGCCCTGATTCGCCGCCCAGACCGGCGATTCGCTGATATAGCGGCTGCGGATGGCGATAATCACCAGCGCCGGCACCGCGCCAAAGCCCAGAATCAGACGCCACAGCCAGCCGGTATGGCTCTCCGGCAGCACCGCATACAGCAGCAGCACCAGCAGATAAGAGATGCTGATGGCGGCATACCAGGTGGGGCACCACATCGCCACGCTGGCCGCCTTGTTGCCTTTGCCGCGCAGCTTCGAGAATTCCGCCAGAAATGCCATCGCTACCGGCAGATCGATACCGACCCCCAGCCCCATCACGAAACGGGCGCCTCCCAGCACATACTCGTTGGGCGCAAAGGCGCAGGCGAGGGCAGCTACCACAAAGAAAAACATATCGGCCATAAAGACACGGTAGCGGCCAATCTTATCGGTCAGGTAACCGCCGATCAGCGCGCCCACAATGGCGCCGAAGGTGATCGCCGAAGCGACCAGCCCGGTGCCGGTGGGCGTCAGGTTAAATTCCCGCGCCACGTCTTTCACGCCAAACGCCAGCGCGCCGAGATCGTAAGCGTCAAGAAACACGCCGCCCAGCGCAATGGCGATAACGATGTTCGCATTGCTGCGCGCCTGGGTACTGTTGTTGACCAGGTTTGAGACGTCAGCGGCACTGCGGATCCACTGCGTCTCCCCGGAGGGTCGGTTCCCTGCCTGCGCCACATGCGCAGAAGAGGTTAAATCAGTCATGATGTTGTCAGTATTATTAGTTTAAAAGTGCCAATGAGAATAATCCGCACCGCGCCTGCCCTAAATTCCATTTTGTTATATCTCAGATCCCAATGCTCTGACGCGCACCCGGCGCTTATTCTCACGAATCGAAGAATCCCTGCGGCGAGCGAAACGCATTGAGCTACGCTTTTAAGCATTAACGAAAAGAACAGCAAATAAGGAAAAGAGGATGGCTGGAACTCGTTTGCGTTTGGGTTTACTGGGGATAGCGGCGCTGGCGCTTGCTACAGGCATGGCCCAGGCGGCCGATCCGGTGCGCGTAGGGTCGAAAATCGACACTGAAGGATCGCTGCTGGGCAATATTATTTTGCAGGTGCTGGAGAAGCATGGCGTGAAAACCGTCAATAAAATTCAGCTCGGCAACACTCAGGTGGTGCGCGGCGCCATTGTGGCGGGCGAACTCGATATCTATCCGGAATATACCGGCAACGGCGCCTTTTTCTTCAATGACGAGAAAGATCATGCCTGGAAAAACGCAGCGGCGGGCTATAAAAAGGTCAAAGCGCTGGATGCGCAGAAAAATCATCTGATTTGGCTGACGCCTGCGCCCGCGAACAATACCTGGACCATTGCGGTGCGCAGCGACGTCGCCAAAAAGAACAACCTGACCTCGCTGGCCGATCTCAGCGGCTATCTGCATAAGGGCGGCGATTTCAAACTGGCCGCCTCGGCGGAATTTATCGAGCGCAGCGATGCGCTACCGGCGTTTGAAAAATCGTACGGCTTCAAGCTCACTCAGGATCAGCTGCTGTCGCTGGCGGGGGGCGATACGGCGGTCACCATCAAAGCCGCTGCGCAGCAAACCTCCGGCGTGAATGCGGCGATGGCCTACGGCACCGACGGCCCGGTGGCCGCGCTGGGGCTGGAAACCCTGAGCGATCCCAAAGGGGTACAGCCGATCTACGCGCCAACGCCGGTCGTGCGCGAAGCGGTGCTGAAACAGTACCCCGATATGGGTCGCTGGCTACAGCCGGTATTCGCCTCGCTGGATGCCAAAACCCTGCAGCAGCTTAACGCGCAGATTGCGGTAGAAGGGCAGGACGCCAAAAGCGTGGCGGTGAATTACTTACAGCAGAAAAAGCTGCTGTAACCTGAGCGGATCGATCGGGGAATGCGCATTCGCTGTCACCATCCGGTGCCGTTGCTGCTGCTGGCGCTGCTGAGTATTACGCTAAGTAGCCTGCCGTTTCTGACTTATGCCGCCAACCGGCTGGTCTCCGGCCAGCCGCTGACGCTGTGGCAAATCGCCCACGGCTGGCTGCTGTTGCTGCCGCTGGCGCTGCTCTGGCTGCTGGCCGCACGAAGGCCCATGGCATCCACCCGCCTTCTGATGTTGCTGCTGGCGGAACTGCTGCTGGCCGGCATGATTTTCCTCAGCGGCCAGCACGCCGCCTCGCTGGCCCTACAGGGCAGCGCGCTGGCCCGCACCGCCTTCGGCAGCGGCCTGTGGCTCTCCGCCGCGCTCTCCCTGCTGCTGGCCGCCGACGCCATCCGCAATCTCACGCGCAACGCGCTGTGGCGGCTGTTGCTTAACGCTCAGATGTGGCTGCTGCCGCTGCTGATGCTGCTCGGCGGCCAGCTGGCGCAGCTCTCTATCCTGAAAGAGTATGCCAACCGCCAGCAGGTATTTGATCAGGCCTTCTCCCGCCATCTGATGCTGCTGGGCGGCACGCTGCTGCCCGCGCTGCTGGTTGGCGTGCCGCTCGGCATCTGGCTGTACCGACGGTCGCGCTGGCAGTCCGGGGTATTTGGCGTGCTGAACGTGATTCAGACCGTGCCCTCCGTGGCGCTGTTTGGCCTGCTGATTGCGCCGCTGGCGGGGCTGGCGCAGGCGTTTCCAACGCTGAGCAACTGGGGCATCGGCGGCATCGGCGCCGCGCCCGCGCTGATCGCGCTGGTGCTTTATGCACTGTTGCCGCTGGTGCGCAGCGTGGTGGCGGGTTTGCAACAGGTTCCCGCCGAGGTTATTGAAACCGCGCGCGGCATGGGCATGGGGCCGCTGCAGCAGTTCTGGCATGCGGAAGTGCCGCTGGCGCTGCCGGTCTGGCTGGCCGGTTTGCGCGTGGTAGTGGTGCAGACGCTGGGGATGGCGGTGATCGCCGCGCTGATTGGCGCAGGCGGCTTTGGCGCGATCATCTTTCAGGGGCTGCTGAGCAGCGCGCTCGATCTGGTGCTGCTTGGCGTGATCCCGGTGGTGGCGCTGGCGGTAATCCTTGATGCGCTGTTTCGCCTGGTTATTTCCCTGCTGGAGAGAAAAACCGATGATTCATTTTGATCGGGTAAGTAAATATTTTTCCGGCAAGCCCGCCGTGAAAGATCTGACGCTGGAGATTGCCGCAGGGGATTTTACCGTGCTGATTGGCACCTCCGGTTCGGGCAAATCCACCACCTTAAAGATGATCAACCGGCTGATTGAGCATGACGAAGGGCAGATTCGCTTCGCAGGCGAAGAGATTCGCCGTTTCGATGAGCGCACGCTGCGTCGCCGCATGGGCTACGCCATTCAGTCTATCGGTCTGTTTCCCCACTGGACGGTGGAAAAGAACATCGCCACCGTGCCGGTGCTGCTGAAGTGGCCGAAGGCGCGCATCCGGGCGCGGGTGAATGAACTGCTGGCGCTGCTGAATCTCGACCCCACTCTGGCCACGCGCTATCCCCATCAGCTTTCCGGCGGGCAGCAGCAGCGCGTCGGCGTGGCGCGCGCGCTGGCCGCCGATCCCGAAGTACTGCTGATGGACGAGCCTTTCGGCGCGCTCGATCCGGTGACGCGCGGCGCGCTGCAGCAGGAGATGCTGCGCATTCATCGCCTTTCCGAGCGTACCATCGTGCTGGTGACGCACGATATCGACGAGGCGTTAGCGCTGGCGGACCGGCTGGTGCTGATGGACGGCGGCGAAATCATTCAACAGGGCAAGCCAGTTGAGCTGCTCACCCAGCCGAAAACCCCTTTTGTGCGCGACTTTTTTGGCCGCAGCGAGCTGGGAGTGCGTCTGCTTTCCCTCGGGCTGGTGGGAATGTCTGCACGGCGCGGCGAGTGGCTGGACGGGGAAGCGATCGCCGCCAGCCTGACGCTGCGCGAGGCGCTGTCGCAGTTTATTGCCCGTCAGACCGATAAGCTGCCGGTGGTGGACGATCGCCAGCAGCCGCTGGGCGTGCTGCACTTTGCCGATCTGCTGCGCCAGCGCGAGGTAAGCTGATGCGCTGGCGCAAAGATCCGCTGCTGTGGCTGGTGCTGTTATTTATCGCGCTGTTGCTGGCAATGCCTTACAGCGGCCCGCTGTTTGCCTGGTGGTTTCCGCAGTTGCAGCGCCCGCTCTATCAGCAGGACAGCTTCTGGCAGCTGGCGTTGGCGCACATTGTATTGGTGTTTTCAGCCAGCGCGCTGGCGTTGGTGATCGGCGTGGGCAGCGGCGTGCTGGTGACCCGGCGTCACGGACTGCCGTTTCGTCCGCTACTGGAGACCCTCGCCGCCGCCGGACAAACTTTTCCGCCGGTCGCGGTGCTGGCGATCGCCGTGCCGGTGATGGGCTTTGGCGCCTGGCCTGCGGTGATCGCGCTGCTGCTCTATGGTCTGCTGCCGATTTTGCAGGGCACGCTGGCGGGTCTGGATGGCGTGCCCGCCAGCAGCCGCGAAATTGCCGAAGGGGTGGGCATGAGCGCCTGGCAACGGTTATGGCAGGTGGAGCTGGCGCTGGCGGCGCCGGTGATCATCGCCGGGGTGCGCACCTCGGTGATCATTAATATTGGCACGGCGGCCATCGCCTCGACGGTGGGGGCAAAAAGTCTCGGCTCGCCGGTGATTATCGGTCTGAGCGGCTTTAATACCGCCTATGTGATTCAGGGCGCGCTGCTGGTGGCGCTGCTGGCTATCGTCAGCGATCGCCTGTTTGAGCGCCTGCAGCGTTGGCTTAGCGTGAGTGCAGCACGATAGTGTATCCCACCAGCATCATGCCGCCCATGCCGCCGATTGCCATGATGAGAAACAGAAGGGTGATGAAGATTTTTTGCCAGTTCATGAAAAAACCTGATGCGTGTCAAAGAGCAGCGATAATAACGCGGACCGGGCGCAGCACAAAGCGCCGTGCGTGCGTTTTCCTCAGCAACAGAGGGGCAAAACCAGAGCAGAATCAGTCGCTGCCGTGAATATGCACCGAAAAACCCTGCTCCTGCCAGTGACTTAGCTGCTCCTGCTGGCGACGCGTCAGTTTTTTACCGGTCCAGAGAAACAGCGTCTGCCCCGGAAAGAGTTCCGGGCGCGGAATTTCCAGCGGCTCCGCCAGCACATCCACCCGCCAGCCGTGTTGAGAAAGACGCCAGGCTTCCAGCCAGATGCGGGTGCGATCTTCGACGCCCCAGCCAAGAATCAGCGCATCTTTGCCCGCTTTTTTCCGTGCGCCTGTCAGACAGAACGCCACGTAGTCGATCAGCGCGCCATCCAGCAGACTGCACATGGTGCGCGCGGTATTCTGATCCAGACCGAGACGCTGGCGTACCGGCATAAAGACCTGGTCGATCAGCACATCAACCGGGTTTTCGCGTCCGAGCGTGGCGATCTTTGCCCGCAGCTTTGAGGCTTTTGCATGGCGCAGCACGCTCATCAGATCTTCCTGCAGAGGCGCCCAACCGTCATTGACGCTAAGCTTCTCGCCTTCCAGCAGCGCTTTTACCTTACCAACGGGCACGCCGCTCTCTATCCAGCGTTTGATCTCTTCAATACGTTGAACATCTTCATCATCGAACTGACGGTGACCTCCCTCGGTGCGCTGCGGCTTTAACAGGCCATAACGGCGCTGCCACGCACGGAGTGTTACCGGGTTGATGCCACAGCGCTCAGCAACTTCGCCGATACTGTATAAGACCATGTGTTCACCATATTAAGTGCTTTAGCTCTGTTTACCTTAACGAAGCCGGGCAACTTGTACAAACTATTTTGCACTGTACAACTTGATCCCACGCATACTTTCACGCTTAATCTCATACATGAGATATTATTCCCATATATGAGAGGAATCCAATGCAGCAACCTGATACTGAACAGCGTCTGGCCGCACGGCTGGCGGAATTACGCATCACGCGCGGCTGGTCGCTTGATGAACTGTCGCTGGCGACCGGCATCAGCCGTGCCTCATTGTCGCGGATTGAGCGTGGAGAAACCAGTCCCACTGCCGCATTACTGAACCGACTCTGTGTGGCCTATGGCTTAACCATGTCGCGTTTGCTGAGCGAGGTGGAGGAAGAGGCTGCGCTGTTGCTGACGCCTGAACAGCAGCCGCTCTGGCAGGACGAGGAGAGCGGCTTTTATCGCCGCAACCTGTCACCGCCTGCGAATGGCTTCCGGGCCGAGATGGTGGAAGCACAGCTACGCGCCGGGGCGCGTATCGACTACGATGCACCGCCGGTGCAGGGCCTTGAGCAGCATATCTGGCTGCTGGCGGGCGCGCTGGAGATCACCATGGAGGCGCAGCGCTGGACGCTGAGAGCAGGGGATGTGCTGCGCTTTCATTTAACCGGGAAATCCGCGTTTCAGGCCTCTGACATTGAAGGCGCGCGCTATGTGCTGGTGGTATGCCGACCATGATTGATTATGAAGAGTTGAACGCGCCGCAGACGCAACAGGAACTGTCGGCGCTGTGCGAAGTGCTGCGCGCCTGCGTGGCCGACGGAGCGAGCGTGGGCTTTATTAATGCTGCCGACGGCGAGGCGATAGCGCGCTTCTGGCAGGATAGGGTTTACAGCATTGCCAGCGGGGATTGTCAGCTACTGGTGGCGCGGGAGGCGGGACGCATCGTCGCCACCGTGATGGTGTGCTACAGCGGCATGCCTAACGGGCGTCATCGGGCGGAGATCAGCAAGCTGCTGGTGCATCCGCAGGCGCGGCGTCAGGGCATTGCGCGTCGGCTGATGCAGCAGGCGGAAGCGCTGGCGCAGGAGAGTGGGCGAAGCCTGTTGGTGCTCGATACGCGCAGCGGCGATGTCGCCAGCGACCTCTATCTGTCGTTGGGCTGGCAGATTGCCGGGGCGATTCCGTTTTATGCTGAATCCACAGAAGGCGTACTCGACGCCACCACGCTGATGTACAAAAAGCTGGTGTGACCATGAGAATCGGGGAGTCGTCAGATTCCCCTTTTTAGTGCAGATCTTCGCTTTCGGGAATCGCCAGCGCCTGCATAAACAAACGGATAATCTGGTTTATTTTCCGCCCTTTTTTAATTATCAGGCAAAAAGGCGTTTTTAGCCGCAGCGCCTCATCGCTTAATTCCCGTAGCTCGCCCTGTTGAATATAGCGCGCCGCGTAGTGTTCAGGTAAATAACCAATAAAGTGACCGGTAAGAATCAGCATGGCGACGGATTCAACCTGAACCGCCTGAATATGGCTCTCCTGCCGGGTAAAGAGCCGGTTTTTATAACGCTGAGAGACATAAAGATGGTTGATCATCACCTGCTGCTGCAATATTTCTGGCGAAATGGCCGCAGGGCTTAAAGAAAATAAAGTGTGATCCCGTGCGCAATAAAGCCGCGACTGCTCAATATAAAGCGGGAAATAATCAAACTCATTCTTATATTCATAGGCGGGCGCAATAGCGCAATGAAAACGGCCCTCGCTGATACCGCGTTCAATATCATCCAGCTGGGCGGTTTGCAGGCGAATGTGCACTTTTGGGGCGAGCCGGTGCAGCTTTTGCACCGCGCTGGTGACGGGGGAGCGCGGGTCGGAAATGGTGTTGTCCACCACGCTGATGGCGATCTCGCCGAGGATTTCATCGCGACTGTTATGCAGGCGTTCGCGAAAATGATTCAGAGAAACAAACAGCTCAAGCGTGGCCTGATAAACATTCACGCCATATTCCGTCAGCTCAAAGCCCTCACGCCCGCGGCTGCACAGGGTCATGCCGAGGCGGATTTCCAAATCGGAAAGCTGTTTGCTGATTGCCGCCAGGCCGATATTCAGTTCATTGCTGGCTGCGGTTAATCCGCCCGCTTCGACCACGCATTTAAACACACGCAGTAATTTTAAATCGACGTTACTTAATGCCAGAACGGCATTATCACTGCGCGCAGCCGCATTGTTTCCAGATTGGGAAACTTTACTTTCCATATTTGCTATTCAACTCCGGAATTATTGCGGTGAAAGTACAGTGAACCTGAAATGAATACCATTTTCCAGCAAGAAGAAGAAAGAAGTTCTTTCTGTTGCTGCGAACCCGCGCCGATTAAAAATTATTTGTTCCGTTGAAGGGGAATCCGCATGTCTGACAATGCCGAACTGCTGTGGGGCGCACGTTTCAAAGCCGCCCCTGCCGATACCTTAACCACCTTATCGCGCAGCCCGGATTACTATTTCGCTCTGGCTCCTTACGATCTTGCTGGCTGCCGCGCCCATGCCCGTGAGCTGGCGCGCGCCGGACTGCTGAGCAATGACGAACTGGCGACGATGCTGGTCGCGGTAGATGCGCTGGACGCGGATTTTCGCGCCGGTCTGATTGCGCCCATCGCAGCGGACGAGGATGTGCACACCTTTATCGAACGCGCCCTGACCGAGCGTCTCGGCGCGCTGGGCGGCAAGCTGCGCGCCGGTCGCTCGCGCAACGACCAGACGGTGAACGATCTGCGTCTCTATCTGCGCGACAACGGCCGCAAGCTGGTAAGCGCGCTGCTGCAACTGCAACAGGCGCTGGTGGATCAGGCGGCGCAGCATCAGCAGAGCATCGCTCCCGGCTTCACCCATCTGCAACAGGCGCAGCCGATTTTGTTTGGTCATCAGCTGCTGGCCCACGCTCAGGCTTTTTCCCGCGACATCGAACGCATGCAGGACTGGGATCGCCGCAGCGCCTTCTCGCCGCTGGGCGCCGCCGCGATGGCCGGATCGGCGATTGCGCGCCAGCCGGAACAGTCGGCAGCGGAGCTGGGCTATCGCGCCCCCTGTGAAAACTCCATCGACGCGGTGGCGAGCCGCGACTACGCCGCTGAGTTTCTGTTCGTTACCAGCATGATGGGTATTAATCTGTCGCGCCTGTGTGAAGAGATCTGCATGTGGGCGTCACGCCAGTTCCGCTGGGTGGAGCTGCACGACAGCTACGCCACCGGCAGCTCCATTATGCCACAGAAGAAAAATCCGGATATCGCCGAGCTGACGCGCGGCCGCAGCGGTCGCCTGGTCGGCAACCTGATGGCGATGCTCACTACCATGAAGGCGATGCCGCTCTCCTATAACCGCGACCTGAGCGATGACAAACGCAACGTGATTGATGCCGTTAACACGCTGCTGATGGTACTGCCTGCCATGGCTGGCATGGTGGAAACCCTGAGCTTCAACCGGGCGGTGATGCGCGAGCAGGCGCCGGACGGCTTTACCCTCGCAACCGAAGTGGCGGACTGGCTGGCGATGCGTGGCGTGCCCTTTAAGCAGGCGCACGAAATTACCGGCCAGCTGGTGCAGCTGTGCGAGCAGGAAGCGATCGCGCTTTCCGATCTCAGCGACGCGCAGCTACAGGCGGTGGACAGCCGCCTGACGCCCGAGGTGCGCGAAGTGCTGACGCTGGAAGCGGCGATTGCCGCCCGCTCCGGCTACGGCGGCACGGCATCGGCGCGCGTGGCGGAACAGCTGGCGCGTCTGCAAACCCTGATGCAACAGCAACAGCAGTGGGCGGAGAGCTATACGGGGCCGCGCGCCTGAGGAGAAACGGGATGAACAGTCCAACGCAGGTCTCACCGGCAGGCACGCCGGGCAGCGCGCCCGGCTACGACCTTGACCGCTATCACTATGTGCCGCGCCGCTATTACGGCCGCATCTGCGCCTCGATCGCCATCGTTATCGTGCTGGCGGTGCTGGTCAACGCCTTCGCCCACGGCAATATCGAATGGTCGTTTGTCGGGCAGTTCTTTACCGCCAAAGCGATCCTCGACGGCGTGATCAACACCCTGATCATGTCGGTGCTGGCGATGGCGCTCGGCATCCTGTTCGGCGTGGCGGCCGCCATTATGTACATGTCGCCCAATCCGGTGCTGCACTACATCGCGGTAGGCTACGCCTGGATTTTTCGCGGTACGCCGTTGATTCTCCAGCTGCTGCTCTGGTTCAACCTGGCGCTGGTGTTTCCGGTCATCGCCGTGCCGGGCCTGTTTGAAGTGCAAACGGTGCAGATCATGACCCCGTTTCTCGCCGCGTTGCTCGGGCTGAGCATCAACCAGGGGGCTTACACCTCGGAAGTGGTGCGCGCCGGTCTGCTGTCGGTAGATACCGGCCAGTATGAGGCGGCCAAGGCGATCGGCATGCCACGTTTGCAGGCGCTGCAGCGCATCATCCTGCCGCAGGCGATGCGTGTGATTCTGCCGCCGGTGGGCAATGAATTTATCAGCATGATCAAAACCACCAGCCTGGCCAGCATGATCCAGTACTCAGAGCTGCTCTACAACACGCAGAACATCTACTTCGCCAATGCGCGCGTCATGGAACTGCTGTTTGTGGCTGGTATCTGGTACCTGATCGTGGTCACGGTGCTCTCTTTTGGCCAGAGCCAGCTGGAGCGCTACTTCTCACGCGGCCAGCGTCGTCGTCAATGATTCGGGAGCCTGAGCAATGAGAAACATCGTGCGCGCCGTCAAGGTGAACAAATATTTCGACCAGTTCCATGCCCTGAAGGATGTCAGCCTTGAGGTGAACTATGGCGAAGTGATGTGCATTCTCGGCCCTTCCGGCTCGGGGAAAAGCACCTTTCTGCGCTGTATTAACCAATTAGAGAAAGTGGATAAGGGCGGCATCTGGGTCGACAACGAGCTGGCGGGCTATCGCATCGCCGGTAACAAACTCTTTCCGCTGAGCGATCGGCAGATTGCGCGCCAGCGCCTGCAAACCGGCATGGTTTTTCAGCGTTTCAACCTCTTTCCACATAAAACCGCGCTGGAGAACATCATCGAAGGACCGTGCCGGGTGCTGCTGCGCCCTAAGCGTGAAGCGAGCGAAGAGGCGATGGCGCTGCTGGATCGCGTCGGCCTGGCGCACAAAGCCCACGATTATCCGCAATCGCTTTCCGGCGGCCAGCAGCAGCGGGTCGCTATCGCGCGTGCGCTGGCGATGAAACCCAAACTGATGCTGTTTGATGAGCCGACCTCGGCGCTGGACCCCGAAATGGTGGGGGAGGTGCTGGCGGTGATGCGTCAGCTGGCGAAGGAGGGCACCACTATGCTGGTTGTGACCCATGAGATGGGCTTCGCGCGCGAAGTGGCGAACCAGGTGGTGTTCATGGACGAGGGGCGCATCATTGAGCAGGGCGCGCCCGAAGATATCCTGCTGAATCCGCAAAATCCACGCATGAAAAATTTTATCAACGCGATTCTTCTTTAACGCTGACCGGGGTGAATACCATGAAAAAGATGTTGTTAGGTACCGTTGCTGCTGCGCTGTTAATACAAACCTCCACCTGGGCCGCACCCGTGCTGCCGCAGGCGATCAAAGAGAAAGGGGCGCTTACCGTCGCCATTATGCCGAACTATCCGCCGATGGATTTCAAAGATCCCGCCAGCAACCAGCTGACCGGGGTGGATTACGATCTCGGCATGGCGATTGGCGAAAAGCTGGGGATCAAAATCAACTGGCAGGAGATCGCCTTTGAACAGATGGTCAACGCAGTGGTAACGAAACGCGTGGATATGGTGCTCTCCGGCATGACCGACACCAAAGAGCGCCAGAAAGTAGTGAGCTTTATCGACTACTTCAAAACCGGCCCGCAGTTTTACACGCTCGCCGCACGCAGCGAGCTGAAAAGCGCGATGGATCTCTGCGGCAAGCGCGTCGGCACCAGCCGTCGCACCACCTTCCCGCAGGAAATCGCCAGCTGGAGCAAGGCGCACTGCGAAGCGGCCGGCAAGCCCGCCATTGTGGTGGTCGGGGCGGAAGGCAGCGCCGATGCGCGTACCCAGCTGCGCCAGCGCCGTCTGGATGCAGCGGTGCAGGGCAGCGAAACCCTGCCTTACATCATGAGTCTGGAGAAGAACACCTATAAGCCGCTGGATAAAGCCTTTGCCTTCCAGTACACCGGCATGGCGATCGATAAAAACAACCCGGCGCTGGTGACGGCCGTACAGCAGGCGATCGACGCGATGATCGCTGACGGCAGCTACGGCAAAATCCTTGCTAAATGGGGCCTGAGCGATAACGGCATCACTGCCGCGATGGTCAACCAGGGCTGACGGCGGAGAGAACAATGCAACAGCAGAGATCGCCGCGCTGGCCTGAGGGCAAACGCGGCTGTATGGCGCTGGCTTTCGATCTTGATGGCCCCACCGGCGATGCCATGCTGAATGGCAGCCTCTGGTCAACGCCGGAATATTTTACCTTCGGCGCCTATGGCCCGTTTCGCGCGCTGGGACGTCTGCTTGATCTGCTGCGGGCGTTTCAACTGCCCGCCACCTTTTTCGTTCCGGCGTGGGTGGTGGAACAGTGGCCGCAGCAGTGTCAGGCGATCGTTGAGCAAGGGCATGAGGTGGCTTATCACGGCTATCGCCACGAATCTTTCTACGCCCTGAAGCCGGACGAACAGCGCGCGGTCATGGCGCAGTCGGCGGCTATCTTCTCCCGCTACCTCGGCATCCGCGCCACCGGCTTTCGCACGCCGTCCGGGGACTGGCACAGCGAAACGCCGACGATTCTGAAAGAGGCGGGGGTAATCTACTCCAGCAGCATGCGTGGTGACGATCGGCCCTACGCGATTTCGGTGCCCGGCCACGCGCCGCTGGTGGAGATTCCGGGAAAATGGGAGATGGATGATTACGCCTCGCTGGCCTATACCCGCCAGCCCGATTTCCCGAAGGGGGGCGACCGCATCGCCAGCTATGCCTTAACGCTGGATAACTGGCGGCGCGAGTTCAACGGCGCGATGGCAGAAGGCTTATGCCTCACTACGCTGTTTCATCCCAAAATCTCCGGCCAGCCGGGACGCATTTTGCTGCTGGAGCAGCTGTTTGATGATATGACGCAGCGCAAGGATGTCTGGTTTGCCCGCTGCGATGCCGTGGCGCAGTGGTATTTGCAGGAGCAGCATGATGAATGAGACGAGTCGCTGGCCGCACGGACATCGCTCCGCCGCGGTGATTACCCTGGATTTCAACGATATTCACGGCATTTTAACCCAGGCGCCCGCCGTGGCCGGGCGCGAAAAAACCCTTTCCGTCTGGCGCTACGGCACGCTGCGCGGCGTGGATCGTCTGCTGAGGCTGTTGGAAGAGAAAGCGGTGATGGCGACCTGGTGCCTGCCTGGCGTGGTAGCGGAGGAACAACCGCAGCTGCTGCAACGCATCGTCGCGGCGGGACACGAAATCGCCTGCAGCGGCGACCGCCATGAGGATTTTTCTGCGCTGTCGCTGGAGGAACAAATTCTCAGCGTTCGCTGCGGCTGTGAGCGGCTGGAAACGCTGAGCGGCCAGCGGCCACGCGGTTTTCGTACTCCGGCCGGGCAGTGGAAGCCCGGTCTGGCACAGGCGCTGACGGCGCTGGGCCTGCGCTGGTCATCCAGCTGGCGCGGCGACGATCTACCCTATTTTCATCCCGGCACCACGCTGGTGGAGCTGCCGCTGCACTATGAGTTGGAGGATGAGCCTTATTTCGCCTTCAACCTCAGCCCGGCGATTCCGCCCGGCCAGTCGCGCATCGCCTCTTATCAGGAAACCCTGAACAATATGAAGCTCGATTTTCAGGGCTTTCACCGCTTTGGCCTCTGCTATCTGCTGCGCCTGCATCCGGAAATCATCGGCACCACAGGACGTATCGGCCTGCTGAGCGAGCTGCTGGATGAGCTGCAACGGCATGATGTCTGGCTCGCCACTGCCGGTGAGATCGCTGAACACTGGCAGCAGCAGCCCGCTAACGATGCGGCGCATCCCGCTGAGGTATTTGCCCGCCTGTCAGGAGTCGCACATGAGTAATGAACTGGCGCAGCTGGCGACCTTTATCGCTGAAACCGCTTTTGCGCAGCTGCCGACGCCGCTGATCGAGCGGGCGAAACGGCATCTGCTGGATACCTTCGGCGCCGCGCTGGCGGGCAGCGACAGCGATATCTGGCGGCGCTGCGCCGAACTGGCGGCGGCGGAGGGCGGAACGGCAGAGGCGGCGCTCTGGGGCAGCAATCAGCAGGTCAATGCTCGCCAGGCTGCCTGGCTGAACGGCGTCGCGGCGCATATGTATGAGCTGGACGATACCGGCGGCTGCGATCACTCCGGCGCGGTGGTGGTGCCTGCGCTGCTGGCGGTACTGCCGCACTGCGCGCAGCCGGTCAACGGCGAGGCGCTGATCGTGGCGATGGTGATCGGTTATGAGGTAGGGCGGCGCGTGCTGGAAGCGTGCGGCGGCTATTCGGCGCATAACAGCGCGGGATGGCACTCTACCGCCAGCTGCGGGGTATTTGGCGCGGCGGCAGCGGCGGCGTCGCTGATGCAGTTGAACATCGCGGAGTGCGCGTCGGCGTTAGGCATTGCGGCCAGTTTCAGCGGCGGGCTGTGGGGCTTTATTCATGACGGTTCGCAAACCAAAAAACTGCATGCCGGTCGCGCCGCCGAGGCAGGCGTCCAGGCGGCGCTGCTGGCGCGTGCGGGGATCAGCGGGCCAGAGGCGGTGTTCAGCGATCGCTGGGGCAGCTTTCTCAACACTTTCGCCCCGACGACGCAAAATCCCGCCGCGCTGGTGAGCGATCTCGGCGCGGTATGGAAGCTGGCGCGCTGCTCCATCAAACCTTACGCCTCCTGTCGCGGCACCCACGCCGCGATTGATGCGTTAGGCATACTGCTTGAGCGGCATCAGCTGGTTACGCGCGACATTCGCTGCATCCGCGTGCGGCTCAACCCGTTCCTGTTGGAAATGTGCGGAGGCCGCGAGGTCGCCAGCCTGGCGGCGGCGCAGATGAGCCTGCCTTACGCGCTGGCGGCGCGCGCGCTCTATGGTGCGCCCGGTCTGGACGCTTATGCAGAGGCAAGGCGGCTAAGTCCCGAGACGCAAAGCCTGATGCAGCGTATTGTGCTGGAGCCGGACCCCAGCCAGAGCAACGACGAGGAGCCGCGGGTTTTAGTGGAAACAGAGCAGGGCGCACGCTGGCAGCAGCATGTGCCGGTGCCGTCGGGCGCGCCGGGCAATCCGCTGAGCGATGCGGCGCTGTTCGCCAAGTTTCAACTGCTGGCGCGCCGCGTGCTGCCTGAGGCGCAGGCGCAGGCGTTGCAATTACAAGTACTTGAGCTGGAGCAGTGCGCTGATGTCACAGGCTTAACAGACCTGCTGCGTCTGCGTTAAAAAGGCGCCCGAACGGGCGCCTGAGCGGTCAGAGCCGGGCAGCGAGCGCCGTGACGCGGGCAATCGCCTCGTGTAAACGCGCCTCACTGACCGGTTCACTCATATTCTCCATATCGGGCGCGCGTACTGATTCATGGACAATCAGCGCCAGCTCCTGCGCATCGAGCGGCGCAATCTGCGCCAGCGTCAGCGGTACGCCGCAGGCGCGGGCCAGCGCCATCTCCTGTAACAGCTCCGCATCGTCGCGGTTTTCCAGCGCCAGCAGGCACAGGTTGCCGAAACCCACCAGCAAGCCGTGACCAAATTCGCGCGTTTTGTCGCAGAAGGTGAAACCTTCATAAATGGCGTGCGCTGCCGCCGCGTGCGCGCCGTTGCTCATCAGCGAGGTGAGGCCAGCCCAGGTAAAAATCGCATCGAGCACCTGATCGAGCGCCGCACTGCTGTTGCCGTTCTGCACGGCGGCGTAAGCGTCGGGCCCATGTTCAGCGATAACGTCATAACAGATTTTGCTGTGCGCCAGCGAGGAGAGGGCGTTGCCGCTGCGCGCCGGATGACGCTGGCTCACCGCGCGGAACTCGTACCATTTGGCTAAGGTATCTCCCAGCCCGGCGGCCAGCCAGCGCGGCGGCGCGTTAGCCAGCAGGTCGCTGTCGATAAACACCGCTGCGGGCGCCTGCGGCAGCGGGAAAATATCGACAAAGTTGCCGCTGTCATCGTAGCGAATGCTCAGGGGCGTCACGGCGGAGCAGGTGGCGGCGATGGTGGGTATGGTGATAACCGGCAGGCGAAGCTGCGCCGCTACCGCTTTACAGGTATCCAGCGACTTGCCGCCGCCGACGCCAATAATCACCTCCGCCTGCAGCTGGCGGGCCATTTCCGCCAGACGCGTAATGTGCGTCAGCGAGGTTTCGCCGCCAAACCACTCCTGCGCCAGCAGCTCGACGCCCGCGGCGTGGAGCTGAGCGCGCACCGGGGTTTCCACGGCGCGCAGCGCCTGTTTGCCGCCGATCAGC
Source organism: Pantoea osteomyelitidis (assembly GCF_044342975.1). NCBI lineage: Bacteria > Pseudomonadati > Pseudomonadota > Gammaproteobacteria > Enterobacterales > Erwiniaceae > Pantoea > Pantoea osteomyelitidis. The sequence continues at coordinate 409,575 of NZ_JBGFSN010000004.1, forward strand.
AGGGCGCGGTGGCCCAGATCGGCGCACAGCGCGCCAAGCTGATTCAATACGCCGGCACCGCGCAACACGCGGGCCGGAAAGGCCAGTTGAAGTTGGCTCATTTTTTTATCTCCGGGTAACGGACGCCGGGCAGCACGCACAGCATTTCATAAAGGATATTGGCGGCCAGCTGCGACGTGGTGCCGCTGATGTCATAAGGTGGGGAAACCTCCACCAGATCGCCGCCAATCAGATTCAGGCCACGACAGCCGCGCACGATCTCCAGCCCCTGCATCGACGTCAGGCCGCCCACCTCGGGCGTGCCGGTACCCGGTGCCCAGGCGGGATCGAAGCTGTCGATATCATAAGAGAGGTAAACCGGGCCGCTGCCCAGCCGGTCGCGCACCTCTGCCATCAGCGGCGCGAGGGAGCGATACCAGCACTGCTCGGCGGGAACCAGATGAAAACCGCGATCCACGCCCCACTGAAAATCATCCGCCGCGTAGCCCTGCGCCCGCTGGCCGATCTGCACCACGCGCGCGCAGTCAAGCAGCCCTTCCTCAACGGCGCGGCGAAAAGTGGTGCCGTGGGCGATTTTTTCACCAAACATCTCGTCGTTGGTATCGGTATGGGCATCCACATGAATTAACCCCAGCGGGCCATGCTTTTTCGCCAGCGCCCGCAGGATGGGCAGCGTCAGGGTGTGATCGCCGCCGAGCGTCAGCGGCGTTAATGGGTAACTATTCAGATGAGTATAAAACGCCTCAATGATGGTTACCGACTTTTGCAGGCTGTAGGTGTTGATCGGCACGTCGCCCAGATCGCCGACTCGCAGCGACTCAAAGGGGGCGGCGCCGGTGGCCATATTATAAGGGCGGATCATTACCGAATCGGCACGAATCGCACGCGGGCCGTAGCGCGTGCCGCTGCGCTGGGAGGTGCCGATATCAAGTGGCACGCCGATAAAGGCGACGTCGAGATTGTCCGGCGACTCGACGGCAGGCAGACGCAGCATGGTGCCGCGCCCGGCAAAGCGCGGCATCTCATTGCCGCCCTGCGGTTGTGGAAAGGAAGAAGCGAAATCACTCATCAGCGAACAGCCCCGACAGTAAACATAAAGGCTCATCATGGCGCGCCGCCGCGTCGGGAAAAATCCTTGACAGCAGATAATCAGTTCAGGGATTACTTAACTAACGAGCGCAAATTCTGAAGGAAGAACGGCTGTGCATAATCTGCCTAATCTTAAACTGCTGCACATTTTTACCAGCGTGGTGCGCTGCCAGGGCTACTCACGCGCGCAACAGACGCTGAATATGACGACCCCGGCTATCAGCGGCTATATGAGCGAGCTGGAGACGCAGCTGGGCTTTGTGCTCTGTCAGCGCGGACGCGGCGGCTTCTCTCTCACGGCGAAGGGCGAGCAGTTTTATCATTACAGCGTTGAGATGCTGGAGACGCTGGAAGGATGGCAGCAGCAGGTGGAGACGTTGAAAAACCAGCAGGGCGGCACTTTTTCCCTCGGCGTGGTCGATGCCACCGTGACCGATGCTACTCTGGGTCTGCCCGCCGCCATCGCCTGTTTTAATCAGCGCTTTCCGGCGGTGTTTCTTAACCTGAGCGTGCGCGATCCCAACGAGCTACAACAACATCTGCTGGAGGACCGGCTCGATCTGGCGGTGGGCCATTTTCCGCTGCGCGCCAGTAATCTGGTAACGGTACCGCTGTATGAGGAGCAGCACTGGCTCTACTGCAGTCCCGCGCACCCGCTGGCGCAGCGCGCAACCAGCGTGGCGGAAGTGCAGCGCACCGGCATGGTGACGCGACGCTACTGGAATCAGGCGGAGCTGAACAAGCGCGGCTTCCGACAGAGCAACGCCTCGGTGGAGAGCATCGAGGCGCAGCTGACGCTGATCCTATCCGGGCGCTATATTGGCTATCTGCCGGCGCACTATGCGCACAGCTGGGAGCAGAAGGGCGCACTCTGCCGCTTGCTCCCTGACCATTTTCACTTCCGCGCGCCGTTCTCCTTCGCATTTCGGCGCGGTCGCAGTCGGGAAGTGCTGATCCGCGCGATGCGCGAAATTCTGAATACATCCCGAAAAATCATAACGGAAAGCTGACGTTGTCAGCATACTGTGTAAAAATACAGGCCATTTTCCACGGGCAGTGACGGTTATGGCCTTAACAGCAGCGATAAAAAGCCAGATAGCGCAGTGGTACAAAGCGCTGCAACAGCAGGTGCCCGATTTCATTCCGCGCGCGCCGCAGCGTCAGATGATTGCCGAAGTGGCGAAGATCCTGGCGGGCGACGAGGGACGGCATCTGGCCATTGAAGCGCCGACCGGCGTCGGCAAAACGCTCTCCTACCTGATCCCCGGCATCGCGGCCAGCCGCGCTGGCGAAAAGCGGCTGGTGATCAGCACCGCCAACGTGGCGTTGCAGGATCAGATCTTCAGCAAAGATCTGCCGCTGCTGAAAAAAATCATTCCCGATCTCTCCTTTACCGCCGCCTTTGGCCGCGGGCGTTATGTCTGTCCGCGCAATCTCGCCGCGCTGGCGGCAGATGAGGATCAGCAGGGCGACCTGCTGCTTTACCTGGATGACACCCTCAGCTCCTCGAAAGAAGAGCAGACGATCTGCGGTCGGCTGGAGAAATCCCTGAGCCGCAACCAGTGGGATGGCCTGCGCGACCATACTGATGAAGCGATCGGCGACAGTCTGTGGCAGCGCCTCTCCACTGACAAAGCGAACTGCCTGGGGCACCACTGTCGCTGGTATCGCGAATGTCCTTTCTTTGTCGCGCGCCGGGAGATTGAGCAGGTTGACGTGGTGGTGGCGAACCATGCGCTGGTGATGGCTGCGATGGAGAACGAATCGGTGCTGCCGCCCGCGAAAAATCTGATGTTAGTACTGGATGAAGGCCACCATCTGCCGGAGGTGGCGCGCGATGCGCTGGAGATGAGCGCCGAGATCACGCCGGGCTGGAGCAGCCTGCAGCTCGATCTGTTTGTGCGTCTGGTTGACACCATCATGACGCAGTTTCGTCCCAAATCGCCGCCGCCGCTGAGCAATGCGGAGCGGCTGAAGGCGCACTGCGATGAGCTGCGCGAGCTGCTGAACGTGCTCTGCGCCGCGCTGACGCCGCTGCTGCCGCCGGACAATCAGCCGGGCGAATTCCGCTTTGTGCTTGGCGAGCTGCCGGAGGAGCTGCTGGCTATCTGCGCGCGCCTGTTCAAGCTGAGCGATGCGCTGCGTGGGCTGGCGGAAGGGCTGCTGAACGAACTGGGCGAGCAGACCGGCAAGGCGGATGTGGTGCGCCTGCACCGCACGCTGATCCAGCTTAACCGCCACTTCGGCTGGCTGGAGTCGATCAGCAAACTGTGGCGGCTGGCGGCGCTGGAGAAGGCGTCCAATGCGCCGGTGTCGAAATGGATTTCGCGCGAGCTGCGCGAGGGGCAGGCGCATCTGCTGTTCCACTGCGCGGGCATTCGCGTCAGCGATCAGCTGGAGAAACTGTTGTGGCGCAAGGTGCCGCATGTGGTCGTGACCTCCGCTACGCTGCGCTCGCTGAACAGCTTTAACCGTTTGCAGGAGATGTCCGGGCTGAACGAAAAGGCGGGGGATCGCTTTGTGGCGCTCGACTCGCCGTTCAACCATGTCGATCAGGGCAAGCTGGTGATCCCGCAGATGCGCTATGAGCCGTTGATGGCGAACGAGGCGGAACACATTGCCGAGATGGCGCACTTCTTCCGCCAGCAGATGGCAGAGAAGAAGCACAAGGGGGTGCTGGTGCTTTTCGCCAGCGGGCGCGCCATGCAGCAATTTCTCTCTCACGTTACTGATTTACGCCTTTCTATGCTGGTGCAGGGCGATCAGCCGCGCTACCGGCTGGTTGAGTTGCATCGCAAGCGCGTGCAAAAAGGCGAAACCAGCATTCTGGTAGGGCTGCAATCCTTCGCGGAGGGGCTGGATCTCAAGGGCGAACTGTTGTCGCAGGTGCATATCCATAAAATCGCTTTTCCGCCGGTAGACAGTCCGGTAATTTTGACGGAAGGGGAGTGGCTGAAAAGCCTGAAGCGCTACCCGTTTGAGGTACAGAGTTTGCCCAGCGCCTCCTTTACCCTGATTCAGCAGGTGGGACGCCTGATTCGCAGCCATCAATGCTATGGCGAAATCGTGATTTACGATCGACGGCTACTCAGTAAAACCTACGGCTCGCGGCTGCTGGCGGCGCTGCCGGTGTTTCCGATTGAGCAACCGGCGATGCCGGAAGGCAAAGCGCCGAAAAGCGCGCCAGGCCGAAGCGGAAAACCGCGTCGATCCACGACCAGGAAAAAGGCGTAACCTGACGGCGCCCTGATGATTTGACTTTACACTGTGGCCGCGTCTGGCACGCGGCCCCCGGAGCGGGAAGCGAGTGATGGAACTGAATAAAATTATCAAAGAGGTGGGGCGCGGTAAAAATCACGCCAGGGATATCGATTTCGCCACCGCGCAGGCGCTTTACTGCGCCATGCTGGCGGGCGAGGTACCGGATCTGGAGCTGGGCGGTTTACTGATCGCCCTGCGCATCAAAGGCGAAGGCGAAGAGGAGATGCGCGGCTTCTACCAGGCGATGCAGCAGCAGATGATGCGGCTGCAACCTCCCGCCGGGCGCGCCATGCCGGTGGTGATCCCCAGCTATAATGGCGCGCGTCGTCAGGGCAACCTGACCCCGCTGCTGGCGCTGCTGCTGGTTAAACTTGGTTTTCCGGTGCTGGTACACGGCGTCAGCGACGATCCCACGCGCGTCACCAGCGAAGCGGTGTTTGCTGAACTGGGCATCGCGCCGGTGGAAAGCGCCGATCAGGCGCAGGCGAAGCTGGATAACGGCGAGCTGGCGTTTATCACCATCGATACGCTCTGCCCGCCGCTGGCGAAACAGCTGGCGCTGCGCTGGCGCATGGGGGTGCGCAACAGCGCCCACACGCTGGCGAAGCTGGCGACGCCCTTTGCGGAAACCGCCGCGTTGCGTCTCTCCAGCGTGTCGCACCCGGAATATGTGCCGCGCGTGGCGAAGTTTTTCAGTGACATTGGCGCGCCGGGCATTCTGCTGAACGGCACCGAAGGGGAGGTTTACGCTAATCCGCAACGCTGCCCGGCGATCAGCTTTATTCGTGGCGCAGAGGCGGAAGCGGAAGTCTGGGTTGAGCGTCAGCCCGAGGTGAGCGTGACGCTGCCCGCGTCGAAAGAGGCGGCGGTCACGGCACGCTGGATTGAGCAGGTACTGGAACAGCGTATTCCGCTGCCGCAGGCGTTTCGTCTGCAGATCGCCTGCTGTTTACGGGCGACCGGTCGCAGCAGCTCGCTGGATGAGGCGCTCGCCACGCTGGACGCAGCAGGCTACTGATCCACAGGGCGGCCTGCGTGCCGCCTTATCGCTTCAGTACGTTCTCCACCAGCGCCTGCCAGAAGCGGATAGCCACGGGGATCAGCGCATCGTTGAAGTCGTAGCAAGCGTTATGCAAGGGCGCGGACGGGGTTGCCCCATCGGCGCCCAGCCAGAAGTAGGCGCCCGGACAACTCTCCAGCATACAGGCGAAATCTTCAGACGCCATCGACGGATTCACCTGCCAGCGCACGTTTTCGCTACCCAGCATCTTCTGCGCCGCATCGCGCACCTGTTCCGCCGGTTGCGCATGGTTTGCCGTGACCGGATAGCCCGGATACCAGTGAATTTCGCCTTCCACCGCAAACGGACGGGGCAGGGAGGTGACAAACTCTTCGATCAGGCCGCGCACCTTATGGCGCACGTCGCTTTGCAGACAGCGCACCGTGCCGCGCAGCGTGATTTGCTCTGGGATCACATTAATCGCTTCGCCGCCCTGAATTTGCGTGACGCTGACCACCGCCGAAGCGAGGGGCGACAGGCGACGTGAGGGGATCGTTTGCAGCGCCAGAATCAGCTCAGCGGCTACCACCATGGGATCGGCGCCGCTTTCCGGCATCGCGGCATGGCAGCTTTTGCCGCTCAGGGTAATTTCAAAGGAGTCCAGCGAGGCCATCATAGCGCCCGGATTCACCGCCAGCGTTCCCAGCGGTAGGCCCGGCCAGTTATGCATGGCGTAGATGTTTTCCATCGGGAAGCGTCGGAACAAACCCTCTTCTACCATCTTGCGCGCGCCGCCAAGATTCTCTTCCGCAGGCTGAAAAATGAAATGCACCGTGCCGCTGAACTGCCGCGTCTGCGCCAGCTGTTTTGCGGCGGCGAGCAGAATGGCGGTATGACCATCATGACCGCAGGCGTGCATCACGCCCGGACGCTGCGAGCGCCAGGGGGAATCGCCTTTTTCCGTGATCGGCAGCGCATCCATATCGGCCCGCAGGCCAATGGTCGGGCCGGGGCCATTTTCCAGCGTCGCAATGACACCGGTGCCCGCCAGGCCGCGATGCACCTGCAGGCCGAAAGCGGCGAGCTGCTGCGCAACAAATTCGCTGGTCTGGTGCTCCTGATAGCCAAGTTCAGGCTGGCGATGAAGCTGTTGGCGCCAGCGGATGGCTTCTTCGATCAGAGCAGTCGGCAGGGTCATAACGGATGAAATCTCCTTGCGGCGCGATGCGTCCGACACGGCGGAACATCGAAAAATTCTGAATCTTCACTGTAGTGGCAAGCGCAGGGGGACGTCTATCTCAACAAAGGAGAAAAGTGGCTCAAGGCTAAATCAAAATGGAATAAGTCAGAACTAAAAGGGGAGGGGGCCAGCCTGTTGGCCGCGAAGATTGCCAGGGGGCTTTTGATTCGGCCCCCTGGCACGGCCACATGTGCTGCGGCCCCTGAAACTGCCTGCCGCCCGGCCAGGCGGCCCAACTCACCTCTGCATCGGCAGCTTTAACCCATGCTCTTTCGCGCAGGCCTGCGCCTGCTCATATCCCGCATCGGCATGACGCATAACGCCGGTGGCGGGATCGTTCCACAACACGCGGGCGAGTCGCACGTCGGCGGCTTCGCTGCCGTCACAGACAATCACTACCCCGGCATGCTGGGAAAAACCCATGCCCACGCCGCCGCCGTGATGCAGGCTGACCCAGGTTGCGCCGCCTGCGGTATTCAGCAGGGCGTTAAGCAACGGCCAGTCGGATACCGCGTCAGAGCCATCCTTCATCGCTTCCGTTTCCCGGTTAGGTGAGGCGACGGAGCCGCAGTCCAGATGGTCGCGGCCAATCACAATCGGCGCCTTCAGCTCGCCGTTGCGCACCATCTCATTAAAGGCGAGACCAGCACGGTGACGCTCTCCCAGACCCAGCCAGCAGATGCGCGCCGGTAAGCCCTGGAAGGCGATGCGCTCCTGCGCCATATCCAGCCAGCGATGCAGGTTTTTATCTTCGGGAAACAGTTCTTTCAGTTTGGCGTCGGTTTTATAGATATCTTCCGGATCGCCCGACAGCGCCACCCAGCGGAACGGCCCTTTGCCTTCACAAAACAGCGGACGGATATAGGCGGGAACGAAGCCCGGAAAATCGAAGGCGTTAGCGACCCCTTCATCCAACGCTACCTGCCGAATATTGTTGCCGTAGTCCACCGTCGGCACGCCCATATGGCAAAAATCAAGCATCGCCTGCACATGCACCGCCATCGAGGCGCGTGCCGCTTTCTCTACCGCCTTCGGCTGGCTGGCGCGTTCCTGCTGCCAGCGCGCCAGGCCCCAGCCGATGGGCAGATAGCCGTTCACCGGATCGTGCGCCGAGGTCTGATCGGTCACGATATCGGGCTTCATGCCGCCCGCTTTGGCGCGTTTCACCAGCTCAGGCAGCACTTCCGCTGCGTTGCCCAGCAGGCCCACAGAGATCGCTTTCTTCGCTTTGGTCGCCTCGTCGATCAGCGCCAGCGCCTCGTCCAGCGTCCAGGCTTTGTGATCCAGATAACGCGTGCGCAGACGAAAATCGATGCGTGACTCCTGGCACTCAACCGCCAGCACGCAGGCGCCGGCCAGCACTCCTGCCAGCGGCTGCGCGCCGCCCATGCCGCCCAGGCCCGCCGTAAGGATCCAGCGGCCACTGAGGTCGTTGCCATAATGTTGACGGCCCGCCTCGACAAAGGTCTCGAAGGTGCCCTGAACGATGCCCTGAGCGCCGATATAGATCCAGGAGCCCGCCGTCATCTGGCCGTACATCATCAGGCCCGCTTTATCCAGCTCGTGAAAATGGTCCCAGTTGGCCCAGTGCGGCACCAGGTTGGAGTTCGCCAGCAGCACGCGCGGCGCATCCGCATGGGTACGGAACACTCCCACCGGTTTGCCCGACTGAATCAGCAGCGTCTCTTCCGGCTGCAACGCGCGCAGGGAACGCAGAATCTGCTCAAAGCATTCCCAGTTGCGCGCCGCTTTGCCAATGCCGCCATACACCACCAAATCTTCCGGGCGCTCGGCGACCTCAGGATCGAGATTGTTCTGGATCATGCGGTATGCCGCTTCAATCAGCCAGTTGGCGCAGTGCAGCTCGCTGCCATGCGGGGCGCGTACTTCTCGTGCTATCGCCTGGGTCAGGGTTTCGCTCATTCTCTGTTCCTTAATTCAGTGATTAATCAAAGGGCGCGGCTCGGCAGCAGCGCGGCAAGCGGTTGTGGCCAGCTGTAGCGGCTGGCCCACTGGCGCATCTTCTCGATATCGGGCGCCAGTAAGCGATCCTGATCGAGAAAGGCCACCTGTTGACGAATGTCTGCCAGCTCCTGCTCCAGCAGCGCGGAGCTTTGCAACGGACGGTTGAAATCGATGCCCTGCGCGGCGGCCATCGCCTCAATGCCCACTACCGCGGCGGTGTTGAAGCACATGCTGCCGAGTCGGCGTGCGGCATAGGTCGCCATGGAAACATGATCTTCCTGGTTGGCGGAGGTCGGCAGGCTGTCGACGCTGCCGGGATGCGCCAGAGATTTGTTCTCAGAGGCCAGCGCGGCGGCGGTAACCTGTGCGATCATAAAGCCGGAGTTGATGCCACCTTCACGCACCAGGAAGGGCGGCAGGCCGGAAAGGCCGGTATCGAGCAGCAGCGCCAGACGACGCTCAGAAATCGCGCCGATTTCCGCTACCGCCAGCGCAATGATGTCGGCAGCAAAGGCCACCGGCTCGGCATGGAAATTCCCGCCGGAAATGACGTCGCCGCTGTCGCTGAACACCAGCGGGTTATCGGAGGCGGCGTTGGCTTCAATTTGCAGCACGCGCGCCGCATGGGTGAGATTGTCGAGGCAAGCGCCCATCACCTGCGGCACGCAGCGAACAGAGTAGGGATCCTGGACGCGACCGCAGTTGGCGTGCGAGCCGAGAATTTCGCTGCCTTCGATCAGCGAGGTGACCGCGGCGGCCACGGCAATCTGTCCGTGTTGCCCGCGCGCCTGGTGAATACGCGCATCGAAAGGTTTCAGCGATCCTTTAATCGCCTCCAACGACAGCGCGCCAGCCAGCAGGCCCGCCGCAAAGACGTTCTCCGCTTCGAACAGGCCGCGCAACGCCAGCGCGCCGGAAACCTGCGTGCCGTTCAGCAGCGCCAGACCCTCTTTCGGGCCGAGTACAAACGGCTTCAGGCCGACACGCGCCAGGCCTTCAACCGCCGGAATCAGTTTGCCCTCAACCCGTACTTCGCCTTCGCCCAGCAGCATCAGCGACAGATGGGCCAGCGGCGCCAAATCGCCTGATGCGCCTACCGAGCCTTTTTCCGGAATGCAGGGCATTACGCCAGCGTTAAACAGCGCAATCAGCGCATCCACCAGTTCGATACGTACCCCGGAGTGACCGCGCGCCAGGCTGATAACTTTGGTCGCCACGATAAGCCGCGCCACGTTATCGGGCAGCAGATCGCCCAGCCCGACGCTGTGAGAGAGCACCAGATTACGCTGGAGTTCCGCCAGCCGTGCCGCGGGGATCTCTGTTTGCGCCAGCTTGCCGAAGCCGGTATTGATGCCGTAAACCACCTTGCCTGAGGCGACGATCGCCTCGACCGTTTCCCGCGCCTGCAGAATCGCCTCGCGAGCGCCCTCATCCAGCGCAATGGTAACGCCGCCCTGATACAGGGTGCGCAGCGTATTGAGATCAACCTCACCGGGAATAAGGCGGCATACCTGAACCGAACCTGACATAATCTACTCCTGTCTATACAAGATTACTGCTGACGACGCGCTTCTGCCGTAAGGTCTTGAGCACGCGTCCTGTTATCGATAAAGCGAGTGAAACATAAGTGTCTATTCTTGTCTATACAAGTAGCAAAGCCTGTGCCAAATCGATCACAGTTTTTTCAGTGCCGTTGCAGCGCTGTTAACCCGAAAGCAGCGCAGGCTCTGCACCACCAGCTGGCAAGGGATGCACAATAAGCGTGCCGTGAGGCCGTTTAGATGTATATACATTTGCGGGCGGATACAGTAAACTTGCGTCATTATCAGGGGAAGAGAGGAAAAGGATATGGTCGAGCAGACGGCAATTGCACAACTTGCGGCAGCCATGAGCGATGAGCCTGCCCCCATCTACCAACGCGTTAAACAGGCGATCGTCAGCCAGATTCGTGACGGCAACTGGAAAGCGAATCAGCGTGTGCCTTCCGAGAGCGAGCTGGTGAATGAGCTGGGCGTCAGCCGCATGACGATTAATCGTGCGCTGCGCGAGCTAACCGGCGAAGGCTTTCTGGTGCGTATGCAGGGCGTCGGCACCTTTGTGGCCGAGATGAAAGGCTATACGGCGATGCTGGAAGTGCACAATATTGCCGATGAAATTGCCCAGCGCGGCCATCTCCACAGCAGCACGATTTTATCGCTCGGGCAGATAAAAGCCGATCCTGAGCAGGCAGCGGTGTTGGGCTTAGCTACCGGCCAGACCATTTTCCATTCGATGATCGTCCATTACGAAAACGATCTGCCGGTACAGCTTGAGGATCGTCTGGTGAACCCGCTGGTAGCGCCCGACTATCTCAGTCAGGATTATCACAGCCAGACCCCTTACACTTACCTGATGCGCGTCGCGCCGCTGACCGCCGGGGAGCACATTGTGGAAGCGGTGCTGCCGGACATCCGCCAGCGCAAGCATCTGGCGCTGGATGAGCATGAACCCTGTCTGCTGATCCGCCGACAGACCTGGAGCGATAACAAGATCGTCACCTATGCGCGCCTGCTTTATCCCGGCTCGCGCTATAAGTTACTCGGGCGCTTCAAGGCACACGGCTGAGGCGGATAAACAGCAGGCTGGCCTCTGCGCTGGCGGGCGTGAGTTCACTATTTTCATCCACCCACCAGATGCCTTCACTCTGTTGCAACGGCTGTGCGCCATTCAGCAGCCAGCGTCCGGCCAATACCTGGCAAACGCCATGTTCGCTTTGCCGCGCGTCTGACGTAACTTCGACGACTGCGTTCCAGGCTCCGCGACGCGTCATAATATTAAAGTCTTCGCTGCGTCCGCCGCTGAGCCGGGCATGCAGCGCCAGTTCGCCCGCAAAGGCCCAGGGCTGAAGAGGCACAAGCTGATGCTGAAGGCTATCGCCTGATAACGTGACAGGGTCACCCTTTAGCAACGTGATCACGCGATCGATGCCGGGAAAAAGGGAAAAGTCTCCGTCCGCCGCCAGCGTCGCAATGCTGGCGCGCCAGGCAAATTCCGCTTCGCCCGGCGGAAAGCTGATGATCTCGCGCGTTTCGCCGCCGCCGTTGCGCCAGCGGCTGACCGGCAGATCCTGATAGCGATAAAGGGCGTTCATCGCAACGCCTCCATCGCCTGCATAAAGCGGTCGGCACAGGCTTCCTGCTGCGCATGCTGCCCTTGCTGAATCACCGCGTGGCCCGCGACATAGACGTCGCGAATCTGATCGCGGCGACCGGCAAACAGCCAGCGGTTGAGCAGGGCGCTTTCATCGACGCTGCTCAGCCAGGCATCTTGCTGTAAAACCAGCCAGTCGGCACGATAACCTGGCGCCAGTGCGCCGCTGCGAATGCCGCACGCCTGCGCACCGCCGCGTGCCGCTTCGCGCCAGAGCAGGTCGCCCACCGAGGGTTGTCCGGGAGCGACGATGCGGTTTCGACGACGATCGCGCAGTCGCTGTCCATACTCCAGCCAGCGCAGCTCCTCCTGCACATCCAGCGAAACGTGGCTGTCAGAGCCGATGCCCCAACGTCCCGCCTGCGCCACGTACTCCACGGCGGGGAAGATGCCGTCGCCGAGATTCGCTTCGGTGGTAGGACACAGCCCGGCGACCGCGCCGCTGGCGGCGAGGCGGGTAATTTCGCTGCTGTCCAGATGCGTGGCGTGGATCAGGCACCAGCGGGCATCGACGTTAAAGCGATTTAGCAGCCAGTTCACCGGACGTTCGCCGCTCCAGGCAAGGCAATCATTTACCTCTTTTTCCTGCTCTGCCACATGAATATGCACTGGCAGCGCGGTATCGCTGGCCGCCAACACCTCGTGCATCTGCGCTTCGCTCACGGCGCGCAGCGAATGAAAACAGAGTCCCTGATTGTGCAGCGGCTTATCCTGTAGCCAGCGCTGCAATCGCGCCTGCTGTTGCAGATAATGTTCTGTTTGCTGAATAAAGCGGCGCTGACCCGGCTGCGCAGGCTGCGCGCCGAAGCCGCCATAGCTGTAGAGCACCGGCAGCAGCGTCTGGCCGATACCGGCGCGCTCCGCTGCTGCGATGAGCTGTTGCAGCATGGCATCATCGGCATAGGGCTGGCCCTGCGCATCGTGATGAAGATAATGGAATTCAGCAACCTGGGTATAGCCGCCTTTCAGCATGTCGATATAGAGCCAGGCGGCGATATCACCCATCTGCTCCGGCGTCAGGCGTCCCACCATGCGGTACATCAAATCGCGCCAGGTCCAGAAGCTGTCTTGCGGATCGCCCGCCACTTCAGCCAACCCCGCCATGGCACGTTGAAAAGCGTGCGAATGCAGATTTGGCATCCCTGGCAGCAGTGCGCCATCCAGCGCCACGGCACCTTCCGCGCTCGCCTGCGAGGCGATGTCGCTGATAAATCCTGCCTCATCCACCGTGATGCGCACCTGCTGATGCCAGCCATCAGCCAGCAGGGCGCGCGGGGCAAAAAAAATCGCCATGGTTGATCCTCATGCGCTGTAGTTGTATATACATATACATACTTTAACCCACAGTGTAAATCGCACTGCGTAACGAGGATGGCGGGATGGCAGAGGAAAACAGCGTCGACACGCTCTGGCTGGGCGCCGATCTGGTCACCATGCGTGACGGTAACTACAACCTGATCCCCGATGGCGCGATCGCGGTCAGGGATGAGCAGATCGTCTGGATCGGGCCGCGTGGGGAGATGCCCGCCTTTAAGGCCAGGAAACGCACCGAGTTTGCTGGCGGCATCATCACGCCGGGGCTGGTGGATTGCCATACGCACCTGGTATTCGGTGGCGATCGCAGCCAGGAGTTTGAACAGCGGCTGAACGGCGTGAGCTATGCGGAGATTGCCGCGCAGGGCGGCGGCATTCTCTCCACGGTGCGCGCTACGCGGGCGGCGTCGCAGGCTGAACTGGTAGCCTCGGCCCGCTGGCGGCTGCAGCGCTTGCTGGCGGAAGGCGTCACCACGGTTGAGATCAAATCGGGTTACGGGCTGGATGAGGAGAGCGAGCTGCGCATGTTGCGCGCGATTCGTCAGCTGGCGGAGAGCGTAGCGGCGGATGTGCGCGCTACCTGCCTGGCGGCGCACGGTTTTCCGCCGGAGTTCAAAGAGAACCCGCAGGGTTGGGTCGACCTGATCTGTGAGCGACTGCTGCCGCGCGTACAGCAGCAGGGGCTGGCAGATGCGGTGGATGCCTTCTGCGAGCATCTGGCCTTTTCGCCGCAGCAGGTTGAGCAAGTTTTCCGCGCCGCGCAGGCGCTCGGGCTGCCGATCAAACTGCATGCCGAGCAGCTCTCCCCGCTGGGGGGCGCGGCGCTGGCGGCGCGTCTCGGCGCGCTCTCCGCCGATCACCTTGAGTACGCGCAGGAGAGCGATGTGCAGGCGATGGCGGCGCATGGTACGGTAGCGGTGCTGCTGCCGGGCGCTTTTTATCTGCTGCGTGAAACCCAGCGGCCGCCGGTTGAGTTGTTCCGTCGCTATGGTGTACCCATGGCGCTGGCGAGCGACGCCAATCCCGGCACCTCGCCCGCGCTCTCGTTGCGTCTGATGCTCAATATGGGCTGCACGCTGTTTGGCATGACGCCGCAAGAGGCGCTGGCGGGCGTGACCCTGTGGGGCGCAAAAGCGCTGGGACTGGAAAAAACGCACGGTTCGCTGGAGGCGGGCAAGGTGGCGAACTTTGTTCACTGGCCGCTGGCGCGCCCGGCTGAGCTGGTTTACTGGCTGGGGGGCGAGCTGCCCTGTGAGGTAATTTATCGTGGAGAAGCGCAATGACACCTTTTCATTTTACCCAGGGTAAGCTGCCGTTGCTGGTGAGCATTCCCCATGCCGGGACGTTGCTGACGCCGGAAGTGGAGCAGGGACTCAGCGAGGCGGCGAGCGGCCTGCCCGATACCGACTGGCACATCCCGCTGCTGTTTGATTTTGTCCGCGACCTGGGCGCCAGCGTGTTAATTGGGCGCTATTCGCGTTTTGTCATCGATCTGAACCGCCCGCCAGATAACCAGCCGCTCTACACCAGCGCCACCACCGGGCTGTTCCCCGAGACGCTGTTTGACGGCACGCCCACCTTTGCGCCCGGAAAGACACCAACGGCGGCGCAGCGCCAGCATTATCTGGACGCCATCTGGCATCCTTATCATCAGCAGATTCAGCAGGAACTGGCGCGCATCAAAGCGGAGTTCGGCTATGCGCTGCTGTTTGACGCGCACTCCATCGCCTCCGTTATTCCACGTTTGTTTGACGGACGGCTGCCCGATCTCAATATCGGCACTAATGATGGCGCCAGTTGCAGCGCGGCGGTGAGCGCTGGTTTGCAGGCGGTCTGTGAACAACAATCTGACTACAGCTGGGTGATCAATGGCCGCTTCAAAGGGGGCTACATTACCCGCGCTTACGGCAGGCCGGAGCAGGCGCAGCAGGCGGTGCAACTGGAGTTGGCGCAGTGTAACTATATGGATGAAACGCCGCCGTTCACTTGGCGACAGGAACGCGCCATGCAGCTGCAAAAAACACTGAAGCCCTTGATCCACGCCCTACTGGAGCAGGGCGCAGAGTCGGTCAGGCTTTAGATTTGCGCGCGTCGGGACGGGTGAGATCGAAACGCTGCGCCTCGCTGATGGCGTAATAGGCGGAAGGGCCGCCAGCGCGCAGGATCGGCTGCGCTTTGGCGGTCTGATAGATACCTTCCTCCAGCAACGATTCATCGATGTGGATCGCGACGGCTTCGCCCAGCACCAGCCAGCTGTCGATCTTCTCTCCCTGCGCATCCAGCAGCTGGATGCACTGCGTCAGGCGACACTCGAAATTCACCGGACTTTCCGCCACCAGGCTCGCTTTAACCAGCGTGGCGGGCAGCGGCGTCAGGCCCGTCAGGGCGAACTCATCCTGTTCCGCCGGAACTGAAGCGGAGCTTTCGTTCATCGCTTCAGCCAGTGGTCGCGTCGCCAGATTCCAGACAAACTCTTTGGTTTCGCTGATGTTGCGCACGCTATCTTTCCAGCCGGTGCTGGAGAAGCCAATGATCGGCGGGTGATAGTTAAAGCAGTTAAAAAAGCTGTAGGGCGCAAGATTACGCGCGCCGCTGGCGCTGACGGAGCTGATCCAGCCGATCGGACGCGGGCCGATAATCGCGTTCAAGGGATCGTGCGGCAGGCCGTGACCGGCCCGGGGCTGATAGGTGTAGCGTTGGCGCGTCATAACGTCTCCGGAAAAGGAAAAGGATTTACTAACATAGCTGCTCAGCATCCGGTGAGAAAGGCTGAAACGGGTAAGCGAATTGTGCGGGTTTATTTCCCCGCCTGGAATCGGTATCTTACGCGCGCCGCGTTAACCTGAGAGAAGCCATGAACAAGCCCGCCGAAAAAAACGTTTTCCATCCGCGCAATCGCCATCAGGGCGAATACGATTTTGCCGCTCTGACGGCCGCACATCCGCCGCTCGCGGCCAAAGTGCGGCCCAACGGCTGGGGCGCGCTGTCGATCGATTTCGCCGATCCTGAGGCGGTGCTGCTGCTGAATCAGGCGCTGCTGAAGCTGTTTTACCAGCTGGAGTGGCAGCTGGCGCCGGGCTTTCTTTGCCCGCCGGTGCCGGGCCGGGCCGATTATCTGCACTATCTGGCGGATCTGCTGGCTGCGGACAGCGCCGGTGCGATCCCGCGCAATATCGATCTGCTGGATATTGGCTGCGGAGCAAACTGCATCTATCCGCTGATTGGCAACGCGGAATATCACTGGCGCTTTACCGGTTCCGATATCTCAGAAGAGGCGTTGAAAGGCGCGAATGCCATTATCGCGGCGAATCCGGGCTTGCAACGCAGCGTGCGTCTGCGTCGCCAGAAGCGCGAGGACGCGATTTTTCAGGGTATCATTCATAAGAATGAGTTCTACCACGCCACGATTTGTAATCCGCCGTTCCACGCCTCCGCCGCCGAGGCGCAAGGCGTTTCTCAGCGTAAAGCGCGTAATCTCGGCCTGAAAAAAAGCGCGCCGCTCAACTTTGGCGGTCAGCACAATGAGCTGTGGTGTAAGGGCGGAGAAACGGCCTTTATCAGCCAGATGATGCGTGAGAGCGTGGAATTTGCCCGCCAGTGCGTCTGGTTCACCTCGCTGGTCTCGCGCAAAGAAAATCTTCCCGTGCTGCGTGACCAGCTGAAGGCGCTGTCGGTCAGCGATATCCGTATCATTGAAATGGCGCAGGGGCAGAAGCAGAGTCGCTTTATTGCCTGGAGCTTTATGCCGCAGGCGGCGCGGGCGCAGCGGCTGAAAAAATAATTGCGGTCATGCAGAGCGGCGGGCCAGGCCCGCGCGCTCTGCCAGGGAGTTACAGCGGTGGCGGCAGCGCCGGTACGCTGGCTGCCGCTGCCACATCGCTGCCGGTCTGCATCACTTCCACCGTTTGATGCGGCGCTTTGATCCCGGCGGCATCAAAATGCTTTTTCACCTGGTCATCCAGCGCAAAGCGCACCGTCCACTGCTTCAGCGGCAGGGTGGTGAAGGAGACGCGCACGGTAAAGGCCTGATTGGTTAAGCCGACCAGCCCGGCAAAGTTGGGTTCGCCAATCACCAGCGCGCGGATCTCCTCGTTTTTCAGCAGCTCCTTCACGGCTTCCTGCAGCGCCGCTTTTACCCGTTCGGTATCTTCGTTGCGATCGACATCATAATTGGCGACGAACGAGCCGATGCCGCGCACAAAGTTGGCGAAGGTGGTGATCGAGGAC
Source organism: Pantoea osteomyelitidis (assembly GCF_044342975.1). Classification (NCBI taxonomy): domain Bacteria; kingdom Pseudomonadati; phylum Pseudomonadota; class Gammaproteobacteria; order Enterobacterales; family Erwiniaceae; genus Pantoea; species Pantoea osteomyelitidis. The sequence goes on from NZ_JBGFSN010000004.1 coordinate 426,860, forward strand.
CAGGGAACAATATGATATGCCCCGGTATCCTGACGCACTCCGACCGAGCGGATCGACATACGCTCCACCGTGCCGGTCAGCGCGCCGATGGTCACCAGATCGCCGGTGTTCATGCCGTTCTCAAACTGGATAAAGATGCCGGTAATGATATCTTTCACCAGCGTTTGCGACCCGAACGATACCGCCAGACCGAGCGCACCGGCTCCCGCCAGCAGCGGCGCGATGTTGACGCCGATTTCCGACAGCAGAATCATAATGGTAATGGTGCTGATCACCACCGCCAGCGCGTTACGGAACAGGGTCAGCAGGGTGCGCGTGCGTGCGCTGGGCATCGGTCGGCCGTGGGAATCAGAAGCGAGTCGGCTCTCGATCAGGCTGGCCAGCACCGTCCAGCCCACAGCGGAAAGCAACAGGATCATCACGATACGGATCAGGATATCCACCAGCCTCTCCCCGGCGCCCACCGTCAGCCAGTGCCAGAGATCGAACAGATTCCAGGCGTTAAGCAACAGCAGCAGCGCGGCGAATACCGTCAGAATGCGCGCCAGCTTCAGCATCATATTTACCCAGTCGTTGACGCGCTTTTGCAGCTCCGGATAGTTCCGACGCAGCTCCGGCGACAGGATGATGGTTTTGGCAATCCAGCGCGACAGCACGCCGGAGATAATGGCTGCAATGCCAACAATGGCCAGGCTGCGAACCGTGGCGGACATCATAAATTTCAGGCTGTCGCCCGGATTGAAGATAGAGAAGAGGAACAGCGCAATAAAATAGGCGCTCGCCAGCCAGTGCCAGACCATCGCAAAGGCGCGGATGAACAGGGCGAAAAAGGCCAGCGATCGGTTGGCGAGGGCGAGCAACGCCTGCTGAATAGTCCGTTTGTTATGGAAAATCAGCCACAGCGCCCAGCTGGTCATAATGCCCATAATCACCACGTTAAGCAGCGCAGAAACCTGAAGATTGACCTGGTTAGCGACAATCGGGACGATCACCAGCAAGCCATAGCCAATCACGCCGCTCAGCCAGCTCAGTCGCGTGTTCCAGTAAATGGCGCGCTGATTGCTGAGATGGAAAAAGCGCAGTGCCGGATAGCGCGGGCAGAAGATCAGCCGCAGCACGGCTTTGAAAAATTCAATCAGGGCAAAGGCGTTTAAAAACAGGCCCTGCTGATAGGAAATGGTGCGGTTGCCGCCGTTATAGTTGTCGCTGATAATCTGGCCGATAAACAGCGCCAGCGCCAGCAGCAGCAGGTCGATGACAAAGGCGGCGCTGATAGTCAATGGCAGATGGAACCAGCTGGTGCGTTCGCTGTTTTTCTGTCTTCCCCAGCGGCCGAGGCGGCGGTAAACCGGCGATATCAGGCGGCGCAATAGCCAGTAAAAGGCGAACAACGCCAGCGCCAGCCCGACGAAATGGTTCAGGGCGTTAAGAAAGGTTTTCTTATTAAACGCCTTATGCGGCGCATAGACGATGTTGTTATGCAGATGAATAAACTGCGTCGCTACCACTCCGCCATAGCGCCGGGTAACGTCGGTCACGCTTTGCAGCACGGTTTTCTCTTCCGGCTCCGCATCAGGCGGCGTTAAAATCGGCTCAGCCGTGGAGGAAGGGCTGGTCGCCGCACCGCGCAACTGCTCAATCAGTTCCTGGCGCGACTGGTCGTTTTCCAAAATATTCGCCAGCGCGGCATAAGCCGCTTTTTTCTCTTCAATACTCGGCGCGCCATCCGCCGTTGTCGTCGCGGTCGGCGTGGTTTGTTGTTTTGCTGCCACAGCCGCCTGCGTCAGGGAAACAGCCTGTGCGGCGGGAACCAGACCCAGGAAAAAAACAACACAAAACAGTAACCACCCCAGTACGGCTTTCTGGCGTGGATGGGCTGATGACATAACAAACTCCTTCAACAACGCGCACGTTGCGCAAGAGAAAAAGTATAGTCACGGATTCGGTAGTGAATGTTCTGAAAGGGATTTTTCGCACCAGAAGCTTATGCGCAGAAAAAGAGCGGGTTGACAGCGGGGCAATAAAAAAGGCGGGGTTAGCCGCCTTCTTGTCTGAATCAATTATTCGCTACTGACTTACTCAATGTTGGCTTCAATGAACCACAGGAATTTATCCAGGTCGCGAGACGCCGCAGTGAAGATATCAGCGGTGTCTTCATCGTTAACTTCACTGATCGCTTTACGCACGTCATTGGCAACCAAACCATAACGATCGGCCAGCGCTTTCAAATGATCCTGCACGCTGTGAATGTTAAGCGGGTAGCTCTGTAGCGGCGTTCTGTCGCTCACTACCTGTGAAGTACCCAGCGCTGTGCCGCCTAACTGCACAACACGTTCGGCAATGGTGTCCTGATGGTCGGTAATCGCAGTACGGAAACCATCCAGCATTTCATGGACGCCGATAAAGTTGCCGCCGCGCATATTCCAGTGAGCCTGTTTGGTAATCAGCGACAGATCGATGAATTCAACTACCATACGGTTGAGCACCTCGATTGTGGCTTTTTTGTCGTTCTCTGCCACATCATTACGGGTGTAAATCAGATCGGTAGAATTAGTTTTAACCAGTTTTGCGGTACTCATCATTTCAATCCTCTGTTTGATGGGTTTCCTAATCAAGCACGGAAATAAGTATAGCAGCATTATCCGGGCTTGCAGCAAAGGAATAATCGATGACAGGAATAGTTAATAGAAAAAACAGCAGCCTGGCTGCGAAAATAGCGTGTAAGATTAATCGAAAATAGCAATGTCTGTGTAAATGACTAAAAAATAAGATTTTATGCTTGAAGCTGACGATAAGTTGTCTGTTTGTTTCAAAATGATAACGGTTGCGCTCAATGTTGGTTAAAAATAAAAAGTATTCACTAAATAATAATTATTCAGCCTGCCAGCAGAACAGGCTGGATATTGTCAGCTTTTATCGAGAGGATTAATATCTACCGCTTTCAGCGCGTTACTTCTGGGCTTCATCGTCAGAGTCGAACCGGCTGACGCGATAATGATCGCCAGCAGCGCCAGGCACTGTGCGCCGTTCAATGTCTCGCCAAGGAACAGGATGCCTGAAAGCGCCGCCATAGCGGGCTCCAGACTCATCAGCGTGCCGAAAATACGCGCCGGAAGCCGCGTCAGCGCCATCATTTCCAGCGAATAGGGCAGGGCGCTGGAGAGTAGTGCCACCAGCAGCGCTATGGGTAGAATGCCCCAGTGCCAAATACCCGGCTCGGCAAAAGTTAACCCCAGCGGAACAAATATCACCGAGGCGACCAGCGATCCCATCGCCACGGTTGCCGGGCCATGTTCCGCTCCGGCGCGCTGCCCGGCGACGATATAAAAAGCCCAACAGGTGCCTGCGCCCACCGCCAGCAATGCGCCGAGCGGATCGATATGCGACACGCCCTGACCAAACGGCAGTAAAAACCAGAGGCCCACCACTGCCAGCAGCACCCAGACGAAATCCAGCGCGCGGCGTGAACCCAGCAGCGCCAGCGTCAGCGGCCCGGTGAACTCAAGGCCGACCGCCACACCCAGCGGGACGGTACGGATCGACAGATAGAACAGGTAATTCATGCACCCCAGCGCCAGGCCATACATCAGCAATGGCGTGCGCTGCGCACGGGTGAAGCGCAGACGCCAGGGTTTAAAAATAACACACAGGATCAGGGTGCCCAGACCAAGGCGCAGAGCGGTAATGCCTGGCGCGCCGACGGCAGGAAAAAGCGATTTTGCCAGCGACGCGCCGCCCTGCAGTGACAGCATCGCAATCAGCAAAACCGCAACGGGAATCAAAGACGGCGAGAGCGCTTTTATTGAAGAAGAGGACATCCTGTTAACCATTCCTGTTATTAAGCGGACAGGCGATCAGTGTAATGGATTCAGCGACGAAAAGAGACGAGATATAAGCGAAGCGCAAAGAATCAAATGGGGAAGATTTAAACAGTTTTAGCGCCATTTTAGTAAAGAAACGTCAGGTTACTTTAGGAAAATACTTAAAAAACAACGGCGCGGGAAAAGAATTACATTACCAAAAAATGAGGTTTTTTATAAGCAAAATGAATGACATAGGAAACTTCATTAACTTTCTGTTACACCAAACAATCTGTTAGACAACAAAATACGGGCAGAGTTTCTCGCTAAGTTTTGTTATATTTTCAGCGTTGTCAGGAGAAGAAGTATTATCACATTTGAGGTGGTTATGAAAAAAATTGCATGTCTTTCAGCACTGGCTTGTGTTCTGGCAGTTTCTGCAGGTTCCGCAATGGCGCAGAGCACCGTAACAGGTGGTTATGCACAAAGCGATATGCAGGGCGTGGCGAACAAAGCAAACGGCTTCAACCTGAAATACCGTTACGAAGATGGCTCTAACCCGCTGGGCTGGATCGGTTCTTTCACCTACACCGAAAAAGATCATACTACCGGTGGCGGCGTTTACGATAAAGGCCAGTACTACGGCATTACTGGTGGTCCGGCTTATCGTCTGAACGACTGGGCGAGCATCTACGGCGTAGTGGGTATCGGCTACGGCAAATTCCAGCAGAACGGTCCGGCACGCGACAAATCTGACTCCAGCGACGTAGGCTTCTCCTATGGCGCCGGTATGCAGTTCAACCCGGGCATCGAAAACGTTGCTCTGGATGTGGGTTACGAGCAGAGCCGTATCCGCAATGTCGACGTAGGCACCTGGATCGCTGGCGTAGGTTACAGCTTCTAAGTTTTTGCTTAGACCAGTTGTATAAACGGCCCTTAACGGGCCGTTTTTGTTTTTAATGCTTTCTGCATTGCGTTGATTAATTTTATCTTTTCTGCCGCGCTGTTGCATTCGGGTTGATTATCCTGCGGGATAGTGACGACAGGGATATACGGCTCGGGAAAGAAGCAGGCAAGAGCGCCTTTCAGCCAGGCGACAAAAAGGCATGAAGATCAAAGCGTACCCTGGAACAGATTCAGCCGCGCCAGATCAGATTCGGGCAGGCGCGTTCTGTTTTCTTGCCGGTCAGCTTTTCAAGCAACATCAGACGCAGAGCAAAAGGCGAGCGAGAAAAGAGACAGAGTAGAGACTTCGCATCCATCGCTGGCGCTTTCTTCTCAACCTGGAAGCACTTGCCGCAGTCGAAGCAACATTTCATCGTGCTCATAGGAACCTCCCGATCAGTGACGACGCAGTAGCAGACAAAGCCCTGCAACGAATAACAGAAACATCAGCAACAACCAATAGGGTTCGTGCATAACTGCCTCCCCGCTGCGTGCCTGCCTGCTTATATTATCAACAAATATAGCACTGGCTATACCCCTTAGCCAATGCTATTTACGAAAAATTTGAGCTTCTTTGTGCCTGGTTTACAATGTGCACCAGCAAATCCGCATCGCAGGTACAGTGCGGCGTATTATAAAGAGGAAGTTGAATGAGTCGTCGTGCGAAAAGCGCTGTAGCCAGCCCCCAGGGGCCGCTTAAAGAGATAGAAGAGCATGTCGAAGGTTTTCGACAGGTGCGTGAAGCCCATCGTCGTGAATTAATTGACGACTATGTTGAGCTGATTTCTGATCTCATCCGGGAATTCGGTGAAGCGCGCCAGGTCGATATGGCGGCACGTTTAGGGGTGTCGCAGCCCACGGTAGCAAAAATGCTGAAGCGCCTTAGCAGCACGGGCCTGGTGGAACAGGTGCCCTACCGCGGCGTTTTTCTGACGCGGGAAGGGGAGAAGCTGGCGGAAGAGAGCCGGGCGCGTCATCATATTGTGGAAACCTTCCTGCTAGCGCTGGGCATCAGCCCGGAAACGGCACGTCGCGATTCCGAAGGCATTGAACATCACGTCAGTGATGAAACCTTGGCCATTTTTCAGAAGTTTTACGAAAGTCGTTAATTCCTGAGGCACCCGGCCAGATGGCAATCCTGTTTCGCTCGTTTTTGCATGACCGTATTTTGCATCTGCTGGCGGCCTGCGGCCTTGTCCTGCTGACTGTGGCCCATTTCCGCTGGCAGGCGCTGCCAGCGGCCATCGACTGGCATACTATCGTGACGCTGGCGGGCCTGCTGATGCTCACCAAGGGACTGGAAAAAAGCGGCTATTTCGATGTGGCGGGGGCGCGTCTGATTCAGCGCTTCCGCCATGAACGCGCGCTGGCGCTGTTTATGGTGGCGACCGCGGCGCTGCTCTCCACCTTTCTCACCAACGACGTTGCGCTCTTTATTCTGGTGCCGCTGACGCTGACATTGCGTAAATTCTCGCGTCTCCCCATCTCCCGGCTGATTATTTTTGAAGCGCTGGCGGTCAATGCCGGTTCGCTGCTGACCCCGGTCGGCAACCCACAAAACATTCTGTTATGGACACGCGGTTCGCTGAGCGTGGCGGGATTCATCTGGCAGATGCTGCCGCTGGCTGTGCTGCTGATGGCTTCACTGCTGCTGCTGACCTGGCGGTCTTTCCCGGCCAGGACGATTGAAAAACAGGGGCAGGGCGATCCGCTACGCTGGCAGAAGCCGCTGTTTGCCATCAGCGTACTGCTCTACCTGATGTTTGTCGCGGCGCTGGAGATGAAGCTCACCCCCTGGGCGCTGCTGCTGGTGGCACTCTGTTATCTGGCGATGGCGCGTCAGGTATTGCTGAGCATTGACTGGAGCCTGCTGGCGGTATTCATCGTGATGTTTATCGATGTCTATCTGCTGACGTGCCTGCCGGCGCTGCAGCCGACCATCGATGCGCTGGCGCATCTGAGCGAGGCGAAGCTTTATCTGGTGGCGATTGGCCTGTCGCAGGCAATCAGCAATGTACCGGCCACCATTCTGCTGTTGCAAAAGCTACCCTCATCGGAGGCGCTGGCCTGGGCGGTGAACATTGGCGGATTCGGTCTGCTGCCCGGCTCCCTGGCGAACCTGATCGCCTTACGTATGGCAAAAGACCGCCGCGTCTGGTGGCAATTTCATCTTTTTTCTCTACCGATGCTGTTCTGGGCCATGGTCAGCGGCTGGCTGCTGTTGCGTATACTGTGACAGCGCAGCGGATATAAACCTGCGCAAATGCGCGGCAATATTCTTTGCGGCTTAATAATGCCTTATCGCTTTCTTCACGCCTTATTCTCACTGGCTGTTTTTCTTTTTTGCAGAAATTAATCGCTGTGGTTTAACAACTGCTGTTCAGAATAAGCAAAATAGCCTCATGTCAGGACAATTTTGTAATAAGCGACGGACGCTTCGAGAGCAAAATTGCCACTGAAATGATGTTGTTGCAGGAAATGCCACTTTTCTGGGGTTCTGTAAAGAAACAGTGGAATTTGTCAATTTCCCATCTATGGTTAATTTGACCGTTTTATGCCCGAGGACCGGGCCACAGCCAGCGAAGAGAACCATGAGCGACACTGAAAATAAATCGTCAAAAAACGGCGACAGCCCACAGGAAGAGACCAAAAATAACGCTAACGAAAGTCAGGACCAGAATAAACAGGATGATCAAAACAAGGATCAGCCCGAGCGTAAGCGTCCCGGCAAAAAGCCAATCATTATCCTCGCCATTATCGTGGTCATTATGTTGCTGGTTGGCTTTTACTTCTGGTTCAGTACCCGTAACGAAGAGACCACCGATGACGCCTTTACCGAAGGCGATGCGGTCACTATCGCGCCGAAAGTCTCTGGCTATGTGGTAAACCTGCTGGTCAATGATAACCAACGGGTCAAAAAAGGCGATCTGCTGGTTGAGATCGATCCGCGCGACGCCCTTGCTCAGCGCGAGCAGGCACAGGCCCAGCTTGGCCTGGCGCAGGCGCAGCTGCATCAGGCGGAAGCGCAGCTGGCACTGTCCCGCGTGCAGTATCCGGCGCAGCGTGACCAGGCGCTGGCCGATCAGGCCAAAGCGCAGGCGAATTTAATGAATACCCAGGCAGATTATCGCCGTCAGCGCGGCGTCGATCCGCGCGCCACCACACAGCGCAATATCGACAGCGCCGCCGCCCAGCTCCGTTCAGCCGAAGCGCAGCTGCAAAGCGCAAAAGCGCAGGTGGAGGTCGCCTCTCAGGTGGCGCTGCAAATTCGCCAGCAGGAAACCAATGTGGAAGCGCGTCGCCAGCAGGTGCAGCAGGCGCAGGCGCAGTTAAGTACCGCCGAGCTGAATCTCTCTTATACCCAAGTTCGCGCCCCCTATGATGGTTTCGTTACCAAGCGCAACGTCCAGCCCGGTACGCTGGTGCAGGCGGGAACCTCGCTCTTTTCGCTGGTCTCGCCTCATATCTGGATCACGGCCAACTTCAAGGAGTCACAGCTGGAGCGCATGAATCCGGGCGACAAAGTGGCGATTAGCGTTGACGCCTGGCCGGATATGAAGCTGGAAGGCCATGTCGACAGTATCCAGATGGGTTCCGGCTCCCGTTTCTCCACCTTCCCGTCGGAAAACGCCACCGGCAACTATGTGAAGATCGTACAGCGTGTTCCGGTGAAAATTGTCATCGACAAAGGACTGGATCCCAATCATCCGCTGCCGCTGGGTCTGTCGGTTGAACCGAAGGTAACAGTGGAATGAGTCAGAACCAGAGCTGGCAGCCAGCCAGCAATCCGTGGCTGGTGGCGGTAACCGTTACGCTGGCGGTGTTTATGGAGATCCTCGACACCACCATCGTCAACGTGGCGCTGCCGCATATCGCCGGCTCGCTCTCCTCCAGCTATGACGAATCCACATGGGTGTTGACCTCCTACCTTGTGGCGAATGGCATCGTACTGCCTATTTCGGCGTTCTTTTCACGCCTGTTTGGTCGCAAGCAGTTTTTCCTGATCTGTATCGTGATGTTCACCATCTGCTCTTTCCTGTGCGGCATCGCGACGGAGCTTTGGCAGATTATTCTGTTCCGCGTGCTGCAGGGCTTTTTCGGCGGCGGATTGCAGCCGGTGCAGCAGTCAGTGTTGCTGGATTACTTTTCGGCGAAGGACAGGGGCAAGGCGTTTGGTCTCTCGTCTATCGCCATCATCGTCGCCCCGGTGCTCGGCCCGACGCTGGGCGGCTGGATCACCGATAACTACAGCTGGCGCTGGGTGTTCTTTATTAACATCCCGGTGGGCATTCTTACCGTGCTGGCGATCTACCAATTGCTGGAAGATCCGCCGTGGGAGCGCAAGCTGTCGCGCGACAAGCTGAGCATCGACTATATCGGCATCAGCCTGATTACGCTCGGGCTGGGCTGTTTGCAGGTCATGCTCGATCGCGGCGAAGATGATGACTGGTTCGGCTCAAACTTTATTGTGCTGTTCGCCATTCTGGCGGCCATCGGCATTGTTGGCGCGGTCTACTGGCTGATGTATACCCGTCGCCCGGTAGTGGATATCCTGGTGATGCGTGACCGTAATTTCTGGGTTTCCAGCCTGTTGATGGCGGGGATGGCGATGATCCTCTACGGCAGCTCCGTGGTGCTGCCGCAGCTGGCGCAGCAGGATTTGGGTTATACCGCGACCTGGTCAGGGCTGGTGCTTTCGCCAGGTGCAATCCTCATCGTATTGACGATTCCGCTGGTGCTGAAGCTAATGCCGCTGGTGCAAACGCGCTACATCATCGCTTTCGGCTTTACCTGTCTGATGGTGGCGTTTCTCTATTCCACCACCCTGACGCCGGACGTCGATTTCAAAACGCTGGTGCTGATGCGCAGTGCGCAATCGATCGGACTCGGCTTTCTGTTTGTGCCGTTAACCACCATCGCCTACACCACCGTTCCGCAACGGCTGAACGCTGATGCGTCAGCGCTGTTTACCATGTTCCGCAACGTGGCTGGATCGATTGGCATTTCGCTCTCCACCGCCGCGATCACCGAGCGCGAACAGGTACGCTCGGCGCACATGGCGCATAACATGACGCCGCTGAATGAGCAGTTCAACATTACCGTGCAGCACTGGGCGCAGGCGATCCGCGACTTTACCTCTGCGGTGGGCGATCCCGTGACGCTGGCGACCGGACAGCTCTACCAGGAAATGGTGGCGCAGAGCCGTATTCTCGCTTATATCGACGTTTTTTCAGGCCTGAGCATTGTGGCGCTGATTTTGATTCCATTTTGTTGGCTGCTGTCGCCGATCAAGAGCGAAGGCAGCGCAGGAGCACACTGACATGAAGGTTATGTTTTACTCATTACGCGGGAGAAAACTCAGCACGCTGACGCTGGCGCTCTGGCTGGCAGGTTGCAGCGTCGGACCCGATTATCAGCCGCCGAAAACGCAGACGCCGGGGAGCTTTCACGATCTTTCATCGCAGGCCGCTTCCCGTCCGCTGTCAGCCGCCACCAGCCCGCTCTGGTGGAAAAACTTTAACGATCCGCAGCTGAATAGCCTGATTGAGCGCGCCATTGCCGGTAACCTTTCGTTGCAGCAGGCAGTATTGCGCATCGCCGGCGCGCGCGAGCAGCTGTCCCAGGCGCGCGGTAATTTTTTTCCCTCGGTTAACGGTTCGGCGCAAATAACACGCCAGCAACTCGGCCTGAAAGGTTTGCTGGAATCAAACGGCGCTTACGACCAGCTGGACAGCGATGTGGCTAACCAGCTCAACAGCCTGACGCAGCCGGTAAATCTCTATCAGGGCAGCTTTGACGCCAGCTGGGAGATCGATCTTTGGGGCAAAGTGCGCCGTCAGGTCGAGGCGGCGAATGCGCAGCAGCAGGAGGCGATTGAGCAGCGCAACGACGCGCTGGTCTCGCTGGAGGCGGAAGTCGCGCGCGCTTATCTGCAGCTGCGCGGCGCGCAGGCCACCATCCAAACGTTGCAGCAGCAGATCGCGGTAGCGCAGCAAACCTGGGAGCTGACCCAGAGCCAGCAGCGTAACGGCCTGGCACCGCTGACCGATGTGGAAAATGCCCGCGCTCAGCTCGCCTCGCTGCGGTCGCAGTTGCCGCAGTATCAGTCTCAGGCGCGCCAGGCGATGAACGGCCTGGCGGTACTCTTGGGGAAAACGCCGGGCGCGCTGGATAATGAACTGATCGCAATCAAAGCGTTGCCTGCGCTGCCGCCGCAGGTGGCGGTGGGCATTCCCTCTACGCTGGCGCGCCGCCGTCCCGATATTCGCCAGGCGGAAGCGACGCTGCATGCGCAAACCGCCAATATTGGCGTCTCGGTGGCGCAGCTGTTCCCGAGCCTGTCACTGACCGGCGAGCTGGGGGTGCGCAATACCGACGCCAGCTATCTGGATAACTGGAGCAGCCATTTCTACAGCTACGGTCCATCGCTGTCGATTCCGATTTTTCAGGGCGGTCGACTGGTCTCCAGCGTCAGGCTGGCGCGCGCGCAGCAGGCGAGCGCAGCGCTGGACTATCGTCAGACAGTGTTGACGGCGCTGCAGGATGTGGAGAATGCGCTGGTCAGCTATCGCGCCGATCAGCAGCGCGTAACGGAGCTGGATGAGACCACCGGCGCGCTGCAGCGCGCCTTCGATCTGGCCAGCGACAGCTATCGTCAGGGGATATCCACCTTTATCGAGGTGCTGGATGCGCAGCGCCAGTTGGCGCAGGCGCAGCAGCAATCCACCCAGGCGCGTATGCAGAGCACGCTCGATCTGGTCGCGCTCTATAAAGCGCTGGGCGGCGGCTGGGAGGCGTATCAGCAGGTTAATCTGCCAAAGTTTGACGTGTTTGGTCCGGCCACCCAGGCGTACTAAGCGCTTTTACTGAATAAAGAAGGAGGAGGCAATCTCCTCCTTCTGGCAAAACTGATCGCTGCTGTATGCCTGCCCGCCGCGCTTTTAATAACATCTTGTTTCGCTTTCCACGCTTGAAATTTTGCCACACGCGCTAGCGCTTTTTACGGAGGCGCGAAGCTTACTCCAGTGTTAGCTAATTTCCTCATTTCACTGATATTCTCGCGCTTATTGCTGAGCCTGATGCGAATCTGAAACAGAATAACTATTCACTGCATAACGGGATAACTTTTGATGAAGAAAAGCGTCTGTTCATCTCCGCTGTTAAAAGTGATCTAAACACAAACTCCGCTGATACCCATTTCCAACCCGTTTTATAATCAGTTTATTCCTGGATGTTTTTAACCCGAAAAACGATGTGAAATGTCGCAGTTGTTACCTCATCATCAGCAAGATATAGAAAAACGCGGAGACCCTTGGCAAAAATTTTCCTTGCTGAATAGTACTCTCTCGTCGGGACAACAATAACTGGAACAATAAACTGTATAAACAGCAACGATTGTGATGGAATCGATTCCTCGCCTGGCGAACACTACCTTTCCGGTAGTGTTAATTTAGCGTTAATAAGAAAAAGAAGCGTCGTTACCCCAACTGCTGGCGGAAAATGCGCAATTGAGAAATAACTTTTGTACAAAATTAATTTATTTTTTTATTTGAATTAGGTAATCTTGGCGCTACAGTTAAATTAACCCTCTTTAGCAAGGACATTGTGATGAGTGATGCATTTAAAGTTCTGAACAACATTCGTACATTACGCGCTCAGGCGCGTGAGCTGCCGCTGACCGATCTGGAAGAAATTCTGGAGAAATTAACCGTTGTCGTGACCGAGCGTCGCGAAGAAGTGGAAGCTGAAGAAGCGCAAAATCGCGAAAAAGAAGAGAAGCTGACAAAATACCGCGAAATGCTGCTGGCTGACGGTATCGATCCAAATGAATTACTGGGCGCGCTGGAAACCGGTAAAAAACGCACCAAGCGTGCGCCGCGTCCGGCTAAATATTCTTACACCGACGAAAACGGCGAAGAAAAATCGTGGACCGGCCAGGGCCGTACCCCGGCTGCAATTAAAAAAGCGCTGGATGCAGGTAAAAGCCTGGACGATTTCCTCATTAAATAAGCTTCACAATCCTTGTAAGCGGGAGCCGGGTGCCTGGTTAAGGCCTCCGGCTTTTTTCATTAAAGCTATTTGAGTTGAATAAGCCTGGCGGTAATAAGGTTATCGTGACAAACAGGCATTACGCTCACCGCCCGTTATTATCCCGTGCTTAATCAGCGTGAAACAAACATCAAACTCACTATATCCGGTGCCACTTCAATGCCTTTACGTTCCTTACCGGCTCAACGGTAGCATGCGGCGGTCGCCTTCTGGCATAATGCCCGCTATTCCCTCATTCCACTGCGCAATCTAAGGTCACCTCCGTGTTAGTTACCAGCAATATCACCATGCAGTTTGGCAGCAAGCCTCTGTTCGAAAATATCTCCGTAAAATTTGGCGGCGGCAATCGTTACGGTTTAATCGGTGCTAACGGCAGCGGTAAATCCACCTTTATGAAAATACTGGGCGGCGATCTCACGCCAACGGCAGGTAACGTCTCTTACGATCCCAACGAACGTATCGGTAAGCTGCGTCAGGACCAGTTTGCTTTTGAGCAATACAGCGTGCTGGATACCGTAATCATGGGCCACCATGAATTATGGGAAGTAAAACAGGAGCGTGACCGCATATATGCCCTGCCCGAAATGAGCGAAGAGGAAGGTTATAAAGTAGCCGACCTGGAAGTGCTGTACGGTGAAATGGATGGATATAGCGCAGAATCGCGTGCGGGTGAATTATTACTGGGCGTCGGTATACCGGTTGAACAGCATTATGGGCCAATGAGTGAAATTGCGCCGGGCTGGAAGTTACGTGTTCTGCTGGCGCAGGCATTATTTTCCAATCCCGATATTTTGTTGCTGGACGAACCCACCAACAACCTGGATATCGATACTATTCGCTGGCTGGAACAGGTGCTGAATGAACGTGACAGCACCATGATCATCATTTCGCACGATCGTCATTTTTTGAATATGGTCTGCACCCATATGGCCGATATGGATTACGGTGAATTACGCGTTTATCCAGGCAATTACGACGAATATATGACGGCGGCGACTCAGGCGCGCGAGCGTTTATTAGCCGACAACGCGAAGAAAAAAGCGCAGATTGCCGATCTTCAGTCTTTCGTCAGCCGTTTTAGCGCAAACGCGTCAAAATCGCGTCAGGCGACCTCAAGGGCGAAACAGATTGATAAAATTAAGCTGGATGAAGTGAAAGCTTCCAGCCGCCAGAATCCTTTTATTCGTTTCGAGCAGGGGAAAAAACTGTTCCGTAATGCGCTGGAAGTCGAAGCGCTTACCAAAGGGTTTGATCAAGGGCCGCTGTTTAAAAATCTTAACCTGTTATTAGAGGTTGGCGAAAAGCTGGCGGTATTAGGCGCGAACGGTATCGGTAAAACCACCTTAATGAAAACCCTGGTCGGCGAATCCGCGCCGCAAAGCGGCACCATTAAATGGTCGGAAAATGTGCGCATCGGTTATTACGCTCAGGATCATGCGGAAGATTTCGCCAATGACCTCAGCGTATTTGACTGGATGAGTCAGTGGAAGCAGGAAGGTGACGATGAACAGGCCGTGCGCAGTATTCTGGGACGCCTGCTTTTTTCCCAGGACGATATTAAGAAGCCAGCTAAAGTGCTGTCGGGTGGTGAGAAGGGACGGATGCTGTTTGGCAAGCTGATGATGCACAAGCCCAACGTTCTGATTATGGATGAACCCACCAACCACCTGGATATGGAATCGATCGAGTCGCTGAATATGGCGCTGGAATCTTATGAAGGCACGCTGATTTTCGTTTCCCACGACCGTGAGTTTGTCAGCTCGCTGGCGACACGTATCCTGGAAATTAAAGCGGAGCGCGTGGTCGACTTTACCGGTAATTATGAAGATTATCTGCGCAGCCAGGGTATTTCGTAACTTCCTGCCGGATTAAAAAAAGCGCCTGCGTTAACGCACAGGCGCTTTTTTATACCACAGGCCGCTTAATGGCCTGAGCCGCATACTTCACAGTGCGGATCTTTCGCCACCTTCATTTCCTGAAACTGTAGCGTCATCGCATCATACATCAGCAGCTTGCCAGCGACCGACGCGCCGTAGTGGGTCAACACGCGGATTGTCTCCATCGCTTGGAGAGCACCGATCACCCCCACCAGCGGCGCCATGACTCCCGCTTCAACGCAGCTCAGCGTTTGCGCGCCGAACAGGCGGCTGATGCAGCGGTAGCAAGGCTCATGTTCCTGCCAGGTAAAGACGCTAAGTTGTCCTTCCATACGGATCGCCGCGCCGGAAACCAGCGGGATCTTCGCGGCAAAGCTGAGGCGGTTAAGCTGCTCGCGCGTCTCAACGTTGTCGGTGCAGTCGAGCACCGCATCATGATGCGCGATCAGCGCAGCCAGCGCCGCATCGTCAAGCCGTTCATTGATCGTGTCGATTTTGCAATGGGGATTGCGCGCGCGCAGCTCGGCGGCGGCGGAATCGACTTTCGCCATGCCCAGGGTGGCGTCGCGATGGAGGATCTGCCGTTGCAGATTGGAGAGCGAGACGGTATCGAAGTCGAGCAGCGTCAGCTGTCCGGCGCCCGCGCTGGTAAGATAAGGCACGGCGGCGCAGCCCAGCCCGCCGAGGCCGACAATCAACACCCGCGACGCCTTCAGCTGTTCCTGACGATCAAAATCGAAGCCGCGCAGCACAATCTGACGGTTGTAGCGCAGCGTCTCTTCATCGTTGAGTTCCGGCAGCATTATCCCCCCAGCAGCTCATTGAAAGGCTCAATTTCAACCCATTCTCCGGCTTCTACCGTGCCGCGTTCGCGCTCCAGCACGATAAAGCAGTTGGCAAGGGCAAAGGAGCTGAAAACATGCGAACCCTGATTGCCGGTGCTGCGCACTTCCAGCGTGCCGTCGGCGGCCGGCGCGTAGATACCGCGCTGGAAATCAAGGCGGCCAGGGGATTTTTTGATGCGTTCCGCCGCCCGCACGCGCTGACGCGGCGGCAGAGCGGCGGCGCGCTGGCCGGTCAGCTTCGCCAGCAGCGGCTGCACCAGCTGATAAAAAGTGACCGCAGCGGAAACCGGATTGCCCGGCAGGCCGCAGAACCAGCTGTTTTTCAGACGACCAAAGGCGAAGGGCTTGCCCGGCTTGATCGCCAACTTCCAGAAGGTGATCGCCCCCAGCTCCTCCAGTATCGCTTTGGTATAATCCGCTTCGCCCACCGAGACGCCGCCGGTACTGATCACCACATCAGCCTGACGATCCGCCTCTTCAAAGGCACGACGCAGCGCTGCCGGGTCGTCACGCACCAGACCGATATCGATCACCTCGCAGCCGAGCTTGTTCAGCATCAGCGACACGGTGAACCGATTGGTGTCGTAGATCTGGCCCGCCGCCAGCGGCTGGCCTACCGGCTGCAGTTCGTCGCCGGTAGAGAAAATGGCGACGCGCAGTTTGCGTAATACTTTCAGCTGCGCAATGCCCAGCGAGGCGAGCAGCGGCAGTTCCGCGGCGCCGAGCCGCACGCCCGCATCAAGGATCTGCGCATCCGCCTGAATATCCTCGCCGATACGACGAATATTCTGTCCTGCCGTGACCGTGGCGTTAATCACAATGCCGCCAGCATGACTTTCTGTTTCCTCCTGCATCACCACCGCCTCGCAGCCTTCCGGGATCGGCGCGCCGGTCATGATGCGTACCGCGCTGCCCGCTGGCCATGTGCCGCTAAAAGGCGCGCCGGCAAAGGCTTTTCCCGCAATAGCTAACGGCTGACCCGGTTGGATATCCGCCAGACGCACGGCATAGCCGTCCATCGCCGAGTTATCGAAAGAGGGAACGGCGCCCGGCGAGCAGACCGGCTCGGCGGTAATGCGTCCCACCGCTTCCTGCAGGGAAACGGTGACGCTGTCTGCGATCGGTGTGAGCTGCGCCAGCATTTTGCCCTGCGCCTCTTCAAGGGAGATCAATCCTGCGGTAAAGCTTTCCATATCGGTTCCAGTCTGCGTTATCTCTGTGAGCCTATTATGGTGGCAATTGCGCGCAGAGTCACATGCGGGCCAAAAGCGCCAGCCACAATAAAAGCTTATGACCGCAAAGTGCAGTTTCCGCTTTACAACCCCTGGCAGGCTTTCTATAGTCAAAAATTGCTTAAAAAAGATGAAAACCATTTTAAATCAGTATTTTCACGCCGGTTCATCCACAGGATAAAGCGTTATGGTCAAAGCAGTGATCGCCATTCATGGCGGGGCGGGCGCCATTACGCGCTCAGCAATGAGCGTTGAAAAAGAGCAGCGCTATCGCCTGGCACTGAAAGAAATTGTCGCCTGCGGGCAAAAAATCCTCGCCGACGGCGGCAGCGCGCTGGATGCGGTAACCGAAGCGGTGCGTCTGCTGGAAGAGTGTCCGCTGTTTAACGCCGGTAAAGGCGCTGTTTTTACTCATCAGGGCACCCATGAACTGGATGCCAGTATTATGGATGGCCGCACGCTGGAGGCGGGCGCGGTAGCGGGCGTCAGCCGCATTCGTAACCCGGTGCTGGCGGCGCGCGCGGTGCTGGAACATAGCCCGCATCTGCTGTTTATCGGCGCGGGCGCTGAGCAGTTTGCTGCCAGCCAGGGGATGGAACAGGTAGAGCCTGATTTTTTCTCTACGCCGGAGCGCCGGGAGCAATTACAGCGCGCGTTGCAGAGTCAACAGACGCTGCTGGATCATGATGGCGAAGCGCAAAGCCAGAGTGATGACCCGCTCGATCCGGATCGTAAATTTGGCACCGTGGGTGCGGTAGCGCTCGATCTCAATGGCAACCTGGCGGCGGCGACCTCAACCGGCGGCATGACCAACAAGCAGGCCGGACGCGTGGGCGATACGCCGCTGCCCGGCGCGGGCTGCTACGCCAGTAATGAGAGCGCGGCCATCTCCTGCACCGGCACCGGCGAAGTTTTTATTCGTCTGCTGGCGGCTTACGATGTCGCCGCGCAAATGACTTACGCGGGCCTTTCGCTGGCAGAAGCGAGCCGCAAGGTGGTGCAGGAGAAAATACCGGCGCTCGGCGGCAGCGGCGGCCTGGTGGCGGTGGATAAACAAGGCAATGTGGCGCTGCCTTTCAACAGTGAAGGCATGTATCGCGGCTATGCGTACGTCGGCGGCGACGTGGACGTGGCTATCTATCGTGAAAGCTAAGGAGCAAGCATGACGGAGAGGCAGCGAACCGCGCAGCTTCCGGACGATCAGGTACTGGCGGTGCGGCAGCTCAGCGTTAACTTTCAGCATGAGGGGCGCGTCACTGAAGCGGTGCGCCAGCTCTCCCTTGACGTCAGGCGCGGCGAAACGCTGGCGCTGGTAGGCGAATCGGGTTCGGGAAAATCGGTGACGTCGCTGGCGCTGATGCGGCTGATAGAACAGACGGGCGGTGAGATGAGCGGCGAAATCCTGCTGCGTCGCCGCAACGGTGACATGCTGGATGTCATGCGCGCCTCCGCCTCGCAGATGCGCCGGGTGCGCGGCGCCGATATGGCGATGATTTTTCAGGAGCCGATGACCTCGCTCAATCCAGTGTTCCCGGTGGGCGAGCAGATTGCGGAATCGGTGCGTCTGCATCAGGGCAAAAGCCACCAGCAGGCGCTGGCGGAAGCGCGGCGGATGCTCGATCTGGTGCGCATCCCGGAAGCGCAAAACGTGCTGTCGCGCTTTCCTCACCAGCTCTCCGGCGGGATGCGGCAGCGCGTGATGATCGCCATGGCGCTCTCCTGCAAACCGGCGCTGCTGATTGCTGACGAACCCACCACCGCGCTGGACGTCACCATCCAGGCGCAGATTCTGCAGCTGATCCGCGTGCTGCAAAAAGAGATGCAGATGGGCGTCATCTTTATTACCCACGATATGGGGGTAGTGGCGGAGATGGCCGATCGCGTACAGGTGATGTATCGCGGCGACGTGGTGGAAACCGCGCCGGTGCAGCAGCTGTTCGACCAGCCGCAGCAGCCCTATACCCGTGCGCTGCTGGCGGCGGTGCCGAAGCTGGGTTCCATGCGCGGCCAGCCGCTGCCGGCAAAGTTCCCGTTATTGCACAGTGGCGAAGCCTCAACAACGCGCGCGCCGCAGGATACGGTACGCTACGGAGGCGAGCCGATTTTGCAGGTGCGCGAGCTGGTAACGCGCTTTGATATTCGCGGCGGGCTGTTTAACCGCGTAAAGCGCCGCGTGCACGCGGTAGAGAAGGTGAGTTTCGATCTGCGCGCCGGTGAAACCCTGGCGTTGGTCGGGGAGTCGGGCTGCGGCAAATCCACCACCGGACGGTCGCTGCTGCGGCTGGTCGCCAGCCAGGGCGGCACCATCACCTTTAACGGCCAGCGCATCGATCAATTGCAGGGAGCGGCGCTGGCCCATCTGCGACGCGATATCCAGTTTATCTTTCAGGATCCTTACGCCTCGCTCGATCCACGTCTTACCGTCGGCTTCTCCATTATGGAGCCGCTGCTGGTGCACAAGATCATGGGACGCCGCGAGGCGGAAAAGCGCGTTGCCTGCCTGCTGGAGCGCGTCGGCCTGCTGCCGGAACATGCGCAGCGCTATCCCCATGAATTTTCCGGCGGCCAGCGTCAGCGTATCTGCATCGCCCGCGCGCTGGCGCTGAATCCTAAGGTAGTGATTGCTGACGAATCCGTTTCCGCGCTCGACGTCTCGATTCAGGCGCAAATCATTAACCTGATGCTCGATCTGCAACGTGAATTCGGCATCGCCTTTCTGTTTATCTCACACGATATGGCGGTGGTGGAACGGATCAGCCATCGCGTGGCGGTGATGTATCTGGGGCAGATTGTTGAGATCGGGCCGCGCCAGGCGGTATTTGAACAGCCGCAGCACCCCTATACCAAAAAGCTGATGGCCGCCGTGCCGGTGGCCGATCCGGCGCATCGCCGACGCGAACGCGCGTTGCTGGTGGATGAAATTCCCAGTCCGATTCGTCCGCTGGGCGACGAGCCGGAAGTCGCGCCGCTGCTGGAAGTTTCGCCGGGACATTTTGTGGCGCGTCACGGCATCTGCGGAAGTTAACGCGCAAAGCATTACCGATATCGCCGCACCGGCGACACGCACTGACAGGAGAACGAGTAACATGATCAACATGACGCGTAAAAGTTTGTTGACCGCCGGATTGCTGAGCAGCGTCATTGCGCTGCCCGCCTGGGCGGCAAAAGATGCGGTCATCGCCGTGGCATCAAACTTCACCACGCTGGATCCTTACGATGCCAACGACACGCTGTCTCAGGCGGTAGCGAAATCTTTCTACCAGGGACTGTTTGGCTTCGATAAAGATATGAAGCTGACTAACGTGCTGGCGGAAAGCTATCAGGCGAGCGCCGATGGCCTGACCTACACCATCAAACTGCGCTCCGGCATTAAATTCCAGGACGGCAGCGATTTTAACGCTGAAGCTGTAAAGGTTAACCTCGATCGCGCCAGCGACCCGGATAATCATCTCAAACGCTACAACCTGTTTAAATACATCGGCACCACCGAAGTGGTGGATCCCACTACGGTGAAAATCACCCTGAAGCAGCCGTTCTCCGCGTTTATCAATAACCTGGCGCATCCGGCTGCGGCGATGATTTCTCCCACCGCGCTGAAGAAATATGGCAAAGAGATTGGCTTCCATCCGGTGGGCACCGGCCCTTATCAGTTTGTTACCTGGAATCAGACCGATTTCGTCAAGGTGAGCAAGTGGGACGGCTACTGGAAAAAGGGCTATCCGAAGCTGGACAGCATTACCTGGCGCCCGGTGGTGGACAACAATACGCGCGCCGCGATGTTGCAAACCGGCGAAGCGAGTTTCGCCTTTCCGGTGCCGTTCGAGCAGGCCAAACTGCTGGAGAAAAACAGCAAGCTTGATGTGGTGACCACGCCGTCGATCATGCAGCGCTACATCAGCCTGAACGTGACGCAGAAGCCTTTCGATAACCCGAAAGTGCGTGAGGCGCTGGAGTATGCCATCAATCGTCAGGCGCTGGCAAAAGTCGCCTTCGCCGGTTACGCCACGCCCGCAACCGGCGTGGTGCCGCCCGCTATCGACTTCGCCCAAAGCTATCCGCCGGTGCCTTACAATCCGGCCAAAGCGCGCGAGCTGTTAAAGGAAGCGGGCTATCCAAACGGTTTTGAAACCACGCTCTGGTCCTCTCACAACCACAGCACCGCGCAGAAAGTGTTGCAGTTCACCCAGCAGCAATTGGCGCAGGTGGGCGTGAAGGTGAAAGTCACGGCAATGGATGCGGGCCAGCGCGCGGCGGAAGTCGAGAGCAAGGGGCAGAAGGAGAGCGGGGTACGCATGTTCTATACCGGCTGGTCAGCGTCGACCGGCGAAGCGGACTGGGCGCTGACGCCGCTGTTCGCCACCACCTCCTGGCCGCCTGCGATCTTTAATACTGCTTTCTACAGCAACCCGCAGGTAGATAAGGATCTGGCTGACGCGTTGAAAACCACCGATCGCGATCAAAAAGCGAAGCTGTATAAAGATGCGCAGGATCATATCTGGAACGATCATCCCTGGATTCCGCTGGTGGTGGAGCAACTGCTCTCCGCGAACAGCAAATCGCTGAGCGGTTTTTATGTGATGCCCGATACCTCGTTTAATTTTGATGAGGCCGATTTGAAGTAACTGTCGCGCCAGCCCGGTTCGGGCTGGCGTCAGCTGCGCAGGAAATCGCATGCTTAACTATTTTTTCAAACGCTTGTTGGGGTTGATCCCCACGCTGCTGATCGTGGCGGTGCTGGTGTTTCTGTTTGTGCACCTGCTGCCGGGCGATCCGGCGCGTCTGATTGCCGGGCCGGAAGCGGATGCCTCGGTGGTGGCGCTGGTACGTCAGGAGCTGGGACTCAATCAGCCGCTGCCGCAGCAGTTCTGGCACTTTATCCTTAATGCGCTGCAGGGCGACTTTGGTCAATCGATGGTATCAAAACGTCCGGTTGCTGACGAAATCGCCACGCGCTTTTTCCCCACGCTCTGGCTGACGCTGAGCAGCATGGTGTGGGCGGTGATTTTTGGCATGACTATCGGCATCGTCTCTGCCGTGTGGCGTAACCGCTGGCCCGATCGCCTTGGCATGACGCTCGCCGTCTCCGGCATCTCTTTTCCCGCCTTTGCTCTCGGCATGCTGCTGATGCAGGTCTTCTCAGTGGAGCTGGGCTGGTTGCCCACCGTGGGCGCCGACGGCTGGAAACATTACATCTTGCCTTCGATTACCCTGGGCGCCGCCGTTGCGGCGGTGATGGCGCGTTTTACCCGCGCCTCCTTTGTGGAGGTGATGCAGGAAGATTACATGCGCACCGCGCGCGCCAAAGGGGTACGCGAATCGCTGGTGGTGGTGAAGCATGGCCTGCGCAACGCCATGATCCCGGTGATTACCATGATGGGGTTGCAGTTCGGCTTCTTGCTGGGCGGCTCGATCGTGGTGGAGGTGGTGTTCAACTGGCCAGGCCTGGGGCGACTGCTGGTGGATTCGGTGGAAATGCGCGACTACCCGGTCATTCAGGCGGAAGTGCTGCTCTTCTCGCTGGAGTTCATTCTTATCAATCTGGTTGTCGATCTGCTTTATGCGACGATTAACCCGGCTATTCGCTACAAATAAGGAGTCGCAATGAAAAACTGGCGACGCGAAGCGGCATTAAAAGCCATGCCGGTGATAACGGACAACCGGGTGCGCACCCCCTGGTACGAATTCTGGCGGCGTTTTCGCCGTCAACATGTGGCGATGCTGGCCGGGCTGTTTGTGCTGCTGCTGGTGGTCATCGCGTTTATCGCGCCCTGGATTGCGCCTTTTGACGCGGAGAACTACTTTGATTATGACCGGCTTAACGAAGGGCCGTCGATTCTGCACTGGTTCGGGGTGGATTCGCTGGGACGCGATATCTTCAGTCGCGTGCTGGTGGGAACGCGCATCTCGCTGATTGCCGGTTTCTTCTCGGTCGCCATCGGCACGGTGATCGGCACGCTGTTTGGCCTGCTGGCGGGCTATTACGAAGGGTGGTGGGATCGCATCACCATGCGCGTCTGCGACGTGCTGTTCGCTTTTCCCGGCATTTTGCTGGCGATTGCGGTGGTGGCGATCATGGGCAGCGGCATGGCTAACGTCATCGTGGCGGTGGCGATTTTTAGTATTCCGGCCTTTGCCCGCCTGGTGCGCGGCAACACGCTGGTGCTGAAGCATCAGACGTTTATCGAGTCGGCGCGCAGCATTGGCGCCTCCGACTGGACCATCCTGATGCGCCATATTCTGCCGGGCACGGTATCGTCGATTGTGGTCTATTTCACCATGCGCATCGGCACTTCGATTATCACCGCGGCCAGCCTGTCGTTTCTCGGTCTTGGCGCGCAGCCGCCGACGCCGGAGTGGGGCGCGATGCTCAATGAGGCGCGCGCCGATATGGTGATTGCGCCGCACGTGGCGATTTTCCCCAGCCTCGCCATTTTTCTGACGGTGCTGGCCTTTAACCTGTTGGGCGACGGTCTGCGCGACGCGCTCGATCCAAAGCTGAAAACATGAAACCTTTCGATTACGAGCAGGATTTTGCCAATACCGATTTTCGCCAGCACCCCGAACGTTATCAGGTGGGACGCGGCGAGCAGGGTGTGCTGATGGTAGAGCCCTACAAAAGCGAGATCCTGCCGCACTGGCGTTTTCGCACCGTGGAGCTGGCGCAGAAATCTGCCGACGAAATTCTGGCGCTGTTTGAAAAGTACCGCGAGCAGAATGATTTTGTCGGTATGGATATGGCGCGTAAATTCATTCAGATGGGTTATACGCGCGCGCGACGCTACAGCAACCACAAGGGCGGACGCAAATATGATGCTGACGGAAACGAGCTGCCACGGGGAAGAGACGAAGAAAAGGCCGCTGCGGCGGCCATTTTTAAGGGATACTGGGATCGGCTGCGGGCCGATGAGGACTATCTGGCGCGCAAAAAAGCGCACCAGCAGAAGTACGGTTAAACCCTGCTGCCCCAGAGATCGTACTCGTCGGCGTTTTCAACCTTAACGCGCACCACGTCGCCCGGCTTCAGCTGGGTTTCGCCGTTGAGATAAACCGCGCCGTCGATTTCCGGTGCGTCCGCCATGCTGCGGCCAATCGCGCCTTCTTCATCCACTTCATCGATCATCACCAGAATTTCACGGCCCACTTTTTCCTGGAGGCGTTCAGTGGAGATCTGCTGCTGAAGCTGCATAAAGCGATCGTAACGCTCTTCTTTAACCGATTCCGGCACTTGATCCGGCAGCTGGTTAGCGGTTGCCCCTTCTACCGGGCTGTATTTGAAGCAGCCAACGCGATCGAGACGCGCTTCCTTCAGGAAGTCCAGCAGCATCCGGAAGTCTTCCTCGGTTTCGCCCGGAAAGCCGACGATAAAGGTCGAGCGCAGCGTCAGCTCGGGACAAATTTCACGCCAGCGCTTGATGCGTTCCAGAGTACGCTCAACCGCGCCCGGACGCTTCATCAGCTTGAGGATACGCGGACTGGCGTGCTGCAACGGGATGTCGAGGTAAGGCAGAATTTTACCTTCCGCCATCAGCGGAATCACATCATCCACGTGCGGATAAGGGTAAACGTAGTGCAAACGCACCCAGACGCCGAGCTTCGCCAGCTGCTCGCACAGGCTGACCATGCTGGTTTTCACCGGCGCGCCGTTCCAGAAACCGGTACGGTGCTTAACGTCAACGCCATAGGCCGAGGTGTCCTGCGAGATCACCAGCAGCTCTTTCACGCCCGCTTCCACCAGACGTTTCGCTTCGTCCAGCACCGAGCCGATCGGACGGCTGTCGAGATCGCCACGCATCGACGGGATAATGCAGAAGGTGCAGCGATGGTTGCAGCCTTCGGAAATTTTCAGATAAGCGTAATGACGCGGCGTCAGCTTCACGCCCTGTTCCGGCACCAGGCTGAGGAACGGGTTGTGCTGCGGCTTCGGCACATAGTGATGCACGTGCGACAGCACCTGCTCGTAACTATGCGGGCCGGTGATCTCCAGCACTTTCGGATGCACTTCGCGGATCTGGTTCTCTTTCGCGCCGAGGCAGCCGGTGACGATCACCTTGCCGTTTTCATTCAGCGCTTCGCCAATGGCTTCCAGTGATTCCTGCACTGCGCTGTCAATAAAACCACAGGTATTAACGATAACGATTTCCGCATCGTCGTAACGCGGCACGACTTCGTAGCCCTCGGTCCGCAGTTCGGTGAGGATTCGCTCAGAGTCGACGAGATTTTTTGGACAGCCCAGTGAGACAAATCCCACGCGCGGCGCCAGTATTGTATTGGTATCAGACATGGCTCAATTTCCGGTTCTGCACAGCTTTGGCGCGCGATTTTACATGCCTTAAGGTGAAAATTATACCGTTATCTGTGCGGGAAAGAGAGGGTCGCGGGTTCCGCATAACATCAGCCTTCGCATACACTTACAGATTATGCAGCGAAAGGGAGCGAAAAATGAATCCGTTAAGTTGGGCAATTGTGGGACCGGGCGCCATCGCGCAGCAGTTTGCAGAGGCGATGACGGCGATGGGGCGGCAGGTCGCGGCGGTCGGCGCGCGTAACCGGGAAAAGGGGGAAGCCTTCGCGCAGCGTTACGGCATTGGGCGGGTCTATGATGATTTTTCCCTGCTGTTTGCTGATCAAGCGATCGACATCGTCTATATCTCTACGCCCCATGCCAGCCACTACGGCCTGATGAAACAGGCGCTGGAAAACGGCAAGCATCTGCTGGTGGAAAAGGCGATTACCGTCAGCAGCGCGGAGTTAGAGGAGATTAATCAACTGGCGCAGGCGAAAAATCTGATCGTTGCCGAAGCGATGACCCTTTTTCATATGCCGCTGTATCACCAGCTTAAGACGCTGGCTGACAGCGGGTGCCTGGGCAAGCTGAAGATGATTCAGGTCTCCTTTGGTTCGCTGAAAGAGGACGATCCGCAGAATCGTTTCTTTAACCCGGCGCTGGCGGGCGGCGCGCTGCTCGATATCGGCACCTATGCGCTTTCGTTTGCCCGGTTTTTTATGAGCGAGCAGCCCACTGAGATACTGACCACAGCAGAGAGATTCGTTACCGGCGTGGATGAGCAGAGCGGCATTGTATTGAAAAACCGCCGGGGTGAGATCGCGACTCTGGCGCTGGCTTTTCGCGCCAGAATGCCCAAGCGTGGCATTGTTGCCTGGGAGAAAGGGTTTATTACCGTTGACGACTTTCCCCGCGCTCAACAGGCGACGCTTACCTGGGCAAGCGGCGAAACCGAGTTAATCGAAGCGGGGGACACGGCGCGCGCGTTGCAATATGAGATTGCGGCGCTGGAGAGCTGGGTCGCGAATGGCGAAAATCCGCTGCACTACCTGACCAATGATGTTGTCGCCATGATGAGCGAAATCCGCCAGCGTTGGGGGATTCATTTCCCATTTGAAAAGTAACGGGATCGCCGTTTGCACTGCTGCAAACCCGCCCGCAGGTAAAGTAAGGTAAAACGCGGCAGCAGAGCGGGGGTAAACACTAACCTTATGGGCAAAACGCCAAAACAGGAGAGAATTATGTCCCCGTTTCCCGCCGCCCTGTTGCTTAGCGGTTCGCTGCTCGGTTCCTTCCCCCTCCTTGCTGCCGACACCAGCGTGCAGGTATTGCAGGATAAGCTCGATCATCCCTGGTCCGTGGCCTTCCTGCCTGATAACCAGACGCTGCTGATTACCGAACGCTCGGGCCAGCTACGCAGCTGGCAACCGGAGCAAGGGCTGTCGCAGCCCATCGCCGGGGTGCCCAAAGTCTGGGCGCAGCGACAGGGCGGGCTGCTGGATGTGGTGCTGGCTCCCGATTTTGCTCAAAGCCGCCGCGTCTGGCTCAGCTATACCGAAGCGGGATCGGACGGCGCGGTAGGCGCGGTAGTGGGCTATGGCCATCTGAGCGCGGATAACCGTCAGCTCAGCGATTTTAAAGTAGCGATCCGTCAGGAGCCGAAACTCTCCAGCGGCGCGAATATCGGTACCCGGCTGGCTTTCGATCGCGACGGCTTTCTCTGGATCGCCTTTGGCGACAGCTTCCACAGCAGCACGGCGCAGGATCTTAACCAGCTGCAGGGAAAAATCCTGCGCCTGAACGCCGACGGTTCAGTGCCGCAGGACAATCCTTTTGTGGGCCAGAAAAATGCCCGCCCTGAAATCTGGACATCAGGCATGCGCAATCCTCAGGGGCTGACGCTGAATCCCTGGACGCATCAGATGTGGGAGAGCGAGCACGGGCCGCGCGGCGGCGATGAGGTCAATATTCCGGAAAAAGGCAAAAACTATGGCTGGCCGCTGGCGACCTGGGGTATCGACTATAGCGGGGAGAAAGTTCCCGAGTCGAAAGGGGGAAAAGTGGAAGGCACCGAGCAGCCGGTGTTTTACTGGAAAAACTCGCCGGCCATCAGCGGCATGGCGTTCTATAACAGCGCCCGCTTTCCACAGTGGAAAAATTCGCTGTTTATCGGCGCGCTGAAGGAGAAAAGCCTGATTCGTCTCAGCATCAACGGCGAGAAAGTGGTAGAGGAACAGCGGCTGCTGACCGACCGCGCTGAACGCATCCGCGATGTGCGTCAGGGGCCGGATGGTTATCTCTACGTGCTGACCGACGAGGCTAACGGCAAATTGCTGAAAGTAGGATTGAAGGAGGGCGCTGACGCCCCCAGGGTTGATTAACGCACCCAGCGGCAAACTTCCCAGCCGCGCCGGGTCGCCTCCTGATGCAATAACGCGTCCGGGTTAATCACATGCGCATGGTCGGCCTGCTCCAGCAAGGGCAGGTCATTCATGGAGTCGCTGTAGACCCAGGTGCGCTGATACTCTTCGCCATATTGCAGCGCCCGCCAGTCGGCCAGGCGCGATACCTTGCCATCTTTATAGGTCATGGTGCCGTAGGTCATGCCGCTGTAGCGGTCATCAACGATCTCTACGCCAATCGCCAGCGCGCCATGCACGCCGAGACGTTCAGCAATGGGGATCACCAGATGTTCGCCGCTGGCGGAGACAATCATCACCTTGTCGCCACGCTGCTGATGCCAGGCGATACGCTCACGCGCGGCGGGGAAAACGCGCGGCATAATGTCCCGATGAATAAAGCGACGCACCCAGCCGCTGACCGTCAGGGTGCCCATACCGGTTAACGGAGAGAGCGTTTTATTCATGTACTCTTCTATTGAGAGCGTGCCGGCATAATACTGCGTCATCAATGCCTGCTCTTCCGCTATTAAATCTGCCGGAGCAAAACCCTGGGATACCAGCCAGCGCAGCCACAGACTGGTGCTGTCTTCGCAAATCAGGGTTTCATCCAGATCGAAAAGGGCTAAATCCATGGTGATTCTCCTCAACTGACTGAATTCAGATTAGCGGATATTTGTGACGGGCTTAACTGTTCTGCGAAAATTCGGAATTTAACGCAAATTTCTGTGCGCGCCGGTGCGCTAAAAGTGGCGTCAGCATGCGGCGAATGCCAGGGTTACTCTAAGAAAACCTGGATAACTTTACGATTGAACGGTTTTTTTCACCGCGCTTAACGGTTAGCGTCGTAGCTTGTGCGCTTTCTGCGTGTGAAGAGCTGCGTTTTTATAAGGACAATCTGGTCGCCTCCATGACAAACAAACCCATTTCATTCCGCCTGCGGCACGCTGCCGCCTCTGGTGCTCTGCTTCTCCTTGTGCCTGCCACCACGTTAGCCGAACAGGCGCCCGCCGCGCCGCAAATCGAGGCGAAAGCCTGGATTCTGATGGATTACGCCAGCGGTAAAGTCCTGACGGAATCTGCTGCGGATGAGCGGCTGGACCCCGCCAGCCTGACCAAAATGATGACCAGCTACGTGGTGGGTCAGGCGATCAAATCGGGCAAGATCACACGCGACGATATGGTGACGGTGGGGCAGGACGCCTGGGCTACGGGCAATCCGAAACTAAAAGGTTCGTCGCTGATGTTCCTTAAGCCCGGCGATCGCATTCCGGTGTCGGAGCTGAATAAGGGCATTGTGATTCAATCCGGCAACGATGCCTGTATCGCGCTGGCCGATTACGTGGCGGGCAGTCAGGAGTCGTTTATCGGTTTGATGAATAATTATGTGAAAGCGCTGGGGCTGAAAAATACCCATTTTATGACGGTACACGGGCTGGACGCCGAAGGGCAATACAGTACCGCGCGTGATATGGCGCTGATTGGCCAGGCGTTGATCCGCGACGTGCCGGAAGAGTATGCGCTAAACAAAGAGAAAGAGTTTACCTTCAATAATATTCGTCAGCACAACCGTAACCGTCTGCTGTGGAGCACCAATCTTAATGTTGACGGCGTGAAAACCGGCCATACCTCCGGCGCCGGCAATAACTTGGTGGCTTCGGCCACGCAGGGCGATATGCGGCTGATCTCCGTGGTTCTGGGCACCCAGAGCGACGCCATTCGCTTTCGCGAAAGCGAAAAGCTGCTGACCTGGGGCTTCCGCTTTTACGAAACGGTGACGCCGATCAAAGCCAACGCGCCCTTTTCTCAGCAGCGCGTCTGGTTTGGCGACAAGCGGGAAGTGAATCTCGGCGTGGAAAAAGATGCCGCTATCACCATCCCGAAAGGGCAGATGAAGAATCTGAAAGCCAGCTTTACCCTTAATTCGCCGCAGCTGGAAGCGCCGTTGAAGAAAAATCAGGTGGTTGGCACTATCGATTTTCAGCTTGACGGTAAAACCGTTGATCAGCGCCCGCTGGTTGTGCTGGAAGAGGTGCAGGAAGGGGGCTTCTTCAGCCGGATTTGGGATTTTGTGATGATGAAGCTTAACGGCCTGTTCGGGAAATGGTTTTGAGGGAGCGACCCGCCAGCTGCCGGGGCTGAATATTTCTGCTCCGCAGGGTTCCGCCAGGCGACAGTCAGTTTCAGGGGCCCCTTTGCAATCCTTGCGACCGGGAGCCCCTGCGGCCAGCGTACCGCCTACCTTTTAACCCATCCCCGCCGAATCGGCAGGGCAAACAGTGCGCGGTAGAGCGAATGCAGCAGCGTCAGCATGCGCTGGCCGTAAATCTGCCAGGCGAGCTGCGAGGCGAGACAGCCCAGCATCCCCACCAGAAAACCGCCCAGCATATCCAGCGGCCAGTGAACGCCAAGGTAAATGCGTGACCAGGCGATAGCGCTGCCCAGCACCATCAGCAGCACGCCGGACCACAGGCGGTGCCAGAAAATAAACGCCAGCGCAAAGGTAAAAATCGTGGTGCCGTGATCGCTGGGATAAGAATCATCAGCGGCATGGTGAAGGAATTGATGACCAAGCCCCACCGCAAACGGGCGCGGATGAGGAATTAACTGGCCTACGCACCAGGAAATCGCGAGCGCGTAGAGCAGGGCCATGCCGGTTTTCAGAACCAACGTCCGCTGCGAGTGCACACGATCGTGCGGTCCCCAGAACCACAGCGCCACAATCAGTAGCGGCACAATAGCAATCAAATCTTTGGCGATAAAGGTCGCCAGGCTGAGCAGCCATGAGGGCGAGTCGGGCGTGGCATTGATCCACAAAAATAACATACGGTTTAACGCATCCATCACGGCGTTCTGTTCCTCGTCTTGTCAACCCACGTCATCACGCAGGTAAAAATAAACACCTCAGCCACACAAAATAGCGGGCTAAATAAGGCTTCCAGCGTAGAAGCGGCACGGCTATGCGTAAATGGCAGCACTCTTAATCCAGGCCGCAATTGTCGATTTGTTTAACTTTAATATCAGCAGCATGACCGTTGCGCGAAAAAAAACCGCGTACAGCATCGCTGACGACGCTTAAGAAATCCTTAATTAAACCAACGAACAGGCATAAAAAAACCCGTCAGTCAGCGACTAACGGGCTCCACAATTTGGGGATTTCAAAGAAAAGCAGTGGCAATTATTGAGACTGACGCATAAAAAAAAAGTTCTGGACGCCGTCAAAAATATTTTATAAAGGCAACGTTGGCCAGATGATAACGATTAAGGTACCGGCAAGCGTCAGCAAAACGTTAGCGATGGCGTAAGTGCCGGCGTAGCCGAGCGCCGGAATATTGCTACGCGCCGTATCGCTGATGATTTCCATCGCAGGTGCGCAGGTGCGCGCGCCCATGATGGCGCCAAACAGCAGGGCGCGGTTCATGCGCAGCACGTAAGCGCCAAACAGATAGCAGATCACTACCGGCAGCAGGCTAACCAGCAGGCCGCTCAGCAGCATCAGCGCGCCGTCGCTGCCCAGACCCTGATTGATGCCGCTGCCAGCGCTCAGACCTACGCCAGCCATAAAGACCATCAGACCGAACTCTTTTACCATCGTCAGCGCGCCCTGCGGGATGTAACCGAAGGTCGGATGATTAGCCCGTAAAAAGCCGAGCATGATCCCGGCAAACAGCAGGCCCGCCGCGTTGCCCATCCCGAAGCTGAAATTGCTGAACTGGAAGGTGATCATGCCGATCATCAACCCCACGATAAAGAACGCGCAGAAGGCCAGCAGATCGGTCATCTGGCTGTGAATCGCGATGAAGCCGATGCGGTCCGCCACGCTTTTTACGCGCCGGGCCTCGCCGCTGACCTGCAGAACATCGCCTTTGTTCAGCATAATGCTGTCATCGATCGGCATCTCAATCTGGCTGCGGATAACCCGATTGAGAAAGCAGCCGTGATCGGTCAGATTAAGCTGGCTGAGGCGTTTGTTTACCGCGTTATGGTTCTTGACCACAATCTCTTCGGTCACAATGCGCATATCCAGCAGATCGCGATCAAACACCTCTTTGCCGTTACGGAAGCTGGGATCGAGGCGCGCATGGGCATCGGGATAGCCCACCAGCGAGATATCGTCGCCCTGCTGCAGCACCGCATCGCCGTCGGGGCTAGCCAGAATACCGTTACGCCGAATCCGCTCAATATAACAACCGGTTTGCCGATAGATGCCCAGCTCGCGCAAATTCTTGCCGCCGCTCCACTCCACCAGCTCAGGGCCGACGCGGTAGGCGCGGATCACGGGCAGAAAAACTTTACGCTGGCTGTCGGCATCAAGGCCGCGCTCGCGGGCGATTTGCTGCGCACAGGTGGGCAGATCCTGATGTTGCAGACGAGGCAGGTAGCGTGCGCCGAAAATCAGACTCACCAGGCCGATCAGATAGGTCAGGGCGTAACCCAGGCTGAGGTGATCCTGCATCAGACTGAGCTGTTTGCTGTCGATGATGCTCTGGCGTAGCGTATCGCCAGCGCCCACCAGCACCGGGGTAGAGGTCATGGAACCCGCCAGCATGCCGGCAGTCAGGCCGATATCCCAGCCAAAAAGTTTGCCCAGTCCCAGCGCCAGCAACAGCGCGCTGAGCACCATTACCAGCGCCAGGATTAAATAATTTTTACCGTCACGAAAGAAAATAGAAAAAAAGTTGGGACCCGCTTCCACGCCGACACAAAAAATAAACAACATAAAGCCAAGACTCAATGCGGCAGTATTAATGGCGAAATGTTGCTGTCCAAGTAATAACGAAACGACTAATACGCCAATGGAATTTCCTAACTGAACAGAACCCAGGCGAAGCTTTCCTAAACAGAGGCCGAGCGCTAAAACGACAAATAATAACAGAACGTCATTCCCGCTTAACAAATCTGCGACGTTAATATTCACTCTTTAACTTCTTTTTTACCAGTAAGCTGTTGATTGGTGGTCTGTTCTTCGCTATCTTTTGCAGACCGTCTGCATCCATGCCGCCAGCGCAGCATTATCGGAATTTGTAAAGCACGGTTATTCTAATCATAAATTTCTCTCCCAGCTATCCGCCCTTTCCATTTTCATCAGTGGGTTAGCTGTTTCTTTTTATTTCCACTTAAACGCACCAGACAATCTGTTGAGTTTCAATAATGTTAATTTTTGATTAGAGGATTGTTATGTCGCAGCGCGGTAAACGCTGGTCAGCGTTAATTATGGGCATATTGCTCTATAGCCTGGTGTTTATTTTCGCGCATCACGCCTGGAGCGTGACCAGTCAACAAAATATGCGGGGGGAACCGGAGTTGCTGCTGTTTTTGCTGCCCGGAATGCTTATGGCGTTATTACGACCCGACAGCCCGTTAAAAAGCACCTTGCTGATGGCGCTGATCGTGACGCTGCCTGCCGTACTGGTGTTGAGCGACTGGCTGCCGTTGCGGCACAGCTTCTTTCTGCTTTGCGCCTGGAGCGTCAGCGCGCTGTTCTGGGCAGGCTGCGGTGCGCTGGCGATCAGGCTGGTACGTCTGCTCTGCTTTACCCGTCTGGGATAATGGCTGTGATAAAAAACGGGCCAGCAAGGCCCGTTTGTCATTCAGACAGCAACAAAATCAGGCTTCAACGTCGAGATTCGCTTTGGTCCAGGCGGCAAACTCGGTGTAACCGCCAACGTGCTGCTGATCGAGGAAAATTTGCGGCACGGTATTTACCGGTTTGCCGGCGGTTTTTTCCAGATCCGCTTTTGTGATGCCTTCCGCCTGAATATCGACGTAACGGTAGTTAAAATCGTCACGTTCTGCGGTCAGTTTATCCGCCAGCTCTTTCGCGCGTACGCAGTAAGGGCAGCCGGAACGTCCAAAAATAACTGCAAACATCGTTTTCTCCTTGCGGAATTGATTATGTGACCTGCGTCACAAATCAGTGTCAATGATGGACAACATGATGCCCGCTCAGAGTGCTTAAAGGAAGCAGGAAATGCCTGTTACTCTAATGCCCGCCGTCTATGCTTTAGCTGCCATTTGGCTATAACAAACGGTTTATCGAACCGCGTTACGCTGGAGATTGCCCGCATGCGAACCCTTGCCACCTTACCGAAGCCGGTGCTGATTCTGGAGGCTATCGGCGGCATTATGCTGCTGCTTTCGATTCTGCTGCTGAACGGTTGGCTGCCGCTGACGGCAAGCTTCGACAGCAAAACCCTGGCCACGGCGCTGCTTATCATCGGCGTTCTGCTGATGTTGCCGGCCGCCTGGCTTATGATGTGGCGCACCGCCAAAGCGATGGCGCCGCAGCTGTTTGGTAACGCGAACAAAAAGAAATAATTTACCCATTGCCGGAGATTGTCATGACGCCGACCATAGATTTACTGCGCAGCCACCGCTCGATTCGTTCTTTTACCGACCAGCCGATGGGTGAAGAGCAGCGTGAAGCCATTATTGCCGCCGCGCAATCGGCCTCCACCTCCAGCTTTTTACAGTGCTCGTCGATTATTCGCATTACCGATAAGGCGAAGCGCGACAAACTGGTGAACCTGACCGGCGGTCAGCCGTGGGTGGCGCAGGCCGCCGAATTTTGGGTGTTTTGCGCTGACTTCAACCGCCATCTGCAAATCTGTCCTGATGCGCAGCTGGGACGTGCCGAACAGCTGCTGCTGGGCTGTGTGGATACCGCGTTGATGGCGCAAAATGCCATGGTGGCCGCTGAATCCCTTGGTCTGGGCGGCGTGTTTATCGGCGGGATCCGCAACAGCATGGCCGAGGTGACCGAACTGCTGGGCCTGCCGAAGTTTGTGCTGCCGCTGTTTGGTTTCTGTATCGGCTACCCGGATTCCGTGCCGGACGTCAAACCGCGTATCCCGCAGGCGATGCTGGTACATGAAAATCAGTATCAGGCGGTGGATCCGGCGGTGCTGGCCGATTACGATAGTCGCACCAGCATCTATTATCAGCAGCGCGACAGCAACCAGCGTTCCGAAACCTGGAGCGAGCTGATTCAGCGTCTGATCATCAAGGAAACGCGTCCGTTTATGCTCGACTATCTGCATCAGCAGGGCTGGGCGACGCGCTAATCCTTTCATTCAGGAGAGGTCAGGGTGAAGATTGCCATCTTGTCGCGTGACGGTTTGCTTTACTCCTGCAGGCGTCTGCGCGAGGTTGCTGAACAACGCGGCCATGACGTGCAAATTCTCGATCCGCTCTCCTGTTATATGAATATCTATCCCGCCTCGCCGGCGGTGCACTACTGCGGCGAGCCGCTGGGACATTTCCATGCGGTTATCCCGCGTATCGGTCCTGCCATCACCTTTTACGGCACGGCGGTGCTGCGCCAGTTTGAAATGTGCGGCAGCTACCCGCTCAACGAGTCGGTAGCGATTATCCGCGCGCGCGACAAGCTGCGCTCGCTGCAGCTGCTGGCGCGCGAAGGTATCGATATGCCGGTGACCGGCTTCGCCTCTTCGCCGGACGACACCCGCGATCTGATTGAGATGGTAGGCGGCGCACCGCTGGTGGTGAAGCTGGTGGAGGGCACGCAGGGCATCGGCGTGGTGCTGGCGGAGACCCGCCAGGCGGCGGAGAGCGTTATCGACGCCTTTCGCGGCCTCAAGGCCCATATCCTTGTCCAGGAGTTCATCAAAGAGGCGCAGGGGCGGGATATCCGCTGCCTGGTGATAGGCGATAACGTGGTGGCCGCGATGGAACGGGAAGCGAAAGAGGGCGATTTTCGCTCTAATCTGCACCGCGGCGGCAAAGCCCACCCGGTGGAGATTACGCCGCAGGAGCGGGAGATTGCGGTAAAGGCCGCCGCCACGCTGGGGCTGGAAGTGGCGGGCGTCGATATTCTGCGCGCGCGCCGTGGTCCGCTGGTGATGGAAGTCAACGCCTCGCCGGGCCTGGAAGGCATTGAAGCCACTACCGGAGTCAACATCGCCGCAATGATGATCGACTGGATCGAGCAGCATGCGCAACCGGGCTTTCGTCTTAAAACCGGGGGCTGAGCGCGGTTTTGGGGCAGTTTTCGTGGCATTGACGCGGTTTTTTCCGTAAGCTAAGGCGCTTATTTCTTCACCCCACGAGACATCATGATGGATTCTCTTGTCGTTCCGGATATCGACGTACTGCGCCGCTGGCTGGATCAACAAAATATCACCTGGTTTGAGTGCGACGCCTGTCAGGCGCTGCATCTTCCGCATATGCAGAATTTTGAAGGCGTATTCGATGCCAAAATCGATCTGGTGGATAACGTCATTCTGTTTTCTGCTCTGGCGGAGGTGAAACCCACCGCGTTGATTCCGTTAGCTGGCGATCTTTCCCAAATCAACGCCAGTTCGCTGACGGTGAAAGCTTTTCTTGATATTCAGGACGACAATCTGCCGAAGCTGATCGTTTGCCAGTCCCTTAGTACCAGCGCCGGTTTGACCTTTGGCCAGTTCGCCAGCTTTATGAAACAGAGCGAAGAGCAGGTATCGATGGTGATCATGGAAGCTTTCGCCAACAATCTGCTGATGATAGGCGAGGAGGAAGAAGAGCGTCAGCCGCCTTTACTCAGCCATCCTATGCTTCACTGATTTCACACCATCATAACTGCCGCTTTTTGCGGCAGTTTTCATTTTCTGACCACCACTTTTTATTCTGCATTTCGCCCGCTGATGCCAGATATTTGTCGTGCTTTATGCCATGTAAGCCGAACCCCATAGCAGAAACATGCATAAAATATCGCTAAAAGGCGTTTTTTACGCTGAGGTATGGTACAGAGGTATCAGGGCGGCTATTCTTGCGGGGCTGCGTAACACAGGCAACGTCAGCGCAGGCATAGGTTTTTTCTATTAAACTCGCAGTGAATATTGATTCATTGTGTGCCTGTACATTTACAGAAAAGCGCAACGTCCCGATCGCTTATTCTGCCGAGTTGTAATGACCCCGCTCAGGAGGAAGGAAGATGTTCAACCAACGTAAAAAATGGTTGTCAGGTGTGGTTGCTGGCGTGCTGATGGCGGTTTCCGCTGGCGCTATGGCAGAAGAGAAGACGGTGCACGTTTATAACTGGTCCGATTATATTTCGCCGGACACCGTGCCCAACTTCCAGAAGCAGACCGGTATTAAAGTGGTCTACGATGTGTTCGATTCCAACGAAGTGCTGGAAGGCAAACTGATGGCGGGCAGCACTGGCTATGACGTGGTGGTGCCATCCTCCAGCTTCCTGGCGCGTCAGCTGCAGTCCGGCGTGTTCCAGCCGCTCGACAAGAGCAAGCTGCCGAACTACAAAAACCTCGATCCGGCGCTGCTGGCAAAGGTGGCGCAGCACGATCCTGGCAACAAATATGCCATTCCCTACCTGTGGGCGACCACCGGCATCGGCTATAACGTCGATAAAGTGAAAGCGGTGCTGGGCAAAGATGCGCCGGTAGACAGCTGGGATCTGGTGCTGAAGCCGGAAAATCTGGAAAAACTCAAAAGCTGCGGCGTTTCCTTCCTCGATGCCCCGGAAGAGATTTTTGCCACCGTGCTGAACTATCTGGGTAAAGATCCTAACAGTTCCGATGCGAAAGATTATTCCGGTGCCGCCACTGATTTGCTGCTGAAGCTGCGTCCGAATATCCGTTATTTCCACTCGTCACAGTACATTAACGACCTGGCGAACGGTAACACCTGCGTGGCGATTGGCTGGGCGGGCGATGTGCTGCAAGCGAAAAATCGTGCTGACGAAGCGAAAAACGGCGTGCATCTGGCCTACAGCATCCCGAAAGAGGGCGCGCTGGCGTTCTTTGACATGATGGCGATTCCGAAAGATGCGAAAAACCTTGATGAAGCCTACCAGTGGCTGAATTACATCATGGATCCGAAAGTGATGGCGGATATCTCAAATAAAGTGTTCTACGCCAGCGGAAACAAAGCGTCGCTGCCGTTGGTTAACGCCGACGTGCGTAACAACCCCGGTATCTTCCCGAATGCGGAAACCATGGCGAAATTGTTTGTGCTGAA
Source organism: Pantoea osteomyelitidis (assembly GCF_044342975.1). Lineage (NCBI taxonomy): Bacteria > Pseudomonadati > Pseudomonadota > Gammaproteobacteria > Enterobacterales > Erwiniaceae > Pantoea > Pantoea osteomyelitidis. Next base: position 464,266 of record NZ_JBGFSN010000004.1, read on the forward strand.
AGTGCAGGATCCGAAACTGGATCGTGTGCGTACCCGTGCATGGACTAAAGTAAAAAGTGGTAAGTAGTTCGTCCTGAACGAATTCGCTTCAACAATACGGCAACAGAGGCGCGGTCATGGCCTCTGTTGTGCCATTTTTAGCGGCTGGCCGCTTAGCGCCGGAGATTAATGTTAGTGAACGACCCGATTCCCCGTCCTCAAAATAAAACCGCAAAGGCGTTAACGCCGCTGCTGGAGATCCGCAACCTGACGAAATCCTTTGATGGCCAGCACGCCGTGGATGATGTCAGCCTCACCATTTATAAAGGGGAGATTTTCGCCCTGCTGGGCGCGTCCGGCTGCGGCAAATCGACCCTGTTGCGTATGCTGGCGGGCTTTGAAGCGCCGACCAGCGGCCAGATAGTGCTGGACGGACAGGATCTTTCCCATGTGCCGCCCTATCAGCGTCCCATCAATATGATGTTCCAGAGCTATGCGCTGTTCCCGCACATGACGGTAGAGCAGAACATCGCTTTTGGCCTCAAGCAGGACAAGCTGCCGAAGGATGAGATCGGCAGCCGCGTGCAGGAGATGCTGACGCTGGTGCATATGCAGGAATTTGCTAAACGCAAGCCGCATCAGCTTTCCGGCGGTCAGCGTCAGCGCGTGGCGCTGGCGCGCAGCCTGGCGAAACGGCCCAAGCTGCTGCTGCTGGATGAGCCTATGGGCGCGCTGGACAAAAAGCTGCGCGATCGTATGCAGCTGGAAGTGGTGGATATTCTTGAGCGTGTCGGCGCGACCTGCGTGATGGTGACCCACGATCAGGAAGAGGCGATGACCATGGCGGGCCGTATCGCCATCATGAATCGCGGCAAGTTCGTACAGATTGGCGAGCCGGAAGAGATCTACGAGCATCCGACCAGCCGTTACAGCGCCGAATTTATCGGCTCGGTGAACGTGTTTGAAGGATTGCTGCGCGAGCGTCAGGAAGATGGTCTGGTGATCGACAGCCCCGGACTGATGCATCCGCTCAAGGTGCAGTCCGATATCTCCATAACGGAAAACGTGCCGGTGCATGTCGCCCTGCGTCCGGAAAAAGTGATGCTGTGCGAAGAGGTGCCGGCGGACGGCTGCAACTTTGCCGTAGGCGAAGTGGTGCACATCGCCTATCTCGGCGATCTCTCTATCTATCACGTACGCCTGCATAGCGGTCAGATGATCAGCGCGCAGCTGCAGAATGCTTACCGTTATCGGAAAGGTACGCCAACCTGGGGTGACGAAGTGCGCCTCTGCTGGGATACCGATAGCTGTGTGGTCCTGACGGTTTAAGGAGGCGTGATGAGCCAGATTTCTGAACGCAGCAGCAAACCACCGGAAACTCAGGTGAAAACGCCGCTGCAGCGCTGGGCAACGCGCATAAAAATGCAGCATGGTCGCAAACTGGTGATTGCCTTTCCTTACCTGTGGCTGATGCTGTTTTTCCTGCTGCCTTTTTTGATCGTGCTGAAGATCAGCTTTGCCGACATTGCCCGGGCGATCCCGCCCTATACCGATCTGGTTAGCTGGGCGGACGATCAGCTCAATATTGTGGTAAATTTTGCCAACTATTTGCAGCTCACGGACGATCCGCTCTATGTGGATGCCTATCTGCAGTCGCTGAAGGTCGCAGCGGTCTCGACAATCATCTGTTTGCTGATCGGCTATCCGCTCGCCTGGGCGGTGGCGCACAGCAAGCCATCGATGCGTAACGTTTTGCTGCTGCTGGTGATCCTGCCTTCCTGGACCTCATTTCTGGTGCGCGTCTATGCCTGGATGGGCTTACTGAACAATAACGGCATTCTCAACCGTTTTCTGATGTGGCTCGGTGTGATCGATCACCCGCTGGTGATCCTTTACACCAATACGGCGGTGTATATCGGCATTGTTTACTGCTATTTGCCTTTTATGGTGCTGCCTATCTATACCGCGCTGACGCGTATCGATTACTCGCTGGTAGAGGCGTCGCTGGATCTTGGCGCGCGTCCGCTGAAAACCTTTTTCAGCGTCATCGTGCCGCTGACGAAAGGCGGCATTATCGCCGGGTCGATGCTGGTCTTTATCCCGGCGGTAGGGGAGTACGTAATCCCGGAACTGCTGGGCGGCCCGGACAGCATTATGATCGGCCGTATTTTGTGGCAGGAGTTCTTTAATAACCGCGACTGGCCAGTCGCCTCGGCGCTGGCGGTGATTATCCTGCTGATCCTAATCCTGCCGATCATCTGGTTTCATAAGCAAAATAATAAAGAGACGGGAGAGAAAGGATGAACAATCTGCCGGCGATCCGTTCGCCCTGGCGCACCGCGATTCTGGTGCTCTGCTTCCTGTTTCTTTATGCGCCGATGCTGCTGCTGGTGGTTTACTCCTTCAACAGTTCGCAGCTGGTCACAGTCTGGGAGAGCTTCTCTTTCCACTGGTATCGGGTGCTGTTCCAGGATAACGCGATGATTGATGCGGTGCTGCTCAGCCTGAGCATCGCCGCGCTTTCCGCCTGTATGGCGGTGGTGCTGGGCACCATTGCGGCGGTGATTATCGTGCGCTTTGGTCGCTTTCGCGGCCATAACGGCTTCGCCTTTATGCTGACCGCGCCGCTGGTGATGCCCGATGTGATCACCGGCCTGTCGCTGCTGCTGCTGTTTGTGGCGATGGGGAACACCCTCGGCTGGCCGAGCGATCGCGGCATGCTGACTATCTGGCTGGCGCACGTCACTTTCTGTACCGCTTACGTGGCGGTGGTGATTAACTCGCGACTGCGCGAGCTGGATCGCTCGATAGAAGAGGCCGCGATGGATCTGGGCGCCACGCCGCTGAAGGTGTTCTTCGTGATCACCGTGCCGATGATCGCACCGGCGCTGGTCACCGGCTGGCTGCTGGCGTTCACGCTGTCGCTGGACGATCTGGTGATCGCCAGCTTCGTCACCGGGCCGGGGGCGACCACCTTGCCGATGGCGATTTTTGCTACTGTGCGCCGTGGGGTGAATCCGGAGATCAACGCGCTCGCCTCGCTGATTCTGTTTGTGGTGGGACTGGTGGGTTTTCTCGCCTGGCGCTTTATGGCGCACGAGGAAAAACAGCGCGTGCGGGATATTCAGAAAGCAAAACGTGGCTGAATTCCGTAACTTTTGCCACTATTGGTATGGGCTGGTATTGCCAGCCCAGGTTACGGAGTCAGACCCATGTCGGAAACCCTCAAAAACGTTACTTCACTGTCAGATACGCCGGTTCCGGTCACGGTTGCCGGCGTAGCCATTATTGCCACGCGCTGCCTGAGCGTGCTGATGCTCGCCAATGAGCTGGGCTACGCCGAAATCGTCAATTTTGTTCACCGCAGCGCGCAGTCCTGGGATTCCACGCTAATTTTTATCGCCAGCCAGCTGATCTTCTTCATTGAGCTGCGCTGCGCCATTATCCTGATGCGCGGCGCTAACCGGGGACGCTGGGGCTACGTGATCACCCAGATTCTGGTGTTGGGCTATATGCTGATGGCCTCCATGGGCTGGATCTATCCTGAGATCTTCAGTATCAGCGGCGAAAGCAGCGCGCAGGTGGTGCATCATACGCTGTTGCAGAAACTGCCTGACGCGCTGGTTCTGCTGCTGTTGTTTGTTCCCGCCAGCAGCCGCGCATTTTTTCGGGGGCAATGATACAATCGCCCTCCGCTTGACCCTTCCATCGTTAATACAGGCTCTACCATGCACTGCGCGCTTTATGACGCTAACCGTTGCCGCTCCTGTCAGTGGCTGGAAAAACCCTATTCACAACAGCTCAGCGAGAAGCAGGCGCAGCTGGCGCAGCTTTTAGCAGCGCAGCCGGTAAGCGAATGGCTGCCGCCGGTGACCTCAGTGCCGCAGGCGTTTCGCAACAAGGCCAAGATGGTGGTCAGCGGCAGCGTGGAGCGACCGCTATTCGGCATGGTGCAGCGCGACGGCAGTGCGGTTGATCTCACGGATTGCCCGCTTTATCCCGATTCGTTTGCACCGGTGTTCGCGCAGCTGAAACCTTTTATCGCCCGCGCGGGCCTGACGCCCTACAACATCGAACGCAGGCGCGGCGAACTGAAATTCCTTCTGCTTACCGAAAGCACCCAGGGCGGCATGATGCTGCGTTTTGTGCTGCGCTCCACACAGAAGCTGGAGCAGCTGCGCGCCGCGTTGCCCTGGCTGCAACAACAGCTGCCGCAGCTCAGAGTGATCTCTGTGAATATCCAGCCGGTCCATATGGCGATTCTGGAGGGAGATGAAGAGATTATGCTCACTACAGAGCAGGCGCTGGCAGAAAATTTTAACCATGTGCCGCTCTGGATCCGCCCGCAGAGTTTTTTCCAGACCAACCCGCAGGTCGCTTCCGCGCTCTATGCCACGGCGCGCGACTGGGTGCGGGCGCTGCCGGTGAGCAGCATGTGGGATCTCTTTTGCGGCGTCGGAGGTTTTGGCCTGCATTGCGCAACGCCGGAGATGAGCTTAACCGGCATTGAGATCAGCGCTGAGGCGATTGCCTGCGCCAGCCGTTCGGCGGAGATGCTGGGTCTGACCGACGTGCGCTTTGCCGCGCTGGACTCGACGCAATTCGCCACTTCACGCAGCGATATTCCACAGCTGGTGCTGGTGAATCCGCCACGTCGCGGCATTGGCGAAGCGCTTTGTGATTATCTGAGCCGCATGGCGCCGGATTATATTCTCTATTCCAGCTGCAATGCGCAGACCATGGCGCAGGACATTGCCAGACTACCGGATTACGCTGTGACGCGCGTACAACTGTTCGATATGTTTCCCCATACCGCGCATTTTGAAGTGCTGACGTTGCTGACGCGACGTTAAAAAGGGGTGGGCCAGAAAACCGGCGTTTGAACTGAGGACAGTGCAGAACCAATCAAACGCGGAGATTTCCCGGCCCATTATGCTTATTCAGGAAACCACTTCTGATTGAGCTGCTGCCAGGTGCCGTCAGCCTTGATGGCCGCCAGCGCCGTATTCAGTTGATTACGCAGCGCATCATTGCCCTGACGCACCGCAATGCCGAGGCCGGTGCCGAAATAAGCCGCATCGGTAACGTGCTCACCCACGGCAGCGAGATCGCTGTTGCTTTTCAGCCACTGCGAAACCACTGCGCTGTCGCCAAATACGCCATCCAGACGACCATTTTTCAGATCGAGAATCGCATTCTGGTAGCTGTCATAGGCCACGGCGGTGATCTCCGGGTGCTTCTCCATCAGGTATTTCTGATGAGTGGTGCCGTTTTCCATGCCGATACGCTTGCCTTTCAGCTGCGACAGATCGCTGAATTTGCCTTTGCGGGCTATCACAATCGCCGAGTTGGCGTAGTAGGGCCGGGTAAAATCAACCTGCTTGCTGCGCTCTGCGGTGATATCCATGCCGGAGATAATGGCGTCATAGCGACGAAATTTCAGCGACGGAATCAGGCTGTCAAAGGCGTTATTGGTAAAGGTGCATTCGGCTTTTATCTGCTGGCATAACGCTTTCGCCAGGTCGATGTCGAAGCCGATAATTTGATTTTCGCGATCCAGTGATTCAAAAGGGGGATAAGTGGCGGAGGTGGCGAAACGGATTTTTTCCGCAGCCTGGGCACTCATTGCCAGGGTCGCCACAACGGCGGCAACAATCCATTTTTTCATCGGTAAGGCTCCTGTAGTACGTCATTATTACATCGGTAAGACGCGCAACAAGATGCCAGTAAATGAATCTTTATGCAATATATATGGATAAATAAGTAAAAAGGCGGGAATTACCCGCCTGGATATTAACTTCTGCGTTCAAACGCCAGCGCACGTCTTTCCACCAGGCGCATCAGCAAAGTCAGCAGGCCGTTCACGCACAGATAAATCAGCCCGGCGGCGGCAAAGACCGTGACATCGTAGCTGCGGCCATAGAGCAGTTGACCATGTCCCATCACTTCCATCAGGGTAATGGTGTAGGCCAGCGAGGTGCTTTTAAACACCAGCACTACCTCGTTGGAATAAGAGGAGAGGGCGCGCTTAAAGGCATAGGGCAGCAAAATGCGCAGGGTATGCGCCCGGTTCATGCCCAGCGCCGCGCAGGATTGCCACTGACCCTGCGGAATGGCACGCACCGCTCCGTAAAACAGCTGGGTGGTGTAGGCAGCGCTGTTAAGCGACAGCGCCAGCATGGCGCAGAGCCAGGGCTGCGACAGCAGATGCCAGAGCCACGGGATCTGTTGTATGCTTGGAAATTGTCCCGGTCCGTAATAGATCAGGAAAATCTGTACCAGCAGCGGCGTGCCGGTAAACAGCGTGATATAGCCTTTAACCAGCGCGTTCAGCACCGGCAGCTTCAGCGCCAGCACCACGGTAAACAGCAGCGAGAAAATCAGCGCGGCGATCAGCGAGGCGACAGTCAACGTCAGGCTGGTATGCAATCCTTTCAGCAGCTCAGGTAAATAATCCAGCATCAGCCTTACCCCCGTTCAAAGCGCGTGGTGCGCAGCTCAATGCGTTTTAACACCGCCTGGCTGAACAACGTGATCACCAGATAGATCGCCGCCGCCACCAGATACCAGGTGAAAGGCTCTTGGGTGCGCGCGGCAATGCCTTTGGTTTGCAGCATCACGTCGTTCACGCTAATCAGCGACACCAGCGCAGTATCTTTCAGCAGTACCAGCCACTGATTGCCGAGGCCCGGCAAGGCGTGACGCCACATCTGCGGCATAATCAGGCGCAGGAAAATCGCTGATTTCTTCATGCCCAGCGCCTGACCCGATTCCCACTGGCCAGCCGGCACCGCCTGCAGGGCGCCGCGCAGCGTTTGTGAGGCGTAGGCGGAATAGAGCATCGCCAGCGCGATTACGCCGCAGAGGAACGGGCTGACATCGAAGTTTTCAATATCCACCTGCACCGGCAGGCGAAACAGGCCAAAGTTGATGCTGAAGCCATCCGACAGAATCAACAGCAGCTGCGATGCGCCAAAATAGATAAACAGCACCACCAGAATTTCCGGCAGACCGCGGATCAGCGTTACCAGCCCGGTGCCGATCCACGCCAGGGGTTTCCAGCGCAGCGACTCCCAGCCAGCAAAAATCATCGCCAGCGCAAGGCCGGCGATCAGTGCACAAACAGCAAGGCCGACGGTCATCCCGGCGGCGCTTGCGAGCGGTATCAGTTCATTCATCACAAATTACTGCTGGAACCATTTGTTGTAGATGGTTTTGTAGGTGCCGTCAGCCTTCACTTTATCAAGCGCGGCGTTGAATTTGTTTTGCAAATCGCTATTGCCCATGCGAACGGCGATGCCCAGACCGGTGCCGAAGTAGGCTTTGTCCGTGACTTTTTCTCCTATCGGCGCCAGGCTGGCATTCTGTTTCAGCCACTCATTCACCACCGCCGTATCGCCAAATACCGCATCGATGCGGCCATTTTTCAGATCGAGAATCGCGTTCTGGTAGCTGTCGTAAGAAACGGTAGTGATTTCGCTGTGCTGCTCAGTAAGGTATTTCTGGTGCGTGGTGCCGTTCTGCACCCCGACGCGTTTGCCTTTCAGCGCGGCGGCATCGGCCACTTTGCCTTTCTGCGCGATAAACAGCGCCGAGTTATCATAGTAGGGCTTGCTGAACAGCACCTGCTTTTCACGCTCCGGCGTGATATCCATGCCCGCCATCACCGCATCGAAGCGGCGGAATTTCAGGCTGGGAATCAGACTGTCGAACGCCTGGTTGGTAAAGGTGCAGGTCGCGTCCATCTCTTTACACAGCGCATTCGCCAGATCGACGTCGAAGCCCTGAATTTTGTTGTCAGAATCCACAAACTCAAACGGAGGATAAGAGGCTTCGGTAGCAAAACGGATGGTTTGCGCGGCGGAGGCGCTCAGGCTCAGGCCGGCAAGCAGTGCAGCAAGTACGACTTTTTTCATTAGGGACATCCTGACTTAGTGCGAAAGATAATGTGCAAACGCCTCGGTTTGCGGCTGTGTAAAACGGCTGGCGTCGCCCTGTTCCACGATATGACCGTTTTCCATGTAGACCACGCGGCTGGCGGTCTTGCGCGCCACTTCCACCTCGTGCGTCACGATCACCTGGGTTATCTGCGTCTGCGCCAGCTCGCGAATAATGCTGACAATCTGCGCGGTGATTTCCGGATCGAGCGCCGCGGTGGGTTCGTCGAACAGCAGCACCTGCGGCTCCATCATCAGTGCGCGGGCAATGGCCACGCGCTGCTGTTGGCCGCCGGAAAGATGCAGCGGAAAGCGATCGGCGTAAGGTGTCAGGCGCAGGCGCTCCAGCAGCTTATCGGCGCGAGCCAGCGCTTCCGCTTTGCTCAGACCCAGCACGCGACAGGGCGCTTCAATCAGGTTCTGCGCCACCGTAAGGTGCGGCCAGAGATTATATTGCTGAAACACCATGCCAACGTTCTGTCGCAGCTCGCGAATCGCCGTGTCGGAGGGCGTTTTGCTGAAGTCGAACTGGTTTCCGGCGATCTGCAACGTGCCGGAACGCGGCTTCTCAAGCAGGTTCAGCACGCGCAAGAGTGAGCTTTTTCCGGCTCCGCTGGGACCCAGCAGCACCAGCGTTTCCCCTTGCGGGCACGCCAGATTAATATCGAACAGCGCCTGATGCGCGCCGTAAAAGCAGTTAATAGCGTTTAGTTGAATACTCATGCGCAAAAAATGAATAGCAATTGATGTGGCAAATGGTAACGTGACCAGAATAGTTATGCAATTGAGGTGCGTTAAAATTTATTAATAGTCGGAGAAACAGCTAAAGCGTAGCACAATATCATGCTTTGCCCGGCAGGCCGGAAACGGAAAGACGGATTTTAGACGCGGCTAATAACAGAAACGCGCCGCAATAGCGCGGCGCGTTTCTTAATGCAAATCAACTGCCTGAATCGCGTTCCCGCTTATTTTTCCAGCGTCTGACCCAGGCTGCCGCCAGCCGGATGCGACCAGTCGGCAACGTAACGCACATCATCCACTACCCAGCAGGTGCCCTCATGGATCATCAGCACCTCATCGTGCCACTGTTTGCCGTCGCGGCTCAGGTCAACGCGCAGCGGGATATTGCGTGCGTCACGATTAGGAATCGTTGATGCATCGTACACGCTCGCTTGTGCCGGACCCTGCGGCAGACTGGTAAAGAGGTCGCCGGTGCGCCATTCCGTGGGTTTATCGCTGCGCGTGCTGGCCTTCAACAGGTTCTGATAGAGTTTGTCGCTTAAGTAAGGACGATATTGCGCCAGCGTCTGGCTGTCCGGGATTCCCTGGGTCGGATGGGCAATGCGCAGATCGTAGAACTGCTGCGCTACGCTGTCCGGGCCGCCTTCCACACAGGACGCGGTACGCGGGCCATTATCCTTGATCACCGGCTCAACGGTGGTACAGGCGCTGAGCAGCAACGCGGCGGGAACAAGCAGCGCAAAGGCTTTGTTATTCATCTCGATTTCCTTATTGTTCACTGGCAAAGCGTCATTTTTAGCATAGAGTATAGTCCTGGTTTTTAATCGTACGAGCTAAACCCGTTTTCAGAACAAGGAGATCGGTATGAAATTTTCCACTACCCCCACGCTGGAAGGGCACACCATCACCGACTATTGTGGCGTGGTGACCGGCGAAGCGATCCTTGGCGCCAATATATTCCGCGATTTTTTTGCCGGTATCCGCGATATCGTCGGCGGCCGCTCCGGCGCCTATGAAAAGGAGCTGCGCAAGGCGCGCCAGCTTGCGTTTGAAGAGCTGGAACAGCAGGCAAAAGCGCTGGGTGCCAATGCGGTGGTGGGTATCGATATTGATTACGAAACCGTAGGCAAGGACAGCAGCATGTTGATGGTCAGCGTAAGCGGCACGGCGGTAATCGTTCGCTGATGCGTGGGCTGGTTTTTCTTGTTGCGCTGCTGCTGGCGGGTTGTCAGAACCACGACCCGGAGCGGCGCGACGGCTACCAGGTCGATCATCGCTATACGGCGCAGGGCGCAAGACCGCGCGTCAAGGTGCTGGTGATCCACTATACCGCTGAGGATTTTCCTTCGTCGCTCTCGACCCTGACCGATCGTGACGTCAGCGCGCACTATCTGATTCCCCGACGGCCACACAAGAATACAATCCTGCAGCTGGTGCCGGAAAGCGAGCTGGCCTGGCATGCCGGACCGAGCTTCTGGCGCGGCGCGACGCGCATCAACGATACCTCTATCGGCATTGAGCTGGTTAATCCGGGCTATCGCCGTACCCTGACCGGCCTGCGCTGGACGCCATTCAGCCGCGAACAGATCGGCGTGCTGGAGGCGTTACTCAGGGATGTGACGCAACGCTATCGCATTGCGCCGGAAAATATTGTCGGGCACAGCGATATTGCGCCGCAGCGTAAACAGGATCCGGGACCCCTGTTTCCCTGGCGGCAGCTGGCGCAGGCGGGATTCGGGGCGTGGCCTGACGCGCAGCGGGTGCGGCAGCTGCTGGCGGGGCGTAAACCCGATCAGCCGGTCGCCGTGGAGAAATTACTGACGCTGCTCTGGCGCTACGGCTACGGGGTGACACCAGAAATGACGCTGCAACAACAACAAAAGACAATCGCCGCCTTTCAGATGCATTTTCGACCCACAGATTACCGTGGCCTGGCCGATGCGGAAACCGAAGCGATTGCGCAGGCGCTGCTGGATAAATATGGCGCGGCGTTTTAACGCCGCCCCGTTTTTACTGATTCAGAAAGGCGTTCCAGTGCGTCACCACCTTCTCCAGCGCCGCACGATCCACATCCAGATGAGTGACCAGACGCGTCTGCGGCCCGGCGCTAATCAGTACGCCGCGCGCTTTCATCCAGGCCTGTAACGCTTCGACCTGCTGCGCAGGCACCTTCACAAACAGCATGTTGGTTTGTCGATCCGCGATCTCAACGCCGATTTCAGCCAGCTGCTGCGCCAGCCAGGCGGCGTTATCGTGATCGTCCTGCAGCCGCGTCACGTTGTGCTCCAGCGCATAAAGACCGGCCGCCGCCAGAATGCCGGACTGGCGCATTCCGCCGCCGGTCATTTTGCGCCAGCGACGCGCGCGTTCGATATAGGCCGCATCACCGCACAGCAGCGAACCCACCGGCGTGCCCAGCCCTTTCGACAGGCAGATGGTCAGGGTGTCGCAGTAGCGCGCGATCTCCTCCAGTGTCACCTGCTGCGCCACCACGGCGTTGAAGATGCGCGCGCCGTCAATGTGCAGCCCCAGCTTACGCTCGCGGGTGAATTGCCAGGCGGCAGCGAGGTATTCCAGCGGCAACACTTTGCCGTGATGGGTGTTTTCCAGGCTCAGCAGGCGGGTGCGGGCAAAGTGGATATCGTCCGGTTTGATCGCCGCAGCGACAAGATCGAGCGGTAGCGTACCGTCGTCAGCGGCCTGAATCGGCTGCGGCTGAATACTGCCCAGCACCGCCGCGCCACCCGCTTCGTACTTATAGTTATGCGCCTGCTGACCGACAATGTATTCGTCGCCGCGCTCGCAGTGGCTGAGCAGCGCGACCAGATTCGCCTGGGTGCCGGTCGGAAAGAACATCGCCGCCTGCTTGCCGCTCAGGCGCGCCGCTTCTGCCTCTAGTGCGTTGACTGTGGGATCGTCGCGATAGACATCATCGCCCGTCCTGGCGGCCATCATGGCCTCGAGCATGGCGGCACTTGGCCGGGTTACGGTATCACTGCGTAAATCGATCACGTCGCTCTCCTGAAAAAGAAGCGGGCTGCCTGAGCCCGCATAATGGTTGAGTCAGCGCGACAGCGGCTATTTCTTCTGTCTGCTATGAACGTTTTACCGCAGCCAGTTGGTTTTCGCCAGCTCGACCACTTCATTGCCACGTCCATTCAGAACAGCACGCAGCATATAGAGGCTGAAACCTCTGGCCTGTTCCATTTTGATTTGCGGCGGCATCGCCAGCTCTTCTTTCGCCGTGATCACATCCACCAGCACCGGGCCGTCATGGGCAAACGCCTGCTCCAGCGCGCCAGGCAGCCCGGAGGCTGTTTCCACGCGGATGCCCTTGATGCCGCAGGCTTGCGCAATAGCGGCAAAATCGGGATTCTCCAGCTCGGTGCCGTCGGTAAGGTAGCCGCCCGCCTTCATCTCCATCGCCACAAAGCCCAGCACGCTGTTGTTGAAGATCACCAGCTTCACCGGCAGCTTCAGCTGCGCCAACGAAATAAAATCGCCCATCAGCATACTGAAACCGCCGTCTCCGCACAGCGCCACCACCTGACGCTGGCGATTAAGCGCCTGCGCGCCCAACGCCTGCGGCATGGCGTTCGCCATCGAACCGTGGTTAAACGAACCCAGCAGGCGGCGCTTGCCGTTCATTTTCAGATAGCGCGCGGCCCAGACGGTCGGTGTGCCGACATCACAGGTAAAAATGGCATCCTCGTCAGCCAGCTGGCTGATCTGCTGCGCCACATATTGCGGATGGATCGCCTGCCTGTCATTGGGCCTGGCGAGATCGTCAAGATCCTTGCGCGCATCCGCATAGTGCGCCAGCGCGCTGTCGAGGTGATGGCGATCGCCGCTCTGTTCCAGCCGCGGCAACAGCGCGCGTATCGTGGCTTTGACGTCGCCGATCAGCGCCATGTCCACATGAGAATGGGCGCCCAGGCTGCCGGGATTAATATCGATTTGAATGATTTTTGCCTGCGCCGGATAGAAGGCGCGATAGGGGAACTGCGTGCCCAGCAGCACCAGGGTATCAGCGTTCATCATCGCATGATAACCGGATGAAAAGCCGATCAGGCCGGTCATGCCGACATCATAGGGGTTGTCATACTCCAGATGCTCTTTGCCGCGCAGGGCATGCACGATGGGGGCATTCAGCGTCGCGGCCAGCTGCACCACTTCGTCATGCGCCCCCGCGCAGCCGCTGCCGCACAGCAGGGTGATATTGCTGGCGTCATTGAGCACGCTGGCAAGCTGCGTCAGCTCAGCCTCGCCCGGCTGGATTTGCGGCGGCTGCGGCGGATACCAGTTTGCAAGGGCCGTTTCCGGCGCGGGCTTCAGCGCCACGTCGCCCGGCAGCACGATTACCGATACGCCGCGGTTCAGAATCGCTTTGCGCATCGCAATACCCAGCACCTGCGGCAGCTGCTCCGGATTCGATACCAGTTCGCAATAGTGGCTACATTCGCGAAAAAGCTCCTGCGGATGGGTTTCCTGAAAATAGCCGCTGCCGATTTCGCTGGAGGGAATATGCGCAGCAATCGCCAGCACCGGCACATGGTTGCGATGACAGTCAAACAGGCCGTTGATCAAATGCAGGTTGCCGGGTCCGCAGGAGCCGGCGCAGACCGCCAGCTCGCCACTGATTTGCGCTTCGGCGCCAGCAGCGAAGGCCGCCACTTCCTCATGACGCGTCGGCATCCACTGAATAGTGCCCATACGATTCAGGCTGTCGCTCAGACCGTTAAGAGAATCGCCGGTAACGCCCCAGATTCGTTTCACGCCGGCATTTTCCAGCGTTTTCGCCAGCAGCGCCGCTACGGTTTGCTTCATCCTTTTCTCCTCGCCGTTATCAGGTTATTCTCCCGTTGCCGGGAAGGTAAACTGCCAGAAGCTTAGACGATGAGCACAGAACGCAGCCGTGAAAAAATGCGCTGCGTCTGGCCGGAGAGGATGTTCAGGCGGAAAACAGGGCGATCAGAATCGGCGCCAGCAGGCTCATGATAAAGCCGTGGACGATAGCTGCCGGGACGATTTCCACGCCGCCAGCGCGTTGCAATACCGGCAGGGTAAAATCCATTGAAGTGGCGCCGCACAGTCCCAACGCACTGGAGCGGTGGCGGGCGATCAACACCGGGATCAGCATAATGGCGATCAGCTCGCGCAGCAGGTCGTTAAAAAAGGCCGCGCTGCCGATGACCGGGCCGTACGCCTCGGTCATAAGAATACCGGAGAGCGAATACCAGCCGAAGCCACTGGCGAGCGCCAGTCCGGTTTTCAGCGGCATACCGAGGAGCAGCGCGGCGAGAATGCCGCCCGCCAGCGCGCTGATCAGCACCACGCTGGCGACTACCATGCCGCGACGGTTCAGCATAATCTGGCGCAGCGTCATGCCGCTGCCGCGCAGCTGAAGCCCCACCAGAAACAGCAGGAAAAGCAGCGCATATTCGCTCGCTTCCGAGGCATGGCGCAGCAGCGTCCATTGCGTTAGCCCTAACACAAAACCCAGCACCACCACGCCGCACAGCTTCAGTGACTCCAGCGCCATATGCAGACGCGACGGTAATTTTTCCTGCTTATGCAGATGCTGCCACGGCAGGCGCTTTTCCAGCAGGCGCAGCGCCAGCAGGTTACAGACCAGGATGCAGAACACGCTCACCGCCGCTGTCAGAAAAATCGTCGCCAGGTTGCTGCTCAGGTTATCGAGAAAAGCCAGGCTGATGCCCATAAAGAACAGAATGACATAAACCATCCAGCTGAGTAATTTATTGACCATACGCAGCAGAGCGGGACGGCGCAGCGGCAGCAGCCAGCCGATAATCAGCGGCAGAAGAATGATAAGGAGTCCGGAATACATCGGTAACGAGGCCATCCATGCGGAAAAGTGGCGACACGCTAGCGAAAAAAGCACGTTCTGTAAACCCTGCCCGACTTGACCAACCCGTTGCGGGCACCCATGCTCAGGCAAAGAGCAGAACAGGTAGCGCTATGATTCTGGAAAACATTGAGATTACCGGCTTCCGCGGGATTCGCCATCTTGACCTGGCGCTGAACCACACCAACGTCTTGATTGGGGAAAACGCCTGGGGGAAATCAACCCTGCTGGATGCCCTGACGCTTTTGCTGTCGCCGCAGGCGGAATTTTATCAGTTTACCCCGCAGGATTTTCATTTTACCCCAGGCAACGCCGGGGCGCGTGTGCAGCAGCTGCAAATTATTTTTACCTTTCGCGCGGATGAAACGCCTGACGATCCGCTGTTCGCGCCTTTTTGGCAGCGCGGCGGACAGAGCGCGCGCTATCTTTACTACTGCGTTCGCGCCAGGGAGAATAAAGGTCAGGTTGTCACCAGCCGAGAGTTTCTCGATGCCCGGGGTGCAGCGTTGCAACAGGATGATGCGGATGAGGCGGCGCGCAGCCTGATTCGTCAGCATCCGGTACTACGTTTGCGCGACGCCCGTTTCAGCCGACGTGGTCAGCACGATGAACTGGCGCAGTCGGCGCGCGCCAGCACGCTGGACGCACTGGCTGGTGAAGTGGTGAAGTTGACACGCGATCTGGAGACGCGGCCGCAGCAGATGAGCGATGCGCTGCTGCGCCAGGGATTACGCACTATGCAGCAGTTGCTGGAACACTACTTTTTGGTGCACAACCCGGCCAGCACAGCGCAGACGGCGCGCGTTGCGCCCGAAGCGCGCGACGGCGGCCAGGGCTGGCGCTATCTCGATAAGCTCAACCGGCTGATTGCCGACAACGATTCGCGCAGTCGGCAGATGATCCTGATCCGCATGTTTGCGCTGCTGATTCAGGCGCGCGGCAGCAAGATGGCACCCGGCGCGCGTCCCATCTTGCTGATTGAGGATCCTGAAACCCGTCTGCATCCGATCATGCTTTCCGTCGCCTGGGATTTTTTGGCGCTGCTGCCGCTGCAAAAAATCGCCACAACCAACTCCGGCGAACTGCTTTCTCAGGTGCCGCTGGAGAATGTTTGTCGGCTGGTGCGCGAAACGCCAGGCGTTATGGCCTGGCGCATCGGCCCGGAAGGCATGAGCGCAGAGGAGAGCCGCCGCATCACTTTTCATATTCGCGTTAACCGTCCGTCAGCGCTGTTTGCCCGCTGCTGGCTGCTGGTGGAAGGGGAAACTGAAATCTGGATCATTAACGAGCTGGCGCGTCAGGCGGGCTACCATTTCGCTGCCGAAGGGGTAAAAGTAATTGAATTCGCTCAGGCTGGCCTGAAACCATTGCTGAAGTTTGCCCGACGGATGGGCATCGCCTGCTATGTATTAACGGACGGTGACGATGCCGGGAAAAAATATGCTTCTACCACGCGCAGCCAGCTGCTGCGCAATGAGGCAGAAGAAGATTATCTGACTCAGCTGCCTGCGCCGGATATGGAACACTTTCTCTACCGTGCAGGCTTCAGCGATATTTATCATCAGGCTGCGCACCTGCCGTTAAACGTGCCGATGAATACCCGGCGTATTATTAGCAAAGCAATACAGCGATCGTCGAAGCCTGAACTGGCTATTGCCGTGGCGTTAGCGGCGGCGGAACGCGGTTCTCAGGCGATTCCGGCGTTGTTCAGCAAGATGTTTGCGCGAGTCATCTGGCTGGCGCGTGGCAAAGCGGATTAATGATGCCGCTTGAAAAATGCGCAGGCGTCCCCATCTTAAGAAGGACGAGAAAAATGCCAGCGCCGCTGGCTGGCATTTTTTTACGGGGTTGTTCAGAATGAAGGAAAGCTCAGGCGTGCACCGTTGCTTCCAGCGGGACGATCAGACTGGCGTGATTGCCTTTTGGTCCCTCGTGGACATCAAACTGAACTTGTTGGCCGGCTTTTAGCGTTCTGTAACCCTCCATCTGAATAGTGGAGTAGTGTGCGAAGATGTCATCGCCGCCGCCGACTGGACAGATAAAGCCGAAGCCCTTGGCGTTGTTGAACCATTTAACAGTACCCGTCTCCATGCTTTTACTTCCCTCGCAAGACATTTTGATAAGTTGGTGAGGTCATTGAAGCTGTGGGTCGAGTTTGTTTAAAACTCAATCAGCTTGTGTCTGTAGAATGTAGAGAAACAGACCGCATCGTCAAGCAAACCCCCAGGGCGTCAGGGGAGAAATTCATCAAAATTTGAGGCAGTTAACGCTATTGCCAATTTTGTGATGCAGGTCGCGCATGAGGAATATCGGATAGTATCCATTCGAGCGGAGCCGCTTGACAGGCGTGTTAAACTCTTAGTGAAGGCGTCAAGAAACGTCCTCATGGGTCATGCAGAATTTCAACGGATCATTATGGCAAACACTAACGACTGGCTTAATTTTGAACATCTTGCCGAAGAGAAAGTTAAAGAGGGACTGAAACCGCCTTCGATGTATAAAGTCATTCTGAATAATGACGATTATACACCTATGGAATTTGTTATTGACGTTCTGCAAAAGTTCTTTTCTTATGATATTGAACGTGCAACGCAACTGATGCTTAAAGTTCACTACCAGGGAAAGGCGATCTGCGGTGTCTATACTGCAGAAGTGGCGGAGACCAAAGTCGCCCAGGTGAACAAGTATGCGAAGGAAAATGAGCATCCGTTGCTGTGTACGCTGGAAAAAGCCTGAACCCGTCTCCATCTGGAGTCAGGTCGTCAGAGCGATAATTGGGGGAGGTGCCTAATGCTCAATCAAGAACTGGAACTCAGTTTAAATATGGCTTTCGCCAGAGCGCGTGAGCACCGTCATGAGTTTATGACCGTCGAGCATCTGTTGCTGGCTCTGCTCAGTAACCCGTCGGCCAGAGAGGCACTGGAAGCCTGTACGGTGGATATCGTGGCTCTGCGACAGGAACTCGAAGCCTTCATCGAACAAACCACGCCGGTGTTGCCCGCCAGTGAAGAGGAGCGTGATACTCAACCTACGCTCAGCTTCCAGCGCGTGTTGCAACGTGCGGTATTCCACGTTCAGTCATCCGGTCGCAGCGAAGTGTCTGGTGCGAATGTGCTGGTCGCCATTTTTAGCGAGCAGGAGTCACAAGCGGCTTACCTGCTGCGGAAACATGAAGTCAGCCGCCTCGATGTGGTGAACTTTATCTCCCACGGTACGCGTAAAGACGAGCCTAATCAGGCGCAAAATTCGGAACATCCGGTTAACGAAGAGCAAGCAGGCGGGGAGGAACGTATGGAAAACTTCACCACCAATCTTAACCAGCTTGCTCGCGTAGGCGGTATCGATCCGCTGATCGGCCGCGATAAAGAGCTGGAACGCGCTATTCAGGTTCTCTGCCGTCGTCGTAAAAACAACCCGCTGCTGGTGGGGGAATCGGGCGTCGGCAAAACCGCCATTGCTGAAGGGCTTGCCTGGCGCATTGTGCAGGGCGATGTGCCGGAAGTGATGAAGGATTGCACCATCTACTCGCTGGATATCGGTTCGCTGCTGGCGGGCACCAAATATCGCGGTGATTTTGAGAAGCGCTTCAAAGCGTTGCTGAAGCAGCTGGAGCAGGACAACAGCAGCATTCTGTTTATCGATGAAATTCACACCATCATCGGTGCCGGTGCCGCCTCCGGTGGACAGGTGGATGCCGCTAACCTGATCAAGCCGCTGCTGTCGAGCGGTAAGATCCGCGTGATGGGATCGACCACCTATCAGGAATTCAGCAATATTTTCGAGAAAGACCGTGCGCTGGCGCGTCGCTTCCAGAAGATCGATATCACCGAGCCTTCTGTTGAAGAAACGGTACAGATTCTTAACGGCCTGAAACCGAAATATGAAGCTCATCACGACGTGCGCTATACCGCCAAAGCGGTGCGTGCTGCGGTGGAGCTGGCGGTGAAATATATCAACGATCGTCATTTGCCGGACAAGGCCATCGACGTGATTGATGAAGCGGGGGCGAGAGCGCGCCTGCAGCCGGCCAGCAAGCGTAAGAAAACGGTGAACGTCGCTGATATCGAAACCGTGGTGGCGCGTATTGCGCGTATTCCTGAGAAGAGCGTTTCGGCAACCGATCGCGATACGCTGAAAAATCTCGGCGAGCGCCTGAAAATGCTGGTGTTTGGCCAGGATAACGCCATCGAAGCGCTGACCGAAGCGATCAAGATGAGCCGCGCCGGGCTGGGCCAGGATCGTAAACCGGTAGGTTCGTTCCTGTTTGCCGGTCCTACCGGGGTCGGGAAAACCGAGGTAACCGTTCAGCTGGCAAAAGCGCTGGGCATTGAGCTGCTGCGTTTCGATATGTCGGAATATATGGAAAGGCATACCGTGAGCCGCCTGATTGGCGCGCCTCCGGGCTACGTGGGCTTCGATCAGGGCGGTCTGCTCACGGATGCGGTGATCAAACATCCGCATGCGGTTGTGCTGCTTGATGAAATTGAAAAAGCGCACCCGGATGTCTTTAACCTGCTACTGCAGGTGATGGACAACGGCATGCTGACCGACAATAACGGACGCAAAGCGGATTTTCGCAACGTGGTGCTGGTGATGACCACCAACGCCGGTGTGCGCGAAACCGAGCGTAAGTCTATCGGCCTGATCCATCAGGATAACAGCACCGATGCGATGGAAGAGATCAAGAAGATCTTTACGCCGGAGTTCCGTAACCGTCTCGACAACATTATCTGGTTCCAGCATCTCTCTCCTGAGGTGATTCATCTGGTCGTGGATAAATTTATTGTCGAGCTGCAGGCACAGCTGGATGCGAAAGGCGTTTCACTGGAAGTGAGCGACGAAGCGCGCGACTGGCTGGCGGAGAAAGGTTACGACAAAGCGATGGGCGCGCGCCCGATGGCGCGTACGGTACAGGAAAGCCTGAAAAAACCGCTGGCAAACGAGCTGCTGTTTGGTTCGCTGGTGGACGGGGGGTCTGTTTCCGTAGGGCTGGATAAAGAGAAAAACCAGCTTACCTATCACTTCCTGAGCGCGGAGAAACGCAAAACGGAAGGCACGGTGCATTAAGCCTGTATTGCCGATATAAGAAAGGCCGGATAATCATCCGGCCTTTTTTTTCGTGTCGCTTCAGTTAACTAACGACAGAGTCAGGGAGCAACTTAGCGACTACGGAAGACAATGCGGCCTTTGCTCAGGTCATACGGGGTCAGCTCGACAGTCACTTTGTCGCCCGTCAGGATGCGGATGTAGTTTTTACGCATTTTACCGGAGATATGAGCGGTAACCACGTGTCCGTTCTCAAGTTCTACGCGGAACATGGTGTTAGGTAACGTATCCAGTACGGTACCTTGCATTTCAATATTGTCTTCTTTGGCCATCGAATCCTCTGGGTGGACTACCTAACAGTTGAACCGGCAAGATAATGCCGAATTCCATGATTTATGTAAAGAAACGTTGGCGCATGCGCCAACGCTTCGCCGTGCGTCGCGCAGATACGCGAGCATCTCGGTTAAATTCGGGTGTTTTTTGACGTCTGCGGGGGATTAGCGGGCTAAGAATCTGAATCAACCGGTTACACGCGCACGATTGAAACAGTTCCGAGAGTGCGATGAGATTCCCAGCCTGGCAATTCCGGTTCGCCGGGGGCGAAGCGCGAACGACATACCAAACGAAATCATTATATCACTTTTGCCACGCGGTGTGTGCAAAACATCAACGCCCTGTTAAAAAAGGGTCTGCGTGCGCCAGCAACCGGGCGAAAGTTTCTGCCAGGCAAGCGACTGAACATACTGTAAATAATCAACACGCGGAATTTCGACCGCGCCGAGCGAGGCGGTATGGGGATTCAGTACCTGACAATCAATCAGCCGTCCCTGATGCTTAAGGAAGTGCTGGCAGAAAACCCAGAGCGCCGTTTTCGAGGCGTTTTCCATGCGGCTGAACATCGATTCGCCGCAAAAAATCTTGCCCAGCGCCAGGCCATACATGCCGCCCACCAGCTTATGATCGTGCCAGACCTCTACGGAGTGAGCATGACCCAATTCAAAAAGCCGTAGCCAGGCGCGTTTTACCTCAAAGGTAATCCAGGTGCCTTCCTGACGGCCCGTGGCGCACCCCTGCAACACTTCAGAAAAGGCCTGATTCATGGTTACCCGATAGGGCGACTGGTTATGGAAGCGTTTCATGCTGCGGCTGAGGTGAAAGGATTCCGGCAGCAGAACGGCGCGCGGATCGGGCGACCACCAGAGAATCGGATCTCCCGGCGAAAACCACGGGAATATACCGCGCTGATAGGCGTTCAACAAACGGGCAGGGGAGAGATCGCCGCCCATCGCCAGTAAGCCGTTGGGTTCGCGCAGCGCCATTTCCGGCGGCGGGAAATGCAGGGACTCTCGTGACAATTGTACCAGTCTCATCGCGTCGCTCTACCTCGCAGGAACAGGCTATGACTATAGCGCAAAGCGTTGTTGTAAACGCCAGTAGCGCCCGCGTTTTGAGATTAATTCCTGATGGCTACCCTGCTCGATGATCGTGCCGGCATCCATCACGCAAATGCGCGCCATCTTTTCCAGTCCGGTCAGCCGATGCGTCACCATAATCACCGTTTTATTCTGCGTGAGGCGCTGCAGTAAGCTCAGAATTTGCTGCTCAGTGGCCGCATCCAGCGCCTCGGTGGGTTCATCCAGCAGCCAGAGATCACCATTATGAAGCAGCGCGCGGGCGATGGCGAGACGACGCAATTCGCCGCCGGAAAGCGGCCTGCCGCCTTCGCCCAGCCAGGCGTTCAGCCCCTCGTCATTGTCCAGCAGTGAAGCAAGCCCTGCCTGCTGCAGCGCGGCAACCAATCTAGCGTCCGAGGCGTCTGGCGCGGCGAGCAACAGGTTATCACGCAGCGTCTGGCTGAAGAGATGAACGCGTTGCGTCACCACGCTGATGCGCTTACGCAGGCTGGCTTCGTCCCATTGTGCCAGCGGCACGCCGTTCAGCATAATATTGCCCTGTCGCGCCTCCTGCGCACGCGTGAGCAGCGCAAGCAGGGTAGTTTTGCCGCAGCCGGTGGGACCGAGCAGGGCGATATGATCGCCTGCTGCGACGGATAAAGAGAGATTGTCCAATACCGGGTCGGGGCGGGCTGGATAATAAAAACTCAGCGACGCTATCTCAATCGTCATACCTGCCTCGCTCTGAACCGGCTGCGTCGGAAAAGTGATATCAGGCTGCTGCGAGATAATATCATTGACGCGCTGCGCGGACGCGATCACCTGAGAGAGGTGCAAAAACGCTCCGGCCACGGGTCCCAGCGCTTCAAACGCCGCCAGCGCGCAAAACACAAACAGCGCGATGAGCGGCCCGGCAGCTGTCACCCTTGCCGGGTCAGCCGCGCCCAGCCATAACATGGCGCAAACGGCGATGCCGCTGAGCAAAATCATCAGGCTTTGCGCCAGCGCAACCAGCCGGTGCTGCTGCTGCTGCGCCTGCTGCCACAGCGCCTCGCCCTGATCCAGCTGATGACGCCAGCGGGTTTCCGCGCCGAAAATCCTTAACTCAGCCTGACCTTCCAGCCAGCGGGTCAGCTGCAGACGCCAGATCGCACGCCGCCGGGTTATCGCCTGCCCCGCAGGCTGACCGAGACGATAAAACAGCGGCGGTACAATCAGCAGTGTCGCCATCATCAAACCGCCGAGCGTTAACGCCAGCGTGACGTCGTACCAGCTCAGTCCGAGCGTGACGACGACGATCACCACAAAAGCGCCCGCCAGCGGAGAAAGCACGCGCAGATAGAGGTGATCCAGAGTATCGACATCGCTGACAAAACGATTAAGCAGTTCTCCCTGGCGAAATTGCGCCAGCTGTCCCGGCGAGAGCGCGATCAGCCTGGAGAAGGTAAACACGCGTAGATGCTGCAGCACGCGGAAAGTGGCATCGTGGCTGACCAGACGCTCAAAATAGCGCGCGGCGGTGCGTATAATCGCCGCGCCCCGCACGCCGGCCGCAGGCAGCATGTAGTTGAAGCTGTAAAGTCCGGCCGCGCCCGCCAGCGAGGCGGCGGCAAGGAACCAGCCTGAGAGCGCAAGCAAACCCACGCTCGCCAGCAACGTCAGAATCGCCAGCGCCAGGCTGAGCGCTAATCGCCAGGGATGGCGGCGCCAGAGGCGCAGAAAAGGCCGTAAAGTTTTTATCACACGACTTCCTTCTGACGATGGCGCAGCAACTGGCTGAAGGGACCATCCTGCTGCGTTAACGCTTTCCACGGGCCGCGCTGTACGATTTGTCCGGCCTGCATTACCCAGATCTCATCCCACTGCTGTAAGCCATCCAGCCGGTGGGTAATCATCAGCGTCGACTGGCGATGCGCGGCCTGTTCCAGTGATTGCATCACCTGCTCTTCGCTGTGCGCATCCAGACTGGCGCCAGGCTCATCCAGCAGCAGCAGGCTCGCCTGTTTATAGAGCGCACGCGCCACGGCGATACGCTGTGCCTGACCAACCGAAAGCCCCAGCGCCTGATCGCCCGTTTCGCTCTCCAGACCCTGCGGCAGCTGAGCAAGAAATTCATTCACGCCGGAAGCCTGCAGCACCGCCTCAAGCCGCCGGGCATCCAGGTCGCTCTCCAGCAAAATGTTTTCCCGCAAGGTGGCGGCAGGTAAATGCGGATTCTGTCCAACCCACGCCAGATGGCGCTGCCAGTGGGTCAGCTCAAGCTCGCGCAGTTCCGTACCGTTGATTTTGAGCGATCCGGTATAGGGCAAGAAGCCCAGCAGCAGGTTCAGCAGAGAGGTTTTACCCGCACCGCTTGGGCCAACCACCGCGACGCGCGCGCCGGGCAAAAGGGTAAAGGTGAGCGGGGCAGAGAGCGCTTTGCCCGTAGGGGTACAAATCACCAGCTCATGCGCTTCAAGGGTGAGCATGTTGCTGTCGGCCAGCATTTTGCTGCCGTCGCGTAGCGGTGCCTCTGCGCTGGCGTTCATAAAGCGCTCCAGCGCTTCCGCGCCGCCGGTAGCCTGCGCTTTGGCATGATAGAAAGCGCCGAGATCGCGCAGCGGCTGAAAGAATTCTGGCGCCAGGATAAGCGCCAGGAAACCGGCAAACAGCGTGATTTGCCGATCGTAGTGGCCGAAATCAAGCTCGCCCAGGTAAGAGAAGCCAAAATAAACCGCCACAATAGCGATAGAGAGCGAGGCGAAAAACTCCAGTACCGCAGAGGAGAGAAAGGCGAGGCGCAGCACTTCCATGGTGCGCTGGCGAAAATTTTCGCTGTTGACGGCGATAGCCTGCTGTTCGGCCTGCCCGCGGTGGAACAGCCGTAACGTTTCCCGGCCGCGCAGACGATCGAGGAAATCGCCGCTGAGGCGCGCCAGGGCGAGGAAGTTGCGGCGGTTGGCGTCAGCGGCACCCATGCCGACCAGCGCCATAAACAGCGGGATCAGTGGTGCGGTCGCCAGCAAAATCAGACCGGCTGCCCAGTTAACGGGAAAAATCGTCAGCAAAATGCAACAGGGGATCAGCAGGGCGAGCGTCATTTGCGGCAGGTAGCGGGCGTAATAATCCTGCATTTCCTCAATTTGCTCCAGCAGCAGCGTCGCCCAGCTGCCGGCAGGTTTTCCCTGAATCCAGGCCGGGCCAAGCTCGCGCAGGCGATCCAGCACCTGCTTGCGTAACGCCTGTCGGATTGCCTGCCCGGCGCGGAATCCTGCCTGTTCACGCCAGAAATGTAAGCCAGCGCGCAGGATAAAACAGAAAAACAGCAGCAGAAGCAGGGTAACAAGCTGGCCAGGGGAGCGGTGTTCGACAATGAGCGACTGAAGCAGCGTGGCGAGCAGCCATGCCTGAGCAATCATCACTATCGCACTGCCTGTACCTGACAGCGAGGCGAGAGATAACCAGCGGCTGCCATGACGACGCTGCTCGCGTAACCAACGGGTGAGGTGTTGTTGCCGGGTCTTATTCATGCGATGCCGATCAATTATCAGAAAACAGGGTTAAAACGGAGCAGAAAACCCGTCTGTTAAAAGCGCATGAACTGTAGCAAGGAGCAATAAAAAAGGCGACTAATAAACCGTCGCCTTGCGTAAATAAGATCAGAAGATTAACAACTTATCGATCGTTCTTAACCAGACCGTCAAGATAGCGCTCAGCATCCAGCGCGGCCATACAGCCGGTTCCGGCAGAAGTAATTGCCTGGCGATAAATATGATCCATCACGTCGCCTGCGGCGAACACGCCCGGAATGCTGGTCTGCGTGGCATTGCCATGAATACCCGACTGAACCTTGATGTAGCCGTTTTCCAACTCCAGCTGACCATTGAAGATCGCGGTGTTCGGGCTGTGGCCAATAGCGATAAACAGGCCCGCTACGTCCAGCTCTTCCTGCAAACTTTCCTGTTCGGTAGAGCGTAAACGTACCCCGGTGACGCCCATCTGATCGCCCAGAACCACATCCAGCTCACGATGAGTATGCAGAACGATGTTGCCGTTGCGCACTTTATCCATCAGACGATTGATCAGGATTTTTTCGGCGCGGAAGCTGTCGCGGCGATGAATCAGATGCACTTCAGAAGCGATATTCGCCAGATAAAGCGCTTCTTCCACCGCAGTATTGCCGCCGCCAACCACCGCCACCTTTTGGTTGCGATAGAAAAAGCCGTCGCAGGTAGCGCAGGCGGAAACCCCTTTGCCCTTAAACGCTTCTTCTGAAGGCAGGCCGAGATAACGGGCTGACGCGCCGGTAGCGATAATCAGGGCGTCGGAGGTGTATTCGCCGCTGTCGCCGATCAGACGGAATGGGCGGCTTTGCAGATCCACCGTATGGATATGGTCGAAAATGATTTCGGTATTAAATTTTTCCGCATGCTCATGCATACGTTCCATCAGCGACGGACCGGTCAGGTCGTGCGGGTCGCCCGGCCAGTTTTCTACTTCGGTTGTGGTGGTCAGCTGGCCACCTTTTTCCAGTCCGGTGATCAGCACCGGGTTCAGGTTGGCGCGTGCGGCATAGACTGCAGCGGTATAACCGGCTGGGCCCGAGCCCAGAATAAGTAGCTTACTGTGTTTGGCCGTACTCATGCGTTCCTCAATTTCATTCGGCTGACAACATAGCTAGCGATTGTAGGGAAATTACCGAAGCAAAAAAAGGCTTCAGCGATTTTGTTAACGATAGCTGCAAACGGTGTAGACGATGAGCGGAGTTTTTGCCTGTGCTTTGCGCCAAAAAGGGGCAATAATCGGTTTTTTATGGTGCAGACGCCTGGAAATACTCATTTAAAAACAGTAACCCAGCGTGCTATCTGGCATCTTGTACTGAATTTGGATGTTTTACTTTGACAATCGCCTGCGCTTTTGCGAAAACAGTGTAGGAAGCAGAGAATATTTAGCGAACAAAACAGGGTTTCCTCCCTCATTTTGTCATCTATGCCAAATAAACTCAGCCTGACATTGGTCATGACGCATGATGTGGACAGACAACATGCGTCATACGGATGGGCGCGTTAACGCACAGGCTCTAAGTCTTCACTTCAGTAAGACCTGAACAATGAATGATTTCAGGTCGTGGCAGGTAAAGGGAAGGATTTAAGAGAGACAATAATAATGGTAGACAATAAGAAACGCCCCGGAAAAGATCTCGATCGAATCGACAGAAATATTCTGAATGAACTTCAGAAAGATGGTCGTATTTCTAACGTAGAACTTTCCAAACGCGTGGGGTTATCGCCTACGCCGTGTCTTGAGCGTGTGCGTCGTCTGGAGCGTCAGGGTTTTATTCTTGGCTACACAGCGCAGCTAAACCCACACTATCTTGATGCTTCACTGCTGGTTTTCGTTGAGATTACTCTGAATCGTGGTGCGCCGGATGTGTTTGAGCAATTTAACGCCGCTGTGCAAAAACTTGAGGAAACTCAAGAATGTCACCTCGTTTCCGGTGATTTTGACTATCTCCTGAAAACCCGTGTGCCGGATATGTCCGCTTACCGTAAGCTGCTCGGGGAAACCCTGTTGCGTCTGCCAGGCGTGAACGATACCCGCACCTATGTGGTGATGGAAGAAGTCAAACAGAGTAACCGGTTAGTTATTAAGACTCGGTAACGCAGGGCAGGTGCAAAACTTGCAGGATTTCGGTACACTCCTGTGAATTCATACAGGACCAGCGTCGGGCTTGCCCCGGCGCTGTTGCCTTCATAATTTACAGGCACCTGGAGAGTTCTCTTGAGCCAGGAATACACAGAAGACAAAGACGTTTCGTTACAGCCGCTCAGCAGTGGTCGTCGACTGCTGGAAGCATTGCTTATTCTCGTTGCCCTTTTCGCCATCTACCTGATGGTCTCCCTGGTCAGCTTCAATCCTTCTGATCCCAGTTGGTCGCAAACCGCCTGGCATGAACCTATCCACAACATTGGCGGCAGCGTTGGCGCCTGGCTGGCGGATACGCTGTTATTTATCTTCGGCATCATGGCTTATGCGATTCCACCCGTTATTCTCGGGCTCTGCTGGATTACCTTCCGTCAGCGCGATCGTCAGGACTATATCGATTACTTCGCCGTGGGTCTGCGGCTGATTGGCGTGCTGGCTCTGGTGGTAACCACCTGCGGGCTGGCGGCGCTCAACGCGGATGATATCTGGTATTTCGCCTCGGGCGGCGTGATTGGCAGTCTGGTGAGCAATGCGATGGCGCCCTGGTTCAGCTCTGCCGGCGGCACGCTGACGCTGCTGTGCGTATGGGCGGCGGGCATTACGCTCTATACCGGCTGGTCCTGGCTGACCATTGCCGAAAAGATTGGCGGCGCGGTGATGAGCATTCTGACCTTCGCCAGCAACCGCTCCCGTCATGATGAACCCTGGGAAGAGGAATACGATGAAGAAGAAGATATCGTTGAATCCCGACCGGTAAGAAAGGTTGCGGTTGATGAGGTGGAAGAGGATGTGCTGTTAGCCGCGCCGCGTAAACATGACGTTATTGAGGTTGAACAGCAAGAGGATCAGGATCCGCTGCTGGCAAAAGAGGCTACGCCTGTGACAACGCTTGCGGCGCAGCCCGTCGCACCCTCCACCGTCGCGCCGGTTGCTCCTGCTGTAACGCCATCTCCTGCGGCCGCTTTTGCCGCACCGGCGAGCCAGACGGCACCGGATCTCTCTGCTGCTGCAACCCCAGCTTTTAAAGAAGCGAGTGAGCAGCCGCAACCGCCACTCTATCGTTTCGAGATCCCTGAAGCACAGCCTGCTGCCGCAACAGAGCAGGATGAGGGGCCGCAGATGGGCAACTGGCGCGAAGCGACGCAATTTCCTGAGATGGCGGGCGGCGTCGCGTCGGCCGCTGCTGCTGTCACGGCAACGCAGATGCCATCCGGCTCCTCGCCGTTTGTGCCGGTCTTCGGCGCCGCGCCGGAAGGGGATTACAATCCTCAGGTGAAGCAGGGAATCGGTCCGGAGCTGCCGCGCCCCAATCCGGTAAAAATTCCGACACGCCGTGAACTCGCCTCGTTCGGCATCAAGCTGCCTTCGCAGCGCATGGCGGAAGAAAAAGCCAAAGAGACGGAGCCGAAAGAGCCAGCTGCGCCTGAGATTTCGCAGGACTTTTACCCCGCAGAAGAGGAAACGGCGCAGCAGGAGGCGCAGTTGCGCGAAGCGTTCCAGACGCAACAGCAGCAGCGCTACGGCGAAAGCTGGCAGCAGCATGAGGATGATGAAGAGGCGCACCATCAGGCGGCCCTTGCACGCCAGTTTGCTGAGCAGCAGCAAACCCGCTATACACAACCGGAAAGCGCGCAGGATGATGGCCCGACCTTTAGCCTGGATCCGGCTGCCGCCTTCGATTTCTCTCCGATGAAAGATCTGGTGGATGATGGCCCGGTTGAGCCGCTGTTCACCATTACGGCCGCCCCGGCGGCAGAACCTGAGCAGGCACTGGATACTCACTGGCAGCCAGCCGAACCGCAGGCAGGCCCGGCGACGCAGGCGCCTGTCAGCCAGACCAGCCACTGGGCGGCTGAAACCGTGCAGCCGCCTGCGCCTGTGCCCGCGCCGCAGCCCGCTCAACCGGAACCTGCGCCTGCGATGCAGGAGAGTTTGATTCATCCGTTCCTGATGCGCCATGAGCAGCCGCTGCATAAACCCACCACGCCGCTGCCTACGCTCGATCTGCTTACGCCGCCGCCAGCAGAGGAGGAGCCGGTTGATATGTTTGCGCTTGAGCAAACGGCTCGTCTGGTCGAAGCGCGCCTGGCAGACTATCGCGTTAAAGCGGAAGTGGTTGGTATCTCGCCCGGCCCGGTGATTACCCGCTTCGAACTTGATCTGGCGCCCGGCGTAAAAGCATCGCGTATTTCCAACCTCTCTCGTGATTTAGCGCGCTCGCTCTCTGCCGTCGCGGTGCGTGTGGTCGAGGTAATTCCGGGCAAACCTTATGTGGGTCTGGAGTTGCCGAACAGACATCGTCAGACCGTTTATCTGCGTGAAGTGCTCGACTGCGCCAAGTTCCGCGACAATCCATCGCCGCTCGCCGTGGTGTTGGGTAAGGATATCGCCGGTCAGCCGGTAGTAGCCGATCTGGCGAAAATGCCTCACCTGCTGGTTGCTGGTACCACCGGCTCCGGTAAGTCGGTGGGCGTCAATGCGATGATCATCAGCATGCTCTATAAAGCGACGCCGGAAGAGGTGCGCTTTATTATGATTGACCCGAAAATGCTGGAGCTGTCGGTTTATGAGGGTATCCCGCATCTGTTGACCGAGGTGGTCACCGACATGAAAGATGCCGCCAACGCCCTGCGCTGGAGCGTGGGCGAGATGGAGCGTCGTTATAAGCTGATGTCGGCGTTGGGCGTGCGTAATCTGGCCGGTTACAACGAAAAAGTTGAGCAGGCGGAAGCGATGGGTCGTCCGATACCGGATCCGTTCTGGAAACCGGGCGACAGCATGGATATCACGCCGCCGGTGCTGGAGAAGCTGCCTTACATCGTGGTGATGGTGGATGAGTTCGCCGATCTGATGATGGCCGTAGGTAAAAAAGTGGAAGAGCTGATTGCCCGCCTGGCGCAAAAAGCGCGTGCGGCAGGTATTCACCTGGTGCTGGCTACGCAGCGTCCGTCGGTGGATGTCATCACCGGTTTGATCAAAGCGAACATCCCGACGCGTATCGCCTTTACCGTTTCCAGCAAAATCGACTCGCGCACCATCCTCGATCAGGGCGGCGCTGAGTCGCTGCTGGGCATGGGCGATATGCTTTATATGCCGCCTAACTCCTCTATTCCGGTGCGTGTTCACGGCGCCTTTGTGCGCGATCAGGAAGTGCATGCGGTGGTTTCAGACTGGAAAGCACGGGGCCGTCCGCAGTACATCGACAGCATCACTGCTGGCGAAGAGAGCGAGGGTGGAGGTTTAACTCTGGATGGCGGTGAAGAGCTGGATCCGCTGTTTGATCAGGCCGTCGCCTTTGTAGTTGAAAAGCGTCGCGCTTCGATTTCCGGCGTACAGCGGCAGTTCCGCATCGGTTACAACCGCGCTGCGCGCATTATCGAACAGATGGAAGCGCAGGGGATCGTCTCGGAGCCAGGACATAACGGCAACCGCGAAGTGTTGTCGCCGCCACCACATGAAATGTGATAATTGTTCAAACGCGTTGTCATAGTAGCAAATGGGCCAGTGTAAGCTGGCCCATTGTTTATGCGACGATTGTCCCCATATCTGTGAATAGTTTCGGTTTTTTCTGCTGTCTAATCGGGAACAGAACAGCCAGGTTTAACGCTGTCACCGTTGGGAAATAGATGAATAAGGATTGGAATGACATGAAAAAACAGATTATTGCCTGCAGCCTGTTAAGCGCCTTTCTTACTGCTAACGCACTGGCGGATGCCACCAGCGATTTGCAACAGCGTCTGAATAAGGTCAACAGTTTCCACGCCAGCTTTACACAGAAAGTGACCGACAGCGGCGGGGCGAATGTGCAGGATGGCGAAGGAGAGTTATGGGTAAAACGCCCCAGTCTGTTTAACTGGCATATGACCGCCCCGGATGAAAGCGTGATTGTTTCCGATGGGAAAACGCTCTGGTTTTATAACCCGTTCGTTGAGCAGGCCAGCGCAACCTGGCTGAAAGATGCCACCAGCAATACGCCTTTTATGCTGATCGCCCGCAACCAGCCGAGCGACTGGCAGCAGTATAATATCAAACAGCAGGGCGATAATTTCGAACTGACCCCGAAGAGCAGCGACGGCAATCTGAAGCAGTTCACCATCAATGTCTCCTCTAACGGCACCATCAACCAGTTCAGCGCTATTGAGCAGGATGGCCAGCGCAGCAATTATCAGCTGAAAAGCCAGAAGAATGGCGCGATCAGCCCGGATAAGTTCACGTTCACTCCGCCAAAAGGCGTGACGGTGGACGACCAACGTCAGTGAGGTCGCGGTGAGTAATCTCTCTCTGGATTTTTCCACCAATGAATTTCAACCGCTGGCCGCGCGTATGCGGCCAGCCACGCTAAAGCAATATATCGGCCAGCAGCATCTGCTGGCGCCCGGTAAACCGCTGCCACGCGCCATCGAAGCAGGCCATCTGCATTCGATGATTCTTTGGGGACCGCCAGGAACAGGGAAAACCACGCTGGCCGAAATCATTGGCCGTTACGGTAATGCTGATGTGGAGCGCATCTCCGCCGTCACCTCGGGTGTGAAAGAGATTCGTGAAGCCATTGAGCGGGCGCGTCAAAACCGCCAGGCGGGACGGCGCACGATTCTGTTTGTTGATGAGGTGCATCGCTTTAATAAAAGCCAGCAGGATGCTTTTTTACCGCACATTGAAGACGGCACCATTACCTTTATCGGCGCCACCACGGAAAACCCTTCTTTCGAGCTTAACTCTGCTTTGCTCTCCCGCGCGCGCGTCTACCTGCTGAAATCTCTGACCACGGAAGATATTGGGCAGGTGCTGGATCAGGCGATGCAGGATAAAGAGCGCGGCTATGGCAACAGTGAAATTGTGCTGCCGGAAAACACCCGCCGCATGATCGCCGAACTGGTGAATGGCGACGCCCGGCGCGCGCTCAATACGCTGGAAATGATGGCGGACATGGCGGAAACCAACGCGCAGGGCAAACGGGAACTTTCCCCGCAGCTGCTCAATGAGGTTTCCGGCGAGCGCGCCGCCCGCTTCGATAACAAAGGCGATCGCTATTACGATTTGATTTCGGCGCTGCATAAGTCAGTACGCGGTTCTGCGCCAGATGCGGCGCTCTACTGGTATGCGCGTATTATTACCGCAGGCGGCGATCCGCTTTACGTGGCGCGCCGCCTGCTGGCTATCGCCTCAGAAGATGTTGGCAACGCCGATCCGCGGGCGATGCAGGTCGCCATTGCCGCCTGGGATTGCTTCACGCGCGTGGGTCCGGCGGAAGGAGAGCGTGCTATCGCGCAGGCCATTGTTTACCTCGCCTGCGCGCCAAAAAGCAATGCGGTTTACAGCGCGTTCAAAGCCGCCATGCGCGACGCGCGCGAATATCCCGATTACGACGTGCCTGAACATCTGCGCAATGCGCCGACCCGCTTAATGAAAGATATGGGACTGGGGAAAGAGTACCGTTACGCGCATGATGAAACCCACGCTTATGCCGCCGGTGAGGTCTATTTTCCGCCGGAAATGGCACAAACTCACTACTATGTTCCCACTAACCGCGGCCTTGAAGGCAAAATTGGCGAAAAGCTAGCCTGGCTGGCTGAACAGGATCAAAATAGCCCGATAAAACGCTACCGCTAAATTTGGCGTTGCGGTAAGGTGAGTAAGGAATTCAACGCATTCCATGCAGGAAGGCGTCTCTTCGTTCAAACAATCAACTTATAAAGCACAGGATAAGCATGCTCGATCCCAATCTGCTGCGTAACGAGCCAGACGCAGTCGCAGAAAAACTGGCACGCCGAGGATTTAAGCTGGATGTGGAAACGCTGACCTCTCTTGAAGAGCGTCGTAAAGTCCTGCAGGTCGAAACTGAAAACCTGCAGGCTGAGCGCAACTCCCGATCCAAATCCATCGGTCAGGCCAAAGCACGTGGGGAAGACATCGAGCCGCTGCGTCAGGAAGTGAACGCGCTGGGCGAACGTCTGGATGCGGCCAAAGCGGAACTGGATGCTCTGCAAAACGAAATTCGTGATTTTGCTCTGGCGCTGCCTAACCTGCCGGCGGACGAAGTGCCGTTGGGGAAAGATGACAGCGAAAATCTGGAAGTCAGCCGCTGGGGCGAACCGCGCCAGTTCGATTTCCAGGTAAAAGATCATGTTGAGCTGGGTGAGATGGCCAAAGGGCTGGATTTCGCCTCAGCGGTGAAACTGACCGGCTCGCGCTTTGTGGTGATGCAAGGTCAGATTGCCCGTCTGCATCGTGCGCTGAGCCAGTTTATGATCGACCTGCACAGCGAGCAGCACGGTTATCTGGAAACCTACGTGCCTTATCTGGTTAACCACGCCACGCTTTACGGCACCGGCCAGTTACCTAAGTTCGGCGAAGATCTTTTCCACACCCGACCGCTGGAAGAGGAGTCAGAAAGCAGCAACTATGCGCTGATCCCGACCGCTGAAGTTCCGCTAACCAACCTGGTGCGTGACGAGATTGTGGAAGAAGAGAGCTTACCGATTAAGCTGACGGCCCATACCCCTTGTTTCCGCTCTGAAGCGGGTTCCTACGGGCGCGACACCCGTGGCCTGATCCGTATGCACCAGTTCGATAAGGTCGAGATGGTGCAAATCGTTCGTCCGGAAGAGTCCATGCAGGCGCTGGAAGAGCTGGTAGGCCATGCGGAAAAAGTCTTGCAGCTACTGAATCTGCCTTATCGCAAGGTATTGCTCTGCACCGGCGATATGGGTTTTGGCGCGACGAAAACTTACGATCTGGAGGTATGGCTGCCGGCGCAGAATACTTATCGTGAAATCTCCTCCTGTTCCAATATGTGGGATTTCCAGGCGCGTCGTATGCAGGCTCGCTGCCGCAGCAAGAACGAGAAAAAACCGCGCCTGGTGCATACCCTGAATGGCTCCGGCCTGGCGGTAGGCCGTACGCTGGTTGCCGTGCTGGAAAACTACCAGCAGGCGGACGGTCGTATCGCCGTTCCTGAGGTGCTACGTCCTTATATGAAAGGCCTCGACTATATCGGCTGATAGCATGAGCCATAAAAGAACCCGGCAATGCCGGGTTTTTTATTTCTTAACCTGCTCCGTGATTAATCCTGACTTCAAATTTTGCAGAAATAATCGTTATCGACTTTTTGCCCGCTTGCATCCCTAAAAGTCCAGTTTTTCATAAAGATAGATTGCCGTCAGTCTGCCGTTTACAGTGCTGTAACCTACTGAAGATAAAAAAATTAAATTGTTGAGCAGCAAAATGTGCTGCGCCTGATTTTCCTCCGTTGACTTTAAAAAACGCAGTGGCAAACTGCGCGCAAATTCTCTTGTTTCCTTTTGGTTTTACTCACTATGTCCACATGGTCTCGCCCCGTGTTGCTGCTGCTGTGCGGCTTGCTGTTATTGACGGTCTCCATTGCCGTTTTAAATACGTTAGTCCCGTTGTGGCTGACGCACGACGCGTTGCCAACATGGCAGGTCGGAATGGTGAGTTCCTCTTATTATACCGGCAACCTGGCAGGAACCTTACTGGCAGGCTGGCTCATCAAACGTTACGGTTTTAATCGCAGCTACTATCTGGCTACCGTGCTGTTCGCCGTTGCTACACTCGGTTTGCTGCTGACCGGCGGTTTTTGGGCATGGACTTCATGGCGCTTTGTCGCCGGTATCGGTTGCGCATTGATGTGGGTAGTGGTGGAAAGCGCAATGCTATGTAGCGGAACGGTGCGCAATCGTGGTCAGCTGCTGGCGGCTTATATGATCGTTTATTACCTGGGCACCGTGGCGGGACAGCTGCTGGTCAGCAAGGTATCCACTGAGCTGCTGCATGTGATTCCCTGGGTCACGGCATTGGTGATGGCCGCAATTCTGCCATTGGCCTTTACCCGCTTTTCTGCACACGACGAGTCAGCGGAAGCGGCGCCGGGCGCAATCTGGCCGATGCTGCGTCGCCGCAGCTCACGTCTGGGCATTAACGGCTGCATTATTTCCGGCATTCTTCTCGGCTCGCTTTATGGCCTGATGCCGCTTTATCTTTCACATCAGGGTATGAGCGACGCCACTGTCGGCTACTGGATGGCGCTGCTGGTTAGCTCGGGCATCGTAGGACAGTGGCCTGTTGGCCGTCTCGCTGACCGCTTCGGGCGTCTGCTGGTATTACGCGTACAGGTTTTTGTGGTGATCCTCGGCGCAGGCGCCATGCTGAGCAATGCCGCGATGGCGCCAGCGCTGTTTGTGCTGGGTCTGGCAGGCTTTACGCTCTATCCGGTAGCCATGTCATGGGCCTGCGAGACGGTGCCACATCATCAGCTGGTGGCAATGAATCAGGCGCTGCTGCTCAGCTATACCATTGGCAGCCTGGTCGGCCCCGGTATGACATCAATGCTGATGCAGAACTACTCTGATCGTCTGTTATTCGTCATGATCGCCGCCGTTGCGCTGGTATATCTGGTAATGCTGCTGCGCAAGGCCGATCATCAGGCTACGCCGGTGGCTCACGCCTGAACGCATTTATAAACAAAAAAGGGAGCCATAAGCGGCTCCCTTTTTTATCTCTGCGAGTTAATACATTACTTTATGCCCGTAACTGGCAAGAATATTTTTTACCCGATCCATCGTCTGTTTATCGGGCGGGCTTACGCCGTCGAGTTTGTATTCTTCGCCCATCGCTATCCATTTGTGTTTACCCAGTTCGTGATAGGGCAGCAGCTCTATTTTTTCGATATTGTCCATGTTCTGAGTAAATTTACCCAGCCGATGAGCAGAATCATCATCATCGGTGTAACCCGGCACTACAACGTAGCGAATCCAGGTGCGCTTGCCTTTTTTCTCCAGATAACGCGCAAAGTCGAGGGTGCGGTTATTCGATACGCCAACCAGGATTTGATGGATATCGTCATTGATTTGTTTCAAATCCAGCATCACCAGATCGGTAACTTCAAGCAGTTCATCGATTACCGGATCGTAACGACGAACGAATCCATTAGTGTCCAGACAGGTATGAATGCCTTGCTCTCTGCAGGCACGGAACCAGTCGCGGACAAACTCTGCCTGTAAAATCGCTTCACCGCCGGATGCGGTGACCCCGCCGCCTGAAGCATTCATAAAGTGGCGATAGGAGAGCACATCCTTCATTAACTCCTCCACCGTTACCTCTTTACCGCCATGCATATTCCAGGTATCGCGATTATGGCAGTAAAGACATCGCATCAGGCAGCCCTGAAAAAAAGTGATAAAACGGATCCCCGGACCATCGACGGTGCCGCAGGATTCAAAGGAGTGAATACGTCCGGTAACTGACATAGCGATCTGTTCTCCACGGTTAACCATACAGGCTGCACAATCTCTGTTGTGTTGGTCAGAAGGAAAGTCTGTTTTGGCTGTTACCCGAA
The DNA here is from genome assembly GCF_044342975.1 of Pantoea osteomyelitidis. Lineage (NCBI taxonomy): Bacteria > Pseudomonadati > Pseudomonadota > Gammaproteobacteria > Enterobacterales > Erwiniaceae > Pantoea > Pantoea osteomyelitidis. The sequence continues at coordinate 500,272 of NZ_JBGFSN010000004.1, forward strand.
CAGAGATATCAGACAAAACGGGCTTGCGGATGAAAAGGCCCGCAAGGGGCCTTTTCAGATTACGGCTTACAGGGAGCGGGTAAAGGTGCGGGTGATCACATCCTGCTGCTGCTCTTTGGTTAACGAATTGAAGCGCACGGCATAACCTGAAACCCTGATCGTTAGCTGCGGATATTTTTCCGGGTGCTCCATGGCTTCCAGCAGCATCTCGCGGTTCATGACGTTGACATTAAGGTGCTGGCCGCCCTCGATATGTGCTTCATGATGGAAATAACCATCCATCAAACCGGCAAGATTGGCTTTTCTCACTTCATCATCTTTACCCAGCGCATTGGGAACGATGGAGAAAGTGTAAGAGATACCATCTTTGGCATAGGCAAAGGGCAGCTTAGCGACCGAGGTCAATGAGGCAACGGCACCTTTCTGATCGCGACCGTGCATAGGATTCGCACCCGGACCGAAAGGCGCGCCGGCACGACGACCGTCTGGCGTATTACCGGTTTTTTTACCGTAAACCACGTTTGAGGTGATGGTTAGCACAGATTGCGTCGGCACCGCATGACGATAAGTGTTGAGCTGCTGAATTTTCTTCATGAAACGTTCGACAAGGTCACACGCCAGATCGTCCACACGCGCATCGTTATTACCGAACTGTGGATATTCACCCTCAATCTCAAAGTCGATAGCCATCCCGTCTTCATCGCGAATCGGTTTTACTTTGGCATACTTAATGGCGGAGAGTGAGTCAGCCGCGACCGACAAACCGGCGATACCGCAAGCCATAGTGCGGTAAACGTCACGATCGTGCAGCGCCATCAGTGACGCTTCGTAGCTGTACTTATCATGCATGTAATGAATGATGTTCAGCGCAGTGACGTACTGTTTCGCCAACCAGTCCATGAAGTAGTCCAGGCGCGCCATCACGGTGTCGAAATCCAGCACCTCATCCTGAATAGGCGCTTCTTTCGGACCCACCTGCATTTTCATTTTTTCATCCATGCCGCCGTTGATCGCATAGAGCAGCGTTTTCGCCAGGTTGGCGCGCGCACCGAAGAACTGCATCTGTTTGCCGACGATCATCGGGCTGACGCAGCAGGCAATGGCGTAATCGTCATTATCAAAGTCCGGGCGCATCAGATCATCATTCTCATACTGCAAAGAAGAAGTATCAATGGAGACTTTGGCTGCGTATTTTTTGAAATTAATCGGCAGATTTTCTGACCACAGGATGGTCATGTTGGGTTCTGGCGACGGGCCCATGGTGTAGAGCGTATTCAGAAAGCGGAAAGTGGTTTTGGTGACCAGCGTGCGGCCATCAACGCCCATACCGGCCAGTGATTCCGTTGCCCAAATCGGGTCGCCGGAAAAGAGCTCGTCATATTCCGGGGTACGCAAAAAACGCACCATACGCAGCTTCATCACCAGATGGTCAATCAGCTCCTGAGCCTCTTCTTCGCTGAGCTTGCCCGCTTGCATATCGCGTTCGATATAAACATCAAGGAAGGTGGAGACGCGTCCGAAGGACATAGCGGCGCCATTTTGTGACTTCACGGCGGCCAGATAGCCGAAATAAGTCCACTGAACGGCTTCCTGTGCGTTGGTTGCCGGACCAGAAATGTCGCAGCCATATTTCGCCGCCATCTCTTTTATCTGTGCCAGCGCGTGATGCTGATCGGCAATCTCTTCGCGCAGACGGATCGTGGCGTCCAGATCGACGCCGTTCTCCAGATCGCTCTGCAGCGAGGCGAACTGGGCAAATTTATCCTGCATCAGAAAATCGATGCCATACAGCGCGACGCGGCGGTAGTCGCCGATGATACGGCCGCGACCATAGGCATCGGGCAGGCCGGTCAATACGCCCGATTTACGGCAGCGCAGGATATCTGGCGTATAGACATCAAATACGCCCTGATTATGGGTTTTACGGTATTCGGTGAAGATTTTTTTCAGGGCAGGATCGAGTTCGCGGCCATAAACTTTACAGGAGCCTTCCACCATCTTGATACCGCCAAACGGGATAATGGCTCGTTTCAGCGGGGCTTCAGTTTGCAGGCCGACAATTTTTTCCAGCGGCTTATTGATATAGCCCGCTTCGTGTGAAGTAATGGTTGACGCGAGATCGGTATCAAAATCCACCGGCGCGTGGGTATGGTTTTCAATTTTGATACTCTCCAGAACGTTGTTCCAGAGTGCGGTAGTGGCAGGCGTCGCCCCTGCAAGAAACGACTCGTCACCTTCATAAGGCGTATAGTTTTTTTGAATGAAGTTGCGCACATTGACGCTGCTCTGCCATTCACCTGCCGCAAACCCTTCCCAGGCTGCAGCCACTTTTTCATTAAGTATGGTCATAATATACCTACCTTTATAGATGGATTCTTTCTTCGTTCCGGTGAGCGTCAACGCGACTCACCGGTCCAGATTCTGTTCAGTGCACCGGATCGTCGCCGCGTAAATAGATAACCCAGTACGTTAAGCCCACCAATAATCCGCCGCCGATGATGTTACCCAGCGTAACGGGAATCAGGTTGTCGAAAATAAAGTTGCCGGGCGTCAGCGCTGAAAACTGCGCTGCTGTTGCGCCATTTGCCTGCCAGAATTCCGGGCTGGCAAAATCCCGAATTACAATCGCCATGGGAATCAGAAACATGTTAGCGATACTGTGTTCAAAACCGCTGGCGACAAACATCGCGACCGGCAGAATCATGGCTGCCATTTTGTCGACCAGGGTGCGGCCCGAGTAACTCATCCATACCGCCAGACAAACCATCAGATTGGCCAGCGTACCCAGACAAACGGCTTCGATAAATGTGTGGTGCATCTTGTGTTCTGCGGTTTGCAGCAGGTTTAAACCCCATGCGCCGTTTGCTACCATGTGTTCACCAGCAAACCAGATCAGCGCGACAAAAAACAGCGCGCCCACCAGATTACCCAAATAAACATTGATCCAGTTGCGTCCCAGCTGCCGCCAGGTAATGCGCCCGCTTGCTTTGGCAACCACGATCAGTACCGTCGAGGTAAAAAGATCGGCACCGCAAACCACCACTAATATCAGGCCGAGTGAAAAACAGATGCCGCCAATTAATTTTGCGATGCCATAAGGCATTGTCCCAGCGCCGGTTGTTGCGGTGATATAAAAAACAAAGGCTACAGAAATAAAAATGCCTGCGGTAATGGCAAGGAAAAAGGTGGTGAGAGGATGTTTAGTCGCTTTATAAACACCCGTATCCTCAGCAACTTTTGCCATCGCAGCGGGTAATAAGGAATTGAAAGGATTGTCAGTTCTCACACTAACGCTCTCCTGAAGAAGTCTAAAAAAATACTAACAAAGGAGTAGGAGGGGATAATTGATATGGATCATGTTTGGCAAACAGGAGAAAAGGAGAGGAGGCTATTTTCAGGCTTGGTCTGATTTAATCAATTGATTTTAAATGTGAAAAATTATTTTAAAAATACAATTATTTTTTTAATGGAAGAGTTTTCTCAACGTGGGATGTAAATCTGAATAATCATTTTTGCTTTATTTGTTAAATAAATCATTGCGCCTCCTTTAGTTTAACCTGAGCGCAACATTTCTTGATTGAAAATATAAAAAATGGCGCTTAACAGGTAAGCGCCATTTTGTGTTTATTCACAGACAGGTTATTAAATTACCGGTCTCGTTTAGCGTTACTTCCAGTAACGACGTTTGGCCGCCTGAAGCTTCTCATAAGCTTGCAGCAGAGCCTGATGTGCCGGGAAAGCTTTCAGATCGGCATCCACCGTTTGCAATCCATAGAAAGGCGCTTCTCCGCTCAGGGCCGCCGAGGCCGCTTCAACCGCGTCGCTGCCATACATACGGATAAAGGCATGATGGTATTGCACAGGATCGCGGTCCTCTTCCATCGCCAGTAACAGCAGCGTTTGCAGGCAGCGGTAGTAGTTGGCTCGCTCGGGCGTGAAAATGGAGCCGTTAAATTCCATTGTCCATTCGGTCCAGATCAGAGCCTGCTCAAGATCACCGCCAGCTAATGCCAGCATGGCTTTCAGCTCACCGATACGCAGCGTGTACCAGCCGTTATCCTTGCCGGTCGCCAGGCCCAGCAGCTCGCGCACGCGGGTAAAGTCATCATGGCCTTCTTCATCCAGCTGTGAAATCAGATCGAGATATTCTTCCGGATTCCAGTTGCTGCCGGGCAAGGCGAGCAGCGTTTCACGCAGGCCTGCGCCCATGCTGTTGTTAGCCAGCAGCAAATCTTCCGCCGGATAGATGTCAGACATACCCGGAACCAGAATGCGGCAGGCATATACGCCAAGATGCTCATAATCAGCAATATAAACTTCTTTATCTTCCGCGTGGAAAATGGCCATCAGGGTGTCAAATTCCTGCTGCGTGGTGCCGTCAAATTTCCAGTCAACGAAAGGATAATCCGCAGTCTCTTTAAAGAGATCCCAAGAGATCAGACCGCTGGAGTCGATAAAGTGAGTTTCCAGATTGGCATGTTCGGCCACTTCTTCATCGTCGAAGGTTGGCGGCGTAAACACATCCAGATCTTTCAGGCTGCGGCCCTGCAGCAGTTCAGTAACGGTACGCTCCAGCGCCACGCCAAAGTCAGGATGAGCGCCAAAAGAAGCGAAGCAGGTTCCGTTAGCTGGATTAAACAGCACAACGCAGATGACCGGATATTTTCCACCCAGAGAAGCATCGTAAGCGAAGATCGGGAAGCCTTCTGCTTCCAGACGCGCAATCGCTTCCACCACGCCCGGATAACGCTGCATGACGGCATCCGGGATCGTCGGCAGGCTAATCGACTCGGCGATAATACGATTTTTAATATAGCGTTCGAAAACTTCAGACAGACCCTGAACACGCGCTTCATTCGCGGTGTTGCCGGCCGACATGCCGTTAGACACGTAAAGGTTGCCGATGATGTTCATCGGGATATAAACGGTCTGCTGATCGGACTGACGGCTAAACGGCAGCGCGCAAATGCCGCGCTCGCTGTTGCCAGACTGCAGATCGATCAGGTCGCTGGCGGAGAGTTCATTTTCCGGATCGTAAAACGCACGCAGTCGCGCGTCGAGGATACCTTCCGGCAGGCTCTCGTCAGCAGGTAAAGGAAACCATTTTTCGTTGGGGTAATGGACAAAATCGCCGTTGGCGATGGATTTGCCTAACCAGAAATCCGCAAAAAAGTAGTTGGTGGAGAGACGCTCGAAATATTCTCCCAACGCGGAAGCCAGCGCCGCTTTTTTGCTGGCGCCTTTACCATTGGTAAAACAGAGAGGGCAGTCACGATCGCGAATATGTACTGACCAGACATGAGGGACGGGATTGAGCCAGGAAGCTTCTTCGATATGAAAGCCAAGATCCTGAAGCTTTTGCTGGAAGCGGGCGATGGAATCTTCCAACGCGGCGTCTTTGCCTGGAATAAAAGTTTGCGTCATAGTGCCGCTCTCTCTGTAAAGGGGGTGTTTATAAAGCGCGCCATAATACGTTTTTTGTCTCATGGACGCTATCAAGCCGGCATAAATTTCTGTTAATCAGCCTGCACTTTATCGCCGCGTTGCGCTTTCATTTTTCCATCAGGCGGGAAGCCGCCTCACAAAATACCGTCTCGCTTTACATTTATGAGATAAGCTGCGGGGCGACAAATTCCAAAAATGTGATCGACCACGGATAAAAGATTGCAGCCGTCTGGGCGCAGTGATAAAACCGGTAAGGTATTCATAACCGTTCGATATGACAGTGGTGAGGGGAAATGACACAGGTTTATAATTTTAGCTCCGGACCAGCAATGCTGCCGGTTGAAGTGCTCCGTCGCGCAGAACAAGAATTGACAAACTGGCACGGGCTGGGCACTTCGGTGATGGAGATTAGCCATCGCAGCAAAGAGTTTATTCAGGTGGCCGAAGAGGCAGAGCGGGATTTTCGTGATCTTCTGAAAATACCATCCAATTATAAAGTTTTATTCTGTCACGGCGGCGCGCGCGCTCAGTTTGCGGCGGTACCGGGAAATTTGTTAGGAAGCGCCACCACAGCTGATTACATTGACGGCGGTTACTGGGCGCACAGCGCAATAAAAGAAGCGGAAAAATATTGCCGCCCGAATGCAATCGACGTAAAAACTACGCTGGAAGGCAAACGCGCTATTCTGCCGATGCGTGAATGGCAGCTGAACGACGAGGCAGCCTATGTCCACTTCTGCCCAAACGAAACCATTGATGGCATCGCTATTGATGAACAGCCCGATTTCGGCGACAAAATCGTGGTTGCAGATTACTCCTCCACCATTCTGTCACGCGCTATTGATATCAATCGCTACGGCGTGATTTATGCGGGCGCTCAGAAAAATATCGGCCCGGCAGGCCTGACGCTGGTCATTGTGCGTGAAGATCTGTTGGGACAGGCGCAGCAACATGTGCCGTCCATTCTCGATTACAAAGTGCTGGCGGAAAATGACTCCATGTTCAATACCCCGCCGACCTTCGCCTGGTATCTCTCCGGTCTGGTGTTTAAGTGGCTGAAAGAGAAGGGCGGTATCGGTGAAATGGACAGAATCAATCAGGCTAAAGCCGATCTGCTGTATGGCGTTATCGATAACAGCGATTTTTACCGTAACGATGTCGCCACAGCGAACCGCTCACGCATGAACGTGCCTTTCCAACTGGCGGACGCTGGGCTGGATAAGCTCTTTCTGGAAGAGTCGTTCAGTGCTGGCCTGCATGCGCTGAAAGGACACCGCGTGGTAGGCGGCATGCGCGCCTCCATTTATAATGCGATGCCGCTGGAAGGGGTAAAAACGCTTACCGACTTTATGATCGACTTTGAACGTCGTCACGGCTGATAATCATTAACTCGCCAGTGCTGTGCTGGTATCAGACCCCGTTATAAAAACGGGGTTTCGTCTTTTTTGGAGATTTGGTTTCGCATGCAGGACTCTTTAACATTACAACCTATTGCGCGCGTCGACGGCACCGTTAATCTGCCCGGTTCCAAGAGCGTTTCTAACCGTGCGCTGCTGCTGGCTGCGTTAGCAAGCGGCACAACGCGGTTAACGAACCTGCTCAATAGCGATGACGTCAAACATATGCTTAACGCGCTAACAGCGCTGGGCGTGCCTTTTACGCTTTCTGCCGATCGTACCGTCTGCGAAGTAACAGGTCTTGGCGGTCCGCTTCACAGCAAACAGGCGATTGAACTCTTCTTGGGTAACGCCGGTACGGCGATGCGGCCGCTGGCTGCCGCGCTCTGTCTCGGTCAGCATGAGATAACGCTCACGGGCGAACCGCGCATGAAAGAGCGTCCTATCGGTCACCTTGTTGATGCTTTGCGTCAGGGCGGGGCTGAGATTGACTATCTGGAGCAGACCGACTATCCGCCTTTGCGCCTTCGCGGCGGCTTTCGTGGCGGCGAAGTCAGCGTGGATGGCAGCGTATCGAGTCAGTTTCTTACCGCGTTATTGATGACTGCGCCTCTGGCGGAGCAGGATACGGCGATTACCATTAAGGGCGAGCTGGTCTCTAAACCTTATATTGATATCACGCTGCATCTGATGAAATGCTTCGGGGTTGAGGTTGAGAATCAGGACTATCAGCGTTTTGTGATTAAGGGCCAGCAGACCTATCGCTCGCCGGGCGACTATCTGGTTGAAGGCGATGCCTCTTCCGCCTCTTACTTTTTGGCGGCCGCCGCTATCAAAGGCGGCACCGTTCGCGTAACCGGCATCGGCCGCAACAGCGTACAGGGCGATATCCATTTTGCCGATGTGCTGGAAAAAATGGGCGCATGCATTGAGTGGGGCGATGACTATATCGCCTGTACGCGCGGCGCGCTCAATGCTATCGACATGGACATGAATCATATCCCGGACGCGGCGATGACCATCGCCACCGCCGCCCTGTTTGCGCAAGGCACCACTGTTATGCGCAACATCTACAACTGGCGTGTGAAAGAGACCGATCGCCTGGCGGCCATGGCCACGGAGTTGCGTAAAGTCGGAGCCGAGGTCGAAGAGGGGCATGATTACATTCGCGTGACGCCGCCAGCTCAGCTGCGCCATGCCGATATCGGCACCTACAACGATCACCGTATGGCCATGTGCTTCTCGCTGGTTGCGCTCTCAGATACGCCGGTCACTATCCTTGACCCTGGTTGTACGGCTAAAACCTTCCCTGATTATTTCCAACAGCTGGCGAAAATCAGCCATAACGAATAAGTTGCCCGACCCGGTCTCTTCTCACCGGGTCACTTCGCCTTCAACTGGCCTTATCCGCAAAGAAATCCTCTGAATCTACTGAAATTTTTAACGCTGTCTATGCTTAAAGATAACAGACCGCTCCTGAGCAGCGTATAATGCCCTCATTCCCATTGGCCTGGACAGGCTAAAAACGAGAGTGCAGCAACAGGAGAGAATGATGACGGCAACAGCCCCGGTAATAACCATTGATGGCCCAAGCGGTGCGGGGAAAGGCACCCTTTGTAAAGCCATGGCTGAGGCTCTGCAATGGCATTTGCTGGATTCAGGAGCTATTTATCGCGTACTGGCGCTGGCCGCGCTGCATCATCAGGTTGATATCGAATCGGAAGAGGCGCTGGTGCCCATCGCGGCGCATCTGGACGTGCGTTTTATTTCTGAAAACGGCGAGATGCAGGTCATCCTGGAGGGAGAAGAGGTAACCGGCGAGATACGCACGCAGGATGTGAGTAATACCGCATCACGCGTGGCGGCGTTCCCGCGGGTGCGTGAAGCGCTGCTGCGTCGTCAGCGCGCGTTTCGCGAAGAGCCGGGCCTGATTGCCGATGGTCGCGATATGGGCACGGTGGTTTTCCCTGATGCGCCGGTAAAAATTTTCCTTGATGCCAGTTCGGAAGAGCGTGCGCAGCGTCGCATGCTACAGTTGCAGGAGAAGGGCTTTAGTGTTAACTTTGATCGCCTTTTAGCCGAGATAAAAGAACGTGATGATCGCGACCGTAATCGCGCCATCGCGCCTTTAGTGCCTGCGGAAGATGCTCTGGTGCTGGATTCGACCAGCCTCTCTATTGAGCAAGTGATTGATGCGGCACTAAAATATGCCCGCCAGAAGCTGGGCATGTGATTTTTCGCTAATAACAGAATTGCTGTAACCCTGTACCAGGGAAAAGGTGCAGGGCATGTGAAACAACCCCATCCGACATGAAGTCAGGTGGACGTTAAATTAAAGAATCCTGAAGATTACAATATGACTGAATCTTTTGCTCAACTCTTCGAAGAGTCCCTGAAAGAAATCGAAACCCGTCCGGGTTCAATCGTCCGTGGTGTTGTTGTTGCTATCGATAAAGATATCGTGCTGGTTGACGCTGGCCTGAAATCTGAGTCTGCCATTCCGGCTGAGCAGTTCAAAAACGCTCAGGGCGAAATTGAAATCCAGGTGGGTGACGAAGTTGACGTTGCTCTGGACGCAGTAGAAGACGGCTTCGGTGAAACTCTGCTGTCCCGTGAGAAAGCGAAACGTCACGAAGCTTGGATCACGCTGGAAAAAGCTTACGAAGAAGCAGAAACTGTTACCGGTGTTATCAACGGCAAAGTCAAGGGCGGCTTCACTGTTGAGCTGAACGGAATTCGTGCGTTCCTGCCGGGTTCACTGGTTGACGTACGTCCGGTACGCGACACGCTGCACCTGGAAGGCAAAGAGCTTGAATTTAAAGTGATCAAGCTGGATCAGAAACGCAACAACGTGGTGGTTTCTCGCCGCGCGGTTATCGAATCTGAAAACAGCGCTGAGCGCGATCAGCTGCTGGAAAACCTGCAGGAAGGCATGGAAGTCAAAGGTATCGTTAAGAACCTTACTGACTACGGTGCATTCGTTGATCTGGGCGGCGTTGACGGCCTGCTGCACATCACTGACATGGCGTGGAAACGCGTTAAGCATCCGAGCGAAATTGTCAACGTGGGCGACGAAATCACTGTTAAAGTGCTGAAGTTCGACCGCGAGCGTACCCGTGTGTCTCTGGGCCTGAAACAGCTGGGCGAAGATCCGTGGGTTGCTATCGCTAAACGCTATCCGGAAGGTACCAAACTGACCGGTCGTGTAACCAACCTGACTGATTACGGCTGCTTCGTTGAAATCGAAGAAGGCGTTGAAGGCCTGGTACACGTTTCTGAAATGGACTGGACCAACAAAAACATCCACCCGTCTAAAGTTGTTAACGTGGGCGACGTGGTTGAAGTTATGGTTCTGGACATCGACGAAGAGCGTCGTCGTATCTCCCTGGGTCTGAAGCAGTGTAAAGCTAACCCATGGCAGCAGTTCGCTGAGACGCACAACAAAGGCGATCGCGTTGAAGGTAAAATCAAGTCAATCACTGACTTCGGTATCTTCATCGGCCTGGACGGCGGCATCGACGGTCTGGTTCACCTGTCTGACATCTCCTGGAACGCGACTGGCGAAGAAGCCGTTCGTGAGTACAAAAAAGGCGACGAAATCGCTGCCGTTGTACTGCAGGTTGACGCAGAGCGCGAGCGTATCTCTCTGGGCGTGAAACAGCTGGCTGAAGATCCGTTCAACAACTACATCACTTTGAATAAGAAAGGTGCAATCGTCACCGGTAAAGTGACTGCAGTTGACGCGAAAGGTGCTACAGTTGAGTTAGCAGACGGCGTGGAAGGTTACCTGCGCGCTTCTGAAGCTTCACGCGACCGCGTTGAAGATGCAACCCTGGTTCTGAGTGTTGGCGACGACGTTGAAGCCAAATTCACCGGTGTTGATCGTAAAAACCGTGTTGTTAGCCTGTCTGTTCGTGCTAAAGACGAAGCTGACGAGAAAGATGCAATCGCAACTGTTAACACCAAACAGGAAGAAAGCAACTTCTCTAACGCAATGGCTGAAGCGTTCAAAGCGGCTAAAGGCGAGTAATCGACCTTACGCATCGGGCGACGTCATGTCGCCCGATTTCGGTAAAAAGCTGTCAAACCTTGCCAACAGGGATTAACCGGAGGATTAATGACCAAGTCAGAACTGATTGAAAGACTTGCAGGCCAGCAGACTCATATTCCGGCGAAAGTCGTTGAGGATGCGGTTAAAGAGATGCTTGAGCACATGGCCACTACCCTGGCCCAGGGCGAACGCATTGAAATCCGGGGATTCGGCAGTTTTTCTTTGCACTATCGCGCACCGCGCACCGGTCGTAACCCGAAAACGGGCGACAAAGTGGAACTGGAAGGTAAATACGTTCCCCACTTCAAGCCGGGCAAAGAACTGCGTGACCGTGCAAACATTTACGGCTGAGCAGTTACCGAATCGCAGAAACGACACCTCCGGGTGTCGTTTTTTTTGCGCGTTATTTTGTTTTGTGACTTCTTTTCCCCGATTTTGTACAGAGTAGCAAAGCTGTAAAAGGTTTTGCGGCTCTTCTCTCAGCGTTTTCTCTTCACAAGTGATTTTAAGCCGTCTGGTTGTCACACTGTCCGCGACAAAAGGAACGGATATGATGACGCTCACATGGACAGGACTCGCCGCGCTGACAATTGTTGGCGCCTTACCCTTACTCTTTCTGCCGAATCTGCCTGGCTTGCCATTGCTGGCAGGCATGGCCCTGATTGCCCTGATAGTGATTCATCTGCCCGCTGCCAGCCTGCGCCTGTGCGGATATGGCCTGTTGCTGCTGGTATGGGCATTAGCTGATGGCCGACAGATGACGGACACGATCTCCGTGCTAGTCGCGCAGCCGCAAACCGCCAGCGTACGTATTGATGAAGTGCAATCAGAGCGACAACGTATAAAGGTGAAACTGATTAAGGTGGAAGGTCGCTATCTGTTTCCACCCTTGTATGCCTGGCTGTCATTGCCGGACGAGGAGATCGACTACTGTCCCGGGCAGCGCTGGCAGATGCGCTTACGTTTGCGCGCTCTGCACGCGCAACTGAATGAAGGAGACTTTGACGCCCAACGTTTCGCCCTTGCTAACCACACGCCTTTTCAGGGTCGAATCCTCTCCCGCCAGCCTGAAAATGCGCAGTGCAACTGGCGCGAGCAAATTATCCTGCATCACCAAAAAGTGATGCAGACGCTGCCTGAACAGGGCGTACTGAATGCGCTGGCGTTTGGTATTCGTGACGGGCTGACGGATGAAACGCGTCAGCTGTTACGGGAAACGGGAACGGCGCATCTGATGGCGATTTCCGGCATGCACATCGCGCTTGCCGCCAGCGTCGGCTGGCTGATGCTACGCGGGGTGCAGTGGTTTTTGCCCGTAACGGCCATCGGTTATTTGACGCCGCTGCTCGGAAGCTGGCTTACCGCAGCACTCTATACCTGGCTGTCCGGCACGCTGGCGCCGGCGCAGCGCGCTCTGCTGGCGTTAACGCTCTGGACGGCATTACGTATTTTTGGCCGGAATCTTACCGGCTGGCACATCTGGACGTTATGCATCGGCCTGATGCTGTTTTTCGATCCGCTCACCGTGCTTTCAGACAGCTTCTGGCTCTCTGCGCTGGCGGTGGGCATGCTGCTAATCTGGTATCACTGGTTTCCCTTACCGCCGCAATATGCGCGCCAGCGTCGCTGGATGGCGCTGCAACTGGCACATCTTCAATTAGGTATGCTGCTTCTTATGGCACCGCTACAGGCGGCGTTGTTTAACGGCATCAGCCTGACGTCGCTGATAGCGAATCTGTTGGCGATTCCCGTCATCTCTTTTATCACGGTGCCGCTGCTCCTGCTGGCGATGCTGATTCCCGTAGCGCCGGTGCATACCCTGCTGTGGTGGCTGGCCGATCGATCCATTGCGCTGGTTATCTCCGGGTTGACGGCGTTGCCGCCGGGCTGGTGGCGCTTGAGTGAGGCAGGATTATGCGCCGCGATCGTCTGGGGCGGCATGCTGGTTTGGCGTCTTGGTTGGTGGCGCGTGTCGCCGCTGAGCTGTTGCAGCCTGGTTTTAGCGCTTCTGCTCTGGCGCTATCAGGAGGAAAAGGCGGACTGGCGCGTTGATATGCTTGATGTAGGACACGGCCTGGCCGTAGTGATTTCTCAGGGCAGCGAAGCGGTAATTTACGATACCGGCAATCGCTGGACAAAAGGGGATGCGGGAGAACGTATTATCGCGCCCTGGCTCCAGCGCAAAGGGATGCGCATTAAAGAAGTGATCCTGAGCCATAAACATCTGGACCATACGGGAGGAATGAATGGATTGAAGCAGGTCTGGCCATTTCTTGCCGTACGCAGCGCCCTGGCGCAGCCTGGACATCTGCCCTGTTATCGCGGTACAGAGTGGAAATGGGGAATGCTAAGTTTTCATGCGCTTTGGCCAAACATGATCCCCACACAAGGTAACAATAATGACTCCTGCGTAGTGAAAGTCAGTGACGGCACGGTAACGCTGTTGCTTACCGGCGATATCGAACGTGAGGCGGAACGTAAGCTGGTTGCGATGGAAAAACAGGAATTACACGCCGATATTTTGCAGGTTCCTCACCATGGCAGCCGGACGTCATCGACACCGCTTTTGCAACGCCATGTCTCAGGCAGCGCCGCGCTGGCATCGGTGGCGCGTTATAACGCCTGGCGAATGCCTGCCCGCGAGGTGGTAAACAATTACCGAAAAAATGGCTACCGCTGGTCTGATACGGGGCAATCGGGCCAGCTCAGCGTCCGGATACATCAGGGAAAATGGCGAATCGCCGGGCTGAGAGAGCAAATAATGCCTCGTTGGTATCATCAGTGGTTTGGCGTCAAACGCGATTCCAGGTAGAATGAGCGGCTATTTCTAACATCGTGAATAAATAATGCATCAAGATAAAGATCTCTCGACATGGCAGACATTTCGTCGACTCTGGCCGATGATCGCGCCACATAAAGCTGGATTGCTGGTGGCTGCTGTCGCCCTTGTGCTGAACGCAGCAGGCGATACGTTAATGCTCTCTCTGTTGAAGCCTTTACTGGATGATGGATTTGGTAAGGCAGATAAATCAGTACTGATATGGATGCCGTTAGCGGTGATAGGACTGATGCTGATCCGTGGTATCACCAGCTATATCTCCAGCTACTGTATTTCCTGGGTCTCCGGCAACGTAGTGATGAATATGCGCCGTCGCCTCTTTGGCCATATGATGGGGATGCCGGTATCGTTTTTTGATCAGCAGTCTACCGGTACCTTGCTGTCACGTATTACCTATGACTCTGAACAGGTTGCTTCTTCTTCTTCCGGCGCGCTGGTTACCGTTGTGCGCGAGGGAGCCTCGATTATTGGCCTGTTTATTATGATGTTTTACTATAGCTGGCAGCTTTCATTGATTCTGATCGTGCTGGCGCCGGTAGTGTCGATGGCGATTCGCACGGTGTCGAAGCGCTTTCGCAGCATCAGTAAAAATATGCAAAACACTATGGGGCAGGTGACGACCAGCGCCGAGCAGATGCTGAAAGGGCACAAAGAGGTGCTGATTTTTGGCGGCCAGGAAGTGGAAAGTAAGCGTTTTGCTCACGTCAGTAATCTTATGCGTCAGCAGGGAATGAAGATGGTTTCCGCCTCCTCGATTTCTGACCCGATAATTCAGCTGATCGCCTCGCTGGCGCTCGCTTTTGTGCTTTATGCCGCCAGTTTCCCCAGCGTGATGGATACCCTGACGGCGGGCACCATCACCGTGGTTTTTTCCTCCATGATTGCCCTGATGCGCCCGCTGAAGTCGTTAACCAACGTCAATGCGCAGTTCCAGCGTGGCATGGCGGCCTGCCAGACGCTGTTCACTATTCTTGATAGCGAGCAGGAGAATGATTACGGAACGCGCGTGATCGAGCGGGCAAAAGGCGAAGTGGAATTCCGTAACGTCACTTTCTTTTATCCGGGACGTGAAGTGCCGGCATTAAAAGATATCAATCTGTCGCTGCCCGCCGGCAAAACGGTAGCGTTAGTGGGCCGTTCAGGCTCGGGCAAATCGACGCTGGCCAGTTTGCTGACGCGTTTCTATGACATTCAGCAGGGAGAGATCCTGCTGGACGGACACGACTTACGTGAATACACGTTGAACTCGTTACGCAATCAGGTTGCGCTGGTGTCGCAAAATGTTCATCTGTTTAATGACACCATCGCCAATAACATCGCTTACGCACGCAGCGATGTCTATAGCCGCGAAGAGATTGAGAAAGCGGCCACCATGGCGCATGCCATGGACTTCATCAACAAGATGGAAAAAGGTCTGGATACGGTAATTGGCGAAAATGGCGTGCTGCTCTCTGGCGGTCAGCGCCAGCGTATCGCTATTGCCCGTGCGCTGCTGCGCGACAGCCCGATTCTGATCCTTGATGAGGCCACCTCAGCGCTGGATACGGAATCGGAACGTGCAATCCAGGCGGCGCTGGATGAGCTGCAAAAAAACCGCACCTCGCTGGTTATCGCCCATCGCCTTTCTACCATTGAAAAAGCGGATGAAATTGTCGTTGTGGAAGATGGCCGTATCGTCGAACGCGGCACGCATGAAACGTTGCTGGCACAAAAGGGCGCCTATGCTCAGCTGCATAAAATGCAGTTTGGCCAATGATTGAGCGTATCTGGAGTGGTCGTTCGCCGCTCTGGCTGCTGCTGTGGCCGCTCAGCCTGCTGTACGGACTGATTACGCGCCTGATTCGCCTGAGTTATCGGCGCGGCTGGCGTAAAAGCTGGCGCGCGCCGCTGCCGGTTATCGTGGTAGGCAACCTGACTGCCGGAGGCAACGGCAAAACGCCGGTGGTGATCTGGCTGGTTCAGGCTCTTCAGCAGCGCGGCTTGCGGGCTGGCGTAGTGTCGCGCGGCTACGGTGGTAAAGCCGAAAGCTATCCGTTGCTGGTGGAGCATTCCACCTCAACGCAGCAGGCAGGAGATGAGCCGGTCCTGATCGCGCAACGCACCGGGGCGCCGGTTGCCGTGGCGCCAAAACGTCGGGACGCCGTCGAAGCCCTGATTGCCCGCCATCCGCTTGATCTGATTATTACCGATGACGGCCTGCAACATTATGCCTTGCAGCGCGATATTGAAATCGTGGTGATTGATGGCGTACGGCGTTTTGGCAACGGCTGGTGGCTACCGGCCGGCCCGATGCGAGAGCGCGCCGATCGGTTGCGTAGCGTCGACGGCGTGATTGTGAATGGCGGCACGGCGAGCGACAGCGAGATTGCCATGACGCTACACCCCGCACTGGCGATCAATATGCTGAGCGGCGAAAAATGCGCGCTGTTAGCGTTAAATCAGGTGGTCGCGATGGCCGGTATCGGTCATCCGCCGCGGTTTTTCACTACTTTAAAACAGCAGGGGCTTACGCCGGTGGCGGAAATTGCCTTCGCCGATCATCATACCTACAGCCAGAGCGAGTTGATGGCGCTGGCAACGCCGCAGCAAACGCTGCTGATGACGGAAAAAGACGCCGTTAAGTGCCGCGCCTTTGCGTTGGAAAACTGGTGGTATCTGCCGGTAGATGCCGAATTGCAGGGCGCCGCGCTGGAACCCTTACTGAAGCAAATCGTGCAGCTCTGCGCGAAGCAAACCCATACTCCGGAAAAGAGCAGGCAGTAGCCATTTCGGCACAGGGAGAGGAAGATCGTGGAACAAAAGCGTTCAATTTCATTGCAAACCGCACGACATCTTCATCTCGCGGCACAAGGCTTGCTGCGTACTCCCGCTAAAGCGCGCTACGATGATCTGCTACGCGTTATCCGTCAGATGGCGTTACTACAGATTGACACCATCCATGTCGTGGCGCGCAGCCCTTATCTTGTGCTTTTCAGCCGGCTTGGCGACTACCCTGTGGCCTGGCTGGAGCAGGCGCTTGCACGCGGTGATCTGTTTGAATACTGGGCGCATGAAGCCTGCTTCGTGCCGTGGGAAGATTATCCGCTGTTGCGTCACCGTATGCTGGAGCCGGAGCGTCTGGGTTGGAAATATAATGCGCAATGGGTTGCCGATCACCAGACGGAGATCGCTGAGCTGCTGGCGCATATTGCGCAGAACGGTCCGGTGCGGGCAGCAGATTTTACCAGCGAGAAAAAAACGCCTTCGGGCTGGTGGGCCTGGAAGCCCCATAAGCGTCATCTGGAGAACCTGTTCAGCGCAGGCGAACTGATGGTGGTAGGGCGGCACAATTTTCAACGCGTTTACGATTTACGTTCACGCGTGATGCCGGAATGGCGGGATGAACTGCACAGTCTGAGCGAGGCGGAAGCAGTCAGTGAGATGCTGATGAAAAGCGCCCACAGCCTGGGTATTTTCCGTGAAGCCTGGTTGCCTGACTATTACCGCTTAAAACAAGTGGCGTTGAAGCCTTTTATAGCCGACGCGCAGGCCAGCGGCGCGATTGTGCCGGTTGAGGTCGAAACACTCGGCCAGCTGTGGCTGCATGCCGATCTGCTGCCCCTGTTGGAAAAGCCGCTTTCAGCCACCTACAGCGCCTTGCTTTCTCCTTTCGATCCGGTGGTCTGGGATCGTAAGCGCGCACGGGAATTGTTTAATTTCGACTACCGTATTGAGTGTTACACCCCTGAAGCCAAAAGAAAATATGGCTATTTTGTTTTGCCGATACTGCACCGTGGCGAACTCAAGGGTCGGCTGGATGCAAAAATGGTGCGCAAAGCCGGACAGCTGGTGATTAAAAATATTTGGCTGGAAGAGACCACGCGCGTAACAGGACAATTTTTGCAGGATATTCAGCGTGCTGTCAGCAGTTTTGCCCGCTGGCAGGGAGCAAATAGCGTTATTATTGAACAGGCGCCTGAGGCGTTGCTGGCCAGCTGGCAGCGCCAGTGGCGGCTTGATGAGTAAAAAAATTGCGGTTACTGCCGCAAATCACGCCCTTATCCTGCGCTATGGTATGCTACAGGGCACTGACGAATCGGTCCGTGATGGAGGAAATATGGATCACCGTTTACTTGAGATCGTGGCTTGCCCGGTATGCAACGGCAAACTGTATTACAACAAAGAGCAGCAGGAACTGATCTGCAAACCCGATGCGCTGGCCTTTCCGGTGCGGGACGGCATTCCGGTGCTGTTGGAAAACGAAGCGCGCACGCTCTCCGTTGAAGAGATCCATCCATGAGTTTTGTCGCGATCATTCCGGCCCGTTTTGCCTCGACGCGTTTGCCTGGCAAGCCGATAGTGGATATCCACGGTAAACCGATGGTCGTTCATGTGATGGAGCGCGCCCTGGAATCGGGTGCCGATCGCGTTATCGTGGCGACCGATCATCCTGACGTCGCGGCGGCCGTTGAGGCAGCAGGCGGTGAAGTCTGTATGACGCGCGCCGACCATCACTCCGGCACTGAGCGTTTGGCGGAGGTGATTGAGAAATATCAGTTCTCAGACGACACCATCATCGTTAACGTCCAGGGCGATGAACCGCTGATCCCGCCGACTATCGTGCGTCAGGTTGCTGACAATCTGGCCCGGTCGCAGGCAGGCATGGCGACGCTGGCGGTGCCTGTTACCGATGCTGAAGAGGCTTTCAATCCGAACGCGGTAAAAGTGGTGACCGATAAGCAGGGCTATGCGCTCTATTTTTCTCGCGCCACTATTCCCTGGGATCGCGAGCGCTATGCGCAATCCCGCGAAGTGGCAGGCGATACGCTGCTGCGTCATATCGGTATTTACGCTTATCGCGCCGGCTTTATTCGCCGTTACGTTACCTGGAACCCCTGTCCGCTGGAGCAGATTGAACTGCTGGAGCAGCTGCGTGTGCTGTGGTATGGCGAAAAAATCCATGTCGACATTGCGCAAGCCGTACCGAGCGTTGGTGTTGACACCCCGGAAGATCTGGCGCGCGTTCGTGCCGCTCTCTCATCGTGAAAAGATGCCGGGGCAGCTCCGCCCCGGCATGTTTTAATCGTTGCCAGGCCATTCACTGTTGTACCTTCAGGATAAGCCTGAGGAGGATGACGCATGGAACAGCTCAAATCAGAACTGACGCTGGTGCTGGGCGAGACGGTCAGCCGCCTGGAAACTCTCAGCGAACAGCCTTTTTCTCATCTTTACGCGCTCTACGATCGCCACGGCGATGCAATGCCGCTGGTGGCGAAATACTTCCGTCATAAAGGGCGCGCGGCGCTGGAAGCCAAAAAGCTGGCGATGCTGGGGCACGATGGCGTGATTAAAGTGCCTGTGGTTTACGGGCTGGTGCTCAGCCAGCAAAAACCGCCTCATGAAGTGCTGCTGATGGAGCGAATGGGCGGCGTGTCGGCGGAAGCGCCTGCGCGCAACGCCGTGCGCTGGGAGGCTCTCTGTAAAGAAATCGTCGAAGGCCTGCTCGGCTGGCACCGTATCGACAGCCATGGCCTGGCGGGCAGCATTGACAGCATTCAGGAGAATCTTTGGCCCGCCTGGTTTCAGCAGCGTGTGGAAGTGCTCTGGTCGACGCTGGGCTATCTGCGTCCGCCTTTTTTTACCCTGGAAGATCGGCAAATCCTGTTTCGCTGCCGTCAGCAGCTGCCGCGCCTGTTTCGCAACTTCCGCGATCCCGCCGTGCTGATCCACGGCAATCTCAGGCTGAGCGCCATTCTGAAAGATCCCCACAGCGATCGGCTTTTGGCGATGACGCAGCCGGGCAATGTGCTCTGGGCGCCGCGTGAATATGAGCTGTTTCGGCTCAGCGACAGCGGCGCCGAAGCGTCATTGCTGCACCACTATTTACAGCGGGCGCCGGTGGATGAAGGATTTCTCTGGCGCCGCTGGGTCTATCAGCTTTGGGACTGTGTGGAGAGTCTGGTGCATAGCGGCGAGTTTGATCGCCCGCGTTTCAATCAGGCGCGCGAGCAGCTATTGCCCTGGCTCGGATGAGGGCTGCGCTTCAGGCCTGAGCTGCTGCCAAAGGCGGCCCAAAGATTCATACCAGGCGCGCTCGCTGTGGCTCAGCCAGAGCGGCGACGGAATGGCTTTTTCCCACCAGTTCAGCGGCGAGGTAATCGCCAGCTGATTGGCGGGCGCCGCGATCGGCTCCAGTCCCTGCGCATGAAAAAATTGCATTGCGCGCGGCAGATGGTTTGCCGAGGTAACCAGTAAAAAGGGGCGTCGATCGATAACGCCCTTTACCGCACGCGCTTCCTGCTGCGTATCGCGCGGCTGATCAAGCGTAATGATCTGTTCTGAAGGGACGCCCAGACTTTCGGCCACCTGCGCCGCCACGCGCGCATTGCTCATGGGATTCTGACCTGCCGCGGCGCCGGTAAAGATCATTTTCGCCGTAGGATTGCGTCGCCATTGCCGCACCCCTTCCGTGACGCGCGCCAGGCTGTTGCCGACCAGGTTTGAACTCGGCGCCCATTGAGGATTAAAGGTGTAGCCGCCGCCCAGCACCACGATATAATCCACCTTTTCCGGGCCGTTCCAGGTTGTGTAACGACTTTCCAACGGCAACAGCAGGCGATCCGCGATCGGTTGCAGGCTGAGTAATAATAAAAAAAACCAGCTTACCGAGAGCAAAATTTTGCCTGTTTTTTGCCAGCGGCTGAACCAGAGCAGTAAAATTGCAATTGCCATCAGCAAAAGCAGAAACGGCAAGGGTAGCAATAAACCGCCGATCAGCTTTTTCAGGTTAAAAAACATCGAAACACTCTCCTTTTGTCTGAAAAAACAGCAGCTGATGAGGAAGAAGGGGATGAAAGGTTCATTCCTGATTTGGCTGTGACAAAATAGCACATCTTTTACAGCAGCAGAGCGGAGCTCACGGCATGCAGGATCGCAACTTTGACGATCTGGCGGAGAAATTCTCGCAAAACATCTACGGCACGACAAAAGGGCTGGTGCGCCAGGCGATCCTCTGGGATGAACTGGATGCGCTGCTGCCCAGCCTGCCGGATGGCAAACTTTCGATCCTTGACGCTGGCGGCGGCCTTGGGCAAATCTCCGCCGGGCTGGCGGCGCGTGGCCATCAGGTGGTGCTGTGCGATCTCTCAGCTGAAATGCTGCGCCGGGCGGAAGAGAATGCGCGTGAAAAAGGTGTGAGCGAAAACATGCAATTCAGACAAATTAGTGCGCAGCAGGTGGGCGATGATTTGGATAAGCCGGTGGATCTGGTATTGTTTCACGCTGTGCTTGAATGGGTCGCTGAACCTGAAAAAGTCCTCAAGGCGCTGTACCAGGTATTACAGCCTGGCGGCGTGCTGTCGCTGATGTTTTATAACCTGCATGGCCTGACGCTGCGTACGTTGACCTTAGGGAATTTCGGCTATCTGCGCGCCAATATGTCCAAACGTAAAAAGCGCACCCTGTCGCCCGATTATCCGCGCGATCCCGAGCACGTTTATGGCTGGCTGCGCGAATGCGGCTTTGAAATCGAGCGGCGCGCCGGTATCCGCGTATTTTATGACTATATGAAAAAGCCGATGGGTGTGGAAAAAAGCGTTGAGGAAATTATTGAGATGGAACGGCGCTATTGCCGCCAGGAACCCTTTTTGAGCTTAGGGCGCTATATCCACGTGACCGCGCGTAAACCCAGGCAGAAGGACGCATTATGAGTGAATTTTCCCAGACGGTACCGGAACTGGTTGCCTGGGCGCGCAAAAACGATTTCTCGCTTGCGCTGCCCGTGGAGCGTCTGGCGTTTTTACTGGCTATCGCCACCCTGAACGGCGAGCGTATGGACGGCGAAATGAGCGAAGGCGAGCTGATCGATGCTTTTCGTCACGTCAGTAAGGCTTTTGAACAAACCCATGAGACCGTGCTGGTGCGTGGCAACAACGCCATCAACGACATGGTGCGCCAGCGTCTGCTTAACCGCTTTACCAGCGAGCTGACCGAAGGCCACGCCATTTATCGCTTAACGCCGCTGGCGATCGGCATCACCGACTATTACATCCGCCAGCGCGAGTTCTCCACGCTGCGTCTGTCGATGCAGCTCTCCATCGTGGCGCAGGAGCTGAAGCGCGCCGCCGATGCCGCAGAAGAAGATGGCGATGAATTTCACTGGCATCGCAACGTCTTTGCGCCGCTGAAATATTCCGTGGCCGAGATTTTCGACAGCATTGATATGACCCAGCGCCTGATGGATGAACAGCAGCAGACGGTGAAAACCGATATCGCCGATCTGCTGAATAAAGACTGGCGCGCCGCGATCTCCAGCTGTGAGTTGCTGCTCTCTGAAACCTCCGGCACCCTGCGTGAATTGCAGGATACGCTGGAAGCGGCGGGCGACAAGCTGCAGGCCAACCTGCTGCGCATTCAGGATGCGACCCTGAGCAGCCCCGATTTAGGTTTTGTCGACAAGCTGGTGTTTGACTTACAAAACAAGCTTGATCGCATTATCAGCTGGGGCCAGCAGGCGATCGATCTCTGGATCGGCTACGACCGCCACGTACACAAATTTATCCGTACCGCCATCGATATGGATAAAAACCGCGTCTTTGCCCAACGTTTGCGCCAGTCGGTGCAGAACTATTTCGATCAGCCCTGGGCCTTAACCCACGCCAATGCCGACCGCCTGTTTGATCTGCGTGATGACGAGATGACGCTGCGCAACGATGAGGTGATGGGCGAGCTGCCGCCCGAAATGGAATACGAAGAGATCAATGAAATTCGTGAGCAGCTGGCGGCGATGATTGAAGAGGCGCTACAGATTTATAAAACCCGGCAACAACCCCTGAATCTGGCCAGCGTAATGCGCGACTATCTGGCGCAGTATCCGCGCGCGCGTCACTTTGACCTGGCGCGCATTGTGGTGGATCAGGCGGTGCGCTTAGGCGTTGCCGAGGCCGATTTAGCCGGTCTGCCCGCAGAGTGGCAGGCCATCAATGAGTACGGAGCCAAGGTGCAGGCACATGTCATCGACAAATATTGAACAAGTGATGCCGGTTAAGCTGGCTCAGGCACTGGCGAACCCGATTTTTCCCGCGCTGGACAGTCAGCTGCGTGCGGGACGTCATATTGGTCTGGAAGAGCTGGATCAACACGCTTTTCTGATGGATTACCAGGAGTTCCTGGAAGAGTTTTACGCCCGTTATAACGTGGAGCTGATTCGTGCGCCGGAAGGTTTTTTCTATCTGCGTCCGCGCTCCACCACCCTGATTCCACGCTCGGTGCTTTCCGAACTGGATATGATGGTCGGCAAGATCCTCTGTTATCTCTACCTCAGCCCGGAGCGCCTGGCGAACGAAGGCATTTTTTCCCAGCAGGAGCTTTATGATGAGCTGCTGTCGCTGGCGGATGAGAACAAATTGCTGAAGCTGGTGAATCAGCGCTCCACCGGCTCCGACCTGGACCGCGCCAAGCTACAGGATAAGGTGCGCGCCTCGCTGAGCCGTCTGCGCCGTCTCGGTATGGTGTGGTTTATGGGTCATGACAGCAGCAAGTTTCGTATTACCGAATCGGTATTTCGCTTCGGCGCCGACGTGCGCAGCGGGGACGATGCGCGTGAAGCGCAGCTGCGCCTGATCCGCGACGGCGAAGCGATGGCGCTGGAGAGCAAAAGCGCCCAGCCCGATAGTGATGATCCAGACAATGATAACGACATGGAAAGCGATGCGGTTGATAACGCAGAGGAAGAGCAGGCATGATTGAACGCGGTAAATTTCGTTCGCTGACCCTGATTAACTGGAACGGGTTTTTTGCCCGTACCTTTGACCTGGATGAATTGGTTACCACCCTTTCCGGCGGTAACGGCGCCGGTAAATCAACAACCATGGCTGCTTTTGTCACGGCGCTGATCCCGGACTTAACGCTGCTGCATTTTCGTAATACCACGGAAGCGGGCGCGACCTCCGGCTCACGCGACAAAGGGTTGCACGGCAAACTGCGCGCCGGCGTCTGCTACTCGGTGCTGGACGTGGTTAACTCGCGCCATCAGCGCGTTCTGGTCGGGGTGCGTCTGCAGCAGGTCGCGGGTCGCGATAAAAAGGTCGACATCAAGCCGTTCAGCATCCATGGCCTGCTGCCTGACAGCAATCCAACCGAAATCCTGACGGAAATTCTGAACAGTCGTCAGGCGCGCGTCCTCTCCCTGAGTGAAGTAAAAGAGCGGGTCGAAGCGCAGGAAGGGGTGCAGTTCCGCCAGTTTAACTCCGTGACCGATTATCACGCGATGATGTTCGATCTCGGCGTGGTGCCGCGTCGCCTGCGTTCCGCCAGCGACCGCAGTAAATTCTATCGTCTGATTGAAGCGTCGCTGTATGGCGGTATCTCCAGCGCCATTACCCGTTCGCTGCGCGACTATCTGCTGCCGGAAAATGGCGGCGTGCGTAAGGCTTTTCAGGATATGGAAGCGGCGCTGCGGGAAAACCGCATGACGCTGGAGGCGATACGCGTCACTCAATCCGATCGCGATCTCTTTAAGCATCTTATATCTGAAGCCACCAGCTACGTTTCCGCCGATTATATGCGTCACGCCAACGAGCGCCGCATTCATCTGGATGGCGCGCTGCAGCTGCGTAATGAACTCTTCACCAGCCGTAGCCAGCTCGCCTCCGAGCAGTATCGCCATATTGAAATGGCGCGCGAACTCTCCGAGCACAGCGCGGCGGAAAACGATCTGGAAAGCGACTATCAGGCTGCCAGCGATCATCTCAATCTGGTGCAGACAGCGATGCGCCAGCAGGAGAAGATCGAGCGCTACGAAGCCGATCTCGAAGAGCTGACTTATCGCCTGGAAGAGCAGAATGAGGTGGTCGCCGAAGCGCGCGAGGTGCACGAAGAGAATGAAGCGCGTGCCGAAGCTGCCGAGCTGGAAGTGGATGAGCTAAAGAGCCAGCTGGCTGATTTCCAGCAGGCGCTGGACGTTCAGCAGACCCGCGCCATTCAGTATCAGCAGGCGTTGCAGGCATTAGAGCGCGCCCGTTCTCTCTGCCAGCTGCCGGAGCTCAGCATTGAGAATGCCGAACCCTGGCTGGAGACGTTCCAGGCGCGCGAGCAGGAAGCCACCGGGCGGCTGCTGGAGCTGGAGCAGAAGCTGAGCGTGGCCGAGGCGGCGCACAGTCAGTTTGAACAGGCGCTTCAGCTGGTCACCAGCATTGCGGGCACGGTAAGCCGCCACGACGCCTGGCAAACCGGGCGCGAACTGCTGCGCGACGCCGCTAATCAGCGTCACCACGCCGATCAGCTCGCTTCGCTGCGTTTGCGCCTCTCCGAGCTGGATCAACGTCTGCGCGAGCAGCACGATGCCGAACGCCTGCTGGCCGAATTCTGCAAGCGTCAAGGCCAGCAGTTCGAGCCCGATGCGCTGGAAGGATTGCACCGCGAGCTGGAAGCGCAGATTGAACAGCTGAGCGGCAACGTTGCCGACGCGGGCGAGCAGCGAATGATGATGCGTCAGGAG
This sequence comes from Pantoea osteomyelitidis, assembly GCF_044342975.1. Classification (NCBI taxonomy): domain Bacteria; kingdom Pseudomonadati; phylum Pseudomonadota; class Gammaproteobacteria; order Enterobacterales; family Erwiniaceae; genus Pantoea; species Pantoea osteomyelitidis. The sequence goes on from NZ_JBGFSN010000004.1 coordinate 525,480, forward strand.
CTGGAGCAGCTGCGCGAGCGCCTCGCTGCCCTGACCGCGCGTGCGCCGCACTGGCTGGCGGCGCAGGAGATCCTGACTCAGCTGAGCGAGCAGACCGGCGAACAGCTGGCCAGCAGCCAGCAGATCACCGAGTACATGCAGCTGCTGCTGGAGCGCGAGCGTGAAACCACCGTGGAGCGCGACGAGGTTGCCGCGCGCAAGCGTGAGGTTGAGCAGCAAATTGAGCGCCTCAGCCAGCCGGGCGGCGCCGAAGATGCACGTCTGACGCAGCTGGCGGAACGCTTCGGCGGGGTGCTGTTGTCAGAAATTTATGATGACGTGACGCTGGAAGATGCGCCTTACTTCTCGGCGCTGTATGGTCCTTCGCGTCATGCCATCGTGGTGCCGGATCTCTCGCTGGTGCGCGAGCAGCTGGATGGTCTGGAGGAGTGCCCGGAAGATCTCTATCTGATCGAAGGGGATCCGCAGTCGTTCGACGACAGCGTGTTCAGCGTTGACGAGCTGGAAAGTGCGGTGGTGGTGAAAGTGGCGGAGCGCCAGTGGCGCTACTCTCGCTTCCCCAAAGTGCCGTTGTTTGGCCGGGCGGCGCGTGAAAACCAGCTTGAGCTGCTGAATAACGAGCGCGATCGGCTGGCGGAAATCTACGCCACGCTCTCGTTCGACGTCCAGAAAACCCAGCGTCTGCATCAATCTTTCAGTCGCTTTATCGGCACCCATCTGGCGGTGGCTTTTGATGCCGATCCGGAAGCGCAAATGCGTGAGCTGAATGCGCGCCGCAACGAGGTTGAGCGTGCGCTGAGCCAACATGAAAACAGCAATCAGCAGCAGCGTCAGCAGTTCGAACTGGCAAAAGAGGGCGTGGCGCAGCTTAACCGCCTGCTGCCGCGCGTTAATCTGCTGCTGGATGATACGCTGGCGGATCGCTGCGAAGAGCTGCGCGAGCAGGTGGAAGAGGCGCAGGACGCCGCGCGCTTCCTGCATCAGCACGGCAGCAAGCTGACAAAACTGGAAAGCCTGGTATCGGTATTGCAAAGCGATCCGGAACAGCATGAGCAGCTACAGGCTGATTATCAGCAGGCCCGCCAGCAGCAGCAGACTGCGCGTCAGCAAGCCTTTGCCCTGACCGAAGTGGTACAGCGCCGCGCCCACTTCAGCTATGCGGATTCCGCCGGCATGCTAACCGGCAACAGCGACCTGAATGGCAAACTGCGCCAGCGACTGGAGCAGGCGGAAGCTGAACGCGCCCGCGCCCGCGAGCGTCTGCGTGAACATCAGGCGCAGCTGACGCAATATTCTCAGGTACTCGCCTCGCTGAAGAGTTCCAGCGACGCCAAACGCGACATGCTGAAAGAGCTGCATCAGGAGATGCAGGATATCGGCGTGCAGGCGGACGCAGGCGCGGAAGCGCGCGCCCGCACGCGTCGCGATGAGCTTTACAACGCTTTAAGCCATAACCGTGCGCGCCGCAACCAGCTGGAGAAACAGCTCACTTTCTGCGAAGCAGAGATGGAAGCACTGCAGAAAAAGCTGCGTCGTCTGGAGCGCGATTATCACCAGATTCGTGAGCAGGTGGTTTCGGCGAAAGCGGGCTGGTGTACGGTGATGCGTCTGGTGAAGGAAAACGGCGTAGAACGTCGTCTCCATCGCCGCGAGTTTGCCTATCTCAGCGGCGATGAGCTGCGTTCGATGTCGGATAAGGCGCTGGGCGCGCTGCGTCTGGCGGTGGCGGACAACGAACATCTGCGCGACGTGCTGCGTCTGTCGGAAGACGCAAAGCGGCCCGAGCGTAAAATTCAGTTCTTTATCGCCGTTTATCAACATTTGCGCGAGCGTATCCGTCAGGACATTATCCGTACCGACGATCCGGTGGAAGCGATTGAACAGATGGAAATTGAGCTGAATCGCCTGACTGAAGAGCTGACGGCGCGCGAGCAGACGCTGGCCATCAGCTCGCGCAGCGCGGCGAACATTATCCGCAAAACCATCCAGCGCGAGCAGAACCGTATCCGCCAGCTGAACCAGGGCTTGCAGACCGTGAGCTTTGGACAGGTGCGCAGCGTGCGTCTCAACGTCAACGTGCGGGAAACCCACGCCATGCTGCTGGACACGCTTTCTGAAGAGCATGAGCAGCATCAGGATCTGTTCAACAGCAACCGCTTCACCTTCTCGGAAGCGCTGGCGAAGCTCTATCAGCGTCTGAACCCGCAGATCGACATGGGCCAGCGTACGCCGCAAACCATCGGGGAAGAGCTGCTCGACTACCGCAACTATCTGGAAATGGAAGTGGAAGTGAACCGTGGCTCCGACGGCTGGCTGCGTGCCGAGAGCGGCGCGCTCTCGACCGGTGAAGCGATCGGGACCGGCATGTCGATTCTGGTGATGGTGGTGCAGAGCTGGGAAGAGGAGTCACGGCGTCTGCGCGGCAAGGATATTTCGCCCTGCCGCCTGCTGTTCCTTGATGAGGCGGCGCGTCTCGATGCCCGCTCTATCGCGACGCTGTTTGAGCTTTGCGAGCGTCTGGAGATGCAGCTGGTAATCGCTGCGCCGGAAAACATCAGCCCGGAGAAAGGCACCACCTATAAACTGGTGCGTAAAGTGTTTAACAACACCGAACATGTGCATGTGGTGGGTCTGCGCGGCTTTGCGGCCGATCCGGCTCCGATACGCCCTGATCCGGATGAGATCGACGAAACGGATCGGGAAGCGGAAAAAAGCCAGGCGGAAATATAGTCAAAAACCGCTCCACGGTTTAATCTGATAACGGCATTTGCTGCGTGAAGCAAATGCCGTTTTTTATTCGTATACTCAATATGATGAGTAACGGCCAAATGCGACGAGCTCTTGTTGTCGCTGAGTAGTGTGAGAGATGAGGGGCAGGGACGATGCTGATCAGAAAAACTTTTGTAAACCGTATTGCGGCTGCGTTGGGATTGGTGCTGGCGCTGGCGCCAGTAGCGGCTCCATCTGCCGCGATTATCGCCGCCTTGCCGGGCACAACGCACAGCACAACCTCTCTGCAGAATAGCCAACAGCGTATTCAACAGGCGTTCCCTGACGGCGCGCAGCCGTTTTATCAGGCGCAGCTGGCAAGCCTGTACGCAGCGCGCAATATGCAACTGCTGTGGCAGGATCGCGATGCCGTTCAACAGTTTCAGCAACAGCTGGCTGAAGTGGCGCTTTCCGGCGTGCAGCCGCAGTTTACCCGCTGGGTCGATCGTCTGACCGATCCCGATGTTAAAGGCTTCGCTCGTGATGTAGTGCTCTCCGACGCACTGCTCGGCTATCTGCAGTTCGTCTCCAGCGTGCCAGCCCAGGGTGAAACCTGGCTCTACAGCAATGTGCCGTACAAACTGGCGACGCCGACGACAGCGATCATCAATCAGTGGCTGAATGCGGTAAACGGCGGCGGCGCACGCACTTTTATCGCGTCGCTGGCGCCACAACATCCGCAATATGCGCCGATGCATGCCGCGCTGAAAACTTTGTTGACCGATAACCGGCCCTGGCCGCAGCTGAAAAACCGCGATACCCTGCGTCCGGGGCAGATGAGCGATGACGTTCCGGCGCTGCGCGAAATCTTGCAGCGTACCGGTATGCTCAATGCGCACACCGTGACGCCCACGCCAGCCGATGATGCGGTACCAACCGCGCCTGAGCCGGTCAGCCAGCAGGCGCAGCCGGTGGCGATCAGCCCGTCGGCAGCCAGCATAAGTGATTTGCCGGCGGAGGTGCCTCAATCGCCGGGCAACGTGCAGAACAGCGCCACGGCCAGCGCCGATACGCTGTATGACGAGACGCTGGTGGCGGCGGTGAAACGCTTTCAACAGTGGCAGGGGCTGGCGGATGACGGCAATATCGGCCCGCGCACTCGCGAGTGGTTGAACGTATCGCCGCAAATGCGCGCCGCGCTGCTGGCGCTGAATATCCAGCGTCTGCGCCTGCTGCCGGATGATATGCATAACGGCATCATGGTGAATATTCCCAACTATTCGCTGACCTACTACAACAACGGCAGCAAAATTCTCTCGTCGCGCGTGATTGTCGGCAGGCCGGATCGCAAAACGCCGCTGATGCGCAGCGCGTTAAATAATGTGGTGCTGAATCCGCCCTGGAACGTGCCGACGACCCTGGTGCGCCAGGACATCATACCCAAGGTAAAACGCGATCCCGGTTATCTCTGGAAGCATGGCTATACGCTGCTTTCGGGCTGGAACGCAGATGCGGAGGTGATCGACCCCACCATGATTGACTGGAGTATGGTCTCCGCCTCGTCCTTCCCCTATCGTTTGCAGCAGGCGCCGGGCGCGATGAACTCGCTGGGCCGTTACAAATTCAATATGCCCAGTTCAGATGCCATCTATCTGCACGATACGCCGAACCACAACCTGTTTCAGCGCGACATCAGAGCACTCAGCTCTGGCTGCGTACGCGTAAACAAAGCCTCAGAGCTGGCGGGCCTGCTGTTACAGGACGCAGGCTGGAACGACACGCGCATCTCCAGCACGTTGAAAGAGGGCAATACACGCTATGTGCCAATTCGCCATCGAATCCCGGTAAATCTTTACTACCTTACGGCATGGGTTGCGGATGATGGTAAGCCGCAGTTCCGCACAGATATTTACAATTATGATAATCCTGCGCGATCCGGCAGCCAGGTGCTGGCGCGGGCGGGGCAACTTTTTTCTACTCATTGATTCTGAACCGCTTCCTCAGAGTTTCGTTTAAGCGAGACCTGTCCTGAAAAGGCGATCCCGATCGGGATCGCCGCTCAAACCTGCATTTCACCGGTTGACGTCAAAACCTCGGGCGGTTATGGTTCCGTCCTGTGCACTTTTTGCACATTTCTATCGTTTTTTTCTCAGGTAATCGCGTTTCATGGCTAATTTTGATTCTCAACGTCGCAAACTGCTTCTTTGCGGCGGTGCAGCGGCAGGTCTGGCACTGCTTCCTGGCTCAGCGCTGGCCTCCCTTTCGACTTCCCGACCGCGTGTATTAACCCTTAGTAACATGCATACCGGTGAAACTCTTAAAACCGAATTTTTTAACGGCAAAAGCTACGACAGGGATGAGTTGGCCCGTTTGAATCATTTTTTCCGCGACTATCGCGCGAATCAGATTAAATCGATCGATCCCCGGCTATTCGATCAGATTTATCGTCTGCAGGCGATGCTGGAAACTCGCAAGCCCGTGCAGCTGATTTCGGGTTATCGCACCCTGGCAACCAATAATATGTTGCGCGAGCACGGCCCCGGCGTGGCGAAGCACAGCTACCATACGCTGGGCCAGGCGATGGACTTCCATATTGAAGGCATCGCGCTAAACAACGTACGCAAAGCGGCGTTAAAAATGCGTGCAGGTGGTGTAGGATATTATCCTCGCAGCAACTTCGTACACATTGATACCGGGCCGGTCCGGCACTGGTCCTGACGCCGGCAACGCTGCGTGCGCCGGTCATGGAGCGTTATGAACTATCACATTATTCCGGTTACGGCCTTTGCGCAGAACTGTTCCGTCATCTGGTGTGAACAGAGCCGTGAGGCCGCGCTGGTGGATCCGGGCGGCGACGCGGCGACGATTAAACAGCAGCTCGCTCAGCTTGATCTGACTCCCGCACAAATTTTGCTGACGCATGGACATCTTGATCATGTGGGCGCGGCGGCGGAGCTGGCGGCGCACTATCAGGTGCCGGTTATCGGCCCGCAGAAGCTGGATGCGTTCTGGCTGGAGGCGCTGCCTGCGCAGAGCCAGATGTTTGGTTTGGAAAAGTGCGCGCCGCTGACGCCGGATCGCTGGCTGGAAGAGGGCGATAGCGTGCAGGTTGGTAACGTTACGCTTGAAGTGCTGCACTGTCCGGGTCATACGCCAGGCCATATTGTGTTTTTTGACCGGACCGGGCGTTTGCTGGTTTCTGGCGATGTGATTTTTAATGGCGGCGTTGGTCGCACCGATTTCCCGCAGGGTAACCATCAGCACCTGATTGCGGCGATTAAGCAGAAGCTGCTGCTGCTGGGCGATGACGTGACTTTTCTGCCCGGCCATGGCCCTGTCTCTACCTTAGGCAGAGAGCGAATCAGCAATCCGTTTTTGCAATAAAAAATGGGCCATCAGGCCCATTTTTTTATCCTCGCTGACGCCGAAACTCAGAGCACAGCCACAATCGCTTCACACAGGGCCGACATATTATCGGGCGTCATGCCTGCAATGTTAACACGACCGGAATTCACCGCATACACGCCAAACTCTTCACGCAAACGCACAACCTGATCTTTGGTCAGGCCGCTGAATGAAAACATACCGTTCTGGCGGATGATAAAGCTGAAATCTCGGTTTGCCCCTTTTTCCGCCAGCGTATTGACGAACAGCTGACGCATACGCTGAATACGCTGACGCATATCGGTCAGCTCCTGCTCCCACAGAGTACGCAGCACATCGTTGCTCAGGATAGTGGCGACAACAGCCGCACCGTGCGCCGGCGGGTTAGAGTAGTTAGCGCGAATAGTATATTTCACCTGGCTGAACGCGGTATCGGCAACGGCAGACTCGGCGGCAACCAGGGTAAATGCGCCCACGCGCTCGTTATAGAGGCCGAAGTTTTTGGAGTAGGAACTGGCTACGATCAGCTCCTGATGGGAAGCGGCGAAGATACGCAGTCCTTCGGCATCTTCATCAAGACCGCGTGCGAAGCCCTGATAAGCAAAGTCAAACAGCGGCAGCCAGCCGCTCGCTTTTGACAGCTCAGCCAGCTGTTGCCACTGCTCAGGCGTCGGATCGATGCCGGTCGGGTTATGGCAGCAGCCGTGGAACAGCACCACGTCGCCCGCTTTGGCTTCACGCAGCGAGGCCAGCATACCGTCGAAGTCGAGCTGATGGTTTTGCGCGTCGTACCAGGCGTAGTCGCACACTTCAAGTCCGGCAGCGTTAAAGACGTTTTTATGGTTTGGCCAGCTCGGATTGCTGACCCAGACGCGCTTTACGCTGGTCTGGTTGGCGAGAAAGTCAGCCGCCACGCGCAGAGCACCGGTGCCGCCTGGGGTTTGCGCCGTGCGGGCGCGACGTTCAGTGAGCAGGCTGCTTTCTTTGCCAAACAGCAGCTCCTGCGTGCAACGGGCGAAATCGGCCAGACCATCAATGCTGAGGTAATTTTTTGTGGTTTCGTTTTCCAGCAGATACTGCTCGGCTTTTTTAACGCTGGTTAATACCGGCGTGTTGCCGGTTTCATCCTTGTAGACGCCAATGCCAAGATTGATTTTATTGGGACGGTCATCGGCGCGGAACAGATCGCCCAGTCCCAGAATAGGATCGGCGGGTGCGGCAGAAATCGATTCAAACATGAGTAAGGTCCGGTCAGCGTGAACTTTAGCAAAATGAGCTATCAGGTTAGCGCCAGCTCAGGCAAAAGCCAACCGTTTGCGAAAAAAATCAGGCGGTTTTACGAGGCAGATCGGGTTCGCTGAAAAAGTGTGCCGTTCGGCGCAGGCGAGGCTTTATACACCAGGTTAACTGGCTGAATCGCAGACAATAAAAAACGGGGCCGAAGCCCCGTTTCTCTCTGTACACCAGAGTGTGCAACTTAGAACTGGTAAACCAGGCCCAGTGCAACGGTGTCGCCAGAGTTAATGCCCAGTGCGTTATCGTCATCGATCTGGTTGATGATGTAGTCAACGTAGGTAGACATGTTTTTGTTGAAGTAATAAGTCGCGCCCACTTCAATGTATTTGATCAAATCAACATCGCCTACGCCTTCAACGTCTTTAGCTCTGGACTGAACGTAACCCAGAGACGGACGCAGACCGAAGTCGAACTGGTACTGAGCCACAACTTCGAAGTTCTGCGCTTTGTTAGCGAAACCTGAAATTGAATAGGTATCACCGTTAGCAAAGCTACCAGAAGTAGAAACCGGCGTAGAGTTGTGGGTTTCGCCATACATGGCTGCCAGATAGATGTTGTTAGCATCATATTTGATAGCGGTCGCCCAGTTTTCTGCGCGCTTACCAGCACCTTGACCCGTTACGATGGTGTCACTAGCGCCAGTATCTGCTGAGGTAACAGTCGTTGAAGCACCAGCAGCCTGTGCATTGGTACGATCGCTGTTGCTGTAAGCAGCTACGATACCCAGACCAATCGGAGAGGTATAGGTGGTTGAGAAACCGTAGCCGTCGCCGTTGGAGCGGCGCGTTTCGCTGCGTTCGTTTTTACCCTGATACTGAACAGCAAAGTCCCAGCCATCAACCAGGCCGAAGAAGTTGGTGTTACGGTAGGTCAGCAGACCGCCAGAACGACCGTTCATGAAGTTATCTGAGTAACCAGAGTCACCGCCGAATTCCGGCAGCATATCGGTCCAGCCAATTGCGTCATAAACTACGCCGTAGTTACGACCGTAGTCGATAGAGCCAGCATCGCCGAATTTCAGACCGGCAAAGCCCAGACGGGTTTTGTTACCGTCTTGCGCGTCAGAGCCTTCGGAGTTGTTGGCGTTAGCCTGGTATTCCCACTGACCGAAACCGGTCATCTGGTCATTGATTTGCGTTTCACCCTTGAAGCCGAAACGAATATAAGTCTGATCGCCATCAGTAGCATAGCCATCATCTTTAGAAAAATAGTGCAGGCCAACAGCTTTACCGTACAGGTCCAGTTTATTGCCGTCTTTGTTATAAATTTCTGCTGCGTTTGCTGCGCCTGCAGCTAACAGAGCAGGGATAACCACTGCCAGAATGTTGCGCTTCATCATTATTTATTACCCTCATTGGAGTTATCTGGACACCTGCCACTGCCGTCAAGAAACTTTTACAGGAACCTTGAGAGAAGTTTGGTGTCTTTCTGTGTCTGCACGCATCTTTCCATTCCGGGAACGGTAATTCTAGCGCGAAAATGCTACTAATCTCGTAATTATGTTTCACAAAGAAAAAATGTGTTTCTTTTTGTAAATAGAACGGAACTTTGTGAGATATCTCAAAATTTACAAAAATAAAAAAAGGCCGGCAAAGCCGACCTGATTTATATATATGAATTTCTTATAATTAATGAAACGTTTTAGAAACTCGCGTTACGTGGAGTACGCGGGAAGGGAATGACGTCCCTGACGTTTTGCACGCCGGTCACATAGGCAATTAAACGTTCAAATCCTAAACCGAAACCGGAGTGCGGCACTGTGCCGTAACGACGCAAATCGCGATACCACCAGTAATCTTCTTTGTTCAGGCCCATCTCTGCAAGTCGTTGATCCAGCACATCAAGGCGCTCCTCACGCTGGGAACCGCCGATGATTTCACCAATGCCAGGGGCCAGTACGTCCATCGCCGCCACGGTTTTGCCATCCTCGTTAAGACGCATATAAAACGCCTTGATATCTTTCGGATAGTTTTTCACCACTACCGGTGCTTTAAAATGTTTTTCCGCCAGGTAACGTTCATGCTCAGATGAGAGATCGATGCCCCAGGAAACCGGGTTTTCAAAGCTCTGGCCGCTTTTCTGCAATATGTCAACTGCGTCTGTATAGTCTACCTGAGCAAAATCAGCGGTAATAAAACGCTCAAGACGGGAAACCGCCTCTTTATCGACGCGCTCGGCAAAGAAGGCCATATCGTCGGCGCGCTCTTCCAGCACCGCTTTAAACACATATTTCAGCATCGATTCGGCCAACGCCGCGACATCATCCAGATCGGCGAAGGCCACTTCCGGCTCCAGCATCCAGAATTCCGCCAGGTGACGACTGGTATTAGAATTTTCGGCGCGGAAAGTCGGTCCGAAGGTATAGATTTTTGACAGCGCACAGGCATAAGTCTCGCCGTTCAGCTGGCCCGACACCGTCAGGAACGCTTCTTTGCCAAAGAAATCTTCGTTGAAATCGACTTTGCCTTGATCGTCGCGCGGCAGGTTTTCCAGATCCAGCGTTGAGACGCGGAACATTTCGCCTGCGCCTTCGGTGTCGGAGGCGGTAATCAGCGGCGTTGATACCCAGAAATAACCGTTTTCGTGGAAGAAGCGATGCAGCGCCTGCGCCAGGGTATGACGTACGCGCGCCACGGCGCCGATCAGGTTGGTTCGCGGACGCAAATGCGCCACTTCGCGCAGGTATTCAATGCTGTGACGCTTGGCCGCCATGGGATAGGTGTCAGGATCGTCAACCCAGCCGACAACCTCAACCTGAGTGGCCTGGATTTCATACGCCTGGCCCTGGCCGGGCGATTCCACCACGATGCCGGTAATCACCACGGAACAGCCGGTGGTAAGACGCAGTATGTCGTTTTCGTAATTATTCAAAGAATGATTGACGACAGCCTGAACGGGATTAAAGCAGGAGCCGTCATAAACGGCGATAAAGGAAATACCGGCTTTTGAATCTCTTCGGGTACGCACCCAACCACGTACGGTGACTTCACTGTCAACCGCCACGCGGCCATGCAGTACATCCGCTACAGGCACTACGCTCATAAATATCTCTCTATATAGATGAAGTGAAATTACAGATAAACCCCCGGAACCCGGAGTATTGCTATGTTACTTGCGGGCAATCAGGAAACAAGCAAAATTCCAGTCGGAGTCAGAGATTTATTGCAGAGGGAGGGGGCGACGACGCGCCCCGACAGGCGGCGATCAGCTTGCTTTTTTAACCAGCGGCAGATCGAAAGCTTTACGCAGCGCGCGTACAAAGGCTTTATCCTGACAGATGGTTTTACCCGGACTGTCAGAGAGTTTCGCTACCGGCTTGCCGTTACACTCAACCAGCTTAATCACGATATTCAGTGGTGTAACCCCTGGAATATCGCAGGTCAGACGCGTGCCGATGCCGAACACCACGTTGGCGCGCTGGCCGAAGTGGCGATAGAGCGCCAGCGCCTTGTCCAGATCGAGATTGTCAGAGAAAACCAGCGTTTTGCTCTGCGGATCGATGCCCAGCTTCTCATAGTGCGCGATCGCTTTTTCGCCCCATTGCACCGGATCGCCGGAGTCGTGGCGCAGGCCCTGATAGCGGCTGGCGAGGTGAACGCCAAAGTCGCGCAGGAAGGCATCCATGGTAATGCAGTCGGTCAGCGCGATGCCGAGCTGAGTATCATATTCATCCAGCCACGCCTGCAGGGCCGCGCGCTGGCTGTTTGCCAGCACCGGGCTAATCTGCTGATGCGCCTGAAACCACTCATGCGCCTGGGTGCCGACCGGGGCGATATCAACGCGACGCGCCAGATCGTAATTACTGGTGCCCACCAGCCACGGAAAATCCTGCTTCAGGGTACGGACGATCGCTTCCTGCACGCCCTGAGAGAAGCGGCGGCGGGTGCCGAAATCCATCAGCCGGAATCGCGACATATCGAGATCCTCAACCTGCTGGCGGAACACGGAAAGCTTATGCTGCAGATGATCCACGGCCTGCTCAACGCTGGCGTCCGGCGAGCGGTGACGATGCACCACTTCACTGATCAGCGCCAGCAGCGGCACTTCCCACATAATCACTTCTCGCCACGGACCCTGAATGCGAATGTCCAGCCTGCCGTTGTGGCTGCGCACCCTGACCTGGTTGGGGTTATAGCGGAAATCACGCAGCCAGCTAAGGTAGTCCGTCTGGAAGAAGGGCAGCGCGGCGAGGTAGCGGAACTCCTCATCATTGAGTGCCAGCGTCTGCATAGCGGCGATCTCCGCGCGAATTTCATCGGCGTAGATGCCGAGCAAATCGTCGCCGCGGCAGCGAAATTCCGCCGTGACCGTCACATCGTGGTAACGATGGAAAACGGCTTGCTGCATGTGAAGCTTATACGCATCGGTATCAAGCAGCGTGGTCAGTATCGGGGAAGCGTTTCCTGTCATGGTGCGTTTCAGCATCCTCTTCCGCGGAGCAGAGCCCGGTGTTTAACAAAGTCATAAAGACGCAGGAGTATAACCTGATTCATCGGTAATTGAAGGTGATCACAACATAATTCAGCTTAGCTGGTCGAGGGTAATCTGTGCCATTGTTAATGTTATGTAGCGATTTTTCACATCGCACGCATTGAGCATGGCAAGCTTCTGTGAAGAAGCTTAGACTTTGGCGGGTAACTTTTAACGATGCGAGAAGGATTTATGACGCAACAGCCGCAAATTAAATATCGCCACGATTACCGTGCGCCGGATTACACCATCACCGATATTGATCTGACCTTTGATCTGGATGCGGCAACAACGCGCGTCATCGCTGTCAGCACCATCAAACGCGTCGGCGCCAGCCAGGCTGAGCTGCGTCTGGATGGCGAAGAGTTAACGCTAATCTCGCTGGAAGTCGACGGTGCCGCCTGGCACGATTACCGCCTGGAAGAGGGCGCGCTGGTGTTGAGCCAGCTGCCGGACACCTTTACGCTGAAGATCGTTAATGAGATTCACCCGGACAAAAACAGCGCGCTGGAAGGTCTTTATAAATCGGGTGAAGCGCTCTGTACGCAGTGCGAAGCGGAAGGCTTTCGTCATATAACCTGGTATCTGGATCGTCCCGATGTGCTGGCCCGCTTTACCACTACCATCGTAGCGGACGCGCAGCGTTATCCTTATCTGCTCTCTAACGGCAACCGCATCGAAAGCGGACAGCACGAAGATGGCCGCCACTGGGTGAAATGGCAGGATCCCTTCCCGAAACCCTGTTACTTGTTTGCGCTGGTGGCCGGTGATTTTGATGTGCTGCGCGACAGCTTTAAAACGCGCTCGGGTCGCGATGTGGCGCTGGAGATTTTTGTCGATCGCGGCAATCTCGATCGCGCCGGATGGGCGATGACCTCGCTGAAAAACAGCATGAAATGGGATGAGCAGCGCTTCGGCCTGGAGTATGACCTCGACATCTTTATGATCGTCGCGGTCGATTTCTTCAATATGGGGGCGATGGAGAATAAAGGACTCAACGTCTTTAACTCCAAATATGTGCTGGCCAAAGCGGAAACCGCCACGGATAAAGATTACCTCGGCATTGAAGCCGTGATCGGCCACGAATATTTTCATAACTGGACCGGCAACCGCGTCACCTGCCGCGACTGGTTCCAGCTGAGCCTGAAAGAAGGGCTGACGGTATTCCGCGATCAGGAGTTCAGCTCCGATCTCGGATCGCGTGCAGTAAACCGTATCGATAACGTGCGCATTATGCGCGGCGCGCAGTTCGCGGAAGACGCCAGCCCGATGGCCCATCCGATTCGTCCCGATCAGGTTATCGAGATGAATAACTTCTATACCCTGACGGTGTATGAGAAAGGCTCGGAAGTGATCCGCATGATGCACACGCTGCTCGGCGAAGAGAATTTCCAGAAAGGAATGCAGCTCTATTTTGAGCGTCACGACGGCAGCGCGGCCACCTGTGACGACTTTGTGCAGGCGATGGAAGATGCCTCGAATGTCGATCTCTCCCAGTTCCGCCGCTGGTACAGCCAGTCCGGTACGCCGGTGCTTTCGGTACGCGACGATTACAACCCGGAGCTGGAACAGTATACGCTGCACGTCACTCAGCACACGCCAGCGACGTCTGACCAGAAAGAGAAGTTGCCGCTGCATATTCCGCTCGATATCGAGCTGTACGACGGCGAAGGCAAAGTGATCCCTCTGCAACACAACGGCCATCCGGTACATCATGTGCTGAACGTGACGGAAGAGTTCCAGAGTTTTGTCTTCGACAATGTTCCCTTCCAGCCGGTGCCTTCTCTGCTGCGTGAATTCTCTGCGCCGGTGAAGCTCGACTACAACTGGAGCGATTCGCAGCTCACCTTCCTGATGCGCCATGCGCGCAATGATTTCTCCCGCTGGGATGCGGCGCAGAGTCTGCTGGCGATCCATATCAAGCTGAACGTGGCGCGTCATCAGCAGGGGCAGCCGCTGTCGCTGCCGCTGCATGTGGCGGACGCCTTCCGTGCGGTGCTGCTGGATGAAACCAGCGATCCGGCGCTGATGGCGCTGATCCTGACGCTGCCCGGTGAAAATGAGATCGCCGAGCTGTTTGAGGTGATCGATCCACAGGCGATCAAAGAGGTGCGCGATGCGCTGCTGCGTACCCTGGCGAAAGAGATGGAGGACGAGTTCCTGGCGGTTTACCGTGCCCATCAGAGCAGCGAGTATCGCATCGACCATGCGGATATCGGCAAGCGGGCGCTGAAAAATGTCTGCCTGAACTATCTGGCGTTCGGGGATGTTGAGCAGGCGGATAAGCTGGTGCAGGCGCTATATCATCAGGCGAACAACATGACCGATGCGCTGGCGGCACTCTCTGCGGCGATGATGGCGCAGCTGCCGTGTCGTGAAGCGCTGCTGGCGGAGTACGATGAGCGCTGGCATCAGGATGGTCTGGTGATGGACAAGTGGTTTACCCTGCAGGCCACCAGCCCGGAAGAGAATGTGCTGAGCCGCGTTCGCGCGCTGCTTAACCATCGCTCCTTCAGCATGAGCAACCCGAACCGTATCCGCTCGCTGATTGGCGCTTTCGCCTCGGCGAACCCGGCCGCCTTCCATGCCAAAGATGGCAGCGGCTACCAGTTCATGGTGGAAATGCTGACCGATCTGAACACCCGCAATCCGCAGGTGGCGGCACGCATGATCGAACCGTTGATCCGTCTGAAACGCTACGATGAGGACCGTCAGGCGCTGATGCGTCAGGCGCTGGAGAAGCTGAAAGCGCTGGATAAACTTTCCGGCGATCTTTTTGAAAAGATCAGCCGGGCGCTGAACGCCTGATCAAAAACGGCGGGAAGTTTCCCGCCGTTTCTTTATCTGCAGCTTGTATAAAAAGTGCTTAACGCAGCGCATAGCGCTTCTGTTCTTCGTTGTCGCTGCGTTTCATCACGCGATCCAGCACCTCCGCCTCCAGCTCCGCCAGACGCGCCGATCCGCGCCGACGCGGACGCGGCAGATCCACCGCGAGGTCAAGACCAATCTGACCCTCTTCAATCAGCAGCACCCGGTCCGCCATCATCACCGCTTCGCTGACGTCGTGCGTCACCAGCAACACGGTGAAATTATGCTGCTGCCAGAGCGATTCAATCAGCCCCTGCATCTCAATGCGCGTTAAGGCGTCCAGCGCGCCGAGCGGTTCATCCAGCAGCAGCAGGCCGGGGCGATGGATCAGCGCCCGCGCCAGCGCCACGCGCTGTTTCTGCCCGCCCGACAGCGCCGCTGGCCAGTCGCTGGCGCGCTCCGCCAGGCCCACCGCCTCCAGCGCGTCAAGCGCCGCGCCGCGCCAGTCGCGTCCGCGCAGGCCAAGCCCGACGTTATTGATCACGCTTTTCCACGGCAGCAGGCGCGCATCCTGAAACATCAGGCGCGTCTCTTCGCGCGCCGACTGTAACGGCGCATTGCCTGCCAGCAGCTCGCCCTGGCTGGCCTGTTCCAGACCCGCCAGCAGACGCAGCAGAGTGCTTTTGCCACAGCCGCTGCGGCCTACCACGGCGACAAACTGGCCGGAAGGTATATGCAAATCGATATGATTGAGAATGGTGCGGCTGCCGTACTGCTTGCTCACGCCGTTGATCACCACCGGCGTGCCGGTATTCAGGCGGGCCGGGGACGCGTTCAGGTTGCTCATGCGTTTTCCTCTTTCAGTTGGTAAGCGGGATGCCAGCGCAGCCAGACGCGTTCCAGCAGCTGTGCCGTGACGTCCGCCAGCTTACCGAGCAGGGCATACAGGATGATGGCCACAACCACCACATCGGTTTGTAAAAATTCGCGTGCGTTCATCGCCAGGTAGCCGATGCCGGAGTTGGCTGAAATGGTCTCGGCAACGATCAGGGTGAGCCACATCAGCCCCAGCGCGAAACGCACGCCTACCATAATGGAGGGGAGGGCGCCGGGCAGGATCACCTGAATAAACAATCCCCAGCCGGAGAGACCGTAGCTGCGCGCCATCTCCAGCAGCCCCCGGTCGATATTACGAATGCCGTGCCAGGTATTCAGATAGATTGGGAACAGCGTTCCGAGCGCCACCAGGAAAATTTTCGCCGCTTCGTCGATGCCGAACCACAGGATAACCAGCGGAATCAATGCCAGGTGCGGCACGTTGCGTAGCATCTGCACCGAGGTATCCAGCAGCCGTTCGCCGAGACGCGACAAACCGGTAATCAGACCGAGGATAAGGCCGATCGATCCGCCGATGCTAAAGCCAATCAATGCCCGCCAGCCGCTGATGGCCAGGTGCTGCCACAGCTCGCCGCTGGCCGAAAGGTGCCAGAAGGTGATTACGATATTTTCCGGCGAGGGCAAAATCCGCGTCGAGAGCAGCCCGGTTTGTGATGCAATCTGCCAGACCACAATCAGCAGCGCCGGCAGCAGCCAGGGAGTAAGCTGGTTAGCCAGCCGTTGTTGTACTTTCGCCATGATAACCTCAGCTTTGCGCCACTTTTTGCGGGGTAAAATCGTTCGCCACCGCTTCGCCATGCACCTGCGTCACGCGCGGCTGCGGCACGTCGGGTATCACCAGATCCAGATGCGGGAACAGCAGTTCGCCGACGCGGTACGCCTCTTCCAGATGGGGATAACCGGAAAGAATAAAGGTTTCGATGCCCAGATCGGCGTACTCCTGCATGCGCGCCGCCACGGTGGGACCATCGCCCACCAGCGCCGTGCCTGCGCCGCCGCGCACCAGGCCGACCCCGGCCCACAGGTTTGGGCTGATCTCCAGCTTGTCGCGATTGCCATTATGTAACGACGCCATGCGGCGTTGGCCTACGGAATCAGCGCGGGCAAAAGCCGCCTGCGCTTTGGCGATGGTGGCATCGTCAAGATGGGCAATCAGACGATCGGCCGCCTGCCAGGCTTCGGCGTTGGTTTCACGCACAATCACATGCAGGCGAATGCCGAAACGTACATTGCGTCCCTGCGCGGCGGCTTTGGCGCGAACCTGCTCGATTTTCTCTTTCACCAGCGCAGGCGGTTCCCCCCAGGTGAGGTAGACATCCACTTGTTCCGCCGCCAGATCCTGAGCCGCATCCGACGAACCGCCGAACCAGAGCGGCGGTCGCGGCTGTTGCACCGGTTTAAACAGCAGGCGCGCGCCCCGGACCTTGACATAGTTGCCCTCATAATCGACGTTTTCACCCTCCAGCACACGTCGCCAGACGCGGGTAAACTCAGCCGATTCCACGTAGCGCTCACGGTGATCCAGAAACACGCCATCTCCCGCCAGCTCTTCCGGGTCGCCGCCGGTAACCAGGTTAAACAGCGCGCGGCCATTGGAGAGACGATCCAGCGTTGCCGCCTGACGCGCCGCCTGCGTCGGCGAGATCACACCCGGACGCAGCGCAACCAGAAAGCGCAGGCGTTGCGTCACCGGAATCAACGACGCCGCAACCAGCCAGGCGTCTTCGCAGGAACGACCGGTGGGGATCAGCACGCCGCCAAAACCCAGCCGGTCGGCGGCCTGCGCTACCTGTTGCAGGTAAGCGTGATCCACAGGACGGGCGCCTTCGGCGGTGCCCAGATAGTGACCATCGCCATGGGTAGGGAGAAACCAGAAAACAGATACGCTCATTTTTCATTCCTCATTGATTTTCGGTCCGGGGATGCCAGATACGATCGTTAATTGTCACTTTGACCGGCATCAGATGGTTGGCGTAAAACAGATCGGCGGTTTGCTGCTGCGCGCGGGCGGTCCTGTCACTGACCGGCGCAATCGAGGTGGGCGGCCGATGATCCAGATAGCTGGCGATTACCGGTTTCGGCAGTCCCATCGCCTGGGCTAGCAGATCGATACTCTGATCGCGCTGGCTGCGCGTCAGGGCATCAGCCGTGCTGAAGGTCGCCAGCACCTGTTCGATAAAAGGCCCGTTGGCTTCCGCAAAATGGCGGGTGGCGAGATAAAAAGAACCGGTTTGATTCAGCTCGCTGCCGTCGGTGAGAACCCGCACGTTGCCCTGCAGCAGCGCGGCGGAGTAATAGGGATCCCAGATCGCCCAGGCATCCACATCCCCCTGCTGAAAAGCGGCGCGTGCGTCCGCCGGCGTCAGGTAAGTGGGTTGAATATCTTTGAAGCCCAGGCCCGCTTTTGCCAGCGCACGCAGCAGCAGATTGTGGGAACTGGAGCCTTTCTGAAACGCCACCTTTTTGCCTTTCAGATCGGCCACGCTGTGCAGCGGGCTATCTTTCGGCACCAGAATCACTTCCGCTTTGGGCTTGGGCGGTTCCGCGCCCACATAGAGCAGGTCCGCGCCCGCCGCCTGGGCAAAAATCGGCGGAATGTCGCCGGTGCTGCCTAAATCGATGCTGTCCACGTTCAGCGCTTCCAGCATTTGCGGCCCGGCAGGAAACTCAATCCATTTGATCTGCGTGCCGGGAAAACGCTGCTCCAGCATTTGATGACGTTTTGCCAGCACCATGCTGACCGATCCTTTTTGATAACCGATGCGGAACTGCTGCGGCCCTGCGTCGGCAGCACGGGCGTTCAGGCTCAGCGCCAACAGCGCGGAGAGCGCCCACCCGGTTACGCCAGCTAATCGTCTGTTCATTTTGCGTCCTTGTTATACGGCTTGCGCAAAAGCGCGGGGTTGGCGGGTCAGCGCTTGCCAGAAGGTTTCCAGCGCCTGATCGATGCGCAACGCCAGCGTCTGATGCAGCTCCGGCTGACGGTCATACTGGGTGATCTGGCTGTCGTCAGCGAAAACGCCATGCAAAATTTCCTGCGCTTTCAGGGCGTTCAGCACAGGTTTCAGGGCGTAATCCACCGCAAGCATATGCGCCACGCTGCCGCCGCTGGCGAGGGGCAGCACGACTTTATGCTCCAGCGCCCGTTCCGGCAGCAGATCGAGCAATGTTTTCAGCGCGCCGGAAAAAGAGGCTTTATAGATAGGCGTCGCGACAATCACGCCGTCTGCGGCCGCTAAATCTTCGCGTAACGCCAGCAAGGCGGGCGAGTCGAAGCGCGCATGAAGCAGATCTTCGGGTGGAAAATTATGGATATTCCAGGGAATCACTTCAGCGCCGCGCGCCTCCAGCGCCTGCTGACACAACAGAAGCAGTGCCGTGGAACGTGAAGGAAACCGGGGGCTGCCAGCCAGAGTAATAACCCGCATAGTGACTCCTTATATCCAAAAGTTATTGATTATCTGATATTGAGAACCGATGGCTTCATCCTGGCAGAGCGACGCTGCGCGCTAAAATGATTTATCCGGTAATCCATAACCAAAAAGCGCAAATAGTTGCGTATTGAGTAGATAAAGAAGCGTGACGCAGCGCAGATTTTTACGACAAATCTGAAAGCAGCCATTTTCTGAAAAGCAAAACGTGCAGCATGGTTAAGTAAAAAGTAGAGGAAACATTATCCTGGCGAAAAACCAGTATTAATTAATGCTGAAGAAAAAACGGGCGCTCAGTAAAAAACCATGACTTACGCATAGTCGTTATAAAAAGCAGTAAAAACAGCAGTGAAAGAAGGGAGGATAAAAAATCGATCGGAGAAATTGCAGGCTTAAGGATAAGAAAAGATGCTTTATATAAAATTTCATTGATTAATTTTGTTACTCAACTACCCCAGAACGGCGTTTTTTGTACTGGCTATCTGGTTAAACAAATTGTCGCTGAACAACACACTTCAGGCTGGCCAGATAGTTTACGGGCTGATACATCAGTATCAGTAAAGTTAAAACACCGGTAAACATGCCGCCCGATAAAACAGAACTGGGAATGTATGATTAACTGCGGCTAAGATAACAGGGAAATTGAATCAGCGTTGATTGTTGCTTGCGCAACCAGCATGGCAGCGCAATAACGTGTCGGCTTGCCTTCAGAAAATAAATGGTTGAATTAATCTGACGCTATAAATAAGAGAATTAGCTATGTCTGAAAAAATCCTGTCAGTTATCATTCCTGCCTACAATGTTGAAAAATATATTGTTGAATGTGTCGATTCGTTACTAAAACAAATTTCGGCGCCCAATGAGATCATTATTATTAATGATGGTTCAACAGACGGAACGCTGCCGCTGGCTGAAAAACATTATGCTCATTTGCCGCAGGTGAACATTATCACCATCCCTAACGGCGGGCTTGGCAATGCGCGTGACACCGGTATGGCTGTGGCTGAAGGAGACTATATTTTCTTTTGCGACCCTGATGATAGGGTGGCCGAAGGGTTGTTCGATGAGCTGCAAACGGTGGTAAAAAACTATCCCGAGGTTGACCTGTTCTGTTTCAATTCCTGTACCTTTGAAGATGGCGACAGCCAGCGAACGCAGCCCAAAGTAAGGCATGACGGTTTGGGTTTGCAGGCGCCGCAGCAGGTGTTTGCCTCGCTGTTGCGTAATGGCAGCTACACATCGGCAGTATGGAATTACGTGCTGAAAAAGAGCGTAACAGAGCAGCATAACTTACGTTTTGTGAAGCGGTTACATGAGGATCACCATTTTACGCTGTCAGCCTATCTTAAAACAGAATGTGCCTGGGTAAGCGACAACGTTTATTATCACCGACGGGTTTATCAGGATTCGCTGACTAACAGTACCAAAAATAACGCGTATTTTATTTCGCGCTATGAGATTTTTTTGCGTGATTTTTATCTGTTAAAAACATCAGGGATGAAAAAAAGTGGACGTAGCGAGATAGAGAAATATTTTGTTATTCATTCATTGCTGCTAATGATTTCGCTCTCGCTCCATCATCGGGTACCGTTGCCTGATTATATCCTGAATGCGTTTCAGTACCTGGGGAGAAATATTAAACCCCAGAGTTTTAAAGAGTGGCTGATGCTTAAGAATCCTAAAGCTTTTACCCGGTTGCAAAAGTTGAAGGCGAATCGGAAAACAGGTGGTTCAACGATAAACATGAAAAATGCGGTTTAGCGAAGCCTCGCGGCTGGCTGGAACTCGCTTCATTGTTTTAAGATTTAGTCCGGTAGTGATTACGCTATTTTTATGCCACGCTTCTTTTTTATAAGGTCGTCCAGACGCCAATACGCTTATGTCAATTAAACGTAACGCCCTGGCTAACTATGTTAGCCAAATTTACCTGACGCTTTCAGGTATTTTTGTCGTACCGCTTTATATCCAACATCTTGGCATGGAGGCTTATGGTCTGGTTGGCTTCTTTTCCATTTTGTTGACATGGCTTCAGCTGCTTGATGCCGGTATCTCAACCACCCTGATGCGGGAGGCTGCACGCTATCGGGCAAATCGTGACGCATGCATCTGGTTCCCCGGCCTTTTCGCCGCGCTTGGAAAATTTTTCCTGATTTCCGCGCTGATTCTGGTGGTGCTCGGCTGGATCTTTACGCCCTGGATCGCGGCGCACTGGCTGGATGCACGTCATATCCCCTCACGGGATATTACCTTTGCTGTCGCTGTGATGGTGCTTACCGCCGCAATCCGCTGGCGCACCGGCCCTTACCGCAGCGTAATCGTCGGCTTTGAGCATCAGGTCTGGCTGAACGGCGTGAATCTGATCATCACTACGTTACGCACCTTTGGCGCGGTCGGCGTTATCCAGCTTTTCCCGAATCCGGTGATCACTTTTTTTATCTGGCAACTGCTGGTCTCGGTGGCGGAAGCTGCCTGCTGTATTTATAAATCCTGTCAGCTGGTTCCCCGTGAAGCACGGCGGCAGAGACCGGAAAACCTTAAATCGATCCTGAAGCCTTTTTTACGCTTTGCTATCAGCGCAGCCTTCGCCAGCGCTATCTGGACTTTTATTTCGCAAATTGACCGCCTGGTGTTATCGAAAACGCTGTCACTGGCTGAATATGGCGCTTTTACCGTGGTTGCGACGGCGGCCACCGGTATTTTGATGCTTAGCAGTCCGATTATGCAGGCGATTGTACCGCGTATGACGGGAATGAAAACCCACAAGGAGCAGGGCGATCGGGAGTCGTTGACGCTGTATCGTTATACGACACAGGCCGTCTCTATTTTTATGGCGCCGCTCAGCATTACTATCGCTTGCTATTCAGGACAGCTGCTTTGGGCCTGGACGCAAAAGCAGCAGATCGTGGATGAAATGGCTTTTGTGCTGACGCTCTATGCGCTGGGCAGCGGCATACAGGCGGTATGCGGCCTGCTTTATCACCTGCAATATGTAAACGGCAATCTGTCGCTGCACGTAAAGGGCTTTACGGTTTTCGCATTGCTGCTGGTGCCGCTCAATATTTATGTCGCAAAACACTATGGCGCCACCGGCACCGGTATGTTGTGGCTGGCGCAAAACATTTTTTATCTGTTCGGCTGGGCGTGGATTGTTCATCGACGCCATGCGCCAGGCATTCACTTGATCTGGCTGTCCCGGGATGTGATAGCCATTTGGGCGTTCTCAGCGTTAATTGCCTGGTGCAGCACTCTGTTACCCATCGACTGGGACGTCAACCGCTGGCTGAACCTGTTCTGGTTAGGCGCAATTGGCTTCGTCAACCTGGCACTTTGTACGCTGATGCATAGCCTGGTCATTAAGCGTTTTAGAAATTATTCAATGAAAAGCGTAAAGATAGGGAGTGAAGGCTAATGGAGCCATTACAACATGTGGTACCTACTCTGTCAGTGATTATGCCTAACTGGAACTGTCGTCCCTGGCTGGGCGAAGCGCTTGATTCTTTATTGCAACAGTCATCGCCGCCGGACGAGATTATTGTCATTGATGATGGTTCCACTGACGGCAGCGTCGAGTGGCTTACTGAGCAGGCTGAACGCTATCCTCAGCTCAGGGTGTTAAGCGGCGCACGCGGTGGCGTCAGTGCCGCACGCAACAAAGGAATGGCAATCGCGAAAGGTGATTTTATCTATTTTATGGATGCCGATGATTTTGTCGCTAACAACCTGTTTGCCGATTTTCGCCAGACTTATGCGGCGCATCCCTCGCTTGAACTGTTCTGTTTTGGCGCCAAACTCTTCCTTGATGCGCCATCGGAGCAGCGCGATTACAACGATATCCATCAACGCAATATCACCGGCGTGATGTCGGGAGGCAGCGAGACGCTGGAGAAGCTGATTGAACACCAATCGGCGCATCGTATCCTCTGGAGCAGCATTGTTTCCAGGGCGCTCATCCTCAGAGCTGGCATTCAGTTTATGCCTGTACAGAATCACGAAGATGCGCCTTTTATGTTTGCACTCTATTTACTGGCGAAGCAGATTTATCTCACCGACCAGCGCTACTATTTCAAACGTTTTATTAATACGTCGCTGTCACAAATCACGCATGACTTTTCCTGGGTGGAAAACTATTTCACTGTGCGTGAAAGCAGTGAGCGTTTTATGCAACAGCAGGGCATGCCGGTTGATGAGGGACTACTGGATGGCTACTACCTGGGGTTAATGGAAGGATGCCTGATTAAAATTCGCAAGAATCGTATGTCGGTACCGGAAACGCGTCGGCTGGGTATAAAGTCGCTGGCACGCAAAATGGCGCACAGTAACGCCAAACTGATGCTGCTCTGGTATTTCCCCCCGCTCTATGCAGGACTTGAGGCGTGTAAAAAACGACTTACCCGACTCGAACGCTAAAACAACAGGGCATCCTCCGGCAGGAGGATGCCAGAAAAATTTACTTTTGCGCCAAAGCTCTTTACCATTCTGGCGCACAATTCACGTGCACCTGACCATACGAACGCTTCCGCCATTCAGGAGAGTGCATGTTTTATCCTATCGTCCGTCCGGCCTTATTTAAGCTCGATCCCGAGCGCGCCCATGAATTGACCTTTCAGCAGCTGCGTCTGATAAGCGGCACCCCTTTTGAAGGCCTGATTCGTCAGAATTTACCCGCCCGCCCGGTGACCTGTATGGGCTTAACCTTTAAAAATGCGTTGGGGTTGGCGGCCGGGCTGGATAAAAACGCAGAGTGTATTCATGCTTTCGGCGCTATGGGCTTCGGCTTTATTGAAGTGGGCACGGTCACGCCGCGTCCGCAAGCGGGTAATGATAAGCCGCGTATGTTTCGTCTGGTGGAAGCGGAAGGGATTATCAACCGGATGGGATTTAATAATCTCGGCGTCGATCACCTGGTAGAGAACGTAAAAAAAGCGCGCTTTAACGGTATTCTCGGCATTAATATCGGCAAAAATAAAGATACGCCGGTCGAGCAGGGCAAAGAGGATTATCTGACCTGCATGGAAAAAGTCTATGCCCATGCCGGTTATATTGCCGTTAATATCTCTTCGCCCAACACGCCGGGATTACGCACGCTTCAATATGGCGAAGCGCTGGACGATCTTTTAGCCTCGATTAAATTAAAACAAAAAGAGCTTGAGAAGCGTCATCTGAAATACGTACCGGTAGCGGTAAAAATCGCCCCGGATCTGTCAGAAGAAGAGTTGATTCAGATTGCCGACAGCCTGGTCAGGCACCAAATCGATGGCGTTATCGCCACCAATACCACATTAGATCGTTCGCTGGTCAGCGGATTAAAACACAGTGAAGAAGCGGGCGGGCTTAGCGGTAGGCCGGTACAAACGCGCAGTACGGAAGTGATTCGCCGTCTCTCCGCGGAGTTACAGGGACGTTTACCGATAATTGGCGTGGGCGGAATTGATTCGCTGGTCGCCGCGCGGGAAAAAATCACGGCGGGGGCATCGCTGGTGCAAATTTACTCAGGTTTTATTTATAAAGGACCGTCCTTAATTAAGGATATTGTGACCCATCTCTGAAACTTTCCTGTTAATCACACCATTCATTCCGACATTATTCAGCCAGGGGGTTTATTTCTCCCTCTGGCTCGTTTATATTTTGAGCTGTCGGCACAAAATTCAGCTTTTTCCCCTCTTTTATCCAGCTGCGTTTTGTGTATTATCGCGACGCGCTTAACTATTTCAACAGGCGGTATTCCACAGGGCACATTATGAAATTCAAACCTGACGACAATTGGCGTTGGTTTTACGACGCACAGCATGACCGCATGATGCTCGATCTGGCCGATGGTATGCTTTTTTGCTCTCGTTTCTCGCGCAAAATGTTAACGCCCGATGCGTTCAGCGCATCCGGTTTTTGTGTTGATGACGCTGCCCTGTTTTATCATTTCGATGAAAAATGTCGTCTGAGCGATTTAAGTCGCGATCAACGGGCAGAGCTGGTGTTGAATGCGCTGGTCGCCACCCGTTTTCTTAAACCGCTGATGCCGAAAAGCTGGCACTTTACTCCCCATTACCATCACTGGCAGCCAGACGAAGGCGAGCTGGTTGAGGTAAGGCTGGCTGAAAACGGCGAGCAGGCGCGCCTGCTGGTGGTGGAAAGCGGCGAGAGCGCTGCTCTCTGTTTGCTGGCTCAGCCCGCGCTGACGCTGGCGGGCAAAAGTATGGTATTAGGGGACGCCATCAAGATCATGAATGATCGTCTGCAGCTGCACCATGAGCATGCGCAACTGCATTACGCCAGGGCGGTTTAATTCCCGCTGGATTGTCAGGCCAGTTTAATATCGCCAGCAGGTACGCAGCTACAGCTGAGTATCGTACCATCTTTGCGCACTGCGCTCTGTTTCAATGCCTTGACCTCACCCGATACCAGCGTGATTTTGCAGCTGCCGCACAGGCCCGCGCGACAGGAGTAGGGCACGCGAACGCCTGCCATCTCAAGCTGTTCCAGTAAGATATCCTGATTATTTCCCTGAAAGCTTTCCCCCTGCCAGCTGATCGTCAGCGGCTGCAATGCGCTTTTTTCCACCGGGATGCTTTCCACCACCTGGCCCGCGCCATAAGCACGTGGTGACTGCCGCTGCAGTACCGTCATTTCATCGCCGACGCGGATAATGCCGCTGCCGCGTGCGATCAGGTTGAGACCAAAATCGATATCGCCGCTGCCGTCGAGGGCGGTGCGGAAGCGTTGCAGAGTCGCCAGCGGTTCGCCTGCGGGATGTTTACGGCCCTGTTCCGGACTGACGGTAGTGAGCACGCAGCGGCTACAGGGTTTCGGTACATCAAAGATAATGTCGCCGATGCGCACCTGCGACCAGCTATCCTCATCCCAGGCGGGCGCGCCGGTGACCATCAGGTTAGGGCGGAACTGCTCCATGCGCACGCTGGCGGGGGTGCGCTGTTGCAGGTCATACAAAGAAGCCTCGTTGACCAGCAGGAAAGGGTAACCGTCGGCAAAGCCGAGGGGGATTTCCTCAAAACGCTTGACCCGGCGCGTCGGCTGTAAGCCAACCCAGCGCAATTGCACTTCGCGAGGAAAAAAGCCGCTCAACCAGCGGTTAATTTCGTCAGGGGCGATCTGCGCGCTGAAGCGGTTGCCCCACACTTCCGTCGGCGCGGCGTCGGCGCTGAAGTCAGCAAAGCGAATCAGCGCGCGCGTGCCGTCGGGCGCGGCCAGAAACAGACCTTCTGGCAGCACGGCGGGGGTAAAGCGTACCATCTCCGGGTACTGGCGGGCGGTAATAAAGGCACCATCCGTTTCCGTGATCATAAAGATGCGATCAAAGGCCAGACCGCTCTCCTGCACCTGGGCATGAGAGAGCTGTAAACCGCGCATCGATTTCACGGGATGGATAAACAGACGGGACAGCGTAATCATCGGGTTCTCCTTGAAACCGGCCGCTCAGGACAAAAAGAAGCTAACTTTATGACATAGGACGCTGATTCGCTATAATGCGCAACAATTTTCTCAAGAGTAGAAGTGACGATATGAATTCTCTGTTTGCCAGTACGGCGCGTGGGCTCGAAGAGCTGTTGAAAAGTGAGCTGGACGCGCTGGGCGCGCAGGATCTGCAGGTGGTACAGGGAGGCGTTCACTATCGGGGCGATGACCGCCTGATGTACCAGAGCCTGATGTGGAGTCGCCTGGCGTCGCGCATATTGCTGCCGCTGGGAGAATTCGGCGTCTGGAGCGATCTCGATCTCTATGTGGGTGCTCAGAGCATCGACTGGGGCGCGCTGTTTGACAGCAATAAAACCTTCGCCGTGCACTTCAGCGGCACCAACGAGGTGATTCGTAACAGCCAGTTCGGCGCGCTGCGCGTCAAAGACGCCATCGTCGACAGCTTCACCCGTCGCGGTATGGAACGTCCCGACGTCGATCGCGAGCAGCCTGACATTCGTATCAACGTCTGGCTGAACAAAGATCAGGCCAGCATCGCACTGGATCTCAGCGGTACTGCGCTGCATCAGCGCGGCTATCGTCAGCAGACCGGCCAGGCACCGTTAAAAGAGAATCTGGCGGCGGCCATTGTGCTGCGCTCCGGCTGGCAGGCGTCGACGCCGCTGCTGGATCCCATGTGCGGCTCCGGCACACTGCTGATCGAGGCGGCGCTGATCGCCAGCGACCGCGCGCCTGGCCTGCTGCGCAGCCGCTGGGGTTTTAACGGCTGGAAGAAATATGACGATGCGCTGTGGCGCGAGGTCAAAAGCGACGCGCAGCAGCGCGCCCGTGTGGGTACCGCGGCCACCGCCGCGCGCTTCTACGGTTATGACAATAATGGCCGGGTGCTGGAACATGCGATTGCCAATGCCCGTCGTGCCGGGGTGGCAGATCTCATCACCCTGACGCGTCAGGACCTGTTGCAGTTAAAAAATCCGCTGCCGCAAGATGTCACCGGCACCGTGCTGAGCAACCCGCCATACGGCGAACGTCTGGAGAGCGAACCGGCGCTGATTGCTCTGCACAGCCAGCTGGGACGCATCATGAAGCGTGAGTTTGGCGGCTGGAGCCTGTCGCTGTTCAGCGGCTCGCCGGAGCTGCTGAGCTGTCTGCAGCTGCGCGCCGATCGCCAGTTCAAAGCGAAAAACGGCCCGATCGACTGCGTTCAGAAAAACTATCAGCTGGCGGCCAGCAGCGGCGAAAGCACCGGGCAGATTGCCGAAGATTATGCCAACCGCCTGCGTAAAAATCTCAAGAAGCTGGATAAATGGGCGCGTCAGGAAGGCATTGAAGCTTACCGCGTTTACGACGCCGATCTGCCTGACTACAACGTTGCGGTGGATCGCTACGCTGACTGGGTTGTTATTCAGGAGTACGCGCCGCCAAAAACCATTGATGCCAACAAAGCGCGCCAGCGTCTGTTTGACGTGATCAGCGCCACCCTGAGCGTGCTGGAACTGCCGGCGGATCGTCTGGTACTGAAAACCCGCGAACGTCAGAAAGGCAAAAGTCAGTATCAAAAGCTGAGCGAGAAGGGCGACTTTTTCGAGGTGCAGGAGTATAACGCCCGCTTCTGGGTTAACCTTACCGATTACCTCGATACCGGCCTGTTCCTCGATCACCGCATCGCGCGCCACATGCTGGGCAAAATGAGCAAAGGGAAAGATTTCCTTAACCTGTTTGCCTATACCGGCAGCGCCAGCGTGCACGCCGGACTGGGCGGCGCGCGCTCCACCACTACCGTGGATATGTCGCGTACTTATCTGGAATGGGCGGAGCGCAACCTGCGTCTGAATGGCCTGACCGGCCGTCAGCATCGTCTGATGCAGGCGGACTGCCTGAGCTGGCTGCGTGAAAGCAACGAGCAGTTCGATCTGATTTTTATCGATCCGCCAACCTTCTCTAACTCCAAGCGTATGGAAGAGAGCTTTGATGTGCAGCGCGATCACCTTGATCTGATGAAGCAGCTGAAACGTCTGCTGCGTGCAGGCGGCACCATTATGTTCTCCAACAACAAGCGCGGCTTTAAAATGGATCGTGAAGGGCTTCAGGCGCTGGGTTTACAAGCGCAGGATATTACACCAAAAACGCAATCGCAGGATTTCGCCCGCAATCGACACATTCATAACTGCTGGCTGGTTACCCACGCCGGTAAGGAATAAGTTTTATGTCACTGATCAGTATTCATGGCGCTTATCTCTCCTTCAGCGATGCGCCGCTGCTGGATAATACCGAGCTGCATATTGAAGAGAACGAGCGCGTCTGTCTGGTAGGCCGTAACGGCGCAGGCAAATCGACGCTGATGAAAATCATCAACCGCGAACAGCCGCTGGATGATGGGCGCATTATCTACGAACAGGATCTGGTTGTGGCGCGCCTGCAACAGGATCCGCCGCGTAATATTACCGGTTCGGTATATGACTTTGTTGCGGAAGGGGTGGAAGAGCAGGC
Source organism: Pantoea osteomyelitidis (assembly GCF_044342975.1). Classification (NCBI taxonomy): domain Bacteria; kingdom Pseudomonadati; phylum Pseudomonadota; class Gammaproteobacteria; order Enterobacterales; family Erwiniaceae; genus Pantoea; species Pantoea osteomyelitidis. The sequence continues at coordinate 554,393 of NZ_JBGFSN010000004.1, forward strand.
GGAACATCTCAAGGCCTATCACGCCATTTCGCATGTGGTGATGCACGATCCCAGCGAGAAAAATCTCAACGAGATGGCGCGCCTGCAGGGGATTCTGGATCATCATAATCTCTGGCAGCTGGAAAGCCGCATTAGCGACGTGCTGGAGCAGATTGGATTGCAGCCGGACACCGAGCTTTCCTCGCTTTCCGGCGGCTGGCTGCGTAAGGCGGCGCTGGGCCGCGCGCTGGTGAGCAACCCGCGCGTGCTGCTGCTTGATGAACCGACCAACCACCTTGATATTGAAACCATCGACTGGCTGGAAACCTTCCTGAAAAGCTTTACCGGCAGCATCATCTTTATTTCCCATGACCGCTCGTTTATTCGCAATATGGCGACGCGCATTGTGGATCTCGATCGCGGCAAGCTGGTCTCCTGGCCAGGCAACTACGATAAGTTCCTGGAAGGCAAAGAGGAGGCGCTGCGCGTTGAAGAGATGCAGAATGCGGAGTTCGACCGCAAACTGGCGCAGGAAGAAGTCTGGATCCGTCAGGGCATCAAAGCGCGCCGCACCCGCAATGAAGGGCGCGTGCGCGCGCTGAAAGCGTTACGTCGCGAACGTTCCGAACGACGCGAGGTGATGGGCAAAGCCAATATGCAGGTTGAAGAAGCATCGCGTTCCGGCAAGATCGTCTTTGAACTTGAGCATGTGGACTACGCGGTGGAAGGCAAAACGCTGGTCAGCGATTTTACCGCGCAGGTGCAGCGCGGCGATAAAATTGCTCTGATCGGGCCGAACGGCTGCGGAAAAACCACGCTGCTGCGCCTGATGCTGGGGCAGCTGAAAGCGGACAGCGGCCGTGTTCACAGCGGCACCAAGCTGGAAGTCGCCTATTTCGATCAGCATCGCGCCGAGCTTGATCCGGACCGTACGGTGATGGATAACCTCGCGGAAGGGAAACAGGAGGTGATGGTTAACGGCAAGCCGCGTCACGTGCTGGGCTATCTGCAGGAGTTCCTGTTCCATCCGAAACGCGCCATGACCCCGGTACGCGCGCTTTCCGGCGGTGAGCGCAACCGTCTGCTGCTGGCGCGGCTGTTCCTGCGTCCCAGCAACCTGTTGATTCTCGATGAACCCACCAACGATCTCGACGTCGAAACGCTGGAGCTGTTGGAAGAGCTGATCGACGGCTATCAAGGCACCGTGCTGTTAGTAAGCCATGATCGTCAGTTCGTGGATAACACCGTAACGGAGTGCTGGATCTTTGAAGGTAACGGCGAGATCGGCAGTTTTGTCGGCGGCTACCATGATGCGCAACAGCAGCGTTCCGCTTACCGGCAGCAGAAAGCCAGTGCGCAGCCCAAAGCGGTGTCCGGCCCGGCAAAATCCGACAGCGAAAAAAATGAATTATCCAAACGCAGTGCAGGCAAACTAAGCTATAACCTGGCACGTGAACTGGAACAGTTGCCGCAAAAACTGGAAGCGCTGGAAACGCGTATCGGTGAGCTACAGGCCCAAATGAGTCATCCAGACTTTTTCGGCCAGCCGCACGATAAAACGCAACCGGTACTGGATGAACTGGCCCGTACAGAGCAAGAACTGGAGAGCGCGTTCGAACGATGGGAATATCTCGAATCACTGAAGAACGGCGCATGAGCAGCAGTGAGAAGGAGAGCAGTTTAGCGACAGAGGCATCAGGATGGATACTCTGTTCGCAATGCGATCTCATGACCCGCTTGCCGACAATCCCTGTCGGCAGCAAAGCGAACTGCCCACGCTGTCATACCAACCTGGTCACCCGCTGGCATGAGCCGAGCAGACGGCCAACGGGATATGCGCTGGCCGCGCTGTTTATGCTGCTGCTGGCGAATCTTTTTCCTTTCATCAATATGCGTGTCGCCGGACTCAGCAGTGAAATTACATTAACAGCGATCCCACGCGTCATGGTGTCGGAAGATTATCGCAGCCTGGCGACGCTGTTCCTGCTGTTTGTTCAGGCCATCCCTGCATTTTGTATGCTTGGCATCATTCTGCTGGTCAACCGGGTTAAAATGCCGCACAGCCTGCGCCTGGGCCTTACGCGTATTCTGTTTCAGCTGCGTAACTGGGGCATGGCAGAGATCTTTATGGTCGGCGTGCTGGTCAGCATGGTTAAGCTGATGGCCTATGGCGATATTGGCCTTGGTACCAGTTTCTGGCCCTGGTGCCTGTTTTGTCTGCTTCAGCTACGTGCGTTTCAGTGCGTTGATCGCCGCTGGGTCTGGCAACAAATTGCTCCGCTGCCCGCGCTGCCGCGCATGCCGCAGCCGGGCATCAGCGGACTCCGCCAGCATTTACGCTCCTGCCCTTGTTGCACCGCCGTACTGCCCAAAAACCAACGTGCCTGCACACGCTGCGGCGTGAGCGCCCACGCACGCCGTAAGCACAGCCTGCAATGGACGCTGGCGCTGCTGATCACTTCTCTGATGCTCTATATTCCGGCCAATATCATGCCGATTATGGTCACCGAGACGCTGGGCAATCCTTATCCCTCCAATATCATGGCAGGGGTGATTTTGCTCTGGAGTGACGGTTCTTATCCGGTTGCGCTGGTAATTTTTATCGCCAGCATCATGGTGCCGTCGCTAAAAATGCTGGCGATTGGCTGGCTCTGCTGGGATGCCAGCGGGCGGGGGCGGCGCGACAGTGAAAAGATGCATCGGATTTATGAAGTGGTTGAGTTTGTGGGCCGCTGGTCAATGATTGATGTTTTTGTTATCGCTGTTTTATCTGCGCTGGTGCGGATGGGACGTTTAATGAGTATTTATCCTGCGTTCGGTGCGCTGCTGTTTGCGCTGGTGGTGATTCTGACCATGATTGCCGCCATAACCTTCGATCCGCGCCTGACCTGGGATCGCCTGCATAATGAAACACTTAAGGAGCCGCACGTTGACGGAAAATAATCACGGTATTGCTAAAGTTGACAGGATTAAACATTGGTCACCGGTGTGGATTGTCCCAATCGTTACCCTGTTTATCGGCGGATGGATCCTGTTTTATCACTTCAGCCATCAGGGACCAGAAGTAACCTTGATCACCGAAAATGCGGAAGGTATTGAGGCGGGTAAAACCGCGATCAAAAGCCGCAGCGTTAATGTCGGCGTGATAGAGAGCGCGGTCCTGACCGACGATCTGCATCATGTTGAAATCAAAGCGCGCCTGAATGCCGGGATGGAAAAACTGCTGCATGGCGACAGCGTATTTTGGGTAGTAAAGCCGCAAATTGGCCGTGAAGGTGTGACCGGCCTGGGCACCCTGCTTTCAGGTGCTTACATTGAATTACAGCCCGGCAGCAAGGGCGAACAGCCGGAACACTATCCATTGCTGGATGCGCCGCCGCTGGCGCCGCCGGATGCGAAAGGCATTCGTATCACCCTCGACAGCAAAAAGGCGGGTCAGCTGAATCCGGGCGATCCAGTGCTGTTCCGGGGGTATCGCGTGGGCACGGTGGAAACCAGCACCTTTGATACCGAGAAACGCATGATGACCTATCAGCTGTTTGTCGCGGCGCCCTATGACCGTCTGGTGACCTCTAACGTACGCTTCTGGAAAGACAGCGGCATCGCCGTGGATATGTCCGCTTCCGGTATGCGGGTAGAAATGGGCTCCCTGACCACGCTGTTTAGCGGCGGCGTCAGTTTTGACGTGCCGGACGGCTGGGAGCTGGGCAATGCGGCGCAGAACAAGGCGGAATACCATCTGTTTGACGATCAGCGCAGCATCCAGGATTCGCTCTACACCAATCATGTCGATTTCCTGATGTTCTTTACCGACTCGATCCGCGGCCTGCAGCCGGGCGCGCCGGTGGAGTTCCGCGGTATTCGTCTCGGAACCGTGGCGCAGGCGCCGTTTATGCTGCCGGGCGTCAATCAGAACCTGAACACTGATTATCGCGTGCCGGTGCTGATTCGTATTGAGCCGGACCGCTTTATCAGTCGCATGGGTGACAATTTCAATCTGGAACAGCATCTGCAGGATGGCAAGAAGCGCGGCCTGCGCGCCACGCTGAAAACCGGCAATCTGCTCTCCGGTTCGCTCTATATCGATCTGGATTTTTACGATAACGCCGGCCCCTATAAGGGTCCGAACAAGGTTGGCGGATATGAAATTATCCCGACGGTCAGCGGCGGCCTGAGCCAGATCCAGCAGAAACTGGTGGCGGCGCTCGATAAGATCAATGGCCTGCCGTTGAATCCGATGTTGAATGAGGCGACCGGAACCTTGAAAGAGAGCCAGCGTACGCTGCGTGAATTGCAAAAAACGCTGAACAACGTTAACCAGATCACCGCCAGCCCGGCGATGAAAACGCTGCCGGAAGATATGCAGCAAACCCTGCGTGAGCTGAATCGCAGCATGAAGGGCTTGCAGCCGGGTTCGCCAGCTTACAACAAGCTGGTGGGCGATATGCAGCGTCTGGATCAGGTGTTGCGTGAATTGCAGCCGGTACTGAAAACGCTGAACAGCAAGAGCAACGCGCTCGTCTTCGAAGCCAAACCGGGTCAGGATCCGCAGCCAAAGAGGGCTAAATAGTGAAAAAATGGTTAATCGCGCTGGCGACGCTCTCTGTCAGCGCATGCAGCAGCACTGTTGATACCACTTATTACCAGTTGCCCGCGGGCAGCAGTGCGGCAGCCAGCACCAGCAGCACGCTGACCGCGTCTTCGCAGCCGATGCTCTGGGTACAGCAGGTCACCGTACCGGATCATCTGGCGGGTAACGGCGTGGTCTATCAAACCAGCGATGTAAAGTATGTGATTGCGTCGCAAAATCTCTGGGCAAGCCCGCTGGATCAGCAGCTGCAGCAAACCCTGGTGACCAACCTGAGCCGGGCCTTGCCCGGCAGGCTGGTTTCCGCCACGCCGCTGAGCGAACAGCATGACACGCTGAACGTCAACGTTACCGGTTTTCAGGGACGCTATGACGGCAAAGCGGTGATAAGCGGCGAGTGGGTGCTGCAACATCAAGGACGGCTAATCAAACAGCCGTTTAATCTGATCCTGCCGCAGCAGGAGGATGGTTATGATGCGTTGGTCAGAACCCTGGCGGCGGGCTGGCAGCAACAGGCCCAACAGATAGCGCAAACGCTGACTGCTTTAAATTAGGAATAGTTCGATATTGTTGTTAAGTCCCTGATTTGTCGTAGCGGTGCGGCAAAACCCATCAGGGACTTTTTTATTCATGAATCAGGCAGATGGCGCGATCCTGCGTGGCGTTTTCGGATTGACAGATATCAGCTTCAGGTCAAATTTATGACATTGGCGTGAAATTTGCGCATTGATCTTTTATTTCAGAGACGGTAGAACATTAGTGTGGTTGAATAATATTTCGCCACTCTTTTCTTTCCACCAGATTCCACCAGACATGAAATGAGGGAAACGAGGTATGAAGAGACAAAAACGAGATCGCCTGGAACGAGCCCATTCACGCGGCTATCAGGCAGGTATTTCGGGACGTTCTAAAGAAATGTGTCCCTATCAGTTGATTGACGCGAAGTCTCACTGGTTGGGAGGTTGGCGACAAGCCATGGAGGACAGGTCGGAAGTAGCCTAGCCGAATGTCACGAAAAGGATGACAACCTCCGCTGCGTGCGGAGGTTTTCATATCCGGATCAGAACGACGTAGTATCTTTGAACAGACCCACTTTCAGATCGCTGGCGTTATAGATCAGGTTACCATCTACAAAGACTTCGCCATCCGCAACGCCCATCACCAGTTTACGGTTAATCACGCGTTTGAAGTGGATGCGGTAGGTGACTTTTTTCGCTTCCGGCAGGACCTGGCCGGTAAACTTCACTTCACCCACGCCCAGCGCACGGCCTTTACCTTCTGCACCCAGCCAGCCCAGATAAAAACCCACCAGCTGCCACATGGCATCCAGCCCCAGACAGCCCGGCATCACCGGATCGCCAATAAAATGGCAGCCGAAGAACCACAGGTCGGGATTGATATCCAGTTCCGCTTCCACGAAGCCTTTATCATATTTCCCGCCGTCTTCGGTCATTTTGACCACGCGGTCCATCATCAACATATTGCCTGACGGGAGCGGCGGGCCGTTTTCGCCAAACAGTTCGCCGCGACCTGAGGCAATCAGGTCTTCTTTGCTATAGGATTCGCGTTTATCTACCATGTTCTCAATAAGCCTTATTTAAATGAATCACAAATGTTAGCTAACGGGTATAGCTGAACAAATCCGATCAGCTGTGGTTAAACCAGTTTAGCCAACGAAGTGGCCAGGGACGATGTTGGGCCTCTTGCTGATTAAGCTGCGTGATACGATCCTGAATCGTCCGTAGCAAACAGGTTCCTTCATCCGTGCGCCATTCCACACCGGTCAATAACGACAATGCTTCATCCGCCTGTTCAATCGCCCAGATATGGAACTGACCCTGTTCAACGGCTTCGATGACCGCGGGGGTCAGACTCAGATGGCGCACATTGCAGGCCGGAATGATCACGCCTTGCTGTCCCGTGAGATTACGTTGACAACAAATTTCGAAAAAACCTTCAATTTTTTCATTCAGTCCGCCGACCGGTTGCACGTTGCCAAACTGATCGACCGAGCCGGTTACGGCAATCTGCTGATTTACCGGCTGGTTGGCAAGTGCGCTGATTAAGGCGCAGAGTTCCGCCAGCGAGGCACTGTCGCCGTCCACTTCCGAGTAGGACTGTTCAAAAACCACGGAAGCGGAGAAGGGCAGCTGCTGATCCAGCTCCAGCTCGGCAATCAGGTAAGCCTGCATGATCATCATGCCTTTGGCGTGAATGTTGCCGCCCAGCTCTGCCTTGCGCTCAACGTCGGTAAATTCGCCGTCGCCGGGATGTACCACGCAGGTAATACGCGACGGCTCGCCCCAGGGACGGGGATGGCCGGGAAACTCAATCACCGACAGGCCGTTAATCTGACCCACCACTTCGCCTTCGGTTTCGATCAAAATCTGCTTCAGCAGGATCTCATCGCGCATCCGCTCAGCCAGATAGCTTTCACGCCAGCTGCGCGCTTCCAACGCGGCCTGTAACGCTTCGGCGTTAAGGCTCTCGCCGTGCAACGAGGCTTCCTGCAACTGACGCAGCAGCCAGCGCGGGCAGAGCGGCAAGGTTTCCTGATCGCCAGTAAAGCGTACGCTCTCATGAATTAATGGCGGCCAGAAATCTGCTTCCGGTGTCGGCAATCCTGCCTGACAGGCAATATCGGTAGTCCAGCGGCACCAGGACGTCATATCCTCTTCATCCAGCACCTGAATATTCTCTTCAAATTCAGTGTAGATGGCCATTTCATGCACTTCCGGGTCCAGCTCCTGGAAATCAGCCAGCGCGTCGCGCTCGCCGCAAATCACCAGTCGCAGCTGCATTGGCAGCGCAGGGATAGAAACCGGCAACGGACGGGCTTCATCAGGTGAAAGCCACTCAAAGCGACCTTTAACGATGCATTGCTTAAGGCGCATCCACATCACCGGCTGCGCCAGTAGCGTACGCAGCGAGAGCACCAGCGTGCCGCCATTCGCCTTATGCAACAGGCCAGGTTCCAGCTGAATACGATCTTTATGCAGACGCACGCAGCCGAAAAGCTGCTCAAACTCTATCCATTCAGCGAAATGAACCTCGCCGCTGCCGGTAAAAGGCCGATTCTTGTCTGTCGGCGGCAGAAGTGTAACGTTATCCGCAATGATATGGTACTCGCCGCCATACAGCGTGCTTGCTGGCGTGGCGACATGTTGAACAGCCTGGGCGATGCGCGCCAGATAATCGCTGTTCTCCTGACTGCGAACCAGCAGAAGGGGAAAGCCGAGAGTTTGATGGTGTAAATGAGCCAGCGCGTTGAGCAGTCGGGGTTGAACCGATGCCAGGCTATCGATATCGTCTTCAGGCAGTTGAGAGAAAACGGACTGGTAGCGCGTGGTATCAGGCTGCAATGCCTGCCACGTAAGTTGAGAGCTGGTCAATGTTATCGCATTTATCTGATTATGAGAAAAGCGAGATTATACAGGAATCAACCTCGTTAAGCACTGTGGAGATCTCATCGGCCCTGTGAAGGTGACCAGATGTTTTTCCTTGCTGCATGAGAGAAAAAAGCTGTTATTCTTAGCTTGTTACGTGATCACGATGAGATTCCGATGAAATACCAGCAACTCGAAAATCTTGAAAGCGGATGGAAATGGAAATACCTGGTGAAAAAGCATCGGGAAGGTGAGTTGATCACGCGTTATATTGAGCTTAGCGCGGCTCAGGAAGCGGTTAATGCGCTGCTGGCGATGGAGAATCATCCTGTGGATGTCGCCGAGTGGATTGCACAGCATATTCACCCCGATCTGGATAACCGGCTTAAACAGACGATTCGCGCCCGGCGCAAACGACACTTCAATGCGGAACATCAGCACACGCGGAAAAAATCGATCGATCTGGAGTACCTGGTCTGGCAACGGCTGGCCGGACTGGCGCAACGGCGCAGCAGTACCCTGTCGGAAACCATTGTTCAGCTGATTGAAGATGCGGAACGCAAAGAGAAATATGCCAGCCAGATGTCCACATTAAAACAGGATCTGCAGGCTATTTTAGGAAAATCGGACCCGGATAAAAAATAAGTGGTCCTGGCGTTATGAGCATGCTGCAACGAGCACAGCCATAAAAAAACCCCGCCGAAGCGGGGTTTTTATTACGTGATAACTTAAGCCTGCGGCTGAGTTACGACATCTTTGATGCCTTTCACGTCGATTTCTACACGACGGTCCGGACCCAGGCAGTCGATCAGGGCATTACGGCCTTTCACGCTGTCACAGGTATTGCCGGTAACCGGGTTGGATTCACCCATGCCACGCGCAGAGATTTTGTTAGACGGGATGCCTTTAGAAACCAGGTAGTCCACAACAGACTGCGCACGTTTCTCAGACAGTTTCTGGTTGTACTGGTCAGAACCGATGCGATCGGTGAAGCCCAGAACAACAACGGAACCGTCTTTCGGATCCATGGAGCTCAGCTGGCTGTACAGCTGATCCAGCGCCTGCTGACCTTCAGGTTTCAGGGTCGCTTTGTTGAAGGTGAACAGAACGTCAGACTTCAGGGTGAAGCGCTTGGTTTCAACAACCGGAGCCGGAGCCGGGGCAGGAGCCGGTGCCGGAGCAGCTTCATCCTGACCGAAGCGGTAGGAAACACCTACGCTCAACATGGCGTTGTCAGGACGGGTGCCAACAGTGCCGGCGTCGCCGAGGTTGTTAACCCACTGGTAGTCCAGACGAGTCGCCCAGTTCTGGGTCAGCGCATACTCAACACCAACAGCAGCCAGCGGAGAAACGCCGGTGTCGTGGTCGCTGATGCGGGTACCATTGTTGTTCTGAGTAGAGTCAGCACGCCATACCATGCCGCCCAGACGGGTATACACGTCCAGATCGTCATTGATCGGGTAGCTCAGTTTCGCTGCCAGCTGAATGCCCTGTGCTTTGTACGCGCCGTTGATGGTGTTGCCTTTATACGGCATACGGCCCAGCCAGTCATAACCCAGCTCGAAGCCCAGGTAAGGATTAGCCTGATAACCCAGGAATGCACCAGCGCCAAGCTGGCTTTCATGAGTCGGACCATCGTTGTTTACGTAACCATTACCGTAGTAACCAGTATCGTGATACTGAGACCAGCCCAGTTTAGCACCGGTATACCAGGTGTTATCTTTAGGAGCGGCCTGCGCTACGGTAGCGAAGCCAGCCAGTGCCACTGCAATTGCGATAGCTGTCTTTTTCATTTTTGCGCCTCGTTATCATCCAAATAGGCAATGAGCAAAAAGGTTGCTCTTGGTTGTAATCCTTCGCCGGGTCCAAACGCTCGCTTATGACTCTACCGAAAAAAAACGGAGGTTATTGAGCACCCTGGCGAGGTAAAGTCTACAACGAGATTGGAAACTTACAAGTACGATGTGACGTTGCGCGGTAAAAAAACAGCGATTTATACACACTTTCTCACAATGCACATGGTGATATTGCCGTAAGAAAAGCTCTGTAATTCCGCTAACCCATTGTCAAAGCTGGAAGTAAGAGAATCAGTGAGTTAGCGATAAAACAGTAAAACAAACCACTGAGATAAATCTCAATTTTACTTAATGAAACAAAGTAGACTGAATTTTCAGCTGGTTTGCTGGTCGCGAAGCAACTTTGACGGAATTGCTCGATCGCATGATAAGTCCAAGCGCCTGACCTTCGGCTGCGGCCTTTTCTAACTCACGTCGTTCCTGATCGTTCAGCTCATAATGAATCCATGCCAACACCACGCTGTAATTACCGGTACGTAATGCTTTGATCATCGCTTCAACCGTACTAAAACGATCCGAATGCGCAATATGCATGCTCTTTTCCAGCGGCAAACCCGACTGCTGTAGCCATTCGCGATTCAGCTTATGGGCAGGCGTCAGCCAGAGCTGCCAGCGTGATTCAAGACTTAACTGCTGTAGCAAAGGCAGAAGCAGCATCTGCATCATTCCGGGTTGTTGATCGTGATAGCTCAGTTCAGTGATCCACCCGGAGGAGAAGCGGGGGGTGGAAGTCGATGCATAACGGGCGTGTGGACCAGCTTTTTTCATGAGTTCAGTACGCATGGGGTTATCACTCAGTGATGAACTGTATGAATATACAGTACTGTTTTTATGCACAGAGATCAACCTCATTTTCGGAAAGCGTCTCGCATTTTCACAACAAGAGCGGCGGGAATCGTATTTATTCATTGAACACATAACGCGTTTTTTTTATCTTTTAAATGCATGATTTTCAGGGGATTAATACGTTTCCTCTACAGGGAGGTTATAGCATGAAGAAGTCTCTCCAGGTGATTGAACAATCCAGGCAGCAGCTCGCCGCGCTGGGCAACATTGAGTCCCGTACGCAGTTTGGCGGTTATGCGCTTTCTGTCGAAAAGGTTGTCTTTGCGCTGATAAATGAAGGCGAACTCTATCTGCGCGCCAGCGAAGCGTTACGGGGCTATGCGGCAGAACGCGCCTTACCGCTCCTTGTTTCCCGAAAGCGCGGCATACCTGTTATTCTTGATTATTACAAAGTGGATGACACGCTCTGGCGCAATCCTGATCGCTTGCTGACGCTGTCACAGGCCTCGCTGCAGGAAGCGCGTATCCATCATGACAGGAAAAATATCTCGCAGCGGCTAAAGGACTTACCTAACTTAAGCCTGCGTATCGAGATGATGTTGCGGCAGGTCGGGATCTGTACCGCGGCGCATCTGCGCGAAGCTGGCGCCAAGCAAAGCTGGCTGAAGCTGAAAGCGTTAAATAAACATCTGGGACTGAAAACGCTGCTGGCGCTGCAAGGGGCAATATCCGGCCAGCATCAGGCCGCGTTGCCACAGGAGGTAAAAACGGAATTAAATGAATGGTATCTGAAAGCGATCGGGCAGGAGGCGCTACCCGATACGCTTAACCCTTAGGTAATGGACAGTATTTTTCGTAAGCGAGCCACTTCCGGCAATAGCGCAACCAGAAGCCCGGTCTGCTGCAAAACCAGCGGTGCCCGGGTTTCAGGATTCACTTCGGTCTGACTGATGCGGCTTGCCAGCGCTTGCCGCATCTTTTCGGCCTGCTCATCGCTGACGACATTCACCTGCAACACATCTTCGACATAGCAAACCACATCGTCCAGCAAGGCCAACAGCTCCTGCTGGGTTAACTTCTCCCGATGAGCGCCCAGCGCTGAGATATAGCTGAGAAAAGAGTGGTTAAGACAGAGTAAACGGAAGGCGGATTCACGCAGTCCCTGCTTTGTGCGCGCTTCGCCGCTCATATTGGAAACCACAGAGGCGAGTTCGGCATCGGCATTATGCGCATCGCGCCGGGCGATACGGTAGGCGAGACGGTTATCTTTGCCCTGATGATACTGCTCAAGAATCGCATCCAGATAGCGGCAGTTTGCCGTCAGCGCCCGGTCAGCCACCGCCGACAGGCGACGAAAGCGCCAGTCGGGCCAGATAAATGCCACCGCCAGCCAGGCGAGCGCGCAGCCGAGCAGGGTGTCGATAATGCGCGGCAACGCCACCTCAAAGCCTTCGCCCAGCAGATTGAAGCAGAGCAGTACCAGCAGGGTAATAAACAGCGTGGCCTGGGCATACTGCACCTGACGAAAAGCGAAAAACAGCACACCGCTTAAGACGATAAGAATCAGCTGGCCTTCCGCAGAAGGCACCAGCCAGAGCACCGGCAGGCCAATGGCGATCCCGGCCAGGGTGCCGATGATGCGCAGCGCCAGACGACGTCGCGTGGCGTTATAGTTCGGCTGACAGACAAACAGACTGGTGAGCAGGATCCAGTAGCCGCGCTCAAGCCCGGTTATCTGAATAAAGGCGTAACCAATACAGAGCACCGTCGTCATACGCACGGCATGGCGAAACAGGGGTGAGGCGGGCGAAAGATGACGGCTGAGACGCAGCCGGATATCGCTCCAGCCGCTGAGGCCTTCGCGGGAGAGGTCGATATCGCTCTGATTGGCCGGATCGGCCAGCGTCTGTTCCGATTCAAGGGACGCCAGCTGAGCATCGATGGCGCGCAAATTGCGCAGCAGCCAAAAAAGCGCGCGGATATTGGCTTCCTCTGGCGCGCTTTGCTGCAGACGTTCCAGCGCGGTTTGCAGATGCATAAACGCACGCTCGAAGCGCGCGTCATGTTGCCAGGGCTCGCGCAGCAAAATAGATTGCGCCAGCTGTCGACAGGCGCGCGCCTGCGAATTCAGCAGGCGCTGAAAGCGAAACAGCACTTCATTGTAACGCCAGTCATCACGTAACTGCTGATATTGCAGATGCGAAGAGCTGGCGCGTTCATGAATATCCTGCGCCACAAAATAGTAATGCAGGCTGCGTCGGGTGCTGCGTGAACCGCGATCGCCGCGCAGTCGGCTTTGTATCGTGGTTTTGGTGAGATTCAGCTGCGCCACCAGCTGGCTGTTGACCATCGCCGTCTCGATCAGGGCCGCATCATCCTGCTTTTCCGCATCGGGATCGAACAGATTCGCTTTCGCTTCAAGGTAGCGCGCCAGCTGAGAAAAGCTGCCGGCAAGCTGCTCCTGAACCGGGCGCACGGGAAAGATAAAGTGCCCGGCCAGCGTCAGCAGATTATACCAAAGCGCCCCGACCAGCAGCAGCACCGGCTGCATATACCACTGGCTGAACAGACCGATGCCCAACATGGTGTAGACGGCGATCAGCAGCGCGCCGAAAGCAATAGTGGCGTAGCGCTGACCCAGCGCGCCGAGCAGAATAAAGCCCCAGGTAGAGAGCGCAAGGCCGATGATAAACCACAGCGGATGAGGAAACAGCAGCTCCACCGAGACCGAAGCGATGCAAAAGCAGATCAACGTAATGACCAGATTGCGCAAACGTCCGGTCCAGCGATCGTCGAGATCGGCCAGCGCGGCGGCGACAACGCCCAGCGTCAGCGGAATTGTCCAGTTGATCTGTTGCAGCCACCAGGGCACGGCCGCGCAGCCCGCCAGCGCGATGAAAATACGCAGCAGATAGCGCCATGTGCTGTTAAACAGATAACGACGCCAGCCCGGCAACGCTTGACTCATCATAACTGCGCCTCAATAAGGGCGGCGGACATTCGCTTCGCGTGCCGCGCGCGCTTCCTCTACGGAGACTACGCGGCGACCCACCGGCCAGAGCGCAATCGCTGCGATTTTGAAGTTGGCGATCCCTGTCGGAATGCCGATGATCGACAGGCATTGAACAATGCCGGTAGTGATATGCGCCAGGCAGAGCCACCAGCCGAACAGAATCAGCCAGAAAATGTTCAGCAGCGTGCCGCCGGTATTCATAACGTGACTTTTACTCTCCGGGCGCAGCAGGTCCACATGAACCGCTTCGTTGCCAAAAGGAAGCAGCGAAAGTTTTGTGATTTCCCAACAGGATCGGGTCAGCGGCAGGGTAAAAATCAGGACGATGCTCACCAGCGTGGCGAACAGCCAGCTGAGCGTGGTAAAAAAGCCGCCGAGAACAAAGTTAAGAATATTTAAGACCGTGCGCATAGAAACCTTTTCCTTTTGCATTCCGCAAGATGTGTCGCCAAGTGTAGCCTGTTTTAAGGCTGGAGCGCCAAGGGTCTGACAGGTAAACTGCCCTTAATTCTTTCTTCCTCAGTGACGGCTCTCGTGCATGGAACTCAAAGCAACATCAATGGGCAAACGTCTCGCTCAACATCCTTATCATCGCGTACGTCTGCTGGCCGCTGGCGTGGAGGTCAGCGGAGACAAACATGAATATCTGATTCCCTTTAACCAGCTGCTGGGCATAGCCTGCAAGCGCGGGCTGGTTTGGGGCGAGCTGGAGTTCATGCTGCCTGAAAAGAAAGTGGTGCGCCTGCATGGTACTGAGTGGCAGGAGACCCAACGTTTTTATCACTATCTGCAGCAGGCCTGGCAACAGTGGAGCCAGGAGATGAGCGAGGTCTGCTGCGAGGTATTGAATGCGTTACAGGCGCGTATCCACGCCTTCGAACAGCAGGATCGCTGGCTGAAACGCAGCGAGCTTAACGCCATCACGGAGTCTATCCATCAGCAGTTTGACGCTCTGCCTTTGCCGCTGGCGCGACTGAACGAGTTCGATAACTGTCGTACGCAATGGCGCTATTGCCAGCACTGGCTGGAGCAGGGCGAAGCCGCGCTGAGTCAGCGCAACCGCGACTGGACCGCGACCATGCTGACGCAATATCACGATTTTTTCGCCAGCGTGGAATCTACGCCGCTTAATCGCGCGCAAAGCGAGGCAGTAGTAAATGGCGAAGATGCGCTTCTGGTGCTGGCCGGAGCGGGCAGCGGCAAAACCTCGGTGCTGGTGGCGCGGGCGGGCTGGCTGATGACGCGTAAGCTGGCGGCGCCGGAGCAGATATTGCTGCTGGCTTTTGGTCGCCAGGCGGCGGAAGAGATGAATGAGCGTATCCGGTCAAGGCTGAGCGAAAGCGCGATACAGGCGCGCACTTTTCATTCGCTGGCGCTGCATATTATCCGCGAAGGGAGCAACAAGCAGCCCAACGTCAGCAAGCTGGAAAGCGATCCACAGGCGCGGCGTACGCTGCTTATCGAGACCTGGCGTCAGCAGTGCAACGAGAAAAAAGCGCAGGCCAACGGCTGGCGTCAATGGCTACGCGATGAGCTTGAGTGGGAGGTGCCCGAAGGCCATTTCTGGCAGGATAATGCGCTGTCGCAACGGCTGGCGAGCCGTCTTGAACGCTGGGTCGGGCTGATGCGTATGCACGGTGGCGCCCAGGCGGCGATGATAGCCGAGGCGCCGGAAGCGATCCGCGATCGCTTCAGTAAGCGTATCCGGTTGATGGCGCCGCTGTTGAAGGCCTGGAAAAGCGCATTGAAAGAAGAAGGGGCGGTGGATTTTTCCGGCCTGATTCACCAGGCGATCAATATTCTCGAAAAGGGCCGCTTTATCAGCCCGTGGAAGCAGATTCTGGTTGATGAGTTTCAGGATATCTCACCCCAGCGTGCGGCATTGCTCACTGCGCTGCGTAAGCAAAATAAACAGACGGCGCTGTTTGCCGTGGGGGATGACTGGCAGGCCATTTATCGCTTCAGCGGTGCGGAGATGAGTTTAACCACTGCTTTTCATCACTACTTTGGCGAGGGCAACCGCTGCGTGCTGGACACTACCTACCGTTTCAACGATCGCATCGGTGAGATCGCCAATAACTTCATTCAGCAAAATCCCCATCAGTTAGCCAAACCGCTCAACAGCCTGACCAAAGGCACGAAAAAGGCGATTGCGCTGTTGCCCCAGGATCAGCTTAAGCCGCTGCTGAATAAGCTCAGCGGCTATGTCAAACCTGATGAGCGTGTGCTGCTGTTGGCCCGTTATCACCATCTGCGGCCGGAAATTCTGGAAAAAGCCAAAACCAAATGGCCGAAGCTGCGGCTGGATTTTATGACCATTCACGCCAGCAAAGGGCAGCAGGCCGATTTTGTGATTTTGCTGGGACTACAGCAGGGCAAAGAGGGGTTTCCGGCTGAGGCGCGCGAATCCATTATTGAGCAGGGGTTACTGCCGCAGCCGGAGGATTTCGAAGATGCCGAAGAGCGGCGTCTGGCTTACGTTGCGCTGACGCGTGCGCGCCAGCAGGTCTGGCTGCTCTACGATCGCGAGCAACCCTCACGCTTTGTCGACCATTTTCGCGATCTGGGCGTGCCATCGCTTCGTAAAGCCTGACGTGGCTGTTATTTCAGCCGTTCAGCGAGGTAGTGTTGGTAATCAGGGATCTGAATATCCAGCGCTTGGGCAAACATCGGCGAATGGATAATAAAGTCGGCGGTTGAGCGATTGGTGGCAACCGGAATATTCCAGACGGTGGCCAGGCGCAGCAGGGCTTTTACGTCAGGATCGTGGGGAACGGCATTCAGGGGATCCCAGAAAAAGATCAGCACATCAATCTTGCTTTCAGCGATCAGTGCGCCGACCTGCTGATCGCCGCCCATCGGGCCGCTCAGCATCGCTTTAACATCCAGGCCGGTGCTGCGATTGATAAGATTGCCGGTCGTGCCGGTTGCATAAAGCACATGGGCGCTGAGCGCTGTCTTGTTAAGGCTGACCCACTCAAGCAGTGCGGCTTTGCAGTGGTCGTGCGCCACCAAAGCAATATGCTTTTGTTCGCCAAGGGTACGGGTGATTTGATCCATAACTGCGTCCTGAGTAATGTGTTTTTATGATGGGTATGCGGACGAGTTTACCCTTGCCGTTTCCTTTGTATCAACTTGTGCGTAACGTTTTCACCCAGGCAAGAAAACGCTGGCGCGTCGCTTCATCAAAACGGTGAAACCAGATTTGCAGCGACGGCATGTCGCTGTTGGCTGACCAGGCGAGATCGGCTGTCAAGCGAGTCGCGGGAGCGGCGGAAATATTTTCTGCGAAGCGCGGTACAGAAGCGACGTTACCGTTGCGGTTATAGGCGTGCATCGCTTTTTCATAATCACCAGGCGCGTCGGCATGCAGACGATCGCGCTTGCTGTGAATTTCTTTTCCCTGTTCATCCACCAGCTGAAAGCCATATTCGCGATCGAAATGCTGGCGTTCCCGACGATTTTCCAATGAGGGCAGACGAATGCTGATCGATTTTGCCTCTGCGTTAAACGTCACAATCAGCGGCGCGGAATGATAACCTGCCGTACCCTGAAGCTGATTCAGCCGCGTTTTTTCTACCCGGAACAAAAACTGATGCTCTCCACGATCCAGTTCAAGGCTGTCAGCGCCTTTTAACAGCGAGCCAGATATTTTTCGGCCATCCAGCACCAACAGATCAATATCCGGATCCAGTTTCAGGGTAATCGCATGGCAGGATGCTGTGACGAGTAAAGCCAGTAAACCCGTAGCAGCCAGTGACAGCTTCATTTCATCTCCCGTGATGAGGGCGCAAAGTAAATGTTAATGTATCAAATTCTTACATTATGGCAGCTTATTTACATTTAAACATATTTATTCGTGCGGCAGCGCAAACTTTTCCTTATCGGGAATTTCGCGCCGCCATCTCTGCCCATCTACACTGATGCAAGCGACAGAAGGAGAAAATGATGAACGACCAAACGATTCGCGATGTACTGACCTCAACTAAACGCATTGCGCTGGTAGGCGCCAGCGATCGGCCTGAACGCCCCAGCTATTACGTGATGAAATATCTGCTCGATCAGGGGTACGAGGTAGTGCCGGTGAGTCCAAAACTGGCAGGCAAAACCTTGCTGGGACAAACCGCTTACGGCAGTCTGGCTGAGGTGCCGGGGAAGGTGGATATGGTGGATGTGTTTCGCAACGCCGAAGCGGCCTGGGGTGTGGCGCAGGAGGCGATTGCCATCGGGGCGAAAACCCTCTGGCTGCAGATGGGCGTGGTAAATGAGCAGGCCGCGGTACTGGCCCAGGATGCGGGCATGACGGTCATCATGGATCGCTGCCCTAAGATGGAAATACCGCGTCTGGGGTTAACGAAACCGGCTGCCTGAGCAAGTAGCTGCGGATAGCGCAAAGAGGACCTTAGTGGCGCAGGCGCGGAGCCTGTAGCTGCTGGCGGATTGATGCGGCGAGCTCGTCCATAGAGGGTTGTTCAGGATGTTCTTTACTGCTTTCTCCTGACAGCTGAACCTCTGCAACGTAGGTATGAACCGGCTCGCCTTCTTCATCTTCCATAACGACGTGATACCAGGGCGCTGCGCGCAGCGCTTCAGTACCGCCGACCTCTTCCAGCTTCGGCGTATCAAGTGAATATTCAGGATCCACGTCAATTATTACGCCGAGCACGCCAGAAAGCTTATGTCTTACCTGCTGACCAATTCCAAATTTACTGGCAATCATAGTGACCTCCGAAAAGAACTGCCTTGTCCCACATATAAGGGCAAGGCGAGTGTTTTCAAGTCACAGCACGCGACAGGCGAAGCCTTTTAAATACAACCCTTCCGGATAGCTGGCAATGACAGGATGGTCGGCCGCCTGACGGAACTGCTCTATAAATTGTACATCACGACCAGCGTCGACTGCGGCATCGGCAACAATTTTTTGAAAAAGATCGGTCGCCATCAGGCCGGAACAGGAGAAGGTCAGCAGAATGCCGCCCGGATTCAACAGCTGCATCGCCAGCATATTAATATCTTTATAACCGCGACAGGCACCGGCCAGCTGGTTTTTATTTTCCACAAATTTGGGTGGATCCATGATGATAAGATCAAATTTTTCGCCGCTGTCGCGATAGTTGCGCAGGAGTTTAAACACATCATCACGAATAAACTGCGCGCGCGACACATCCAGACCATTCAGCGCCACGTTCTGGCGCGCCACGTCGAGCGCATCCTGTGAAGTATCCACGCTGATCACTTCACGGCAGCCACCCATCAGCGCAGAAACCGCGAAGCCGCCGGTATACGAGAAGCAGTTCAGTACACGGGCATCCTGCGCATAGCGACGCGTCGCCAGGCGGCTGTCGCGCTGGTCCAGGTAGTAGCCGGTTTTATGGCCGCTCTGAATATTCACCAGCAGCTTCATGCCGTGTTCGGTAATCGGCAGCAACGCAGGAGGCAGCTCGCCGCTCACCGGACCTTGCGTCAGCTCAAGGCCTTCCTTTTTACGTACGGCAACGTCAGAACGGTCGTAAATGGCGCAGTCGGGAAAACAGTGCTGCAGCGCGGTCAGGATTGCCGGACGCTGATATTCCGCACCGGCTGAGAGCAGCTGCAATACCAGAAAATCACCGAAGCGATCGATAGTGACGCCGGGCAGGCCATCCGATTCGCCAGCAATCAGACGATAGCTATCGAGGCCATCCTGTTGCGCCAGCCAGTTGCGCCATTGCTGCGCCTGTTCAAAACGACGGATAAAAAAGGCGATATCGATCGATTCATCCTGTTGCCAGCTCCAGACGCGTGCGCGAATTTGCGACTGCGGGGAGTAAGCGGCGCGTGCCAGCCATTTTCCGTTGCTGTCGCAAACGTCTACGGTTTCGCCCAGCTGGGCTTTGCCTTCCATGCGTGCCACGGCGCCGGAAAAGACCCAGGGATGGCGACGAAGCAGGGACTTTTCACGTCCCTTAGCGAGAATCAATCGAGCGGTCATATTTTGCTATGCTTACCTGAAAAAAAGAGGCGCCATTGTCCGGCGGTTACCTGAAAAATGCAACGAGCAAGGTAAAGGAGAGAACGATGGCACAAATCTGTATGAAAGTCTGGGTGCACGGCAGCGTTCAGGGCGTGGGTTTTCGCTACAGTACGCAGTCACAGGCCAAAACGCTCGGCCTGCAAGGGTATGCGCGCAACCTGCATGACGGCAGTGTGGAAGTGCTGGCGTGCGGAGAACAGGATCAGGTTGATGCTTTAATCGCGTGGTTAAAAGCGGGCGGACCGAGCAGCGCGCGTGTTGACAAAGTATTAGTAGAACCCCATCAGCCTGCTGATGCGCCGCGCGGTTTTTCCACCCGCTGAGTCAGAGGCATTTTGCAGGCTTCGGCAGCCCGGCAATTTTCGTTGCCTGTTTGGCCGGACCTTCGGGAAACAGCCGGAACAGATAACGACTGTTGCCTTTCTCCTCGCCATATTTTTGCGCCATCGCTTTGACCAGCATACGAATCGCCGGCGAGGTATTGAATTCAAGATAGAAGGCGCGGACAAAGCGCACCACTTCCCAGTGCGCCTCGCTCATTACGATGCCTTCCTGTTCGGCAAGATGCGTGGCGAGCGCTTCGCTCCACTCTTCACGATGTTTTAAATAGCCTTCCGCGTCCACCGCGATCTCTTTGCCAGCAAAATTCACGTTATTACCTCACAGATAAACCTGCGCGCATTTTAACAAAATCGCGGGCCAGAAAAAGCAAAACCCCGCCGAAGCGGGGTTGGAAAAGGTTATTTACCTTTACGCTGAGAGCGCATCAATCATTACGGGCAAATCCAAGCAGGCTCAGCAGGCTGACAAAAATATTGTACAGCGAGACGTAGAGGCTGACGGTGGCGCGGATATAGTTGGTTTCACCGCCGTGAATAATGTTGCTGGTTTCCCACAGAATCGCCCCGGCGGAAAACAGGATAAACAGCGCGCTGATCGCCAGATGCAGCGCCGGCAATTGCAGGAACAGGTTAGCAATCACTGCCACCAGCAACACAACGAAGCCCGCCATCATCATGCCGCCAAGGAACGACATGTCGCGCCGGGTGGTTAATACATAGGCTGAGCAGCAAAAAAACACCAGCGCCGTGCCGCCAAGCGCCAGCGCAATCACATCACCCATGCCGGCAGAAAGGAACGAAGCAAGGATTGGCCCCAGGCAGTAACCCAGGAAACCGGTAAAGGCGAACGCCGCCAGAATGCCCGCCGGACTGTTAGCCAGACGATAGGTCAGAAACATCAGTCCGTAAAAACCCACCAGCATCAAAATCAAACCCGGCGCGGGCAGGGCAAGCATAGTGCTGGCGGTGGCGGTGACAGCGGAAAACGCCAGCGTCAGGCCAAGCAGAAAATAGGTATTGCGCAACACCTTATGGGTGCTGAGCAGCGATTGTTGACGTGAAGAACTAATAATTCTGTCCATAAAGCGCTCCTGTTATCAGAACACAATTCTGCGCTGAGCATACGAAGCGCCAGCAGGCGGGGGAAGCCGTTTTACCCTTCTTTACGTGATAAGCTGCTGTTTATCTAAACGGAATGGCGATTAAGACGACGAAAAGCGACTTTTTGGCTGTTTTTCAGGCAAATGAAGCGTGACAGGCTTTACATCTTTCGGGGGGATGTTTATAGTGCGCGTCATTGCGGAGGGGTGGCCGAGCGGCTTAAGGCAGCGGTCTTGAAAACCGCCGATGGGAAACCATCCGAGAGTTCGAATCTCTCCTCCTCCGCCATTTCTTATCTTGCCTGAGATAAGAAAGCGGCAAATGAAAAATATTTGCCTGCTGTATGGGTAAAACCCGACAGCGACAACTGGCATTGCCAGCATACGGAGGGGTGGCCGAGTGGCTTAAGGCAGCGGTCTTGAAAACCGCCGATGGGAAACCATCCGAGAGTTCGAATCTCTCCTCCTCCGCCACAGATTTCAGGGCCAGCACAGCGTGCTGGCCTTTTTCTTTTCCGCCCGACGCTTTTCTCTGGCAGCAATTCCGAAAAACATTTTGTCGCTTTTCAATCTGCTAATGACGCTCAGCCGGCTGGCAGCATCTTTGCTATAGTCCTGTAACAGTTTTTGCAAACATCTGGCGCTTTTCCGAGGCGAGCTGGGTTACACTGTGCGTCAATCCGCTCGGAGGCGAGCTAATCGGTTGAAAGCCAGAATGTTTCTCTAATGAATTAATGGAATAGGCACAATGATCAAGAAACTGAGTCTTTGCGCATTGTCGGTAATTGCGGCATTCACGTCCGGCGTCTCCGCGCAGGCGGCTGAGGGTGATATGCAACTACAGCAGGTTCTGCTGTTTAGCCGTCACAACTTGCGCGCGCCGCTCGCTGACAACGGCAGCGTGCTGGAGCAGTCGACGAAAAAGAGTTGGCCGCAGTGGGATGTGCCAGGTGGTCAGCTCACCACCAAAGGCGGCGTGCTGGAAGTCTATATGGGCGACTACACGCGTCAGTGGCTGGCCCAGCAAGGACTGGTGCAGAACGGCAGCTGCCCTGATGCCAGCAACGTTTTCGTCTACGCCAACAGCCTGCAACGTACCGTCGCCACAGCCCAGTTTTTTATCAATGGCGCGTTTCCGGGCTGTGATATCACCGTTACCCATCAGGATGCGATGGGCACCATGGATCCGATTTTCAATCCGGTGATCACCGACGCCAGCGACGAGTTCAACAAAAAAGCGCTGGCGGCGATGACCGCAGCCAATGAAAAGCTGGCGTTAAAGCCCGCTTTCCAGCGTCTGGAAAAAATTGTCGATTATAAAACCGCGCCTGCCTGCAATAACAAAAAGCAGTGCGATCTCAGCAACGGTCAGAACAATTTCACTGCGGAAAATGGCAAAGAGCCGAATGTCAGCGGCCCTCTGAAGGCGGGCAATTCGTTAATGGATGCCTTTACGCTGCAGTATTATCAGGGCTTCCCGCTGGAGCAGGTTGCCTGGGGCCAGATCAAAACCCCGGAGCAGTGGCAGGAGCTGTCAGCGATCAAAAATGGCTATCAGAACGTGCTTTTCACGACTCCCGATGTCGCGCGTGAAGTTGCCGCTCCGCTGGTAGATTATATTCGCAGTCAGTTAATCGATCAGGATAAAGCTAACGCGCCGAAAGTGACGCTGATGGTGGGACATGATTCGAATATCGCTTCGCTGCTGACGGCACTACAGGTAAAACCTTATCAGCTTCCGGGTCAGTATGAAAATACGCCGATCGGCGGACAGGTGGTGTTTGAGCGCTGGCATGACGGCAAAACCAATAAAGATTTATTGAAGATCGAATACGTTTATCAGACTGCGGAGCAGCTGCGCGACGCTGACGTGCTGAGCCTGAAAAATCCGCCGAAGCGCGTTACCCTTCAGCTGGAAGGTTGCCCGGCCGATGCTAACGGCTATTGCAGCTGGGATCAGTTTGCGCAGGCGCTGAACGGCGCGCTGCAGGGAACGCCGATGCAGCCCGCCACGCCGCCAGCCGCAGCTCCGCAGCCCGCCGCCGCGCCGCAGCCCGTAGCACCGGCTGATGAGAGCAAGCAGAAAGCGGATAAAGCGGCTGCCGATAAAGCCGCTGCGGACAAGGCTGCCGCTGACAAAGCAGCAGCCGAAAAAGCGGCGAAGGCAAAGGATGGCGAGAAAGCGAAAGCGGCTGAATCCAAAGCGCAACCCCAGCCTAAAGCAAGCGATAACGCTCCGGCGCAGCAAAAACCGGTTGAAGCGAAATCAAGCTAAGCGAGCAACAAGAAAAAACCCCGTGCTGACGGGGTTTTTTTCGTTTTACTGACCGGCAACCACCACCAGTTTCTGATTGGCAAACTCTTTGATGCCGAGATCGGAGAGTTCACGCCCGTAACCCGAACGCTTCACGCCGCCAAACGGCAATTCAGCCGCGGTATCGCTCTGGGAATTGATAAACACCATACCGGTCTCTATCTGCGACGCCATGGTTTTCCCGCGTGCGATATCCCGCGTCCAGACCGAGCCGCCGAGGCCGTAATGGGAGTCGTTAGCGAGCGCCACGGCGGCGCTATCGTCCCTGACCACATAAACCTGCGCCACCGGGCCGAAAAATTCCTGGAAATAAGCGGGATTGTCGCGGGTAATCTGCGTCAGAATGGTCGGCTGATAGTAGCAGCCTGCGCCTTCAATCTTGTTACCGCCGCAGATCGCTTTCGCTCCCTTGCTGACCGCCTCATCCACCTGTTTAACCAAACGGTCGCGCGCATCCATCGAAGAGAGGGGACCAAGCGTGGTTTTTTCATCCAGCGGATCGCCGGGCATGGCCGATTGCAGAGCGGCGGTAAATTTCGTCAGAAAGCTGTCAGCAATTTTTTCATGCAGGATAAAGCGTTTCGCTGCGGTACAGACCTGGCCGCAGTTGCTTAAACGCGCCTGGGCACCCTGACGCACGGCTTCATCGATATCCGCATCGTCCAGCACCACGAAGACATCATTGCCTCCCAGTTCCAGAGTCGATTTCTTCAGATATTTACCCGCCTGTTGCGCAACCGCGCTGCCGGCGCGTTCTGAACCGGTCAGCGCCACGCCCTGAACACGATCGTCTGCAATCAGATCGGCGATCTGGTCGGTAGTGACAAACAGGTTAGTCCAGGCACCCTCCGGCGCACCCGCCTTCGCGACCAGCTTTTCAAACGCGTCTGCGCAGTGCGGCACGATGTTGGCATGTTTCGCCAGTACCGGATTGCCCAGCGCCAGATTGGGCGCAAGCACGCGCATCAGCTGGTAATAAGGAAAGTTCCACGGCTCGACGGCAACCAGCGTGCCCACAGGATGGTATTCCACCCAGGCCTCTCCCAGTTCGCTGGGATAAGGCTGCGGCTTCAGAAAGGTTTCACCATGCTCGGCATAATAGCGGGCGATTTGCGCACAGATTTTGACCTCGCCACGACTCTGAGCAATCAGCTTGCCCATCTCCCGACTGGCGATAGCAGCCAGCTCGTCCACCTGATTATCAATCAGATCCGCCAGTTTTTTCAGCACCTGCAGGCGCGGCTGAATATCGCCTTTGCTCCAGGCAGAGTGGTAAAGCCGATCGGCCTTCTCCAGCGCCTGGCTGACAAAGGCTGCATCATGCTCGGGCCAGGTTTTTAACAGCTGATTATTGGCAGGATTCACGCTTTGGTAAGATGACATAGAAAGCCCCCGATGAAGGATAAAACTAAGGCGGGTAAAAACCCGCCTTGTGCTTAAATATTTTTACGCTCTACCTGCTTATCATCCCAGGTCAGGACATCCTGATCGGTTTTGTCGAAGGCGCGAAACAGCACTTCGTCATTTCCCTGTTGTTCCCAGATTTGCTCGGCGAGCGCTTCATCGTAGTTCGCCACTTCAAAAATGGCTTCCGCAATTTCCGGCGAAGTGTGGCGTAAGGTGGCCCATTCGCCGACGTGATGCGCTTTCGATTGATCTGTAGCCATAATGATCTCCTGTTGGGGGATTATCCTGCAAGTTTAACCGCCAGTCCGGCGACATATTCGCCCTGATAACGAGCGATGGTTAATTCCTGTTCCGTGGGCTGGCGCGAACCGTCGCCGCCTGCCATCGTGGTTGCGCCATAAGGGGTGCCGCCACGTACTTGTGAAATATCGAAAAGTTCTGGCGTGCCATAGCCGATAGGCACAATCACCATGCCGTGGTGCGCCAGAGTGGTCCAGACAGAGGTGATGGTCTGTTCCTGTCCGCCGCCGGTGCCGGTGGAGGTGAAAACGCTGGAGAGCTTGCCGTAGAGCGCACCGGACGCCCACAGACCGCCGGTGCGGTCAAAGAAGGTGCGCATCTGACCTGACATATTGCCAAAGCGGGTCGGGGTGCCAACCAGAATGGCGTCATAGTTCGGTAAATCTTCCGGTTTTGCCTCTGGCGCAGGCTGATCGGTTTTGCCGCCAACCTGAGCAAAACGCTCTGCATCCATGGTTTCCGGGACGCGCATGATGGTGACTTCCGCGCCGTCTATTTTCCGGGCGCCTTCTGCCACAGCTTGCGCCATGGTTTCGATATGTCCATACATTGAATAGTAGAGCACCAGAATTTTGGCCATGCAGAACTCCCTGACTGGTTTTAAATGAGTAAACAGAAGTATAGAAGAGCTTTGCGGGTGTGGCTGGCGAGAGAGTGAGCAGGCAGTACGCGCAATTCTGGTAAAAACCATCCATGCCTGGTGCCTTTGATATAAAATTTTGCATTTAAATGAATTTTTAGACTTTTATTTGTTTTTATGGGCGGTTATTCCACTGTGTCAGAAGAAAGCGGCTAACCTGTAAACATGGCTGACGTCGTTCTCATGCCTGTTGCGGCCACTGCTTTTCATCGAACGGCAGTGGTGAAAAGTTTCAATACATGATGCTAAAAACTCTACGGGAGGAAATAATGGCTCAACATCGTGGAGGATCAGGTAATTTCGCGGAAGATCGTGAAAGAGCCGCCGAAGCCGGACGTAAAGGAGGCAAAAACAGCGGCGGTAACTTTAAAAACGATCCGCAGCGCGCCTCAAAGGCGGGTGAAAAAGGGGGAAGGAGCAGCAATAAATCTTAATCTGCTGCTCCGGGCCAATTGAGCATCGCCAACCGCCGGGAAAACCCGGCGGTTAACCCGAAGAGAGACTAACGATTCTGGCGTATAATATCAGTGCCAAACAGCGCCGTGCCGCGTCGACAAAGAATGGCATTAAGGATAATGGCGCCAAAGGTTGCCGTACCGATTCCCCCCAGCGTAAAGCTGCCAATCTTCAGCGCGAAATCGCCCGCCCCGAGTACCAGCGTAGTAGCCACCATAATCAGGTTGCCGTTCTGACTGAAATCCACATGGTTTTGTACCCAGATGCGCGCCCCTGCAACGGCGATCAGGCCGAATACCACAATAGACGCACCGCCAATCACCGGGCCAGGAATAGTATGGATCAGCGCGCCGAATTTCGGCGAGAAGCCCAGCACCAGCGCAATCAGCGCCGCCGCGACAAAGGCCAGCGTGGAATAAACTTTCGTCACGGCCATCACGCCGATGTTTTCCGCATAGGTCGTCACACCGCTGCCGCCAAGCATGCCGGAAATGAGGGTGGCGAGGCCGTCGCCAACGAACGCGCGTCCGATCCAGGGATCGAGGTTGCGTCCGGTCATCCCGGCGACCGCTTTGACATGGCCAAGATTTTCCGCCACCAGAATTATTGCCACCGGCGCGATTAATACCATCGCCTGCAAATCAAAGGCAGGCGTCGTGATTTGCGGCAGACCGATCCAGGCCGCCTGCGCCAGCTGCGTGAAATCCACCGGCTTACCGAAGCCCAGCCCGTTGGTCAGTAACGCATAAATTGCCCAGGCGAGGACCAGGCCAATCAGGATCAACAGGCGCTGCACCATGCCGCGCGTGAATACCGCAACCAGGCCGATGCAAAGCACCGTCATCACCGCCATCCAGCTGTCGAAGGTGGAGGCAGAGACGCTATGCACCGCAATCGGCGCCAGGTTAAGGCCGATCGCCATCACCACCGCGCCGGTCACCACGGGTGGCATCAAACGTTCAATCCAGCGCGTGCCCGCTTTCATCACGATAAAGCCAATCAGGGTATAGAGCACGCCGCAGGCGATAACGCCGCCCAGCGCCACGCTCAGGTTGGGATTCAGTCCCTGTCCCGTAAAGCCGGTAACCGCAATCACGACGCCGACAAAAGCGGCACTGGAGCCAAGATAGCTGGGGATGCGTCCGCCGGTGACCATAAAGAACAGCAGGGTGCCTATGCCTGACACCAGAATCGCGAGATTGGGATCCAGCCCCATCAGCAGCGGCATCAATACCGTTGCGCCAAACATAGCGACCGCATGTTGCAGGCCGAGAATCAACGTTTGCCCGACAGGCAGCGTTTCATCGGGTGCGATCAGACCATTTTCTTCCACTGCCGATCTTTTTTGCCATTGAGGAAACCAGGAACTTGCCATCGTTTTCTCCAGAAAGTGATTCACGCCGGGGCCGCCAGCAGCGGATTATCGGGCTTCCTGCCGCATCAGATGATGATATCCACGATCGAACCAGGCCAGGCCGTGCGATTCATCGTTACGCACCAGCGCCAGCACTTCGCAAAACAGAATGTCATGGGTACCCACGCTGACCATCTGGCTTACTTTGCAGTCGAACGATGCCAGCGCACCGCTCAGAATGGGCGAACCTGTCGCCAGCGTTGACCAGTCGGCTGCGATAAAGCGTTCAGGCATTGGCGTTTTGCCGCCAAACAGCGTGGAGAGCGTTTCATGTCCCGCCGCCAGGGTATTGACGCAGAGCTGGCGGTTCTCACGAAATACCTGATAAACCGAGGCTGAACGATTCAGGCACACCAGCAGAGTGGGCGGCGCGTCGGTTACGCTACACACTGCCGAGGCGGTAAAACCGGCGCGTCCGGCCGGGCCGTTGGTGGTAATTATGTTTACCGCGGCGCCCAGCGATGCCATGGCATCGCGAAACGCCTGTTTGTCTACGTTTGTCGCATGGGCAGCAATTTCATGCAGGCTCATTTTTTTCTCCTTTGCCGGTTAACCGGCCGCGTGCTGCGGCAGTGCAGCGGACGCGGTCGCCTTTAGCCAGTCGAGCAGCAGTTGATTAAACGCATCAGGATCGGTGACGCTCATCGCATGTCCGCCCCATGTCATCTCCGCCAGGGTGGCATTGGGCAGCGCCGCCGCCAGCTCGTGAGAACAGCTCCAGGGCACCAGCAGATCGTCCCGGCTGTAAATCGCCAGCACCGGCTGGGCAATACGCGCCGCGCTGCGGGTGAAGTCGGCGCTCATTAACGCGTTCAGCCGCCGCAGCAGGTTTTCCGTACCCTGGAAATGCGCGACGTGCAGGGCATCTTCCGCTTCGATGCGCGGCTGATGGCGTGACAGCCATTCAGCGGGATAGAGGAACAGCGGCTGGGCGCGCACAAAGGCCTCGACGCCCACGTTGAGCAGCAAATCCTGACGCACCTTAAAGCAGCGGCGGGTATGAGAATTCAGGCTGAGCCAGCCGTTTATCACCACCACACGTCTGACCCGATCCGGGTAATCCAGCGCCATCTGCAAACCGATCAATCCTCCCAGCGCGTGACCAATCAGGTCAAAGCGCAGAATATTGTGGCGCGCCAGCGCATCGGCCAGCTCGGCCGCCATCATCGCCATGGTATAGCCTTCAGGCAGCGCATCCGGGCTGCGCCCGGTGCCGCGCTGGTCATAAACCACCACGCGATAGTGCTCGCTTAACGCGTTCAGCTGCGGCAGCCAGAAGCTGGCGGAACCGCCCAGACCGGCGGAGAGCACCAGCGTCGGCGCGTCCTCTGCCGGCTGACCCAGGATTTCAAGATGCATTACGCCTCCTGTTTTCCGATGTGGGCCACGCTGGCGATCTCCACCAGCGCATCCGGTTTGACCAGCCCGCACTGAATACAGAAGCGGGCGGGCTTATCGCCGGGGAAGTAGTCGGCATACACCTGATTGATGGCGGCGTAGTGGCTCCAGTCAGTAAGGAAAATCGAGTTAAAGGTGACGTCCGTCATGGTGCCGCCAGCGGTCTCAATCACGCGCTTGATGGTTTCCAGTACGTGGCGGGTTTGCGCCGCCGCGTCGCCGACATGCACCACATTATTCTGCGCATCAAACGGCAGGGTGCCGGAAACGTAAACCACGCCATCGGCCAGGGTGCCGGGCACAAAAGGGGCGATGGGCGTGCCGCTGCCGGGTGGAATAATCACAGACTTAGGCATATGTTCTCCTGTTAATGGTGTTGACAGTGACGCGCGCTTACGCCGGGCTTTTCAGCGTTTCGCAGAAGGTGTTTACGTCAGAGACCCAGCCGAAAAAGGTTTCGATGTTAAAAATCGCCGCCTGCTGGGCAAAGGGAGGCCCGGCCTGATAAGTCGCATCTTCCAGCACCACGCCGAAGTATTCGAGGAAGAAGCCGTCGCGCAGCGTCGACTCGACACAGACATTGGTAGCAATGCCGGTAAAAATCAGATGACGAATGCCGCGGCTGCGCAGCATGCTGTCCAGCGGCGTATTGAAAAAGCCACTGTAACGCGGTTTTGGCAGCACGATATCGCCGGGTTGCGGCGTCAGCTCATCCACCAGCGCATAATCCCAGCCCCCTTTGGCCAGCAGCTTGCCCTGCAGCTCCGGCTGTTTGCGCATGGTTTTCAGCGCGTTGGATTTGTGATAGTTCGGCGATCCGGCATCGCCCGCCTCGACATACTTATCGTCCCAGCCGTTCTGGAACCAGATGATCTGAATACCTGCCGCGCGTGCCGCGGTGACTGCCTGATGAATTTTTTCAATCACCGGTTTGGTCGCCGATACGTCAAAACCGGCGAGATCCAGATAGCCGCCCGTGGTGGCATAGGCGTTTTGCATATCCACCACAATCAGCGCGCTCTGCTGCGGCGGGAAAGCGATCGCTTCCGGGCGAGCCGGTAAGGTGGCCAGGGGCAAATCAGACGCGTGGGCGCAGATAACCGTATTCATTACGCAACCTCCTTCGCAGCGTCAATCACACTGGCGCGGCACTGCATCAGCGGCTGGATGCGCTCGCCGAAAGCTTCAATGCCCTGCAGAAAATCATCAAAGGTCAGCAGCACGCCCTGGGTTCCCTCTACCTGAGCCACCTCATCCAGCATGCGCGCCACGCTGACGTAAGAGCCGACCAGCGTCCCCATATTGATATTCACTGCCGAGGTGGGATCGGCCATCTGGCGGACGTTGGTATCGCTGCCCGATTTTTTATCCTGCTGGCTCTGCGTGGTGAGCCAGGCCAGCGCCTCTTCGTCGGCGCCCGCTTTGTAGTGCTCCCATTTGGCGCGTGCCGCTTCGTCTGTCTCATCGGCGATGATCATAAACAGCACGTAGGAGCCGACCTCGCGTCCCGCTTTATCCGCCGCCTGCTTCATGCGCGCCGCGGTAGGTGCAAAGGCGGCTGGCGTGTTAACGCCTTTGCCGAAGCAGAAGTTGTAATCGGCAAAGGTCGCCGAGAAGGCCATACCGGCATCGCTTTGACCGGCGCAGATCACCTTCATGGGCTTTTGCGGCTGAGGGCTGACGCGGCAATCGTTCATGGTGAAAAACTCACCTTTAAAATCGGATTTGCCGGTGCCCCAGAGATCGCGCAGCACCGTGACGTACTCCGTGAGGTATTGATAGCGACTGGCAAAGTAGTCGTCGCCGGGCCAAAGTCCCATCTGCTCGTATTCTGGTTTCTGCCAGCCGGTCACCAGATTGACGCCAAAGCGACCGCCGGAGATAGAGTCGATGGTTGCCGCCATGCGCGCCACGATGGCGGGCGGCAGCGTCAGGGTAGCGGCCGTGGCGTAAATTTCAATGCGTGAGGTAACGGCGGCCAGGCCCGCCATCAGGGTAAAGGATTCCAGATTGTGATCCCAAAATTCGGTTTTACCGCCGAATCCGCGCAGTTTGATCATCGACAGCGCGAAATCGAAATGATAATGCTCAGCTTTCTGCACAATCGCCTTATTCAGCTCAAAGGTGGGCTGGTACTGCGGCGCATGGGTTGAGATAAGCCAGCCGTTGTTACCGATAGGAATAAATACGCCAATCTTCATGTGAAACCCTCGTGCTGTGGTTGATATTGTTTCACGCGCTGCGTTGCATCCTGCATTTTCCCTTGAGGCGGCGCTCAGAAAAGAAATTGCAAAGGCTGTGCCAGAAAATAAGTTATCTTTAATTACAAACAGTTAGAAAATAAAACGGAACAAAAGGTCTGAAATGGACCAGCTGGTAAAAACAATTTGCACGCTTTTCAGGCAGGTCTGGTTGAAAAGGGTGCAGCAGTGACATTAGGCATGTTTCAGCGCCTTTGTTATGATGCGCCCAGGAAGAAAATGAGGTAACCATGTGAAAACCGATGAAAAAAAGCCCACGAGACGCGCGCGCGCGGTGGCTGCCAAGCGTGCCGCGATCCTGGAGGCGGCGCTGACGCTTTTTTCCCAATTTGGGATTCACGGCACCAGCCTGGATAAAGTGGCGGAGCTTGCCGATGTCTCAAAAACCAATCTGCTCTACTATTTTTCTTCAAAAGAAGTGCTTTACGTGGCGGTGCTGAAAGA
The DNA here is from genome assembly GCF_044342975.1 of Pantoea osteomyelitidis. Classification (NCBI taxonomy): domain Bacteria; kingdom Pseudomonadati; phylum Pseudomonadota; class Gammaproteobacteria; order Enterobacterales; family Erwiniaceae; genus Pantoea; species Pantoea osteomyelitidis. Next base: position 586,089 of record NZ_JBGFSN010000004.1, read on the forward strand.
GATCCTCGACGTCTGGCTGGCGCCGCTGCGTGCGCTGCGCCACGATCAGGATCCGCTGTCGGCGATTCGCCGCTATATTCGTCTGAAGCTGGAAGTTTCACGTGACCATCCGCAGGCATCACGCCTGTTCTGTCTGGAGATGTTGCAGGGCGCGCCGCTGCTGAAGGATGAACTGGCAGGCGATCTGAAAAAACTGGTAGATGAAAAAGCGGCCATTATCGAACAGTGGGTTGCGGAAGGTCGGCTGGCAGGCGTACAACCGCAACATTTAATTTTTATGCTCTGGGCAACGACGCAGCACTACGCCGACTTCGCCACCCAGGTTGAAGCGGTGACGGGCCAGACGCTGAGCGATGCGCAGTTCTTCGAGCAAACGCTGGAAAACGTTCAGCATATGATTATTGAGGGAATACGGGTGCGCTGATCCGCTAAACCTCGTCTGCCGGGTGCGCGCCTTCACAACAAGCAAAACAGGGCGGAACTTTATGGATTCAGTGTCGCAGATTGTCCTTGGCGCATCGGTAAGCATGGCAGCAATGGGGCGACGCGTGCCGCTCTGGCAATCGGCGCTGGCGGGGGCCGCCTGCGGCACCTTGCCCGATCTTGATGTGTTTCTCGATCATGGCGATGCCATTCGCAATATGACGTTGCACCGAACGGAAACCCATGCGCTGCTCTGGCTGACGCTGATTTCGGCGCCGCTCGGCTGGCTGATTGCCGGTCTGTTTCGCCAGCCGGTGGGCTGGCAGCAGTGGTGGCTGGCAGTCTGGCTGGCGTTAATTACCCATCCGCTGCTCGATCTGATGACGGTTTACGGCACGCAGCTCGGACTGCCGCTCACGGACTATCCCTATGCGATCGGCAGCATCTACATCATCGATCCGCTCTACACCTTACCCTTGCTGATTTGTCTCGCGGTTGCCTTGTGGCGCAGAGGGGAACAAGGTCTGCGCTGGAACCGCATCGGCCTGACGCTGAGCACGCTATATCTCGTCTGGAGTGTGCTGATTCAGAGCGTCGCCAGCTGGCAGGTAAAGAGCGATCTGACGCGCCAGGGCATTCCCGTCGACAAAGTATTGGTGACGCCCACCGCCTTTAATACGCTGGTCTGGCGCATCGTGGTGATGGCGCCGGACCGCTATGGCGAAAGTTACTGGTCGTTATTTTCGCCGCGTCGCGCGCTGGCAGTTAAGTGGCAGCCGCGCGGTGAAAACCTGTTTCGTGACATGAAAGGCGACTGGTATGCGGAGCGTGTGGCCTGGTTCAGCCATGGGTTTTATGCGATGCGTGAATGGGAAGGGCGGCTTTATATCGCCGATCTGCGGATGGGAGAAGATCCCGCTTATACCTTTACTTTCGATCTCGGTTCGCCTGAGCAGCCCGCCGCGCACCCCCGGCGTATCGCCTCGCCGCGTCCCAGCCTGAAAACCGCCTTCAGCAGGCTCGGCGCACGGTTGTAAATAACCAGCCCGACGCTGATAGCCGGGCTGGTTATCAGAACGGTTACGCCTGCTGGCGGCGGCGCAGCAGCCAACCCATGGTCAGCAGCGCAAACCAGAGCGGCGTCACCATCAGCGCCTGACGGGTATCCTCTTCCAGCGTCAGCAGTACCAGCACAAAAGCAAAAAAGGCGATGCAAACCCAGCACATCATTTTGCCCAGCGGCATCTTAAATTTTGATGCGGCGTGCAGTTGCGGATGCTTTTTGCGGTAGACCAGATAGCTGCAGAGAATAATGGTCCAGACGAACATAAACAGAATGGCAGATACCGTGGTGACCAGGGTGAACACGGTCATCACGTCCGGGATCAGGCAGATAAGCCCGACGCCGCCCAGCAGGCAAAGGCAGGAGAAAAACAGGCCGGTCGTGGGTACGGCGCGGGCGGAAAGACGACCAAACCCGCGATGGGCCACGCCCTGCTGTGACAGGCCATAGAGCATGCGGCTGGTTGAGAAGATGCCGCTGTTGGCGGAAGAGGCGGCGGAGGTCAGCACCACAAAGTTCACCATGGTGGCAGCAGCCGGTAAACCAATCAGCATAAACATCTCAACAAACGGGCTGCGATCGGCCATCACCTGGCTCCAGGGCGTGACGGCCATGATCACCATCAACGCCAGCACGTAGAACATAATAATGCGCAGCGGAATAGCGTTAATCGCGCGCGGCAACACTTTATGCGGATCCTGAGTTTCGGCGGCGGCAGTCCCTACCAGTTCAATGCCGACAAAGGCAAAAACAGCAATCTGGAAACCGGCAAAAAAGCCGCTTAATCCTTTCGGAAAGAACCCGCCGTGATCCCAGATATTGCTCAGCGCGGCGTGACCACCGCCCGGCGAAGGGTAATGCAGCGAGACCAGCACAATGCCGGTAATAATCAGCGCCACAATCGCCACGATTTTGATAATCGCGAACCAGAACTCCATTTCGCCAAACAACTTCACGGTAAGAATGTTCAGCGTCAGAAACAGCGCCACGCAGAGCAGGGCGCTCATCCCGACGGAAAAACCGGGAAACCAGAGCTGAAAATAGGAGCTGATGGCGACCACATCGGCAATGCCGGTGACCACCCAGCAGAACCAGTAGGTCCAGCCGGTAAAATAGCCCGCCCAGGGACCGAGCAGATCGGCGGCAAAATCGCTAAAGGATTTATATTCAAGGTTAGAGAGCAGCAGCTCGCCCATTGCTCGCATGACAAAAAACAGCATAAAGCCGATGATCATATAGACAAAGATGATCGAAGGTCCGGCCAGACTGATGGTTTTGCCCGACCCCATAAACAGGCCGGTGCCGATAGCGCCGCCAATGGCAATCAGCTGAATATGGCGGTTATGCAGACTGCGCCGCAGCTTTTCCGGATTCTCCTGCACCTGAAACGTTTCGTTTGATTGATCAACCATGAGATTGTCTTTCCTGTCTTGATGTTGTGTCAGCTCTGTTGGCTGTTAGATAAAGCCTGCCGTGGGGCAAGACGGCATAAGATAGTGGAATAAAGCCATTATCCGGTAATTGTTTTTTTACAAACCGCTGCTTCCATCACCTGCGCACTGGCAAAAGAAATTTACATGGCACAATCTCTCGCCGGAATGATTTTTTTTTAAGCGGATCAACACGCATCAGCGCGTTAGCGAAGCCCGATCTTCTACACTTCCAGTTCAGGAAAGGGGTCATCAAAGGGCATGATGCATGCGAGCATTGATTTTGTTAGTGGTTTTGGTTGGTATCGGTTGGTGGAGTTTACCCTGGCTTAAACACAATCTTCCTGCGCAGTACAATCCGTTTACTCCGCTTTCGGTTACCGATGCGCCGGGCTGGATCACGCGTTATAAGCTTGAGCGGCTGGAGCATGACCCGGCCGCCTGTCTGGCGGTGATGCAGCGCGCACAGCAGGCGGGCCTGGTGACTTTTCGCGAGGTGCCTGCGATGCGCGGTGCCTGTCCGATTCAACGACCGCTGCGCATACAGCGCTTCGGTGCGGTCAGCCTGAGCAGCAGCTTTCTGGCAAGCTGCCCGATGGCCGTCGCCAGCACCATGTATGTGCTGCGCAGCAGCGCGATTATCCAGCAGAGCGAACTTCACAGCCCGCTGGCGCGCATCAGCCATGTCGGCAGCTATGCCTGTCGTAATATTTATCATCGCAGTCAGGGGCGGCTGAGCGAACATGCCAGCGCCGACGCCTGGGACGTGACTGGCTTTCAGTTGCGCAATGGCGTCTGGCTTGAAGTGGGTAAAAACTGGCGCAAACCCGCCGCTTCCTCGCAGCTTTTGCAGGCGCTATGGCGTAACGGCTGCAACAGTTTCGGTAATGCGCTTGGTCCTGATTATAACGCCGCGCATGCCACGCATTTTCATCTGGGCATGCGCGGCGCGGGTTACTGCCGTTAGATTCACACCGCCGGATTAAGTCCGCGTTTGATCAGGAAATGGTTGGCAGGCCAGGAGAATAAAAAACCGATCATCATTGCCAGCTGCAACATAAACCAAAACACAAGCAGCATCGGATTAATTTGCTGCGCCAGGACAAATTTCAGGGCCAGTGCCATAAAGATAAAAATACCTGACTGGTAAATCAGCAGCGGAAAGGTTTCGGTTTTTAATGCCAGCAACAGGGCGCGCCATATTGAGAGATCTTCACGCTGTCGGATGGCGTGAAATTGAAAAAACAGGCCAATAAACAGTGACAGCGCCACGGAAATAATAATCTGCAAGCCGATCGGAGAAAAAACCGTAAAATGCTTTACCAGGGTGATTATCGGAAGTGTGATTATATTGCCAAAAATACAGGCGGCGGCAGTCAGCGACGTTGAAATAAAAATAGATTGCCAGCCGGCATGACGCTGTAATTTCTGTGGTGCCAACAGTAAAAGTTTTACCTGACGTGACGGCTTACGCCCCAGATACCACCAGGCCAGCCAACCTAAAAAGGGCATATATAAGCCGGTCAGCGGCCAGATGATATTCATCACCGCCACGGGATGCGGATGGCGAAAAAGATCTTTCAGAATCATCAGGGCCGTACAGCCCCCTAAAACAAGGAAAGGTAAAGCCAACTGGTTCAACATGGGAGATCCTGCTTTGGTCAATGATGGCGTAGGCAACAGAGCGGCAGAGCTGTCGCTGCCGCGTCTTCCTCACTGCTGGCCGCTGTCGCATGGCTTAGGATAAGAGTAGCGCGAAAGTGCCGCAGCGGAAAATTCCGCAGCGGGGCAACGGAAAAAAGCGGAATAGCCCCATCATTTTGCTCTTCATTTTTGCTGAAGCTAAAAACCTTTGGCTGTTTAACGCTCTGTTTACAAAACAGTTACGTTATGCGGCTGAATTTTTCTTAATAGCTCTGCTTTACGCTTATCCATCCGTTGAGCATTTCCAATGAATATGGCGATTGAATCTCTATCAGAAAAATCCTATTCTAAACTTAAGCGCAGCAAGACTCTGTAAAGTGCTTAACATGATAGAGAAGGGCCGGTGTTAACTCCATTCCGGAAAAGCAATGACAGCGGGAGGTCATTGATTTTTTCCAGCAGCCTGTTTTTTTCTCAATCAATATTTTTGCTCAGATTAATTAATTTTGTGATTTTCGGACCGAATAACACGGCGTATGGGCGTGGGGATAACGCTGAGGTAATAATGACGACCGACAATTATTTCGTCTGGCATGGCGAAACAGAAAAAGAATTTCAGGCGTTAACAGGGGCTCTGCAATTAAAAACGCTTTTACAGCGACAGACGGAATTGCTGGGTTTTGACAGCTATGCATTTTTGATTCAACACCCGGTGCCCTTTACCCGGCCGCGAATTTTTCTCTACAGCAGCTATCCTGACGGCTGGATTAAACGCTATGAAGCGCAGAATTATTTTGCTGTGGATCCGGTGCTGGCGCTCTGTCAGCGGCCGGGACGCGGGGTGGAATGGACGCGCGATCTCTTTACTGGCGCAGGAGAGTTATGGAAAGAAGCGGGCGAGCATGGGCTGGCAAGCGGATTTTCCTGCTCCGCCATGGCACCTAATCGTGCCATTGGTATATTATCTATATCGTCCCATCAACCCTGTAAGACTCAACACTTACGCGTTGAGCTGGAAGTGAAACTGCACTTCCTGGCGGAACTGAGCTTACGTACGCTGGAGCGTTTCGCTGATGACTCGATGAGCATCCTTGGAAACGATTTCAGCCAGCGCGAGCTGGAAATACTCAAATGGACGGCAGAAGGGAAAACATCTGCAGAAATTTCGCTTATTTTATCTATCTCTGAACACACGGTGAATTTCCATCAGAAGAACATGCAAAAGCGTTTTAATGTTTCTAATAAAACACAAATTGCCTGTTATGCCGCAGCGATTGGTCTGATATAGCGAAAAGACAACTACTAAATTTAGTAGTTTCATCGCTAAAGTCAGTTGTCTACCCTGCGCCGGAACTTTGCCAGGCTGGCGCAAAGAAATCATTGCAAACATGGGGATGTCAGGGGCGCATGATGAAAATAATTCAAACCCAGTTAAAGGATATGCCATCCTCCTTGCTGGCGGAGTTGGGCAGTTATCGTTACAGCGTATTTGCTCGTGGCGAAGGCTGGTCTATTCCCCCGCGACTCACTACGCCGGGACAGGAATATGATCGCTACGATCGTTCTGATGTGACCTGGCTGATTGCCTGGAGCGCCAGGCATGGTATCAGCGGCTGTGCCCGACTGATTCCCTGGCAAGAACCGGAGCATAATGAAACCATTGTGTTGCCGTTCAGTCATGAAAAAGTTTGGGAAATGTCGCGCTTCTCTGCGCGTCTGGAAGTGGACGATGAGCTGCCGCTGACGATTCTCTGGCATGCGGTTCAGTTAGCTGAGCAAAGCGGGATGGAATATATTCTCAGCTCCGCGACGCCAATGCTGGAAAAGATGTTTGAGCAGCACCGGATAGCCTACGAGCCGTTGACGCCAGGTTTGATTCAATCAGAGGATAACCTGTTTGCCATCCGTATTCCGGTGTCGCAGCCAGCGCTGGCGGACAAATATCGCGGCACGCGCCGCTTTAGTCCGGAAGAGGTCTTGCCTTCGCTGGGCGTCTCCATTAACTGGCAAACGCATAGCTGACAGGTCGCGATAGCCCCATGGTCCGGGCGGCCATGGGGAGATAAGGCTTACTGGCGGTAAGCCTTTTTGATTTGCTTGATGGTGTTGCTGAACACGTCAGCCTGTGGCTTATCACCCAGCGTTTCCACATAACGTTCCATGTTGATAATCACCTTACCGGCATCTGCCTGTCCCATGCCTTTCAGAATCAGCGTTACCATCATTTTCAGACAGGCCACTTCATCTGCCAGCGCCTGAGTTTCCTGTGAGGTTAAAAAATCTTCGTCGCTCATCTTTTCTCCTGGGTATTGGTCTAATAAAAACAGAGGGTATTTACCCTGCGCCGCATTTATTGAGTATATCACACCGCGCTGACAGGATTTTTGTCTCATAACTCAGCTCAGAATTCTCTGTTAAAGAGGTTATACCAATTTAATATTTGTTATGACGGATTTATTTTTTAATGTAAAAAATCAGGGCGTTGATATTGATAAAATTTTATTTTATATGCATCATTTAAGTCATTGATAGTTATTAATTTTTATATTTTCCACTTTCGTGTGATAAGAAACGGCAGATGTTTTATCGCTTTCTTATCAGATTTGATTTAAATCATTAAAAACCATTAAACCCGATGGCAATTGATGTTCATTTCAGTGGAAAACAGGTATGCTAATCGGCCTGAAATATAACTTCTCTTCACTTTAGCATTCGGAGTACTCCTCGTTGATCAGCGTGCTTCTTGTTGATGACCATGAACTGGTGCGTGCCGGTATTCGCCGCATACTGGAAGACATGAAAGGTATTTTGGTTGCGGGAGAAGCCTGTTGCGGAGAGGATGCGGTTAAATGGTGTCGCAACCAACCGGTCGATGTCATTTTAATGGATATGAATATGCCGGGGATTGGCGGACTGGAAGCCACCCGCAAAATTGCACGCTTCAATCCCGACATCAAAATCATCATGTTAACCATCCATACTGAAAATCCGCTGCCGGCGAAGGTGATGCAGGCGGGAGCCGCAGGCTACCTGAGCAAAGGCGCCGCGCCGCAGGAAGTGGTAAACGCTATTCGCTCGGTGCATGCGGGCCAGCGTTATATCGCGTCAGATATCGCGCAACAGATGGCGCTCAGTCAGATTGAGCCGCAAAAAGCGGAATCGCCCTTCAGCTGTTTGTCGGAAAGGGAATTGCAGATTATGCTGATGATCACCAAGGGGCAAAAGGTGACGGAAATTTCCGAGCAGCTTAATCTCAGTCCTAAAACCGTTAACAGCTACCGTTACCGCATGTTCAGTAAGTTAAATATCAGCGGTGACGTAGAGTTAACGCATCTGGCCATTCGACATGGCCTGTTCAATGCGGAGCCGTTAATCAGTAGTGAGTGAAGTTTTCAACCCCAAGGCATTTCTTAGCACAGTAACCAGCCAGCCTGGCGTTTATCGTATGTATGACGCCTCGGGTACGGTTATCTATGTAGGCAAAGCCAAAGATCTCAAGAAGCGCCTCAGCAGCTATTTTCGCACCCAAGTGGGCAGCCGGAAAACCGAAGCGCTGGTGGCAAATATTCATCAAATCGATGTTACCGTCACACATACTGAGACGGAAGCGCTGCTGCTTGAACATAATTACATCAAGCTCTATCAGCCGCGCTATAACGTGCTGTTGCGTGACGATAAATCTTATCCCTATATTTTTCTCAGTAGCGATACCCATCCGCGTCTGGCGATGCACCGCGGCGCGAAGCATGCCAAAGGGGAATATTTTGGCCCGTTCCCCAACGGCTATGCGGTGCGTGAAACCCTGGCGCTGCTGCAAAAAGTGTTCCCTGTTCGCCAGTGCGAAAACAGCGTGTACCGCAACCGGTCGCGTCCCTGTCTGCAATATCAGATTGGACGTTGCCTCGGTCCCTGCGTCGCGGGACTGGTCAGCGAAGAAGAGTATGCGCAGCAGACAGACTATGTGCGGCTCTTTCTTGCCGGCAAGGACGATCAGGTTCTCAACATGCTGGTAAAACGCATGGAAGAGGCGAGCACAGGGCTGCGTTTTGAAGAGGCGGCGAGGCTACGCGATCAGATCCAGGCGGTGCGTCGTATCACTGAAAAGCAGTTCGTCTCTAATCAGGGCGACGACCTCGATGTAATGAGCGTGGCCTATGATGCCGGCATGGCCTGCCTGCATGTGCTCTTTATCCGTCAGGGTAAAGTGCTTGGCAGCCGTAGCTACTTCCCCAAAGTCCCGGCGGATACCGATCTGGCGGAAGTGGTGCAAACCTTTGTCGGTCAGTTTTATCTGCAGGGCAGCGAGGCGCGAACGCTGCCGGGTGAGATTCTGCTCGATTTTAATCTGCCCGAGCGGGAACTGCTGGCTGACTCCCTGAGCGAGCTGGCGGGGCGCCGCGTTAATATTCAGAGCAAACCGCGCGGCGACCGCGCCCGCTACCTGAAGCTGGCGCGCACCAATGCCGGTACGGCGTTAGTGACCCGCCTGTCGCAGCAGTCTACTATCCAGCAGCGTCTGATGGCGCTGGCTGAGTTTCTGCACCTGGATCGCATTACGCGCATGGAATGTTTCGATATCAGCCATACCATGGGTGAACAGACCGTCGCTTCCTGTGTGGTATTTGACAATAATGGTCCGCTGCGTGCGGAGTACCGGCGTTACAATATTGTCGGCATCACCCCCGGGGATGACTATGCGGCCATGAATCAGGTGCTGCGTCGGCGCTATGGCAAGGCGCTGGAAGAGGATAAGATCCCCGATGTGATTCTGATTGACGGCGGGAAAGGGCAGCTGGCGCAGGCGAAAAATGTTTTTGCTGAACTGAATGTGCCCTGGGATAAAGATCGCCCCGTGATGCTGGGCGTCGCCAAAGGCAGCGATCGTAAAGCAGGACTGGAAACGCTGTTTTTCGAGCCGGAAGGCGAGGGCTTTTCAATGCCGTCGGACTCACCTGCTCTGCATGTGATTCAGCATATTCGTGACGACGCTCACAATCACGCCATTTCGGGCCACCGTAAAAAACGCGCCAAGGTGAAAAATACCAGTGCGCTGGAAAGCATCGAAGGAGTAGGGCCTAAACGGCGCCAGCAGCTGCTTAAGTACATGGGCGGCCTGCAACCCTTGATGAATGCCACGGTAGAAGAGATTGCCAAAGTCCCGGGTATCTCATTCGCTCTCGCGGAAAAAATCTACTATTCCCTCAAACCCTAGCATTGAAACAGGGGGGGCAATGTAGGAACATATATGAAATTCTACCCAATCCAGACAGTTACCGGCATATGCAATTTAACATACCGACGTGTCTTACCCTGTTTCGTGTCGTTCTGATCCCGTTCTTTGTGCTGGCGTTCTATTTGCCATTCCACTGGGCGCCTTTGGTGACCGCATTGATCTTTGTCGTCGCCGCCGTGACTGACTGGTTTGATGGCTTTCTGGCGCGCCGCTGGAAACAGACCACGCGCTTTGGGGCGTTCCTCGATCCCGTCGCAGACAAAGTCATGGTGGCGATGGCATTGGTGCTGGTGGCCGAATATTTCCATGCCTGGTGGATTACGCTGCCGGCGGCCACTATGATTGCCCGCGAGATTATTATTTCTGCGCTGCGTGAATGGATGGCAGAGATTGGCAAGCGCAGCAGCGTGGCGGTGTCATGGATTGGGAAAGTGAAAACCACCGCACAGATGCTGTCGCTGGTCGCCTTGCTCTGGCGTCCTGACGGCACGGTGATTGGTGTTGGCGTGCTGGCGCTTTATATCGCGGCGGTGCTGACCTTCTGGTCAATGTTCCAGTATCTTAACGCGGCGCGCGGCGATCTGTTCGAACGGTGATCGATGCGATTTAAAAAGCAGCAAACGCACGCAGCGTACGGATAATTTTATTGACTCATCGCGTCAGGTCAGTAGAATGCATCGCATCGAACGGCAGCCAGTCTGTCAGAAGATAAATTAAATCAGCAAGTTGGTAAAACTGCTGTTAAAAGCGGGAATAGCTCAGTTGGTAGAGCACGACCTTGCCAAGGTCGGGGTCGCGAGTTCGAGTCTCGTTTCCCGCTCCAGATTCGTTTTTCAGATCCTTTTCTGAAGAACAGCGGAATTAAGGCGCGTTGGCAGAGTGGCCATGCAGCGGATTGCAAATCCGTCCACCTCGGTTCGACTCCGGGACGCGCCTCCACTTTACACCCTGCCCGGGTGGTGAAATCGGTAGACACAAGGGATTTAAAATCCCTCGGCTGTATGGCTGTGCGGGTTCAAGTCCCGCCCCGGGCACCATCGCTTTACCGATAAAAACCCGAATTAAAACAAAGCAATATGTAGTAATGTCGTGACCGCCCGAGGGCGGTTTTTTTGTGCCTGCTTGCCGTTTTCAGAATATAATTTACCCTTCTTTATCTCCCACAACCGGCATAACAGCAATTTTACGTTTATACCAGGTCGGTAATGGCGCACACCTTAAAACGCCAGAAAAGTCTCCTTACCCACGTAAGATGCATTAAAGGTCAGGCGGCATCGCTGGAAACGGCCCTGGAAACGGGAGAGAAATGCGTGAAGATGCTACACAGCAGGAGCAGAGCGAGAAGCTTGAAGAGATCGTGGCGGTTATTCGCTCTTATCTGAAATAAGTAATCTGGCACGGCACCAGCCTGCCGGTTCAATGACAATCAACGGGAAAAAATGCTCTGGCTTATCTCAAAATATGCGATCACTGCCTTTATGGTGGTGCTTATTTCAGAAACAGCGAAGCGCAGCGATCGCCTGGGCGGCCTGCTGGCTGCCTTGCCACTGGTCACCGTACTGGTACTGATCTGGATGAAACTGGAAGGACAAACACAGGAAAAAATCAGCGCCCACGCCTGGTACACCTTCTGGTATGTGGTGCCGACGCTGCCAATGTTTATCCTGTTTCCGTTTCTCTACCAGCGCACCGGCTTTTGGCTCACGCTGTTAATATCCTGCGCACTTACTGTCGTGCTCTTCGCACTCTGGACGCTGCTTCTGAAGCGGTTTGGTATCATTCTTATGTAGGCATTACCGGCTGCTCATTTGTTTCCATTGATTAACTTGCTCCAACATTTTTAAAGACCGCTTTTGGCACGAAACAGCCATGCTGAAGCCAATTGGGGCTGTTATGAGCGAAAGCAGACGGATGATCTGAAAAAATTAAATGTGAAGCATTTACCGTGTCGTAGCGCTATGGGTACTGAACTTCTGGCACCAGTATCAGAGTCCTTCTTCTATGAGCATCAGGATCATGAATCCCGCAAAAAACATCGCGGTTCCAAGTGGCGTATCCCGGTCACCCTGGTGCGCCTCTACAAGTAGTTCTTCCGTAACCAGATAAAGCAAAGCCACCAGACCAAATGAAAGGAAATAGGTCAACCAGAACTCGCCCAGATGAGCAACGGGTGTACCTATCATGGCACCAGTCGGCAAAAGCAGCGCAATACCTGCCACGGCAAGAAGCACCTTTACTTTACTGCCCAGCATAGATTTCAAATTACCCACTACTGACAGACCCAGGAAGAGGATCTCAAGTGTCAGGGCTAGCGTCAGCATCATGCCGGTTTTGGCACCTGCCGCGAAACTTATCCCCAACACTAATCCGTCAATGAATATGTCGATGCCGATGGCTACCAGCATGCCTGATTTACTGGCCGCCTTTTCGCCATAGTACTGAATAAGCATCATCAGCGCGACGCCGGTCACGCCGCCTGCCAGTACCGCTATCATCGAATGCTGTTTCAGGCCAGGAAGCACCTCGGTGGCTGCTGCGGAAAAGATCACGCCAGCGGTAAAATGGTGTATCAGGCTCATGGTTTTTTCGCCCGGCTGGCGGAAAAGTGCAGCACCGGCACCCGCTATCGCAGCGCTAACAGGAAAGAGGGTGTAAAGCAGAGTGAAGAACATGTAACGATCTTTTGTGTAATATCACATTGCCATGCAAGAAAGGGGCATCGCAATATCAGGCTGTTGTGCCGAAAAAAGCGCGGGTTACCGCGCCTGGCACCGATTCCTGGCCGGGCTCCCGAAACGGGGGAGAGGCTTAACGTTTTTAAGAGGTCGCTATCCTGCCACAAACAGCGAAACGAAAAAACCATAAAATTCAAGTGCTTATAGCTATTGCTAAGTTTGATAGCCAGTGCTATAAGTGTTGAAACATTAACCGGGACGGGTGGCTTTAATGTTGAATGAAAATCAGATGCAGGTAAGCCCTTAATATACTCATAAGAATTAAGTGGTAGGGTGAGCAAAATATACCGATGAGAGGTAAATAAATGCGGGAAAAATATGCACGTTCACAAATATTTTTTCACTGGCTGACGGTGCTACTGCTTATTGTGGCTTACGCCACGATTGAGTTACGCGGACTGGCAGAGAAGGGGAGCTGGCAGCGCAATGCTGTCATCATTACGCATTTCTCAGCAGGCTTTTGCGTAATGATCACTATGGTTGCCCGTCTGTATCTGCGCGCCCGTAAAATTACACCTTCCATTACGCCGCCGGTGGCGCGCTGGCAGACCGGGATATCACATCTGGTACACACGGTGCTTTATGCGCTCTTCACTGTTTTACCTGTGCTGGGCCTGACGTCACGTTATCTGCGCGGTAAAGAGTGGTCGCTGTTTGGGCTGAATATGCCTGTCGCGGCAACCCCCGATCCAGCCACAGCTTCAATGCTCATCAACTTGCATGAAACGTTAGCACCGCTGGGTTACTGGCTGATTGGTCTACATGCGCTGGCGGCCATCTTCCATCACTGCTTCTTGCGGGATAATACGGTGTGCAGAATGTTGCCCTGAACCTGTGATTTTGAAGATTTTAAAACCGGTGCACAGATCCCTGACAGAGAATCGCTTATGACTAACATTACCATTTACCACAACCCGGCCTGTGGAACGTCCCGTAACACCCTGGCGCTTATCCGCAACAGCGGCAACGAACCAACAGTGATTCTCTATCTGGAGACGCCACCGTCGCGCGACGAACTGAAAAAACTGATTGCAGACATGAGCATCAGCGTGCGGGCCTTGCTGCGCAAAAATACCGAACCGTATGAGCAGCTCGGGCTGGAAGAAGACCGGTTCAGCGATGACGAGCTGCTGGACGCCATGCTGGCCCAGCCCATTCTCATCAACCGCCCGGTGGTAGTAACGCCGCTCGGCACAAAACTCTGCCGCCCGTCTGAAGCGGTTCTGGAGATTCTGCCGGACCCGCAGCAGGGAGTGTTTACCAAAGAAGACGGTGAAAAAGTGATTGATGAACACGGTAACTGCGTCAGCCACTAATCTTTCAGCAGGCAGTCAGTAAGGCGGTTATCGTGAAAAATAAAAGCCGGCACCTACCGGCTTTTTTCATGTGCTTCGCGCATTGATCCGCTCAGCACTCTCTTTCCTTCCACCGTAGCGGTCGGTGAGGTAGTCACTACGATCGCGCGTCAGCAGGGTGAACTTTATCAACTCTTTCAACGCGTCCACCCGTTCGCTAACCGGCAAGTCGTCATGACCCGCTCTGGTACACGCTGAAGCGTATCGGATGTTCCAGCTCACAAAGTGCGTTTGCTGCAGTATTCAAAGCCATACTGCCTCGTTAAACTCTTTTTCCAGGAAGCGCTTACGAATTGCCACGCGTTCTTACCTTAGCGAGGAAACTACGCAAATCGGCTTCGGGTATATGCGTTTCAGGCACAAATTTTAGCTGGTTGCTTCTGACAAATTGCCACCATTCATCCGGGATGAATTCATAAGCGGGCAAAGACACATCATCGTCATCATCTTCGTTAACCGCATTAACGACAAAAAAGGGATCGTCCTCTTCTGCTTCATCCAGCTCTATGACAATCACTTCCGTGACGATCAGTTTCATTGAAGGATTATTGCCGGAGACATAAAACCCCTCCATCGGGATGACGTTTTGATTTTTCATAAAGCCTTCCTTGTGCTTCAGGCAATCTTTTATCACCTTCAGAATAAGTCTGAATCTGTGATATGACCTGCCCGTTTGGTAAATTCTGTGTGATTGAGCCTGCGCTTTTCTCGCCATCTGCTGCCAGCATAAATTCATTATTTGCTATTACGCGATCACATAACAGATAGTTAGTATTTTCAAAGAGATACAGAAAATGCACTATACTACTATGGCATCAAAGCATCTTGTGCAGAGATCACGAATGTCCAGGAAAATTTCGCTAAAGGCGGGCGTCGCGAGGGCAAGAAAAAACAGTTCCGTGAGACCATTGCAGTGGGATTTTTCTCAGGTAACAGGCCATAAAACTCAAAAAATCTGTGGGCTTAATCTGGTTATCGTACAGATGACGTTAAAGCTGCTATTGTTCGGTATTACATACCAGCAACGCGAGGCATTACATTGACCAGTTATAAAAATTTCACCTTTTTCCCCATTACCGGATGGCATATAGGTCCACTCATTGATCAAAAAGCCATTGTGTTGCAGTTTGGCTATATTGATGAAATTAGCAAATCAATGGGTAAAGAAACGCACTCTGTTTTTTTTGGTTTAACCGCTGACATGGCAAAAAAACTGATAGCAAGCCTTGAAAAACATATTGATTACCTTGAAAGTCACTCACAGCCTCCGCATAAGCATTAACTTAAGCTCCTGAGCTTTTACATAGCGTCGCTGACAAAGGGCGTTTCAGTTTTTATTTATTCTGTACTTTATCTTCATCTGGCCGTCTTTACCTGGACAGGCTGAACAGTTTAGCTTTACTTAAACTGCTTTTAATTACAACATCCATAAGCAGAGCCTGTCAAACCCTGGCAACTGAGTACATGATTTTTCTTTGCAGCGAGCGCATTGACACGCACGCCGATGCGCTTAAGAATGTTAACCACATATTGGATATTTGATCCGTTATTCGGATAAGTGCTCAGGGGAAACCATGAATCAGTTAAGTAAAGCTGGTGCCTTCACGCTGTTGAGCGTGGCCTGCCTGACCATAATGGTAGGATGCGTGATCGTGCCGGGGCTCAATACCATTGCGCTGCAATTGGGCGTTCCTCAAGCAGCAAGCTGGCTGGTGACCGTGCCTTCTCTTGGCGTAGTCATTTTTGGACCGCTGGCCGGTAAAACCATCGATAAGATGGGCGCGCATGGCGCGTTACGCTGGGGACTTTTTCTTTATGGTCTGCTCGGCGCAGGAGGCGTTTTCTTGCACGGCCTGGTGCCGGTGCTGCTTAACCGGCTGTTATTAGGCGGCGCAACGGCACTGGTAATGGCGTCCGGCACCGGACTGATTTCGGGGTTTTTCCAGGGAAATGCCCGACTGAAAATGATTGCGCAGCAGGGCATGTCTATTGAGCTTGGCGGAGTAATATTTCTGTCGATTGGCGGGCTACTGGCGACGGCAGGCTGGCGCTGGCCTTTCCTGCTCTATCTGCTCGCCTGGCTGCTGTTAATTATGTTGATGTTGTTTGTGCCGAAACCGCCTGTAACCGAACAGGGATTGTCCGATCATGGCGCGGTACCCGCTGCGGGTTCGCTAAAAACCGTCTGGTTCGCCGCGGTCTGTTCAATGATCTGTTTTTTTACCGGCGTGATCGTGATTCCCCAGCATTTTCATGACGCCGGCATCAACGCCGCGCAAACCGGCTACTTTCTTTCATTTATCTCGCTGATCGCGGTTGTTGCTGCTTTTCTTATGCCGCGCGTCATATCGTTTCTGACTGATAAAAAGACGCTCTGCCTGGCTTTTTTATTTTATGCGCTGGCGCATCTGGTTTTTGCTTTTGCCGCCACGCTGCCGCTTTTTGTCCTCGGCGGAGTCATGATGGGCTGCGGCTTCGGCCTTTCCGTGCCGCTGGTCAATCATATGACCGTTGAGCAGAGCGCAGAAAACGTGCGTGGACGTAACCTCGCCTGGCTGGCAATGGCGCTCTTTTCCGGCCAGTTTCTCTCAAGCTTTATGGAGTTTATTCCGGGCGATCTGTCGGTGGTTTTTACCGGTGCGGCAATATTTGCTCTGGTCGCGCTGGGCTGTCTGATGATGAGCGGTAAACGCGGGGAGTGAAGAGAGAGAACAGGCCTGCGCCAGGGCTGGCGCAGGCGGTACGGCTTAGCCCAGGTTCCCCGTCAGGCGACGATGGAAATCAGTGCTGCGTACGTCAAGACCCACAATCGTTACCGTCGCACCATAACGCTGATAACGGTATTCAATGGCGTCCAGCGCCGCAACGCTGGAGGCGTCCCAGACTTGCGCGTGGGTTAAATCTATCGTGACCTGTTTCGGATCGTGCGCATAATCGAAATGTTCGAACAGGTCATTGCTGCTGGCAAAGAAAAGCGGACCGCGAACCAGATAGTTTACCTGCTCGCCATCTTCGCTGAGATGACGCTCCGCGTGAATCACATGCGCGATACGGCGGGCAAACAGTATCATGGCGATGATCACGCCTGCCAGCACGCCTATTGCAAGGTTACCGGTCCAGACGGTGACCGCGACAGTCAGCACCATCAAAAAGGTTTCAGACCAGGGCATGCGCTTCAGGGTGGCGGGCTGGAGGCTATGCCAGTTGACCGTTTTTACCGCCACCACCATCATAATACCGGCCAGCACCACCATTGGAATGCGCGCCATTACCTGGCTCAGTCCGGTCACCAGCAGCAGCAATACCAGCCCCGCCGCCACAGTGGAGACACGGGTACGCGCTTTGCCCAGCTCAACGTTAACGATGGTTTGTCCAATCATGGCGCAACCGGCAATGCCGCCGTAAAAGCCAGCGAGAATATTCGCCACGCCCAGTCCCCAGGATTCACGGCGTTTGCCGGAAGGAGTATCGGTAATATCATCCACCAGCTTCGCGGTGAGCAGCGACTCCATCAGACCGACAAAAGCGATACTCAGCGCGGTTGGCCAGATTATCTGCAACGTTTGCAGATTCAGCGGCACCAGCAGTTGCGTGAAGCCCGGAAGGCCGGCGCTCATCGGCCCTTCATCGCCCACATTGGGCACGCGATAGCCTAGCAGCAGCGCGACGGCAGTCACCGCTACAATCGCAACCAGCGGCGACGGCACGCTTTTCAGCACCCGCGGCAGCAGCAGCACAATCGCCAGCGTCACGGCAAACAGCACCCACACCACACCTGACTGGCCCCAGACGTGCGGCACCTGAGCAAAGAAGATCAAAATGCCAAGGGCATTAACGAAGCCGAGCATCACCGAGCGGGGAATATAGCGCATCATGCGCGCCAGACCGGCGAGGCCGAAAAGGATCTGAATCACGCCGCCCATGATTACCGCCGGCAAAATATATTCCACGCCGTGCGCATGCACCATCGGCCCGATAACCAGCGCAACGGAACCCGCTGCGGCGGTGACCATTGCCGGACGGCCTCCCAGGATGGAAAGCGTCAGGCACAACACTACGGATGCGACAAGACTCACCTTGGGATCGACACCGGCGATAACGGAAAAAGAGATCACTTCGGGGATCAGGGCCAGCGCGGTAATCACACCGGCCAGACATTCACGGGTGAGCAGTGTGGGCGAACGCAACACACGTCCCACACTCAATTCGCTGTCCACATGCTCATGCGTAGCGACGTCATTTGAGTGACTCATAGTTTTTTGCAGGCTCTTTTTATTTTGCTCTCTGACAGGAAAGGTGCAGAGATAAATGAAGGAGATTCACAGTACGATCCAGATGTTACCGGGCAATGATGCAGGATGCCAGCGCTGAAAGCAGAGGAGGGCGATTCCATCCATGGAATCATGACTTACATCGACAGATCATCATCCGGTGTTTTATGCACCACCAGCTCCAGCAGCTGACGATAAACATCCAGCGAAATGATATCGCTTTCCAGTTCGAGGCGATGGATCAGCTTTGAAATAATTGCTTTATTGCTGACCGGCAAGCCGGATTGCAGGATTTCAGCGACCACCAGGCCTAACACTTCCATATCGCTTGCGCTTTTGTTCGCAGCAACATTGAAGTAATCGGCGATCTCTTTATCCGTTTTAGGTAATGCATTTGGCATGGTGTAGCCCTTCAAAATCGCCCGATCTTCCGTTGGGATGTCAGGACAAAAGGATGAAAAAACGGCCATCGCATGGACAGATGCGATAAGCCATTGCTCAACAAACCAGGATAAAAAAGGACCTCTGAAGGTGGAAATCCACTTACACCTTCAGAGGTGACGCAAGTGCGTCATTCGTTACAAGAATCTTCGTTTTGATTCACGCAGGTAAAGTTATACAAACTGAGGTAATCTGTACAATAAGAAAGTGATCATTTTGTGCTAATTATTAGCAAACAAAGCTTTATGAAGAAAATTCTTAGCTGAAACCTGTACAAAAAGGTTGTACAGGCTTTGATTGGGGAAGTTTATTCGTGGCCTGTGCGCCTGTTGCTAACCAAACAGACGCAGTTTCGCCGTCAACTTACGCAGCGCTTTCTTTTCGCCAACAATGGCCAGCCCGAGCAAACGCCAGTTTTCGCCGGGTATCTGGCGCATGGCATCGCTGAACGCCTGATAATCAGTGGTGGTCTGGCCCTGTTCCGGGAACAGGATCAGATCAACCTCCTCGCTGACGCAGCGGTCACGCAGCGCGCTGAACTCTGTCTGGCTGGCGGCCAGCACCGGAATACCAACCGGAATCAGACCTGGATAATCGCGCTGCTCCGCATCAACCAGCGGTTCGCCGACAAAACGCGGGTGGCGCTGTCCGAGCGTCAGGGCGAGCACTGCCGCAGCGTTTGTTGCTTTCCCGGGCGGCAGCGCCTCATTCAAAACCATCACACATCGCTGTTCTTGCATTACCATTTCTCCTTTATAAAAGGGCATCATGGCAAAGCTAGCGGCGTGGGTCTGGAAGATTTGTGCAGGCGAGTTGATAACGGGCGGGGCTGATATGGCAGGTTCGTTTAAACCAGCGTCCCAGATGACTTTGATCGGCAAAGCCAAGCTGCGCCGCCACGTCGGCAGGAGAGTGGCGACCCGTCGCGAGCAGCTGACGGGCCTGACACAGACGCAGCTGGATCAGCCACGCATGGGGCGGCAGGCCGAACGCCGCCTGAAATTCACGCGACAGGCGAAAGCGATCCACATTCAGCGCCTGCGCCATCGTCTGCAGGCCGGGGTTTTCCGTGGAATGGGCTATCAGCCAGTCACGCGCCCGCTGCGCCAGGCTTTTATCGTGGCATGCAAGGGGCTCGTTGTTACGCCACAGCGGATGCTGGCTCAGTAGCAGAAACAGGCGATCCAGCGCCGCCTCTTTCACCATTTTTATCTCATCCTGCCAGAGATAATCGAAGCAGCACCAGAGGGCTTGAGCCAGCTGCGTATCCTGTCGTAGCGTGGCGGCAAAGTGCAGCTCCTGACCCGCAGGCGCAGCGGCAAAAAAGTCGCTGAGCTGATGATGCACATACGCCTGTGAAACGTAGAGCATACGATAGGTGAAACCCTGGTCATCAATGGCGTCGCCGTCATGAATCTCTTCCGGTTCCAGCATAAAAACCGTGCCGGGGCGGCTGCGATGCTGACGGCGGCGGGAGTGAAATTGCTGAACGCCTTGCTCCGTGACGCCAATCAGATAGCTGTCGTGCCAGTGCGGATCGTAAGCGTGGCCGGTAAAATGGGCGCGAATCGCTTCGATGCCGCTTTCTCCATCGCGACGCAGATCGACCCAGCTTTGCGGCGTTGTTATCATAAACGTCTCGTTTCTCTCTGTTGCTATCAGACTGGTCTTAACATTTAACCGGACGCGCATGCAATCAGAAAAAAAACTCTGGCTGTACCGCTGTTCACTGCTATTTTTTCCTGAGTATAATATCGTCATTATTTAGTTAGATATCTAACCATTAGGCAGCTACGCTTTTATGTCGCAACCGCAACACTTTTCCCGTCTGCTTCATCTTACCGCCCATGCCTGGCGACTGGCGATCGATCGACGTCTGAAAGAGAGCGGGCTCAGCATGAGCAGCTGGCTGGCTATCGCCACGCTGGCAAGCGAGCCGACGCCGCTGACGCAAAAAGAGCTGGCGCAACTGCTCGGCCTGGAAGATGCCAGTCTGGTGCCGCTGATTAGTCGTCTGGTTAAAAACAACCTGGTGATACGCATCCAGCCGGCGGAAGATCGCCGCAAACGGCTGTTGATGTTAACTGATGCCGGCAATATGGCCTTCAGAGAAGTCAAAACCCAGGCGGATACCTTGCGCAGCGAGCTGCTGAATGACATCGATCCGCACGAGCTGGCTGTTACCCAACGGGTATTGCAGCAATTGTTGACCAGCCTCGGGACGATCTAATTTTGGCGAAACGTAATCCTTATGCACCGCGCGAATGGCTGCCTCATGAAAAACCGACAATGCCGGGTTCGCCTTCTACGCCGTTGCACTCCACGCCAAAACGCATCGCGTTTGGACTTATCGGCTTATTGATCTCCATTACCGGCGCGCTGAGTAACGCGCTGGTTACCGCCAACCTCACCAGTTTACAGGGCACCTTCGCCGCTTATACCAATGAAATCGCCTGGCTGCCGGCGGTGTATGTGATGGGCAATATCTCCATTAACCTGATGCTGGTGAAGTTCAGACAGCAGTTCGGACTACGTGCCTTCACCGAAGCCTTTCTGGTGCTCTATGTGCTGGTGGCCTTTTTTCATCTCTTCGCGAACGATTTAAGTTCTGCGATTATCGTGCGTACCGCCCACGGCATGGTGGGCGCGGCGCTCAGCTCGCTGGGCATCTACTATCAGGTTCAGGCCTGGCCGGCGAAGCACCGGCTGAAAGCGCTGGTGATCGGTATTACCGCTTCGCAGCTGGCGATACCGCTGGCGCGTCTCTTCTCCAGCGAGCTGCTGGAGCTGGAAGAGTGGCGCGGACTTTACCTGTTTGAGCTTGGTCTGGCGATGATTGCGCTCGGCTGCGTGCTGGTGGTGAAACTGCCGCCGGGGGATCGCAGCAAGGTTTTCGAAAAGCTCGACTTTCTGACCTTTATCCTGATGGCGCCTGGCATGGCGCTGCTTTGCGGCGTGCTGTCGCTGGGGCGTATCGAATGGTGGTTTACCACGCCATGGCTCGGTATCGCTCTGGCGATTGCGTTGGTGCTGATCGTGGCGGCAATCGTGATTGAGCACAACCGTAAAAATCCGTTGATCAACACGCGCTGGATCAGCAGCGGCACCATGCTGCGGCTGGGCATCGTGATGATTATGATGCGTATCGTTCTGGCGGAGCAGAACACCGGCGCGGTGGGTTTTCTGCAGCAGCTCGGCTTGCTGAACGATCAGATGCGCGGTCTGGCGCTGGCGATCATCGCGGGCGTCATAGCAGGAATGGCCCTTAGTGCGCTGACCATCAAGTCGAGCCATCTGAGCTGGCCAATCGTCGCCTCGCTGGCGGTTATGATCGTCGCCTCGTTGATGGATGCGCAATCCAGCCCGCTTACGCGCGCCAATAACATGTACCTGAGCCAGTTTCTGCTCGGTTTTAGCAGCACCTTTTTCCTCGCGCCCGCGATGTTGATCGGCATCGGCAACGTGGTCACGCAGCCGAAAAATCTGGTGAGCTTCGTGGTGCTGTTCGGCATGAGTCAGAACCTCGGCGGCCTGATCGGTGCAGCCATTCTCGGCACCTTTCAGGTGTTCCGCGAAAAATATCACTCCAGCCTGTTAGGCGATCGGCTGTCGCTGCTCGACCCCAACGTGACGGAGCGCATCAACCAGTACAACGCGCTGTTTAATAACCTGGTGGGCGACACCGTCTTACGCAGCGCGCAGAGCACCACGCAGCTGCAGACGGTTGCGACGCTGCAGGCTAACGTACTGGCCTATAACGATACCTATTTTCTCACGGCCGGACTGGCGCTGGTGACGCTGATGTGGGTGCTGTGGCGACTGAGCCGCCAGCGCTACCTCAACTGGCGACAGGCGCGTCATAACCTGGCCGAACAACGCATGATAGCCACTTCAGTAAGTACTACGGAGCAACAATGAGTCAGCAGGGTGAGAGTCAGACCGCAGAGCGCGAGCGCGTCAATCGTCGACGCATTCTTTCGATTGCCACAGGCAGCGGTATCGTCATCGTCGGGATATTGCTCATTCTCTATGCCTGGCAGCTGTGGCCGTTTACCAATGCGGTGCAGAGCACGGAAAACGCCTATGTGCGTGGGCAGGTGACCTTTATCAGTCCGCAGGTGAGCGGCTACCTGACGGCGGTTGAGGTGATCGATCTGCAGCCGGTACGCAAAGGGC
Source organism: Pantoea osteomyelitidis (assembly GCF_044342975.1). Lineage (NCBI taxonomy): Bacteria > Pseudomonadati > Pseudomonadota > Gammaproteobacteria > Enterobacterales > Erwiniaceae > Pantoea > Pantoea osteomyelitidis. The sequence continues at coordinate 608,860 of NZ_JBGFSN010000004.1, forward strand.
AACTGCTGATGACCATTGACGATCGCATCTATCGCCAGCGTGTGCATCAGGCGCAGGCGCAGCTGGCGATGAAGCAGGCGGCGCTCAACAATAACCTGCAACAGCGTCGCAGCGCCGAAGCCACGATTCTCAGCAATAAAGCCGCCATCGAAAACGCCAAAGCGCAGGCGTTGAAAAGCGGCCTGGATCTGAAAAGAGTGGAAAATCTCGCCGCCGATGGTTCGCTGTCGGTACGTGAACGTGATGCGTCGCGCGCGGCGAACGCGCAGACTGAGGCTCAGGTGCGCCAGGCCACAGCAACGCTGGCGGTATCCCAGCAAAATTTGCAAACCACCATCGTGAATCGCGCCGCGCTGGAAGGGGATGTGGAAAGCGCCAAAGCGGCGCTGGAGCTGGCGGAAATCGATCTCGCCAACACGCGTATTCTGGCGCCCGACGATGGTCAGCTTGGTCAGCTTTCGGTGCGCACCGGCGCGTACGTCACGGCCGGTACCCGTCTGACCTCGCTGGTGCCCAACAGCAAATGGATCATCGCCAACATGAAAGAGACACAGCTGGCCTGGGTGCGGCCCGGACTGCCGGTCAGCTTTACCGTCGACGCCCTGAACGGCAAAAAGTTTGACGGCAGCGTGGAGTATATCTCTCCGGCGGCCGGCTCGGAATTCAGCGCCATCTCGCCCGATAACGCCACCGGCAACTTTGTGAAAATCGCCCAGCGTATTCCGGTACGCATTAAGATCCTTTCGCCACAGCAGGAATTACTGCGTCCGGGCATGTCGGTGGAGGTACATATCGATACCTCGGCGGCGGTAAAAGACGAGGCGCAGCAATGAGTCGACAAAGGCTGATGGCGGTGCTGATGGCCCTGACGCTCAGTGGTTGTGCAACCCAGGTGGAAAAAGCGCCATCCTCACTGCCGATTCCGCCGCAGTGGCGTAATCAGGTGGGGCCGGGCGCGCCGGTGGAGGCGCGCTGGTGGCGCGCGTTCGGTGATGAGAGCATGAGTCGGCTGGTGGAGCAGGCGCTGCGCAATAATCCCGATATTCTGACTGCGCGTTCCCGCGTCGATCAATACCGCGCCCAGCTGCGTGCGGCGCAGGGCGATAATTACCCGACGCTGAGCGCTGGCGTCGCGGCAACGCGTGAGCGCACGCTCTCCTCCGTCACCGGGTTACCTTATCAAACCGACGTGTTCCAGGGATTGCTGCAGGCTAACTATGACGTGGACCTGTGGGGAGCGCGCAGCAGCGACATCAGCGCGGCGCAGGCTTCGCTGGCGGCGCAACAGGCTGCGGCGTCGGCTGCGGAGCTGACCATCGCCAGCTCGGTGGCGTCAGGCTATCTCAACCTTTGCGCGCTCGACGAACAGCTGCGCGTAACCCGCGCCACGCTCGCCACCCGTGAAAATTCTCAGCGTCTGGCCCAGCGTCAGTTTGAAACCGGCTACACCTCGCGGCTGGAGTGGATGCAGGCCGCCTCGGAATATCAGACGGCGAAAGCGCAGGTGCCGCAGCTGGAACATCAGATCGCCGACCAGGAGAATGCCTTAAGCATTCTGGTGGGGATGAATCCGCGCGAAATCGCACGCAGCCGCCGCTTCGACCAGATCATGCCGCATCAGCTGCCTGCGATAATGCCTTCTCAGCTGCTGAATCGTCGGCCAGATATTGTACAGGCGCAGCGCCAGCTGATCGCGGCGGACGCCTCGCTCGCCTCTGCCCGCGCGCAATTGCTGCCGTCGTTGAATCTGACCGCCAGCGGCACAATGCAAAGTTCGGTTTTGCATCAGCTGGTGGATAATCCGTTCCGCCTCTGGAGCGTCGGCGGCAGCATACTGGCGCCGCTGCTGAATCGCGAAGCCCTGACGGCGCAGGTGGATGTGTCGATGGCCACGCGTAATCAGGCGCTTTATGGCTATGAAAAGGTCGTGCGTAACGCCTTTTCGGAAGTGAATACCGCCGTGGACGCCATCCGGCGCGGCGAAGAGCAGTTGGCGGAGCTGCAGAAGCAGGAAAAATATGTAGCGGAAGCGCTACGCATCGCCCATAACCGCTACCAGAACGGCTACGCCTCTTTTCTGGATGAGCTTGATGCGCAACGCACCCTGTTCAGCACCCAGCTGGATCTGGTATCGGTGAAAAATTCGCTGCTGCAGGGACAAATCGATCTCTACCGCGCGCTGGGCGGCGGCTGGCAGGGTAAGTAACCTTTCGCCTGACGGTAACGTCTTTTCGGTCATGCAGACCACACTTTTTACTCACTTTTATCCATGCAGGCAGGATGATTATCGGTCATCCTCGCCTCGCCCTGAGATAACCCACTATAGCGAATTCAGAACCAGTGATGTTCAGAGAATACGCTGATGCGCAGGGCCATGACATTTCACTTGCATTTAGCGTAACGCTGCGGATAATCGCAAACCTCAATAATAATGATTCTCACTATCTTTAGCATTAGGGAACCCATATGCGTCGCACGCTTTCAACGCCACGTTTCAAACCAACTTTGCTTGCGCTTCTGGTCAGCACCGGCTCGCTGCCGGCGCTGGCTGCTGCTACAAACAGTGCCGCCGATGCCGCCACAGCGGCGCAGAGCGGTCAGGATCAAACCATGACGGTGGTCGCCGCGCCGGAGAATGATTTCAAACCCGGCGGCGACCAGTTAGTACCTGCTTATCTCGACGGGCAGGTGGCTCATGGCGGTCGTCTCGGCATGCTGGGCGAGCAGAACGCCATGGATGTGCCTTTTAACGTGATCGGCTTTACGTCAAAAATGATCCAGGATCAGCAGGCGAAGACCATCGCGGACGTGGTGCGTAACGATGCGGGCGTGCAAAACGTGCAGGGCTACGGCAACTTCGCTGAAACCTATCGTATTCGCGGCTTTGATTTGGACGGTGATGACATGACCTTTGGCGGCCTGCCGGGCATCGTGCCGCGTCAGGTCGTGGATGCGCAGCTGATCGATCGCGTCGAAATTTTTAAAGGGGCGAATGGACTGCTGAACGGCGCGGCGAGCAGCGGCGTGGGCGGGATGATCAACCTTGAGCCGAAACATGCTGACGATACGCCACTGGCGCGCGTGGGTCTTGATTACACCTCTTCTTCACAGGTCGGTGCGACAGTTGATGCCGGTCGTCGCTTTGGTGACGATAACCAGTTCGGCGTAAGGGTCAACCTGATCAACCGTGAAGGGGAAACCGCAGTACACGACGAGAAAAAACGCACCACGGCAGCCTCCATCGGCCTCGATTATCGTGGCGATCGCCTGCGTACGTCTCTGGATATGGGCTACCAGAAAAAAACCTTCCATGATGCGCGCCTGGGCGTCAACATCAGCGGCGTCGATTTTGTTCCTGATGTGCCGGATAACCGCAATAACTACAGTCAGAAATGGGTCTACAGCGACATCGAAACGGAATATGGTCTGGCGAAAGCAGAGTACGACCTGACTGACAACTGGACGCTGTATGGCGGCCTCGGCGCTCAGCACTCCCATGAGCTGGGTGATTACGCTTCGCCCACTCTGACGGACGCTGATGGCGATGCCACTATTGGTCGTCTCGATACAAACCGCATCATCAATAATTTCAGCGGCATGGCGGGCATTCGCGGCAGCTTCGATACCGGTTTTATCTCTCACAAGGTGAATTTTGGCTATTCCGCCGTCACCAAGCGTGATAACACCGCGTGGCGCATGGCTTATGGCGACAATGCGGAAAGCACCAATATTTACCACACTGACGACGTGGCGAATCCAGTTAATAACCTGACCGGTGGCGACTATCATGATCCGCTGACCACCAGCCGTTCACGCATTCAGGGATATCTGCTGAGCGATACGCTGGGCGTGCTTGACGACACGCTGTTATTTACCGTAGGCGCGCGTCATCAGAAAGTTGTGGTGCGTAACTACAGCAACGCTACCGGCGCCGAAGATACCTCTACGCGTTATACCGCAAGCCGCTGGATGCCCACTTACGGGGTGGTTTATAAACCCTGGCAGTCAGTTTCGCTCTATGCCAACCATACGGAATCTCTCCAGCCAGGCGATGTTGCGCCCAATACGGCGACTAACTACGGCTCGGTCACTGGAATCGCCCATTCCAAACAGAATGAAGTGGGCGTCAAGGTCGATTTCCAGCGCGTCGGCGGATCGCTGGCGCTGTTTGAAATCAAGCAGCCCTCCGGCATCCTGAACAGCAATAATTATTACAGTATGGATGGCGAGCAGCGTAACCGTGGCGTGGAGCTGAACGTGTTTGGCGAGCCGGTGCTGGGCCTGCGTCTGAACGGCAGCGCCACCTGGATCGATCCCATCATGACCAAAACGGAAAACGGCACGGATAATGGCAAAGAGGCGATCGGCGTACCACGTTATAACCTTGTGTTGGGTGCCGAGTACGATATCAAGCCGGTTGAAGGCCTGACGGCTACCGCGCGGGTTAACCACTCGGGTTCGCAATGGGCAGATTCTGCTAACACCAAAAAAATGGACAGTTTCACCACGCTGGATCTTGGCCTGCGTTACCGCACCAAAGTTAACCAGAACGATATGGTCTGGCGTGTCGGTGTGGAAAACGTAACCAACGAGAAGTACTGGTCAAATATTGACGGCACCGGCACCTATATCTATCAGGGGGACCCGCGTACCCTGAAAGTATCGATGAGCTACGACTTTTGATGAAAAACGGGGCGATTATCGCCCCGTTCCTGTTTTTGCCTGTGTGCGCTGCCAGTAAGAAATATCTGGCCTGCTGGCGCGATTCCGCTACTATGTATCCCCAGACCCGGGTTTGTGAGACAGGCGCTGCGCGTGCATTTTCCCGTCCGTTAATCAGAACCGTTAAGACGCCACTATGAGTCATCCTGCTCCCCCTGACGAACCTGAAGAGCTTTTGCGGCACTCGCTGGACGATGCGCATTTCGCCATCGTGGTGCTTGCGGTGACCTCGGTTACTCTTATAAGCTTCGTCCTGATGATAACGCTATGGATGAGCTGACTGTCGGATAAGGAAGCAGGAACCTAAGGAGATGTCGATGGAATCCAGAGATGACATACTGATTGCCATTACCGGCCTGCTCTCGGCCTGTCTGATCGGCGTGGTTTTCCTGTTTACCATGACCTGGCTGACCGATGTCCGCCATCCCGCCGATCCCGCGCTGAATATTCAATCCTGCACGAAAAAACATTCCACCGCTCAACGCTCCTGATAGCGGCTCTGCATTTTGATCTGCTGACTGCGTAATTCCAGCGCCAGCGCCTCATGCAGGGTGCGATTGCCGTTGGGATCGCCGAGACCAAACAGCGAGCCGGGCGAGCGGCGATCGTCGGCCCATGCCGGATATTCCACAACCGGGTAAAGCGAAACGCCTTCTACCGCCACTCCCTGGTTAAGCGCCAGCGCCACTTCATCACTGACCTTACGTAGCCAGGACGCGCGTGCATCTCCCTCCGCCCCGGTTTCCGCCAGCAGCAAGGGGCGGTGGTAACGCGCCCAGTACTGCTCCAAAAGCTTATGCAGCGGCAGACGCGCCGGATGATCCTCCGGCAAAGTATTGTCAGGAAAGAACCAGTGATTATCGGGATAGTAATTCAGGCCGATAATATCGAGATTGCCGGTATGGCCTCCCAGCTCAGGCGCCTGCTTGCCCGCCAGCATATCCCAGGCTTCAAACTGCGCCTGATGCTGGGCGTCGGCCCAGGGCTTGCTGTCCGGATTTTTCGGATCGGCGGCGACCTGCACCAGCGGATCGGTTAATACAAAACGGGCGTCGGGAAACACTTCCCGGATAGCATTGATAGCCGCCAGCGAGGCGCGAACCAGCTGACGTTTCAGCTCCTTGCCCCGCTGCGCGCTGTGCGGATTCAGCCAGGCGACGTCAGCGCCCGCCCATGACCAGAAAGAGATCTGATTAATCGGGGTAAAAAAAGGATGCGTAATGCCTTCATCGCGCATCAACCGGGCCATGGCGCGGGCAAAGCGTTCGAAATGATCGACGAAGGCGCTTTTCCAGATGTTCAGATGATCGGGATAACCAAAGTGCGCCAGCTCCCAGATAATCTCCATGCCGTGCCGTTCGGCAGCATGGATCATCGGCAAAAAGGTGCGCCAGTCATACTCGCCGGGGTGCTTTTCTATTAAATACCAGCGCGCGCCGTCGCGCGCCGTGAGCAGCTGGCGTTCCGCCAGCGCGGCATAATCTTTATCCAGCAGCATGTCGTGTCCGCTGCTGATCACCATGTCCAGTCGCTTGCCCTCCGCCCGGCGGGCGGTTGAACAGGGAAAACTGCCCTGAAAAAAGCTGCGAAACAAACGGGGTTGATAGCGCTGCGGTCTGGCGGTAAGGGGCTGATTGGGCATTTTCCTCTCCTTCCGGGCGATCGCCGGACACAGAATGTCTCGCTAAGTCTAGACTAAAAAGCAGGCAGGACATTTTGTCGCGGGCCAATGCTTTAGACGCAGGCAGGAGGAGATACGGATGACAAACCGTATGCGCATTATACGTGGCGATATTACGCGCTTACAGGTGGGTGCTATCGTTAATGCGGCAAACTCGTCGCTGATGGGGGGAGGCGGCGTTGACGGAGCGATCCATCGCGCAGCCGGACCGGCATTGCTGGCCGCCTGCCGCGCCGTGGTCACCAGGCAGGGCGAATGTCCTGCCGGTGAAGCGGTGATCACTGAAGCGGGTAATCTCAATGCCCGCGCGGTGATCCATACCGTGGGGCCAATCTGGCGTGGCGGCACGCAAGACGAAGCCAGGCTGCTGGCGAACGCCTATCGCAACAGCCTGCTGCTTGCCCGCGAAAATCAGATAGAAAGCGTGGCTTTTCCCTCTATCAGCACCGGCATTTATGGCTATCCCAAAGAGCAGGCGGCCCGGATTGCCTTTACTACTGTGGTTGAGACGCTGCAACAGAATGAATGGCCGCGGCAGGTGTGGTTTGTCTGCTTCGATGAACAGACGTTTGCGCTCTATGAGCGCCTGCTGGTGAAATGGCAACACTCGGAAGGCTCGTATAGCCAGCGGGCGCGAGACGGAGAATAATAAAAAAGTGTGACTAAGACAGGGAATAGAAATGGCAGAAGCGTTAGATCTTAATCAGGATGAGCTTTCACAGACCTGGCTGGGCCAGATTGTCGGCGCGCGTGTTGTCAGGCACCCCGGACTGAGCGGCATCCATCCGCTTAACGACGGTCTGGATGCATTCGCCGCACGCTATCTGTTGATGAGCATGGCGCAGCGCAGCATCGATGTGCAGTACTACATCTGGCAAAACGATATGTCGGGGCGACTGTTGTTCAGCGCGCTGCTGGAGGCGGCGACGCGCGGCGTCAGGGTCAGACTGCTGCTGGATGACAACAATACGCCGGGACTGGATGACACCCTGGCCGAGATGAATCGTCATCCCAATATCGAAATCAGGCTGTTCAACCCTTTTTCGTTTCGCACGCTACGCGCGCTTGGCTATCTCACCGATTTTGCCCGTCTCAATCGCCGCATGCATAACAAGAGTTTTACCGTGGATGGCGCGGCAACGCTGGTGGGCGGGCGAAATATCGGCGACGAATATTTTGGTACCGGCAATGAGCCGCTGTTTGCCGATCTGGACGTACTGGCGATCGGCCCGGTCGTGCAGGAGGTCACGGAAGATTTCGAGCGTTACTGGAGCAGCAAAGCGGTCACGCCGTTGCAGCGAGTGGTAGAGAGCAACCGGGATCCGCATGAGGCGGTACGGCTGCCGGAGGCGTGGCACAACAGCGAACCGGTTGCGCGCTATATGCAGCGGCTGGAGGAGTCGCAGTTTATCAGCCAGCTGGCGAGCGGCACGCTGAAGATGACCTGGGCGAAGACGCGCTTGCTCAGCGACGATCCGCGCAAAGGATTAGGCAAGGCGCGACGCGGCAGCCTGTTGCCGCAGCGCATGCTGGAGGTGATCGGCAAACCGCAGCACCAGTTCGATATCATCTCTGCCTATTTTGTCCCGACGCGCGCCGGTATCGCTCAGCTGCTGTCGCTGAAGCGCAACGGGGTGAAAATCGCTATTCTGACGAATTCGCTGGCGGCGAACGATGTCACCGTTGTGCATGCCGGCTACGCCAAATGGCGCAAAAAGCTTTTGCGTCACGGCATCGCGCTCTATGAACTCAAACCGCAGTTCAGCGCCAGCGAGACCCCGCACGATCGCGGTCTGACCGGGAATTCCGGCTCCAGCCTGCATGCAAAAACCTTTACCGTGGACAACCATAAGCTGTTTATCGGCTCGTTTAACTTTGATCCACGCTCTGCCGAGCTGAATACCGAGATGGGACTGGTGATTGAGAGCAGCGAGCTGGCGCAGCAGACTCATCAGCGGTTCAGCCAGTCGCTGCGCGATCGCGCCTGGACCCTGAAGCTGGATAAGTGGGGCAGGGTGAACTGGATTGAATATCCGGGAGAGGCGAACGAGGTGGTGCACAAGCACGAGCCGCGCAGCAGTTTGCTGCAACGGCTGCTGGTACGGCTGGTGTGGCGATTGCCGGTAGAGTGGCTGCTGTAAGCGCGGCCAGCCTGGCTGGCCGCAGTAGATTACTGACGCGGTTTTTTACCTGAAAAGAGGAATTTCAGCAGCGGAATCCGCAAGTGGATTTCATACAGGGCGAAGGCGATACCAAACACCAGCAGCAGGCCGCAGAAAAAGCCCAGCGTGTTGTTAGCGATATGGGGCGTAATAAAGATGCCGTACAGCAGCGTCAGCGGATGGTGCACCAGATAAATAAACAGCGAGGCGTTCACCAGATAGAGGATGCGCGGCGAGTGAGAGTTGAGCATCTTATGACCAAAGCTGAAGCAGAGATTCAACATGCAAAGCCCCATCAACGTTGAGATCAGCGCATCGATTTCATATAGCCAGCCTTCGCCGCTGCTGTAACGCTGGTTCAACATGTAGGCGATAAAGGTCACTACCGCTCCGCAGCACATCAGCGGGTTAAAACGCACAAACAGCGCTTTCAGCGGCGGGTGTTTCCAGGCCAGCGCGCCCAACATGAAAAAGGGCAGGAAAAATAGCGTCTGCATTACCGCGATGCTGAACAGGCCATCCATTAGCCACAGAGGCTGATAAGTAAAAATCAGGCGTCGGAACAAACACCAGACCAGCGCCCAGCCCAGCAGGCAGAGCGTCAGCGTGCCCCAGCCAACGTGGGAATAGTTTCTTTTATGCTGCTGGTCGCGCAGCCAGCGAAAACTGAGCATGCCGAGCGAGGTCAGGATCACCAGCACCAGCAAAAACCACAGATGAGAGATCAGCTCCCACATCAGCGTGTTGTATTTTTGATAGAGGGTAAAGCCGTCCCAGTTGCCGATTTTTTGCGTCCAGGCTTTCAGCATAAAAAACTGCGGCAGGGTGATCAGCGGCACGGCGGTAAGCATCGGAATGCCAACGCGCTCAAGACGCACCTTCAGCCAGCGTTGCGGCTGATAGCGCAGATAGAGCATGTAGGAAAAATAGCCGGAGATGACGAAGAACACCTGCATGCGAAAGGCGTGGATAAAATCATTCAGCACCGTCAGCCAGAGTGACGGATCGAGACTGTTAACCGCCCATTTCTGGCTGGAGTAGATAAGAGAGACGTGAAAAGGCACGCCTAATAACATCAAATATGCCCGGATCGAATCAAGGAAATATTCACGTTCAGGTTTTACTGTACTCATAGGATCCCAATCGTCAGTACGTTTTGGCCGGTTTCGCCCTGAAACCGGAGTATGCCAGTTTGAAATTCTACCTGCTGTAAACAAGGTATACTATCAGTTGAATCTGTTTCGTTTAATTATCTGAAAAGGGCGTTTTGCGCTTACGAAATAAGGGAACAATCTTTTGTCTCCGCTGTCGGAACACAGAATAATCCTTTAAGATAAATGGGTTTGATCCGGGCACACGAAAGGGGGGGATGTGCTGAATAAAGTGAAAAATAGTACCGGGCTGGTGAAGATGCGCTGGGTTGGCGCGGCAGTTCTGGTTGCGTTATACGCCAACAATAGTTGGGCGTTCAATATTGATGATGTGGCGAAACAGGCCAAAGCGCTGGCAGGGAAAAGCTTCGAAGCGCCTAAAAGCAATTTACCCTCTCAGTTTCGTGAAATGAAATTTGCTGATTATCAGCAGATCCAGTTTAACCACGACAAAGCATACTGGGGCAAACTCCGTACGCCTTTTAGTCTCGAGTTTTATCATCAGGGGATGTATTTTGACACGCCGGTCAAAATCAATGAGGTCACGGCCAATTCGGTGCGTGAGATCAAATACAGTCCCGATTACTTCAATTTCGGCAACGTCAAACACGATCCGGACGCGGTGAAAAACCTGGGTTTTGCCGGATTTAAAGTACTTTATCCTCTGAATAAAAAGGATAAAAAAGATGACGAAATCACCAGCTTCCTTGGCGCCAGCTACTTCCGGGTAATCGGCGCCGGTCAGGTCTATGGTCTTTCCGCACGCGGCCTGGCGATCGATACCGCGCTGCCGTCCGGCGAAGAGTTCCCGCGCTTCAAAGAGTTTTGGATTGAGCGCCCGAAACCCCAGGATAAGCAGCTGGTGATCTACGCGCTGCTCGACTCCCCGCGCGCGGCGGGCGCTTACCGTTTTGTGATTCATCCGGGACAAGAGTCCACCGTGGACGTGGATTCCAAAGTTTACCTGCGTGACAACGTCGGCAAGCTGGGCGTGGCGCCGCTCACCAGTATGTATCTGTTTGGCGCCAATCAGCCGTCGCCGGTGATGAACTTCCGTCCGGCGCTGCATGATTCGGACGGGCTTTCCATTCATAGCGGCAACGGCGAGTGGATCTGGCGTCCGCTGAATAACCCGCGCCATCTGGCGGTCAGCACCTTTACCATCGAAAGCCCGAAAGGCTTTGGTCTGTTGCAGCGTGGGCGTGATTTCAGCGACTATCAGGATCTCGACGATCGCTATGATCTGCGCCCGAGCGGCTGGGTCGAACCGCTGGGCGACTGGGGCAAAGGGCGCGTAGAGCTGGTGGAAATCCCGACAGCGGATGAAACCAACGATAATATCGTAGCCTTCTGGACGCCGGAAAGCCTGCCGGAACCCGGCAAAGAGATGAATTTCAAATATCGTCTCCACTTTACCCGCGATGAAAATCAGCTGCACTCTGACGATACCGCCTGGGTGAAATCAACGCTGCGCTCAGCGGGCGACGTGAAGCAATCCAACCTGGTGCGTCAGCCAGATGGCACCGTTGCCTTTACCATTGATTTTGTCGGTAAAGATATGAGCGCCATGCCGGAAAACAGCCAGGTTGCGCCGCAGGTCAGCGTGGGTGACAACGGCGAAGTGGTGGAACAGAGCGTTCGTTATAACCCGGTAACCAAAGGCTGGCGTCTGGTGTTGCGTCTGCGCGTGAAAGACAACAAGCAGGCCACGGAGATGCGCGCGGCGCTGGTGAGCGGCAACAAGACATTGACGGAAACCTGGAGCTATCAGTTACCTGCCAATGAATAATCTGACTTTAACACCTCAAAACTATCTGAAAGCCTTGCCGCTTGATGCGGCAGGCCGGACACAGCTCAGCGCCTCCCTCTCAGGGGCGCAGGCGTTTCATTATATCCACGAGTCGCTGGGTCAGGACGACGCCGCAAGCAATCGCGCCGATGATGCGCCGTTAAAATCGGTGTCGTCCCGTGTGCGGATGGCCTGGCCGGAATCGGTGGCGGAGGGGCAACAGTTCGGTAAAGATTATCTGAATCGCACCACGCTGAAGGCGATGCCGAAAGTGACGCGTTCGCTGATGTTTCCGGAAGCCTGGCGTACCAACCCGCTTGCGCGCGCCTGGGCTTCGCTGCGCGGTCATAAATCCACGCCGCGCTATGCTTCAGCGGAAGAGCAACGCGCCGAGGAGAAGTGGCGTCATGTAGGATCAATGCGACGCTATATCCTGCTGATCCTGACCATTTTCCAGACCGTTATCGCAACCTGGTACATGAAAACCATTTTGCCTTATCAGGGCTGGACGCTGCTTGATCCCATGGAGATGATCAACCAGAACTGGCAGCAGTCGTTCCTGCAAATCCTGCCTTATATCCTGCAAACCGGCATTCTGTTCCTGTTTGCCATTCTGTTTTGCTGGGTTTCCGCCGGTTTCTGGACGGCGCTGATGGGCTTCCTGCAGCTGCTGATTGGCCGTGATAAATACAGCATCTCTTATTCCACCAGCGGGGATGAGCCGCTTAACCCGGAACATCGCACGGCGCTGATCATGCCGATCTGTAATGAGGACGTGGAGCGCGTCTTTGCGGGCCTGCGCGCTACCTGGGAATCGGTGATGCGTACCGGCAACAGCGAGCATTTCGACGTCTATATCCTCAGCGACAGCTACGATGCGGATATTGCCGTGGCGGAGCAGAAAGCCTGGATGGAGCTGGTGCGCGATGTGAGCGGGGCCGGTAAAATTTTCTACCGCCGCCGCCGCCGCCGCGTGAAGCGTAAAAGCGGCAACATCGACGATTTCTGCCGTCGCTGGGGCAGCCAGTACAGCTACATGGTGGTGCTGGATGCAGACAGCGTAATGAGCGGCGAATGTCTTACCGGTCTGGTGCGCATGATGGAAGCGAATCCCAATGCCGGAATTATCCAGTCATCGCCAAAAGCTTCAGGGATGGATACGCTTTATGCCCGCTGTCAGCAGTTCGCCACGCGCGTTTATGGTCCGCTGTTCACCGCCGGTCTGCACTTCTGGCAGTTAGGGGAATCCCATTACTGGGGACATAACGCCATTATCCGCGTGAAGCCGTTTATTGAGCATTGTGCGCTGGCGCCGCTGCCGGGCGAAGGTTCCTTTGCCGGTTCGATATTATCCCATGACTTTGTGGAAGCCGCGCTGATGCGTCGGGCCGGATGGGGCGTCTGGATCGCTTACGATCTGCCCGGTTCGTATGAAGAGCTGCCGCCTAACCTTCTGGATGAGCTGAAACGTGACCGCCGCTGGTGTCAGGGCAACCTGATGAACTTCCGCCTGTTCCTGGTGAAAGGGATGCATCCGGTGCACCGTGCGGTCTTCCTCACCGGCGTGATGTCCTATCTCTCTGCGCCGCTGTGGTTTATGTTTCTCGCCTTATCCACCGCGTTGCAGGTGGTGCATACGCTGATGGAGCCGCAGTACTTCCTGCAGCCGCGTCAGCTGTTCCCGGTGTGGCCGCAGTGGCGACCCGAGCTGGCGATCGCGCTGTTCTCCACCACACTGGTGCTGCTGTTCCTGCCGAAGCTGCTCAGCGTGGTGCTGATCTGGTTCAAAGGAGCGAAAGCCTACGGCGGGGCGCTGCGTCTCTTTGTCTCGTTGCTGCTGGAAATGCTTTTTTCCGTACTGCTGGCGCCGGTGCGTATGCTGTTCCATACGGTATTCGTGGTCAGCGCCTTCCTCGGCTGGGAAGTGGTATGGAATTCGCCGCAGCGTGACGATGATGCGACCCCCTGGAAAGAGGCCTTTGCCCGCCACGGTTCACAGATGCTGCTGGGTATCGTCTGGGCAGTGGGAATGGGGCTACTGGATCTTAACTTCCTCTGGTGGCTGTCGCCAATCGTTTTTTCGCTGATCCTGTCGCCGTTCGTTTCGGTGATTTCCAGCCGCGCCACGGTTGGACTGAAAAGCAAACAGGCGAATCTCTTCCTTATTCCGGAAGAGTACGATCCGCCGCAGGAGCTGTTAGATACCGATCGTTATGTCGAGCAGAATCGTGCGCGCGCGCTGAAGAACGGCTTTATGCATGCGCTGTTCCATCCCGCCTTTAATGCCCTGGCGACCGCGCTGGCGACATCGCGTCATAAGCAAAGCCAGCTGCTGGACCATGCGCGCGATCGCCGCGTCGATCAGGCGCTCAGCGATGCGCCGGAAAAACTGAATCGTGAGCAGCGTTTGCAGCTGATCAGCGATCCGGTGGTGCTGGCGCGCGTGCATACGCGCCTGTGGGAAAATAGTGATAAGTATCATCAGTGGGTGGAGAGCTATCAGAAGCTGAAGCTGAATCCGCTGGTGCTTCCTCATCAGCTATAAAAAACAAGCGGCAGAAATGCCGCTTTTTTTATGTCTCATTTTTATCCTGTCGCGCTTTACGGATAATTTACGCGGATTAGCGGGAACAAAGTGGATTGTCTGGCTGACGCGCAGGTAGAATGGCAGCGGCTAAATGACGGGTTATAAGTTGTGAAACGTTTTCTGAGAGTAAGCATATTCGCCGGCAGCGTGCTGTTGCTGACTGGCTGCGGCAGTATTATCAGTCGCACCATGCCCGGACAAGGGCATGGCAATCAATACTATCCGGGGGTACAGTGGGACGTGCGCGACAGCGGCTGGCGTTTCCTGAAGATCCTTGACCTGCCGCTGTCGCTGGTTATTGATACGTTATTGCTGCCAATGGATGCGCAGCATGGGCCTTACGAGTAAGGGATCAGGCCCAGCGATCGGAGTCGCTGTTATCATCTTCCCACTCTGCGGCAGCCGCTTCGCCTTCTTCAGTATCAATGGGCGGCTCAAGCTGGAATTCACCCTCATCCCATTCATGCAGCGTGTTTTCCGGCAGCCACTCCTGACGCAACTCTACTTCATCAAAATCGCCGTCCCAGATCGCCTGGGCCGCTTCGCCGGTACGTACCGGATGGAATTCCCCTGGCTCGCTTTCGTCAGCGAAGAATTCTGCCTGCCACATAATATCGCCATCCTGCATCACATATTTTTGCAGGCCGAACTGGCTGACAGACGCATCTTCTCCTTCCATTTCCGGATGATTGGCGAGAAATTCTTCGCGCGCTGCGTCAATGGCCTCTTCCAGGGTACCGTACATGCTCATCTGTTCTCTCCTTGCCTGTTTAACGGGATTCCAGAGAAGGATAGTCCAAAATCGGGAGGGGTAAAAAATCTGAGGAGTAAAGTCGGCCCGGCCAGCGGGAAGTTCCTTTTCCCGCGCGGCGAGGTTAATGCATTTTCTGCGGGAAGTGCAGCACTGGTCTGACCGTCTCCCTGATAACCGGCGCGGAGTAGCGAATACAGCATTTAATACAGGGTTTCACTTTCTTAAAATTGATCCGGGCGATAGATAAGGCCTGATTGAGATTATATAAGGTACCGATGAAGATTACTTCCTCCTTTTCAGGCAGTCTTTTACACTCTTTCCGATGCAGATAATGATAATTGTCCTGATCGGTGCCGATCGTTACGTAATAATAGATGCCTTTATTCATTTTGTGGATTCCTGCGAGAGATTTGCTGTGTGTAATCTTATTTTTATTTTTTTGAAAGTCAGGCAATTACCTGACAAAAGCGAAAGTACCCATAATAAAAACATTATACAAATTCCATAATGATATAAGAAATCATTTAAAGCTATTATTCCTGTCTATAGATAAAGTGCAATAAGACAATGCCTTGTAAAATAAGTTAAAATTCCTGCACTGATTAGTGACAGGAATGAATTTTATTAAATTAAATAAGAAAAGCCCTGGAGGAAATAAATTTCAGCGCCAGCAGCTATAATTTTGATATATTAATATTAAAATGCTGTTTCATGTAAAAATCAGTCTGTTAACGGATGTTACGGTAAAAAGAGTTAACCCTGTTTAACTGTTTTTCATGTTATTCTGTATTTGATAAGCCCTGCTTTATTTAACTCTGGCTGCAATCCATTATTCATCATCAGTAATAACTGGTTCATAGCAGGCGATCCTGCTGAAATGAGAGGAATTAACAGCGTAGCGAGGGAATTCTGACGCGGTATGGTAGTGGATCTGAAAAGAAATTGATAAGGTTTCAACACTTTTGTGTAAAGCCGGACAAAAAACAGTTGCCCGGCTTTAGCATTAATAGCGTGAAGGCTCGCCTTCCGGGCGGGTTTTAAAACGGCGATGTAACCACATATACTGTTCCGGCGCTAACAAGACACCTTCTTCTACTACCTGATTCATGCGCGTGGCGGTGGCCAGTTCGCTTTCCAGCGGCATGCTGGCGGCAACGTCCGGCATGATCATCAGCTCATAACCCTGGCCGTGCGGCAGACGACGCGGCACGAAAGGCACAACTGCGGGCTTTGAGCTGCGGATAAGCACATAGCTGCCCACCGTGGTAGCAGCCTTTTCAACGGCAAAGAAGGGGGCAAATACGCTGCTGCGTGGGCCGTAGTCGTGATCCGGCGCATACCAGATGATGTCGCCGCCTTTTAGCGCACGGATCATCCCTTTGAGGTCTTTACGGTCCAACATACTTTTATTGGAACGCATGCGGCCCCAGGTTTGCAGCCAGTCGAGCAGCTTGTTGTCGTTCGGACGGTAAACACCGATGCCGGGGTTGTGGATGCCAAAAATGCGCGCGCCCAGCTCCAGGGTCAAAAAATGCATCCCGATAAGCAAGACGCCTTTTCCTTCTTCACGGGTTTTCGCGATATGCTCCAGGCCGGTAGCGCGGCACCACTTATTGATGCGCCAGTCGGGCCAGAACCAGGCCATCCCGGTCTCAATCAGACCCATGCCGACCGATTCAAAATTGTGCTTCACCATCGATTCACGTTCGCTGACCGGCATGTCAGGGAAGCAAAGCTCGAGGTTGCGTCGGGCAATCTCAACACGGCGTTTCATAAAGCGCATCCCCAGACGGCCAATTCTGCAACCCAGCACATAGAGCAGAGGGTAGGGCAGCAGTACCAGAATGTAGAGCGCAGAAATGCCCAGCCAGGTTAACCAGTAGCGGGGATGGAGGAGTTCACGATTGAATTGTGGCAGTTGGGTCATAAGAAATGGATGTATCCTGCTTGGCGCACCGGGCGCGTTTATCCTGTTGATATTTCCTATTGTGCCAGCTTTTTCCCCACTCTTAAATAAAGCTGAATCCGCCTGCAGCAGCAGGCGGATAACGATCACGATTTAAAGATGCCTTTTACGCCATGCGGCTCGCTGCGCCAGTACTGCTCAGGACCCTGCACCTGTGCGCCCAGTTTGGCGGCGGCGTGCCAGGCCCAGTGCGGATCCCACAGCATTGCGCGCGCCAGCGCGACGGCATCAGCTTCATGCTGTTGCAGTATCGATTCAGCCTGCTCCGCGTCGGTAATCAGACCCACGGCGATAACCGGCATTTTCACCGCCTGCTTAATGGCAGTAGCAAACGGCACCTGATAGTTAGCGCCTACCTTGATCTGCTGCTCAACAGAGAGGCCGCCGCTGGAAACGTGAATATAGTCGCAGCCCAGCGCATCAAGCGCTTTACTGAGCGCCACAGATTGCTCGATATCCCAGCCGCCCTGCGCCCAGTCGGTGGCTGAAATGCGCACGCCTACCGCTTTATGACGCGGAAGAACGCGTCGCACTTCCTGGTAGATTTCCAGCACCAGACGCATACGGTTTTCCAGCGATCCGCCCCAGCCGTCCGTGCGCTTGTTAGAGAGCGGTGACAGGAACTGATGCAGCAGGTAGCCGTGGGCGGCATGAATTTCCACCAGATCAAAGCCCAGCCGATCGGCGCGCTTAGCCGTCTCAACAAAGGCCTGTTTGATCTCGGCGATGCGCTCTTCGGTCAGGGCGACGGGTGTGGTATCGGAATCGGAAAAGGGCACGGCAGAAGGGGCCGAGGTCAACCAGCCACCCTGTTCTGGCGTCAGATTTTTCCCGCCGCGCCAGGGCACATCGCTGGAGGCTTTACGTCCGGCATGAGAGATCTGGATACCCAGCGGAATTTTACTCCATTGGCGAATGTCGGTAACCACCTGCGCCAGCGCCTGTTCGCAGGCATCATCATAAAGTCCCAGATCCTGCGGCGTGATGCGCCCATCCGCTTCTACCGCAGTGGCTTCCGCAATCAGCAGCCCGGCGCCAGAGAGGGCTAACTGGCCGAGGTGAATGCGGTGCCAGGACGTTGCGCGCCCCTGTTCGGCTGAATACTGACACATCGGCGCAATAATAATACGGTTTTCCAGCGTCAACCCGCCTAACTGCAGGGATGAGAACAGCTGACTCATGGCGTCTCCTTTGTTTTCAAGGGCAATAAAGAGTGTGCAAACATACAGCCTTGCAGAGATCGCCCGATCAGGCCATGTCGTTTTGTGCGTTTGGCAACAATTTTCCACCTGCGCTTTGCTTCAGCGCGGAATCAGGTATGATGTGCGCGCAAATTTTTCTTATTGATAACAGGAACGAACACCATGCCAGTGTTACATAACCTTGTTTCCAATAAAGAGCTGAAAGCGCGCATGCTGGCTGAAACCGAGCCGCGTACCACAGTCTCTTTTTACAAATATTTCCACATTGCCGATCCGAAAGCGTTCCGTGACGCGCTCTATCTCGAATTAACCAAACTTAAGGTTTTCGGTCGCGTTTACGTCGCTCATGAAGGAATTAATGCCCAGGTCAGCGTGCCTGCCAGCCTGTATGAGCAGATGAAAGCCACGCTTTATGCTTTCGATCCGGCACTGGACAACCTGCGCATGAACATTGCGCTGGATGATGACGGTAAATCTTTCTGGGTGCTGCGCCTGAAGGTGCGCGATCGCATCGTGGCGGACGGTATTGAGGATGAGAGCTTTGACGCCAGCGACGTGGGTGGCTATCTGAAAGCGGCTGACGTCAACGCCATGCTGGACGATCCCGATGCGGTATTTGTCGATATGCGCAACCACTACGAATATGAAGTGGGCCATTTTGATAACGCCATGGAGATTCCGGCGGATACCTTCCGCGATCAGCTGCCGATGGCGGTGGAGATGCTGAAGGAGCAGAAGGACAAGAAGATCGTCATGTACTGCACCGGCGGTATTCGTTGTGAGAAAGCGAGCGCCTGGATGCGCCATAACGGCTTCGACAACATTTATCACATCGAAGGGGGCATTATTGAGTATGCCCGCCGCGCCCGTGAGCAGGGTTTACCGGTACGTTTCAAAGGCAAAAACTTTGTTTTTGATGAGCGTATGGGCGAACGTATCTCTGATGATGTGCTGGCGCACTGCCATCAGTGCGGCACGCCCTGCGATACCCATGTAAATTGCGTAAATGACGGTTGTCATCTGCTGTTTATTCAGTGCGCGCAATGTGCGGAAACCTTTCAGAACTGCTGCAGCCCGATCTGTATGGAAGAGTCTTCTCTGCCGCCGGAAGAACAACGCGCCCGCCGCGCTGGCCGGGAAAACGGCAATAAGATTTTTAATAAGTCGCGTGGCCTGTTAAATATGACCATTCCTGCGCCGCTGAAGAAATAACAGAACGCGCCTGAAGCGTAACTTCAGGCGCGTTTTACTTTGCTGTTACTGACGAACCCCTTCCAGCGAGATCATCAGCTCTACCTTTTGCGATGCGGGTCCTAAATCTTTCGTGATATTAAAATCTTTCAGGTTAATTTCGCCTTCCGCTTCAAAACCAGCACGGTAACCGCCCCAGGGATCTTTCCCCTGGCCTAATAATTTCGCTTCCAGCGTGACCGGTTTGGTGACGCCGTTCAGCGTCAAATCACCGATAATATCGAGCTCATCGCCATCTTTTTTCACCGACGTCGATTTAAAGGTCGCCTGAGGATATTTGCTGGCGTTGAGAAAATCAGCGCTGCGCAGATGCTTATCACGCTCCGCATGGTTAGTGTCGAGGCTGTTAGTATTGATAGTGACATTGACTTTATCGGCGGCGGGATTATTTTCATCAAAGCTAAAGCTGCCGTCGAAATCTTTAAACGTACCGTAAATCCAGCTATAGCCTAAATGCTGAATGCGAAACTGAATAAAGGCGTGTTGACCTTTTTTATCAATACTGTAATCGGCAGCCTGTGCCGATAAAGAACCCAGCAGCAGGGCGGCGCCGGTCAGGGCGAGCAAGCTTTTTTTCAGCATGGTTATTTCCTTTTCAGAGGTTAAGGGATGCGGTGGTGTCCCAACATCCTTTTCAGGGTAATATCGCGATCGATGAAATGATGTTTCAGCGCGGCCAGACCGTGCAGTACAGAAAGCACGACGACGCCCCAGGCGAGCCAGAGATGAATCTCTCCCGCCAGGTCCGCCTGTTCTCCGGCGCCGCTGATCAGAGCAGGCAGATCAAAAAAACCAAATACCGAAATGGGTTGGCCGTCTGCGGTAGAAATAAGATAGCCGCTGATCAGAATGGCCAGCAGCAGGCTGTAAAGCAGCCAGTGCATGGCTATTGCGCTGTAGCGTATCAGCGGGGTATAGCTTTCTAACGCCGCAGGTGGCGGCGACAGGATGCGCCAAATCAGACGCATAATAAGCAGCATAAACAGGATTACGCCGACGCTCTTATGGATCTCCGGTGCGTTGTGATACCAGCTGTCGTAATAACCCAGACCGACCATCCATAAACCCAGCGCGAACGTGGCGTAGATGGCCAGCGCCATTAACCAGTGCAGCAAAATTGAAAAATGCCCGTATTCATGCGATGAATTGCGCCATGTCATAATAATTCTATCCGCTGAAATAAATAGTAATAAGGATCTACATAATGAAACAGGAATGCAATCATGCTTACTTTTCTATAAATAATTTTTTTTGCGGGGAAAGATTTGCTTAATACAGGGCGTTAATTTCAGTAAAACTGAACGGGAGGAGGCGGCAGAAAAAAAGAAAAGCCAAAATAGCGCGGAAGCGGAGAATAAATCAGCGGTTAAATGCTGATGTGTCAGATTAAGCCAACTAATGTCAATTTTTGTAAAACAAAGGGACGCTGTGAAACACAGCGCCAGCCGGAAACTATTTAGCGAAACGGGAAAGCGAGAACGGGGAAAGATTAAACGCGAAAGGTTTATCCTGGGCAAACTGAGCGGCTATTTCACCCAACACGCTGGCAAATTTAAATCCATGCCCGCTCAGGCCGGTAATGATAAGTCGATTCGCATCGTCCGGCAGCGTATCAATAATAAAATCTTCATCAGGCGTATTATCGTAGCTACAGGCTTCGCCGTGAAGACAGACGCCGATACCGGGCAGGAACTGGCGTAGAAAGCCAAAGGCTTCACTGCCGTCCGCCGCAATGGCGCCAAAGGGTTTCCGGTCTGAGGGTTGCGTCATCACCTGACCGCCATTGTGGCGACCCACCTTGAGCGCATTATTTTCCGCCGGAAAGCCGTAGAACTGGTTGCCGTCCGGCATTTCTACCGCAAAGCCGGGGAAGTGATTGTTTTCACTATAGCGTCCGTCCGCCTGATGCCAGGCGAAAACTTTACGTACCGGCGTAACCGGCAGTCCCGGAACCAGCTGGCCGACCCAGGTTCCGGCGCTAATCAACAGCTTGCGCGCCCGGAAAACGCCGTCAATGGTGGTCACCTGCTGCAAATCGCCATGGCGGGTAATTTGCGTAACCGGACAGTTGAATAGCTGCGCACAGCCCGCTTTTTCCGCCAGCTGAATCCAGCTGCGTACCGCCTGCTCACATTTCAGATAACCCGATTGCGGCTCAAACACGCCAATATAACCATCCGGCACGCTGAACTGGGGCCAGCGCTTACGCACTTCATCAGCCTGCAGTATCTGCACTTTAAGCTGCCAGGTTTTGGCGCTGTCGATAACATTTTGAATAAAAGAGGAAGTGACGGGCGCCAGGTTCAGCACGCCGCTGCGGTGCATAATGCGTTCGCCGCTCAGCTTTTCCAGCTCATCCCAGAGCGCCTGCGCGCGCAGCACCAGCGGGACATAGCGTTCGCCTTCACCATAGGCGTGACGAATCAGGCGCGTTTCACCATGGTGCGTGCCCTGTTGATGGGGAGGATGACCGCTGTCGATCATTAATACATTTAAGCCGGCCTGCGTGGCATAAAAACCGGCGGCTGCGCCCACCGAGCCGCTACCCACCACAATCAGATCATAAATCATTGCGCCTGAACTCCTGAAACAGTCATATCGATCAGCAGCATAGCAAAAGATAGCGCCCATGAAAAAGGCACCCTGCAGGGTGCCTTAATCGCGATGCAATTTAATGCTTTTTATTATCACGATCCAGTAGGTCGGTTGACTCTATTTTTGCAATGCCAGCTTCAAGAATGGAGATAAACTGTCTCGCTACATCCGTTGTCAGCCAGTAAGTTGGCCCGACGTCGGCATCTTCTTCTTTCTGATCTTGTGATGATACTGAGTGCAGGCGGATCATCATAGCATCGTAGCTGTCAACGGTACTGATATCCCAGCCTACCAGGGGGTGGGTCTGGATGACATCTTTATTTATATCCATTATAACCTCCTTATTACTCGTTAAACGAAGTGTATGTTGAGGTTCAATGCGGCTTTTCTTCAAAGAGCGAGTTAATTATAACATGGAACAGGCTGATCATTAGATAAAAAATGCGTTGAGCAGAAAGGCAGCAAAATTAATTCTTTTCCAACGCCGCTTTCACTGGATAAAAAAGGCCTGTCAGCGCAGGCTTTTCTGTCGGGAACACGTAATAAAAGGATAAAAAAAACGTCATGAAAAAAGATTACAATAAACGATCAGGACAATTCTTAATTGCGCTACCAAAAAAACAATATTACGCCATCAGGTAGTCACGACAAAACAATTACGCTTCCGGGAGTTGCTGCGTCCCTGTGCGCTTTTGAATCTCTTCCGCCAGGTGAGAAAAATGGTGCTGAAGCGGCTCATCATAATTCTGATTTTGCGCTTCCAGTTGCAGATGATGAACAAGCAAATGATGCGCGCGATCGTCAAGACAAAAGCACAGGTTGGTGAAAACATTTTCCAGCACCGTCAGACGACGTTGTTGTTCGCCAATCAGTGCCAAAAGTTCACCAAAGGTCATCGCCTCTTCCGGTTTATCGGTAGTCATGAAAATACACCTCCTGTTAAGCAGAACGAGCGTCCAGATAGGGGATCCTTTGGACAGTCTAGATGCAGCTGCTTTTTCTGGCGAGAGGGGACAAAAACAAAAAAGCCGGATGGCGACACCCGGCAAAAACAGCGCAGCGGCAGTTAATCAGTAATGAACCAGTCATCAGCGCTTTCCCAGGTTTCCTGCAGAATGTCGCTGACCTGATCGCGTAGCTCTTTATTTCCCCCCATCACCGTCAGGTTATTGGCGCTGGCATATCTGACGCTGACGCGATTATCGCTTTCGGGAAAGTGTTTATCGATTCGTTTGGCAAGTTCCTGGGTTAAGGCTTCGATCGCGCCTGCAGGAAGAGGTCGGGTTTTGGCAACGGTAACTTCGACACGCATAATAGCCTCCGGTAGATATACTGTCTATTTGTACAGTATAAGCTGCGCGGAGGCAAGCGAATTTAAGGGATCAGACTTTGACGCGCCAGTTCAGCGTTTCACCGGCCAGGAACGGCACCAGGGTGTCGTCGCCGAGGCTAACGGACTCTTCCACACACCATGGCTCGCGTACCAGGGTGATGGTGCCTTCATTCAGCGGCAGGCCGTAGAAGCGCGGACCGTTTTCTGAGCAAAAGGCTTCGAAATGCTGCAGGGCGTTCATCTCTTCGAATACCGTGGCGTAGGCCGGGAGGGAAGAAGGGGCATTGAACACGCCGGCACAGCCACAGCTCGCTTCTTTACGATGACGCAGATGGGGCGCGGTATCGGTGCCCAGGAAAAAGCGTGGATGACCGCTGGCAATCACGTTGCGCAGCGCTTCCTGATGCACATTACGTTTCAGAATCGGCAGACAGTAGAGGTGCGGACGCACACCGCCCACCAGCATATGGTTGCGGTTAAACATCAAATGTTGCGGCGTGATCGTCGCACCGAGCAGATCGTTCGCCTCTTGCACATAGGCCGCCGCTTCTTTGGTAGTGATATGTTCAAACACCACTTTCAGCGCCGGGAACTGTTTACGTAGCGGATCCATGACTGAATCGATAAAGCGCGCTTCGCGGTCGAAAATATCGATGTGGGCATCGGTAACTTCGCCATGAATCAACAGCGGCATGCCGATTTTCTGCATGCGCTCCAGCACGCTGGCGATAGCGGCAATATTGGTCACGCCGTGGCTGGAGTTGGTGGTGGCATGCGCCGGATAAAGCTTGGCGGCGGTAAAGACGCCACGCTGAAAGCCGCGCTCCACCTCGTCGGCATCCAGCGAATCGGTGAGATAGCAGGTCATCAGGGGCGTAAAGCGATGTTCTGCGGGCAGAGCAGCGAGAATACGGTCGCGATAGGCTTCAGCCGCCGCGACGCTGGTTACCGGCGGCACCAGGTTCGGCATGACGATAGCACGACCGTTCACCGCGCTGGTAAAGGGCAACACGGCCTTCAGCATATCGTCATCACGCAGATGGATATGCCAGTCGTCAGGGCGGCGGATAGTGAGTTGCTGAGGTTGTGCAGTCATCAGTGAAGCTCCGGCTTGAAAGGAAACGAATGGCACGTTTTGGCCGGGTACCAAGCATAAGCATTCAGGCAACCGTTTGCACCTGCTTTTTACATCAGCCGCTGAAAACCGCGCCGGAGGACGCGGTATAAAAAGAATTTAATCGGTAAAGGGAATAATCAGCTCTCCCGGCTTCACTTCCAGCGCTTTGGCGAAATTTTTCGCCAGCGCTTCGGTCGTGCTGCGATCTTCGCTCAGCACATAAGCGGGCTTCTGATTAAAATAGCTCTTCAGCGACTGGTTAAGATAGGGCGTCAGGGTTTGCAGCACCGGCTGCATTTTTTTCGGCTGTACCTCGGCATCGACAATCTCCAGGTCGCGCAGGTAGATTGCGCCCTGCTGCTTATCAAACACCGGTTGCGCTTTCATCTTCAGCTGCATCTCCGCCTGTTGCGGACCAAACAGCGAGCTAACGTTGATGCTGGCCTTGCCGGAAAGGGTGATCTTGCCCGGCTCTTCCCGGCCAATCTGGCTGCTGAGGTTGCTGAGGACGATATGCGCATTCACCAGCCCGGCTACGCCAATATCTTTCTCATAGTTGTTACGCTTTTGCAGCGCCTGGTTCACTTCCTGTTCCGTAATGGTGTACTGGGTCAATGGGTTACAACCGCTTAACAGCACGGTAAACAACAGGGCGAACAGCCCAAAACAAGCCTTTGTCATGAATTCCTCTAAACCTGAACAATCCTGTAAAGAGGCGATAGCTTGCCTGAGAGGCGGGCGGGTGTCACGAGATGCGAGATGAGAAACGCCGCAACGTTTCTCATCGGTTGAGTGAAAAATCAGATCGCAATGGAGGAGAGCAGGTTTACCTGCGTCTGTTTAGCCATGTTGTCGCGATAATCCGTTACGCGGCTTGGCCAGTCGATACCGGCAACCAGGGTCAGCGAGCGCAGCAGCGGAAAGAGCTGAATGTCATCTTCCGACAGCTCGCCATTCACTGCATTCGGCTTGACGATCAGCTTGTCGAGCTGACGTAAATCGCCGCTGACGTTTTTGATCAGGCCGGGCGAATGCTGTTGCAGCTCGGCAAAGTCGCCGATAGTGGCCTGTTTTTTGCTGCGAAAATAGTTGCGCGCTTCCGGCGTGGCGAACTCTGCAAACTGCGCTTCAGCAACGCGCGGCAGGATCAGCTTGTTGACGTAGCTGTTCATATGGCGCAGCCAGTCGCTGATAGCGGGATTGGTTTTGCCGGTAATCAAGGGTTCGCCATCCAGTTTGTCGACGTAACGGACGATATCCATGCTTTCCGCCATGGCGCTGCCATCTTCTTTTTGCAGAATGGGCGCCATTTTCTGCCCGATTAGCTTCCCGGGCGTTTTTTCGTCATCGTTCAGCATCACTATCAGCTCAACCGGCAGGTTTTTCAGGCCGAAGATCATGCGCGCCTTTACGCAGAAAGGACAGTGATCGTAGATATAGAGTTTCATCCCGCTTCTCCTTATTGATGTCCGTTACCGCAAGATGAAAATTCACCCTGATTTACAGACCAGCAAAAAGTATGGAAGAGAACACCCTGGAGGGCAAACTCAGTTGCTGAGCAGCGCAGGGCCCGCCGTGCGCGGTTGAAACTGCCACCAGAGCGCCAGCAGCGTCGCCAGGCCGATAGCGCTAAGCAATATCCACGGTAAGCCGGGCAGCGCCAGCTGCTGGCCCAGATCGAACATCCAGCCGCCGCCGCTGTAGCCGACCATCCCGCCAAGCGCCAGACCCAGGCGGCTGAAGCCCATATAGCTGCCGCGGGCACGTGAGCTTGCCAGCGAGGCGCTTAGGGTTTCCCGTGCCGGTTCAGCGATAATCGAGCCGAGATAGAACAGGGCGATCAGCATAAACAGCGCGGGCAGCGTGCTGGCGAGGCCGACAGGCAGCAGGCTGAAGCTCATCAGGAAGAGTCCTGTCATCAGGCGCTGTTCAAGGCGAAAACGTTTTTCGCTCCAGCGCGCCAGCGGATAAAGCAGCGACAGCGACAGCAGCGCCTCGATGGCATACATCCATTTCACCGCTGCAGGCGTGCCGGCGATCTGATTGACCATAACCGGCAACATCAGCATCACCTGTACCGCCAGAATGTAATAACCGGTCAGGGTAAAAACGTAAAGGCGAAAACGCTTGTCCTGCCAGACGCGCTGCAGCCCGGCGCGCATGGCGATGCGCTCGGTGGAGATACGCCAGGCGGGCAGCCACCAGAAGTTGAACAGCGCTGCGGCAACAAACACTCCGGCGCCAACCCAGCAGACGAAGCGAAAATCCCAGGCGAGCAGCCAGCTGCCGATCAGCGCGCCGATCACTGCACCCGCGCTGTCCTGCATCATCAGCAGGGAGAAGAAGCGTCCGCGCTCGCGCGCAGGCACCAGCTTCACCACCAGCGCGCTGCGCGGCGGATCGAACAGCGTGCCGCCCAGGCCGGAGAGCAAACAGGCGAGCCACAGTACCCAGGGCTCCTGCGCCAGCGCCATGCAGGCGAAACCGGCGGCGCGCATCAGCATGCCGATCACCACCAGTGGTTTCGCGCCGAAGCGGTCAGCAATCGCGCCGCCAAACATGCCCAGCCCCTGTTGAATCAGCTGACGTAAGCCGAGAGCGATCCCTACCGTCAGGGCCGCCCAGCCAAGCTGATCGACAAAATGCACGGAGATGAGCGGGAACACCACGAAAAAGCCCAGCACCACCAGCATGTTATCCACTAACAAAAAAATCTTACCAAGGCGTCGTGCCTGCGCAACCCGAGACATGCTGTTTCCTGAGCAATGGGGAGGAAAAGAGACCAGTTGGTCTATTTTCCTCCGCAGCCAGCGGGAATGACAGCAGATCCAGGATGATATTTTTTCATCGAAACGGCCACTTTATAGAAGAAAATCAACCTCTTTTTCATACAAGAAAGCGTAACGTTTTACCGCAGCACAGGGGACGGTTATAGTGAAGAGAGATGAATTTGCCAATCGCACCTCGTGAGGCGGCTGACGGGTTCATTAATATCTTTTATCAGCCACCGATTTCAGGAGTAATGATGTTTGGCTATCGTTCTGCCGCGCCGAAGGTGCGACTGACCACCGACCGGCTGGTGGTGCGTTTGGTACACGAGCGCGACGCCTGGCGTCTGGCTGATTACTACGCGGAAAACCGCGTGTTTCTCAAGCCCTGGGAGCCGGTACGCGATGAAAGCCACTGCTATCCCTCCGGCTGGCAGGCGCGCCTCGGTCTGATCAATGACATGCATAAACAGGGATCGGCCTTCTATTTTATTCTGATGGATGCCAATGAAACGGAAGTGCGCGGCGTGGCGAACTTCAGCAACGTGTTGCGCGGCTCGTTTCATGCCTGCTATCTCGGCTATTCGCTCGGCGAAAAATGGCAGGGTCAGGGCATGATGTTTGAGGCGCTGCAGGCGGCGATCCGTTATATGCAGCGCCAGCAGCATATTCATCGCATTATGGCCAACTACATGCCGCATAATCAGCGCAGCGGCGATCTGCTGGCGCGCCTCGGGTTTGAAAAAGAGGGCTACGCCAAAGATTATCTGTTGATAGACGGGCGCTGGCAGGATCATATCCTGACGGCGCTGACATATCGGGAATGGACGCCGGATCGGCGTGGTTCATAGCAGTGAGACTCCTAAAATGAAGATGGCATTATCGCCGCAGGCGCTGCGCGTGATCGGCTGCCTGCTGGAGAAGCAGGTCACAACGCCGGATCAATATCCGTTATCCCTTAACGGCGTGGTCACCGCCTGCAATCAGAAGTCGAACCGCGAACCGGTGATGAATCTCAGCGAAAGCGAGGTGCAGGCGCAGCTGGACGCGCTGGTGAAAAAGCACCTGGTCACGGCAAACAGCGGTTTCGGCCAGCGTGTCGCAAAGTATGAGCAGCGTTTTTGCAACTCCGCCTTCGGCAATCTGCGTTTTTCTCCCGCTGAGGTGGCGATCCTGACTCTGCTGTTTTTGCGCGGGGCGCAGACGCCCGGCGAGCTGCGTACGCGCAGCGGCCGTCTGCATGAGTTTGCCGATATGAATGAGGTCGAGCAAGCGCTGGAAGGTTTGCAGGCGCGGGAAGAGGGGCCGTTTGTCGCCCGGCTGCCGCGCGAACCCGGCAAACGGGAAAGTCGCTATATGCACCTGTTTGGCGATGAAGCAGCGCCGGAAGCAAACGAAGCGATGGAAAACAGCACGCCGCGCGCTGACGATCTGACCGCCCGCGTCGCCGCGCTTGAAAACGCTGTTGCGCAGCTGCAATCGCAGCTGCAACAGTTGATAGCAGAAAAAGGAGCCTGAGATGCCATTGCGAATCGGTGTGGTAGGGTTGGGCGGCATTGCGCAAAAAGCCTGGCTGCCGGTATTAACCCAGGCGGAGAGCTGGCAGCTGGCAGGCGCTTTTTCACCCAACCAGGCCAAAGCCAAACCGCTGTGCGACAGCTACCGCATGCGCTGTTATGACCGGCTGGACGCGCTGGCCGCCGACTGTGACGCGCTGTTTGTGCACAGCAGCACCGCCAGCCACTATGAGGTAGTAAAGGCGCTGCTGCTGGCGGATAAGGATGTCTGCGTAGACAAGCCGCTGGCAGAGACGCTGCGTCAGGCGGAGGAGCTGGTGGCGCTGGCCGATCGGCGTAAGCGCAAGCTGATGGTGGCGTTTAATCGCCGCTTCGCCCCCCGTTATCAGCAGCTCAGGGCGGCGATGACTAACCCGGCCTCGTTGCGAATGGATAAACACCGCAGCGACAGCGTTGGTCCGCACGATTTACGCTTCACCCTGTTGGATGACTATCTGCATCTGGTCGATACCGCGCTCTGGCTGGGCGGCGCAGAGGCCAAAACGCTGCACGGTCATATCGAAACCAATGAACGCGGCGAAATGCTCTACGCCGAACACCACTTTGCCGCAGGCAACACGCAGATTACCACCAGTATGCATCGCCGCGCCGGCAGCCAGCGTGAATTTGTCACGGCGATTTGCGACGGCACCCTGATTCAGATAAACGACATGCGCGACTGGCAGCAGGAAACCCAGGGCAAACTGCTGATCGATCCCGTTCCCGCCTGGCAAAGTCTGTTAACCCAGCGCGGTTTTGTCGGCGCGGCGCAGCATTTTATCCAGTGCGTGCAAAATCAGACTATGCCTGAAACCAGCGGCGAACAGGCGCTGTTGGCGCAGCGCGTAATAGAAAAATTGTGGCGTGATGCGGAACAGGAATAACCCCTTGTAACAATCGCCGCTGGTCATTTCCCCGTGTGGCAGTAGACTATCGCCGGGCATCGCCGGATGCCCTTTTAAGTCACTCATTTTGCCGACTCTTTTCAGGATGCGCCGCCAATTATGAATTTATTGAAATCGCTGGCAGCGGTCAGTTCTATGACCCTGTTTTCCCGCGTGCTGGGCTTTGCCCGTGACGCCATCGTGGCGCGGGTGTTTGGCGCCGGAATGGCGACCGACGCTTTTTTTGTCGCCTTCAAGCTGCCTAATCTGCTGAGACGTATTTTTGCCGAGGGCGCTTTTTCTCAGGCATTTGTTCCGATTCTGGCCGAGTACAAAAGCAAGCAGGGCGAGGAGGCGACGCGGCTGTTTATCGCGTATGTCTCAGGCTTGCTGACGCTGGCGCTGGCGCTGGTCACGGTGCTGGGCATGTTTGCCGCGCCATGGGTGATTTTGATTACGGCTCCTGGTTTTGCCGATACGGCGGACAAGTTTGCCTTAACTTCATCGCTGCTGCGCGTCACCTTCCCCTATATTTTGCTGATCTCGCTCGCCTCGCTGGTCGGCGCGATTCTCAATACCTGGAATCGCTTTTCCGTACCCGCTTTCGCCCCGACGCTGCTCAATATCAGTATGATCGGTTTCGCCCTGTTCGCCGCCCCGCATTTCCATCCGCCGGTAATGGCGCTGGCCTGGGCGGTAGTCGCGGGCGGCGTGCTGCAGTTGGGCTATCAGCTGCCGCATCTGAAGAAGATCGGTATGCTGGTGCTGCCGCGTATCAATCTGAAGGATGCCGGCGTCTGGCGCGTGATGCGGCAGATGGGACCCGCTATTCTCGGCGTCTCGGTGAGCCAGATTTCCCTGATCATCAATACCATTTTTGCGTCGTTTCTGGTTTCCGGTTCGGTCTCGTGGATGTACTACGCCGATCGCCTGATGGAGTTTCCCTCCGGCGTGCTGGGCGTGGCGCTCGGCACCATTTTGCTGCCGTCGCTGGCGAAAAGTTTCTCTACCGGCAATCATGACGAGTATTCGCGCCTGATGGACTGGGGGCTGCGCCTCTGCTTCCTGCTGGCGTTGCCCAGCGCCATCGCGCTCGGCATCCTCTCCGGCCCGTTAACTATTGCGCTGTTTCAGTACGGCAAATTTACCGCCTTTGATGCCGCCATGACTCAGCGCGCCCTGATTGCCTATTCGGTGGGGCTGTTGGGATTAATCGTGGTGAAAGTGCTGGCGCCCGGCTTTTACTCGCGTCAGGACATCAAAACGCCGGTAAGGATTGCCATCGTCACCCTGTTGATGACGCAGCTGATGAACCTGGCCTTTATCGGCCCGCTAAAACATGCCGGACTGTCGCTGTCGATCGGTCTGGCAGCCTGTCTGAATGCCGCGTTGCTTTACTGGCAGCTGCGTAAGCAAAAAATCTTCCATCCGCAACCGGGCTGGGCCGCGTTCTTGCTGCGCCTGGTGGTGGCGGTAGTGGTGATGGCCGCCGCGCTCTGGGGATTATTGCAGGTGATGCCCGCCTGGGAAGAGGGGAAAATGGTCTGGCGTCTGCTGCGGCTGGCGCTGGTCTGTGCCGCAGGGGGGGCTGCCTACTTCATTATGCTGGCGCTGATGGGCTTTCGTCTGCGCGACTTCGGCCGCCGCACCAGCGCATAAAAAAAAGCCGCTGGTGTGAGCCAGCGGCTTTTTTCACGCCTTGCGACTCAGGGTCGCATTGCCTTTACCCAGCCCGTCCGGGCCATAAAACGCCTGAGTCTGATGCGGTTTTAACACCGTCAGCGCCTCATCGGTATAACGAATCTGATGCTGCAACAGAATGCCGTTATGCACGTTGGCGTCGCGCAGACGTTGGGTATGCTGCTGGATCGCCTGCCAGCGGCGTGTCATATCACTCTGACCACGGTAAGGCGCCTGCACGCCACTGCTTTTTTCGCTGGTGCGGCGCATCTCATCCAGATAATTCAGCGTCGAGAGCAGCGCGCTTTTGTCTTCAGTAATGCGCTGCAACAGGTTGCTGTTGATGAAACCGGCAGAGAGCTGCTGTTGTTCTTCATTCATCACCTCTGCCAGTGAGGAAAGCACGGCCTGCATCTTATCCAGTGTGGTCAGCAAATCGTTCATGGGGGATTAGTTACCCTGTAAATAAGCCTTGGTATCGGCGATCAGCGCGTCGGCAATCTTACCTGTATCCATTTTAAGGTCGCCGTTACGGATCGCGGTTTTCAGTTGCTCAACGCGCGCCACATTAATGTCTTGCGCGCCGGGCTTGGTTAATTGCGACTGCGCATCGCTCAGACGCACCTGCGCACCGCTCTCGGTGGTAGCCGGGGTCGCGCTCTGGCGTACTTTGCTGCTGCTGTTATCGCTGCTGTCGCGGGTTTGAACAGTGCTAACCGGTTGTAAAGGTTGAGTTCTGTCGATGCTCATAGTCGGGCTCCTGTAAAATCAGACGGATCGTGCCGCCTGCATCAGCGTAGAGTAGTATCAATGTTGCTTTCTCTATCGGCAGAACAACAGGGTTCTTTAGCGCTTTATAGCGATATAAGAATATTCCCATCACCATCGACCCGGCCGCTGACAACCTGGCCGTTCCCCATACGCACCCGCACCGATTGCGCCGTGGTGGCGTTATTCAGCGCGCGTCCCTCACCGCTGGCGTTAAAGCCGTTGCCGCTGGCAATCACAATCACATTCTGTCCCGCCTTGACCCGCCAGGGCTGGCGCAGCATCGACAACGTGACCGGCTGTCCGGGCAGGATATCGCGCATCACCACCGCATCGGCCACCGCATCGCTGTTAAACAGCGCGCGTGACGGCAGGGTATCAAGCCTGCCGCTTTGCAGGCGGAAATCCTGCGCCGTGACGCTGCTGCCGCGGGTTAGCGGGTGGGTCGCCACCAGATAACTGCCGGTCACCTGCACCTGTACCTGCAAATAGCGACGATTTTCCCCACAGCTGGCGGCCACGCTCATATTTCCCCACAGGCGACTGTTGCCCGGCAGGCTGAACTGCGGCGTCTCACAGGCGGGCCATTGGGTATCGGGCGTGCGCACCACCACCGTCATGCCGGCGGCATGTTGCGGATCGCGCGCCTGGAAGAAATGGTTGAGCTGAGCAGTGAGATCGCCGGCACAGACGGGCAGGGCGATCAGGACCAGCAGACTGGCCAACAGGGCTGTGTATCCACGCATGGCGCTATTCCTTAAAGATGATGGCGCTGATTCTACCCAGGCGTGTGTGAATTCAAGGCGAAAAATAACAGTGATTTTAGGCGTTATTCAGACGATGGCTCTTGCTTTTTACCGCTTAAGCTGTCAGCTCGAAATTCTCATACGCGGAGGAAGCATGCTCGACAAACTGGATGCGGCGCTGCAATTCGGTACCGAAGCCCTCAACCTGCGTGCGCAACGTCAGGAAATTCTGGCGTCCAATATCGCCAACGCAGATACCCCCGGCTATCAGTCGCGGGACATCGACTTTGCCAGCGAGCTGAGTCGTGTGATGGAAAACGGGCGCGCTGAAGGGCGCAGCATCGCGCTGAAGGTAACCTCGGCACGGCACATCGAAGCGCAAAACAATTCGCAGCCCGCGATGGATCTGCTCTATCGCATTCCCGATCAGCCTTCGGCGGATGGCAACACCGTCGATATGGATCGTGAGCGTACGCAGTTCGCGGATAACAGCCTGAAGTATCAAACCGATCTCACTCTCATCAGCAGCCAGATTAAAGGCATGATGAGCGTCCTGCAGGGGCAATAAGCATGGCATTGCTGAATATTTTTGACATTGCCGGTTCAGCGATGACCGCGCAATCCCAGCGTCTGAACGTCAGCGCCAGTAACATGGCGAACGCCGACAGCGTCACCGGTCCTGATGGTCAACCTTATGTGGCCAAACAGGTGGTATTTCAGACCGATGCGGCACCCGGCGCGGCGACCGGCGGCGTACGTGTGGCGCAGGTGGTGGACGATCCCACTCCGGCCAAACTGGTCTATGACCCGGGCAATCCAATGGCGGATGAAAAGGGCTACGTGAAGATGCCGAACGTAGATGTGGTGGCGGAAACGGTGAATACCATGTCCGCTTCGCGCAGCTATCAGGCCAACGTCGAAGTCCTGAACACCGTGAAGTCAATGATGATGAAAACCCTGACCATGGGTCAATAACGGAGAATAACGATGGGTATCTCGGTAGGCGTTAACGATTCGCTGGATCCAACCGTACTAAGTTCCAGCAGCAGCACTTCCACCAACAGTGCTGAAGATTTGCAGAACCAGTTTCTGACGATGTTGGTGACGCAGCTGCAAAACCAGGATCCGACCAACCCGATGGATAACAGCCAGCTCACCACGCAGCTGGCGCAAATCAATACCCTGAGCGGGATTGAGAAACTGAACACCACGCTGGGTTCGATCTCCGGTCAGATCAGCACCAGCCAGTCGTTGCAGAGTTCCACGCTGATCGATCACGGTGTGATGGTGGATGGCAGC
This sequence comes from Pantoea osteomyelitidis, assembly GCF_044342975.1. NCBI lineage: Bacteria > Pseudomonadati > Pseudomonadota > Gammaproteobacteria > Enterobacterales > Erwiniaceae > Pantoea > Pantoea osteomyelitidis. Next base: position 642,871 of record NZ_JBGFSN010000004.1, read on the forward strand.
CAGATTCTGGTCGGCAGCGGCACCACGACGCCGTTTGGCGTGGAGCTGACCACCGCGTCAACCGCGACTACCGCCACTATTAAAGATTCCAGCGGCACCGTGGTACGCACCATCGATCTCGGCGCGCTTTCAGCAGGAGTCAGTACGTTCTCCTGGGATGGCACCCTGACCGACGGCTCTACCGCGCCGGATGGCAAATACAGCGTCTCCATTGCCGCCAGCAACGGCACGGAGCAACTGGTCGCGCAGCCGCTGAACTACGCCTACGTCAATGGCGTGAGCACCAGCGACGGCACCACCACACTTAATCTCGGCACCATGGGCACTACAACCCTGGATGAAATTCGTCAGATTCTCTGATTAACCTTTAAGCAGGAGAAATAACATGTCATTTTCCCAAGCGGTGAGCGGCCTGGGTGCTGCCTCCAGTAACCTCGACGTTATCGGCAACAACATCGCCAACTCCGCCACTGCCGGCTTCAAATCCAGCACCATCTCCTTTGCGGATATGTTTGCCAGTGGTTCAGACGTCGGTCTCGGCACCAAAGTGGCCGCGGTGATCCAGAACTTTAACGACGGCACCACCACCACCACCAGCCGTGGTCTTGACGTGGCGCTGAGCGGCAACGGTTTCTTCCGTATGACCGACACCAGCGGCGCGGTTTACTACTCGCGTAACGGCCAGTTCACGCTGGATGCCGACCGCAACCTGGTAAACACCCAAGGTCTGACCGTGACCGGCTATCCGGCCAGCGGCACGCCGCCGACCATTCAGACCGGCGCCAACCCGGTAGCGCTGAGCATTCCCACCACCCAGATGGCGGCGCGCGCGACGACCAGCGCTTCGCTGGTAGCGAACCTGAACTCCACCGATTCGGTGCCGGACACTACCCCGTTCGACGCCAGCAATGTGGATAGCTATAACGCGAAAAGTACCATGACGGTCTATGACTCGCAGGGTAACGATCATCAGCTGGATCTCTACTTCGTCAAAACGGCCGATAATAACTGGGACGTACATGCGGTTGACTCTACCACCGGCGACAGCGCAGGTGAGTTCGCAATGGCGTTTGACAGCAACGGCAACATGACCAGCGTTACCCCCAACGGCGGCACCGTTACCGCAGGCACCACCACGACCAGCCTGACTATTCAGGGCGCCAATGGCGCGGCGGCTAACCAGACCATTTCGCTGAACATGCTCAACAGCCTGCAGCAGAACACCGGCACCACCACCTTCGGCAACCCAACGCAGGATGGTTATGCGCCTGGCGATCTCAGCAGCTACGCGATCAACGATGACGGCACCATTACCGGTACTTACTCAAACCAGCAAACTCAGCTGCTGGGTCAGATCGTGCTGGCCAGCTTCTCTAACCCGGAAGGTTTGCAGTCTGAAGGCGATAACGTCTGGTCTGCGACCAACTCTTCCGGTCAGGCGGCGATTGGTCTGGCTAACACCGGCACCTACGGTTCACTGACTTCCGGCGCGCTGGAAGCCTCCAACGTGGATATGAGTAAAGAGCTGGTAAACATGATCGTGGCGCAGCGCAACTACCAGGCGAACGCCCAGACGATCAAAACCCAGGACCAGATTCTCAACACCCTGGTTAACTTACGTTAATACGCTAACGGGATTGCTCTATGGATCACGCGATATATACCGCGATGGGCGCGGCCAGCCAGACGTTGGATCAGCAGGCGGTCACCGCCAGCAACCTCGCCAACGCCTCCACGCCGGGCTTTCGCGCCCAGCTCAACGCGTTGCGTGCGGTGCCGGTCACTGGCTGGTCGCTGCCCACACGTACGCTGGTGACGGCGTCAACGCCCGGCGCCGATATGAGCCAGGGCGCAATGGACTATACCGAGCGTCCGCTGGATGTCGCGGTGCAGCAGGATGGCTGGCTGGCGGTGCGTACGGCGGATGGCAGCGAAGCCTATACCCGCAACGGTAACATGCAGGTCAGCCCGACCGGCGTGTTGACGATCCAGGGCAACCCCGTGATGGGCGATGGCGGTCCTATCGCCGTGCCGCAGGGTGCCCAGTTGACCATCGCCGCTGATGGTTCCATCACCGCGCTGAACGCCGGCGATGCGCCGAATGCCACCGTGCAGCTCGGTCGCCTCAAGCTGGTCAGGGCAACGGGCAAAGAGCTGACGCGCGGCGATGACGGCATGTTTCGCCCCTCGCCAGCCGCGCAGGCGCAGCGTGGCGCCACGCTTGCCAACGACGCAACGGTGCAGGTGATGCCCGGCGTACTTGAGGGCAGCAACGTCAAGCCGGTAGAAACCATGGTCGATATGATCGCCAACGCCCGACGTTTTGAGATGCAGATGAAAGTGATCACAAACGTCGATGAAAACGAACAAAAAGCCAACCAGCTGCTGAACATGAGCAGCTAAGGCGCGAGGAAACAAGATGATTCGTTCTTTATGGATCGCGAAAACCGGTCTCGACGCACAGCAAACCAATATGGACGTTATCGCCAACAACCTGGCGAACGTCAGCACCAACGGCTTTAAACGTTCGCGTGCGGTATTTGAAGATCTGATGTACCAGACGCTGCGTCAGCCGGGCGCCCAGTCGTCCGAGCAAACCACGCTGCCTTCCGGTCTGCAGATCGGTACCGGTGTGCGTCCGGTGACCACGGAACGCCTTCACAACCAGGGTAACCTTTCCCAGACCGACAACTCGAAAGATGTGGCGGTAAACGGTCAGGGTTATTTCCAGGTGCAGATGCCTGACGGCACCTCTGCCTATACGCGCGACGGCTCGTTTCAGGTGGATCAAAACGGCCAGCTGGTGACCAATGCCGGTTTCCCGGTACAGCCGGGGATTACCATTCCGGCTAACGCCCTGAGTATTACCATCGCGCGCGATGGCGTGGTGAGCGTGACACAGCAGGGCCAGACTGCGGCGACGCAGGTCGGACAGCTGACGCTAAGCACTTTTATCAACGATTCCGGTCTCGATAGCGTGGGTGAAAACCTTTACCAGGAGACGCAGGCGTCGGGTGCGCCGACAGAAAGCACGCCGGGTCAGAACGGCGCGGGTCTGCTCTATCAGGGTTATGTAGAAACCTCTAACGTCAACGTGGCGGAAGAACTGGTCACCATGATCCAGACGCAGCGCGCTTATGAAATCAACAGCAAAGCGATCAGCACCTCCGATCAGATGCTGCAGAAACTGACCCAGATCTAATCTCGGGCGATAAGGGCCAGCGCAGGCTGGCCCGGATAAATTTTTGAATAAGGTCGTGATTCCGTGGCGAAGCAACTGATTATCAAGCCTGGACATTGGTGGGTCGCAACGCTGCTGCTGACCCTGAACGGTTGTGCGTTAGTGCCGCGCACGCCACTGGTGGAAGGGGCAACCTCGGCTCAGCCGCTGCCCTCTGCGCCGCCGGTGGTAAACGGCTCTATTTTTCAGGGCGTAGCGCCGCTCAACTACGGCTACCAGCCGCTGTTTGAAGATCGCCGCCCACGCAACGTCGGCGATACGCTGACGATTACGCTGCAGGAAAACGTCAGCGCCAGCAAAAGCTCGTCCGCCAACGCCAGTCGCGATGGCAGCAACAGTCTGGCGCTTAACGTGGTACCCACAGGGCTGGCCGGACTGGTCGGCGCCAGCGGTGAGAAGGCGAATCTCGACGCAGAAGGCAAAAACGATTTCGCTGGCAAAGGCGGCGCTACGGCCAACAACACCTTTACCGGCACCATCACCGTTACCGTCAATCAGGTGCTGTCGAACGGCAACCTGAAGGTGGTCGGTGAAAAACAGATCGCCATTAATCAGGGCACCGAGTTTATCCGCTTCTCGGGCGTGGTGAATCCGCGCACCATTAGCGCCAGCAACGCGGTGGTCTCAACGGCGGTGGCCGACGCACGTATTGAGTACGTTGGTAACGGTTATATCAATGAGGCGCAGACCATGGGTTGGCTGCAGCGCTTCTTCCTGAACATCTCGCCGATGTAAGAGGGTACGATGAAAAAAATCACATTGTTAGTCCTGAGCCTGCTGCTCGGCTTGACCAGCCTGGTTGCTCATGCCGATCGCATCCGCGATCTCACCACGGTACAGGGCGTACGTGAAAACCAGCTGATCGGCTATGGTCTGGTGGTGGGCCTGGACGGCACCGGCGACCAGACCACGCAGACGCCGTTTACCACTCAGACGGTGAGCAACATGCTCTCGCAGTTGGGCATTACGGTGCCGACCGGCACCAACATGCAGTTGAAAAACGTGGCGGCGGTAATGGTCACGTCAAAGCTGCCCGCTTTTGCCCGCCAGGGGCAGACCATCGACGTGGTGGTCTCCTCACTGGGTAACGCCAAAAGCCTGCGCGGCGGTACGCTGCTGATGACGCCGATGAAAGGGGTTGATAATCAGGTCTACGCGCTGGCGCAGGGCAATATTCTGGTCGGCGGCGCAGGCGCCCAGGCGGGCGGCAGCAGCGTGCAGGTTAACCAGTTGAACGGCGGTCGCATCAGCGGCGGCGCGACCATTGAGCGCGAGCTGCAAAGTAACTTTGGCAGCCAGAACGTGATCAACCTGCAGCTGAACAACGACGACTTCACCATGGCGCAGCGCATCGCCGATGCGATTAACAGCCGCGGCGGCTACGGCTCGGCCCAGCCGCTGGATGCCCGCACCGTACAGATCCGCGTCTCGCCGAACAACAGCTCTCAGGTTCGCCTGCTGGCGGATATTCAGAACATTGACGTTTCCGTGCCGCTGGAGGACGCGAAGGTGATTATCAACTCGCGTACCGGCTCGGTGGTGATGAACCGTGAAGTGACGCTGAATACCTGCGCCGTGGCTCAGGGTAACCTGTCGGTCACCGTTAACCAGCAGCAGAACGTGAGCCAGCCGGACACGCCGCTGGCGGGTGGACAGACAGTGGTGACGCCGCAAACGCAGATCGATCTGCGCCAGAGCGGCGGCGCGCTGCAACGGGTCAACGCCAGCGCCAACCTGAACAACGTGGTGCGCGCGCTGAATGCGCTGGGTGCATCGCCGATCGAGCTGATGTCTATTCTGGAATCGATGCAGACCGCGGGCTGTTTACGCGCCAAACTGGAAATTATCTGATGGCTGATACGCAATCGCTGATGAATGCGGCGTATGACAGCCGCTCACTGAACGATCTGAAACGCCAGGCAAGCAGCGATCCGCACGGCAAAGCGCTGCAGGTGGCAAAACAGGTCGAAGGCATGTTCGTGCAGATGATGCTGAAGAGCATGCGCGCCGCGCTGCCGCAGGATGGCATGCTAAGCAACGATCAGACGCGGCTCTATACCTCGCTCTACGATCAGCAGATTGCGCAGGAAATCGGCAATCACGGGCTGGGCCTGGCGGATACCATCGTCAAACAGATGCAGCCCGCTAAAGCGCCGGATGAAAAAGCGGGCACCGTGCCGATGAAGTTGGATGACAACTTTATTATCTCCAGCATGGCGCCGGTGCAGCTGGAGCAGATGGTGCGCAAAGCATTGCCGCGTCTGCCGGTGTCGCCAGCGGATCTGCCCGGCGACAGTAATGAGTTTATTGCGCAGCTGGCGCAGCCGGCGAAAATCGCCAGCGAGCAGAGCGGTATTCCCCATCATCTGATTCTGGCGCAGGCAGCGCTGGAGTCTGGCTGGGGCCAGCGCCAGATTCTGACCCGCGACGGTAAGCCGAGCTACAACGTTTTCGGCATCAAGGCCAGCGGCAACTGGCAGGGCGAAACCACCGATATCATGACCACCGAATACGATCATGGCGAGGCGAAGAAAGTGCGCGCCAGCTTCCGCGTCTACGGTTCCTATCTGGAAGCCATCACTGACTATGTGAAGCTGCTAACCAATAACCCGCGCTACGCCGCAGTGAGCAGTGCGCAGACGGCGGAGCAGGGCGCGCATGCGCTGCAGGAGGCGGGTTACGCCACCGATCCGCGCTATGCGCAAAAACTGGTCGGAATGATTCAGCAATTCAAGAGCATGGGCGAGAAAGTGGTCAAAGCCTACAGTCAGGATTTAAGCACGTTGTTCTGATTTTCAGACTCAAGTTTCACTTAAGCACGCCGATAACAAAGAGAGGCCGCGAGCGTTTTCGCGCGTTGGCAACCGCATTGAGACTGCCAGCCCGGTTAACGGGAACTAAGGAACCGAGATGTCCAGCATAATTAACTCTGCCATGAGCGGGCTCAGCGCCGCGCAGGCTGCATTAAGCACCACCAGTAACAACATCAGCAACTACACCGTGGCAGGTTACTCACGCCAGACCATCGTGCTTTCTCAGTCGCAGAGCACCCTGAACGGCAATACATACTACGGTAACGGCGTAACGGTTTCCGGCGTGCAGCGCGAGTACGATGAGTTTATTACCTCTCAGTTGCGCAGCGCCAGCGCCACCAGCAGCGCCGTCAGCACACAATACAATCAAATTTCCAATATTGACGATCTGCTCTCTACCTCGACGACCAGTCTCTCTGACTCGCTGCAAAGTTTCTTTACCAACCTGCAGAACGTGGTGAGTAACGCTGACGATCCGTCGGCGCGTCAATCGCTGCTCAGTGATGCGCAAGGACTGGTGAATCAATTTCAGACCACCTCGCAATACCTGACCAATATGCAGAGCAGCGTCAATACCGATATTTCCTCGAGCGTTGATCAGGTCAATACCTATACCAGTCAGATTGCCGACCTGAACAAGCAGATCGCCAAACTGACCACCGGCGACGGCACGGCGCCCAATGACCTGCTGGATCAGCGCGATCAGCTGGTTAACGATCTGAACAATGTGGTTGGCGTAACGGTTTCCCAGCAGGATGGCAGCTATATCGTCTCCATGGGCAGCATGACGCTGGTAAACGGCAATAAATCTAACGAGTTAGTGGCAATGCCATCCAGCAGCGATCCCACACGTACCACCGTGGGCTACGTGGATAAAACGGCCGGTAACGTCGAAATAGCAGAAAAAACCATCACCACCGGCTCCCTTGGCGGCCTGCTGGCGTTTCGCAGCCAGGATCTGGATACCGCGCAGAACCAGCTGGGCCAGCTGGCTGCCGCCTTTGTTACCAGCTTTAACGAGGTGCATAAAGAAGGCTACGACAGTAATGGCGACGCCGGCACCGACTTTTTCAACATTGGCAGCCCGACGGTATTGAGCAACAGCAAAAACAGCACGGATACTACGGTCACCGCCAGCTGGACTGATACCAGCGCGCTTAAAGCTTCTAATTACACTGTCACTTATGACGGCAGCAACTGGTCGGTTACGCGTCTCTCTGACAACGTGAAGGTGACCCCGACTCAGGCGACCGATGCCGACGGCAATACCACCCTGAGCTTCGATGGCCTTGAGCTGACGGTTGACGGCGCTCCGGCTGCCAAAGACAGCTTCCTCGTCAAGCCGGTACAAAACGTTATTGGTGATATGTCCGTCGCAATCACTGACGAATCGCAAATTGCGGCGGCCGGTGAGCCGGGCGGTGAAAGCGATAACCGCAATGCTCAGGCGCTGCTTGACTTGCAGGATGCCAACGTGGTGAACGGTAATGCGACGCTGGCACAGGCATACGCCAGCCTGGTCAGCACCGTGGGCAACAAAACCAATACACTGGAAACCACCAGCACCACGCAGGATAACGTGGTAACGCAATTGAGCGACCGACAGCAGTCCGTTTCAGGCGTTAACCTCGATGAAGAGTACGCCAACCTGACCAAATATCAGCAGTTCTATATGGCTAACGCCCAGGTTTTGCAAACGGCCAGCACTATCTTTGATGCGCTGCTGAGCGCCACCCAGTAAAGCACGGAATAAGGACTGACTATTATGCGACTCAGTACCAATATGATTTTTAACCAGCAGGTGCGCGGCATCACTGACTCTCAGTCTTCATGGCTGAAAGTGGGTGAGCAGCTCTCCAGCGGCAGACGCGTGACCAACCCTTCTGACGATCCGATTGCGGCGTCACGCGCCGTTGTACTTTCTCAGACCCAGGCGCAAAGCAGCCAGTATGCGCTGGCGCGCACCTTTGCTAATCAGGGTTTGTCGATGGAAGAGAATACCCTCAGCAGCGTGACCAGCAGTATTCAGGACGCGCAGACGCTGATCGTTTATGGCTCCACCGGCACACTGAGCGACGATGACCGTAACTCTATTGCGACCCAGCTGGAAGGGATCCGTTCACAGCTGCTGAACCAGGCGAACAGCAAGGATGGCAACGGGCGTTACATTTTTGCCGGTTATAACACCGATACTGCTCCCTTTGTCGATACTGACGGCAGCGTTAGCTACGTAGGCGGCACGCAGGCGCTTACGCAAAAAGTTGATACCAGCCGCACCATGACCGTGGGTCACACCGGCGATGACATTTTTATGTCCATTACCGGCAATGCCACCGCCGAACCGGACGGCAGCGCCAGTGAAACTAACCTGTTTAACATGCTGGACAGCGCGATTGCCGCACTACGCACGCCACAGGAAGATGCGGATGAAGCCACGCAGCAGACCTTCCAGGACACGATGGACAAAACCAATCGCGGGCTGAGCAACTCGCTGAATAACGTGCTGACCGTGCGTTCTGAAATCGGTACTCAGCTTTCTGAGCTCGATACGCTGGATGCGCAGGGCGACGATCGCGATGTGATTTTAAGTAGCGAGATGAGCGATCTGGTGGACGTGGATTACACTTCCGCCATCTCCAGCTACACCATGCAGCAGACCGCGCTGCAGGCTTCTTATAAGACATTTACCGATATGTCTCAGATGTCATTGTTCCAGCTGAATTCTTAACTGATCTGAATCTTTGAGCGTGCTTAAACCGGGTACGCTTACTTTTCCCACGGGCTTGTGCAAAGCGCGTGGGATTTTTTTTGCTGGCAGATTACAGACAATAAAAAACCCCGGCATGGCCGGGGTTGATACTTAGCGCGATGTGATTAGCGGCTTTCTGGTTTGGTTGCCGGGGCGGTGGCCTGATGGCTGGCGCTATGGCCACCGGCAGCGCCTTTGCCTTCAAAGTTGAACGGCGGACGCACCCAGTCGCTGTGACGAGCCGGTTCAGGCTGCCAGGCGGGCGCAGGCGCTTTGGTCATCGGCGCGGAGGCATAATGCTTCCAGCGTCCGGCTTCCTGCTGCTGCGGCGCGATATCGCGTGCCGCAACCGGCGCATGCGGTTCTGAAACTGGCGGCTGCGGTGCGTCAGCGGCAACCGGCGCGTTGAGCACCTCAGCAACCTGCTCTTCGCTTTCCGGCGTCACGTCAGAAGGCGCCTGCTGCGCGATGGCGACGGCTTCCTCTGGCGCGGCTGCGGGCTGTTCAGGCTGAGCTTGCGCTACCTCTGCTTCCGCGGAGGCGACTTCGCGCGCAGGTTCTGCTTCGGCTGCAATCTCAGCCGCGTGGGCTTGCTCTGCGGCCGGGATTACCGACGGCTCTTCATTAACCGGCACCTCAATCGCGGTGGTGTCATCGGTATTGACTAACGCAACCGGGGTTTCAGCCTGCGGCTCAACGTCATGAACGGCATCGGCTGCATCCTGCGTGGTCAGCGTATCCTGCGGTGCCTCGCTTGCAGCGGGCAGCGCAACGGCGGCTGCCGTTTCTTCACGGCTGTAATCCGGCGCTTCGTTCGTTTCCTGCAACGCAGGTTCAGCGTTTTGCGCAACCGGATAGCGGATCCAGACCTTGCCTGACGCCATTTCCGGCGAGGCGGCAGCCGCTGCCAGTGGCATGGCTGACTGGGTTGGATAACGCTCGTCACGGTAGCGACGACGACGCTGTCCGCTGACGCGCAGATGACGCGGGGAACGACGCGAGCGGCGCGGCATATTGCCGTTTTCACGCGCTTCGTTGTCATCCTGCTCATCATTCGCTGACGGCGCAACGGCTTCCGCGACGACAGGGCGGAGATCTGCGCTATCTGCGTGGGTCGGTTCCGCGCTTGCCTGCGGCTCAGAAGCAGTGACTTCCTGCTGTGCGGCATCCATCACACGCACTTTCTGGCTCAGCTGGCGCGGTTTGCGGCGCGGCAGCGCCTGTATGCGTTCCTCTTCCTCCGCCTGCGGCTCTTCGCTTATCACGGGCTGTACGGCCTGTTCAGCAGCTTTCGCCTCCTGCTGCTGGGCGCGTTTCTCTTCCTGACGACGGCGCTGGCGCTCCGCACGCTGTTCGCGACGTTGCTGCTGCTGCTCTTCACGTTGCTGGCGCGCTTCTTCGCTCAGCGGCGCTGAACGCTCTTCACGCACTTCGGCGACCGGAGCCTGACGTTTATTACGACGATTTTCATCGCGGTTTTCACGAGGCTCGCGCGCTTCACGAGGCTCACGCGCGTCACGTGGCTCGCGTGCTTCGCGATTCTGCGCGGCTTCACCGTTACGCGGCGTGCGTTCACGGCGCGGATTGCGACGGTTGTTACGACGATCGTTACGCTGCGCGTTGTTCTCTTCGCCCGGTTCCGCTTGCTTCTCCTGCGTTTCCGCAGGCGTAGCCGGTGTGGCGGCTGCTGTCTCTTCGCCAGCAAAGAGCTTTTTCAAACCGCCGAACAGACGACCAATAAAACCGCCCGCGGCAACAGGCGCGACTGCGGGTTGCGCAGCGGGCTTAGCGACAGGCTGAGTCACCACAGGCGCGCTTTCAGGCGCCACTTCGGTCGGCGCAGGCGGTGCATCCGGCATCACGAAGGCGGCCAGAGCAGGCTGCTCAGGACGACGACGTTCGGCGTGCTCTTCTTCAGAAGGCATCGCCATTTCCGCTTCGTGCAGTTTCGGCAGGTGGTAGCTGAGGGTTTGCGTCTCTTCGCCTTTGCGTACGCGCAGCACGGAGTAGTGCGGCGTTTCCATACGGTCGTCCGGCACGATAATCGCACGCACGCCGCCCTGACGTTTTTCAATGGCGCTCACCGCTTCACGTTTCTCGTTCAGCAGGTAAGAAGCGACCTGTACCGGCACGATAGCGTGGACTTCTTTGGTGTTCTCTTTCAGCGCTTCTTCTTCAATCAGACGCAGGATAGAGAGCGACAGCGATTCGTTGTCACGGATGGTGCCGGTGCCGCTACAGCGTGGGCAGACATGATGACTGGATTCGCCCAGCGACGGGCTAAGGCGCTGACGTGACATCTCCAGCAGGCCAAAGCGGGAAATATGGCTGATCTGGATGCGGGCGCGATCCTGACGTACCGCTTCGCGCAGACGGTTTTCTACCGCGCGCTGATGGCGGACCGGCGTCATATCGATAAAGTCGATCACGATCAGGCCGCCCAGGTCGCGCAGACGCAGCTGACGGGCAATTTCATCCGCCGCTTCGAGGTTGGTATTGAAGGCTGTCTCTTCGATATCGCCGCCGCGCGTGGCGCGTGCGGAGTTGATGTCGATAGCCGTTAGCGCTTCCGTACTGTCTATCACGATTGAGCCGCCGGAAGGCAGGCGTACTTCGCGCTGGAAGGCCGATTCAATCTGCGATTCAATCTGGTAATGGCTGAACAGCGGGATCTCGCCAGTGTAGAGCTTGATTTTGCTGCTGAAGTCGGGACGACCCAGCGCAGCGATATGCTGACGCGCCAGTTCGAGGACTTTCGGGTTATCGATAAGAATTTCGCCGATATCCTGACGCAGGTAGTCGCGGAAAGCGCGTACGATCACGTTGCTTTCCTGATGGATCAAGAAGGGCGCAGGGCGATTTTCCGCCGCTTTTTTGATCGCTTCCCAGTGCTTGAGGCGAAAGCTTAAATCCCACTGCAGCGCTTCGGCCGATTTGCCGACGCCTGCAGTGCGAACAATCAGCCCCATGCCGTCAGGCAGCTCCAGCGAAGAGAGGGCTTCTTTCAGTTCGGTGCGATCGTCGCCCTCGATGCGGCGTGAAATACCACCGGCGCGCGGGTTGTTAGGCATCAGCACCAGATAGCTGCCCGCCAGACTGATAAAGGTAGTCAGCGCTGCGCCTTTATTGCCGCGCTCTTCTTTATCAATCTGTACGATCACTTCCTGACCTTCACGCAACACATCTTTAATGTTGGGACGGCCATGGGCATTGTAGTTAGCCGGGAAGTAATCGCGGGAGATTTCTTTCAGAGGGAGAAAACCGTGACGCTCAGCGCCGTAATCGACAAACGCGGCCTCAAGGCTGGGTTCAATGCGGGTGATTTTACCTTTGTAGATGTTGGCTTTTTTCTGTTCGTGTCCAGGGCTTTCAATATCCAGATCGTACAGACGTTGTCCGTCAACAAGGGCAACGCGCAACTCCTCCTGCTGAGTTGCGTTAATTAACATTCTTTTCATCGTGACTTACTCGTTATTCTCACATGAGTGACAAAGCTGCGGGCATAGTTACCCTGGACGAGTGTCAACCGATGGCCCCGTGTCTTATCGCAATGACGTCAACCTCACGGTTGTCGGCCGCTCGAGGGGCGCAAATAGAGTCGGTGGCCTGCTTTTCATAAGGAAAAACAGCGCCCGATGGTGGAAATGCCACAAATATTCCGTGAAAACCTGTGCATCCCAGTCTTTCGTCCAGGCCGTAACCCGCAGCCCGCTAAGTGCCTGATTTAACAATACGTCTTACGCCATTGCTGCGTGTCTGTTCAATCCGGCAAAATGACTTATTTCGCTCTTTTTCTGGCCTGAAACTTGTCAGACAAGAAACAACAGCATTATTCCACTGCTAACCTGCATATAGCAAGGCGACTTTTGCCGCCCGACAAACTTTATTTCATCTTAACCCGTTAATTTGCAGGGCTAATAACCGCATTGATGAAAAAGCCATCATTCCGGCCTGTTTTATCATGCGATCAGCAGTGAGTTAAGCACAGAAAAAGGGGTGGCGCTATGCAGAGACACTATTTAGAATCGCCGCCATGAAAACTGAGACTCCCGGCGTACAACATGTCGCCATCACGGCTGAAAATGCCGGACAACGCATTGATAACTTTTTACGCACCCAATTAAAGGGCGTGCCGAAAAGTATGATTTATCGCATCCTGCGCAAAGGCGAGGTGCGGGTAAATAAAAAACGCATCAAGCCGGAATATAAGCTGGAGGCGGGCGATGAAGTGCGCATCCCGCCGGTACGCGTGGCGGAACGCGAAGAGCAGAATTTGTCGCCGAAGCTGAGCAAAGTCGCCTCGCTGGCCGATGCGATTCTTTATGAAGATGAATCTATTCTGGTGCTGAACAAGCCGTCGGGCACGGCGGTACATGGCGGCAGCGGTCTGAGCTTCGGCGTTATCGAGGCGCTGCGCGCTCTGCGCCCGGAAGCGCGCTTCCTTGAACTGGTTCACCGCCTCGATCGCGATACCTCCGGCATTTTGCTGGTGGCGAAAAAGCGCTCTGCGCTGCGTTCGCTGCATGAGCAGCTGCGCGAAAAAGGGATGCAGAAAGATTACCTCGCGCTGGTGCGCGGCAACTGGCCATCCCATCTCAAGGTGGTGCAGGCGCCGCTATTGAAAAATATTTTGCAGAGCGGGGAGCGCGTAGTGCGCGTCAGCAGCGAAGGCAAGCCGTCGGAAACCCGATTCAAGGTGGAAGAGCGATTCACTTTCGCTACCCTGATCAAAGCGAGTCCGGTGACGGGACGTACGCATCAGATTCGTGTGCATACGCTGCATGCCGGTCATCCCATCGCCTTTGACGATCGCTATGGCGAGCGCGATTTCGATCGTCAGCTGACGAATACCGGATTGAACCGTCTGTTTCTGCACGCCGCCGCCCTGACGTTTACCCATCCGCAAAGCGGCGAAACGTTACGGTTCGAAGCGCCGCTTGATAAGGGTCTCAGGCAGTGCCTGGCCGCATTACGCCAGCATAAAGCGTGACGCGCGCGGGCGTTACTCCCGCAGGGGATTAATGCCCGCTGCGCGCAACATGCCGCTGAGCGCTATCAGCGGCAGCCCCACCAGCGTATTGGGATCGCGGCCTTCCAGGCGATCAAACAGGCAAATTCCTAATCCCTCGCTTTTAAAGCTGCCGGCGCACTGCAACGGCTGCTCTTTATTCACGTAGCCGATAATTTCCTCATCCGTTAAGTTGCGGAAGTGAACAATAAAAGGCTCGCAGCACTGCATTAATTGATTTTCGCGTGGGGAATAAAGCGCCAGACCGGTATAAAAAGTCACGGACTGGCCGCTGGCGGCACGTAATTGCGCACAGGCGTTATCCACCGTATGCGGCTTACCCGTGATGGCGCCGTTTATTACGCAGACCTGATCGGAACCGATAATCCAGTGGTGCGGATAACGCGCCGCCAGCGCCTGCGCTTTCGCCACGGCGAGACGCTGCACCAGCGCAGGCGCGGATTCATTCGGGCGCGGCGTTTCATCGACTTCAGGCGCAGCGGTAATAAAAGGCAGGCCCAGTTTATTTAATAAGGCCTGACGAAAAGGCGAGGTGGAAGCCAAAAGAAGTAAAGTCTGCATTTTTTTACGGAATAGATAGCGAATTGGATTCAGTCATTTTAAACTGTGCGCCGCACTGGATGCGAGTAATGGGTGAAAGATGCTGTAAAACGGCCTTTTTCTTTGACTCTATGACGTTACAAAGTTAATATGCGCGCCCTATGCAAAAGGTAAAATTACCCCTGACGCTGGACCCGGTTCGTTCCGCACAAAAACGCCTGGATTATCAAGGTGTTTATACACCTGAACAGGTAGAGCGGGTGGCCGAGTCGGTCGTTAGTGTGGACAGTGATGTGGCATGTGACATGTCGTTTGCGGTTGACAGCCAGCGCCTTGCGGTACTGAAAGGTACTGCCGAGGTGCAGGTAACGCTGTTGTGTCAACGCTGCAACCAGCCCTTCCCGCATCACGTTCACGTAAGCTATTGCTTCAGTCCTGTCTCAAGTGATGAGCAGGCCGAGGCACTGCCGGAAGCCTACGAGCCGATCGACGTCGATGATTTTGGCGAAGTTGATCTGCGGGCAGTGATCGAGGACGAAATCATCCTCGCGCTGCCAGTGGTTCCGGTGCATGATTCTGAACACTGTGAAGTGTCCGAGGCGGACATGGTCTTTGGCAAACTGCCTGCAGAGGCGGAGAAACCAAACCCATTTGCCGTATTAGCCAGTTTAAAGCGTAAGTAATAGGAGTAAGGTCCATGGCCGTACAACAGAATAAACCCACCCGTTCCAAGCGTGGTATGCGTCGTTCGCACGATGCGCTGACCACCGCCACTCTGTCCGTAGATAAAGTTTCTGGCGAAACGCATCTGCGTCACCACATCACTGCGGACGGTTACTACCGCGGTCGCAAGGTCATCGTTAAGTAATTCTTGCGGCTTCGCAAGGCGTTACTTTGATACGTTTGACCCTGGCAGTTGATGCCATGGGCGGGGATTTCGGTCCCTGCGTGACAGTGCCTGCAGCTTTGCAGGCACTGACCTCTCATTCGCAGCTGTTTATCCTTCTGGTCGGCGATCCCGACATAATCACGCCATTGCTTGCTAAAGCGGATTCCTCCCTGTTGGGGCGTTTGCAGGTTATCCCTGCGGAATCGGTTATCCCAAGTGATGCCAAACCTTCTCAGGCGGTGCGCAACAGCCGGGGTAGCTCTATGCGTATGGCGCTGGAGCTGGTAAAAGAGGGCAAGGCTGAGGCCTGCGTCAGCGCCGGAAATACCGGAGCGCTGATGGGGCTGGCTAAATTATTGTTAAAACCGCTGGACGGCATTGAACGCCCGGCGTTGATGTCCGTTTTGCCGCATCAGCAACAGGGTAAAACCGTGATGCTGGATCTGGGGGCGAATGTCGGATGCGACAGCGCCATGCTGGTGCAGTTTGCGGTAATGGGCGCGGTGATGGCGGAAGAGCTGTTGGGCATTGCTCAGCCCCGCGTTGCTTTGCTGAATATCGGTCAGGAAGAGACCAAAGGTCTCGATACGATTCGCGAAGCGGCGGCTATTCTGCGGGAAAGCCCTCAGATCAACTATATTGGTTACCTTGAAGGTAACGATTTACTCACCGGCAAAACAGATGTGTTGGTTTGTGATGGTTTCGTCGGTAACGTCACGCTGAAGACCATGGAAGGCGTGGTAAGAATGTTTCTTTCTCTGCTCCGAGCGTCGGAGGAGGGGAAAAAGCGGTCATGGTGGCTCAGGTTGCCCGGGCGCTGGATTCAGAAACGCCTGACGAAGCGCCTCGGGCATCTCAACCCCGACCAGTATAATGGCGCTTGTCTGTTAGGATTGCGCGGAACAGTGATCAAAAGTCACGGCGCGGCAAATCAACGTGCGTTCGCCGTGGCGATAGAACAGGCAGAGCAGGCGGTGCGGCGGCGGATTCCCATGCGAATTGCCGCGCGCCTTGACGCTGTATTAGCCAGGAGTGACAAAGCCTAGATGTTTACCAAAATTATCGGTACGGGCAGCTATTTGCCCAGCCAGATCCGCACCAATGCCGATCTGGAAAAAATGGTAGAGACGTCGGACGAGTGGATTGTCACCCGTACCGGCATCCGTGAGCGTCGCATTGCGGCGCCGGAAGAGACCGTGGCCAGCATGGGCTTCGCCGCTGCGCAGCGCGCGTTGGAAATGGCGGGGATCGATAGCCAGGAAGTGGGCCTGATTATTGTCGCAACGACGTCGTCAAGTCATGCCTTTCCCAGTTCGGCCTGTATGATCCAGCAGATGCTGGGCATTAATGACAGCGCCTCTTTCGATCTCGCAGCGGCCTGTGCCGGCTTTACTTACGGTCTTAGCGTTGCCGATCAATACATCAAAAGCGGCGCGGTGAAATATGCGCTGGTCATTGGCTCCGATGTGCTGGCGCGTACGCTCGATCCCGCCGATCGCGGTACCATTATTCTGTTTGGCGACGGCGCAGGCGCCGTAGTGCTGGGCCAGAGCGAAGAGCCAGGCATTCTCTCCACGCATCTGCATGCCGACGGTCGCTATAGCCAGCTGCTGTCGCTGCCTTATCAGGATCGCGCCCGCCAGGATCAGCCAGCCTACCTGACGATGTCCGGCAATGAAGTGTTTAAGGTTGCGGTCACCGAACTGGCCCACATCGTCGACGAAACTCTGCGGGCGAATAATCTCGACCGTGAAATGCTCGACTGGCTGGTGCCGCATCAGGCGAACCTGCGTATTATCAGCGCCACAGCGAAAAAGCTGCACATGGGCATGGATAAAGTGGTGATCACGCTTGACCGTCACGGTAATACTTCGGCCGCCTCGGTGCCTTGCGCGCTGGATGAAGCGGTACGTGACGGCCGCATCAAACGCGGACAATTAATTTTGCTGGAAGCCTTTGGCGGCGGTTTCACCTGGGGTTCCGCACTGGTTCGTTTTTGATTGACAGGAATTCAACATGACGCAATTTGCTTTTGTTTTTCCGGGACAGGGTTCACAAACCCCAGGCATGCTGGCCGAGCTGGCTGCTGCTTACCCTGAGGTGGAAGCCACCTTCAGCGAAGCTTCCGCAGCGCTGGGCTACGATCTCTGGCAGCTGGTTCAGCAAGGACCGGCGGAAGAACTGAATAAAACCTGGCAAACGCAGCCTGCGCTGTTGGCCGCCTCGGTCGCGATTTATCGTGTCTGGCAACAGCAGGGCGGTAAACAGCCTGCGCTGATGGCAGGTCATAGCCTGGGCGAATACTCGGCGCTGGTGTGCGCTGGCGTGCTCGATTTCGCCGACGCGATCAAGCTGGTTGAGCTGCGCGGTAAGCTGATGCAAGAAGCGGTGCCGGAAGGCACGGGCGCCATGCAGGCGATTATCGGTCTGGATGATAATTCTATCCGCCGCGCCTGTGAAGAGAGCGCGCAGGGACAGGTTGTCTCGCCGGTAAACTTTAACTCGCCGGGCCAGGTTGTTATCGCGGGCAACAAAGAAGCGGTTGAACGTGCGGGCGCAGCCTGTAAAGCCGCCGGGGCGAAACGCGCTCTGCCGCTACCCGTCAGCGTGCCTTCTCACTGCGCATTAATGAAACCGGCAGCGGAAAAGCTGGCGCAGGCGCTGGAAGCGATCGCTTTTAACGTACCTGCTCTGCCGGTCGTCAATAATGTGGACGTGAAGTGCGAAACCCGCCCGGAAGCGATTCGCAGCGCGCTGGTTCGCCAGCTTTACAGTCCGGTACGCTGGACGGAAAGCGTAGAATTTATTGCCTCACAAGGCGTTACTGCGTTGATGGAGATCGGTCCGGGCAAAGTGCTGACCGGCCTGACTAAACGCATTGTTGACACCCTGACGGCGAGCGCGGTAAATGAGCCGGCCTCATTGTCAGCGGCGCTTGAACAAGAGTAAGAGGATGAACATGAGCTTCGAAGGTAAAATCGCGCTGGTTACCGGTGCAAGTCGCGGTATCGGTCGTGCTATCGCTGAAACGCTGGCCGCACGCGGTGCGAAAGTGGTAGGCACCGCCACCAGTGAAAGCGGCGCCGAAGCGATCAGTGCTTACCTGGGCGATAAAGGTAAAGGACTGATGCTGAACGTGACCGATCCCGCATCGATCGACAGCGTTCTTGAAAAAGTTCGTGCTGAATTTGGCGAAGTTGATATTTTGGTCAATAATGCAGGCATTACGCGTGATAATCTGCTGATGCGCATGAAGGAGGATGAGTGGCAGGATATCCTGGAAACCAACCTCTCTTCTGTCTTCCGCCTTTCCAAGGCGGTGATGCGCGCGATGATGAAAAAACGCGTGGGCCGTATCATCACCATCGGTTCCGTTGTTGGAACCATGGGTAACGCGGGTCAGGCAAACTACGCTGCAGCCAAGGCGGGTTTGATTGGCTTTAGCAAATCACTGGCGCGTGAAATCGCGTCACGTGGCATTACCGTAAACGTCGTGGCGCCGGGCTTTATTGAAACGGACATGACGCGTGCACTGAACGAAGAGCAACGTTCTGGCATTTTGGCGCAGGTCCCGGCGGGTCGTTTAGGCGACGCGCAGGAAATCGCCAATGCTGTGGCATTTTTAGCCTCTGACGAAGCAGCCTACATCACAGGTGAAACGCTGCACGTCAACGGCGGAATGTACATGGTCTGATAATCACGAAAATCAGTTGCATTATTTGCGGTGAAAACCGCAAAATAGCGTAAAATCGTGGTTCGACCAGCCGGGATTTTGTTGCATCTTTTTCAACATTTTATACACTACGAAAACCATCGCGTAAGCGAGTTTTGATAGGAAATTAAATAGTATGAGCGATATCGAACAACGCGTTAAGAAAATCATTGCAGAGCAACTGGGTGTTAAAGAAGACGAAGTGACTAACTCTGCTTCTTTCGTAGAAGACCTGGGCGCTGATTCTCTTGATACCGTTGAGCTGGTAATGGCTCTGGAAGAAGAGTTTGATACTGAAATTCCAGACGAAGAAGCTGAGAAAATCACTACCGTTCAGGCAGCGATCGACTACATCAATAGCCACAACAACGGCTAATGAATATCTTCAGGCGGTCATTCGACCGCCTGAGTTTTATGTCCGTCCCACATAGTTCATATTTTCCCCTCCCTGGAGGACGAACGTGTCTAAGCGTCGTGTAGTTGTGACCGGTCTTGGCATGTTGTCTCCTGTCGGCAATACCGTAGAGTCTACCTGGAGTGCTCTCCTTGCCGGTCAGAGCGGCATTAACCTGATCGACCATTTTGATACTAGTGCCTATGCAACACGCTTTGCTGGCTTAGTACGTAATTTTAATTGTGATGATTTCATCTCGCGCAAAGATCAGCGCAAGATGGATGAGTTCATCCAGTATGGCGTTGTCGCTGGCATTCAGGCGATGCAGGATTCCGGCCTGGTTGTTACCGATGAAAATGCAGGTCGCATTGGCGCGGCAATTGGTTCCGGCATCGGCGGTCTGGGTTTGATCGAAGAAAACCACAGCTCGCTGGTGAAAGGCGGACCGCGTAAAATCAGTCCGTTCTTTGTTCCCTCCACCATCGTAAACATGGTAGCGGGCCATCTCACTATCATGTATGGCCTGAAAGGCCCGAGCATCTCAATTGCTACGGCCTGTACGTCCGGCGTGCATAACATCGGTCATGCGGCGCGTATTATTGCCTATAACGACGCGGATGTGATGCTGGCTGGCGGTGCGGAAAAAGCCAGTACGCCGCTGGGCGTTGGCGGCTTCGGCGCGGCGCGCGCGCTCTCTACCCGCAACGATAATCCTCAGGCGGCAAGCCGTCCGTGGGATAAAGATCGTGATGGTTTTGTGCTGGGTGACGGCGCAGGCATCATCATGCTGGAAGAGTATGAGCATGCGAAAAAACGCGGTGCGAAAATTTATGCTGAGATCGTGGGTTTCGGCATGAGCAGCGATGCTTACCATATGACTTCTCCGCCGGAAAACGGTGCGGGCGCGGCGCTGGCGATGGTCAACGCACTACGCGACGCTCAGCTTATGCCGGAGCAGATTGGCTACGTTAACGCCCATGGCACTTCCACGTCGGCCGGCGATAAAGCAGAAGCGCAGGCGGTTAAGTCTGTGTTTGGCGCGGCAGCTGAAAAGGTCATGGTAAGCTCCACGAAATCGATGACCGGCCATCTGTTGGGCGCGGCAGGCGCGGTAGAATCGATTTTCTCGATTCTTGCTCTGCGCGATCAGGCCCTTCCGCCCACCATTAACCTTGATAACCCGGATGAAGGCTGTGATTTAGACTTTATTCCTCATACGGCGCGTCAGGTCAGTGGACTGGAGTACACGCTGTGCAACTCCTTTGGCTTTGGCGGCACCAACGGCTCGCTGATTTTCCGTAAGGTTTAATCACTTTCTGCTCGTTCTGAGGCCCGCTATGCGGGCCTTTTTTTATTTTCACCACGCCTGCTGAATCTCTCCGCGCATATCGGTAAGCCTGGTCTGACTGAACAGTGAGATACGCAATGATATGGATTAACGGACGCGAACAAGCGACGCTTTTTGCCGGTGACCGCGCGGTACAATTTGGCGACGGCTGTTTTACCACGGCGGCGGTCAACAACGGGCGCATTCTGCAGCTCAGCGCCCATATGCAGCGCCTGCGGGAAGGCTGCCAGCGCCTGCTGATTGGCCAGGTTGACTGGCTGCAGCTCGGGCAGGAGATGCAACAGTTAGCGGAACCGCAGCAGCAGGCGGTGTTAAAAGTGATTATCAGCCGTGGACAGGGCGGACGCGGTTACAGCATGACTGGCTGCGGCGAGGCGACGCGCATCCTGTCACTGGCCCCTTATCCGCAGCACTACCAGGCGCTGCGCAGCACCGGCGTCAAGCTGACCTTAAGCCCGATCGCCCTGGCGCGCAGCCGGCTGCTGGCGGGCATTAAACATCTTAACCGGCTGGAACAGGTATTGATCCGCGCACATCTCGACCAGAGCGATGCCGATGAGGCGCTGGTGCTTGACACTGAGGGCAGGGTGGTGGAATGCTGTGCGGCCAATTTATTCTGGCGCAAAGGCGGCCAGGTTTTTACCCCGAGCGTGGAACAGGCCGGGGTTGATGGCACCATGCGGCGTTATCTGATGGCGCAGATGATGCAGTCCGGTCAAACTTGTCACGTCGTCAGCGTCGGGAAAGACGTGGTTCTGGATGCCGATGAAGTGGTGATCTGTAATGCGCTGATGCCCGTGCTGCCGGTAAGAGAGCTTGACGACAAACGTTATACGGGCAGAAGCCTTTTCGACCTGCTTTACGCCAGCTGCAACAAAATGGAAGCAAAATGACCCGAACAATAAAGTTTATCGCCGCCGCCACGGCGATTTTAGCGCTCGCCCTGCTTTTTAGCGCATGGCAAATCAAGCGCTTTGCCGCAACGCCACTTTCCATTCACCAGGAAAGGATCTATACGCTGCCCGCCGGAACCGGACGTGTGGCGCTGGAAGCACAGCTGGAGAGCCAGCAGATTATTCCACACAGTATCTGGTTCGGCGGCTTGCTGAAGCTGGAGCCAGAGCTGGCGCGCTTCAAAGCGGGTACTTATCGACTGGAAACCGGCATGACGGTACGCGACCTGCTTGAGCTGTTGTCCAGCGGCAAAGAAGCGCAGTTTCCCGTGCGCTTTATCGAAGGTTCGCGCTTGCAGGAGTGGCTTGCTCAGCTGCGCACCGCGCCTTATCTCCGCCATACGTTGAAAGATGATAGCTTCGACACGCTCGCGGCGGCGCTGAAGCTGGATCGCGCCCGACTGGAGGGTTGGTTCTGGCCGGATACCTATCTCTATACCGCGAACACCACAGATGTGGCGCTGCTGCAGCGCGCCCATGAGCGCATGGAACAACAGATTCACAACGCCTGGCAGCACAAAGATGCCAATCTGCCCTATAAGAGCGAAAACGATCTGGTTACTATGGCCTCGATCATCGAAAAAGAGACCGGCGTCAGCGAAGAGCGCAGCAAGGTCGCCTCGGTATTTATCAACCGACTGCGTATCGGCATGCGCCTGCAAACCGATCCCACTGTGATCTATGGCATGGGCAATGCCTGGAACGGTACGCTGACGCATAAAGATCTTGAGACGCCGACCGATTACAATACCTATATCATCAGCGGCCTGCCGCCGGGACCGATTGCGATGCCGGGCAAGGCATCGCTGGAAGCGGCCGCGCATCCGGTAAAAAGCAATTACCTCTATTTTGTTGCCGATGGTAAAGGCGGTCACACCTTTACTACCAACCTTGCCAGTCATAACCGCGCAGTACAGGCATATCGACTGGCCATGAAGGAAAAGAATGAAAAGTAAGTTCATTGTGATTGAGGGCCTGGAGGGCGCGGGCAAGACCACGGCGCGTGAAGCGGTGGTCGACGTGTTAAAGGCCCAGGGCATCAACGATCTGGTGTTTACCCGTGAGCCGGGCGGCACCCCGCTGGCGGAGCAGCTGCGGACGCTGATCAAGCAGGGTATTGAAGGCGAGCAGGTCACGGACAAAGCTGAACTGCTGATGCTGTATGCCGCGCGCGTACAGTTGGTAGAGACTATCATCAAACCGGCTCTGGCGCGCGGCGCATGGGTGGTTGGCGATCGTCACGATCTCTCCTCGCAGGCCTATCAGGGCGGCGGGCGCGGCCTCGATACGCAACTGATGCAGACTCTGCGCGCGGCGGTGCTGGGCGATTTTCGTCCTGACCTGACGCTTTATCTCGATGTCACGCCGGAAATCGGCCTGCAGCGCGCACGAGCTCGTGGCGCGCTGGATCGGATTGAACAGGAATCGCTGCGCTTTTTTGAGCGCACGCGCGAGCGTTATCTGGCGCTGGCGGCAAGCGATCCCACGATTCGCACCATTGACGCGACGCAGTCGCTGGACCAGGTGACGTTGTCACTGAAAGCGACGCTGCAGGCGTGGCTGGCGGAACAGGCGTGATGAACTGGTATCCCTGGCTGAATCAGCCTTACCGGCAGATTATCGCCCAGCATCAGGGCAGCCGTGCGCATCATGCACTGCTGATCCAGGCGCTGCCCGGCATGGGTGATGATGCGCTGATCTGGGGCGTCAGCCGCTGGCTGATGTGCCAGCAGCCGGAAGGGCTGAAAAGCTGTGGCCACTGTCATGGTTGCCAGCTGATGCAGGCCAATACGCATCCCGACTGGTATCGTCTCGAAGCGGAGAAAGGCAAGTCGACGCTGGGCATTGATGCGGTGCGGCAGGTCACGGAAAAACTCTATCATTTTGCCCAGCAGGGCGGCGCTAAAGTGGTGTGGCTGCCCGATGCGGCGCAGCTGAGCGAAGCGGCGGCCAACGCGCTGCTGAAAACCCTTGAGGAGCCGCCAGCCAACAGCTGGTTTTTCCTGACCAGTCGCGAGCCTTCGCGCCTGCTGGCGACGCTGCGCAGCCGCTGCATGACGCTGCACCTTTCGCCGCCCGAGGAAAAACAGAGCCAGCAATGGCTGGCGAAGCAAAGCTCGCTGGATGAAGCGGCACGGCTGGCGGCGCTGCGTCTGTCGGGCGGCGCGCCCGGTGCCGCGCTGGCCTTGCTGGAGACGGTTCCCTGGCAGGCGCGTCAGGCGCTCTGTGCGGCGATTCCCGGCGCGCTTCAGCAAGACATTATGCAACTGCTGCCGGTGCTGAATGGTGAGGACGCCGCTGTGCGCATCGGCTGGCTGTTGACGCTGCTGGTTGACGCGATGAAATGGCATCAGGGCGCAACGCAGTGGTTAACCAACTGCGATCGTACCGATGTGGTCACTGTGCTGACGCAGCACCTGTCCGTCAGCGCGCTGAGTGAAAGCGCGCACCGCTGGATGCAGTGCCGTGAGCGCCTGCTGCACGTACAGGCGGTAAACCGAGAATTACTGATAACCGATCAGCTGTTGGCATGGGAACAACTGATGAAACCCGCCATGATTGGTTAACGCTGGAGAGAATAACTATGTTTATTGTTGATTCCCATTGCCACCTTGATGGTCTGGATTATGAGAAAAATCATCGTGATCTGGATGATGTGATCGCAAAAGCCGCCGCGCGTGACGTGAAGTTTATGCTGGCCATTGCCACTACGCTGCCAGGCTTTCATACCCTGAAGGCGCTGGTGGGCGATCGCGAAAATATCGCGCTCTCCTGCGGCGTCCATCCGCTGAATCAGGAAGCGCCTTATGATGTCGAAGAGTTTCGTCTTCTGGCGGCCGATGAACGCGTTGTTGCGCTGGGCGAAACCGGACTTGATTACTACTATCAGCAGGAAACCAAGGCGCAGCAGCAGGCCTCATTTCGCGAACATATCCGCACCGGCCGCGCGCTGAACAAGCCGATCATTGTACATACCCGTGAAGCGCGTGAAGACACGCTGGCGATTCTGCGCGAAGAAAAAGTGGAAGAGTGCGGCGGCGTGCTGCACTGCTTTACAGAAGATAAAGAGACGGCGGCGAAACTATTGGATATGGGCTTTTATATCTCTTTTTCCGGTATTGTCACGTTCCGTAATGCGGAAGCGCTGCGTGACGCTGCACGCTATGTGCCTCTGGATCGTATGCTGGTAGAGACGGATTCTCCTTATCTGGCCCCGGTGCCTTATCGCGGCAAAGAGAACCAGCCTGCCTGGACCCGTGATGTGGCAGATTACATGGCGGTATTGAAAGGGGTGGATATTGAAACGCTGGCTGCGACCACTACGCAAAACTTTTCGCGTCTGTTTCATATCCCGCTTTCGCGTCTCGGCTCTTGAAAAAATGGTTTAATTCACTCTCTGTAATTAATCATCAAAGCAGCCAAAGTGCTCCGCTTATTGTAGCGGAGCCGGTTTTTTTGCTGAAAAAAAGCACAGGGAAGTCAGAAATTTCCCGCGACTTTGCCGCTTGTAAGAGGAAACGTGATAAGCGTCAAAGTAACACCCGGTGATTTATTTTACCCTTCGTAATAAATCAGAAGGCGCTAAAACGCCACCCCGGTAAAGGTCTTTCCTCTTTACCACGCACTGCGCGAAACGCACTCATACTCAGGAGCTTCAGGCTATGTTTAAGAACGCATTTGCGAACCTGCAAAAGGTCGGTAAATCGCTCATGCTGCCGGTATCGGTTCTTCCGATCGCCGGCATTTTATTAGGTGTAGGCTCAGCGAACTTTAGCTGGCTGCCTGCGGTGGTGTCTCACGTTATGGCGGAAGCGGGCGGATCGGTTTTCGCCAATATGCCGCTGATTTTCGCCATTGGCGTGGCGCTTGGCTTTACCAATAACGATGGCGTCTCCGCGCTGGCTGCGGTTGTCGCTTACGGCATCATGGTGAAAACCATGGCGGTGGTTGCGCCGCTGGTGCTGCATCTACCTGCCGCTGAGATCGAGGCGAAGCATCTTGCCGACACCGGCGTGCTGGGCGGTATTATCGCCGGTGCCATCGCCGCCTACATGTTTAATCGCTTCTACCGTATCAAACTGCCGGAATATCTCGGCTTTTTTGCCGGTAAACGTTTTGTGCCGATTATCTCCGGCCTGACGGCGATTATTCTCGGCGTGCTGCTCTCCTTTATCTGGCCGCCGGTCGGCGCGGCGATTCAAGAGTTCTCTCAGTGGGCGGCTTACCAGAACCCGGTTGTGGCCTTTGGAATCTACGGCGTGGTTGAACGTGCGCTGGTGCCTTTTGGCCTGCATCATATCTGGAACGTGCCGTTCCAGATGCAGATTGGTGAATTCACCAACGCAGCGGGTCAGGTATTCCACGGCGATATCCCGCGCTATATGGCGGGTGACCCGACGGCGGGCAAACTTTCCGGCGGTTTCCTGTTTAAAATGTACGGTCTCCCGGCCGCTGCGATTGCTATCTGGCACTCGGCGAAACCGGAAAACCGGGCAAAAGTAGGCGGCATCATGATCTCTGCGGCGCTGACCTCGTTCCTGACCGGCATCACCGAGCCGATTGAATTCTCTTTCATGTTCGTCGCGCCGATTCTGTATGTTATCCATGCGATTCTGGCTGGCCTGGCATTCCCGATCTGTATTTTGCTCGGTATGCGTGACGGCACCAGCTTCTCGCACGGCCTGATCGACTTTGTGGTACTGAGCGGCAACAGCAGCAAAATCTGGCTGTTCCCGATTATCGGTATCCTCTATGGTCTGGTCTATTACAGCGTGTTCCGCGTGCTGATTGTGAAGCTGGATCTGAAAACGCCGGGTCGTGAAGAGAACGCGATCGAGCAGAGCACGGCGAGCGGCAACGAAATGGCCGGCAAGCTGGTGACGGCATTTGGCGGCAAAGAGAACATTACCAACCTGGATGCCTGTATCACTCGTCTGCGCGTGAGCGTGGCGGATGTGGGCAGAGTGGATCAGGCGGAGCTGAAAAACCTCGGCGCACGCGGCGTGGTAGTGGCTGGCTCCGGCGTGCAGGCGATTTTCGGCACCAAGTCCGATAACCTGAAAACCGACATGGATGATTATATTCGCAGCATGTAACCGCGGTTCATCCTGCTTAAAAAGCCCCGTAAGGGGCTTTTTTTATGCTCAAAGGTAAACGCGCAGGTACTCAGTCAGGCAGAGCAGGGCCATCGCCTGGCCGTAGGGCATTGAGGTCAGCGGCACCTGACGGTAATAGTCCAGATCGCTGCCCATGGCGGTGCCGAAAGAGACCTGCTTCAGCTCGCCGTTGCCGTCAATATTGTTGATTACGCCGCGCAACGCATTTTCCGCCATCGGCAGATAGTCGCGGGAAAGGTAGCGCTTACGCACCGCCTTGAGAATGCCGTAGGCGAAACCGGCGGTAGCGGAGGCTTCAGGATAGCTGTCGGCATCGTCCAGCAGGGTATGCCACAGGCCGCTGCGGTGCTGACAGCGCTGTAACGCCTTGACCTGGCTCTCCAGCACCTGCAAAAGAAAGCGGCGCGTGGCGTGATGCTCCGGCCAGTTCATCATCTCCAGAAAATCGGGAATGGCGATGGTCAGCCAGCTGTTGCCACGCGCCCAGCGCGCATTGGCGAAATTATGGCGACCCGCAAAACTCCAGCCGTGAAACCAGAG
Organism: Pantoea osteomyelitidis; assembly: GCF_044342975.1. Classification (NCBI taxonomy): domain Bacteria; kingdom Pseudomonadati; phylum Pseudomonadota; class Gammaproteobacteria; order Enterobacterales; family Erwiniaceae; genus Pantoea; species Pantoea osteomyelitidis. The sequence continues at coordinate 670,196 of NZ_JBGFSN010000004.1, forward strand.
ACCGGTTTGACGATCCATCAGATATTGCGTATGCAGCAGGAACTGATAACTCGCTTCTTCTACCCATTCATCGCGCTTCAGCAGCTGACCCATTTTTGCCAGTGCCATCACACTCATCATCAGGGTGTCGTCCCATAACTGCTCGCTGTTTTCGCTGTTATAAACGATATGCTGCAGGCCGCCCTGTTCGGTGCGCGGCATCTCATACATTACCCACTCCGCCCAGCGCTCAAGCACTGGCCGCCAGGCGGGGTTGCGCGTCTCTTCGTAGCGGTACGCCAGGGTGAGAAACGGGCAAACCGTATTGACGTTTTTTGTTGGCGTGCCTTCTTCCAGGCGGGCGCTGAACCACTCATCGATGATCTGCAAGGTAGTGCGATCGCCCGTCTGCTGGTAGTAGTGCAACATACCGTACAGCCCGATGCCGTGCGTCCACTCCCAGCCGGACCAGCCTTTGGTATCAATAACGCGACCGTCATCAAGACGCAGCAAAAACTCGCCGGTTTCGTCGTTGATATTAATCAGGTTCTGCGTCAGCTGGTGGATCAACTGCACCAGCTCGCTGCGCGGCAGCAGATAATCGGGTTGGCGCAGCAGCGCGCTCTGTTTCACAGGAAATACAACCATGGTTCACTCCTGACGTTTTAACGTTGAAGATAAAGGCGAAAGTGCCGGACGGGGTGCCGCCAGCGCTGGCGCGGCTGGCTTATGGCGATTCAAAAAACCAATGTTGTTATTGCCCCACAGATTTTCATAAGGCAGGCCCGCCAGCGTTTCCACAATCTCACGTGCCTCCGGCGTAACGCTTTCGGGCATTACCCGGCCCGTCTCCCGCATTTTCAGCGTCTCTGCGCGCAGCACCGCATGCGTATGGAGATCGAGTTTGAAGCGCAGGGAGATAATAAAGCCGCAGATCAGTACGCAAAGGGTGCCGATGCTGAGAATGGCAAGAATGGTATGGCCGACGGCGGGCGCCTGTATCGCCTGGCCAGAGACGAATCCGGCAAGCTGCAACAGGATCCCCACCAGCATGACCGCGCCTGCCTGCGAAGCTTTACGCGTCAACGTCATGATGCCGGCAAAGATGCCTTCGCGCCGCTGGCCGGTAATCACCTCATCCACATCAGCAATGTAGGTGTAGATGTTCCACGGCACATAGTTAATGCCGCCACGGCCCAGGCCCGCCAACGCAGAGATCAGCACCAGCAGCGCGAAGTGGTCGTTCATGCCGCTATACCAGAGCGCGGCGTAAGAGAGCGCGCTCAGGCCGAACAGCGTCACCACCAGTCGGTAAGAGGCAGCGGGTCCCAAGCGAATACAGAGCGGAATCATCGCCATCACCGCAATAAATTGCAGTACCGCCATGGTGCCCATCAGGCTGGAAGCGATCCGGGCGCTCTGCATCAGCACAAACACCACGTACCAGGTGAATACCGCATTAAATACATCCTGCGCGATATAGCCGCCGAGATACATACCGAGATGCTGACGGAAAATACGGATGCGCAGCGTGGAAGCCAGCTCAACATAGAGGCGCTTCAGGCTTTGCGGCAAGGTCAGTTGGCGCTTCTCCTCTTCGGCGCGGCGCGATTCCGCCGAGAAATCCTCTGCCGCGCGCTCCCAGGTAAACAGCCAGACCAGCGTCAGAACCAGCGCGCAGATCACCGAGAACACCAGGCTGGCGTAAAAGAAGGAGTGGGGATTATCTTTGCCGAACCAGCCGATCAGCACGCCCGGCAGAAAGGCAGCCAGAATGGCCGACAGCTGCGCCAGCGCGATGCGCGCGCCGGAAAATTTCGTTTTCTGTTTAAAGTCATCCGTCATTTCCGGCACCAGGGTTTCATAGGGCACCAGAATCATGGTATAGACCACGTCGAACAGCAGATAGGTGAGCAGATACCACCAGAAGCTCATATCGCTAATCCACATCAGGCTGTAACTGAAGACGCAGGGGATGCCAAGCAGAATAAAAAACTTGCGACGGCCAAAGCGTGTGCCCAGCCAGGTAGAGCCAAAATTATCGGTGAGGAAACCCATCAGCGGGCTTACCACCGCGTCCAGCACGCGCGCGGCGGCAAAAATAAAGGTGGCTTCGATGGGCGTCAGCCCGCAGAAAGTGGTGTAGAAATAGAGCAGCCAGGCGGCGGTTAACGCCGTGGTGCCCGCTCCGAGAAAATCCCCGGAGCCGTATGCCAGATAGTGGCCCAGACCAATCTTACGTGAGCGCATCAGGGTACTCCTTGTCAAAAATATGTGTAAATCCCTAATCACTCCGGACATCTCACTCGGATTGGAGAGAAGGTAGAGCGGACAGAAAGGGTAAACCTTCATAATTTGGCAAGGCGGAAAGTCAAAGTGGCAAAAATGCAAAGAAAAGCAGGGCGCAAATCTAATTTTTAAAACACTGTTTCATTTTTTCAGGTTGCTGGCGCGGCAAAACAGGCGACCGGCGATAACCAAACAGGGGAGGAAAAAAGTGGCGCAAACACAGGCGATTGATGAAAGAAATGTGGTCCTGAGGTTGAAAGAAAACAATTTTCTCCCTCATACTCCTTTACTGACATTCAGGCTCAAGGAATTGCATCATGGCTGAAGAAACCATTTTCAGTAAAATTATCCGTCGCGAAATCCCGGCCGACGTGGTTTATCAGGACGAACTGGTCACCGCCTTTCGGGACATCTCGCCTAAGGCGCCTACCCATATTCTTATCATCCCCAATGTACTGATCCCGACCTGCAATGATGTGCTTGAGGCGCATGAGCATGCGTTGGGCCGCATGTTTACCGTTGCGGCGAAAATTGCGCGGCAGGAAGGCATTGCCGAAGATGGCTATCGTCTGATCATGAACTGCAATCAGCATGGCGGACAAGAGGTCTATCATATTCATATGCACCTGCTGGGCGGCCGTCCACTCGGACCGATGCTTTCACACTGATGGCAAAATGGAACCTTGCTATGCGCTTACAGCTGATTAGCCTGGGGTTGCTGCTCAGCCTTGCTGGCTGCAGCAGCGATAAACCGATGATTAACACTTCACAATCCCTGGTGATGGAGTCATCGGTGCTCTCTGCCGGGATCATCACCGATGAACCAACGCTGGCGGAGCGTGACGGTCAGAAGCGCGCGTCCAGCGTGCTCTACAACCAGCGTGAAACGCCGGTTACCGTGCATTACCGCTTCTACTGGTATGACGATAAAGGGTTGGAAATCGAGCCGCAGGAGCCGCCGCAAACGTTCACCGTACCCGCGCACGGCAGTGCAGAGGTGATATCCCAGACGGGAAACCTGACCGCCAGCAAGGTGCGTCTCTATCTCTATCTCTGAGGAGTACTACGTGATTCGCAGTGTAAAACTTTCCGGGGCGTTCTTTTTCGCGCTCCTGCTTTCCGGCTGCGTAATAAAGCAGCAACAGCCTGCGCCGGTCGAACCCACGCAGCCCGCGCCGCCCACCGAGCCGGTGCCGCCGCCACAGCCGCCACAGCCGCAGCCGGGCGAAACCGTGCCGTCGCCGCCAAAACTGAAATCCATTAACTGGGATGCCAGCGTGCAGCCGCTGGTGGCAAATATGCTGCAATCTTCCGGCGTCACGCCGGGCAGCGTGCTGCTGGTGGATCGGGTAAAAAACAGTACCAACGGCAACCTGCAAAGTGAAAAGGCCACCAGCGCCATTCAGAATGCGCTGGCCAACAACGGCAAATTTACCCTGGTGACGGACGATCAGCTGAGCCAGGCCAAGCAGACGCTGGGCCTGCCGCCGGATGACAGCCTCAACTCGCGCAGCAAGGCGATTGGCCTGGCGCGCTACCTGAACGCGCAGTACGTGCTCTACAGCAATGCGCAGGGCGAGGTGAAGGCCCCGACTCTGCAAATGCAGTTGATGCTGGTGCAGAGCGGCGAAATTATCTGGTCAGGCAACGGTGATACAAAGCATTGACCCTGCGCTGCAGCGGCTGCTCGACCACATCCAACCGGCAGCGCAACCTGCCGGTTGTTTTTTGCCGCTCGACGGGCTGACCGGACAGAGCGGCAAAGTGGAAACCGCCGCCGGACCTTTGCTGGCGCGCCGACAGCCGCTGCTGCCGATTCCCTTTGTGAACCGGCAGCGCGAATATCGCATCCTGAAAAAACTGCGGTCTTCCGGTCTCGCGCCGCAGCCGCTGGCGGTGAATCCGCACTGGCTGCTGCTGCGCTGGCAGTCGGGCGCGCTTATCTCTGCGGATGAATTCACTCAGCGGCAGGATGAGGTGATTTCGCTGCTGCATGGTCTGCACCAGCAGCCGCTCACCGGTTACCGGCTCAGCCTGACGCCGCTATTGCAGCACTACTGGCAGCTATGTCAGCAGCGCAACCTGCGTTGGCAGCGCGCGCTGCGACGGCTGATGCGGGAGGGCGAGCCGAAACCGCTGCGCCTGGCGCCCGTTCATATGGATGTCCACTCCGGCAACCTGCTCGCAACGCAGCAAGGGCTGCGTCTGATCGACTGGGAATATGCCGCGGATGGCGATGTGGCGCTGGAAATCGCTGCGCTCTGCGCCGCCGATCCCGTGCAGCAGTCGCGCTGGACAGCGCTTTATGCTGGCGCCGCCAGACTGCCGCTGTGGCAGCTGGAAGCTCAGGTCAGGCGCTGGCAGCCCTGGCTGCGGCTGTTAATGGCGAGCTGGTATCAGCTGCGGGCGGAGCAGAGCGGCGACGCTACGCTGCGTCAGCTGGCCGCAGAGAGCTGGCAATCTATTTAGCCCGTGCGTTCTGACGCCGGGGATCAACAGGAAACAGAATATGACGACATTGTTACCCGGTCCGCTGATGCTGGACGTTGAAAGCTACGAGCTGGACGCCGAAGAGCGGGAAATTTTACAGCATCCGCTCACCGGCGGGGTGATCCTCTTCGCCCGTAACTATCACGATCCGGCGCAGCTGGCGGAGCTGGTGCGCCAGATCCGCGCCGCGTCACATACGCGGCTTGTCGTGGCGGTGGATCAAGAGGGCGGGCGCGTCCAGCGTTTCCGCGACGGCTTCACGACATTACCCGCGATGCAATCTTTTGCCGCGCTGCACGATCTTACCGACGCAGGCGAGCTGGCGCAGCAGGCGGGCTGGCAGATGGCCGCTGAGATGATCGCCATGGATATCGATATCAGCTTCGCGCCGGTGCTGGATATTGGTCACATCAGCGCGGCGATTGGCGATCGTTCCTTTCATGCCGATCCTGCCATCGCCCTGCAAATCGCCCGCCGCTTTATTGCCGGTATGCATGAGGCGGGAATGAAAACCACCGGCAAACACTTTCCGGGGCATGGCGCGGTCAGCGCCGACTCGCATAAAGAGACGCCCCGCGACGAGCGCGATGCGGCCAGGCTGCGTCAGCACGATATGGCGATTTTCCGCCAGCTCATCGAAGAGCAGGCGCTGGATGCCGTGATGCCCGCGCATGTGATCTATACGCAGATCGATCCGCTGCCCGCCAGCGGCTCGCCGTACTGGCTGAAAACGGTGCTGCGCGGCGAGCTGGGATTTGAAGGGATAATTTTCTCCGACGATCTCTCCATGGAGGGCGCCGCAGTGATGGGCAGCTATGCGGAGCGTGCGCAGCAGTCGCTGTCGGCGGGCTGCGATATGATTCTGGTGTGCAACCAGCGTCAGGGGGCGATTGCCGTACTGGATAATTTGACCGAGATCGAAGCTACGCGCGTGCCACAGCTGTATCATCAAGGACGTTACAGTCGTCAGCAGCTTCAGGAGAGCCGTCGCTGGAAAGAGAACCAGCAGCAGCTTAGCGCTCTTCAGGCGCGCTGGCTGGCGCATAAGGCGTCGGGCTAACGCTTAGCCCGGCACGCATTATCATCATCGGTAAGGATAACCATGATCATTTATCTGCACGGTTTTGATTCTACCAGTCCGGGCAACCATGAAAAGGTGCTGCAACTACAGTTTATCGATCCTGACGTCAGGATGATCGGTTACAGCACCCGCCATCCCAGGCATGATATGCAATTTCTGCTGAAGGAGACGGACAAAATGCTGAAGCTCAGCAGCGATGAGCGCCCGTTGATTTGCGGCGTGGGGCTCGGCGGCTACTGGGCTGAGCGTATCGGTTTTCTCTGCGGCATACGTCAGGCGATCTTCAATCCTAACCTTTTTCCTTATGAGAACATGGCGGGAAAAATTGACCGCCCGGAAGAGTATGAAGATATTGCGACCAAGTGCGTCAGTCACTTTCGGGAAAAGAATCGTGACCATTGCTTAACGTTTTTGTCACGTCATGACGAGGTGCTTGACAGCCAGCGTAGCGCCAGCGAGTTGCAAAACTATTACCAAATCATCTGGGACGAAAACCAGACGCATAAATTCAAAAACATTGCTCCGCACCTTAATAAAATTAACAGCTTCAAAACAACGGGTTAGGTGATTTTTCACGCATTTCCCGGCTGATTGTTTTCGTACAATTCTGAGTTTGGTCAGGAGGAATTGATGCAGATCAATTTTGGTATGACCAACTCACCTCAGCATGTTATTCTGCCCCCAGATCGCGATTTAGCTTCGCCAACCTTATGTTAATTAAGGTTTTTATTTAACCTTTTATTAACGACTGGTTTACTTTTGAGGGGGTCTTGTTGACTACATCCATGAAAAAAATCGTTATTGTTGGAGGGGGCGCCGGCGGGTTAGAGCTGGCTACTCAGCTCGGCCATAAGCTGGGCCGCAAAAACAAAGCGGAAATTATTCTTGTTGACCGTAACCACAGCCATTTATGGAAGCCGCTACTGCATGAAGTGGCGACCGGATCGATGGACGAAGGGATTGATGCCCTGAGCTATCTGGCCCACGCGCGCAACCACGGTTTTCGCTTCCAGCTCGGCTCGCTGACCAGTATCGATCGCGAGAGAAAGTGCATTCAGCTTAGCGAAGTGCGTGATGCGCAGAATGACGTGCTGGTGCCGGAGCGCGAAGTGCCTTACGACACCTTAGTGATGGCGCTGGGCAGCACCTCGAATGATTTCGGCACCCCAGGCGTAAAGGATCACTGCATTTTCCTCGACAATCCGCACCAGGCGCGCCGTTTTCACAACGAAATGCTTAACCTGTTTCTGAAGTTCTCCGCCAGCGAAGGGCGTCTGCACAAGGTCAACATCGCCATTGTCGGCGGCGGCGCAACGGGCGTGGAGCTGTCGGCTGAACTGCACAACGCGGTAAAACAGTTGCACAGCTACGGCTATCAGGGTCTGGACAGCGATGCGCTGAACGTGACGCTGGTGGAAGCGGGTGAGCGCATCCTGCCCGCGCTGCCGTCACGCATCTCTGCGGCGGCGCATCATGAACTGACCAAGCTGGGCGTGCGGGTGCTGACGCAAACCATGGTGACCAGCGCCGACAAACATGGCCTGAATACCAAAAACGGTGAGTTTATCGAAGCCGATCTGATGGTCTGGGCGGCAGGCATCAAAGCGCCCGACTTTATGAAAGGGATCGGGGGGCTGGAAACCAACCGTATCAACCAGCTGGTGGTGAAAGATACCCTGCAAACCACGCTGGATGATGACATTTACGCCATCGGCGACTGCGCCTCCTGCGCGCTGCCTTCCGGCGGTTTTGTGCCGCCGCGCGCCCAGTCTGCGCATCAGATGGCCTCGCGCGTACTGGAAAATATTCTGGCCCAGATGAGCGGCAAAACGCTGAAGGCCTATGTCTATAAGGATCACGGCTCGCTGGTGTCGCTTTCACGCTTCAGTACCGTGGGTAGCCTGATGGGCAACCTGATGCGCGGCTCGATGATGGTGGAAGGGCGCATCGCCCGTTTTGTCTATATTTCTCTTTACCGTATGCATCAGATTGCGCTCCACGGATACTTCAAAACCGGCCTGATGATGGTGGTGGGTAGCCTGAACCGGGTAATACGTCCGCGTCTGAAGCTGCACTAATGAATCAGGGCGGGTTTTCCCGCCTTTCACTCTTTTAACCTGCCTTAAGGTCATGACACTCATGTGCTTTTCTTTAGCGTTTCGCTGAAAAGAGCCGGGATCGGAACTCTCCTAAAAGGCCCTCCCGCTTGCTGTTGCCGCTATTTCCTCCATTTTTCTGATGTCGTAAAAGCGGTCCATCTGTAAAACTTCATTTCACGAACACGGCGTGTCGCGCACGCCGGTCATGCCTCAGCTGCACAGGAATTTGCAGCGGCAGGAATGCGCGGTAACAACAATCAGGAGGATATTCCTGTGAATAAATCAATGTTAGCGGGTATCGGTATCGGCGTGGCAGCTGCTCTGGGTGTTGCCGCCGTCGCCAGCATGGATGTGTTTGATGGCGGTCCACAGTATGCTCAGGTGTTGGCTGCGACGCCGATCAAAGAGACGGTAAAATCACCGCGACAGGAGTGCCGCAATGTCACGCTGACGCATCGTCGCGCAGTACAGGATGAGAACCGCATTACCGGTTCAGTGCTGGGCGCGGTCGCTGGCGGCGTGCTCGGCCATCAGTTTGGCGGTGGACGCGGTCGTGACGTCGCGACCGTCGCGGGTGCGCTGGCAGGCGGCTATGCCGGTAATCAGGTGCAGGGCGGTTTACAGCAGCGCGACACCTACACCACCACTGAGCAGCGATGCAAAACGGTTTACGATAAACAGGAAAAGATGCTGGGTTATGACGTGACCTATAAAATAGGCAATCAGCAGGGCAAAATCCGTATGGAAAACGACCCTGGCGCCCGCATCCCGCTGGACCGTAATGGTCAGCTAATCCTGGCTTCTAATCAGGCTTGATTGGGCAAAGATTACGCCGCAAATGCGGCAACACAGCAAAGTAGCAAAGACAAGGCGCATCGATTGATGCGCCTTTTTTGTTGCGGGAAAAACCTCTCTGTCAGGCAGCGTTAGCCTGAAGCTGCTGCATAAATTCCCTTACCCAGCTCATGCGCAGTTTGCGTTCGGCCAGCTCGCGCGAGAATTTCAGACGCGTCGGGCCGTCCAGCTTCCACTGCTGCGGTTCTTTCTGCAACAGGCCGATCAGCCAGGCGGGATCGACCCGGTTCTTCTCGGCAAATTCGAAGAAGCCGCCTTTGTCGCTGGCCTCAATACGCCGCACGCCGAGCGCACGGGCAATCAGCCGCAGCGCGGCAACATCGAGCAGGTTGCGCGCGGGATCGGGCAACATGCCGAAGCGATCAATCATCTCCACCTTCAGCTCCTCCAGCTCCGCTTCGCTGTCGGCGCTGGCGATACGCTTGTAGAGCGAAAGGCGTGTGTTCACATCGGGAATAAAAGCTTCCGGCAGCAGGGCGGGCATGCGCAGCTCGATATCGGTCTGGTTGCTGGTGAGATCCTCCAGCGAGGGTTCGCGTCCCTCTTTCAGCGCGTCAACGGCGTTTTCCAACAGCTCCATATAGAGGGTAAAGCCGATGGTCTCCATCTGACCGCTCTGATCTTCGCCCAACAGTTCGCCAGCGCCGCGAATCTCCAGATCGTGGGTAGCGAGGGCGAAACCGGCGCCCAAATCTTCCAGCGAGGCGATCGCCTCCAGACGCTTCTGCGCGTCGGTGGTCATCGCTTTCGGCGGTGGCGTCAGCAGCCAGGCGTAGGCCTGATGATGGGAACGGCCCACGCGACCACGCAGCTGGTGCAGCTGCGCCAGGCCGAAGTGATCCGCACGCTCGATAATGATGGTATTGGCAGTGGGAATATCAATACCGGTTTCGATAATGGTGGTGCAGACCAGTACGTTAAAGCGTTGATGGTGAAAATCGTTCATCACCCGCTCCAGATCGCGCTCGCGCATCTGGCCGTGACCAATGGCGATACGCGCTTCCGGCACCAGCTCCGCCAGACGCTGAGAGGCCTTTTCGATATTCTCCACGTCGTTGTAGAGGTAGTAAACCTGGCCGCCGCGCAGGATCTCACGCAGGATCGCCTCGCGCACCACCAGCTTGTCATACTCACGCACAAAGGTTTTCACCGCCATACGACGCGCTGGCGGCGTGGCGATGATCGAGAGATCGCGCATACCGCTCATCGCCATGTTCAGCGTACGCGGAATTGGCGTTGCGGTAAGGGTCAGAATATCGACATCGGCGCGCATCGCCTTGATACGTTCTTTGTGACGCACGCCGAAACGGTGCTCTTCATCTACGATCAGCAGTCCCAGGTCGCGCCACTTCAGATCGCTCATCAACAGTTTGTGGGTGCCGATCAGAATATCGATTTTGCCTTCGCTCGCCTGCTCCAGAATCTGAGCCTGCTCTTTGGCGCTGCGGAAACGGGAGAGCATCTCAATGCGCACCGGCCAGTTGGCGAAGCGATCGCGGAAGTTGTCGAAATGCTGTTGCGCCAGCAGCGTGGTGGGCACCAGCACCGCCACCTGCTTGTTGTTTTCCACCGCAAGGAACGCGGCGCGCATCGCCACTTCGGTTTTCCCGAAGCCCACATCGCCACACACCAGACGATCCATCGCCAGCGGCTGACACATATCGCTCAGTACCGCGTTGATGGCGTGCTCCTGATCCGGCGTGGTTTCGAACGGAAAGCCTTCGCAGAACAGCTGATACTGATCGCGATTGTGCTTAAAGGCGTAGCCCGCTTTGGCGGCGCGCTGCGCATAGATATCCAGCAGTTCGGCGGCCACGTCACGCACTTTCTCCGCCGCTTTTTGCCGCGCGCGCGACCAGGCATCGCTGCCCAGCTTGTGCAGCGGCGCGTTTTCGTCGGCGCCGCCGGCGTAGCGGCTGATCAAGTGCAGCGAAGAGACCGGCACATAGAGTTTGGCGTCGCCCGCGTAGGCGAGCATCAGATATTCCGCCTGGATGCCGCCCGCCTCCAGCGTGGTGAGGCCAATATAGCGCCCCACGCCGTGCTCAAGGTGCACCACCGGCTGGCCAGGATGCAGCTCCGCCAAGTTGCGAATCAAAATGTCGGGGTTGATGGTGCGGCGCGTATCCTGTCGGCGGCGGCTGACGCGCTCGCCCAGCAGATCGCCTTCGCAGATCAGCGCGCGCTGTCGCGGCGCGTCGATAAATCCGCGCTCGCTGGATCCAAGCATTAAATAGTGACCGCTGCTTTCGGCATCATCGAGACGATGAATCGACTGCGGCCGCAGCTTGATGCGCGCCAGCAGCTCCTGCAAACTTTCGCGGCGGCCTTCGCTCTCCACCGAGAAGATCACCGGCCCGGTAAACTGCTCCAGGAACTGACGCAGGTTATCGAGCGGCGCTTTCGCCTGCGCCTGTACCGTGAGTTCCGGCAGTGGCTCATAGCCCAGATTGGTATTGGCCGCTTTTTCCGGCAGCAGCTCGTTGCTCATGCGCATACGCGGCCAGGCTTTCAGCTCGGCGAACAGACCATCAGGACGCAGCCAGAGCGTTTCCGGCTCCAGCAGCGGGCGCATCGGATCGACACGGCGATTCTCATAGCGCGCGTTAACATCCTGCCAGAAACGGTTGGCGCTGCCTTCCAGGTCGCCGCAGTTCAGGATCAGCGCGTTTTTCGGCAGATAGCTGAAGAGCGTCGGCAGCGGTTGTTCGAAAAACAGCGGCTGCCAGTATTCGATGCCCGCCGGTAAGGTGCCTTTGCTCACCTGCTGATAGATATGCTCCGCTTCGCGACGCACGTCGAAGGTTTCGCGCCAGCGGCTGCGGAACAGCTCAATCGCTGCTTTATCGCTGGGAAACTCATGGGCAGGCAGCAGGTTAATTGCCTCAACCGCCTCCAGCGTGCGCTGACTATCCACGTCGAACAGGCGCAGGCTGTCGATTTCGTCGTCGAAAAAGTCGATACGGTAGGGCTGGTCGCTGCCCATCGGAAAAAGATCGAGCAGCGCGCCGCGCGTGGCGTATTCCCCGTGCTCCATCACCTGATCCACATGACGGTAGCCCGCCTGCTCCAGCTGCTCACGCAGACGATCGCGCGACAGTTTCTGTCCCTGCTTCATCACCAGCGCATGACCATGCAGGAAGCTGTGCGGACAGACGCGCTGCATCAGGGTATTTACCGGCAGAATCAAAATGCCGCGTTCCAGCGTGGGCAGCTGATAAAGGGTAGAGAGACGCGCGGAGATAATATCCTGATGCGGAGAAAAGCTGTCGTAGGGAAGGGTTTCCCAGTCGGCGAGGTTAGCGATCGGATAATCGGTAAACTGGCGGATCTCATCCTGCAATCGCAGGGCGGTTTGCATATCTGGCGTCACCAGCAGCACCGGGCCAGGATGCCGTTCAATAATGTCGGCACACTCTACCGCATGCGCGGCGCCGATGAGCTGACCCAAATGGCGCAGGTCGCCAGCTTTGGTGGGCAGGGAATAGCGGATCTGTTCGGACATGGGAATTTGACGTTCTCTCCATTTTTTCCAGGGCGTAATGATTCCATATTACGCCCTGTGGATCACCTGCCGCAGCGGAATTTTCCGCCGCGCGGCCTGAACGTCAAAAATAGCCTATTTTGTCGATTGTCGGGTGTAATGCATGCGCGGACGGTCAACATTAGCCCAGCAAAGCTCGTTTTCCAGATGGTAGCTGTGGTTACCATCGTCCCACTTCACGTAATAGCCCGTCGGAACATCGCCCTGTTCAAAGACGTTAACGATTTCACCTTTAATCTCTCCCGATTTGTGTTTCACAATGCTGCCTTTGGGAAATTTGAACATGGTACGCACTCCAGCGCCTGCTGCGCGATAAAGAATCCCTTACGGATAAGGTGAGTGTAGTTTACCTCACAGGCTGGCGAATAAACGTACGATCTGCGTCATCATTTTGTCGCATTTTTATGCAGTCACGCCGCGCTGAAGGGTTTTGACGCAACTTTGCCGCACACTCAGAGGGTTAGAGGTTTCATAAAGCAGGCCGCTCCATTATCATCCTTCTACTTAATTTCAGGCCACTGTCCAGGACGGATTACATGTATCAACCTGTCGCGCTGTTTATCGGTTTGCGCTACATGCGCGGACGTGAATCAGACCGTTTCGGTCGCTTTGTCTCCTGGCTATCGACCATCGGGATCACGCTCGGCGTGCTGGCGCTGGTGACGGTGCTTTCCGTCATGAACGGCTTCGAACGCGAGCTGGAAGGCAATATTCTGGGGCTGATGCCGCAGGCGCTGATCGTTAGCGAGAAGGGCGCCATTGATCCCCAACAGCTGCCGGCGCAAAGCCTGCATCTGAACGGCGTCAGCCGCGTTGCGCCGCTGACCACCGCCGATGTGGTGCTGCAAAGCGCCCACAACGTCTCGGTCGGGGTGATGCTCGGCATCAATCCGGATGAAAAAGATCCCCTGACCCCTTATCTGGTTAACACCTCGCAGAGCGTGCTGCAGGCGGGCCAGTATAACGTCATCCTCGGCGAACAGCTGGCGACCCAGCTTGGTGTTAAACGCGGCGATCGCCTGCGCCTGATGGTGCCTTCCGTGAGTCAGTTTACCCCGATGGGCCGCGTGCCCAGCCAGCGTCTGTTTATCGTGGCCGGTACTTATGCCGCTAACAGCGAAGTCGACGGCTATCAGATTCTGGTCAATCAGCAGGATGCGTCGCGCGTGATGCGCTATCAGCCCGGTCAGATTACCGGCTGGCGTCTGTGGCTGGATAAGCCGCTGGAGGTGGCGAGCCTGAGCCAGCAGACCCTGCCGTCCGGCCTGGTCTGGAAAGACTGGCGCGAACGTAAAGGCGATCTCTTTCAGGCGGTGCGCATGGAGAAAAACATGATGGGGCTGCTGTTGAGCCTGATTGTCGCCGTGGCCGCCTTCAATATCATTACCTCGCTCGGCCTGCTGATTATGGAGAAGCAGGGCGAAGTGGCGATTCTGCAAACTCAGGGGCTGACGCGTCGGCAGATTGTGATGGTGTTTATGGTGCAGGGTGCCAGCGCCGGGATTATCGGCGCGCTGCTCGGCACGCTGCTCGGCGTGCTGCTAGCCAGCCAGCTGAATCACCTGATGCCGGTGCTGGGCCTTTTCCTCGATGGCGCGGCGCTGCCGGTCGCCATCAATCCGTGGCAGGTGGCCACCATTGCCGTCACAGCAATGGTGGTGGCGCTGCTTTCAACCCTTTATCCTTCCTGGCGCGCCGCCGCCGTACAACCCGCTGAGGCTTTACGTTATGAGTAACACCCCCTTGTTACAGTGTCACAACCTGTGCAAACGCTATCAGGAAGGCAGCGTGCAGACGGATGTGCTGCATAACGTCACCTTTTCTGTGCAGCCGGGCGAAATGATGGCGATCGTTGGCAGCTCCGGCTCGGGCAAAAGTACCCTGTTGCACCTGCTGGGCGGGTTGGATGCGCCCACCTCCGGCGACGTGATTTTCAACGGCCAGTCGCTGAACGCCATGTCCTCCTCGGCGAAAGCGGAGCTGCGCAACCGCGAGCTGGGCTTTATTTATCAGTTCCACCATCTGCTGCCCGACTTCAGCGCGCTGGAAAACGTGGCGATGCCGCTGCTGATCGGCAAGCTGAATAAGAGTGAAGCGCAGTCGCGCGCGCTGGAGATGCTGGCGGCGGTAGGGCTGGAGAAGCGAGCGGCGCACCGGCCTTCAGAGCTGTCCGGCGGGGAGCGTCAGCGTGTCGCCATCGCCCGCGCGCTGGTGAACCGACCGCGTCTGGTGATGGCCGATGAGCCGACCGGCAACCTCGATGCGCGCAACGCCGACGCCATTTTCGATCTGCTCGGCGAGCTGAACGTCACTCAGGGCACCGCGTTTCTGGTGGTTACGCACGATCTGCACCTGGCGAAACGGCTGAGTCATCAGATGGAGATGCGCGACGGCCAGCTTAATCCTGAAGTGACTATGGCAGGAGCGCGTTAATGGCTTCATCGTTATCCTTGCTGTTAGGACTGCGCTTCAGTCGCGGCCGCCGTCGCGGCGGCATGGTCTCGCTGATTTCAGTGATTTCTACGGTGGGCATCGCCCTTGGCGTGGCGGTGCTGATTGTCGGCCTGAGCGCCATGAACGGCTTTGAACGGGAACTCAACAGCCGCATTCTGGCGGTAGTGCCGCACGGCGAAATCGAGCCGGTTAATCAGCCGTTCCGCAACTGGCGGCAGCTTATCGCGCCGGTTGAGCAGGTGAAAGGCATTGCCGCCGCCGCGCCCTACGTGAATTTCACCGGGCTGATTGAGAGCGGGGCGAAGCTGCAGGCGATTCAGGTAAAAGGCGTGGATCCCGCGCAGGAGCCGCGGCTCAGCGCGCTGCCGCAATTCGTCCGGGACAATGCCTGGTCACAGTTTGCCGCTGGTAAACAGCAAATTATTTTAGGCGGCGGCGTCGCCAGCTCGCTGAAGGTTAAAACCGGCGACTGGCTGACCATCATGATCCCCAACAATGACGGGGAGAATAAGCTGCTGCAGCCGAAGCGAATCCGCCTGCAGGTGAGCGGTATTTTGCAGCTTAGTGGTATGCTCGATCACAGCCTGGCGCTGGTGCCGCTGGCGGATGCGCAAAATTATCTCGATATGGGTGACAGCGTCACCGGTATCGCGGTGAAAATGCAGGACCCGTTTCAGGCAGTGAAGCTGGTACGTGACGCCGGTGAGGCAACGCACTCTTATGTCTATATCCGCAGCTGGATCGGCACTTACGGTTATATGTACCGCGATATTCAGATGATCCGCGCCATTATGTATCTGGCGATGGTGCTGGTGATCGGCGTGGCCTGTTTTAACATCGTTTCCACGCTGGTGATGGCGGTCAAAGACAAGAGTAGCGACATTGCGGTGCTGCGCACGCTGGGAGCGAAAGATGGCCTGATCCGCGCCATTTTTATCTGGTACGGATTGCTGGCGGGCCTGCTGGGCAGCGTCAGCGGCGTGGTGGTGGGTGTACTGGCCGCGTTGAACCTGACGGCGTTGGTGAGCGGCATTGAGAAACTCAGCGGACATCAGCTGCTGGCGGGGGATATCTATTTTATCGATTTTCTGCCGTCGGAGCTGCACTGGCTGGATGTGGTCTCGGTGCTGGCGACCGCCATCGTGCTGAGCCTGGTGGCGAGCTGGTATCCGGCACGTCGCGCCAGCCGCATCGATCCGGCGCGGGTGCTCAGCGGACAGTAAATAACAGACAATTGTCATCTCCGGCGGTTATTATCGGGCAGGCAACAGCAGCGAAATTAAGGAGCTTTTATGCGCACACCGCGTCGCCGTTTACGACTCGCCCGTGATAAAAAAAATCGGCGTAAAGTGCATCAGCGCTTTCGCCAGCGTATTTTCGAGCGAGACCGTATGGTAGAGCTGGCGGCGCATCCGCTGCCGCATGTGGTGGTGTTGACCGGGGCAGGCATCTCCGCCGAGTCCGGCATTCGCACCTTTCGCGCCGCTGACGGGCTGTGGGAAGAGCATCGGGTTGAGGATGTGGCGACGCCGGAGGGCTTTCGCCGCGATCCGACGCTGGTGCAGGCATTTTATAATACCCGTCGCCGTCAGCTACAGCAGCCAGAGATTCAGCCGAACGCGGCGCATCGCGCGCTGGCGGAGCTGGAGTCCATGCTGGGCGATCGCTTTCTGCTGGTAACGCAAAACATCGACGATCTGCACGAGCGCGCCGGCAGCACGCGGGTGCTGCATATGCATGGCGAACTGCTGAAGGCACGCTGCGCCACCAGCGGGCAGGTGATCGACTGGAAAGGGGATCTTACGCTGGAAGAGCGCTGCACCTGCTGTCAGTTTCCCTCGGCGCTGCGTCCGCATGTAGTCTGGTTTGGTGAAATGCCCATCGGTATGGATCGCATCTATACGGCGCTGGAAAAGGCTAATCTTTTTATCGCTATCGGTACTTCCGGGCATGTTTATCCCGCAGCCGGATTTGTCCATGAGGCGAAGCTGCAAGGCGCGCATACCGTGGAGCTTAACCTGGAGCCGAGCCAGGTCGGCAATGAGTTTGCCGAGAGTCATTACGGGCTGGCCAGTGAAGTGGTGCCTGAATACGTTCACAGCTGGTTGCAGAAGCTGCATAAATAATCGGCTTTGAAAGAAAAGAAAAAAGCAATGAATTCCACCCTGTGGCTGTTGCTAAGGTGCCTGCGCGGGTAACACCGGCAGATCGTAAAGACGCAAAAGACGTCATCCCTGACCGCTCGGCCCGCGCCATCCCTGGCGCGGGACGCTTTACTCTTCTGCCGGTGTTACCCGCGCTTCAGGCTTCTGTGCGCGGTTTACCGTGCTTTAGCTTTTGTGCGGTCTGCTGTGCCTGTCCCACTCTTTGCGCTACTCAGCCTGGCCTCAGTGTCCCGCTTTCAGCTTCTGAAACAGCGTCTCATACTGCACGCTGGCATCGCCGACATCGTTCTGC
Organism: Pantoea osteomyelitidis; assembly: GCF_044342975.1. Taxonomy (NCBI): domain Bacteria; kingdom Pseudomonadati; phylum Pseudomonadota; class Gammaproteobacteria; order Enterobacterales; family Erwiniaceae; genus Pantoea; species Pantoea osteomyelitidis. The sequence goes on from NZ_JBGFSN010000004.1 coordinate 687,444, forward strand.
CATTCGCCGTTTTTGATCACTTCCGCTGAGGGATAAAGTGAAGGATCGTTGGCGACCGCTTCCGGCAGCAGCTTTTTCGCCGCCAGGTTCGGCGTAGGATAGCCGATGGTTTCCGCCACTTTCGCCGCCACATCCGGGCGCAGCAGGAAGTTAATAAGCTTCAGCGCCCCCGCTTTGTTCTTCGCATTGGCCGGAATCGCCAGATTATCCATCCAGAAGATGCCGCCTTCTTTCGGCCAGACCACCTGCAGCGGCGTACCCGCCTGGCGCGCCACGTAAGCGGAGCCGTTCCAGATCATCCCCAGATTCACTTCGCCTTCCATAAAGGGATTGCCGGGATTGTCGGAGTTGAACGCCAGCACGTTCGGCATCAGCTTTCTGAGCTCTTCGTAAGCGGCGTTGATCTCTTTCGGGTCGCGCGTGTTGCCGGAATAACCCAGTTTACGCAGCGCCACCTGGAACACTTCGCGCGCGTCGTCGGTGAGCAGCAGGCTCTGCTTATACTCCGGCTTCCAGAAATCCGCCCAGCTGGTAACGCTTTTCGCATCGATGGCGTCGGTGTTCACGCCAATCGCCGTCGCACCCCAGATATAGGGGATCGAATAGTCATTTTTGGGATCAAACGGCTTATCCAGCAGGTTGGGATCGAGATTTTTGAAATTGCTGAGCTGTGATTTATCGATCTTCTGCAACATGCCTTCGTTGCGCATTTTGGCGATGAAATAGGTTGAAGGCACCACCAGATCGTAAGCGCCATCTTTCCAGGTTTTCAGCTTGGCATACATGCTCTCGTTGGACTCATAGGTGGAGTAGATCACCTTGATGCCGGTCTCTTTGGTGAACTGCTCCAGCAGTCCCGGCGGCACATATTCGGTCCAGTTGTAGAAGTAGAGCGTTTTGCCGTCGTCAGCCTGCGCGCCCTGCATGCTCAACGTCAGCGCCCCAGCCGCCAGCCAGTGAGACCATTTTTTCATCGGTAATCCTCTATTGGGTTTTATCACGAAGCAATAACTGGCTGCCTACCACCAGCAGCAGCGACAGCACCATTAAAATCGTCGCGAGCGCATTCACTTCCGGTGACACGCCCACTTTGACCATGGAGTAGATCTTCAGCGGCAGGATCTCAAAGGTCGGTCCGGTAACAAACGAGGAGACCACCACATCGTCCATCGACAGGGTAAAGCTCAGCAGCCAGCCCGCCGCGACCGCTGGCATCGCCAGTGGCAGGATAACCTTGCGCAGAATGGTGGTTTCGCTGGCGCCGAGATCTTTCGCCGCCTCCAGCATGCGCACATCAAACCCCTTCAGCCGCGAATAAACGGTGATGACCACAAACGGCAGACAAAAGGTGATATGGGAGAAAAGCAGCGACCAGAAGCCCAGCGAGATACCCAGCAGCATAAACAGCACCAGTAGCGAAATCGCCATCACGATGTCGGGCGACATCATCACCACAAACAGCATGCCGCTGACGAAAGGCTTTCCGCGAAAGCGATAACGGTAGAGCGCCACCGCCGTAAGCGAGCCGATCAGCGTGGCGCAGCTGGCGGAGAGTACGCCCATAATCAGTGAATGCTGCGCCGCCTGGATCAGGCTGTCGTTATTCACCAGCAGCGCGTACCACTGCGTGCTGAAGCCCTGCCAGTTAATGCCAAAACGCGATGCGTTAAACGAGTTAACGATCAGGATGATGACAGGAATATAAAACCAGGCGTAAATCACGGCCATAAAGCCGCCGCGTAACCAGCGCGCCATCATTCCAGCTCCACCTTTTTATTCAGCAGGCGCGCGACGCGCCAGTAAAACAGCAGCATCAGCCCCATCAGCAGCGTCATGACGATGCTGGTCGCGGCGCCAAACGGCCAGTCACGAATATTCAGGAACTGGCTTTTAATGATGTTGCCTATCAGCAGGTTTTTTGCGCCGCCCATCAGATCGGCGACGTAGAACAGGCCCATCGCCGGAATCAACACCAGCAGCGAACCGGCGACGATGCCGGGCATGGTGAGCGGCAGAATAATGCGGAAAAAGGTCTGCGTCTTGCTGGCACCCAGATCGCGCGCTGCTTCGAGGAGCGGTTTATCCAGCTTTTCCAGGCTGGAGTAGAGCGGCATCACCATAAACGGTAGCAGGATATAGATCAGACCGAGGATCACCGCTTCCGGGGTATACATAATACGGAACGGCTTCTCGATCACCCCGAGCCAGAGCAGAAACTCATTCAGCCAGCCGCGCGTACTGAGAAAGATCTTCAGTCCGTAGATGCGGATCAGAGAGTTGGTCCAGAACGGCACGATAAGCAGGAACAGCATCAGCGGGCGCAGGCGCGCCGGCAGCTTTGTCAGGCACCAGGCGAAGGGGTAGCCCAGCAGAAGACAGCAAAGCGTGGCGATAATCGCCATATTCAGCGAGTGAAGCAGCACCTCGGCGTAGAGCGGGTCCAGCAGCCGCGTGTAGTTGCTGAAAGTGAACACCATACTGACGAAGCGGGCATCGTCGCGCATCAAAAAACTGGTGACGAAAATCATCAGGTTCGGCAGGAATACAAACAGCGTCAGCCAGCCCACAATCAGCGCGGTAACGATTTTCTGGAAACGATTACGCATCAGCTTCATAAGGCAGCACAACCTCCCAGCTTTCTACCCAGTTCACCGCCATTTTCTGGTTCAGCGAATGGTCAAAATCGGGATCGTCTTCGTTAAAGAATTCGCTGACGGTGACCAGCTTACCGTTTTCCAACTCCAGGGTGGATTCCAGCGTCATGCCTTTGTAGTTGCGCTCACGAACGTAGCCAATCAGTGCTTCGAGATTGCTGTCATCGTGGATCTCCTCGACGCGCAGATCTTCCGGGCGCAGCAGCACATGCAGCTTATCGCCGGGCGTGACCGGGAAAGGGCAAAAAATGTCGCATTCGCGCCCTTCAACCCTGGCGCGCACCCGCTGGCCGTCCAGCAACGCCATCACCTCGGCGTCAAACACGTTAATCTCGCCGATAAAGCGCGCCACGAACAGGTTGGCAGGCTCTTCGTAGATCTCGCGCGGAGTGCCATCCTGCTCAATCTTGCCGTCGCGCAGCACCACGATGCGATCCGACATGGTAAGCGCCTCTTCCTGATCGTGCGTGACGAACACAAAGGTGATGCCCAGCTTGCGCTGTAGCGCCTTCAGCTCGTTCTGCATTTGCTTGCGCAGCTTATAGTCGAGGGCGGAGAGCGATTCATCCAGCAGCAGCACCTCAGGGCGATTCACCACCGCACGCGCAATGGCGACGCGCTGCTGCTGGCCGCCGGAGAGCTGATGGGGACGGCGATCGGCGAAGGGAGCGAGCTGCACCATCGCCAGCGCCTCGTTAACGCGCGTGGTGATTTCCGCTGTCGGCGTTTTCTGCATGCGCAGGCCAAAAGCGACGTTGTCAAACACTGACATATGCGGAAACAAGGCGTAGCTCTGGAACACGGTATTCACATGGCGGTGTTCGGCGGGGGTAGCGCTGATATCCACGCCGTCCAGCACTATCTGCCCGCTGTCCGCCTCTTCCAGCCCGGCGATAAGACGCAAAATGGTGGTTTTTCCGCAGCCGGAGGGGCCGAGCAGGGTAATAAACTCGCCGTGACCGATTGTCAGATTGAAATCGGTGATGATTGACTTGCCGTCGAAAGCTTTACTGATGCCAGAAAGCGTAACCAGCGCCTGCTGCGCGCGTGTTTGCGTCATTTTAGTCACTCAGTGTGAGACCAGAATCAGGTTACAGCATAGCCGCAAAGCGCGACCCGCTATGATGAAGGGCGGGATGATACCTGAAAAACCGGGCAATGCCATGTTTTGCCTCAGTTTCACTATGAAAAGGGTGCAATTTTGCGCACTCGCGTCAAACATCTCACTCTTTTTATCAATGCTGCTTCCTGAACAGGGGCAGAGAAGGCTAACCTGAGTGAATATGACCTGACGCAATTTCGCGGCACAGGCGACGAGCGACAATATTCGACGAGTCTTTTGAGGGATGAACTATGGATCAGCTACTTGAGCGTTTTTTGAGTTATGTGGCGGTAGAAACGCAATCTAAACCCCAGGCGCGTCAGGTGCCAAGCAGCGAAGGGCAATGGACGCTGGCGCGTCAGCTGCAGGAGGAGTTGCTGGCGCTGGGCTTCGTCGATGTCAACCTGAGCGACCACTGCTGCGTGACGGGCACGCTGCCAGCCAACGTCGACTGGCCGACGCCGGTGATCGGCTTTATCTCCCATATGGATACCTCGCCCGATTTCACCGCGAAACAGGTGAAGCCGCAGATTGTGGAAAATTATCGCGGCGGCGATATTGCGCTGGGCAGCGGTGACGAAGTGTTGTCGCCGGTCATGTTCCCGGTGCTGCATCAGCTGATCGGGCACACTTTGATCACCACCGACGGCACGACTCTCCTCGGTGCCGATGATAAAGCGGGCGTGGCGGAGATCATGACGGCGATGGCGCGGCTGGCGAAAAGCGACGTCCCGCACGGTGCCATTCGTGTCGCCTTTACCCCGGATGAAGAGATTGGTCGCGGCGCCAGCCATTTTGACGTGGAAGGGTTTGCCGCCGACTGGGCTTATACCATTGATGGCAGCGGGCTGGGCGAGTTTGAATTCGAGAACTTCAATGCCGCCTCCGCCACGGTAAAAGTCACCGGCAACAACGTGCATCCTGGCTCGGCCAAAGGGGTGATGGTGAATGCGCTGGAGCTGGCGATGCGTTTCCATGCCGAAGTGCCGGCGCAGGAGAAGCCGCAGCTGACCTCGGGCTACGAAGGTTTTTACCATCTGCATCAGATGAAAGGCACGGTCGAGCAGGCTGAGCTGCAATATATTATCCGTGATTTTGACCGTGATAGCTTCGCCGCCCGCAAACAGCTGCTGCAGGATATCGCCAAACGGCTGAATCGGGGGCAGCAGGCGGAGTGCGGCATCGAACTTACCATCACTGACAGCTATTTTAACATGCGGGAGAAAGTCGAGCCGCATCCGCAGATTATCGAGCTGGCGTTACAGGCGATTCGTGATTGTGGCATCGAGCCGGAAGTGAAGCCGATTCGCGGCGGAACCGACGGCGCGGCGCTCTCTTATCTCGGGCTGCCCTGTCCGAATATCTTTACCGGCGGCTACAACTACCACGGCAAACATGAGTTTGCTTCGCTGAATATCATGGAGAAAGCGGTGCAGGTGATTGTGCGTATCGCCGAGCTGGCGGGGCAGAAAAAAAACACTACAGAATAAAAGATTAACGCTTGCCCCTGGCCGCAGCGTCCAGGGGCAAGCCGAACGCATTACTCTTCGCTGAAGTACCAGTAGCCGCTGTTGACCAGCGCGGCCAGCTGCGCCAATAGCGACGGGTCGTCGAGCGCCTCGCCCAGATCCTCCAGACCAAGCACCTGACGGTGCGCCAGCGCGGCCAGCACTTCAGGGTAAGCACACTCAACGCGTTCGCCGTTGACATACACCGCATCGTCCAGCGTCAGCACGCGCAGACCGCCCAGACGCGTCAGCTTGTCGCCCTGCTGCAACGCATCGTAGATCTCATCGGGCTGATAGGGCGGCTCCGGTGGCGCGATATCCAGTTCATGGCGCGACTGGGAGATAAACTCGCCGAACCAGCGATTGAAATGCTCTGGCTGATTAAGCACGTCCAGCATGGTCTGACGCAGGCCGTCCAGCTCCTGCGGCAGAATCTGTGAAGGGCAGTCACGGGTCGGCACCTGCGGATCGCTGTAGCGCAACCCACCCAGCTCATGGGCCAGAACATAGTCGGCAAAACCGCTGATCAGCTCGCGACCGCTCGGCGCGCGGAAGCCCACCGAGTAGTTCAGCGCGTTTTCCAGCGAGTAGCCTTCATGAGGGAAACCTGGCGGAATATAGAGGATATCGCCCGGCTCCATCTCTTCATCGATAATGGCGTCAAACGGCTCTACCTGCAGCAGATCGGGATGGGGGCAGTGCTGCTTCATCGGCACTTTTTCACCCACACGCCAGCGACGGCGGCCGGTGCCCTGAATAATAAACACGTCATACTGATCGAGATGGGGACCCACGCCGCCGCCCGGCACGGCGAAAGAGATCATCAAATCGTCAATACGCCAGTCGGGCAAAAAGCGGAACGGACGCATCAGCGCGGCTGACGGCTCATGCCAGTGGTTAACCGCCTGCACCAGCAGCGACCAGTTATTCTCGCCCAGGTGATCGTAACTCTCAAACGGGCCGTGGCTCACCTGCCATTTGCCCTCTTCGTGGCTGACGAGGCGGCTATCCACCTCGTTTTCCATCGCCAGCCCGGCCAGCTCATCGGGAGAGATAGGATCAATAAAGTTTTTAAAACCACGTTTTAACACCACCGGGCGTTTTTGCCAGTAGCGTTGAATAAAGTCGGGCCAGTTAAGATCGAGCTGATAGTCCATAAAAGCGTTCCGGTAAGGGCAGTAAATGCCTGCAAGTATAACAGCCCGCGCGGCTTTCTACTCGCGGCGATGTTCCACTTCCTGGCGCTGGAAGATCACTTCCATGCGTGCGCCGCCCAGTGAACTGGTGGTCGCGACGATCTCGCCCGCATACTGCTCAAGGATATCGCGCGCGACGGCCAGTCCCAGCCCCTGGCCGGGCCGCAAGGTATCGGCGCGCTGACCACGTACAAAAATCAGATCGCGCTTACTCTCAGGAATGCCAGGACCGTCATCCTCAATAAACAGATGCAGCGCTTTGTCGGTCTGTCGGGCGCTGACCTCAACAAATTCCAGGCAATATTTGCAGGCGTTATCCAGCACATTCCCCAGCACCTCCATAAAGTCGTTCTGATCGCCAACAAACAGCAGTTCAGGCGAGATATCCAGCGTAATGGAGATGCCTTTGCGCTGGTAAACCTTGTTCAGCGCCGAGCAGAGACTGTCGAGCAGGGCCGAGACGGAGTGAAAATCGCGCTGCAGCGGGTTGTGATCCGCCTGCATGCTGGCGCGATGCAGGTAATAGCCGATCTGCTGGGAAATACGGCTGATCTGCTCCAGCATTACCGGTTCCGCCTGTTCAATGGTCAGCGCTTTGCCACCTCGCAGCGAGCGTAGTGTGCTTTGCAACACTGCCAGCGGCGTTTTCAGGCTGTGCGTGAGATCGGAAAGCGTGGTGCGATAGCGCGTATAGCGCTGTCGCTCGTTGAGCAACAGCAGATTAAGATTGCGCACCAGGCTGCGCAGCTCCTGCGGCGGATTGTCGTCGAGGTTCTCACGCTGGCTGGTTTCCAGTTCGCGCACTTGCGCAGTGAGATGACCAATGGGCTGCAGACTCCAGTGCGCCGCCAGCCAGAGCAGGGGAATAATCAATATCAAATTGACCGCCAGCACATAGCTGAACCACGACCAGACCACGTCGGAGTGCTGCAGCTCCTGCGGAATGGAGTCAATCACCACGATAGTCAGCGCTGGCAGATTGGTGGTGGCATCGTAACGATTCACCGCCACCGAATGGGTAAAAGTGTCGTCATTGTCGGTGTCCCAGGCGTGCAGCGCGCGCTGCGCGGCCTGGTCGTTGCCCATCGCCGCCAGACTGGTGCGGTTGCTGGTGTCGATCTCATAGAAATCAGGCTTCAGCAGCCATTCGCGGCGGATTTTTTTACGAATCGCCGGTACGTCGCGCTGTTGCCATAATAGTTTACCGTGCTCGTCGTAGATAAATACCAGCGTAGGGAAATTGAGCGTCATGCGCTCCGGCTGCGCGATGGTCAGCTGATTGTTCTGCCACTGCGCCAGGGTGAAAAACAGATTGCTCTCGCCGCGCATCACGCGATAGGTGTTTTTATCGAAGCTTACGACATAACCGATGACGGCAACCATGCCGTAAGAGAGCGAAAGGATGAGCACAATGGCGGCGGTCGCCATCAGAAAACGGGCGCGCAGCGAGAAAGGTTTAGAGCGTTTAAACCATGACATTATTTAAAGATCGAACCGGTAACCCTGGCCGCGCACTGTGGTGATCACCTCTTGTGCATGCAGGGCCTGGATTTTTTTACGCAGACGCCCCATCAGCACATCGATTGTGTGACTCTCACGCAGTTCAGCATCGGGATAAAGTTGCAGCATCAGCGACTCTTTGCTCACCACTTTACCGGCGTTGCGGATAAGCGTTTCCACAATGGTGTATTCGAAGGCGGTCAGCTTGACCGGCTGGTCATGAATAATCACTTCACGGCGTGAGAGATCCACCTGAAACGGCGGCAGGGAAATCAGCTGTGAAGCATGACCGCTGTTACGGCGCATCAGCGCCTGCAGACGCGCTGCCACCTCTTCTATGTGAAAAGGCTTGGTGACGTAATCGTCGGCTCCGGCTTCCAGCGCTTCCACTTTTGCCTGCCAGCCTTCGCGCGCAGTCAGGACCAGGATAGGCTGGCGCACACTGTCGCTGCGCCAGCGACGGATCAGCGACATGCCGTCTTCATCGGGCAGGCCGAGGTCGACCAGCGCGATATCCGGCGCATGTTCCTGCAGAAAATAACTCGCTTCTTTAGCGTCTTCAGCGGCGTCAACCTGATGGCCCATGTCACGGAGTTGCACCGCAAGGTGATGACGCAGCAGAGCATTGTCTTCCACTACCAGAACACGCATAGGTTTACCTTTAAATCAAAACGGGGGACATAAGATGGGGCGAAGTATAAACAATCTGAGCTAAACAGCAGGTTAACGCAGGCCGACATGTTATCGGCCTGCGGACAGGCTTATTTCAGGTCGTCAACCATCTGAATGGCGCGACCGATATAGTTGGCTGGCGTCATCTGCTTCAGGCGCACTTTCTCCTCTTCCGGCAGATCCAGCCCCTCGATAAAGGCCTGCATACCGGCCGCATCCACGCGCTTGCCGCGGGTCAGCTCTTTGAGTTTCTCATACGGCTTTTCGATGCCGTAGCGGCGCATCACCGTCTGAATCGGCTCAGCCAGCACTTCCCAGTTGTGATCCAGCTCGTCCAGCAGACGGTCGCGGTTCACTTCCAGTTTGGAGATGCCTTTCAGCGTCGCCTGATAGGCGATCAGCGCATAACCCACGCCGACGCCGAGGTTGCGCAGCACGGTGGAGTCAGTGAGATCGCGCTGCCAGCGTGAAACCGGCAGTTTGCTCGCCAGATGCTGCATCACCGCGTTCGCCAGACCGAGGTTGCCTTCGGAGTTTTCGAAGTCGATCGGGTTAACCTTGTGCGGCATGGTGGAGGAGCCGATTTCACCGGCGATGGTTTTCTGTTTAAAGTGATTCAGCGCGATGTAACCCCAGATATCGCGATCGAAATCGATCAGGATAGTATTGAAGCGCGCCATGCAGTCAAACAGCTCGGCAATGTAGTCGTGCGGCTCAATCTGCGTGGTGTAGGGGTTCCAGGTGATGCCCAGCGAGGTAACGAAGCTTTCGCTCAGCTGGTGCCAGTCCACTTCCGGGTAAGCGACCATGTGCGCATTGTAGTTGCCTACCGCGCCGTTGATTTTACCCATGATCTCAATGCGTGACAGCTGGCGCAGCTGGCGCTCCAGGCGGTAGGCCACGTTTGCCATCTCTTTGCCCATGGTGGAGGGCGTGGCAGGCTGGCCGTGGGTGCGCGAGAGCAGAGGGATATCGCGGTATTCGTTCGCCAGGCGTTTGGTTTCGTCAACGATCTGCCGCCAGTAAGGCAGAACCACTTCGCGACGTGCGGTTTCCAGCATCAGCGCGTGGGAAAGGTTATTGATATCTTCGGAGGTGCAGGCAAAGTGGATAAATTCGGAGACGGCGTGCAGCGCCGGGACCGATTCGACTTTCTCTTTCAGAAAGTATTCCACCGCTTTCACGTCGTGGTTGGTGGTGCGCTCGATGGTTTTGATGCGCGCCGCGTCATTTTCGCTGAAATTTGCCACAATCGCGTCGAGGAAAGCGTTTGCGTCGGCGTCAAAAGCAGGAACTTCCTTGATCTCTGCAGTCGCGGCCAGTTTCTGTAACCAGCGAACTTCAACCTCTACGCGAAACTTCAGCAAACCATATTCGCTGAAAATCGCACGCAGCGGGCTGACTTTGTCACCGTAACGACCATCGACAGGTGAGACGGCGGTCAGAGAGGATAATTCCATCAGTGCAACTCCTGAATCATTTAATAAAGCTGTCTTACCGGCTCAGTAAACCGGTGACAGACGGGATAAAATCGTTTTCGCCTCGCGCACCAGGCGCTGGCGAGAGAACATCAACTGCAGGCGTCCACCGCCCACCTGCTGCCATAACACCGCCGAGCGGATTCCGGCCAGCAGCGTGGCGCGCACCTTGCTCTGCACCTGCGCATTTTGCAGCACGGCAGGAGAGCCGGTGACCTGAATGCGCGGGCCGAGAGGGCTAATCACATCCACATAGATCCCCGCCATGGCGCCGGTAATGGTTTGCGATTCCAGTTCGTAATGCGCCAGCTGACGATCCAGCTGACCGATGCGCTGCGCCAGTGTTCCCAGCGCCGCTTTGTTGCTGCTGAGCTTGCGCTCCAGCACCATCAGGCTGAGGGTATAGCGTGTCAGCTCTGCGCCTGCCCCCTGACGGCTGCTGCTGTTCAGCACCGCCATCAGCGTTTCCAGACCGAGGCGCAAGTTCGCCTCGTCGTTGCCGTAAACCGCCAGCGTCGATCCCGGATTGAGGTCAAGCAGGCTGCGCAGCGAAACCTGCAGAGCGTCAGCGTGACACTGTCCCTGATGCGCCAGCTGCTGCACCAGATGCGCCGCCTGGCAAATCCCGGCCAGCGCCAGCGTAATGTCATAATAATTTTTAGCCACGGTTACTCCTGTATACGCGTCGGCAGCGCCGACCTTATGCGGCTACCCACGGCAGGCGCTGTTCAATAATGCCGCCGCCGAGGCACACTTCGCCAAGATAGAACACGGCGGACTGACCGGGAGTGACAGCGGCGACCGGCTCAAGGAAGCGTACTTCAATACGATCCGCATCCAGCGGGATGATTTCACAGTCGATATCGCCCTGACGATAGCGAGTTTTCACCGTGCAGCGCAGCGGGGCGGTCAGCGGCTCGCGATCGACCCAGTGCAGCTGCTGAGCAATCAGGCCTTGCGACATCAGGCGCGGATGGTCGGCGCCCTGCGCCACGATCAGGCGATTGCGCGCCACATCTTTATCCACCACATACCAGGGATCGTCATTGCTCTCTTTCAGGCCGCCAATCCCCAGCCCTTTGCGCTGGCCCAGGGTGTGATACATCAAACCCTGATGTTCGCCAACAATTTTGCCGTCAACGGTTTCGATCTCGCCAGGCTGGGCGGGCAGATAGCGACCCAGGAAATCACGGAATTTGCGTTCGCCGATAAAGCAGATGCCGGTGGAATCTTTTTTCTTCGCGGTGATCAGATCCAGCTGTTCGGCAATGCGGCGCACTTCCGGTTTTTCCAGTTCGCCCACCGGGAACAGGCTCTGGGCAATCTGCTGATGGCTCAGGGTGTAAAGGAAGTAGCTCTGGTCTTTATTGCCGTCCAGTCCGCGCAGCAGGCGGCTTTTGCCTTCCACATCCTGACGACGGACGTAATGGCCGGTGGCGATGAAATCCGCGCCGAGATCTTCTGCCGCGAACTCAAGGAACGCTTTAAATTTGATCTCTTTGTTGCAGAGAATGTCGGGATTGGGCGTGCGTCCGGCTTTATATTCTTCAAGAAAGTGCTCAAAGACGTTGTCCCAATACTCGGCGGCAAAATTGACCTTATGCAGCTTGATGCCGAGCTTGTCACACACTGCCTGTGCATCCGCCAGATCGTCCGCGGCGGTACAATACTCCTCGCCGTCGTCTTCCTCCCAGTTCTTCATGAACAGGCCTTCTACCTGATAGCCCTGCTGCTGCAGTAACCAGGCGGAAACGGAAGAATCGACGCCGCCGGACATACCGACGATCACTTTTTTCTGGCTGTTGTCAGACATGACGCACTCACAATAGGTATAAAAAACTGGCGGCGCATTCTATCACGCGTCGGCGCAGTGCGCACCCTCATGAAACGGCCACTGGAACGCGCCGATCAGATGCAGCGGGTAACGCGCGCCGCTTTGCCATAGTCGTACGCTTTCCGCTACCAGCGGCGATCGCAGGTTAGCCGCCTGGATAATCGCTTCCGGCGTCAGCCACCAGCAGCGATCGATATCGCTGTCCTGCGGCGCGGTGGGTTGTTTTGTCGCCAGGTCAAGCGAGAAAAGAAAGCGCACAAACGGCGTGTTATCGGGTGCGATCCACTGCTGCACGCCTAAAAAATGCTGAACCGGCGCATCAATGCCGGTCTCTTCGCGCAACTCACGTTGCGCCGCCTGCTGCAGCGTTTCATCCGCTTCCAGATGTCCGGCAGGCTGATTCAGGGTAGGGCGGCCATTTATACGCTCTTCAACTACCAGCAGATGACCTTCAGCTTGTACCAGACAGGCCACGGTGACATGAGGTTTAAACATCGATCCTCCCGGATTGTTAACCTGTTGTTATGAAAGCGGCGAGCGATCTCACAGCCGATCGCTGATATCGCGCCATTCGCCGGGCGCGAGATCTTCCAGCATCATGGTCCCCATGGCATAACGGATCAAGCGCAATGTCGGAAAGCCGATATGGGCCGTCATACGGCGCACCTGACGGTTGCGGCCCTCATAAAGGGTGATTTTCAGCCAGCAGGTCGGGATGTTTTTACGCTCGCGGATCGGCGGCTGACGCGGCCAGAGCCAGGCAGGTTCAGGCACTTTTTCCACTCCGGCAGGTAGCGTCGGGCCATCTTTCAGATTAACCCCATCCCGCAACGGTTGCAGATCCGCTTCCTGCGGCTCGCCCTCGACCTGAACAAAATAGATTTTCCCGGTGCGCTTGCCCGGCTGAGTCAGCGTCGCCTGCAGCGCGCCGTCGTTGGTCAGCACCATCAAGCCTTCGCTGTCGCGATCGAGGCGACCAGCGGCATAAATATCCGCAAGGGGGATAAAATCTTTCAATGTGCGCCGGCCCGCTTCATCGGTGAACTGTGGCAGCACATCAAAGGGTTTGTTAAATAAAATGACGCGGCGCGGACCCGTCGGTCGCGGTCTGGCGCGGGCCGGGCGGCTGAATCGTTTATCCTGGTGAATTCGTTGAGAAGTTTTACGCATGGGCTTTGCAGTCAGAAACAATCGGCGCATTATACCGCGAAACTGCGGTGATTGGCGCGGCGGAAATATTCAAGTAGTATTGACGCGCATCTTACAAATCATTAACAAAAAATCGCTCGAAGGAGAGGTTAATGGAAAGCAAAGTAGTTGTTCCGGCGGAAGGTCAAAAAATCACCCTGGATCAGGGCAAACTGGTCGTACCCAATAACCCGATCATCCCTTACATTGAAGGTGACGGCATTGGCGTTGACGTTTCGCCAGTGATGCTGAAAGTGGTTGATGCTGCCGTGAAGAAAGCCTACAACGGCGAGCGAAAAATTTCCTGGATGGAAATTTATACCGGTGAAAAATCTGTAGAACTTTATGGCGCAGATACCTGGCTGCCGCAGGAAACCCTGGATTTAATTAAAGAGTACCGCGTTGCCATCAAAGGTCCGCTGACGACCCCGGTTGGCGGCGGTATCCGTTCACTGAACGTGGCGCTGCGTCAGGAGCTGGATCTCTACGTCTGCCTGCGTCCGGTACGCTACTACAAAGGCACGCCGAGCCCGGTTAAACGCCCTGAAGAGACCGATATGGTGATCTTCCGCGAAAACTCCGAAGATATCTACGCCGGTATCGAGTGGAAAGCGGGCACGCCGGAAGCGGACAAAGTGATCAAATTCCTGCGCGAAGAGATGGGCGTGAAGAAAATTCGCTTCCCTGAGCAGTGCGGTATCGGCGTGAAGCCGTGTTCGGAAGAGGGTACCAAGCGTCTGGTACGCGCTGCGGTGGAATATACCATCACCAACGATCGCGATTCACTGACGCTGGTTCACAAAGGCAACATCATGAAGTTCACCGAAGGCTCTTTCAAAGACTGGGGTTACCAGTTGGTGAAAGAGGAGTTTGGCGGCGAACTGATTGACGGCGGCCCGTGGATGAAGTTCAAAAACCCGAACACCGGTAAAGAGATCATCGTGAAAGATGTGATTGCCGATGCGTTCCTGCAACAGATCCTGCTGCGTCCGGCGGAATATGACGTTATCGCCTGTATGAACCTGAACGGTGACTATATTTCTGATGCCCTGGCGGCACAGGTAGGCGGTATCGGTATCGCACCGGGCGCCAACATCGGTGACGAATGCGCGCTGTTCGAAGCCACGCACGGTACCGCTCCGAAATATGCCGGTCAGGATAAAGTGAACCCAGGCTCGGTGATCCTTTCTGCAGAGATGATGCTGCGTCATATGGAATGGTTCGAAGCGGCTGACCTGATCGTGAAAGGCATGGAAGGCGCTATCGCCAATAAAACCGTGACCTACGATTTCGAACGTCTGATGGACGGCGCTAAGCTGCTGAAATGTTCAGAGTTTGGTGACGCGATCATCGAAAACATGTAATTCGTTTTTACCGCTAACACTCCGGTTTTGGCTCCTAATGCCGGAGTGTTTTCCTTCCTGAAATTTCTTCTGCAAAACTCCTGCAAAACCCTTCTGCAAAACTGTACATAATGTGAGCTATTTTAGACCGCAACTACTGTCCATTCCTTGCCTCTGTCATCGTTGTATTTGTCAGTCTGCAGCTGATTCTTATGCCCTAAAAGCTGTTGAGTGTTAAGCCCTTGTTCGCGATAAAGGCGTTCAGAAAGGGAGCGTTGCTCATGAAAAGTTGGCGGCGTCCCGTTGCTCCATCTCAGGTTTGTTTTATTCCGTGCTTGTTTGAATCCTCCTGTAATAGTGTTGCCCATTACAGGACCGCCACGAACCGCCTGTGCAGTCGTATGGTGGTGGTGGATAATGAATTTACTTACGATACGATCCCTGCACCGTGTGATAATTTCTTCAAGCGTTATGTTGAGAGCTTCACAGCGTAACGAAAGAGGAATCGCCAATTTTGCTCCCGTTTTCATTTGATGAATATGCAGATGACCGTCCCAAATGTCCTTGAATTGCATTTTTGCTATATCGCCTAAGCGCTGACCTGTTACTACTGCAAGCAGCATGGAATTTTGAATATAGTTCGGCATATTTTCTGCGGCCTCAAATATCTTGTGCCATTCTTCCAGGCTTAACCGTTCCCGCTGAATTCTGCTACGTGGTTGTTTTGTTGCGCTGGCAGGGTTATATCCAGGTGGTACTTCCCCGGCGTGTTGTGCTTCTTTATATACATCAATCAAAACCATACGAACTATTTGTGCCATCCGATTCTGGCCTCGCTCTTTATAATCTTCTATAAGTTCTGCAACGTCCCTCACCGTGATCTCATCAATGCCTCTCAGGCCATACGAAGAAACAAACGCTTTTACTGGAGCAAGTTTTTGCTTATATGTGTTTAGCTTTATTTCGCCAGTATTCAATCTTTCATTCTGTATTTTAAGATACTTATCGACCCAGGTTGTGACGCTGATACCTTTGCTTTGAGAACGACTGATTTCGTTTCGGACTTTTAATAGCTGGTTAACTTGTTGTGCAGCGAGGCGATTGTTCGCCTCGGTTGCTATGGTTTTCGCTTCACTTTCGTCAATACCCAGCCCGTGAAATTTACCCGTAACTGGATGTTTATAACGCCAGTAAACCTTTTTTGTGCGAGCATCCATGTAACAGGAGAGGCCGGGAATATTTATATTATATTTGCGCGGTCTGGCCATCTTCGAGAATCCTTTTCAGAAGAGGGTTATCGCTCTCTTTGATAAGTGGTTTTTCAATTCCTATAAAGCGAGCGCTTCTTTCAACACGCCATCTGTTTCCCACTTTTTTTGGTAAAGGAAATATCATCCCGTTCTTGGCATACTTACACAAGGTGGCTTTGCTCGGGATCGGCTCGTCAAACTCCTCCCTGGCCCACGTTGTTAAAGTAACCATGCGTGACACGTTTTTTTCCATAAAGTACTATCCATTCAAATAGGCTGTGTTGGTCTACTGTTTATGCCTCATGTTGTGAGGAAACAGCTGGCGTACAGTTTGTATCATGTTGGCATTCCCGGTTCAGCTTCCGGTGTTCATTGATTAAAGATTGCAGTTCTTCCAGTTCGTCAGGTGACAGAGAAAGAGAGGCAGAATCTTTAAGACCGGAATCGATAATCGCTACTACGCGGCGCGCTTTTTTGATGCTGATTTCCGGCGCGATAATACTCCGGGTTACTTTTTTCTTCCCTGCAGCTGTGGCCGCGGCTTTGTCTTTCTCCAGTACTTTTCCGGCGTTCTCACCGTGCTGTTTCACCCGGTCAACGGCTACGTCGACAGATACCTCTCCGGCCTTAACGCTCTGCTGAACGTCATGATTCGCTGTGCTCAGCGTCAGTAGCTTTTCGACAGTAGGGAGGGATTTATTAACCAGCTTTGCTATCTCCGCCGTGGTCAGGTTAAAGCCCGCCAGCTCTTTGATGACAGCAGACTGCTCAAGCGGAGAGAGCGGCAACTGATTGTTGGATGTTATAATGCGGGCCAGGCGTTCAACATCATTCCCGGTGAAGGGAACAATGTGAATTCTGTTTACCGGCTTACCTGCTGCGCGACAGCGTTCGTAGCAACGGCGGCGGCGGTGACCTTCAACTACCCAAACACCGCCATCATCCTTAGCAATAACTTCCAGAGGAGGGACGATGCCGCCGCCCAGCAGGAATTCAAAAAGCGCATCATCAGCCTGGCGGGTGCGCTCATCATCTTCGCGCTTGTTGAATCCCGGCTTTACATGAATATCATCCAAGCTGATAAACATGCCGGAATCGCTGCGTTTAATGACTCCGGCTTTGATCATCTGTTTAAAAGAATTGGCCATCATTTTTCCTTTTCAATGAATCGTGGCGCGATTGAGTTCCTCTGCCTTACGCTGGGCCTTTAACGGATTTTTTATCACTGTGCCGTCCGGCAACAGCCAGCCGTAAAAAAGCTGGCTCCAGGGTAAGGTGATATGACCTACGGTTATGTCATCATCAGGCTTTCTCATCTGACATTCTCAGCACCTGTTTAAGGCGGTTTGCATACCATTCCCGGTAACGGTATTCGTAAATGTCATCTTCTCGCTGAATCCACATATCCGGAGCTGTAGCGAAAGCTATCGCTTCCCGCATTGCTTCGTTCTGTTCCGCCGATTGCCTTAGCGCCTGCGCCAGCCTGCGTACCAGTTCCCGCTCAACAGGTGGCAGTGTAACGGCAACCTGTACGGCTTCGGCGACGAGCGCGCTTACGTTTGGGTTTCTCATCAACTCTTACCTCTGTAACTTTTACCGGAGCAGGGCGCGTTTCACGGGTCCCGGCATGTGTGCGCCAGTTAGTGCGCATCTGCCAGATAATTATCTGCGTGTAATCACAGCCGTCATCTGGTGTCCAGCGCGCAGGAAAAAGCAGTCCGTTGTTCTGACTTTCTTCGCACATGTTCAATCCCTACCGCACAGACAATGTTTGCGGGCTGCTTTCCAGACGGGCACCGGGAACAGGATTGGTGAACTCTTTCGGCACGGCTTCCCCGCGTTTCTCAAACTCGGCAATCTGCTTTGCCGCTTCCTGCAGGGTTTGTTTGATCTGATCCCTGAGCGGGGTAATGATGATTTCCGTCCGTGCTTCGACAAACTCATCCGGGACCGCATCGATGTTGTCGATAACGAGTCTCTGAACTCCCTTTCGGGCGGTGAAAGTATTGAGGGTGGTTTTTAACGTCTGCCGTTCAGAAATAATCAGGCAGTCCAGCAGATATTTTTTGAGTGCAGCCGCCTGGCGTTCCCAGTGCTTTTTACGTTCGGTCAGGCGGTTGGCTTCACTGGCGCAACCTTCGGCCTGCAGCTCAAACTGACGGATGACTGACATCGTTGCGTCGAATTTATCTTCCAGCATTCCTTCGAGGCCATCGAGCGTATCAGCGATCATCTCGGGGGTAAGCTCACCGCCATCAGTAGCCAGAGCCTGAAGCTTTTTGATCTCGGCGGCGATATCCATTGTCCGGTTGCTCATGATGCTGCCTCCTGCAGTTTCATCAGACATTCAGCTTTGACTTCTTCCAGGCGGCGCAAACGACCCTCAAGGTATTTTGCATAATCGTTGTTGCCTGTTTCCCTGGCAGATTTGAGGTGTGTACTTACGGTGCGGGTGAGCGACGTTGCGATTTTTGACACTTCATTCTGCGTAACGGCATGACGCATCGTCTCAACGTTCTGTTTGAACTTCTCATCGAGTTCTGCGCGTATCCGGGTGGATTCCTCCGCGTTTCTGCTCGCGTTTTTAATATCGAATTCAATCTCGATCTCTTTCTTATACTCGGGCATGTCATACAGGCCGAGCCAGATATCAGCTGAGAACCCGAGCAGGGAGAGGGCTTTCTTGATCGCATCAGTCAGGGATTTTTTCTGTGCTTCGCCGTCGCACTTGATGCCCTTATTTGCGTGGTACAGATAAGGTGTGGCGCCATAAGCTTCGACTTCGCCGCGCACATCCCCTTCAATGAGATACCATAGCCGGATTTTAATGCTGTGATTCTGCTCAGTTATGAGGCTGCCGTCGGCGTCACGCAGTAACCGTTTACCGACAAACTTATTATTTTCATATATGGCCTCGCTCATTGGCGCACCAGGCAACATACGATCCTCTAAAACCTCAAATCCCCAGCCTTCGCCGATTGGGCCGAAAAGCTCTGTCGCACGCATGAACATATACTCGGCGTTGATGGATGTGCCTTCATAACCTGTCCCGTTTAACGGCTTTGTAAAACGTGGATCAGTACGCATCACCTGGCGCCAGATTTTCAGATTGTCGTGTGCTGAACCGTCTTTGTTTTGCAGCTCTTTTTCGAGAACCTCACCGACCTGTTGGAAATTATTTGTGACCTGAACAAACTCTGTTGCCGGCACAACCTTTTCAACGGCAATTACCTGTGCCTCAGCTTCCATCCCCGACGGCTTTCCTGCTGATTCTGCTGAATCAACAGCCATTGCTTCAGCCGGTTCCGCTGTAGCTTCCATAAACCCTGCTGCGTGCTGTGATGACGCTCCTGCTTCTTCATCCTGAATTTCCTTTTCATCCCGCTGCCCACAGGCAAGCGCTACAATCCTCAAATCGGGTTTGGCATGATCCGTTTCAGTCAGTGTCCGGTTGATATAGTCCTGTAAGGCGCCGGGATTATCAGGGATGTCAGCCGGAGCCGTTTTCACGCAACAGATAATCATGGCGCGGGAATAATCGAGAATACCGGGCGTCTGACGGAGCGCATTACTCCACGCGGGAAAAGGCTTTTCCTTGAGACTGACAATGTCGCGGGCACGTTTAAAAATGCTGCTGGAAATGTTGTAGATATCGAAATCCTGAGAACGTCCCATGATGCCCAGAGCTATTTCGAGATCGAGAGTCGAAAAATCATGTTTTAAATCCGGGCTGCGATCCGTTTCCTTGCCTCCGCCAGCCAGCGTGCCGGATGCGGTGCGTAATTTGTCATTACGGTCGCCGCGCAGGTCATTTACCCATTTCTCTGCGAAAGCTTTCATCTGCGGCCAGGTGTCGTTGTGGTCGAAGCAATCGCGCAGATCATGGATCAATTGCAGAATCCGCTCCGGGTACATAGCTGCGGCAGATGGAGTTTTTATCAGCGCCTCAGTGATATGGTCATCAAATGTTTGCGGTGTGTCCTGCATAAGCGCCAGGGCATCCTCAAGCTGTGTCCGCGTAACCTGTGACGTTCCGTAACGAACAAGAACGGCAATGCGCATGACTGAAGACAGATTGTTAAATTCGATCGGTTCCCCAGGTTCATTTGCAGCGGAAACCGCTTCGAGTTCTCTGGTCTGTTCGTTCCAGACGTGTGTATCCATAAAACTGTCGTCCAGAACATTCAGGGCAGGGAGAGGCAGGCCGGGACGGTGAGCATAAATCTTCGGTGCGAAAAAATGCTCGCTGCTTTCCGGCATCTCTTCTTCAAGCTTCACGACTGCCATCGCAGCCGCCATTTTCAGAGAGTTCGCTTCGATGGAAGTCGCAAGAGATTTGGCGCCGTATTTTTCTGCTGCTGTTTTTTTTGCATGATATACAACAACAAATAAAGACATGATTATTCTCCTTTTTCGATAAAAGAATAAATCTCATTTAGTTTATTGAGTGTTTCTTTTGGAAGAATGCGAGTCAGGTTTTCTTTATCGCAATTTTTTATCTGAGCGGTCATTTCCTCTGCTATATCGCTTAAGTTTAAATATCCTTCACTTATTAATATGCGGACATGTTCTTTCAAATCGTTTACTGTTAAAGAGACAGAAGCTTTTTCTCCGTTATGGATAGTAATTGCCCTGAACGACAAAGATATAACTGCCATGATTATTTCCTCAAATGAGGTAATAGGGTGGCCGGACTCGAACCGGCGACCTCCCGCATTGCTGAATTTAAAGGCGGGTGCTCTTCCTCTGAGCTACACCCCCGGCCACTTAATGAATTTCAACGCTAAACACAACGGGCTCCTGACCCGCTCTGGTCGCACGCAGTTTTGCCTCCGCTGCTTCTATCAGGAAAGTTAAATCCGTAATTGCTTCAATAGCACAATAAGGACAATCGTAAACGCCGAGATTATATTGCCCGTCAATAACAACAGTAGTAACACCGTCTTTTTCCAGGTGGATAACACCGCTTACCTTATTGTTGCAGTTGAAGCTTGCAAGCGATTTATTAAGCGGTCTGATTTTGAAATCGTAAACTTTCATATGCATTCCTTATTTAAGATGAGTACTTTCCTGCCGGTTTAGCGGCATATTTTCCCTGGTGTTGCATTTTTAATTGGTCTGGATTACAGACCCGGTAAGAATTGATTTATAAACTTCTGCGTGTGTATCAGTACACCGGATTTGCTCATGAGGTCGATGTAAATACAGCCCTTTATTTGAATTTACTGATGCGCGCCAGAGCTTGCCACGGTATTCAACAAGCATTCCCGGCTTGATTTCGCTGCGCGGAATGACAGTTGTCGCTTTCATTCAAATAGCCTCAGTCAGACTTAATTTTCGTAAGCTGGCTGAGGCGTCAAACGCTGTCGCCAGCTTTCCAACGAATCCCTCTGTATGAGCAGGGCGGTATTTACTCCATGTACTGTTTTTCTTGCCGGTAACGCTGGCCAGCGGAACGTTTGTTAAGTAACTGCTGTGCAAATCAATAAAAACACACTGCCGTCTCGTTCATACGCCTCAGGCTGGCTACTTTGCTCTGGCTGCAACACAGATAACTCATGCGTTTGTCTGGTTGTATTCAGCGGTTGCTGTGTGCTTCTGTAGCTGAATTTACTAAATGCTAAACGGAATGTAAAGTGTTAAGTAAACGCAGAGCGCAAAAAAAACACCGCATCCCGGCAGGAGGCGGTGGTTTCAATCAAAAAAGACTTATTTTAACGGGTTTTGTCGGAGCCTCATCAGTTCGTCAAAAAGCGCATCGTATTCCTGCACTCTTTCATCGGCACTTTGAAGCATCTCCTTTTTGCCTGCGTCAGGCAAACGGCGAAAAAGCTCTATAAGAGTTTTTTCCTGCTCATCGAGTTCGATGACCGGCGCCTCGTCTTTGTTCCCGTAAGGCGTGTCCAAGAAGGAAAGGGGCATACCGTAGTCGCCCTCGATTCTTCTGGCCGCCTTTTCTCCAAATGAGGATTTGCCGTTCATGAGCTGAGACAGATAGCTTTTCTCACGTTCGGGCAGAGATTTTCCGGCGAACCATTCTTTCAGGCGCTGACGCCTTATTTCTTTAATGTCCATTGAAGCATTATTGCTTAGTGTTTATTTGATTAGCAAAAACTTGACGCTTTGGTTTATTTTTTAGTAAATTTGCTTTACCTAAGGAGGGACCATGCATCTTAAAATTTATCTTGAAAATGCGAAACGTGGTGAAGCAACACGCTTAGCCAGGGAACTACATATCTCAACATCATACCTTTCTCAACTAGTGTCAGGTGCGGCGTCAGTATCTCCGGCCCGTTGCATTGAGATAGAAAAAGTGACGGGAGGAGCTGTTACACGAGCCGATATGCGCCCTGACGACTGGCATAAAATCTGGCCTGAATTCACAGTAAGTTAAACCTCAGCAGGCCTGAGATGAGATATTAACACTTCTGCTAAGGAGAGTGTGAAACATGGAAATCAGCAGTCTGGTTGTTCGTAACGTGGCAAACAAGTTAGAAGAATGGGCTGCTGAAATCTCCTGGAAATCTGCAGGCGCAAAGGTAGCGGAGGCATATCATCATTTCGGTCGCGGCGAGCTGTTGCCAGCCGTAAATACAGAGAATGATATTCGTAATGCTGCACAGCGATTGAGGCGCATATTCAGGCGGGAGGGGCAATACCGAAAGATGGCCAGACAGTTGATCCCGGCTGTACTGACTGCAATGCCAGTAATCCGGCGCGCAAAACTGGAACAATCGCTTAACCCTGTCAGGTTAGCTGCGTTAGAAAGCGTAGAAGCCGTAAACGCAGTCCATCTTGGCGCACCCGCGCAACATATTATTCGTGAAAGAGACGAGGCGATCGCAGCTCTTCAGGCAATGCGATTTGCGGTTTTAAGCAGTACCGGCGGACGGTTATCTGCGTCTGCTGGAATATAGACAGGCATAAACATGGCTAATTCATGGCTCAGGTTATGGCATGACATGCCGAACGATCCGAAATGGCGAACTATTTCGAGAGTCTCCGGCGAGCCGATTGCGCTCGTACAGGCAATCTATTTGCAGTTACTCGTGAGTGCGTCACAAAACGTAACGCGTGACGAAAACGGCGTAACGTTACACTCCGTGACGGTAACGAACGAGGATATAGCGAGCGCACTCGACGTGACGGAGCGTAACGTTGAGTCTGTTATTTCTGCCATGCAGGGGCGCGTTTTAGACGGTAACAGGGTTAAAGGATGGGATAAGCGACAGGCTACTTCAGCTAATGCCAGAAACGGCGGAAAGCCTGCAAAATCAGGGGCTGAGCGGGCACGTGAATATCGTGAAAGGAAAAAGCAGCGTGAGATGGGATCACAGAGCGTAACGTCACGTAACGTTACGTCATGTGACAGTAACAGCGTAACGCCACAGATAAGAGAAGATAAGAAAAGAAGAGATATAAATAATAAACCCCCTGTAGTCCCCCACGGGGATGTGACACAGGGATCTGATTGTGACGCGGTTACGCCGACGTTCGAAGCGTTCTGGGAAATTTATCCGCAACGTGCAGGTAGCAATTCAAAAACCAAAGCCCTGAAAGCCTGGGATAACAGGCTGAGTGAGAATATCCCCCCTGATAAAATGATTGCAGGTGCTGCACGTTACGCTGCGTACATCGCCGCAACGAGAAAAACGGGAACCGAATTTGTTATGCAGGCATCAAGGTTTCTCGGTTCAGGCCATCATTTTGAAGAAAATTATTTAATTCCCGGTAATGGTTCCTGTGAAATTTATACCGGTACAAATTATCCAACTCCTGAGGGCTGGAGAAGCGAGTGAATAAATTTTGCTCGTAACTACTCGGAGTTATATTCTTAAAGGGTGAGCGAGATCATGGAAGGTTTTATCAGCTTAATCCGGTAGTTTACTTGCTGTAAACGCACCTGTATTAAAGTACAGCTGGCAGGGAAAAGGTAAGGATGGTATGGCGACGCAACGAAAATTTATGAAATGGATATTTTAAATCATCTTTCATTAGAAATGCCTGAGGAAGGCCGCCTTGTGGTTACCATGAAAAACGGTAAATATTATTCATCAAGAAAACTCAACGATAATGAATATATTGCCAGTTTAAACGTTTTTCTTGAGCTGGCTCAGGCTGCCGGTTACAAGGTTGTTTGTCCTGACAAGTCAGATTATAATAGCAAATAAGGCCTGAACAGCCTGCTGAGTAATTGCTGTGCCACCGGAGGTTATGATGGCGCAGATATATTTAATAAAAACTTCATCAGAATTTCTGGCCCCGGCTAACCCCGGGGCCACAGAATATATACAGGGTTTAAAATCCGGTGTCTGGCTAAACTGCGATGTTCGCCAGGCGCGTAATTATCTTTTTCACAAACGCTTTTTCAGCTTGCTGAAATTTGGTTACGAATACTGGACGCCATCAGGTGGCGCCCTTACACCTGAAGAGCAGCATCTTTTAAACGGGTTCGTCAGTTTCCTGTGCAAAGCTGCGGGCACCGGTTATAAAACCGCTCTGGCTGATGCTGCTGAGCACTACCTGAATGAAGTAACTTATAACCGCACAAAAGATATGGCACTGCTGAAGTCATTCGATGCGTTTCGCGAGTGGGTCACTGTCCAGGCGGGATTTTATAGTGAACATATCTACCCGGACGGCAGCCGTGGACGTCGGGCAAAATCAGTTTCATTCGCTCAGATGGATGAGCCGGAGTTTCGCCAGCTTTATAAATCCGTTCTGAACGTTCTGTGGAACTACATTCTGTTTCGTAAATTCCCTTCATACCAGGCAGCAGAAAGCGCCGCCGCGCAGCTGCTGGAGTACGCGGCATGAGCAAAAAGTTACGCAATGCTGCGCGTGGCCGTGACTGCCAGATACGCATACCGGGCATCTGTAATTTCAATCCTGAAACTACTGTGCTCGCTCATTACCGGCTGGCCGGTACCTGTGGTGCAGGTTTGAAACCGGATGATGAGCAGGGCGCCCACGCCTGTAGTGCCTGCCACGATGCCGTAGACGGGCGAATCCGTACCTGTTTCACCCGTGAGGAGCTGCGCCTGTTTCATGCTGAAGGCGTTTTACGTACACAGGCTTTACTGAGGAAGGAAGCAAAATGATTTATCCCTCTACCTGCGGCAAAGCTGACGGAAAAGAGATACGCCTGCGAACGCTGGAAAGTGTCTGGATACAGGGAAAGCTGAGAATGTGGGGAAGATGGTCCTATATTGGCGAAGGAAAGACAGGCAATGTTTTTAACCAGCTCCTGAGCACGAAAAAGGTAACTAAAACGGCCTTAGCCCAGGCTCAGAAGTACCTGAAAAACTCAGGGCTGAGTAAATCAGAGCTGGCGCTTTACCTCAGTGATTTACTGAGTGCCAGGCAGAAAAGCAGCTTAGCTTACTGTACTGATGCAGAAGCGCTGCTCATTGATCGGGTGATAAGTGGCGTTCTGGAAGAGCACAGGGGCCTGTTATACATCATTCATGATCGCTATATCGGGCGCGGTAAAAGCAAGAAGCAGATGGCGCGGGAGCTTAATGAAAATCATCCTGAATGGTGCCTGAGAACATGCGAAAGCCGGATTGATACCTGGCTGACCTTTGCAGAGTATTTGTTGTATCAGCCAATGTGCGAAGCTTTTGGTGTAAATGTCAAAAGGTTCAGGTAACGATGAGTTTTATTAATAATTATTTTTGTATCAAATGTTTGTGTAAATATAATTTGAATAATGAATATTTAATTATCATTGAATGATGGCTGTCGTTACCGTATTTAATTGATTTTACTAATCGCAATATATAATATTGTGGCGGGTGCTTGAGGCTTTCTGCCTTAAGCATTTGCAGACGGCAGAAAGAGAAAAGCCCCAGGAGACTTTAAATCAACCTGAGGCCCGTCTTTATGTCCAACAACGTAAAGGTAGCCTCTTACGAGCTGAAAAGCAAGGAGAAGCAACCATGAAGCAGCGCAGGGCGATTTTTATCGCCTCTATTCTGATAGCAGCGATTTTTGTTATCGCTTTGGTAATGCGAAAGGATCTCTGTGAGGTCCAGATCAAAACCGGTCTGATAGACGTTGCTGTTTACATGGCTTACGAATCCATTAAGTAAGAGCAACCGGCGGGGAGCAATCCCCGCCACTCTTTATGCGGTTGTGGCATAATCTCAACGCACCCATTCTTTAATATTTAATATGATTAGCCTTCTATTTATAAGTTTGTTATCAAACAGGAGCGATAAAGCAGGTATTGCTTTCTTGCGCGAAAGTTGATTCAATTGCGCTATGCTTCGCAAAGCTGTAAGCAAAAGCGATTAAATACCAACCCTGCTAACGCGGGGTTTTTTTATGTCTGCAAAACGTGCAGTAACTCATTCTCAATTAAAAAAGACTTACTCCGGTGAGTCTTTTTTTTACATTCAGACCGGAGATATTAATGAACCATACACCGCCCGGAGGGTGGGAACAGCTGGAAAACTGGCTGTCAATATATGCCCCATCAATCTATGCGGGACTGACTGCGCTGGGCATTTCTGCACTTTGCGATATACGTTCCGGTAAACCCTGGCTGTACACCGCTACCGGCGCTCTTATCTGTGGCATTTTCGCCGTTGCAGTGTCCGCACTCTTGGAACATATGGGCCTTCCGTATAACAGCGGCGCTTTTGCCGGGGCGCTGGTTGGTTTCGTCGGTGCCGATCGCTTGCGTGATATGGCGCTCGGGCTGGTATACCGGCGCGCAGGAATCGAACGTAAGGAGAATGCGAATGAAACTGAGTGAACATCAGAGAAAGTTTACCCGGATGATCGGGCGGCTGATTACTTGGGCATACGGCAATGGATATGAGCTGACATTTGGTGAGGCTTATCGGACACCCGAACAGGCCCAGCTCAATGCGAGACAGGGAAAGGGCATCGCTAATAGTTTGCATACCCGCCGTCTGGCAGTAGATTTCAATCTGTTTATTGATGGTGAATACCAGACCGACAGTGCGGCTTATGAGCCTCTCGGTAAATACTGGGAATCAATCGGCGGCAGCTGGGGTGGGCGGTTCAGTAAGCCTGACGGAAATCATTTCAGCCTGGCTTATCAGGGCGTTCAATAATTTGTGGTTCAAATTACTTTATGAGGCTTGGTTATGAGAAGATTTATTTTGCAATAAATTTTTCATTTCAAAGCTTCCTGCCTATCATGCGCAAAGCTTCATCGCACATTCGCATTTTCAACACTGAGTAAAGCATGACCAATTTGAGGCGGTTAGGCGTGCCTTTATCAGTAAAAGAAAGTGGTTCTCCGCCCCTAATTTGGATTTGGAATTCGTTAACAGCAAGTAAGTTATCTGGATAGTGTTGGCTGGCGAGAGACGTTAAAGATTCGATTTCGGGATCAGTCAAAGCAAAGCTATCTATCTGATGAGCTCTAACATTTCTAATTTTATTAAATCTTTTAATTAACTTGTTAAGTGATTCACTTAATCCGAAGTTAAAGGCAAGCTGATTTTTTGCTGAAAAGTCTAGGTTAAGATTTTCGCCGAATCCTCTAAATATATTATTGTTTTGGGATGCACATATGCACCAAGCTTCAAGATCTTTTTCAAGCATTAAGTGTAGCCTTAACACTACGCCTATATCATCTTCTGTTTCACAAGCAGCCATGAATTTATCATGTTGACCTGTATGAAGGGTTAAAAATTCAAAGTGAGAGAAATTGAAGGTAAGTGGTTGGCTTGAAATTTCCATCTGTTTATTGCCCTTTGGGTGATTTTTTATATTGCTTACAGGCAAATATATTGCCCTGCCTTGAGTTTTTATAAATAGAAGCTGCTGTTTATATAAGCATATTTACTGGAAAAATCAATTGGGTTTATTGGTTTTGGCAGTAAAAGTACGATAGATATTATTCTTTTTATTTTCCTTAAGTGCCCTCTAGATCATTTGCAATAAAAACAATCAGTTATTGCAATTGCTGATTGGTCTGATTGAAGTTTCATTTGCAATTGCCGATAAATTTTCAACCCTTACTTTTTTGGTGTTAAAGCAATGAATGAAACTGTTGTTACTACAAAAGAAGAGCTTAAGAAAGCAAAGGATAAAAAGGTTGAAATCATCTTAGTTGAAGGTGAGCTGGCCAAAAATCTCAGGAGAAGTAAAAAAATTGGAATAGCAACCGGAGGCTTGTCTGTTGTGGCAGTTGCGGCTTTAGCTGCTTCACTTGCTGCGGCACCTGTCAGTGGTGGTGCTTCTCTTGCAGGATTCGCAGCTGTCGCCCCTACTGCCGCAGCAGCTTTTTCTGGGTTTGAGATATCGGCAATTATTGCAGCATCAGCAATAGGATTAACTCTTCTCATAGCAATTTTCAAAGACTATGAAGAGGTAGAAGCTGGTCCTAACGGAGGTATCAAGCTAAAAAGGAAACAGCGAAAGACTTGATTGCCTGCGAATCAACATTATTGACCTATCAATTTTGGTAAACAGTTTTACTGGAAGCCATTGTATGAGTTGCGATATGCTTTCGGTACACTCTTGTTTACGCTAAATAAAAATCCTAAAAAGGTTTGGACGTGTCTATGAAAAAGAATTTATTGGCAGGGATCCTATCGCTTGCATGTATGGCCAGTTTTAGTGCTCATGCTGATTGGGATGCGAAAGTAGAAGATGATATTTTTTCAGGTGGCAAACAGGCGATGCTTGTAGGAATGATTTCTATGAATAATGGAATCATTTTCGATTGTACCAAAGATTCTTTGAGTATGGCTTATGTTGAAAAGGGTGATTACAAAGCAGCAGAATCTCTCCCTGTCACTATGATTGTTAAGGTTGATTCAAACGACCCGGTAAGCTTGCAGGGTAATTTCTCTAAGCGCAATGATGAATATCTTCAAGCTGCAACTACACAAGATGGGCTTGTAAATATTTTGACTCAGCTCAAACAAGCGCAATCTAAAGTATTAATTGGTCTTAATGTCGAGGCTGTTAACAAAAAGATGAGCTTTAGCGCGGATGCGGTGGGATCAACTAAAGCTGTCACCGATTTCGCTACTGCTTGTGGTATCAAAGTTTAAGTAATATCAAAATCATTCAAACCGCCTTCGGGCGGTTTTTTTATGGCCTAAACATGCTAAAAATGACCAACGTGCCGGTAATTGGCGGCACAGGGAAGAAGGGCATCTGGATGGCAGGTGCTTTCACCATCGGTGTTCAAAAGCACAACGATTGTTTTATCGACCTTACCTCCGACTCAACAGATCCCCGCATAAAATATACCGGCCCGCCACATTTTTACTGGGACAGCGATGGCCATCTGCATCTTTCCGATGAGAATGAATGGCCGGTTGAGTACAAAGATGGACTGCCTATTGGCAGACACGCCCCGGAGCCTGCAGCTGTCAACCTTCAGCCTGAAATGCGTGGAGACACGGCTCGGATTAACGGTAGTACTGGCAACTTCATTTACACCCCTACGTCCGGTTACGCCGTTGCTGAAGGTCCAGACGGTGGCCCTATCGCAAGCGTTAACACGGATGAATTGCTCTACGGCATTTACGACCAGACATCTTCGGCATGGCTTGAAGCGCCTGCTCCGATAACGGATTTGTCGAGCTGGACACGCGTTATTTCTACATTGCGTGCAGAAGGGGCGGTTCGTACTTACGTCGGACGCAGGGACACAGCGAATTATCTTTATGCCCTCTGTCAGTTGCCTGTTGCGGATACCTACACGTTTTCACATTACAGAAAGCTGGGCAGTTCATTACTGACAGGTTTTGTGCAGGTAGAAGCAGGAACTATTGCGACCTCACCGATTCTGACGGGTACAGATAAAGTGACCAGAAACGCCGCAACAGCAATTATTGCGACAGCCGGTATCAACAGGCTGACAGTTAGCTGGAGCGACGGCGCGTCAGATACATACCAGACGCCTGAGGATTCTTTTTCTCTGCCGCTTTCGGCCCATCACTGGGGAACCCGTTACATGCAAAGCATTACGCTGGAGGAATAATGCCAACCACCAATATCACGGTTTATCAGGAATGGGCACTGGTTACAGCCGGTGCCGATACGGCCTTGCTGAGCGCTGTCAGCGGTTACGGTGAGATATGCGAATCAACTGGCACTCCTGACCGTTCCCTTAAAGGACATTACATCGCTGCCGGAAAAGAGGGACCTGCCTACCAGGTTAGCGGAGATATTTATGCCCGCGCTTCGCCGGGTTCAAACAGCCTGGTGCTTGCGCTGACCTGACATCCAAAAAGTACCGTTATCAATTTTCAAATTTGGCTTTCCTGATTCGATATTTTTCAGACCAGAGGATTTTTCTGCGTGAATAACAAAAACAGGCTTCAGGTGAAATACCTGCACTTAGAAGCATTAATACCATACGCACGTAACGCGAGAACACACAGCACAGAGCAGGTCGAACAGCTTGCTGCCAGCATTCAGGAGTTTGGCTGGACCAATCCTGTGCTGGTGGATGAAAGCGGTGAAATCATTGCCGGTCATGGCCGGGTTATGGCGGCGGAGCAGCTGGCGATCGATGAAGTGCCATGTATTACCCTGGCAGGGCTGAGTGACGTCCAGAAACGCGCTTACCGGCTGGCAGATAACCGCCTGCCGCTTAATGCCGGCTGGGATGAATTCCTGCTAAAAAATGAGCTGGTCGATCTGCAGGCTGAAAACTTTGATTTGCTGCTGGCGGGGTTCGATGACCGCGAGCTGGATGATCTGTTGGGTGAGCATCAACCCATCGATTTTGAAAAGGATGAGGATAACGCGGGCGTCGATATCAATTACCTGACATTCAGCCGGAAAAAAATACCGCTGTCAGAAACTGAAGCCTCCGGGCTGATGAACGCGCTGAATGATTACGTTGAAGAAAATGGTTCGTTTTTCGGATTCGTAAATCACCTGTTGGGGAACAGTCATGCTGAAGCTTAACTATGACATCTCCGCGCTACGTGGCGCCGAATATAACCCGCGTTTCATAGGTGAAGAGGATTTATCCGTCCTCGCTGAAAGTATTCAGGTTCTCGGGCTGGTGAAGCCTCTGATAGTCCGGGGCGATCTGCTGGTGGCCGGACACCAGCGAACCCGCGCACTGCGTAAGCTCGGAGTAACCAAAGCTGCCGTTTACGTTCTGCCGGTCGAGACAACTCTTTACGATGAGCTGCGCTTTAACCAGCTGCATAACGGCACCGATCAGGACTCCGGCGATGAAAGGTGTGTGATCACCGGGCTGAGTAATAAATCGGGGTTTTGTGTGGTTCAGCCCCAACAGCTCACAGGTAATTTTCGTTCGCGTATGGCGTATGTCCGCCGCGAAATCTCAGAGATGATCCTCCGTTTCGGTCCCTGGGGCGGTTGTGTGGCTACCCGTTCGGGCGAGGTCATCCATTGCGCTCAGTATGCGCTGGCTTCTCGTAGTGTTAATGCACCGCTGACGGTTTACGTTATTCCTGACGAGAAGAAAGCACTTTACAGAAAGTATCTGCAGCGCACCTACGGGGTATTTAGCTACAACCATCTCGAAAAGCATACCTACGTCCAGACATATGCTCAGATGATGCGCCTGCGTTCCGGCAGGAGCAAAGAAAACCGCTCCCGGCTATATGAAGGGCTGGTTCTTCCCTGGCTTAGTTCGCATCAGGATGGAAGAGCTTTAAGGGGTATCGACTTTGGATCAGGTCAGGGCGATTACGCCAAAAGGTTGCGTCAGGCAGGATTCAATCTGTTGGACGTAGAACTTTTCCGCAGGCTTGGCGCCAGCAACATTTTGGATATCACCAGTATTAACCGGATGATTACTGATATGTGTGATTCGCTGACAGAGCATGGCCTCTTTGACTACGTCATTTGCGACAGCGTACTCAACAGTGTGGATTGCCCCGAGGCAGAAAAAAGCGTCCTGCATTTCATCAGAGGGTTATGTAAACCCGGCGGAATGCTGTTCTTCTCCGGGCGACGGCTGGAGTTTGAACTCGCTGCGTTAAACCTCAAAAAATCTGCCTCAAAAAAATCGAAGCTGTTTTTTCTTGATGAAAATAACTTCACAGCGAAATACAGAAAAGGGCACTGGTTTTATCAAAAATTCCATTCTGAAAAAGACATCATGCAGATCGTTGCTGACTACGACCTGAAACTCATTTCGCTGGTGGACAGTAAATCATCTTTCCAGGTACAGGCTGTTCCTCAGCAGCCATCAAAACCGGACGATTTGAAGAAGGCGATCAGCTATGAGTTCGAGCTTGAATTGCCCGGTAACAAGCGAATCGGGCGTTCAGCTGACGTCCTGAGAGCATTCAAACTGGAGTAATGAATGTCTGACCTGAATTTAGAAAAGGTTCAGGGATGGGCGGCCAGGCGGTTAACAGAACAGCAGATTGCAGATGTACTGGCAATCAATCTGGAGGCGCTGAAAAAGGACAGGGAAAATATACGTCAGTTCAGAGAAGCGATTCGTATAGGCAGGGCCAAAGGCGAAGCGGAATTAAGAGACGCGCTTTACAAGCGAGCTAAAAACGGTGACGCCTACGCCTATACGAAGTTGATGAGGCGAGAGCAAGAGCAGGACAGTAGTTGATGAACACGCCGGATGAGAAAGCAATCGAGCGAGATTATTGTGATGGTGTGCTTTCCCTTCAGGCTATAACGGAAAAGTACGGTATCACCGTAAAAGCCTTACGCTACATGGCCGATAAAAAAGGCTGGAAGCGAATTAAAGGGGCAAAAAAGGGGCAAAAAAATGGGGCAAAAAAAATTTTTGCCCCTGAAAGCGACACCGCCAAAAATAACCATGAACGATCACCTTTTTCAGAGCAGCATTTCCTTTCAAAAAACTCCGTTTCTGCAAAGACTGAAAACGGCTTCGATCCGGAAGAATTCGGGATTTCAGAGCAGCAGGCGATTTTTGCTGAGTATCACGCGGCGGGGAAATCGCTCGTTGAATCTTACCGTCTGGCTGGCTATCAGGCAGAGGGAAACGCAACCTACGCGGCGGCCTCCAGGCTGTTAAGGAATGTTAAGGTCTCGCGGGCTGTTCGTTACCTCAGAGAACGGCGCCAGAAACGCCTTTCATTTGCTGAGGATGAAATTATTCATCAGCTGGTATCCATAGCCAGCGCAGATCCGAATGCACTGGTTCAGTACCGCCGTGTGAATTGCCGTCACTGTTGGGGAGAAAAATTCCTGTATCAGTGGCGCGATATCGATGAGTACGACAGAGCAGCAGAAAAAGCATACCGCAGCGACAAAGCTGAGCCTGAATATGGCGGCATAGGTTTCGTTGCTAATGCCATACCTAACCCTGACTGTCCCCGCTGTTGTGGGGAAGGCGAGGGCGAAGTTTTCATTGCCGATACAGATACCCTGGAAGGCCGCGAACGATACCTGTATGCCGGGGTAAAACAGACAAAGTTCGGCCTCGAATTACAGCTGGCCAACCAGGAAGCTGCGCGCCGTGACCTGTTGCGGTATTTAGCACTGAGGGAAGGCGGCAAAACATCTTTGCCTCCCGTTCCTGAAGAAGATTACCAGTTACATAGTTTGAACCCCGATGAACCACCTCCCGGTAAGCCAGTCCTTTAACGGTTCGGTCAAACTCACGCCAAAGCAGGCAAATATATACGTCTGGGGATGGCAAAAAGAGGCTCGTTTCCGTGATGCAGTCTGTGGCCGACGATTCGGCAAAACTTTTCTTGGCAAAGCTGAGATGCGCCGTGCGGCAAGGCTGGCGCAAAAATGGGACGTCAGTATTGAGGATGAAATCTGGTACTGCGCGCCCACGCTGAAACAGGCTAAACGTGTTTTCTGGCGCCGTCTGAAACAGGCTATTCCGCCGCACTGGCGTGAATCGAAACCCAATGAGACGGAGCTTTCAATAACGCTGATGAGCGGACACGTAATCCGCTGTGTTGGCCTCAACAATTACGACGATCTTCGCGGTTCGGGTCTTTTCTTTGTTCTTGTCGATGAATGGGCCGACTGCCCGTATCAGGCCTGGGAAGAAGTTCTTCGCCCGATGCTGTCGACCTGTCGTTATGCCATTGAGGGTGTCCAATACATCGGTGGCCATGCTCTGCGTATTGGCACACCGAAAGGCTTTAACCATTGTTACGACACCTGGCTGGCTGGACAGGATGGCCGGGAGCCGGATCATAAAAGCTGGCTCTATACGTCCGTTGATGGCGGAAACGTTCCGCCCGAAGAGCTGGAAGCTGCGCGCCGGAAAATGGATCCGCGAACGTTTCGCCAGGAATACGAAGCGTCATTCGAGAACTATCAGGGGGTTGTGTACTACTGTTTCGACCGGCGCCAGAACCATACTGACGACACCGTACAGCGGGGCGACATCCTGCATATCGGAATGGACTTCAACGTCAGCAAAATGGCTGCGGTTGTTTATGTCATTCGTGATGGCCTGCCGCGTGCGGTGGATGAATTTATGAATGTTTTCGACACCCCGGCCATGATTAAACAAATCAAGGCCCGCTATTACGGACACGAAATTGTTGTTTACCCCGATGCGTCCGGTAATAACCGAAAGTCCAGCAACGCCAGCGAATCCGATATTGCTTTATTGAAGACTGCTAACTTCACGGTTCGGGTAAACAACACGAATCCGGCAGTAAAAGATCGCGTCAACTCCCTCAACGCCATGCTGTGTAACACCTATGGCGAACGGCGGATGCTGGTCAATACGCAAAAATGCCCGAAATTTACTCAATCTCTGGAGCGTCAGATTTATAACGATAAAGACGAGCCGGATAAAAAAGCAGGCTTCGATCATCCTAACGATGCAGGCGGATATCCGATTGTATTTCTTTATCCCATTGCGAAAGCCACCGGAACGGTTACCAAACTGCGAATTTAATCATGCCAGATATTTCTACCCCCAATCTCGATTACAACGACATGGTCGAAGCGTGGGATATCAACGATGCCCTTATGGGCGGCACGCTTTATATGCGCCAGCTCGGCGAACGGTATATGCCACGCTGGCCTAACGAAGATAAAGAGGATTACAAAAAGCGCTTAGATGTGGCAACGCTCCTCCCTGCTTACGAAGAAACGATAAAACAGGATTGCGGTCGTGTATTTGCTGAGCCGGTTCAGCTAAGTGAAAACATGCCGGAGCAAATAGCAAACCTTACGAAAGATTTTGATATGTCCGGTACCCGCCTTGACGTCTGGGCACAGGAGCTTTTCAGTCTTGGATTACAGTACGGACTGGCTCATGCGCTGGTGGACTTTCCCCGGATGGATTCAGCGCAAATACGAACGCGTGCAGATGAGCTTTCAAGCGGTGCCCGACCTTATGCCACAATCGTTAATCCGCGGCAGGTGATTGGCTGGCGTTCAGCCATAAAAAAGGGAAAAGAAATTCTGACCCAACTCAGGATCCGGGAAATCGTAGTGGTCGAAGGTGAAAACTTCGAACAAAAAAAGATTGAGCAAATCCGCCACATTATGCCGGGAAAGGTGGAAATCTGGCGCCGGAGTGAAAACTCAGAACGTATCAGCGTGTGGACTAAATACGATGAGTGGAAAACAAGTCGTGAAGATATTCCTCTGGTGACGCTCTACACCAAACGTACCGGGTTTATGCGCGGCAGGCCTCCATTACTGGAGCTGGCGCATCTGAATATCAAGCACTGGCAAAGCCAGAGCGAGCAGGACAACATCATGCATGTTGCGCGAGTGCCTATTCTGGTTACCTATGGGCTGGAAACAGGCCAGGTGCTGACGATTGGCGCATCCAGCGCGACAAATTTCAGCAGCCGTGAAACGCAGGGCGTCGAATATGTGGAACATACGGGTTCGGCTATCGGCGCAGGTAAAACGTCGTTAAATGATTTAGAAGACCAGATGCGCCAGGCTGGCGCGAAGCTGGTGCGCCCGGAGAATACGTCGACAAAATCCGTTGATCAAACCCATGAAGAAAAAATGCAGGTGAGTTCACCGCTTTATACCATGGCAAACTCTCTTGAAGATGCGCTCGATAATATCCTCCAGATTATGGCCGAGTGGGTTGGTCTTGAAAGCGGCGGGAATGTTGATGTTCGTACAGAGCTGGATGTGGCTGAGCAAACTTTCGATGCGTCTGCCGCACAGGCTATACAGTCGTTGCGTCAGGGGGGCGATATTCGCCGGATAGATGCGGTTCGCGCGCTTCAAAAACTGAAAATTATCGATCCGGATGCAAAAGCCGAAGATGTCATTGATGAGCTGCTGAATCCCTCCCCGGATATGACAGGCAGCTGACATGGCGACAATTAATGAGCAACTTCGTGACGAATCCATTGCTCACGCTATCTGGATCAGTCGGTACAGTACCGGTGTCGCTAACCGGATGACAAAGTTACTTAATGAAAGCGACGCAGAGCTGACTTCGCGCTTGCTGATTGCACTGGATAGCCTGGAACCCACCAGCTTTACCGTTATGCGTCTGGAAAGTTTGCTCGCCAGCGTACGTGATATCAATAGAGAGGCGATTTCCTCAATGCAAAGCAGCCTTATGGCTGAATTAGGGCAATTTGTTTCTCATGAAACCGGTTATCAGCTGAGCCTTTTCGATGCGCTTTTGCCAGATGTGGTTAAAAGCCATTTTCCTTTACAGGCTGTCTCGCCAGATATGGTTTATGCCGCGGCGATGTCGCAGCCTTTTCAGGGACGGCTGTTGCGCGAGTGGGCCAGCCAGCTGGAGGCGGACAGAATGGCCCGTATCGTTAACACAGTACGCCAGGGCTATTTGCTCGGCGATACAACCCATAGTATTGCGAAGAAGATGCGGGGACACGCTAACAAAGGGTATCAGGACGGAGCGCTGCAGCTGTGTCGGAGCAATGCTTTCAGCATAGCCAAAACAGCCGTAAGTCATATAGCAGCGGCGGCGCGTAACAGCTTCGCCAACGCTAACAGCGATATCCTGAAAGGTAAACAATGGCTTTCCACGCTTGATATACGCACAACCCGACTTTGTATCGTCCGGGATCGACTTAAGTACACGCTGGACGGTAAACCTTTAGGGCACAAAATTCCTTATTTACAGGGACCGGGGAAAATTCATTTCTGCTGTCGCTCTACCGAAACCTTAATCCTCAAATCCGCTAATGAGCTTGGCATTGATGTGCGCGAGCTGTCAGAGAGCGAAAGGGCAAGCATGGATGGCCAGGTGGCCGCAGATACCACTTACAGTGAATGGTTGCTTCGCCAGCCATTCATTCGTCAGAAACAAATTCTCGGTGAGAAAAGGGCGCGCCTGTTACGTGACGGTGGTATGACGCCGGATGAATTTTACAACGATAAGGGAGAGTGGCTGACGCTGGAGCAATTGCGCATCTACGACAGCAGGGCATTTGCCGACGCGGGAATTTAACCCTCCATTTTGATTACAGGTCGCTCAGGCGGCCTTTTTTATTTCTGCGCTCAGGAAAAAGCGTAGAGCCTGACAAAAAGGTAAGAACATGAAGCTGAAAATAACTGAAATAAACGGCCAGCAGTATGCAGTCGTCGATAATCACGGCAATCCCGTTTATGTGCATGAGGATGGTAAAGAGATTGGGTTTGATGCGACACAGGCTGTCGGGAAAATCACCGCGCTGAATAGCGAAGCGAAATCTCATCGCGAAGCCAAAGAAGCGGCCGAGGCAAAACTCGGGAAATTCAGCAGTATCACTGATCCGACTAAGGCCCTTGAAGCGCTGGAAATGATGGCAAAAATCGACCAGAAAAAACTCATCGATGCCGGTGCGGTTGACCAGGTCAAGGCTGAGATCACGCAGTCTTTTCAGGCGAAACTCGAAGAGGCAGAGAACCGCAGTAAGACCCTTGAAAGCCAGCTGTATGAAGCCAAAATCGGCGGCAGTTTTACAGCTTCAAAATATATTGCCGAGAAAATGGCCATCCCGTTCGACTTTGTACAGGCCCGCTTCGGGCAGGCCTTCAAAATCGAAGACGGCGGCATCGTAGCTTATGACGGCTCGGGCAATAAGATTTACTCCCGCGCTAAGCCAGGTGAGCTGGCCACTTTTGATGAGGCACTGGAATTTCTTGTCGAACAGTACCCGCAGAAAGATCACATCCTGAAGGCCAGCGGCGCCAGCGGTAATGGTTCTCAGGCAAGCCAGCATTCTCTCGGTCAGAAGACCATGAAACGAGCTGCGTTTGAATCCCTCGATGCGACGAGCAAACAAGCCGCTCTCAAAGACGGTATGACCATCGTTGACTAAACAATTTTGCCAGTTTCCGGATGGTGCTGGCGCCAGAGCTGGATAGCTCAGAAACCTGTCTCTTTTTTTATTTCCAAGGAAAATCACAATGTCGAATACCCTCACAGGGTTGATCCCGACTATCTATACCGCTCTGGATACCGTTTCTCGCGAACAGGTCGGTTTTATCCCTTCGGTTGCCCGTAATACCAAAGCGGACGCAGCGGCCAAAGGCCAGACCGTAACCGCACCGGTCGCGCCGGTCGCCACCACGGTCGATATTGTTCCCGGCGCCACCGCCCCAAACGATGGCGACTCGAATATTGGAAACGTTGACGTAAAAATCACTAAATCCAAGATGACACCGGTTAAATGGAACGGGGAGGAACAGCTGGCGCTGGGTCCGACAGGAACCTACAACACTATCCTTGCTGACCAGTTTAAACAGGCGTTTCGCGCATTATCTAACGAAGTTGATGCTGATTTGGGAGCGCTTTATTTCCGTTCTTCCCGTGCCGTGGGCGCCGCTGGCGTCACGCCTTTTGGTATCAAAGACGAGCTGACTGATGCCGCGCTTGCACGGCAGGTACTGGAAGATAATGGTGCGCCTACGACCGACCTGCAGATGGTTCTTGGCTCTACGGCTATTGCAAATCTGCGCGGTAAGCAATCAGTACTGTTCAAGGTAAACGAGTCTGGTACCGATCAGTTGTTGCGTGAGGGGGTGCTGGGCCGTCTGGAGGGATTCAACATCCATAATTCAGCAGGTGTTGTCAGAGTGCCGGCTGCAGCTGCAAAAGGGTATCTGGTCAACGGTAATAAATCAGAAGGTGATGTGCTCATCGCTATCGATACCGGCACCGGTGCCATTCCGGCAGGCTCCGTTGTGAAATTTGAAGGCGACGAGCACCAATATATTGTCGCTGCATCAACCGCAACCTTCATAACGATTGCCGCTCCGGGGCTGCGTAAGCCATTAGCGGACAATACCGCAATCACCGTGCTTGGCGGATTTGCCGCGAATATGGCTTTTGACCGCAACGCGCTGCTGCTGGCATCCCGTACGCCAGCAATGCCTCAGGGCGGCGATACAGCTGATGACGTGATGAACGTTACGGATCCGATATCCGGGATCACATTTCAGATCGCTTTATACCGTCAGTACCGCCAGGTGCGTTATGAGGTAGGTCTGGCGTGGGGCGTGGCTTCCGTCAAACCGGAGCACGCAGTTCTGCTGCTTGGCTGATTATCCGGGGCTTCGGCCCCTTTTTTCATAATGGAGAAAAAAATGGCCGGACTTACTAAAGAGCAATGTGCTTTGCGCGAAGCAGCAAAGCAAGAACAGGCGAAGCAGGAAAATACCAGCACCTCACAGCCACCATTAACACAGGGAGCGAACAACAATTCCGAAAACGGAGCGGGGGAAACCAGCAGCGCCCCGGACGCTGCAAAAGAGTATGGCCAGGATCTGGTCGCTATGTTCATCGATGCCCCTGCTTTTCCTGGCGGGCCGCAAACGGCCGATGTGCATCCTGATGAGGTAGATAACTGGAAATCAAACGGCTGGAAAGAAACATGATTACCTATGTCACTGTTGAAGATGTGGACAGGCTTCTTGGTCAGGAATGGGCTAATGACAGCGCTAAATCAAAAGCTGTGCTCATGGCTAATGCATGGATGAACACATTCAGTCTTCGCGGCTTTTCTCCTGACGATATTCCCGAAAACGTGAAGCTGGCTGGTGCTTACGCTGCATCGGTAGCTGCTGAAGGTAAGTTATTTCAGCAGAAAACAGACTCAGGTGTGCTCACCAGTAAATCGGTGGAAGCTGACGGCGTCGCGGTATCTAAAACGTTCACTGAAATCAGTGCGGCGGATGCCTCGCTGTTACCAGCTGATTTACAGCTTGCGATTGCGCTACTCAAACCCTGGGGAGCAAGCAATTCTCAGTTACGCGTAGAGCGAGGCTGATGATGGGGATACGCGAAGAAATCCAGACGGAAATCGCTGCGGCTTTCAATGAAGAACTCGCCGATGCAGTAGTTGATTTCAGTGCCTGTTATGTCGTTCGCTCAGGCTGGGATCCGGTTACTGAAACCGGCAATGAAACCATAGTCACATATGGAGGCCGGGGAATCCTGGCGGCTTATGCACTCAGCCGGATCGATGGCGTCAATATCCTTAAAGGGGACGTGCGACTCATAGCGCTAAAAAACGAAGTGTCTGCTGTACCGAAGGAAGGTCACACCGTGACAGCCCCGGATCTCATCATTGGCATGCATCAGGCTTATACAATCATATCGGTAAAAGTTGATCCTGCCGCAGCAAGTTACGTCATTCAGTTACGGAGAACATAATGGCTAAGGGATGGAATATCGACCCGTCAGCCTTTGCCGGGCTTGTAAAAGAAGCGGTGGGGAAAAAATTACGCATCATTTCAATTCAGCTTTTAAATGAAGTCGTGATGCGATCACCTGTCGATACCGGGAGATTTCGGGCCAATAATTATGTCAGTGTCGGGGCTGCTGATTTCTCAAAGCTGAGTGAGGCAGACAAAACAGGTACAGAAACCCTTCAACGCGGTTGCGCAGTGATAAATGCCACCAGTCCTTACGCGGTGGTTTATATCCAGAACAATCTTCCATACTCCGAAGCACTTGAGGGTGGTCATTCTCAACAGGCTCCGGCAGGTATCTATGCGGTTTCCTTTCATGGCGTGGTTCAGGCATACAAATGACCTTCACAGAAATAAGAGATGCCGTTATCAGCAGGATTACGGCACAGACTGCTATTCCCGCTGACTCGGTCACTTACCCTAACGGGCCGACATTTAACCCTGCAGGACGCCCAGTATGGGCACGTCTTACCGATGTTCCCGGACTCGCAGGCGTAACTGAGATCGGACAGGGACCGGTTGTGCATCGCACCGGCATTATCATCATTCAGATTTTCGTTCCGGCAGGCTCCGGCACACGGCTCATCACCGAAACGGCTGATCAAATACGTGAATTATTCGAGTTCCGGTCGGATGGCCGTCTCGATTATTTCGCTGTTTCAGTTGTTCCAGCCGGAGAAATTTCAGGTTGGGCGCAGCGTAATCTGCATATCCCTTATCGCGCGCTGTAAAGCGTTCAACTTCAAGGAGGCTCCTGTGAGTTCAGGTGCAAAGGTCGTTACGGCCTATATTCGGGAAAAAACTACAGGTACTACACCTGATTCCGGCTCATGGAATCTGCTTATACGCACCAGCTGGGGCATCGGCCCTAAACAGAACACCAGCGACAATGACGAAATCGGCGGTACGCGTATGGCTCAGGGCAAGAGCACCGGCACAGTCGATGTCAGCGGCGATGTCGGCGCTAAATTTCGCTGGGGACAGCATGACGAGTTCCTTGCGTCATGTTTCGGAGCGGAGTGGGTGAATAACGTACTGACTATGGGCAACGAGCGCATCACATTCAGTATGGCGACCTATGCCTCCGATATTGGTGTGGCTTCTATTGTTCGGGGTTGTCAGATTGGGGCTTTTAAAATGGAGATCCCCAATGATGGTGACGTGACCGCCACAATAACCGTTGCAGGGCTGGGGTGGGATTCAAACGCTGCGGATAAAAGTTATTTCAGCGAGCCGGTAAATGGTTCGGGAGAACTGCGTTATTCCTTCAAAGAAGTAACCAAAATAAGCCTTAATGGCATCGATGGCGGAACTGGCTTTTGTATCGATTCGTTCAATATTCAGTTCGATAACAATCTGCAAACCCAGCGGTGTATTGGTACCGGCACACCCTATGCCGGGGCAAATATTCAGACCACATTTACACCGACAGGCTCGATCACACTTTCCTGGTCGAAAGCAGCATGGGACGTATGGAGCAAAACGCTTACCGGGGCGACTGTACCGTTCAGTTTTACGTTAGCCAATGAAGAAGGTTCTTACATCTTCGACTTTCCTAAAGTGCAGGTTTCGGGCGACTGGCCTGATGGTGGCAATACTGAAATCATTCAGGTGCAGCTTGATATCACTGCTGCGGATGTTTCACCCACTATTACCCGCGCTGCAGCAGTAACCACGCCTGAACGCCGGAACAAAACCAACGCCTCTAAAGCTTAATGCCCCTCATAAATACTTTCGGGGTTATTCAATAACCCTAGGTAAACGACCCAGCACTGCCGCTCATTAAAAGCGGGAACCGTAATTACAGCCTCATGAAGGAAATATTGATGATCATTATCACGCCTGAACTGGATACAAATGGGGAACGATGGATCAACCCGGTAAAAGGGCTTCGCCTCAAAGTCGCATCTATTGAAAACGACCAGTTCAGGTCTCGTAACGCACTCGTTCGGCGCCATATCGATAAACTCGATGTGCATTATAAAGTTGGCACCAGTGAGTTTGATCCGGCTGAAGTGGGAGAAACAGATGCCATTGATGACCTGCTGATTGATACGGCTGCACGCTTCCTGCTGCTGGACTGGGAAGGCGTTGGGATCATGGAAAATGGCAAAGAAAAAGCAATTCCTTATACGCCTGAAAGTGGTATGGCATTTCTTAAACAACGTCCTGAGTTCTACTGGCTGATTTTGGCCGCTGCTGCTGATATCGCACACCGCAAGGAGGAACAAATCAAGGAAACTGTGGGAAAGCGCTCGA
The DNA here is from genome assembly GCF_044342975.1 of Pantoea osteomyelitidis. Classification (NCBI taxonomy): domain Bacteria; kingdom Pseudomonadati; phylum Pseudomonadota; class Gammaproteobacteria; order Enterobacterales; family Erwiniaceae; genus Pantoea; species Pantoea osteomyelitidis. The sequence continues at coordinate 730,007 of NZ_JBGFSN010000004.1, forward strand.
AGCGCAAAAATGGCTCAACCTCAATAGCGGTGAGAAGGGCGAAAAAAACAGATGGAAGCGTGAACGGCTAGGTCTGGAGTCATTGCCAGAGCCTGAAATTGATGCGGTCACGGGGGAAATCCTGAAAGCTTATGGTGTTATTTCCCGCTCGCGAAAATTTGCAGGTATGTCTGCCGTTCCATTGCCTTTAACGCTTGCCGACATCGATCGCTATCTTTCGTCGCGCACCTTACTGATTGATCGCCAAGAACTCGACACTGCTATTTTCGCGCTTGATGATGCCTGGCGCGATGAGTGGGCAAAGGAGCAGGCGCAGATAGCGAACAACCCGCAAAGTAACAAATCCGGCTGAAGCCGGTTTTTTATTGCCCGGAGAAAATTATGAGTGAACAGGAATCCAGGCTTGCGATCATTATTGACAGCACTGGCGCAGAAAAAAACGCTGATAGCCTGACTGTTGCCCTTAACAAAATGACGCAAGCCGGACAGGAATCGGTTGCCAGTACACAGCAATTAACGAAAGCGACGGAAGAGGAAAAGCAGGCGCTGGCAAAACTTCGGACCGTAATCGATCCCGTAGGGACGGCAATCGATAATGTGGGCAGAAAATACACTGAGTTAAAAAAATATTTTGATAAAGGGTTAATCGACAAAGAGGAATTCAATTTTTTGAGCCAAAAGCTCAATGAAACTACTGCTGAATTAAGCGGAGTGGCAAAAGCTGAGCGTGATGCTGCAAAAGCGCATGAAGAGCAGCGTGCATCTTTGCAAAGGCTCATCGCACAGCTTGATCCCGTCGGTGAATCCTTTCGTCGTATAGAGCAGCAACAGACAAAGCTGGCAAATGCAAAAGCTAGTGGAATGCTGTCTCCTGAGATGTACGACACATTATCTGGCAAGCTGGCAGAAATGCGCTCACAGCTTGAAAAAACCAACCAACAGATAGCTAAGGGTGCGATTTCGTCAGGTCAGTATAAAAATGCTTTGCGGCAACTACCTGCTCAAATTACCGATGTTGTTACCTCTGTTGCTGGTGGAATGCCTCTCTGGACCGTTTTCATGCAGCAGGGCGGGCAAATCGCTGATTCATTTGGTGGTTGGGGTTCACTACTTAGCATCATAAAAACAGAGCTTCTGGGAATGACGTCAGCCAATGACGAAGCTGCCGACTCTTTGTCAGGAAGTGCTAACAGCCTCGCTGAAAATGTCGAAAACGGAAAGAAATTACTCGGTTTTCTGACTCCGGCCAGGCTTGCACTGGGCGGCACAGCGGCAGCGGCAGCTGCACTTGCCGTTGCTTATTATCAGGGTTCGAAACAGCAAACCGAATTTGCTAAATCACTGGCGCTGACAGGTAATTTACTTGGTACCACAACTGGCCAACTCGCAGATATGGCTGAGAAACTGGCTAAGGCTACCGGCGCCACAACATCCGATGCCGCTAATGTCCTTAATCAGCTGGTAGGCTCCGGCAAGGTTGCAAAAGAATCGCTCGGTGCAGCTGCTGAAGCAATTCTGAACCTCAATGAAGCGGCAGGAATTTCCGTTGAGAAGCTGGTGGCAGATTTTAATGCTATTGCTGAGGATCCGGTTGCGTCTATCAGCAAACTGAATGACCAGTATCACTTCCTGACTCTCTCTGTTTATGAGCAGGTAAAAGCGCTTCAGGAGCAGGGCCGCGAAGAAGATGCAGCACGCATAGCCAGCGAGGCTTTCTCAACAGCCATAAACCAGCGATCGGCTGAAATTCAGGGCAGTCTGGGCTTACTTGAGCGAGCCTGGAAAGCTGTAGCAGATACGGCAAAAAGCGCCTGGGATTCGATGCTTGATATCGGCAGAGAAGGCACCATTCAGGACAGGATTAATTTCTTACAGAACAGCATAGATCAGCTTAACAGCAATTCGAGACCGGGGATTTTTGGGCTGGGTAGCGCTGGTGATGTCGGGGGAAGGGACAAGCAGTTATCTCAGCTTAAAGAGGAATTGCAAAACCTGAAAGCAGAAGCGGCAACGCAAGACGTCCTCAACACTGCTATTTCGGATTACCAGAAGCAGCAGGATAAAGCTATCAAAACCCAGCAGGAGGCTGACAGAGTAAATCAGCAATACCTGACCAATGCACAAAAGCGGGCAAAGGCTATAAAGCAGCAAAATGATTTTTTAAAAGCCGGGGCCGTTACGCAACAGCAGTACGCCAGTAACCTTGCACGCATTAATGAAATGTATAAAGACCCGAAACAGCCGAAGGGCAGGGTATATACCGAAGATGCCGGGGCACGCTTACTGGACCAGATTAAACAACAAACAGCTGCATTACAGGCACAGTATGTGGCATCTCAGAAACTCAGTAGTGCGGCACAGCAGCGTATCAGGTTTGAACAGCAAATTGCTGATATGAGAACCAAAACACATCTTACCTCTTCTCAAAAATCCTTGCTTTTACACTCTGATGAAATCGTCAGCGCTTACAAAGCGCAGGAGGCACTGAGTGACCAGATGAAGACGTTGGACGATTATCAGAAGCTACAGGATAAGGTGAAAGATAAGGAACAACGTAGCAATAACCTGCTGAAGGAACGTCTCGATTTACTGGCAAGGGTGAAGGCTATTGGTCAAGTTAGCGATACGGATATTGCAGCTACCAGAGCCAGTGTTCTTGATAATACTCCGGTTCAACTGCCTTCTGACGTAACTCGTGTAACCGGAAGTCTCATGCCTTCCGGGGGGGAATTATCGGGGTCATGGAGTGGAGTCAATCAGCAGCTTCAGCAAATCAGGCAGGCAAAACAGGCGCTTGATGAATGGCAAAACAATCAGCTGGCTGCTTACCAGCAAATGGATCTGACAACAAGCGAGTACGAACAGAAGATGTATGAGACGCGTAAAACTTACGCTACTCAGTATTCACTTCTTAATGCCCAGGCAAGCCAGATTCAAACGTCTGCCATGCAGTCCATGATGGACAGCATGGTAACAATCACAAAATCCGGCTTCGAAGAACAGTCTGGTATCTACAAAGCAATGTTTGCTGTCAACAAAGCCTTTGCTATAGCCCAGTCGCTGATTTCTATTCAGCAGGGAATTGCGATGGCCGCTGCAAACCCGTTTCCCTACAACCTGGCGGCAATGGCTTCAGTTGCTGCAGCAACAGCAAGCATTGTCACTAATATTTCCGCAATCGCGGGGGTAGGTTTTGAGAAAGGGGGATACACCGGCAATATCGACACCAAATCTGTCGCAGGTGTCGTACATGGTAAAGAATTTGTCTTTGATGCCACATCAACAAAAAAGATAGGCGTTTCAAATCTGGAAAATCTTCGGCGGAATGGCCTCGATGCAACGCTATCCCGTCCCGGTTTCGGTACAGGAGCGCAGAATATTTCCGGAGATAACGTCACCAGTGAACAGAACTTCCACTTCACCGGTGCGCCTATCACGATTAATGGCAACCCTTCAGATACTACTCTTGCCCTGGTGAGACAGGCGCAAATTGATGGTGCGATGCAGGGATATCAGATGGTTGCTGATCATCTTGCATCAGGAAGAGGAAAAGTTTCGAAGGCACTCAGCAGTGGATGGGCAACGCGAAGGAGAGCGAGCTGATGACTGATATTTATTACCCCCATGATTTTCTGCCTATGCCCCAGATGGATGGCTATGGTTTTAAACCCGTCAGTCCGTTGTTAAGAACAAAGATGACATCAGGTCGGGCGCGTCAGCGTCGCCTTTATGTTTCAACCCCCACCGAGGCATCGATTAAATGGCTTTTCACGAACCAGGGCGCTGCGCAGTATTTCGAACTGTGGTATCGCCATATTCTCAATGATGGTGCGTCGTGGTTTTTCATGAAGCTGCAGACGCCTGCAGGTCTGGATACATTCAAATGCAGATTCACTGATATCTATGAGGGACCCACACTGGTTCCACCTTATTACTGGCAATTCACCGCAACGCTTGAAATCTGGGATCGGCCTGTCATTAGCAATGCATGGGCAGAGTTCCCGGATTTTGTTGTTAATGCGGATATTATCGATTTAGCTGTTAACAGGGAGTGGCCGAAAAAATGACAGTTCTTAACCGGCTTTATGCCTCGGCCGGTCGTGAAGTGATTATTGAAACACTTCAGATAAACGTGGATGGCCAGACGTACTGGCTTACCAAAGGATGGACCGATGTTCCTGCAATTCTCGAAAATGGCGTAAAAGTCACTTTTAGCGCCTGTGGAATTGATATCGCTTTGCCAGCGCGTAATGCTGATGGCACGCAAGATCTGAAATTTGCGATCTGCAATATTGACGGCCGGGTATCCGGAGCTATCAGAAACGCCCTTAAAAATCTGAGTAACGCCACACTGACTTATCGCAGCTTCATATCTACTGACCGCTCTGCGCCTGCAACAGCTCCCTGCACACTGGCAATCAAATCCGGATACTGGACTGCGACAGAGGTGCAGATTACCGCTGGCTACATGAATGTCCTCGATACAGCCTGGCCTCGCTATCGTTACACCCTCCCGGCCTTTCCCGGACTACGTTATATCTCGTAAGGTTCACCATGTTTAATCCTGATAAATACCGTTCAGTTCTCTGGCTGAAAGGCGGACGCGTTTATCCTGAACTCGACTGTTTTGGCCTCATTAACGAAATCAGAAGGGATCTTAACCTGCCGCCCTGGCCTGAATTTACCGGGGTGACAAAAGATGACGGCGGGCTTGATCGTGAAGCTCGTGAGCTTATGAAAAGCCTGCGACGCTGCGAACCACACGAGGGTGCGGGCGCAGCCTGTTATTCAGGCAGTACTGTAACCCACGTTGCCGTCGTGGTTAACATCAGTGGCATGCTGCATGTGGCTGAATGCAATCCTGGTCTTAACGTGACCTTTTTACCGTTGAGCCGTTTTATCAGGCGTTTTGTCAAAGTGGAATTCTGGCTGTGACAATCAAAATTTATCCTTCCCGACTTCCTGGCGAACCGCTTGAAACGCATGAGCATGACCGCACTACGCTACATGCCTGGTTCAGAGAAAACGTGACTGATTACAGGCTGGAGCGGGATCATCCTGTAGTTGTTGAGGTAAACGGACATGCTATCGCACCGTCTGCATGGCCTGAATACAGCATCAAGCCTGATGACGAGGTGAAAATTTATCCTGTTCCTTATGGCTCCGTTTTTGTCATTGCGGTTTGGGCCGTTGTCTCAGCAGTGGTCGCAACCACTGCTTATGCCATGTTTGCTATGCAGGGGGAGGGAAACGCGTTCAGCAGTATCGGAAGTGGCAAATCTCTGGAACTTAGTCCTGCAAAAGCTAACAGCGTGGCGTTAGGTGATCCGATTCGTGAGGTTTTTGGTAAATACCGTATTTACCCTGATTACATTATGTCTCCCGTAGGACGCTACGATGCAAACGATCCGGAAAAGTATGTCATGCACCTTTTTCTTTGCCTTGGCGCCGGAACATTTTCTTTTTCTGAAGGGGATATTCGTGTCGGGGCAACTCCGGTTGGCTCGCTAAAGGATAATTTCAGCTACAGGCTGTTTACACCAGATACGAACGTCACCGGGGATTCGCGCACAGAAAACTGGTACACCTCATCAGAAGTAGGCGGAACAAACAGCAGCACAGGTCTTGATATGGGCACCACTGCGCCAGATATGGAGGACATCAATGCGCAGGCTGTGACAGTATCAGGAGCGACGGTATCATTCACAGGATTAACGACAGACGATAACGCAGTCAGTAATAAATTACCTGAGAGCTGGACGGTAGGCGCAACGATTGAACTGGTTGTGCCTGACAGTTTCAGTGTCACCACTGACGGTCAGTTTGATGTTATTTCGGGTAATACCTTGGCGGAAATTGCACCTTATGTGGGTATGCCGGTCGCGCTGACTTATAACAGCATCACCTATACGCTTTTTATTGCCGGTTATACGCCAGCTGCAGAGGGTATCGCAGCATCAGTAACACTGGCTTATGGCAGTGCCACCGGCACGGCTTTTTCAGGTATCCCTAACGGGATACAGCAACTCGCGATTAACCATCTTGGTAATCAATACAAAATTCTCAATATAGATGGCACAAGTCTAATCCTTGCACGCATATATAACGGGGCGGTTGATAACATCTGGCCAGGCTTCAACAGCCGCACGGCGCTTGATTTTCAGGCTACAGGGATAAACGACAGCAATAGTTGGCTCGGTCCGTTTCTGGCTTGCCCGGAAAATGAAAAAACCGACTGCTTTGAGGTTAATTTTTCTTTTCCCTCGGGCATTTGCGGTTTTGACAAAAAAGGGAAAAAGAAAAACAGGACGGTCAATATCGAGCTACAGTATCGCATCTACGGTTCCGGTGAAGGCTGGACAACAAAAGCTATCAACTACACCAATAAATCTATCAACGGACTCGGTTACACGGAAAGGATCGCGTTACGCAAACCGGGGCTGGTTGAAGTCAGATGCAGGCGTACAAACGAGCAGGGTAAAGACAACAGTCGTGACAGCGCATACTGGCAGGCGCTTCGCTCGCGATTGCCGGCGCGGCCGTCTTCTTATGCCGGAGTAACCACGATGGCTGTCAGCGTAGTGACAGGCGGGAAGCTGGCCGCGCAATCTGACAGGCGAATTAATGTTGTGGTTACCCGAAATTACAGGCGAGGTACTGCGCGAACGATTTCTGGCGCGCTTTATCATGTTCTGGATGGGTTAGGCTTACCGATCGATACCCCAACGATTGAATCCCTTGAGGCGTCGTTCTGGACGCCCAGAGCGGAATACTTCGATTACTGTACGGGGCAAGAAAGTACCACCGTGCTCGAAATGCTCAGAAAAATAACCAATGCCGGTATGGGTTATTTTTTGCTGTCAGACGGGCTGGCTTCGGCTGGCAGGGAAGGTATCAAAGCCTGGACCGGAGTTATCAGTCCGCAGGAAACCACGGAGCCGCTTCAGACAGCATTCTCAATGCCCTCTAAGGACGATTTCGACGGCGTGGATGTCTGTTATATCAACGGCACAACATGGGCTGAGGAAACAGTGCATTGCCGCACCAGCGATAACCCCACACCGGAGAAAGTAGAAAGTTATAAGCTGGACGGGGTAGTGGATACCGACAGGGCTTATCGTATCGGTATGCGTCGCCTGATGGGATATAAGCACCAGAAGCTGTCACATTCAATGACCACAGAACTGGACGCGCTCTGTTACCAGTTTATGGATCGTATCGTACTGACTGATGATATTCCCGGCAGCGATACCATAAGCTGTCTGGTCACTGAGGCGAAACAAACTGACTCAGTTATCCGGCTCACAGTGACAGAACCTCTAAACTGGAGTTTCAATAACCCCCGTTGCCTTCTGAGGCTTCAGGATGGACGAGCGACCCCCTTGCTTATACCCGCCAGAGTCGATGAGTTTACACTGACCATACCGCTCACCAGTGAGCTGTATTTCAACGAATGGATTATGGATGATCCCAATATTGAACCGCCCCGACTGATATTCTGCAGCTCTGAACATACCGGATATGATGCGCTAATCAGCGATATCTCGCCTTCGCCTGACGGTACTTGTGAAGTTTTAACAGTACAGTATACCCCTCTCAAATATCAGTACGACGACGCTCACTATCCCGGCGATAAAACCTGAATTATTAATCCGCTTCGGCGGGTTTTCTGTTTATGAGGCACAGATGACAACATACAGAACCGGAAATCCGCTGGGTTCTTCTGCTGCAAAAGATCTTTATGACAATGCTGAAAATCTTGACCATTTTGTGAATGATCTTGATGCGGTCGAATGGGCAGACAGGTTTAACGTGAGACGTCAAACCTGGGCGGGAATGGAAAAAGAATTCACCGTACAGCTGCAGGACCAGGCCAACCGATTTGATACTTTCATTCAGAACTCTGGCTATGAAGTTATCGGTGATTACACTGATGGCCCGTTAACCATCCTGGAATACAACCAGCTAATTCGCTATGAAGGCGAATTGTATAAAGTCACTGCTGCGACGGATCTGCCGTGGACAACGACCGGCAACGACGCAGCGTCATGGGCCATTGATTCAGAGCACTTTGTCTCAGTGGGTGATGCTGCATTGCGGCAAGAGATTACCCGTTACGACGGCCTGAAAATGATTGGCCAGTGTCCAGATATAACAACCCTGAGAACTGTCGAGCCAGAAGCAAACGGCCAAAAAATTTTCGTTAAAGAATACAAGGTTGGCAGTGGTATGGGCGGCGGCGTCTTTGTTGCTGTTGCCAGCGATACCGCCTCAGAAGACGATGGAGGCTACTGGATCGTAACTACCGGCGGCAGACGCTGGAAGCGTGACTGTAGTCCTGAGATGCTGACTGTCGTTCATTATGGCGCGGTGATGGACGGCATCACGGATGACATGCCAGCAGTAAAGCGAATGCATGTCGGCATGCGTAACTTCATGCCCTCCAATACGGTTGGAATTGTCATTCCCGCAGGGAAAATTGCGCTCTCATCCAGTTTTGATGACTCAATAAAAGCAGAGCAGCCAATATTTCGCCTGAGAGGGCCAATGGTCGAAAACGGTGCAAGCCCGCTGACACGGGTTTATTTTCTGGATGCTTTGTCACATACGCCTGTTTTTCAGGTAAATGCACGTCGAATGGAAATCTCAGGTCTGCACCTGATGGGTGCCGGTACAGTTACGCCGTTTTATAAAAATGTTTGTCCGGCTGGCCAGTATATTCGGGTGAAAGCGGTGCGTTGCGAAGGCAATGGCGGGCTGGTCTTTGATGTAATGGACACCATCGATACCAAATTTGACCAGGTTTACTGCTACCGCCTGTCAGGTGGGTTCCTGAGATCGCTCTGGTCAAATACTGTGGCTGGGGGTTGGAACCACTCTACCGCTATAGAAATCACTAACTCAAACTTCACTTCATGTACCACTGTTGAAGCCATTTCTGCCATCAGGGCAACGCAGTCACGCATGGTTAACGTCTGGTTTTCCAGTAATGAATATGCCTTTGACGTCTCACAGGGCGGCTGGCTTTTTGATACAGTCATTCAGGAAGGCTCGAAATACCCGTCAAAAATCAAGTACGCAAAAATTGTGTATATCGACTGCCGGTTTGAGCAGGGGGCAACGCTCAGTGACGCCCTGTCAGGGTATAACCCGGATATGGATAACGGCGCCAGGCTTCCTAACTGGGTATCAAATTCTTTTGACCAGGGTTCCGTTCGGATCAATTCCAACGGCTCCAGATTCAAGTCTGGTTTCGGCTCGCAGTTCACTTACCCGACGACAATTCTTCAGAACGGCAATAATGCCGAAACGTGGTTTTATGTCGGGAAAATGATGTTGCCGGGTCTGGGACGCACAGCGATTGTCAGGTTGGCTGGGGCGAAAGGCTGGGACAGTGCATCCTCTTCAATGGATCGTCCGGGAGGAGCGAATTTTGGTGCGGGTGAGGCAAAGATTTTCATTGAGATGAAACAGCCTAACACTGAACTCACACAGTCTGTAGAAGCGCACTGGCACGGTGAGGGCACTTGCCCTGTAAACGAAGTCAGGATCGTTCACAACTGGCAGACAATCTATCTCTACGTGAAAGTGGCTCAGTATGCACGTTACGTTGGTGTGTTTATTGAAACCAATGGCATTCCCCGTTCCGACACAGGTAACCCGTTTTTCTTTGTCGAATCCAATACCCAGATAACAGATATCAATACTGTCGCGAACGCAGTTGTCGTCCCTTGTCGGTGGGCAATCAATAAAGGTTCTTTCGATGGCAATGGCTTTGGTATGGATCTGGACAGCGGTGACCTGCTGTACTTTTCGAGCAGCCTGCGGGGGACCGCGGCGGCAACCTATATCCAGGCTTATATCAACGGAGAAAAAAGATTCATTCCCTATTACAAAAATACAGGTTCCATTCTTATCCCGCGCTATGCCTATGCGGATTTGCCATCTCCGGCCACGCATGTTTACGGTCTCGTACTGTGTACGAACACCAGACTGAAACCTACAATGCAGCCCCTTTTTTCTGACGGCAGTAACTGGTACCCCGTATCCGATCCCGGTGCATCCTGGAAACCAGTTTGAGGAGCTAAGCATGACAATTACCGCAAAACTGAACCTCATGTCAGATGAAGAGTATGGGGATATCGGGGATGCTGACGAGTGGGGATACCGCGACGTCATATTTGATTTCGCTGAGCTGACAGAAGTTGTTAATGATCAACAGGTATGCACATTCACAATGACCGTTAACGGAACCTTGCTCAACGCCTTGTTCAGTTTAGGTTTTTCCTTAAATGGTGTGGCGTTTTCTGCTGAGCTGGCAGAGGCTGCGCTCGGTGATTACCTTCGAAAAATGCATGTTGCTGCGACTGGTACTCGGAATTGATCGATATAAACGATCGGTAAGCAGAAATTGATCTGTAAAACCATTTTGAATTACTAGCACCATGCAGGTTAATTTATAGCCGCTGTATGAATATTCTCCTGAATAACGGGCATAGGGAAATGCGACGTTCTACTGTTTGGATAATCCTGCTCAGCGGGTGTCTGGTTTTCTGGTTATGTTGCGTCACTGCCTTTTTGCTCCTTTAGATTGATCTCAATACCAGGGTAAGCATAAGCCGACACTTAAGGGTGTCGGCTTTTTTTATAGCTGCAACAGAATATCGATGGTTAAGACGATTATTTCAATACAGTAAACAGATGATGGTAAGAAAAGACTGGCTGATTGCTTAAGACATCACAGAGTTGCATCAAACAAGATAGAACTGGCCAGTTATTTTTTATTGGATCAGGCTTGATGACCAGTATAAATTATCCCCTGCCATCATATGGCCGATGTTCATTACTAAGGAATGGGAATGATTTTATGGATATTTATTCAGGTTCTAATAATAGATTTTCTAGTTATTATGCAGCGATAGGGCAATCTGCCGCTCAGGAACTATTAAGGACGGCTAACATTATTGCTTCTCGCCATATCAGAGACGCCATGCTCAATGTGCGTTTTAGAGAGGAGGTAAAAAGATTATGCGAAAGCAATCTCAATTTAATTCGTAAAGCAAAAACTGAGTCGGAGTGTAAGTTAGCTTTAAATAATCTTCAGAAAGAGCGTGCAAGCATTAAGAAACAAGGCGCAATGCTTTTGTCTGCTTCTCCTAAGACGTACCTTTCCCTTAAATTTAGTCAGGATGAGAAAGGTGCCTGGGGATACGTCATTGATGGAATAACTATCATTATCGGCACGTTGCAATTTGCAGCTGGCTTTGGAGTCGCAGCTGCGTCTCTCGGTACCGGTACTGTTGTTGGTGTTGCATTCGGGGCAATGCTGGTTCTGCATGGTACTAATGGAATTGAGGAAGGATTAACTAACCTGATAACAGGAGAGTCAGATTCCAGCGGATACCTTAAAAAAGGATATGTTTCGGTTGCTAAATTTCTTGGCTTTAGTGAAGGAATCGGTGAAATTTCATATAGCGTAATGGATACCGGCCTTTCACTATACGGCATGGGACGTCTCGTATTGAAACCAGATGCCTGGAGATTATTTAGATCCCTGCCTTCAGATAAGATAAGAGCGATAAGAACTATGAGCGCGACCGAATTGCTTATAGAAACTTACAGTAATGGTCAAAATATAAAGTCAGTATATGAAAAAACAAAAATCAGTAATTGAGTTTTTTTAGTATCCTGGTGGCTTTGTAAGCCAGTTTTGCTGGCGTGAGTATATATAACAGTGTTGAGCAAATCAGCACTGTTATAGAAAATACGATAATTTCACTTTGGTTTCCTGCCATGAATTTGTATATTAAAACTATAAGTAGCATGAATATTATAGATAAAGAAAAGAACAGTCTTTTTTTTAGCTCTTTCAGTAGTGAAAGATAATTGGTGTTATCTTTGACAATATAATCTTGTAAGATACTTATCTCTTCTGCACTAAACCCATTCTCATAAAGTGCATCCTTCCATTCTTGGTTGTTCAACTTGATACCTCCCTAATGTTAGCTTCCTGCCATTTATATAATATAGCTACTTTGACCCTTTATCAACTATATGCAAAGTGAGCCTGATAACTATCTGCCGAAGTAATAATAACTATGGCAAATTTGAGTCCACCGATTCTAAATTATTTCTTTAAACATTATTTAATTTTTAATAATAAGAATAGAAAAGAAGATGAATGCTGTTTCTTAAAAATTTATGAGACGTCTCGCATAAAAAACGGTTTCTATATGAAATACGTCCGTCGTGAATGTATCGTTAAGTCTCTAAACAAAGGAGGTGTTATGAGCGGAGATTTCTCAGAACAGGCATACCAGGCAATGTGTAGTCTGATTGGCTCAGCGGCTTATCAGGTTCTGGCCGAAGGCAGGCAACTTAGCAACGAGTCAATAGCCGAAATGATCCGGTTGCTTTCTGACGATGAACCGGATCTTGCAGAGGATTTTGCTCTCAGCCTGCTACGCGGGTAAGTCTGAACCCGACGGCAGCGCCGGGTCATTACAATTTCGATTCCTGAGTGATATTTTTTGTGCATATTGTTCGAAAAGTATTCATTAAAAAACACCCCCGCAAAACTTCCCCTCAATGCGTTTGCCTTAACTTCGCCGCGTGAAATTAAATTCTCATGTTTATCAATAGTTTTACAATTTCTCATCACCGCTTCGCTTGATCATCATTGGCTTTTGATATTACTGTAAATATATACAGTAATATTATCAGGTCGTTTGTTATGGAATTCATCAGACCAGCAGAACTCCGTGCCGTCATGCAACTGCCGTTGTTTATAGAGCTTGTGCCATGCGGTTTTCCTTCTCCTGCTCAGGATTACATTGAGCAGAGAATCGATCTCAATGATCTCCTCGTTCAGCGTCCCAGCGCGACTTACTTTGTCCGGGTTAGCGGTGATTCCATGATCGAAGCGGGTATCAGCGACGGCGATATGCTGGTTGTTGACAGCTCGATGACCGCAGAGCACGGACATATTGTGATTGCAGCCGTACACGGGGAATTCACCGTTAAACGCCTGCAACTGCGTCCTTCCGTTCAGCTCATTCCCATGAATCCGGCATATCAACCCATCATCATCCGCAGTGAGGATGATCTGGAAATCTTCGGGGTGGTTAACTACATCATCAAAGCGGCGAATTAACTATGTTCGCCCTGGTTGATGTAAACAGTTTCTATGCCTCCTGCGAAACTGTTTTCCGGCCTGACCTGAAAGGCAGGCCGGTTGTGGTGCTTTCCAACAATGACGGCTGTGTAATTGCCCGGAGCGCGGAAGCAAAGCGGATCGGCATCAAAATGGGCGATCCGTTTTTCAAAATGCGAAATGAGCTGCGCCGGCACAACGTGCAGGTGTTCAGCTCGAACTATGCCCTGTATGCGGATATGTCGCTCCGGGTGATGACCACGCTGGAAGAAATGTCGCCCGCCGTGGAAATCTATTCCATCGATGAAGCGTTCATGAACCTGACCGGTGTCAGGAACTGCATGTCGCTGGAGCAGTTCGGCAGGGATGTCCGGGAGCGTGTGCTGAAAGATACACACCTTACGGTCGGGGTTGGTATCGCCCAGACAAAGACGCTGGCCAAACTGGCAAACCACGCCGCGAAGAAATGGACCAAAACCGGGGGCGTGGTTGATTTATCGAATGTTGAGCGGCAGCGGAAGCTGATGCGCCTGGTGCCGGTGGAGGATGTCTGGGGGGTAGGGCGGCGCATCAGTAAGAAGCTGAACGCTATGGGCATCAAGACTGCTCTCGACCTTGCGGAGCAGAGTACATGGATTATGCGTAAGCATTTTAACGTGGTGCTGGAGCGAACAGTGCGGGAGCTGCGCGGCGAACCCTGCCTTGCGCTGGAAGAATTCGCTCCGGCCAAACAACAAATTGTCTGTTCCCGTTCTTTCGCTGGCCGTATCACGGATTATGAGGCGATGCGGCAGGCGGTCTGCGCATATGCCGAAAGGGCAGCGGAAAAGCTGAGAGAGGAAAAACAGTACTGCCGCCAGATATCGGTATTCGTACGCACCAGCCCGCATGCAGCCGGAGAAACCTTTTACGGGAACCAGTCAACGGGAAAGCTTCAGACGCCATCCTGCGACACGCGGGATATTATCAGGGTGGCGATGGATGCGCTGGACAGGATATGGATTGAAGGACATCGCTATATGAAAGCAGGCGTGATGCTGGGCGATTTTTACAGCCAAGGAGTGGCGCAGCTCGATCTGTTCGCTGAAAACCAGCCACAGGCCAACAGCGAAGCGCTGATGCGGGTTGTTGATGGGATCAACCAGAGCGGGAAAGCTAAGCTATGGTTTGCAGGGCAGGGGATACAGAAAGCATGGACGATGAAGCGGGAGATGTTGTCGCCAGCTTATACAACTAAGGTAAAAGATATACCAATAGCCAAATAATACTTTCAGCTATGGGTACGTAGCAGGTCAGGCTCAAGGGCTGTTAGGTCTGCTATGAGCGAGAAGCGGAGGTTGACACTTTCAACCTCCCCAAAACTGATTGCAGAAGGAATGGCTATTCAGTTCTCAACGAATTGTCTTGGAAACGACTCTGCTTTTCAATTCAATGTCCAATCTCGATAACTGGTCATTCACTTTTTTAGAAAGAATCTTATAGTCTTCAGTAACCTGCTCTTGGCTCTTGTTTGCAAGAAAAAATAAGGTACCTGACATCGCTTTCAGCAAGAGAATAGCGTGATCTGTATTACTGAGATCATTGTTATTAGACCATCGGTCTATGGCTTTCTCTGTCAGACTTAACAACGGTTCACGGAATAACCCTGAACCATTGACTATTTTTAATGCTTCTCTTTGAGCTTTGATTCTATTATTAAACTCACTCATGCTTGTCACCAATTATTTTTATTTTTTCTCGCATCCAAGACTCAATTAAGTCTAATTGGGATTTGACTTTTTTAATGTCATCAGCATTCAGGATTTCACCAGTACCTCTGGTACATAGCACTCTGGCCCTTTCAAGTAATTGATAGGTCGAATCACAAACTGGTATGCTGTGAATGCCTAAATTACGCGCAGAATTTCGCGAAAAGTCGGGCCTTACATCGCAATCTAAAGAAAAACATGTCGCAAAATTTCGTATCGACAGAAACACTGAAGATAGATCGAAAACCTCAGTAAGTACAGATGCTTGAATGGAATTTTTAGCGCTGATGAAGATCTCCAGAAACTTTTCACAATCAGCTAAGCCTGAATTATAATTACTCGGTTTACCTAAGTTCCGTAAATAATCAACGCTATCAGGTGAATAAATAAGCATGGATTCCAAAAACAGATGCCAAGCGAATGGATTACCTTCTTTCCAGAGTTCATTTATCCGTTCATACGAGTAAATTGAGTAATCTTTCGGATTAAACCTTTCATCCCGACCGCTGACGATAGCTAGCATGTCAACGTCTGAAAATGAATCAATCTCCCCGCGACATATCGAACCAAAAGCGTAAATATGCATAATTATCGCCTATTGAACCGTTTAATTATTATGGACATAAAGAAACCAAACATAATTAACCTTACTAAAACGACTATTGTCAGAAATGATGCTGAATATTGAGGAGGTAACAATTTCCCCAGAAATATCTGTGGGGAAATTGCTAGCGCGTCAAAATATGAGCTAACTAGTTTTGGGTCACCATAGTTAAGGACGTGATGTGAAGCTATAATACACAGAATAATAATGACAGCCCTGCATAATTTAAAAGCAGACTCTCCGTTTCCCCAGATAAGATCTAGTGCCTTGAACTCAAACCATTCGCCAAACATTTTTAAGCGGTCAAATCCTTTATATTTCTTTCGATAATAAGATTCTTTGGATTTCCATGCCTTATGAAGGTGCGCTCCTGTAGCCTGTAGTTCGATTGCTATAGCTTTGTTTGCTGATTTTGAATCACCTATTTGCTGATAATTCAAGCGTAACGAACGCGCAAATTTGAGTTTAAGGTTGTCCAGTCCAGGGCACCCATTTTCGAGAATGTCATTATCAATGTGAGATTTATCAAAAGTGGCGTACTCAAATTTGCAGCCACTAAAGCTTGAACCCATTAAGTTGCAATTTAAAAATCTGCAACCGGTAAAGTCACAATCCTGAAAACTACAGTTTCTGATGTAGGCAGCATCGAAAATACAGTAGCTGAAGTTCACATTTTTGAATTCAATATTTAATGCAACTAATCGTTCAAATAATTTATTAACAAACTTATCCTTGGCTACTAAAGAGTCAAATCTTTTGTCTGACAGCTTTTCTCTTCCGCTATCTTTTATCATTTTTTTCTCTATAAGATAATAAACTAAACTTTATGAATTATAATGGCTTCTTTGGCTGATTTGAAGCCATGCTGACCTGCTATAGCACCTTCCGCTTTTGGCACAGAGCAGACATGCGCGCAGGGCAAGGTCCGCTTTGAGCGAACGGGAGACGTTTCACTCATGATGACTGAGTATTTCAGTCACATTAAACATAACATCCCGGTCACGCACCGGACGGACGCCGCCTTATCTCAACCCAGAAGTAACGACCAGGAAATGGCTGCGTGGCTTTTCTGATGCTTACCGGTTTCTTTTTCCCGACTGTTTGGTGTAGGTTCATCGTTGGGAAAACCGATAAAACTTCATTAAAATAAAGGGATGATGATGATTAAGCTGACTGGCCGTTTGGTGTGTAAAAGCGCAGAAGAAGCGGATCTTGTTCGCCAGTACCTTCCTGAACACAAGGAACTGACCAGGGAAGAAACCGGATGCGTGTCATTTGAGGTCACGGAAACGGCAGACCCTCTGATTTGGCAAGTTGATGAGCTTTTTACAAACCAGGCTACTTTTGACGCTCATCAGAAAAGAACCAAGGCATCAGTCTGGGGAAAAGAAACCGGCGCGATTGCCCGAGAGTATGAAATCTCCGAGGTTGAATAGCCGTAACGCTTGCGAACTTTTCAAAAAAAGCCGCCCATGGCGGCTTTTTAACACCTGCATCTATAGCTGAATTTACCATAACAGTGCTGTTGCGAATCATGGCTAATACGCTTATAAAATCAGAAATCCATATGGAAATGAGGGCACTATGAATATCTTAATCAGAAAATTACTGCCGCTTGAATGGGCTCATGCTTACAATCTGATTTCACAGCTACGGAATATTTCCAAAGAGAAATTTATCGAAAGCGTCAGAATTCAGACAATGAACGGTTATGAACTTGTTGGCGCATTTGGCGATGATAAAATGCTTGGCTTGATGGGCTTTCGTCCCGTTCATACTCTGGCCAGAGGGTCACACCTCCATATTGATGATTTGGTCGTAGATGAGGCATCAAGAAGCACGGGGATAGGGAAAAAACTGCTGGATTTTGCCACCGCTGAATCAGAAAGCAGGGATATGAACTTCGTGTTCCTCGATGCCCGAAAAGAAGCGATACCGTTTTACGATCGGAATGGTTTTGTGGCTCATACATCACCTTCAATGAAAAAGCCTCTCAGATAAAACCAGATAGCCTGTTCCCGGGCATTTGCCAATGTTGCCCGGACTTAACATAAGACTACTTGCCCGCCCCCGAAAGGCCATCAGCGCGATCCTGCGGCGGGATGGCCGTTTCCGGCACCTTTTCCTGTCCAAAGGATTGGAAAACGCCCCTGATAAGTTTTGCGCATTTGCATAGGCATGCACGGAAGTGAATGGCAGCGGGTTAGAAAAGATATCTATAGCCAATACGCCATTTAAGCAAAATTTCATCACATGTTAGTTAATGTGTGATTTGCTACTTCAGCTTCTCGCACAGAGCGGACATGCACGAAGGAAAAGGTCCGCTATGAGCGAAAAGCAGAAGTTCGAAATTCATCACTGTCGAAGTTGCACTAATCAACAGAGAGCAGGGTACACGATCAACAGCTTGTTTGATTGCTTCAATTTATAAACTCTTCGGGATAAAGCTTACCGTTTATGAACTTCTTTTTTAAGCCATTTCAAACTACTCTAGGGTGTTTGTTAAACCCGTGGGGGATTCAGCTTGGGTTTTGTTTTGTATCTTGAATCTTAAACAATTACTTTCTTATAACAGTGTGTTAAATTTTCGAAAACGAATTCAAAAGACTAAAAGTTTATTATCACTTCTGCATGGAGGTCGTGGTGGTAGAGAAGATCAAACAGAATTCTGGTTCTACGCTTGGCAAACTTTCTGCGCCAACAACGTGGCCGGGTGTTAATGCTCGCCTGCTTGGCTTAGGGGTAGGGCTTCCTATAGCTCCCCTGGATCGTCTGGCACAGTTTAGTGCCGCCGAATTTGAAAGGTTTACACTCGAATGGGCTTCTGAATACTTAGCTGGTCAGCAATATGTTAACGAAGTGCAACAACGTGGCGGGGCGGGAGATAAAGGCAGAGATATTGTTGTATGGCTTGATCCATCTGATGTTGTTCCCCGACGATGGCACTTATATCAATGCAAGCATTATGATGCCAATTTAGGCCTTTCTAAGGCAGGCATCGAAATCGCAAAAGTTCTTTACTATACTTTTATCAAGGACTACACAGTACCTGCAGAATACTATTTTGTTACTCACAGAGGGGTAACATCGCCATTCCAAGACCTTCTGGATGATCCAAAGAAGCTCAAACAGGAAATGCTTTCTGGGTGGACAACTTTCTCAAAGTCAATTACATCGAAACATAGCATTGACCTGACGCCTGACCTTGAAATGTATATCAAGGCGTTTGATTTCAGTATTTTTCATGCAAAACAGCCTATTGAGATACTCACCGAACACAGTGAAACCTCTTTTCATCTTATGGTCTTTGGCGCACCTTTGATTGAGCGTGACCTACCAGCAAGACCTCCATCATCTGTGGCCCCGATTGAGACTGTCTATATTGATCAACTTTTTTCAGTTATCAGCACCGATATTAAAACCCAAGTGCGAGATTTCGCTGATTTTCAATCAAGTATCAGCCATGTAAAACTCTTTGAACGGTCTCGAATAACCTTTTATTGCGCGGAAGGACTAAAGGAGCTCGCCAGAGATCAGATGGCGAATCAAGAATTCTTTAATTCTTTACTGGGAGAGTTTGATGACGGCCTGTATCACTACACTTCAGAGCTAACAGGAACCCCACTCATTCGGTTAAAAAATACTGTCAAGGCCGCTCAGACACTGCAACTTGGTGCGCACCCACTTGCCATTCACGTAACGAGTAAGGATCGTGAAGGTATGTGCCATCAACTAGCCAATACAAACTTGATTAATTGGTGCAATCCATGATCGAAGTGCCAGTAACTGAGGGAAACTTTGAACAAAGACCTTTTAACTCCCCACTAGAGTATGGATTCCGAGCGCTGTTCATATTGTACGCAGCGGACAATGTGGCCCTGGACTTACAAAGGGTAGTTTCATATGACTACCTTCTTGTGCATACCAGCGATGTAATTGGGGGGCCGCAAAGCCTTCATCCAGCAGTCCCTCATCGGGGATCCGAGCTTCTTGTTAAGCGAAGTGCAATTCAGGCAGGGCTGCATTTAATGCTCTCGCGAGAATTAATTAAGGTTGTTTTTGCTTCCGAGGGGATTTTGTATCAGGCTTCTGAATTAACAGAAAGGTTTGTGCAGCTTTTAAAGTCACCATATGCAAAAGAGCTTGCAGAACGTGCCTTCTGGGTAACAAAGCAATTCTCTGAATACACGGATGAAGATCTTGCTTCATATATGTCGCAGAACGTGGGGCAATGGGGTTCTGAATTTGACCGATTGACCGCAATAGACTTACTGGATTTGTAAAATGCTTCGTATAAGAAAAATACTTTTACGCGGAAATGGCGTTCAAGACGCTTATGTGGATTTCAATAAGGGCGCGAACATTCTAGCAGGGGAATCCGATACCGGGAAAAGTTACCTTGTTAGTTGCCTTGACTACATTCTTGGTGCCGAAAAACTCAAGAAAAAACTGAAAGAGGCTGCCGATTACACCCATCTTTATGTTGAGTTCGAAAATGATAAAGAGGGGTTCTTAACCCTCAAACGCGATCTAGAGGGCGGAAAATTAGAGGCACACGATGTCCCGATTCACGACATCAGTGGAGAAGGTAAAACGATTGCCCCTGTCCGTAAAGGAACGAGTCAGGGACCAGACGTGACCTCCATACTTTTCCCTTTCGCGGGGATCAAGGAGGCAAAGTTACGCAAGAATGCTCGTGGCAAAACGCAACGTTTTTCCATCCGAACGCTGGCTCCTATATTTTTAGTGGATGAAGTATCCATCATCGACGAATATTCGCCAGTAACTGGACGCTCCGGTTATGACGACACTGTTCGAAAACGCATGTTTTCATACCTCCTTACCGGCCACGATGATGATGGTGTTGCCGCAGAGGAAAAGCCTGAAATTGTAAAGGCGAGATTGATGGCGAAGCTTGAATTCATACAGGATATGATTCGACCCCTTGATGAACGCTTTTCAATTTATTCTTCTAAGCGCCCATTAACGTCCCCAACAGATGATTTATCAGATCAATTAATCGCCAAGGCGATTGACGAAGTGGAGAGGGCTACAGCCGCTATTTCCGACTTGCACGAGGGAATAAAGAGGGAGACAGCGTTTACGTTAAAAACAGAATCTCAGTTAATGGGGGTAGCTGAAATCCAATCGAGATATAGCCTGCTCAAAGAACGTTACCACTCTGACCTGAAACGACTGGATTTTCTTGCGGAAGGTTCGCACTACTTTACGTCTCTCCAGGAAGTTCCATGTTCTCTCTGTGGCCAAAATTTACCACACTCACACAGTGAGAATGCAAAAACACTGATGAACAGTGATGAAGTCCGACGATCTGCATCAGCTGAAGCCGCAAAAATTCATGCTTACCTTGCAGACCTGCAAAAAGCAATGGGTGACCTTAATCGAAGAAAAGAAGCTCTGGATAAAGACAAAAGTAAGGCATTAGAAAGTTTAGAAGGGATGAAAGACCAGATTAAAAATACTTTTGAACCTATTCTTGTCCTTACCAAAGAAAGCCTTGATATTGCTATTGAGCAGCGAGCCGAAAGAGACGCCGAGTTGATTGATCGGCAACGTTGGCTTGAGTTACTTAAACATCAAAGGGATATAGAAACACTGCTTGAAAACAGTAGTCAACAAAGGCTCGGATGGGAGGGATTACCTACCCATGCACTGGCTGAACTTTGTACAGAAATTGAAACTGTTTTGAAAGAGTGGAAATGGGGTGTTGAGCCTGATGTTTCCTTCAATGAAAAAGAGTATGACATCATTGTTGATGGCCAACCTCGGCAGTCTCACGGTAAAGGTGTTCGTGCCATTCTCTATTCAGCTTTCATCATCGGGTTATTGAAATATTGTGTGGAAAAAGGGCGTCCGCATCCTGGGCTAGTCGTTATTGACTCACCATTAACGAGTTATAAGAAGAAAGGAGCAGCTACGGTATCGGGCTCCGATGAACCCATATCGGCTGGTATCGAAGAAGGCTTCTGGCATTCACTGACCCAGTTGCCAGATACCTTACAAATCATTGTTATTGAGAATAAAGAACCGCCGGTTTCAATCATGAATAACGTTCATTACGAATGGTTTGCGGGTGAGCATGCCAAGGACGAAGAGCGTGCAGCCCTTATCCCAATTCCCCAAAAAAGATAAAGCTATTTGGATCATGTGACTTCGGCTGAGCTGCCTTTGCATTGCAGATATTTAATTTGGGTAAGTTGTAGAAAGCGGTAATTTTTATTACCGCCAGATTGATTTTGCACATACTCAGCTCACATCGCTGCAACTCAGCCTGCGTTGGAACTCCCCCGTCAACTAAGGCAAGCCGCTGTAGAAACTTCCGCTTTTGGCCATAGCAAACTTTCAGGTTCACTATTTCGCAGAACAGCAGACAGCATAGATTAAACAGGAGCTAATGCATTTCAACGCAAAAATTTCCATTAGATCCAAAAATAAGCGTCGCCCTTTGTCTTATTTTTTCGCATAAATGTTTATAATATGGCCTATTTGTCATATTTAATAGCATGGTTTAAAAGAAGTTTACTCGTTGCTTTTATTATGAAGAAAATTCTTAATTGTTTGATTTACTTATAAAAAAATCACGATTCAAAATCCGTTGTGTCCCCCGCAAATAGTTAAACCAGATTGCATATAACTTTAAGCTGGAAGACGCTCAAGCTCTTCTGCAAAACTTGTAGCAACGTATTAATATAAAAGATAATTCATAGTCTGAATTTTTTATGATTTTCATTCCAATTTTTCCAAAAAATACAATATAAAACAATTGTTTGGCTAGTTATAAGCCATGTAATGCTGCGTCATATGGAATGGTTCGAAGCGGCTGACCTGATCGTGAAAGGCATGGAAGGCGCAATTGCTAACAAAACCGTGACCTACGATTTCGAACGTCTGATGGACGGCGCTAAACTGCTGAAATGTTCAGAGTTTGGTGACGCGATCATCGAAAACATGTAATTCTTTTTACCGCTAACACTCCGGTTTTGGCTCTTAATGCCGGAGTGTTTTTCCTTCCTGAAGTTTCTTCTGCAAAACCCTTCTGCAAAACTGTACAAAATGTGAGCTATTTTAGACCGCAACTACTGTCCATTCCTTGCCCCTGTCATCGTTGTATTTGTCAGTCTGCAGCTGATTCTTATGGCCTAAAAGCTGTTGGGTGTTAAGCCCTTGTTCTTTATAAAGCCGTTCAGCCAGAGAGCGTTGCTCATGAAAAGTTGGCGGCGTCCCGTTGCTCCAGTCAATATCTGTTTTATTCCTGTTCAACAATGCAGGCCTGGGGATTGCCGAGCGCCGGGACTGGCGCCATTGTCCGTGCAGTGCTTGCGGCGGTGCCGGGGGTAATGTGTCAGTGCGTGGAGATGCACGCAGCGCTGGCTGAACATCTCAGCGCGACCCTTCCTAAAGCCACGCGGTTTTTCTCGTTGTGGCTAATTCGCCAAACTCTCTCTATGATGGATTTTTTCCCGGGTGTTTATCGGGAACGATCAACGAGTTATGGAAGTACCCTCGCGATGACCTTGTTAAATGACCTCGATCTGCGTCAGCTGGAAGCCTTCTCGGCGGTAATTTCTGCGGGCAGCGTCACCGCGGCAGCCAAAGCGCTGAACCGCTCGCAGCCCGCCGTTTCCCGTCTGATTCAAGAGTTAGAGCAGTCGCTGGGCTACCCACTGTTTATTCGCAATGGCCCGCGCATTCATCCGTCAGAAGAGGCGTTACAGCTGCATCAGTATGTGCAAAAAGCGCTGCTGTCATTGCAGCAAATCCGCTTACGCGCACAAGAGATCGCGCATCAGCAGCATCGTCCACTCAGTATTGCTGCTACGCCCGCGCTGGCTGCCGGATTGCTGCCGCAGGCGCTGGCCGCGCTGAACCTGCAAAACAAAGTGCAAATCATCAGTGAATCTGCCGTACAGACGGCGCATGCGGTAATCACCGCAGAGGCTGACATCGGTTTATGCAGTTTGCCGCTGGAGCATCACGCGGTCGAGCTGCACTGGATTGGGCAGTCGCAGTGCGTGGTTGCGCTGCCGGAAGAAGATGAGCTGGCGGCGAACAGTGAGCTATCGCTGAGCCAGTTGGCAGGCCGCCGTTTAATTGCACCATGGAGCCCGCAGCGCTTACGAGGGCGCTATGAAAAAGCGCTGAAGAAGGTCAAAGCGCCGCTGCTGGAAACCATCGAGACCAACTCGTCGGCGAATATTCTGGGCTGCGTGCGGGCTGGATTAGGCGTGGCGATCCTCGAACCTGTTACTGGTTGGGGCATGCCGCTGGCCGGTGTGGCTATCCGCCCGATTCAGGAAGACATTCCTTACTTCTTTGGCGTGATCACCCCACAAGGCCGCCAGATTTCGAGCGCGGCGCAGGCGCTGGTGGAAGCGTTGGCGGATGCCGCCGCGCAACTGTTGCCGGGGTTTGAACGTCTGACAGCCAGTGAACATCCGCGCATTATGCGAATCATCAACCAGGATTGATATCGGCTAGCATGTCACGGTCACCATAGAGGGTGACCCTCCCGTCTCGCAATAATGTTTGAGGGTACGCGTTAAGGTACAACCGGGCACCACGCTATAAAACAGTCCCTTCACTTTTAATGCTTATAACTTTTTCGGCATAAGATATAAGAAATCTATCGGTCAAATCCTGAGCGCAGTTCTTGACTCCGATTTTGGGCAAGAGGATTATGCGAAAACTTAGCTACTATTATGCAAATTTATAATTGTCGGCTGCCTATTATGCATTTTTCGGATAATAAAAAAGGCAGGTTCATCGGCGCGTTTTAACCGTTTTCGTTCGCTTTCAAGCGATCGCTGATATCAGGGAACTCTCTATGACATATGCCGCCAAAGGTCTTGCCGCGCTAGAAGCTCAGCTTCAGCAGGATCTGGAATTTCTGGAACTGCCCGCCAAATCCTGGGTACCGGAACGCACCTGTCAGGGTGCACCGGTACGCGATGTGGTGGTGATCGGTGCGGGTATGTGCGGTCTGGCAGCGCTCGCCAAATTACAGTTCACCGGCATCAGCAATGTGGTGGCCTATGACGCCGCACCCGCAGGGCTGGAAGGGCCGTGGATCACCTTTGCGCGCATGGAAACCCTGCGCTCGCCGAAAACGCTACACGGTCCGGCACTGGGTCTCGCGCAGCTGACCTTCCGCGCGTGGTTCACGGCGCAGTGGGGCAAAGAAGCATGGCAAGAGCTGGACAAAATCCCTAAGGCGCAGTGGATGGATTACCTGATTTGGTATCGCAAGGTGCTGAATCTGCCGGTGCAGAACAACGTGCGCGTCAGCAATATCTCCCAGGCCGGGGATGTAATTGCGCTGGAGCTGGAGGGTGCCGAAACCGGCCGTGTCTACACACGCCGTTTGGTGCTGGCCACCGGGCGTTCAGGACTCGGCGGTTTTGCCGTACCGGATTTTCTGCAAGGCATTGACCGCCAGTTCTGGGCACACTCCGCCGATGACATCGATTTTGCGGCGTTACAGGGCAAACGCGTTGCGGTGATTGGCGCAGGCGCGTCGTCGATGGATAACGCTGCCACCGCACTGGAGCAGGGCGCTGCAGCGGTCGATCTGCTGATTCGTCGTAAGGAGATGCCGCGTATTAACAAGATGACCGGCATTGGCAGCCAGGGCGTGGTGCACGGCATGCATCAACTGCCGGACGCGTGGAAATGGAAGTTTGTCGAATACACCGCCGCGACACAAACCCCGCCGCCGCGTTCTTCAACCCTGCGCGTATCTCGTCATGACAATGCGCGTTTCTTCCTCGACTGCGGCATTAACGCCGTCAAGCAGGAAGCAGATGGCTTGCTGATTGAAACCACCCAGGGCGTACTGCGCTACGACTTCCTGATCGCCGCCACCGGCTTCACCAACGATTTCCACGGCCGCCCGGAGTTTGCTGCCATCGCGCCGCATATCCGTAGCTGGTCCGACGGCCGCTATCAGCCTGAGATGGGTAATGCGCGTAGCAGCCTGCTGGAAGCGCCGGATCTCGGTCCTTCGTTTGAGTTCCGCGAATTGACGCCAGGTGCCTGCCCGATGCTGGCACACATTCACTGCTTTAACGATGCCGCGATGCTGACGCACGGCAAAGTCTCCGGCGATATTCCGGCAGTGAGCGCTGGTGCCGATCGTCTGGTACGCGGCATTACTGCCTCGCTGTTTGCCGATGACGTCGAGCAGCACTACGCCAACTTACAAGCTTTTAACACCCCTGAATTGCAGGGCGATGAATGGGTGGATTCAACCCCGCTACTAAAACAGGAGAACGCGTTGTGAGCGACGCTATTGATCAAGCAGCCGGATTAACACCAGAAGAGGCGTTGTATCAGACGCGCCGCATGCGTCCCGAATTTGTTGAAGGCGCGGAAGCGTGCCGTCTGTCAGTGCTAACGCCGGAAGACGAACAGGGTTTGCCTGCGGATCTGCGCCTGGCGCTGGCCCAGCGAATGGCGGTATTGAACTACGATGCGCCACTGCAACGTGATTATCAGGCACAGCTGGCGGCTTTAAACCCGTCTCAAGCGCTGCTGGTGCTTGCTGCTGGCGGCATTGTGAGTGAAGAGCCGCTGGCAACTATTGCACGCCATGCCGACATGGTGACACAGCAACCGATTCAGGCTACCGAACAGCATATTCGCTTGCTGGAGCAGGCCGGTTTAAACAATCCGCAAATCGTCGCGCTCTCTGAACTGATCGCCTTTGTTAACTTCCAGACGCGCGTCGCGGCTGGCTTACGTTTGATGAGGTCCGCATGATTCCGTCAGTTAATCTCAAGCCGCTGCACTGGCATCCGTATATTACGCCAGTGGATGTTGAACAGGCGACGCCGGCGCAGCTTGATGCGATGAAAGTGACGCCGTCCAACAAGAAAATCTCAGAGTACGTGCGCACGCTGGTACACGATCCAGAGAGCTATACCGCACGTACCGGATTGTTCAACGCCATTATGTATGTTGAAGGTGGCCTGGATCGCACGGATCGTGAGCTGGGCGCACTCGGTGCTTCAATCGTTAACGGTTGCCGCTACTGTGCGGTGGTGCATGCGCGCCGTCATGCACAGTTGGCCGACAGTGACGCCGTGGTCAGTGCCATCTATTTTGATAGAGCGGATGTGTTAGGTGAACGCGACGCGGCGATCTATCACTTTGCTCGTCGTTTATCGGTCACGCCGTCTGAAGCGACGCCGGAAGATGTCGCCGCTCTGCGCGCCGTCGGCATGAACGATCAGGAGATTATCGATCTGATCCACGCTATCGCCATCTTTGGCTGGGCCAACCGTCTGATGCATGTGCTCGGCCATGCTGACCTGAACAAATAAGGGCTGCACCGGATGCTACAACTCAACAATATTACCCTCGCTTACGGCAGCAATCCGATTTTGAAAGGCGTCGATCTGTCGGTAAAACGCGGCGATGTGGTGTCGATCATCGGGCCAAGCGGTACCGGGAAAACCACGTTGCTGCGCTGCATTAACTATCTGGCGAAGCCGTCAGCCGGGACGATTCAACTCGATCAGATCCGCATGGATTATCAATCACCCGACAAAGCGGCGATCCAGGCGATCCGTCTGCGCACCGCCATGGTGTTTCAGCAGTTTAACGTGTTCAAAAACATGACGGTGCTGGAGAATGTGATGGATCCGCTGATCGTCATCCAGCGTAAAACCAAACAGCAAGCGCGCGACATCGCCGTGCAGGAGTTGGAGCGCGTAGGCCTGGGAGCTAAGCTCGATCACTATCCGTCGCAGCTGTCTGGCGGCCAGTTACAGCGTACCGGTATCGCCCGTGCTTTGGCGGTGCGTCCGGATGTAATGCTGTTTGATGAACCGACCTCATCGCTCGATCCCGAGCTGGTGGGTGAAGTGCTTAAAGTGATTAAAGATGTGGCGTCATCCGGCATTACCTCACTGCTGGTGACGCACGAGATGCAGTTCGCGAAAAGCATTTCGAATCGGATCGTGTTTATGGATCAGGGTGTGGTGGCTGCGCAGGGGACTCCAGTAGAGATGTTTGATAACCCGACGCTGCCGCGCCTTGCCCAGTTCCTCAACTCAGAAAAATCATTCTAATAATCAAAGGAATCAGAGACATGCCTGCAATCAAAACCACATTACGTCGCCTGACCGCGCCTGGCATCATCGCGCTGGCCCTGATCAGCGGTAATAGCTTTGCTGACGCCGTACGCACCATCAAAATCGCCACCGCAGCAGAATCCAAACCGCTGTCATGGGGCGCAATCGGCCATGAGCCAGAAGGCTACGAGCCGGACGTGCTGAAAGCCATCAACGCTAAACTGCCACAGTACAAATTTGTGATGGAAGGCGCGGCGGACATCGCGCAGGAAACCGGCCTGGTGACCGGCAAATACGACATGGCAACGGGCGGATACTACAAAGCGCCTGCGCGCAGCAAACAGTTCCTTATCCCGGATGCACCAATTGGTGCCAGCCTGATGAAGATCTACAGCCGCAGCGATAGCAATATCAACGGCATGAAAGATCTGGTCGGTAAGAATATCGTACCGGTGACCGCAGGCGGTGGCGTATATAAGTTCGTCACCCAGTGGCAACAGGATAACCCGAACGACAAAATCACCATCAAAGCTTCCAGCGCCGGCGTGCCTTACCCGGATCGTCTGAAAGAAGTGCAGAACGGTAAATATGACGCGCTGATCCTGCCTTCAAATCTGGGTGAGCAGACGGTGATCGACAACCAGAAGCTGGCGATCAAAGCCAGTGAGCCGGTGGTGATCAACAACACCTATGTGCTGATCCACCGTTCTGCCGAGAATCAGGCATTGAATGATGACATCACCAAATCCCTGCAAGAGCTGAAGGCAGACGGCACGCTGGATAAGCTGGCGCAGAAGTGGTTTGGCGAAGAAGTTACGAAGTACATGAAGTAACAGATTCACTGCGCCCGGTGTTGAACCGGGCGCATGCTGTCCTTTTTAGCAGGAGTGTTTCACCGTGAATCTATCCTCCATGATTCCAGAACTGCTGTCGGCGCTGCCTTTGACGCTCGGCATCATGTTTGTAGCGATGATTATCGGGTTCTTTCTGGCGCTCATCGCGACGTTTTTCCGCGTGCGCCGTATTCCCGTGATCAGCCAGCTGGCCGATCTCTATGTTTCCTACGCGCGCAGCGTGCCCGTGGTGCTGCAGCTGTTTGTAGCCTTCTACGGCATGCCACTGATTACCGATAACTTTGGCTTTGGCGACTTCTTCACGGCCAACGTGGCGGCGATGATCGGTCTGAGCCTGTATCACGGCGGTTATCTGTCGGAAGTGATGCGCCCGGCGTACCTTGCGGTTGAGCGTGGTCAGCATGATGCCACCGACAGCCTTGGCTACAGCTTCCGCCAGAAAATGCTGCGTGTCATCGGCCCACAGGCCGTGCACTTTGCGCTGCCGGGTTACGGCAATGCAATTATCTATCTGATTCATAACGTGGCGCTGGTGATGTACATCGGTGCAGCAGATGTGATGGCGACCGCGCACCTGATCATGGAACGCGATTACAACCAGTATCAGTTCGGCACCTATCTGGTGTTGGCCGTGCTCTATTCGCTGCTGTGCGGTGTGGCGTGGCTGGTTATCCGCTTCTTTGAACAACGTCATGCGAAGTACAGCTCGAAGTCTGCGCCGCGCGTGAAGTTCACCACCAGCGTCTGAGTGAGGGAGAAAAACCATGTTTGATGCTGAGGTTTTGCTGCCGGACTTCTGGAGCATTCTTGATGCCGTGCCGGTGACGCTACTGATGGCGGTGACGGTGTTTATCTGTTCAACGCTGTTGGGCGGGCTGTTTGCGTTTATTGAGCATCGCCGCATTCCGGTGCTGCGCCAGTTGGTGATCACCTACAAAATCGCCTTCAAAGGCGTGCCGATGGTGGTGGTCATTTTCCTCGCCTATTACGGCTTGCCGCCGGCGCTGCACTTTGTTGCCACGCTGTTCGGCGTGGAGGTCAATGCCCATTCACTGCCGAACTGGGTGATCATCATTGTGGCGCTGAGTGCCTGTGTAGCGGCATTCCAAACTGAAGTGTGGAAAGGTGCACTGAACTCGTTCGACAGCGGACAATCGGATGCCGCCTTATCGCTCGGCTACAGCGGTGGACAGCTATTTCGTCGGGTGATGTTCCCGCAGATTATCGTGGCGGCGATCCCCGATCTGGCGAATGCTTTTATGGTGATCATGAAAGCCCTGTCGCTGGCGTTTGCCATCGAAGTGGTGGATATCTTTGCCCAGGCACAATTAACGGCAGCACTGAACTTCTACTACCTCGAAGCCTTCCTGATTGCGGTGGTGTTCTACATGGTGATTGCATATGTGGTCACTAAGATTGCCGACAAGATTGAGGCAGCGCTGCGCGTGCGCACCTGATGATTATCGCGTTGTAATGAAACGGCAGCCCAATGTGGCTAATGCCGATCAGTTAAGAATCAGTTGAACGATTCAGTGGCTGTGTAAGAATCCGGAAACGATTCGTTTCCGGATTTTTTATGCAGCTCAGTCAGGCCCTTGATAGCGTCTCTCGTGACGATTCTCTCTGTATTCCTCTGAATACGCTTGCGGATTTTCTTGACCCTGCGTTCATCAGCCACTGCCTTGAGGAAGCTGGCACGGTCACGCTCCGTAAGCGCAGACTCACTACAATATGATGGTCTGGTGTCTCATCGGCCTGGCCCTTGAGCGTAAAAAACCTCTTCACGCTATCGTTAATCGCCTTGATATTCTGTTACCAGGAAACCGTCCTTTCGTTGCGCCCAGCGCCGTGGTGCAGGCAAGGCAGCGGCTGGGGACGACGCTGTATTACGGGTTTTTTAACAGAGCAGCGAGCTCTGGAATGTACAGGCTTCTCACCCTGATTAGTGTGGTCTGACGCTATACGCTGTTGATGGCGTTGTCTGCCGCATGCCAGAAAGTCCCGATAACGACAAAGTCTTCGTCCGTTCAGAAACGGTGGCCGGCGCCCGCCTTATCCGCAGGAACGGTTCGCCATGCATCCGGAGTGGCAGTCTCTTCTGACCTGATTAAGATTGCATCAGAGGCAGGCATGACGCTTGATAAGCCACCAGAACCGAATATCGTGCATTCTGGCTTCAGAGGTGAAACATTACGTTCCGCCCCGGTAAACGAGTGTCCTCAATGACTGAATGCCCGGACTATCGATCTCCGGAATCGGTCAGTGTAGCCCTCAGGTGAGGAAGACTCTGCGGATAATTTTGCTGAATAAACTCAATCATTTTCTCCCGCACGTGACAGCGTAAATCCCAGGCGGTAGGGGAGTTCTGCGCCGTCATCAGCATCCTGATCGTCATGGTTTTGTCATTAGTGTCGGTAACCTGAAGCACCTGAGTGTGCTGATCCCAGAGTTTTGTTTCACTGAGTACTTTTTCAAAGTGCTTGCGGAGAGGTTCTAATGGCATGGAGTAATCAAGGTAAAGAAAAACAGAGCCTAAAATTTGTGCATTATTACGCGTCCAGTTCTGGAACGGATTTTCTGTAAAGTAGGTAATGGGCAACACCAGTCGGCGCAGGTCCCAGAGACGCACCACCACATAGGTCAGGTTTATCTCTTCAATCCAGCCCCATTCTTTTTCAACGACCACAGCGTCATCAATTTTTATCGGTTGCGTAAAGGCTATCTGAATTCCGGCAAACAAGTTAACAAGCGACTTCTGTAGGGCAAAGCCAATTATTATTCCGGCAACTCCGGCACCTGCCAGTATTGTTGTGCCAAATCTTCGCACGCCAGGGAAACTGAGTAAAATCAGGGAAAGACAGAACGTCACAAGTATGACGATAGCGACCTTTTTAACATACATTATTTGTGTGCGAATTTTTCGGGCGCGAAAATTATTCGAAAGATTAATGTCATAGCGTATAAATAGCATATCCTGAGCGACATTAATTAATCTAACCAGAACTGAGCAAAATGATAATATAATAAAGACATGCATGATTGTTATAATAAAATTAAGAGATTCAGGTTCAATGTTTACATAATTAGCTCCTGAACTTATTAACAGCAAGGGAATAAAAAGAAACATTGATCCACGAAGGTGCTTTTCAAGTGATTTGAAGAGTTTTCTGTCACGATTTTGCCAGTAGCGGATGAATCTGAGAAATATAAATCGCGCCAGAAAACCCAGTGCGAGCGAGAGAGTGACGAGCAATACTGCAGGCGCCCATGATGGGAAGCCAGATAACTCACCAAATAGCAATGGCATTACTTTCCCTTATATTAAGCCAACAACCTTTCGTTGTCAGACAAGTCAAAAATCAGTAACCATTCTCTTCCAGGTTATCTGCGGATTACCTGAATCACGTGTATGAGTATATGAAAAATCTAATAAACTGGCCTACTCAGAGGGTAAAAATTTCCGGCAATGTTGAGTAAACGCTTCCTGCGGGCGGTAAGCACAGGGTCTCTTCGGTTTACCGCGTTTGCTGTTTCAACGTGTCAGAGTCCGCTTCTGGCACAAAACGGACATGCGAGCAGGGAAAGGTCTGCTTTGAGCGAAAAGCAGACGTAAAGTCATATCCGTTTAAGCTAGTATGCTGCAAACTATCTTCTTAGCATTACCACTTGATGGATAATGTCTTTATCATCATTTGTTTCCAGCCTGACAAAGACTATTGAAAGGATACTGGCATGATAACAGTAGAGAAATCAGATCCGCTTTCTCCAGATTCTCGTTATTTAATAGAAAAACTGTCAGCAGAGCTCGCTTCTATTACTGGTGATAGTGGCAAAAGCACTTTCACCATTACTTCAATGGATGAAGAAAGAGCTCTTTGGGCGTTGGCAAAGGACCGCAAGGGTAATGCGATAGGATGCGGAGCTATTCGACCGTTAACAGAAAACATAGCTGAACTCAAAAGGATGTATTCGGACCGAAGCTCTCCCGGCATTGGTAATGCTTTACTTACTTTTCTGGAAGCATCCGCGAAGAGTTTGGGATATGACGAACTATGGCTTGAAACCCGTCATGTTAACCAAAGAGCCGTAAATTTTTATAAGAAAAACGGATACATACGCATCGAGAATTACGGGCCATACGTAGGACGGGAAGAGGCTGTATGTTTCGCGAAGTCATTGCAAAGCTGACATGAAATTTACTTAATATAAGCTTGCCAGGCTCATCTCCAGCATCAAAACCGCGTATCAAAGTCCGCTTCTGGCACAGAACGGACTTAGCTGTGTCCTGAACAGATTTTGACAGTTTTAGTTAATAGGGGTCCGCTTGGAATTCGGAAATTATCCTACGTTAAGCAGTTTAAGCTTAACGGGTGATTTCTTTCTATTGAGCAGAAACTTCTGACCGTAAGTAATGTAGAGAACTATCAGGATACTGGTTTGTGGTTTTGCAGAGTTTTAGATACGGAAGTATTGAAGTGATTGCCTGAGTGCGTCTACACTGCAAGGACTGTATTAGGTATCTGCGCTCTGCGATAGCCAGTTATCAGGTTAAGCAGTTCCCCAACTGACTTAACCTTCGAAAAACCACCTCCCAGGTGGTTTTTCGTTTTCAGAGCAAAGGATTACGGCGAGATCAAATGGATCTCAAAAATTCCTTAACCCGATGCCCATCATCTACCTTTCCCTGCTTCCTCTACAAAAAATAAGCACAAAACAAACAAGCCACCTTGCGGAAAACTGCTAGATTAATGTTCAATTTTTGTTCAACAGAGTTCGTTCAACATAGTTCGTCCAACACAGGATGCATAATATGAAAGCTATGGTTTATTATGGAGAAAACGATATTCGGTTTGAAGAACGACCAAAACCGGAAATTATAAATCCTAACGATGCTGTTATACGCATGACTAAAACAACCATCTGTGGAACAGACTTAGGAATATTAAAAGGAAAAAACCCGGAAATAGAAGAAAGCTCAAAAAATAAGAACGGGATTTTTAATGGTCGGATATTAGGTCATGAAGGGGTTGGCATAATTGAAGAAGTGGGATCAGCAGTAAAAAACTTCAAAAAAGGTGATAAGGTAATCATATCTTGTATAAGTCGTTGTGGCACCTGTGAAAACTGTCAAAAGCAACTCTATTCCCACTGCAGAAATGGAGGCGGTTGGATAATGGGTTATATGATTGATGGTACACAAGCCGAGTTCGTAAGGACACCTTTTGCAGATAACTCCCTTTATTTATTACCGGAAAGTCTGGACGATGATTCCGGAGTTTTGCTTTCAGATGCTCTTCCAACAGCACATGAAATAGGTGTTCAAAACGGATCAATTAAACCGGGTGATTCTGTCGCAATAGTTGGCGCAGGACCTGTTGGAATGGGGTGCTTGCTGACAGCGTTACTTTATTCTCCATCTCAAATAATTATGATCGACATGGATGAAAACCGTTTGAAAATGGCTAAAGATATGGGAGCAACAGAGGTAATAAATTCAGCAAAAGAAGATGCTATCAAAAAAGTGATGGACCTTACTCAGCAAAGAGGGGTGGATTGTGCAATTGAAGCCGTTGGCATCGAGCCAACGTGGAACATTTGCCAAAATATTGTCAAAGAAGGCGGGCATTTAGCAAATGTTGGCGTACATGGTAAACCTGTGAAATTTTCGATAGACAAACTTTGGATTAAAAATCTAACCATTACCACGGGTCTTGTTAACGCCAACACTACAGACATGTTAATAAAATCATGTTGTTCCGGAAAGCTTCCAACAAAAAAACTTGTCACTCACCACTTCAGTTTCGATAATCTTGAAAAAGCATACGATGTTTTTAAACATGCGGCTGAAGAGAATGCGATGAAGGTTATAATCGACTTCTGATGCAAAGATTGAGAAATAAAATTTGTGGCATCGCAACTGCATTTGCTTATCAAACATATTGCGATGCCACATAATTTATCCTAAAAAGTCTAAAGGTGATTTGCCATAACATCCGTTGGCCGCACCCCCGGTGAGAACCTCAGCGCATTTCGGCCGCCAGCGGACCGTTTCCGGCATCTTTCCCTGTATGTATCATGAAAAACGTCCCTGATGATGCCTGCGTGCGTGCATGGCTACGCACGAAGATAAATAGCGGGCGGTTAGTACAGATATTTATAACCAATACGCCATTTAAGCATAATTTCATCACACGTTAGTTAACCTGTGATTTGCTACTTCAGCGTCTGGCATTAAGCAACCTGGCACAGACTCATAGTCTGCTATGAGCGAAAAGCGGACTTACAGGGCGGGATGAATATTGTTCTGTCGCAATAAATTATTTTGAACTACTTTCCGATCCCTACGTTTTCCATCATGTGGTAGAAGCCATTTCACCGCTTTAGCTTCATTTCCGGGGCAACCTGTGGATTACCCGGACTTACCATAACACCCGTATTAATCCACAGCACTACGTCCACTTTTGGCACTAACCTGTCCGTATGTGAGGTAGTAGTGTCGTCTGAGAGCGAAAAGCTGACATGTTATTGTCGTGTTTTGATCAACACGGGGCAGCAAGGTTGAGTTTGCAAGCTGATCTTGTACAGGTGCTTTCAATTGTAGAGCAACCGATCTACAATTGAGATTCATTACAGGAGAATCGAATGAAAGCATCTGCTGGCAGACCCAGAGAATTCGACCCGAAAGACTTTCTTGACACTGCGCTGGAATGCTTCTGGCAGAAAGGATATCGGGCAACGTCTATGTCTGATCTTATGAAAGCATCAGGCCTGGCAAGCGCCAGTATTTATAAACTTTATCCGGATAAGCGAGCTATCTACCTTGCAGCCTTGCAGCAATATATGGATGAAGGCGTTTCCAGAGGGGGGGAACGTGAAGCGAATTTATCGCCAGAAGCTGCATTGCGTGAAACACTCGAATTTGTGGCTCTGTTGTCATCAGCTCCTGAAGGAGAGAAAGGCTGCTTTACCATAGCTGCCGCCAGCGAGCTCTTACCCGGTGATGAAGAGGTCAAAGGCAAAGTTGTTTATAAATTTACCAATATAATAAAGCAATTAGAAAACATATTAAGCAAAGGACAGGCACAGCAAGTCTTTCGTCAGGATGAAGAGGCGAGAGTAATGGCACTGAATATTTTTATGATGCTGGAAGGGATGCGTGTTTATGGAAAAATTCAGCCAAATATTGAAGAACTTAGAAAGAGTAACGAGTTTATTATCAGATCCGTGCTTTTAAACACATGTGTTGATGACAAGAATTTATCAGTTAAGGCATCAACATGATTGAAGTGGGCACAATTGTTCGGCGTCGAAAAAGAAAAAGGACAATGGTTGTGCTCGAATGCGAGGACGGCATGGCCTTATGCGGTTGGGTCGATAAAGGACGGATTTTCAAAAGATGTTTTCCAGTTTCTCAATTAAAGATATGCGTACCTTATTCAAATTTCTGGCCCCTTACCTGAAAGCACATTGGCAGTGAAATTACTTGTTAGTTGCAAATACTAACATCAGCGTTATCTATTCTAATTGAAAACACAGCACGATTTAAAATCCCTTCGCTGTTGATCGCCTCAATTGCAGCAGCGAGGGGAGCTATTATGATTGAAGTTAAAGTTGGATCTAACCATGTGAAATCAGTTATCAAACCTAACAATACTCCATCAAAATCAGATGGTTACGATGTAGCTAGTTGGTATGGTTTGATTGCGGTTTTTCGGTTAAATCGTTTTATAAACAGAGAGATACACAGCGGATACGAATATAACGCTGCGTCATATGGATTGGTTCGAAGCGGATGACCTGATCGTGAAAGGCACGGAAGGCGCTATCGCTGCCAAAAACATGACCTACGATTTCGAACGTCTGATGGATGGCGCTAAGCTGCTGGAATTTTCAGAGTATGGTGACGCGATTATCGAAAATATGTAATCAACGTCAAAGAGAACACTCCGGTTTTGCCTCTCAACGCCGGAGTGTTCTCGCTTCGTAAAATTTCTTATGTAAATCCCCTTTATAAAACTGTACAAAATATGAGCCAATTCAGACCGCAATTACAGTCCACTCCTTGCCTCTGTCATCATCTATAAATTTAACAGCATAATAACATTCACATATCCATGAGCGATGGTGGTCATGGTTATATGTTAGGGTTATCATCAATCGTTGCTTATTACCTGAAATTATTCTGTTTTACAGAATAAGTAGTAACGCAGTTTCCTGCTCCAATACTAAGTATATTTATTGCTTTTCAAACTATAATTTTAACTGGCTTCCTAAAATAATATCTGCTTCCTGTAAGGTGACATCCAGTCCCGCTGAAGGGGTAAACGTCAGTTCACCAAAAATAACGTTACTATTTAGCAGATAGAAATCAGCCCGGACAAATTTAAAATCAGAAGCTAATTTCATAGCATAGCCTTTCATTTTATTAAAACCATCAGGCATTTCTGGGTAATCATTTTTATTTATTAACTCTATCGTATCCTCGAAAGGAAGAGGATTCCAGTTCATATCAAAATAATAAAATTTAGGCGTTCCTTTTTCTCGCCCTTTGCAAACCATTACCGCGTATGGTT
Organism: Pantoea osteomyelitidis; assembly: GCF_044342975.1. NCBI lineage: Bacteria > Pseudomonadati > Pseudomonadota > Gammaproteobacteria > Enterobacterales > Erwiniaceae > Pantoea > Pantoea osteomyelitidis. The sequence goes on from NZ_JBGFSN010000004.1 coordinate 767,034, forward strand.
TTCCATTAAAGCAGTAAAACTTATAATCGTCAGGGAAACCGCCGCTTTCATTCTCAATATATTTTTCACATAAAATTTTTCTTTCTATTTTTTTATACTGCGGCTCAATAAAAAGTGAAGAGAAATCCTGCCGTAACCACTTAGTTAATTGTTTGTTTGTTTCTTCAATATCTATTGATGATTTATTATTACATATTATATTATAACCTGCTCCATGATTGCATTTAAGTGCAAACCTTTCGGGTAATACATCATAGTCAATATCTTGTGGATCATCATACACTCCGTATAGTTCATTAAGGATTTCACCACATCCTTTAGATGAAACATACTCCCTGACCTTATATTTATCAGCGCACAATGTGTAAATAGCATTATTCAGTTCGTTGAACTTAAGCCACTGTATTTTTTCATTAAGATTGGTAGGGTTTGTTAAGTCTAGTTTTTTCTTGAATTTAATAAAATAATGAGCTTTAGCACAAGACTTAGGGAAGATGTTAGCGCTGATTTTTAGCGCTGATTTAACTGTTTGTTTTATCATTTTAACTTAAACTCTCTCGGTTTGAAAATGTTGAGGTGCATTTTGATGATTGTTTTATTCTTGAAGAAGTAATTAAGTAAGGTGCAAGATAAAACCTCTACAATCAAAAAACAATATGCAGCGCCATTAATCCCGAATGCATTAATCATTACCCAAGATAATGGTATTGTTAATACACAGCATAAAAACATTTTTTTAGCCAGATAACTGTATCCAGATTCTTTTATCATATATCTATAACAAATTGTTCCTAATGAAGAGAACATTGTGCCAATAATTATTATGGGAATTATATTGACCGAAGCCATATACTTATCGCCATATAATAAGTGTATAAAAAAATTGCCAAAAAGGTAGAATCCGCCTAAAGCAATAAGAGATAGCAGGATTGCAATCCGATTGATTTTAATGAGTAATTTATCAATGGTGATTTGATTTTTTTCACTATATATCTTTGAGAAGAAACTGGTTATTAATGACAGCACAATAAATGACCAGGCGCTTCCTATTGTTAACGCTACGCTATAAATCCCCAGATTAGAGTAGGAAAGTATTTTCGCCAAAAAAATACCAGATATCTGAGTGTATATGTCTGCTGATAAACTTGATAAAATTAACGCCCCTCCGGTATATAACATGTATCGGTTATATATCTCGCCGCCCTTACTATTTTCTTTTATTCTGGTTGTATATTTAAAGTAAATGAGGCGCATGATGTAAGGTATGAGAGGAATTACGATGATGGGTATTGTGAAGTAGTAAACTGGCATTTTAAAGTATGATATGTAGAATCTTATCAACAGAGCAACAGACAGCCCGATTACATTTGTTATTGTATTTATCTTTGATTTTAATTGAGTGTTATTGTAAATGGAAAAGAAGTCCATCACAATATAATATGTGGCAACACAGTTGGCTACACCAAATAAGAATACAATTAAATCAGTAAAAAAATACAGATAAATTAAAACCAGGCTTGATGACAGGAGAAAGAAAACACGGCGTTGATTTTGAGTGTGCATCGCCATTGCGATTCCAGACTTTGTATTTTCGCTCATGCGTTTAAATATAATGCTCTGCCCGCCAAACCATGATAATGTTTGCACGAATATAAAAATCGAGGTTGAAATGTTTATTTTACCAAAGTTATCAGGCCCAATGTACTTTGCCATGAGGGAATTAATGTATATCAACCCAATAATATTGACTGACTTTTCTAGCATGATCCATATTGCGTTAGAGTACATTTTATTTCTCACATACAGATGGTTTTTGATGTTATTATCTTTGATTTATGATCTATCTAAATAAACACTCGCCATTATTTATTGTTTTATACATTCATTTTTATTAAGTTGATAGTGTGACTGTTTATATAAAAATAGTGAAGGCCTTTTTTAATGAATCAGATTAGTGGCAAGCTTTTTCGAATAATGATTCCACTTATAATTAATGTTTATGGTCAGATAATGCGGAAAATGGAACAGTAATCATTGGTTTTTTGTTGGGTGGCGCCAGTATGGCCTGTACATGCATTCATCGTAAAAAGCGAAGAGAGAACGCGCATCATTAACGCCCTGTCAGGTGCATGCGCTGGGCTGCTTATCCATAGCGTGTTTTATCGAATGTCCCAACGGGGGAGGCGGCAGGTTTGGCCCTGGTGTTGGCTGGTCGCGCTCCCCCGTCCACATAATATTTATCGGCAGCGGCTGACAGAGCCACATTATGTTATGTTTAAAAGTGTGATGTCGCGAACATGAAAGACTATTTGTTAAAACAGACGTTTTACCGAGCGCAGAAGTAAACAGCCCGGTAATTATCTGCTATCAGCTACTTAGGTATATAGGACAGGTAACCTGCCACACCGCCCACGCCGCCGTCTTTGGGATGATTAACCCCATCCGTTACCTTTACAGAGGCAAAGTCAAATGGCGATACCTCTTCTATACAGGCGACATTGACACCATATTGTTCAGGATTAGAACGACTTTGATGGAATGTGTAGATACCGCATACTGAACAGAAGTGATGAGCAACTTCTCTGGTATTAAAGCGATACTCAGTAAGCTTATCTTTTCCTTTTATTACATCAATTTTAGTGGCTGATACAACCACGGCGCCACGCATACGGCAAAATGAACAATTACAGCGGCGGACAGTTTCAAATCCGTTAACGAGTTCGACATTAAAAACCACAGCGCCACAATGGCATTGAGCAGACAATTTATCTGGCATGGCAATCTCCTTAGGTTTGTTCGCTGGCATTAGCATTTCATCTGCTTGTGACCCTCCTACAGCTTCAGCGCTTTGTATGCAGCTGGTGCCTGAACGAGTCGAATAAGCAGGGAAGGCCTTATTGGTTCCAGTCTGACCGGATAAGGGTATCTTACAACCTGGTCGATGATGCAACCAGAACGATTCGATACATTTGCATTAAACAATGATTCAACCTGCCGGACCCCGGACTTTAACTCTGCTTCTATCAAAATTTTGCTGGCGAAAATGAAGCTGGAACGCGCGGATTAAATGCTTATCCAGCTTTCGATACCTCACGCTGAGATATCATATCCATAGCGAACCCGTTTAGTGACAATATCAAATCACTGCCCGGCGTGTTTAAAAGGAAAGTATTTAATAAGGTAAAGGTTAACACAGATAAAAAAGCCCCGAGGCCAGACAGGCATACAGTTTTGCCCGAGGCATGTTGAGTCATAAAAGAGCTTGGCTACACCAGTTCTGAAATATATCTTCCTTTTATTTTTATCGCCAAATCCTGACTGCCCTGAACACTTCCTTCTGCTTCAAAACCCTCTTCAGTATCGCTAAAAGTCAGATCTACATCGACATTTCCGCTAATTTCAAAAACGGAAATTACCTGAGCATTATGCTGCTTTACCTGCAGAGTGGTTTTGCCATCATTGATAATTCCCTGACAGGTATATTGGCGATGTAAACAAGTAATAAGCTCACTTAAGAAAAAATATAATTAAAGCGAGCGGGGAATGTGGCAATAATTCCCTGAACGTTAGTTATAGTATTATTTATATCGTTGCCTGACGAATTTGATTCTCTTGTTTAATTGGTTTAATTAGGGCTGTTATATAGTATTGTGGCGGGTGCTTGAGGCTTCTGCCTTAAGCATTTGCAGGAGGCAGAAACATAAAAAAACCGGCGCAAGGCCGGTAAGTGAATCATTTTGAATTCTGGAGGGTCGCTAAACCACAACCTGGGAGTCAGGTTATCTTCCAGATAAGTTCTTTATCGGCAGCGGTTTCATTTTCTTTAGAGACCAGCAATCCAATCCGGGCAGGCGGTCATTTCACGTCTTTTAAATGAGCCTCTTCAGGGATCCGTTCAGGCCACAATAAGGTTTTTCCCTTTTGCTTTCAGCTACTCAATTGCCTTATTCGGCGCGTCTCTGTCGGCAATGGCGATGTCGATTTCTTCGACGGGAAGCATCACGTTGCATCCTTTACGTCCAAATTTTGTGGAATCCTTTACCACGATTACCTGTTGCGCCGCCGCCATCACGGCGCTGATGGTATCGCCTTCGTTAATATCCATAACGTCAATACCATAAAGATGACAGCGCTCAGGCAACAGTCAGACTGTCATCTTCCCTCCCTCGTCTGATCATTCCTTTCAGAAACAGAAATAATTTGCAATATTTAATTTGAATCAAATTACGCTTAATTGTTGAGTACATTAATTTATAGTAAAAAAATGCTTTAAATTGTTAACTATCTGGTTAAAATAAACCTTCATTTTTTCAAATATTGTTCATAGTAATTACTAACATGTCACAAGCAAGTAAGTTCGTTCCCGCTTTATCTCTCATCGCAATGCTTGTCAGTTCACTTGCACATGCCGAAGACACCGAAAAGACCGACGTCCTGTTGATTGGCGGCGGTATTATGAGCGCCTCTCTGGGTACATTACTGGAAGAACTCCAGCCCGACTGGAAACAGCTGATGGTTGAAAAGCTGGATGGCGTCGCGCTCGAATCTTCTAACGGCTGGAACAACGCCGGTACCGGCCACTCCGCCAACATGGAGCTGAACTACACGCCGGAACGTCCGGACGGTTCTATTGATGTCAGCAAAGCGCTTGAGATCAATGAGTCCTTCATGATTTCGCGTCAGTTCTGGTCATCGCAGGTTAAGCGCGGCGTGTTGCAGAATCCACACTCTTTTATCAACTCCACGCCGCACATGAGTTTTGTCTGGGGTGATAAAAACGTCGATTTCCTGACCAAACGCTATGCGGCACTGCAGCAAACCACGCTGTTCCAGGGCATGAAATTCTCTACCGATCAGAATCAGATCAAGCAGTGGGCGCCGCTGGTTATCGCAGGACGCGATCCGCAGCAGAAAGTGGCTGCCACCTGGACGCCGGTGGGTACTGACGTTAACTACGGCGAGATCACCCGTCAGCTGGTGGGCAGCCTGAAGACCAACGACAACTTCAGACTGGAAACCTCTGCGGAAGCGACCGACTTCAAACGCAACAGCGACAACTCCTGGCATGTGACCATTACTGATGTGAAAAGCGGTAAAACGCACGCGGTTGATGCGAAATATGTCTTTATCGGCGCAGGCGGCGGCGCGCTGAAGCTGCTGCAGAAAACCGGCATTCCGGAAGCGGATAACTATGCAGGCTTCCCGGTCGGCGGCTCCTTCCTGGTAACAGAGAATCCGGAGATTACCCGTCAGCATGCCGAGAAGGTTTACGGACAGGCTTCGGTCGGCGCGCCGCCGATGTCGGTACCGCATCTGGATGCCCGTTTCCTGGACGGTAAGCGCGTGGTGCTGTTTGGACCTTTCGCGACTTTCTCCACCAAGTTCCTGAAAAACGGGTCGTTCTTTGATCTGCTGAGCACCACCACCACCAAAAACGTGATCCCGATGACCGATGTGGGCCTGGATAACTTCGATCTGGTGAAATACCTGATTGGTCAGGTGATGTTAAGCGATGAAGATCGTTTCGAGGCGCTGAAAGCGTACTATCCGTCAGCACGTAAAGAGGACTGGAAACTGATTCAGGCGGGTCAGCGCGTACAGATCATCAAGAAAGATGCAGAGAAAGGCGGTGTGCTGAAGCTGGGAACGGAAATCGTGACCGATCAGCAGAAAACGCTGGCTGCGCTGCTGGGTGCCTCGCCGGGCGCCTCTACCGCGGCACCTATCTCCATTAACGTGATGAAAAAGCTGTTTCCGGAGCAGTTTAACTCGCCGGAGTGGCAGAGCAAAATCCGCGCCATCGTACCGAGCTATGGTCAGAAGCTGAACGGCAACGTTTCGCTCACTCAGCAGGTATGGGACGAAACGGCTGCGACGCTGCAGCTGACCAAACCGCCGGTGATTCAGATGCAAAACCGCGAGCAGAAAGCGCCAGAGGCTCAGCCTCAGCAGGCGAAACACGCTGAAAACGCTCAGCATGATATGGCCCTGTAAGCATTTTGCTTAACGAAAAAGCCCCCGCCGTTTAACGTCGAGGGCTTTTTTATTTTATGGCTGACACCCGATCGCTGTCTGCTTTCCGCCCCTATCCACTGCGCAGCGGCGATTAAGCAAGCTGTTAATTTCACATAATTTTTTTCGCAAAATAAAATTGCCTTCACTATCAATCCCTTTACAAATTTTTCCTGCCGCTACGCTTGATCATTATTAGCATTTGATATTACTGTAAATATATACAGTAAATTCATCAGGTCGTTTGTTATGGAATTCATCAGACCAGCAGAAATTCGTGCCGCACTGCAACTGCCGTTGTTCACAGAGCTTGTGCCATGCGGTTTTCCTTCTCCCGCTCAGGATTACATTGAGCAGCAGATCGATCTCAATAAGCTGCTTATCCAGCATCCCAGCGCCACCTATTTTGTCAGGGTCAGCGGTGACTCAATGATTGACGCCGGCATCAGCGATGGCGATATGCTGGTGGTGGATCGCTCGCTCACGCCGGTGCATGGCAACATTGTTGTTGCCGCGGTCGAAGGGGAATTCACCGTAAAGCGTCTGCAACTGCATCCGCGCGTCAGCCTGGTGCCGATGAACAGCGCGTATTCGCCCATTTTAATCAGCAGTGAAGATGCGCTGGAAATTTTTGGCGTGGTGAACTTTGTGATTAAAGCGATAAATTAGCGCATGTTTGCCCTTGTGGATGTAAACAGCTTTTATGCCTCCTGCGAGGCAGTATTCCGGCCCGATCTTAATGGCCGACCAATCGTTGTGCTGTCCAACAACGACGGATGCGTTATCTCGCGCAGCCCGGAAGCCAAACGGCTCGGCATCGCCATGGGCGCGCCTTATTTTAAGTTAAGGGATGAGCTGCGCCGCCACCGGGTTCAGGTCTTCAGTTCCAATTACACCCTGTACGCGGATATGAGCCACAGGGTGATGATAACGCTGGAGGAGATGTCGCCCGCAGTAGAGATCTACTCTATCGACGAAGCCTTTCTGAACCTCACCGGCGTCAGCCGCTGCGTGCCGCTGGAAACATTCGGGCAACAGGTCAGAACCCGGATATTAAAGGATACCGGGCTAAGCGTTGGGGTCGGCATTGCTCAGACCAAGACGCTGGCCAAGCTGGCTAACTATGCCGCCAAGCGTTGGCCCGGCACGGGCGGGGTAGTGGATCTGTCAAACGTTGACCGTCAGCGCAGGCTGATGAGCCTGGTGCCGGTGGAAGAGGTGTGGGGCGTGGGCCGCCGCATCAGCCAGAAGCTCAATCTGATGGGGATCTTCACGGCAAAAGATCTGGCTGAGCAGAGCGCGTGGATTATCCGTAAGCATTTTAACGTGGTGCTGGAGCGCACCCTGCGCGAGCTGCGTGGCGAGTCCTGCCTGGGACTGGAAGAGTTTTCGCCAGCCAAACAGCAAATTGTCTGTAGCCGCTCATTCAGCTATCGCATCACCGACTATCAGGAACTGCATCAGGCGGTCTGCGCCTATGCCGAAAGGGCAGCGGAAAAGCTCCGGCAGGAAAAACAGTACTGTCGGCAGATCGCCGTTTTCCTGCGCACCAGTCCCCATGCGGCAGGAGAGGATCTGTACGCCAACCAGGCGACGGGAAAACTGCTGACGCCCTCTAATGACACGCGCGATATTATTCGCGTGGCGACAGAGGCGCTGGATCGTATCTGGATAGCAGGGCATCGCTACATGAAAGCCGGGGTCATTTTAGGCGACTTTTTCAGCCGGGGCGTGGCGCAGTTCGAGCTGTTCGATGACGTTAAGCCGCAGGCCAACAGCGAGGCGTTGATGTGCGTGATGGACCAGGTTAACCAGAGCGGAAACGGAAAGTTATGGTTTGCCGGGCAGGGGATTCAGCAAAGCTGGGCGATGAAGCGGGAGATGCTTTCTCCGGCTTATACCACAAGGTATTCAGACCTGCTGGTGGTGAAGTGAAAAAACAAACAGGGGAGCGGCTCCCCTGTTTTGTGGCGCAGTGTCAGGCTTATTTACGGCCTAACAGATAGCCGATAAACACACCCACACCGGCTGCAACGGCCAGACCGGCAAACGGGTTGGCCTGCACCTGATCTTTCACGGTGTCAGCAACGTCACGCGCCGCGTAACCCGCCTGTGCGGAATATTTACGTGCAGCACCTTTCACTTTGTGATCGGGTGAATCAGTAGCATCGCCCCAGGTTTCCTGTGCTGCGCCAGCGGCTTCTTTCAATTTATCTTCAGCTTTTCCGTACATCATTATCTCCTTCGCTTTTTGAAAGTTAATTAAAAGCATAGCAAAGTGCGGCCAGGCTGCCGGAGCAAGAGGAGAAAGCGGTGAAAAAAAGCCCGCTCCGGGGGTGGGCGGGCGAGAGTCCATTTACGATTGCGGCTGGCCGACCGGGCCGCTGCCGCCGGGCGCAACTGGCGGCTGTTGCCCGCCAGGCGCGGGCTGCGGAGCGGCTCCGCCCTGTTGAGCACGCGGTGCGCAGGCGGAAAGTGACGCGGCGCTTAATACGGAAAGCAAAATCATTACGATCTGTTTCATAAGGCTCCCGGATGGCGATGAGTGGTCAGATTTTAGCGTATTGGCGAATTGCGGCGGCGGAGAATCCTGTCTACTGTTTCCCATGGCTGGGTGTATGAATGCTCATGTTGACGCCGCTTTATCCACACACAGGAGAAAAAATGAAACGCGATATTCTGAATGAAGACGATTACGATGAAGTGTGCCGGGTAATAGGCGATGCCGTGATTGTGCTGGCTGAGTGCGGTCATGAGACCAAACGGGCCGAGATTACCAGCCTGCTGAAGCGTACGCGCCTGCAGCGCGCCCACAGCGAACGGGACGAACAGCGCATGCTGGAACATGCCATTCGTCTGGTAAAACCTGACGCCTCATAACCGGCCCGGCCCGGTTCCTCTTTTCTCCGGCTGGCCGCTCAGGTTTGCGCAGTGCGCCAGGCGGGATACCAGCTGACCAGAAAATGACGCAGATGATCGAAACACCATTCTGCATCTTCCGCCTGCTGGCAATAAAACTGAATGGTCACCTTCTCATACGACTGCTGGCGCAGGCGCAGCGGCGAGTAACTCCAGTCAAGCACCGAGCGGGCGTAGTTGACCAGCGCATCGGCAGCTATGTTGTGCTCGGTTTCCTGCTCGCCAAGGTAGCACCAGAAAGCGCGATCCAGCTCCAGCACTCCGGCTTTCAGCGCGGCGGGAAATTCAGGACGGATGGCGACATCAAGGAATCCGCACACGGCGTCCGGGCGCTGTTGCCAGTCACAGGCCAGCGTCATAAACATGCCTTCCTGTAAATTCACCTCTTCCAGCAGACGACGCAGATTGGCGGCATGGCGGCAAACGGCGATCTCTTCTATCCGGGCGGTTTCCAGCGTCAGATCGATGCCGCCGGGATTCACCGATCCGTCGGCATTGGTTGTAGCCGGGAAAGGGAAATCGATATAGCCGTTGTTATCCAGACTTTTTTCCATCACGTGATCCCTGTCACTTTACCTATCCCGACAGTAAACCATCTGGCGACAAGAATCATCTGTTACGGACATGTCCAGGTGATCATGGTGTTCTGATAAGGATTAATCAGGCGAAACTGCTTATCGGAAAGACGCTGGGCGTAATAGCCTTCGCGCGTAACGGCAGAGGGGATATATCTGAAACGGTCGAGGGAAGTAAGCGTCCCGCTTTCCACCTTCACCTCATCGCGGCTGACGGAAAAAGAGCGCACCAGATCGTAAATGCGCCCTTGGGTAGAACCCAAAGACTGACCGTAAATAGTCGCGACTTCACCGGGGCAGGTGACGCCTTTGGGCGCTGAACTGCAACCAGCGAGCAGCAAAATCAAAACGATAGAAAAGAGTCGCAACATTATCCTGTACCTGATTCATTCCCTGGGTTTTCAGTGGCGCTAATTTTTCTGTCAAACGTCAATGATACCTTGATCATAGCAGGTCCGGGGTGAGTTCCCATTTGGCTTTTGTTCAAAGGTTAAGCAACAGGAATGTCAGGGAGTGACTTTCATAGCTGATAAACGGTATTCTTGCCAGTGTTGTGCGCCAGGTAAGCAAAAGAAGGGATAAATAATGAAAGAAGAAGAAGCCAGTCTAATGATTATTCGTCATGCGATTGAGAAGCTTGAACCAGAAAAAAAGCAGCAGGTGATGGCCTGCGTGGCCTCGATTCATGAGGTTATGCAAAAATTCGATCCAGAAGATGCTGGTGTGGCGTTGATGTTGGTCGCCGCAGAAGTAGCGGCAGAATAAAGCAACGCCCGCCCGAACGTGACCTCCGGCATCGCAGGATGCGATGCTTCCTTGTTTAGCCCCTCTTAACGATTCATTTCCCCGCTCGGGCACGCTATCCAACGCGATAAGTCCCATCGCTCGGGGAACATTCCTGGATTCAAACGGCTGAGGCTGTGCTACACCTGTTAGAGAGCTAACCCAAGGAGGAAAGATGAAAAAGACGCTGATGCTGGCTTCCACATTGTCACTCGGTCTGCTGCTGGCCGGGTGTGCGAATGACCATATCATGCACACCCATGACGGCCACACCATTGTGACGGTCGGCAAGCCGGTGGTGGATGAAGATACCGGCATGATTTCCTACAAAGATATCTATGGCAACGAACAGCAGATCAACCGTAACGAAATTAAAGAGATGTCTTCGGTTGGAGAATGATTGTTCCGGGCTGGCAGCCTCGTCGGCCCGTTTTCCTTTCTTCCCGACAATCCTGTGTTAAGCTGACAGCGAAAACCCCAACGAAATCATAATAAAACCTCAGCGGAGACCCCAATGAAGGCGACTGTTATTGCCGTTGGCCTGCTGGCTTGCCAGATTGCACCTGCCCACAGCGAAACCGAATTTCAGATCAACTGTCCGGGCCGCCCCACCATGACGGTGTCACGCGCGGCTTACGGACTCAGCACCCTGATGTGGCCGCAGCATCACTTCCAGGTGGCTGCCGGACAGAAACGCACCCGCCTTGATGACGGCGATAAGATTGCCATTACCCGTTTCCGCAATGGCGATCAGTTAATCGCTAACAAAAACAGCGGTGAAATATTTTTTGTCTACAGCGGTAGCGAAGAGCTGCTGCCCTGTAGCCGCACGGAGATGCGTGATAACAGCGTAATGCCGCTGGAACGTTACGACGCCAGCCAGCACGACGCTTCTTAATCCTCAGCCCCCGGAGACGCTATGCAACTGAACGTGACGGATAATCTGACGCATCAGGATCTGGATGAGGTCCGCCTTGGCCTGAATGCCTTTAACAGTAAATTCATTAACATCGACGAGATGAAGTCGATCGGCGTGTTTGTTACGGATGAGCGGGGCAAGAAGCTGGCAGGACTGACCGGCTCCACCAGCGGCAACTGGCTGCGCATCGATATGCTTTGGGTGAGCGACGCGCTGCGTGGCAAAGGAGTGGGTAGCCAGCTGATGCTGGCGGCGGAACAGGAGGCGCGGCAACGCGGCTGTCTCTACGCGCAGGTCGATACTGCCAGCTTTCAGGCGCGTCCGTTCTATGAAAAGCTGGGCTACAGCCTGCGTTTCAGCCTTGATCACTACCCGCGCCATCATCAGCGCCACTATCTGAGCAAAACGCTGTAGTCAGAAAATCGGCCGCTGGCGCAAATCCAGCGGCGACTGCTCCGCTTCATCAATGGCGGCCAGCCATTCCGGCAGAGTAACCGTTTGCCAGGAGAGGTGTCCGCGCGTGGTGGTCATCAGAATCACGTCAGGACGCAGGGTGCGATAGAAATTGAGCGACTGCTCAAGCTCGCTGAGATTACTGTCCGGCACCAGCACGGTAATCCAGCTGTCGTGGGCGCGCGTCACCGTGTCGCCGACAAACAGATAGCACTTCCCCAGCGGGGAATGATAAAGGTAGCTGCAGCTGCCAGGAGTGTGACCGGGCGTCGGCAACAGGTAAAAATCGCCGAAATGCACCTCTTCAGCGGTGAAAACGTCATCGGGCTCCAGAACCTGACTGACGGGACCCAGCGCGCGCGCATGGCAATAAAGCCCGCTGTTAAAACGCTGCTGGATCGCCAGCGCGCCGGGCGCGGCTTCATGCCAGTGGGTTAAATAATGGCGGATCACGCCGCCGGCATCAGCCAGCACTTCCTGGTCCAGCGGATTTTCTACCCGGCCAATCAACAGATTGCCGCGGGGATGGCGCAGCATAAAGCCGTGCATCATCAAATCGTTCACGGTGTCTTCCACCGGAAATTCAGGCGTAGAGATCCACAGATCGTCATACAGCGGCTTCATTGTCGATCTCCTGCGGCCCCAGGCCATTAACGCAGCGTGGGATGTCCGGTTATGCTTATGCGCGCGTCGCCTTCCGTGACCTGAAGTCGGGCGCTGGCGCCCAGCGGCAGCGTCACGGTTTCGGCGTCATGTCCGAATGCCAGATCGGTGATGACCGGGAGCTGGCAGGCGTCGCGCAGGCGCTGCCATACGGTGGAAAAATCAAAGCCATTATCATAGTCAGAGAGCGCAGTGCTGGTGAAGCTACCGGTAATCACCGCGCGCTGACGGGCAAGTATCCCGCTCTGCTGTAGCTGTATCAACATGCGCTCGATGCGGAAGGGGTGTTCGTTAACATCTTCAATCACCAGAATACCGTCTTCAAACTGCGGCAGCCACGGGGTGCCAATCAACGAGCAGATCATCGCCAGATTGCCGCCCCACAGCGTGCCTTTCCATTCACCGCTATCCGTCGTCTGGCTTTGCCAGCTGATAGTGACTGTAGGTGATGTCAGCGCCTGCCAAAAGTGACCTGCGGTAAATTCAGATAAAATCCCGGCGCCGAAATTTCCTGCCAGCATCGGCGCGCTGAAGGTGATCAGGCCGGTTTGCGCCAGCAGCGCCAACTGGATGGCGGTAAAGTCGCTGTGTCCGCACAGCGCGACGGGCTGATTAAGCAGGCGGCGCTGTAGCGCTATGTAATCGATGCGGTCCAGCAGACGGCTGGCGCCGTAGCCGCCGCGCACCGCCAGAACCACATCCGGCAGAACGGGAAGCGACGCCAAATCGTTAATATCCGCCAGACGTTCGGCGTCATCACCGGCGAAACGCTGAAAACGGCGGGTAATGGCCGTAAGGTTTTGCAGCTGATGCCCCTCGGCCTGCAGGCGCGCCACGCCACGCTGCGCGGCGGGCTGATTGTGACAGTAACCTGATGGCGCAATCAGACGTATCGTACGGGGTTCGACCATAACTTTTTCCTGCTGTTGGCGTGCTTCATGCTGGCCCGATAATGAAGAAAAGCGTAGCTGAAGTCACGGCTTCGCCATGTTTTTTATAAAATTCAGATTTTTGGTCATTTTCCCGGAAAACGGACCCGGTATGATGTCATGCGCCGACTACTTTCCGGGAAGTTAACTGATTGAAAATTCGATTGCTTGTGCTCTCAGCCCTGTTGCTGGCTGGCTGTGCCAGTGAACCGACAACAAACGTTGCCACGCAAAAAAATACGCCGCTGACGCAGGCGCCGCCGTCAAATGTGAATGATGCCTGGTCGTTGTTTACCGAGGATGCCGCCAGTCATTACGGCGTTGATGAGAAGCTGATCAGCGCCATTATCAGCGTGGAATCCGGCGGAAATCCCACGGTAGTGAGCCGCTCTAACGCCGTTGGCCTGATGCAGATCAAGGCTTCCACCGCCGGGCGCGAAGTCTGGCGCGTGCGGGGACGCCACGGCCAGCCTTCCAACAGCGAGCTGCGCGATCCGGCGAAAAATATCGATATCGGCACCGCCTATATCAAGCTGTTACAGGATTCTGCCCTGGCAGGCATTCGCGATCCGCTGACCCTGCGTTACGCCACCATTGTTTCTTATGCCAACGGCGCCGGCGCGTTGCTGCGCACCTTCGCGCGCGACCGCGACCGCGCCATCGCGATGATTAACGCCATGACGCCGGATGAGTTTTATCATCATGTGCAGGAAAAACACCCGGCGGCTCAGGCACCGCGCTATCTGTGGAAAGTGACCACGGCCTACAGGACGATTTAACCGCGTCGGGTTTGAGGGGCAGAGCACGGCCCGCCAGGTTGAATACGTTTGCCGCCCCGGTGTCAGCGGAGCGGAAGCCCGCTTATCCCTCCAGCAAGGCCCGTGCAGTAGGATAATCCACAATCAGCACCTTCACATAGCCACCGCGCAGCGCGCCGCGAATGGCGTTGGCTTTCTCTTCCCCGCCCGCCAGTGCCACTACCTGCGGGCAGCGTTTCACCTGCGCCAGCTCCATGCCGATCACCGGATCCTCCTCCGGCCGCAATACCGGCTGACCGTCGGCGTCAAAATAGTGCAGACAGATATCGCCCACCGCGCCGCGCCGCGCCAGCGTGCGCAGCATCTCCTCATCATAATAATTGCCGGAGTTGCGCAGCAGCGGCGACGGCTCCAGATCGCCAATGCCGACGATCGCCAAATCCACCTCTTCAAACTTTTGCAACACCTCCGCCACCTCGGCGTTCGCTGACAGCCGCTGACGCTCATCCACCGAACGCTCAATCGACTGCGATGGCAGCAGCCAGGCCGGGCAGCCCAGCAGCGCCGCCAGATTCTGCGTCAGAATGGTCGCCTGCACATTGCCGTTCGCCCCGACGCCGCCCAGCAGCTGAATCACGCCGCGGCAGGGGGCGCTCAGCGGATGCAGGGCGTCGACCATGGCGCGGATAGTGCCGCTCCAGGAGGAGATGCCGATCAACTCGTCGGCGCGCAGGCGCGTTTCCAGATAATGCGCCGCCGCCGAGCCGATCGCCTGCTTGATCTGACTCGCGGAGGCGTTTTCCGGCACATCCACCACAATCGCCTGAGAAATCTGATAAGCCTGCTCGATCTCTTTTTCCAGCTGCGGAAAAATCGTCGCGGGCTGGACCACGCTAATCTTCACCACACCCTCTTTCACGCAGCGGTTCAGAATGCGTGAAACAAAAGATTGCGACAGTTTCAGCAGCTGCGCGATCTCCGATTGTTTCCTGCCTTCGGCGTAATAAAGGGTGGCGATTTTCACCATCAGCCGCTGTTCATCCTGTTTTGCCATGGTTTTTTTCCCTCTCTGATTCTGCCCGGTATTGTTAACCAGCGCGGGTGAAATAACAACGCAGGTCAATTTGTGATCGTTTTCGCTTTTCCACGATCTGCCATTGGACGCGGCTGATTCACAGGCGCATAGTCATTATGCATATAAAATCGCATTTGAATATTTATTCAAGCGGAGAATAATCAATGAAGCCTTACCTCGTAAAAATTACCCTGCTGGCCTCGCTGTTAGCGCTCTCCGGATCCGCCCTCGCTGCGGAAAAAGGTTTGCTGGCCATTATTACCCCGTCACACGATAACCCGTTCTTTAAAGCAGAAGCCGATGGCGCGCTGGAGAAGGCCAAAGCGCTTGGCTACACCACGCTGGTGGCGTCCCACGATGACGATGTGAACAAGCAGAACCAACTGATTGAAACCGCCATCGCTCGCAAGGCGAAAGCGATCATTCTGGATAACGCCGGGGCCGATGCCACGGTCGGGCCGGTGCAGAAAGCGAAGGACGCCGGAATCCCCACTTTTCTCATCGATCGTGAAATTAACAAAACCGGCATTGCAGTGGCGCAGATCGTTTCCAACAACTATCAGGGCGCACAGCTTGGTGCAGAGAAGTTCGCCAAACTGCTGGGCGGCAAAGGAGATTATGTCGAGCTGCTGGGCAAAGAGTCCGACACCAACGCAGGCGTGCGTTCGCAGGGCTATCACGACGTGCTGGATGACTATCCCGACATGAAGATGGTGGCGCAGCAGAGCGCGAACTGGAGCCAGACCGAGGCCTTCAGCCGGATGGAAACCATGCTGCAGAAAAATCCCAATATCGTCGGCGTCATCTCCGGCAACGACACCATGGCGCTGGGCGCGGAAGCGGCGCTGAAGGCAGCCGGTAAAAGCAATGTGATTGTGGTGGGATTTGACGGCAGCGATTACACGCGCGACTCGATCCTCAATAAAGGCAATATCAAGGCCACCGTGCTGCAACCCGGCTGGGATCAGGCGCAGATGGCGGTGGTGCAGGCGGATTCCTACCTGACGCACGGCAAAGCGCAGAAAGAAGAGAAGCAGCTGATGGACTGCGTGCTGATCGATGAAAGCAACGCGTCGAAGCTGAAAAACTTCAACCTGGCGAAATAGGGCGGAGGGGGCATGAAGGCAACGCGAGCGGGAAACAGGTTAATCACGGCAGTCGTCGTGCTGCTGCTGAGCGGCTGCACGGTGGTGGATCTGGACGCCGACGGCAACCCGATTTTGCCGAAAGATCCCAATGCGAAAGCGAGCTTCAGCAGCCAGACGCCACAGCAAATTGCCGAATCCAACTGGCAGAGCAAAGTGATGGATCCCGCCCGGCAGAAAGGAATGAGCTGGGCGGATATGAAAACCAAAAGCGCCACGGTGAAAGCGGGCGGCAGCGAAAGCGTTTTCGTGCAGGCGAGCGGGACGGTGAGCGCTTTTGATGAGAGCAACAGCCGCGAGCGCAGCCTGACCATGACCATTAACGGCGAGCCGGTGAAGGTCCTTGTCGGGCCAGTGTTGCGCAGCAATGCGATTCGCGATGCGGCGGGGTTTCGCTTTGAGCAGTTTACCAATCAGGTGCAATACGCGCAGCTGACCCGGGCGCTGAACCGGCACGCGGTGAAGCAACTGCCGCCGCTGGATGCCAGCTGGGTGAATAAAAATGCCCAGGCGCTGCTGGCGGTGACCATGGGCCATAACAGCGTTCAGGACGTGGTCGCTGTCAGCCTGACGCAGGGGAACCCCTGATGCGCGACGAAATTATTCTGCATACGCAACAGGTGTCGATGCTTTTTCCCGGCACCCTGGCGCTTGACCGTATCGATTATCGCGTCTGGCGCGGCAAGGTGAATGTAATCATCGGTGAAAACGGTGCGGGCAAATCGACGCTGATGAAAATCCTGGCTGGCGTACAGCAGCCAACCAGCGGAGAGATTTTCCTCAACGGTGAAAAAGTGGCGCTGAGCAGCACGCGCGATGCGGCCCGGCTGGGGATTGGCATGGTGCATCAAGAGCTGAACCTGTTTGAGAACCTTTCGGTGGCGGAAAACATCTTTCTTGGCCGCGAGCTGCAAAAAGGGCTGATGCCGATCAACGAAGCGGAGCAGATACGGCGCACCGCCGCTCTGATGCAGCGCCTCGATCAGCCGATTTCGCCCAAAGAACTGGTCGCCAATCTCAAGGTGGGGCAGCAGCAGCTGGTGGAGATCGCCAAAGCGCTGGCGGAGGATGCCGACATCCTGATCCTCGACGAACCCACCTCGGCGCTGAGTAAAACCGAAGTGGAGATTCTGTTTCGCGTTATCCGTGAGCTTACCAGCCAGGGCGTTACCCTGATTTATATCTCTCACCGGCTGGAGGAGCTGATGGCGATTGGTGACGTCATCACCATTCTGCGCGACGGTCGCTTTCAGGCAGAGGCGAAGGTCAACGAGATTGACGTGCCCTGGATCGTGCGTGAAATGCTCGGCAGCGAGCCGGTCAGTAATTTCCTGCCTTCCGGCCGTGAGTTTGGCGCGCCGGTGCTGGAGGCGGAACATATCACCTGCGTCAGCCCCAACGGCAACACGGTGGTCAATGATGTCAGCTTTCAGGTGCGCGCCGGGGAGATCGTCGGTATTTACGGCCTGATGGGCGCCGGACGCACCGAGTTGTTTGAGTGTCTGCTTGGCAGTCAGCGTAATTACCTCGGCAAAATCTGGCTCGACAGCAAGCCGGTACCGGCGCGGCTGCCGCCTGCTGAGCGTATCCGCATGGGCATGAGCCTGGTGCCGGAAGATCGCAAGCGCGCCGGGATTTTTCCGGTGTCGTCGGTCGCCAGTAATCTCACCATCGCCAGCCTCTGGCGTCGTTTATCGTACCGGTTCGCCATCGGCGAACAGGCGGAGCAGCAGGCGGTGGCGAACACAGTAGGCAATCTGGCAATCAAGGTTTCTTCACCGGAGGTGGCGATCAACGCCCTGAGCGGCGGCAATCAACAAAAAGTGGTGATTGGCCGTTCGCTGCTGACCAATCCGCGCCTGCTGCTGCTGGATGAGCCGAGCCGCGGCATTGACGTCGGGGCAAAAGCAGAGGTGTTTCGCATGATGGTGCAGCTCTCGGAGCAGGGGATTGCGGTGCTGTTTTCTACCTCCGATCTGAAAGAGATCATGGCAGTATCAGACCGCATTCTGGTGATGTCCGGCGGCAAACTTACAGCTGACCTTCCGCGTGAAGCGGCGGAAGAGGCAGCGCTGGTTAAAGCAAGCGCACAGGGGTTCTGAAGATGAAAAGCAACGGTTCCGTGGCGCTCGCCACCCGGCCCGCTAAAGCGTTTAACTCACGCGAAAGCCTGATTTTGCTGCTGCTGAAAATGCGCACCTTTATCGCGCTGATTCTGATCGTAGGTTTTTTTGCCATTACCGTACCGGACTTTCTCGCCGTGGGCAGTCTGGTGATCATGGTTAAACATATCGCCATCAACGCCTTTCTCGCCCTCGGTATCACCTTTGTGATCATTACCGCCGGGATCGATCTCTCCATCGGCGCCACCCTCGGGCTGTGCGGCATGATCGCCGGCTGGCTGATTACCAAAGGGATTGTGCTACCGATGTTTGGCATCGCCATTTTTCCCAGCGTCTGGGTGATCGTGCCGCTGGTGCTACTGGTCGGCGCGCTGGTAGGGGCGGGCAACGGCTGGATCATTACGCGTTACAACGTCGCGCCCTTTATCTGCACGCTGGGCACCATGTATATCCTGCGCGGCGCGGCAATGCTCACTTCTGGCGGTGAAACCTTTCCCGGACTCCAGGGCAATCCGCTGCTGGGCAATACCGGCTTTGACCGCATCGGCGCCGGCTATTTTCTCGGCCTGCCTTACGCCATCTGGATGATGGTGGTGCTGGCGCTGGTGATCGCCTATATCGCGCGCCGTCTGCCTTTTGGCCGTCAGGTTTACGCCATCGGCGATAACGAACGCGCCGCCGAACTCTCCGGGGTCAAGGTGAAGCAGGTCAAGATTCTGGTTTATACGCTTTCCGGTTTCTGCGCGGCGATCGCCGGGATTGTGGTGTCGTCGCAGCTGGTCGCCAGCCACCCGGCTAACGGCACCTCGTTTGAGATGAACGCCATCGCGGCGGTGGTGCTGGGCGGCACCTCGCTGGCGGGCGGTCGCGGCACCATTCTCGGCACCCTGATCGGCGCCTTTGTGATTGGTTTTCTCGCCGATGGCCTGATCATGATGGGCGTCAGCGAATTCTGGCAGATGGTGATCAAAGGGATCGTCATCATCATCGCGGTGATCATCGACCAGATGCAGAACCGCATGCAGCAAAAGGCTGCCGTCGTGGCGCAAAAGGCGCTGATAGAGGAGGGTGAGGCCAAAGGTTAACGGTGGCGGTGCAGGCCCGATTTGCCTGTACCCCTTTTTTTACCCTGTCTGAATAAATATTCATGACTGCTTTAAAATTCAGAGGTGTACTTATGAATCCTTTCAAATTACCGGTAGCCGACCTGGAACGCACGGCGCGTTCCGTGCGCCGCCGCATCATTCAGCTGAATGCCGGCAGTCCGGCAGGCGGTCATACCGGCGCCGATCTTTCTCAGGTAGAGATCCTCACCGCGCTTTATTTCCGCTTCCTGAACTGCGCGCCGGATCGCACCGGCGATCCCGACCGTGATATCTACATCCAGTCGAAAGGACATGCGGTCGGCGGCTATTACTGCGTGCTGGCCGAGGCGGGCTATTTTCCGGAAAGCTGGCTACCGAGCTATCAGCATTCCGATTCCCATCTGCCCGGCCATCCGGTGCGGCAGAAAACGCCCGGCGTGGAGCTGAATACCGGTGCGCTGGGTCATGGTCTGCCGGTTGCCGTAGGCATCGCGCTGGCGGCGAAAAAAGATAACAGCAAGCGGCGGGTGTTTGTGGTGACCGGCGATGGCGAGCTGGCGGAGGGGAGCAACTGGGAAGCGGCGCTGGTCGCCGCGCACTACGGCCTCGATAACCTGATTATCATCAATGACAAAAACAAGCTGCAGCTGGCGGGCAGCACCAAAGAGATCATGAACACCGATCCGCTGCCGGATAAGTGGCGCGCGTTCGGGCTTGAGGTCACTGAATGTAACGGCAATGACATGGCGGCAGTGGTAGAAACTCTGGAAAACCTGCCGGTAAACGGCAAGCCGCAGGTGATCGTCGCCCATACCGAAAAAGGCTACGGCATCTCCTTTATTCAAAGTAAACCGGAGTGGCATCACCGGGTGCCGAAAGGGGAAGAGATTGCGCTGGCGCTGGAGGAGTTAAAAGATGAGTAACGCACAACATTTGGCCAGCGTCATGGTGACGGCCTTTATCGACGCGGTGAACCGCGGTATCGATCTGGTGCCGGTGGTGGCGGATTCCACCTCAACGGCAAAAATCGCGCCCTTTATTAAAGCCTTTCCTGACCGTCTGATAAACGTCGGCATCGCCGAGCAGACGCTGGTCGGCACGGCCGCCGGGCTGGCGATTGGCGGCAAGGTGGCCGTAACCTGTAACGCGGCGCCGTTCCTGATTTCGCGCGCCAATGAGCAGGTGAAAGTGGACGTCTGCTACAACGACACCAACGTCAAGCTGTTTGGTCTGAATGCGGGAGCCAGCTACGGGCCGCTCGCCAGTACCCACCACAGCATTGACGATATCGCCATTATGCGCGGCTTCGGCAACATCCAGATTTTCGCCCCTTCCTGTCCGCTGGAGTGTCGGCAGATCATTGATTACGCCCTCGATTATATCGGCCCGGTCTATATCCGCCTTGATGGCAAAGAGCTGCCGCAGCTGCATGACGACAACTATCAATTTGTCCCAGGTGCTATCGACGAACTGCGCAGCGGTGAGCATATCGCGCTGGTGGCGATGGGTTCGACGGTTCATGAGATTGTTAACGCTGCGGCGCAACTGGCTGAACAGGGGATCTCAGCGGGTGTGATCGCCATTCCATCGATTCGACCTTGCGATATCGAACAGTTGCGCAACCTGTTAAACCAGTACCCGGCGGTGATTACCGTTGAAGAGCATAACGTCAACGGCGGCGTCGGCAGCCTGGTAGCCGAGGTGCTGGCGGAAGGCGGCTGCGGCATTCCGCTGTTGCGTCTGGGCATCCCGGACGGACAGTACGCCATCGCCGGGGATCGCGCCTCAACCCGTGCGCGTCACGGCATTGACGCCGCCAGCGTGGTGAAAAGTGCAGTGCGCATCTGCGCGGGAGCGTAAATATGGCGGGCCCGGTAATTCTGGCAATAGATGAAGGCACCACCAATGCAAAAGCCATTGCGGTGGATCGCGCAGGTCAGGTGGTGGCGCGCGGCAGCTGCGGATTAACGCTGCATCATCCGCAGCCGGGGTTGGCGGAGCAGGATGCGGAAGCGATCTGGCAGGCGGTGAGAGCGGCGGCGGAAAGCTGCCTGGCGGGCTGCGCCAACGCCGAGGTAGTGGCGGTGGCGATCAGCAACCAGCGCGAATCGGTGCTGATCTGGCAGCGGCGCGACGGGCAGCCGCTGACGCCGCTGGTGAGCTGGCAGGATCGCCGTTCAGAAGCCTTTTGTCGCGATCTGCGCGCCGCCGGAAAAGCGCCGCGTATTACCGGCCTGACCGGGCTGGCGGTGGACCCGATGTTTCCCGCCGCCAAGCTCACCGGCATGCTGGCCGCCATTCCCGATGGGCTGGCGCGGGCGCAGGCGGGGGAGCTTTGTATCGGCACCGTGGATAGCTGGCTGAGCTGGAAGCTGAGCGCGGGCGACTGTTTCGTCACCGATCACGCCAATGCGGCGCGCACCCAGCTTTACAGCCTGCACGGCAGCGACTGGGATGAGGAGCTGCTCGCTCTGTTTAACATTCCGCGCGCGGCGCTGCCCGCAATCGTCCCCTCCGCCAGCGCGCAAGGCGTGGTTGCCACCACTGACATTGCCGGTTTGCCGCCGGGCACGCCAATACTGGCGCGCATCGGCGATTCCCACGCGGCGCTACAGGCACAGCGTCGCGGCAGCGAAGAAGTGGTAAAGGCGACCTACGGCACCGGCTCGTCGCTGATGATGTCGATGACGACACCGTTGCTCACCGAGAACGGCCTCAGCACCACCGTGGCCTGGCACGACGGCCTGATCCGTTACGCTTTTGAAGGCAACATCACTCATACCGGCTCCGGCGCGGCCTGGCTCGGCCGCATGCTGGGCATTGACGACCCGCGTCGCCTGACGGCGCTGGCGGAAAGTAGCGCGCATAACCAGGGCGTCTATTTTGTTCCGGCGCTCTCCGGCCTGGGTGCGCCCTGGTGGGATTTGCAGGCGCGCGGCATGGTGTGCGGCCTGACCGATGCTGCCACGCCCGCAGTGCTGGCGCGCGTGGCGCTGGAGTCGATCGCCTTTCAGATTGCGGATGTTTTCTTCGCCATGGAACAGGCGAGCGGTCTGCGGCTGCCTGCGCTCTGCGTGGATGGCAGCGCGACGGAAAATCCCTGGCTGATGCAGCTGCAGGCCGATCTTTTGCAGCGGCCATTGCTGCGCGCGCCTACGGCGGAGGTCTCTGCGCTCGGCGCGGCGCTGCTGGCGGGAAAAATGCTCAGCTGGTGGCAGCAGGGCAGTGATATGGCGGCGTTGCAGGGCGGCAGCGTGATCGAACCGCGCGAGGATCGCGCCAGGGAGATGCAGGAAAACTATAAAGGCTGGCTGGATGCGGTAGCGCGCTGCCGCTATCAGCCGCTATAACCCATTCGCGGAGCAAAGCAATGTCACATCATCCTCAACAGTTAACCTTTGGCGTCATTATCGGCAATCGCGGCTTCTTTCCCAGCTATCTGGTCGGCGAAGCGCGGCAGCAGGCGGTGGCGCTGTTCGACAAACTCAATATCCGCACCGTGATGCTGGACGAGACGCAAACCAACCTCGGCGGCGTCGAGACGCGCCAGGAAGCGAAAACCTGCGCGGAACTGTTCCGTCAGCACCGGGATGAAATCCACGGCATTGTGGTGCTGCTGCCTAACTTCGGCGACGAAAAAGCGGCGGCGGAGGCGATTCGCCTGTCAGGTCTCAACGTGCCGGTGCTGATCCAGGCGGAAGAGGATAATCTGGACAAAATGGGGCTGGCCACGCGGCGTGACAGCTTCTGCGGCAAAATTTCGCTCTGTAACAACCTGCGTCAGTACGGCATTCCCTTCTCCCTGACCAGTCAGCACGTCTGTGCGCTGAGCAGTGAGATTTTTATGCAGGATCTGCAACGTTTCAGCCAGCTCTGCCGCGTAGTGAAAGCGATGCGTCGCGTGCGCGTTGGCGCCATCGGCGCACGTCCGGCGGGCTTTAACACCGTGCGCTACAGCGAAAAGCTGCTGGAGAAAATGGGCATTGCGGTGGAAACCCTCGATCTGTCCGAGATTTTTAGCCGTATCAAGCTGCTGCGCGATGATGATATTCGCGTGGCGGAGAAGCGCCAGATTCTGGAGGATAACGCCGATGCGCGCGCCATTCCGTCAGAGAAACTGCATACCATGGCGAAGCTGTTTGTGGTGATCGGCGAGTGGATACAGGCGAACGATATCGATACCACCGCCATTCAGTGCTGGACCTCGCTACAGGAGAATCTCGGCATCAACGTCTGTTCCATTATGAGCGTGATGTCGGGCCAGCTGATGCCCAGCGCCTGCGAAGTGGATGTGATGGGCGCGCTGTCGATGTATGCGCTGGCGAGCTGTTCGCTCAGTCCCGCCTCGCTGGCCGACTGGAACAATAATTTCGGCGACGATCGCGACAAATGCGTGCTGTTTCACTGCGGTAACTTCCCCAGCGCCAGCCTGGAGTCGCCTACTGTCGGCACGGCGGATATCATCGGCACCACGGTGGGCAAGGAGAATACCTGCGGCGCGGTGCACGGACGCATGAAGTCGGGCAATCTTACCTATTTTCGCCTCTCGACCGACGACTTTACCGGCGAGATCAAAGCTTACGTGGGCGAGGGGGAGTCAGTGGACGATGCGCTGGACACCGTGGGCTGTCGTGCGGTGATCCGCGTGCCTCAGCTGGAGTCGCTGCTGGCCTGGATCTGTAACAACGGCTTTGAGCATCATGTGGCGATGAACCACTCTTCAACCGCCGCCGTGCTACAGGAAGCGTTCAACACCTATCTGGGTGTCAGTTGCTATCATCATCGCTGAAAACAAGGGGCTTTATGCCCCTTGTCGTCGGGTCTCAGAGGATGAGCTTAGCGGCGCGCAGCGGCTATGCTCTCTGCTGAAGCGCTTTCGTTGGAGGCGTTTGCCAGGTTGATTTTAGGCAAGGTTCCGCCAGTGAATTCAATACGACGCATAGGGAAGGCAAAGCGGATTTCCATCTCTTCAAGCCGCTGCATCAGCTGCACATTGATTTCCTGCTGAATATCCATGTATTTGTTGTAGTCCGCGTCCAGCACGATATAGACCACCTCAAAAGTCAGCTGCGATTCGTCAAAAGAGAGAAAATGGGCGCGATCGAAGCGGGTCGTCTCAATGCCTGTAATGATCTCTTTCACTACACCGCCGATTTGTCGCACTTTTTCCGCTGGCGTACTGTAATTAATGCCGAATTTAAACACAATGCGGCGTTGCTGCATGCGTTTGTAATTATGGAGCGTCTGCTGCAGCATCTGGGTATTAGAGCAGACAATCTGCTCGCCGCTCAGGCTGCGTATCCGGGTGGTTTTCAGTCCGATATGCTCAATCGAGCCGGCAACATCGCCGAAAACGACGAAATCGCCGATTTCAAACGGCTTATCAAAGCCAATTGACAGCGAGGCTAACACGTCGCTGAGCACGGTCTGAACCGCCAGGGCAATCGCAATACCGCCAACGCCGAGGCTGGCGACCAACGCGGTGATATTAATCCCCATATTGGACAGGATGGCGAGGAACATCATTACCCATACCAGGGTGCGCAATACAATGCCAAGGATAACTATCGTTACCGGATTGCGTACCTGTGTCGGGTCATGCAGCATAATCTGGAACCAGAGCCGGATGCCGCAGTTGATCCAGAGCGTAATTTGCAGGATCAGAGCGACGAACCAGCCATGGGAGATGGCTGCACGCCAAAAGCCGGATAAATCAATAAACTTTATCGCTATCAATAGCGAAAATATCAGTAACAGCGTCTGGCTGGTGCTGCGCAATATTTCTACCGCGAGGGTGTAAAGACGCGCATGACGGCTGGTGCTGAAATGGGCGAGACGGCTGGAGACAAAGCGGATAATGCTGCGCAATACCCAGTAAATAACCAACGTGGCGCCGATGACGATGGCGATATTAATCCAAAAGGTTTCATTAAAAAGCAGGCGAGTAAATGTCTGCGAAGAAAGCCAGTTTGCCATTGGGGAAGTGCTCCTTACTGGTGAGCCGGGTTATAAAATGTAACAGGAGGGGGAAAGCATAGCCTGGATGCGCGACGGGCGTCACGCATCCACGGGAAGAAAGCGCTTACTGAAAACGGTTAGCCTTATCGCGCGCCAGACGTTCAAGGGAAAAAATGACCTGCTGAAGCTGACGCGCCTGCACGGGTTCGATAATGGTAAAGCGAAAGCTGAGGCGCGGCGTGACCCGGGTTTCATTTTTGCCGCTTATCACGCTGCGTTGACCTATATGCTGCAGCTGCGCCTCAACTTCAAACTGACCATATTCGCCCAGCTCGACGCGCAAATTTTTAAATTTATCGCCCGTTTTGAGGTCTTCCGGCAGCGCTTCGTCCACCAGCACGCCCACGCCGCCCAGCGAGAGATCCTGCAGGCGAAAACGCACCGTGCGGCCGTCCGGCCATGTGCTGTGACACCAGAATACCGGCTCCAGCGGCGCCATCACGCGAAAGAACTCACGACGCTGAATTTGCCACAGCAGGTCGGGCAGCGGCGCGCTGAAGGCGGGCAGTCCCTCATGTTCAATCGATTCCAGTTCGCTAAGGGAAAATTCGACCTTGGCGCCCTGCGTTTCTGCAGCAATGTTAACCTCGCCGCTCTCCTGTACCTGATGGTTCATCAGATTATTGCTGCCCAGATCGAACAGGATCCGATCTTCATCGGCAGCCAGCAGCTGGCTGATGAATTGACCGCGCGCAAAACTCACCATTATCGGCGTTTTATAGCGCAACAACTCCTTCATAACGCCAAGGACCGCCAGGGTGCCTCGTTTGAGGTATTGTTCATTATCGGCTTCTTTCACATCCTGCTCCACACGATTCGCTTGCTATTCGGATTCCATTGCTACCCGTCCGTTATCGGCGTGACGGCGGGGAACTTTAGTTTGCTAATTATTGTTTTTCTTGCCTTAAAACAGCAGAACAGAAATTCCCGTCTATACTTAGCGCTGTAAACAGCTTGATTATTCAGGCTTTCACGGCAGGAGTGGGATTATGTGGTCGAAACGTGAGTTGAAAGAAAATGCAAAACACGCACAGGCGCGTTCCCGAGACTGGAGCGACGACATGCGCGATGGCCTGGATAGTGCCGCGCATTGCTCCTGTGCCTGGATGAAAAAAAATCCGTGGGCAGGCGTGGGGGTAGGTGTCGCGCTTGGCCTGGTTGTCGGTATGTTAATCACGAAAAAGTAAGGAGTAGTAATATGGGAATTCTTTCATGGATTATTTTCGGCTTAATCGCAGGTATTCTCGCCAAATGGATCATGCCTGGTAAAGATGGCGGCGGCTTCATCGTGACCATCATTCTGGGTATTATTGGTGCAGTTGTGGGTGGCTGGATCAGTACCTTCTTCGGCTTCGGCAGAGTGGACGGATTTAACTTCGGCAGCTTTGTTGTCGCGGTAATCGGCGCTATCGTGGTGCTGTTTATCTACCGCAAAGTACGAAGCTAAATTAACGCCGCGTGCGGACTGAATAACAAAGGGGAGCCATGGCTCCCCTTTGTTGTTTCTGACGTTCAGCTATGTAAAACGATGCCGGCGCGAACCGGCACCGAATCGGGCCTATTTCGCCGCGGTTTCCGTCGCGACGGCTGAGGTTTGCGGAATATCTTTCGCGCTGTCGCAGGTTTTCTCTTTCGGACAATATTTATCCAGCAGCATCAGGGTCACGCCGTTGGTCCAGCCAAAACCATCCTGCAACGGGTATTCACCGCCGCCGCCGCCGCCGAGGTTTTTGCCTTCTACCACATATTTCTCCACCAGCTTGTGCTCTTTGTCATAGGTGGTCTGCACATTATTCAGGAAGCGCAGACCAATTTCCTGCGCCAGCTGCGGCTTCTGATAATTCTCCAGACCTTTTACCGCCACCCATTGCAGCGGCGCCCAGCCGTTCGGGGCATCCCATTGCTGGCCGTTATTCACCGTGGTGGTGACGAGTCCGCCCGGTTTCAGCAGCTGCTTTTCCACTGCCGTGGCGGTGCGTGCCGCCTGTTTGTCGGTTGCCGCCTGCATATAGAGCGGGAACAGGGCGGCCGCAGTCAGCTGGTTATGCACCCGTTTTTTCTGCCAGTCATAATCGGCGTACCAGCCCTGTTTTTCGTCCCACAGGTAGCGATTGATCGCGGCCTGACGCTTCTCCGCCCGTTCGGCATACTGCTGCGCTTTATCGCTCTGTTTATCGAGCTGATATGCTTTGGAGAGCGTTTTCTCCAGATGGAAGATCAGGCTGTTGAGATCCACCGGCGCCAGCTGCGTGGTGCGAATCGTCGACAGGTTATGGGCATCGGTAAACCAGCGTGAGCTGAAGTCCCAGCCGGAGGCGGCGCCCGAGCGCAGCTCGCGGTACATCTCCTGCTTGTTGCGCTCCGGCGCTTTGTTCGCGGTTTTTATGTCGTCCAGCCAGGATTCAGTGCGCGGCGCGTCGCGCATATCCCAGTAGCGGTTCAACAGGGTGCCGTCCGCCAGCTTGATAACCCGTTTGCTGGCGCTGCCGGCCTGCATGCTGTCGCTGTCCGCCATCCAGTAGTCATACTCTTTCTGCAGCTGCGGCAGATAGTGGGTATAGGCTTTATCTCCCTCGTGGGTCGCCAGCAGATCTACCATCAAACTGAAAAACGGCGGCTGCGAACGGCTGAGGTAGTAGCTGCGGTTACCGTTGGGGATATGGCCGTAAGTGTCCAGCTCCCAGGCAAAGTTATCGAGCATATCCTGCACGCGATCCCAGTGACCGCTCTCGGCTAGGCCCAGCATGGTGAAATAGCTGTCCCAGTAATAGACTTCGCGGAAGCGTCCGCCGGGCACCACATAAGGTTTCGGCAGCGGCAGCAGGGAATCATACTGACCGGCCGTTTTGGCGGTACGCGTCAGCACCGGCCAGAGGCCGTCAATATGCGCGCGCAAGCTCTGCCCGGCCGGAGGAACGTATTTTTCACCGTTAGCGGGCAGGGTAAAATTGGTGTAGACGAAGCGTTTCAGATCGAAGCTGCTTTGATTCTTTTGCATCTGCCAGTCGGCAAGAATTGAAGAGGGATTATATTTCGGCACCGCGTCGGCGAAAGTTTTCTGATCCGGAAAAAATTGTGCCTGCTGCACGGCATTAAACAACGGCCCTAAACGCACATCCGGCGGCTGGGGCTGACTGTTGAGCATGCGATCTTCATCCGCAGCCTGCGCCATTAGCGCGGGCGCGGCAAGCAGCGCGGCCAGCACCAGCTGCGCCATCCCATGTTTTTTTGCTTGAGTTGTTACGGCATTTCTTGGCATCGGTTTTTCTCCTTGTCCGAAAAGGCGATCGGTAACTCATTGACCACCCAAACAACTTTAGCCCTAATCTGATAAATTAGCTGGTAACGAGCCTGGAAATGTGAGGCAGTCTGGATTAATCGCGCTTCGCTGGTGGCTGAAAGGGCGCAGTGCATCGGGTAAAAAATAGCGGCGACGTTTTTCTTGCCCTGGAAGAAATTTTGCCGGAGGCTGAAAGAAAAAAGGAGAAAGCAATGGAGATCATCTGGTATCACCCGACGTTTGATGAACAGGCATGGATTAACGGTTTGCAACGGCGTCTGCCGCAGGCCAACGTGCGGCGCTGGCAGCCGGGCGACAATGCGCCTGCCGACTATGCGCTGGTGCGTTCGCCGCCACCGGAAATGTTGCAGGGTCGCCGCGATTTACAGGCGGTGTTTGCGATTGGCGCTGGCGTGGACGACATCCTTTTACAGCTTCAGCGCTACCCCGATATGCTCGCCCCCGGCGTGCCCCTGTTCCGGCTGGAAGATACCGGCATGAGCCTGCAAATGCAGGAGTATGCTGTCCACACCGTGCTGCGCTGGTTCCGCCGTTTCGATGATTATCAGCTGCAACAGCAGCAAGCTCTCTGGCAGCATCTGCCCGGCTATCAGCGCGACAGCTTCACTATCGGCATTCTGGGAGCGGGCGTGCTGGGCGCCAGCGTCGCCGCCAGCCTGCGTCCCTGGGGCTTTCCGCTGCGCTGCTGGAGCCGCAGTGCCAAAGCGATCGCGGGCGTGGCCAGTTTCCATGGCGCGGAACAGCTGCATGATTTTCTCGCCGACAGTCGCGTACTGATTAACCTGCTGCCCGCCACGCCGGAAACCGCGGGCATTATTAACCGCGATCTGCTGCAAAAGCTGCCAGACGGGGCCTTTGTGCTCAACCTGGCGCGCGGCGCGCATCTGGTGGAAGAGGATCTGCTGGCGGCGCTGGATGAAGGTAAAATCAAAGCGGCGGCGCTGGATGTCTTTCAGCGCGAACCGTTGACGGAAGATCATCCCTTCTGGTCCCATCCGCGCGTGGCAATCACGCCGCATAATGCGGCTGTCACTTTGCCAGAGGAAGCTATGGATTACATTGCCGGTGCGATTCGCCAGCTTGTTGCTGGCGGGGAGCCGAAAGGCCGCGTCGATTTAACCCGCGGCTACTGATTGTTCATTCAGGCAGGGCGCAACCGGCCTGCCTGCTTTTCAGGAGAAAATTATGTACCCCGTTGACCTACATATGCACACCGTGGCCAGCACGCACGCCTACAGTACGCTGCATGATTATGTGGCACAGGCGAAGCAGAACGGTCTGAAGCTGTTCGCCATTACCGATCATGGCCCGGACATGGCCGATGCGCCGCACTACTGGCATTTCGTGAACATGCGTATCTGGCCGCGCGTGATTGACGGCGTCGGCGTGCTGCGCGGCATTGAAGCCAACATCAAAAACCTGCAGGGCGAGATCGACTGTTCAGGCCCGATGCTCGACGCGCTGGATCTAATCGTGGCTGGTTTTCATGAGCCGGTGTTCGCGCCGCGTGATAAAGCGGCGCATACCGACGCGATGATTGCGGCGATGGCAAGCGGCCTGGT
Organism: Pantoea osteomyelitidis; assembly: GCF_044342975.1. Taxonomy (NCBI): domain Bacteria; kingdom Pseudomonadati; phylum Pseudomonadota; class Gammaproteobacteria; order Enterobacterales; family Erwiniaceae; genus Pantoea; species Pantoea osteomyelitidis. Next base: position 797,354 of record NZ_JBGFSN010000004.1, read on the forward strand.
GCATATTATCAGCCATCCGGGCAACCCGAAGTTCGACGTCGATATTCCGGCGATTGCTGAGGCGGCGGCCCACTATGATGTGGCGCTGGAGATCAACAACTCCTCCTTTACCCATTCGCGTCCGGGCAGCGAACCTAATTGCCGCGCCATTGCCGAGGCGGTGCGCGATGCGGGCGGGCGTCTCGCCTTTGGCTCCGATTCCCATACCGCCTTTACCTTGGGCCATTTTGAGCATTGCCTGCGCATTACGCGCGAAGTGGATTTTCCGGAAGCGCGCGTGTTAAATGTCACGCCGCGACGCCTGCTCGATTTTCTCGAGAAGCGTACCGGCAAACAGATCGCTGAATTTGCCGATTTTTAATCTCTTGCCTCAAGGAAGGTTGTTGTATGAATGAGTTCTCTATCCTCTGTCGGGTTATCGGCTCGCTGTTTAATCGTCAGCCGCAGGACCCGCTGCTGGTGCCGCTGTTTACGCTGATGCGGGAGGGGAAACTGCAGGCGCAATGGCCGCTGGAGCAAGATGAGCTGCTGAACCGCCTGCGCGAAAACAGCGATCCTCAGGTGCTGGCGGCGGATTACAATGCGCTGTTTGTCGGCAGCGAATGCAGCGTGCCGCCCTATGCCTCACAGTGGGACAATGGTCGCTCAGAGGCGGATATCCGCGCCTTTCTGACCTCACGCGGTATGCCGCTGAGCGACGCGCCCGCCGATCATTTTGGCGTGCTGCTGCTTGCCGCCTCCTGGCTGGAGGATCAGTCGGAACAGGATGAGTCTGCCGCCCAGCTGGCACTGTTTGATGACTATCTGCTGCCGTGGTGCGGCGCCTTCCTTGGCAAAGTGGAAGCGCATGCGACCACTGCGTTTTACCGCACGCTGGCGCTGCTGACGCGCGAAGCGATTCAGGCGATGCGCGAGGAGCTGGCGGAAGAGGGGGAATAACATTAAAAAAGCCCCGCAGGGCTTTTCTGTTATGTCTCAACTGCAGGCCAGACTGTCTCCGGCCAGTGCGCCCGGATAACCGCTCTTGCCTGCGCCAGCTGCTGCTCCGCGATGGTGATTTTTTGCTGTGCCACCACGGCGCCAGGCTGCTGTGTGAAAGCCCGCAAATGGTCTGCATCCGGCAGCATTGGCAGCGGTTTGCCGGAAAGAATATCCATCGCCTGTGCTTCCAGCGAGAGCGCCCCGGCCAGACTGGCCAGTCCCGACAGTTTCTCCTGTGCCTTTTTCTGTCTGATAACAAAGGCGACCCCGCCCGCGAGGGTGGCCGCGCCCACCACGGCCCCGGCCACCAGTAGAGGTGACAGCGGCTTGTTGCTGGTCTCGCCAGAATAAATCATCCGGTAGCGGAAGTAGCTGCTCCAGGGTTCACGGGCGCCAGAAGTACTGTGCATAAACCATGCGCGGGAATCGTGTACCTGGTCATCAAACAGTGCCCGCACCTGTGCTTCCGGCAATGCTGCATTGCCAGCTTCGTTGGCAGCAGAAAAAAGCGTTTTAAGGCGGACCTCACCAGCGGTTTTCATGCGCAGCCATTCCGCGTACTCATCGTCGGTATTCAGCAGAAAAAGCGTGCTTTGCAGGGCATAGACCGGTTCAAAGTACCATTCCTGCGTATGGCTGCGCGAAAGGCCCTGATAATCCTCGCGGAACTCCTCTGCGGCCTGACGCCCCCAGCGCCGCATCGAAATCTTTTTCTCCCTGAGGAAGCAGCGGAAACGTTTCTTTTGTCATGCCAGCCAGCATCTCCCGGCGTGCCTGCTCGATTTTTTTCTGTTTTGCTTCGCGGGCCGCCAGGGAGGCCCTGCGCACCACCGGATCGCTGTCTCTGTCCCGTCCGCCAGCGGCAGACTCACGGTAAAAAGGCTGGGTTTTGTAAGTACCGCGGGCATAGCGGTCGATACGCCAAGCGGTGAGCCAGCCCATCTGCGCTTCTATGGCCTGCTCCAGACTGACCGGTGCGCGTACCGGCTGATAGTCTGTTACCTGTTGATCGCTGATGTTTTTCGCAGATGGCGGGAGGCTGAGAGTCAGCGTACGCCACGCGTTAAAACGCCTGACAAGGTCCGGGGAAATCTCATATTCCAGGGCGACATCTTCCGGCATAACGCGCCACTCATCGCTTTTCAGAGTATCCGGCAGCGCGTTCTGTCTGACCTTTAGCGGCGCACCCACGGCAAACGCCGCCGCATACATCTCGTGCAGGGCGGCTTGTGACAGCAGCAGACCGTCATCAGGTCCGGCGGCTTTTCCCTGATCGCCCGGTGGGTAGCCGCCGCCAATATCCGAATGCATGCCGGGGTAAAGCACCTCCATGCTGCGGGTGGGATACTGTCCGCCAGTGCGGCGGAGGGAGTCGAGCGGGAAGCAGAGGCGCTGTTCATGAGCAGAGACCAGATGGAGACAGTGCTTTATCAGGCCGCCGTAGCGCTCATCGTCCGGCAGCGCCTGGCTGCCGTCAGCCCAGCCCATATGCCCTTCCGCAACCGGAGCCAGATGGGGAACGCCCACCGAGGCCACCGTGTCTAGCAGGCCGAGAAATTCAATGCTGAGCGGGATTTTCAGGCCGCCGGCCGCCAGGCACTGCTCCGGCTTTTCTTCGTCTGCCTGCGGTTGCGGCAGCAGCGCGCAGAGCCAGTCGACAAACGTGCGCGCCGCAGCCGCGCCACGGGAGAAACCGTATATATAGAGCTTGATACCCAGCAGTTTCATTTGTCCCGGCCCGGCGGGATTCAGGGCTCTGCGCAGGGTTTCTGCCAGCTTCTGCTCCTGCAGGAGACGGTAAAACTCCTGACGGCGGTTGCTGCTGCCGGTCAGCCCGAAGGTAGCGATGGTAGTGGCCATCGCCCGGACGGCGCGCCAGCAGACCCCGTCATCCATTTTTCCCAGGCCTGTGGTGCGCATCAGAGCATCAATAATGCGCAGCAGTGCCCAGTTAATCCGGTCTTCGCCGCGCAGGGCGGTCGTCAGTCCCGCCAGGCTGAAATCAGGCTCTGAAATTTCCGGAAAAGGGGTACCCATACCCGGCAGATAGTATTTGTAGTAGCGGTTCCCGGCACTTCCCGGCATATCCGTTAGCATCAGGTTTTTGCTGCCCAGCCCGCCGGCATGCCCCTGGCCGATGGTGGCACGGAACAGGCGGGCAATATTGGTCGGGTGTTTCGGGTTGGCAGTGTAGAGATCGTGGTTCAGGTTATTGCCGGTGCTGTCAAAGAACAGGCTGATATGCAGGGTCTTGCAGCAGGGCGGCGCGACGCGGCGGCCTGCTGCCCGGCACAGCTCATCCCGGTACGCCTGCTCCAGACTGTCCTGCTGCTGGCAGTTCTGGCCGACCAGCGTGGCATGAGACGGAAGCCTGCCCAGCTCGGGGAACAGGGGCGGGTACCAGACCCGATCAGGATTTACTTCGGACATACGGCGGGCTCCTTCATCTGCAGAGGCTCTTTAACCGGATAATCCGGATAACCGTAGAGGGCGCAGCTGGTGGTAACTTTTACCTGGTCGCAGGGAAAGAAATGCACGGTAATCCCGCAGGTTTTCTGCCCGGTATAGTCCGGAAGCGGGACGATGCGGGTGTGCTTTTTACTCAGCGCCCTGATTTTTTGATTCCACGCCTGTTTTTTCTCGAAATAAATCATACATTCTTCGTGCCAAGCTTCCGGGCTCTGCCCGTGCTCCACCGGTCTTTTGGGTTCGGGTATGGAGGGTACATCGCTGGCGTAAGCCACGCCGGTTTCCCAGTCAACCCTGACCGTCATGCCGGGTTTCCACTGCTTCGGCGCACCGAAGCAGCAGCCTCCGCCGCCCTGAAACGGGCCGATGGTATCAAGGCCGGACTGTCCGTTAACGCTGAAGCGATTAATGGCCCATTTAGTGTGGTTGATGGCCTCGATGGTACCGCCGATGGCGGACGGGCTGCTGACTGCCAGCAGACAGAGACCGGACAGCAGAGTAACGCGAATTTTTTTCATTTTTCATTTCCTTTTGTCAGCCGGAACGGCGGAATCCTCATCAGAGTCTGATGATTAATATCCTTATAGATGGCAGGGATTTTGTGGTTGAGTTGCGCGTAAATCAACCTTTTTCAGCAAGGCTTGCTTATCCGGACCGGCGTTGTGCTGATGAGATCAACCAGTCGGGAAAATCCCGACTGAGTCAGGAGAAAAAAGGGTGGTTCACAGGAAAACGTGAATACTTTTCTGTCTGACTGTGGCGGAAGAGGGCGAATAATCCTACCAGCGTGGCGCGCTGCTGCCGAGCGGCGTGCCGGGCGAGGCACAGACCAGCGCGGTGCCGGAAAGATACGCGGCGGCGCGCAGGCGCTCGCCGATCCCCCACGGCGTGATCTCCACCGGCGCTAAGCTATCATGTCGCGCGGGCTGAATGCCTGTTTGCGAGGCGTCTGCGGGATAGCGGTGCTGCTGCAATAACAGCGCGGTGCGCGCCAGCGAGAGCTGCGCATGCCAGCCGGTATGCTGCTGGCGGCGCTGGCGCAATCCCTCCAGCGCCGCCGCCGCCATCAGATAGCCGGTAGCGTGATCCAGCGCCTGTACCGGCAGTGGCGTGGGTGTATCAACGCCTTGCCACAGCATACCCTGATGCGCGATACCGCAGCCCATCTGCACCAGGCTGTCGAAGCCGCGCCGGTTGCGCCACGGACCATTCCAACCCCAGGCGTTCAGGCTGACATCCACCAGGCCGGGGGCGATTGCCTGGCGCGTCTCTGCATCAAAACCCAGCGCTTCCAGCGCATCGGCGCGCAAGCCATGTACCAGCACGTCCGCCTCTTTCAACAACCGGCGAAAGGCTTCCCGTCCCGAAGCGGATTTCAGATCGAGGCGTGCGCAGCGTTTACCGTTGGTTACCTCCTCCTCCAGCGTCGGCTCTTCCCAGTCGGGCGGATCGAGACGCAGTACCGTGGCGCCGAGGCTGGCAAGAAAGCGCGTCGCTACCGGCCCGGCAATAATACGCGTCAGGTCGAGCACTTTTACTCCGAGCAGGGGACGCGCGCGGGGAAATCGCCAGTCAGGCTGCGGGCCTTCGGGACAGACGCGGGCGGCAATCAGCGGCGTCCGGCTTACCGCCTGGCCCTGCGGATGCTGCTGCCATTCCGCCTCGCTGCGCATCATGGCGGCGCAGCCACCTGCATCAATCATCGCCTGCTCCAGCTCTGCTTTATTCCAGCGGGCAACAGTGTGTTTTAACGCCGCGCGATCGGCATGCTGTCCAAGCACGCGTTCCATGGCGGCGCGATGGTGTGGCGCATTGGTGTGCAGACGAATCCAGCCGTCGGCGCTGGCGTAATCTCCGGCAAAAGGATCCCAGAGCGCAGGCGCAGCACGATTACGCGGCTGGAAGCTGTGCTGAAACCAGCGTGAGGCGAGCCGCACGTTGATGTTCACAGGGCCGGGGGAAGCGATAAGATCGGCCGCAGCCTGCGTAGCCAGCGCGATGCTGGTCGCCGCCAGTTCGCTGACCGCAAATGCCGAGGGAAAGGTCGCAAAATCGTGAAAGTGCAGAGTGGGCATGGGTTCGCCAGAACCACGCAATCCCTGCCACATCTGTTGCCAAAGGGAAGCAGCAAGCTGATGATCCATAAGGAAGCTCCAGAAATAACCGTTCCTGAAGCATAGCAACCAGCGCAGATTAACGCCGACGCATACGTGGAAAACGCGCATGCATACGCAAATTGCGCAGGTTAATAACCGCAATGGCGGTGCCGAGGATCACCAGCAGCGCGCCGATAATTTTGAAGCTGTTCAGGCTGTCGCCCAGCACGACAATACCCATCAACACCGCCAGCACCGGCGCCAGCAGCGAATAGGGCATGATCAGATTGACGTTATATTTTTTCAGCAGCCAGTACCAGACGGAGTAGGCGACGATCGACGAGGCGAGAGCGCTGTAAAGAATGCCGAACCAGCCATGCCAGCCCGCCTGCATCAGGGCGCTAATCTGATGTGACTCCAGCGTCCAGGAGGCCAGACCCACAATCGGGATCGCCAGAAAGGAGATCCAGCCGGTCAAGGTCAGCGGCTTAATCGGCGGCGATTTTTTCACAATCAAATTGCTGATCGCCCAGCCGGTGGCGCTGCTGAGCAGCAGGCACAGCACCCACCAGGTCGGAATGGTCGGACTGCCTGACAGTACCACCACGCCGCTCAGCGAAATCATAATGCCGATCAGCTGCACCAGCGAGAGTCGCTCTTTCAGCACGATCATCGCTAACAGCATGGCAATCGGCGTGCCGAGCTGCACCACTACCGCGCCGGTACCGGCGTCGGTGTAGCGCATGCCGAGAAACAGCAGCGAGAAATGCAGAAAACCGAAGGTAAAAGCGAGGATCAGCAGCCAGGGAAACTGCTGGCGCGTGATGCGGCAAAAAGGGATCAGGACGATGGCGACCACCACAAAGCGCATCCAGGTGAGAAACAGCGGCGGCAGTTCCAGCAGGCCCCATTTAATCGCTACGTTATTAAACGCCCAGATCGCGACCACCATCAGAATCAGAAAAAAATGTCGCAACGCCACTGTCTCATCCTTAGCTGTTTTAACCGTGCTGCTGTCATGATGGCATGAAGAAGAGGCAGACAGGTACGGGTGTGTAAAATTTTTTTGCTTATGATTAGCGCGGAAAAGTATAAGACTTCGCGTCAGATTGCTGTCACACTGATGTTCCGAAACGCTCACCTGCACAGGATACGATTCGGTATGACTAACGCCCACGCCTTACCCCTTGCCCTTATTCAGCTTGAAGTTCCGCCGCCACAGGTTATCGCGCAAATCGGCGAGCAGCCCGCGTGGTTTATCGACGCGCTGGCACTGGAGCCAGACGAATACCTGATTATCCGCCCTCATCTGGGCGACGCGCTGCCCGATTTTCAGCAGATCAGCGGCGCAATACTCAGCGGCTCCTGGTCGATGGTGACCGATCACGCCGAGTGGAGCGAGCGAACCGCCGCCTGGGTACGCGCCGCGATCGAACATGCGCTGCCGCTGCTTGGCGTCTGCTACGGCCATCAGCTGATGGCTTATGCGCTGGGCGGCAAAGTAGGCGATAACCCGAACGGCTGGGAGCGCGGTCTGACTGAGCTGCAGCGCACGCCGCAGGGAGAAAGCGATCCGCTGACGGCGGCCTTGCCCGCCCGGTTCAGCGCCTGGCTCTCTCATCGTCAAACGGTTATCAGCCCGCCACCGCAGGCGAAAGTGCTGGCGACGTCGCAGCAGGATGGCTGTCAAATCCTGCGTTATACGCCACAGGCGTTCTCGGTACAGTTTCATCCGGAATTTACCCGCCGCATTATGAGCGTCTGCCTGCCGCAGGATGTGGCGGACAGCGGTGCGGAGCTGCAGGGCGCCGACTGGGCGCGCAGGCTGCTGGAGAGCTTCCTGCAACAGGCGCGTCCACAGGCGGGCCATGCTCAGGGAGCGTAAAACCGCTTAACCTTCCTTCTTCAGGCTTCCCGGCAGAAGCCTGATTCTCTCCTGAAGCGCTGATTTCCTTCGATGCGGTCACAGTTTCTTGCGTTGCGATCTGACAGGCTGGCAGCTATCGGTCATGTTAATAGCGAGTTTCATGTTTGTTACGAAAACTATGCTTCAGCAAGGAGAATTCCCATGCGTTATGCCGCACCCGGAGAGCAAGGTTCTTTGATTACCCTGCAAAAGCGTTATGGCAACTTTATCAATGGTGAGTTTGTGCCGCCGGTTAACGGACAATATTTCGTCAACACCTCGCCAGTCAATGGATCGCCAATCGGTGAATTCCCGCGCTCGGACCGCGACGATGTGGATAAGGCGCTGGATGCCGCCCACGCCGCCGCCGCCGCCTGGGGTAAAACCTCAGCTCAGGCGCGCGCGCTGGTACTGTTAAAAATTGCTGATCGGCTGGAAGCCAACCTCGAATATATCGCCGTCAACGAAACCTGGGATAACGGTAAGCCGGTTCGCGAAACGCTGGCGGCGGATCTGCCGCTGGCGGTGGATCATTTCCGCTACTTTGCCGGTTGCGTGCGTGCGCAGGAAGGAAGCGCGGCGGAGATAGATGAATTTACCGCCGCCTACCATTTTCATGAGCCGCTCGGCGTGGTGGCGCAGATTATTCCGTGGAACTTCCCGCTGCTGATGGCGGCGTGGAAGCTGGCGCCCGCGCTCGGCGCCGGTAACTGCGTAGTACTCAAGCCAGCGGAGCAGACGCCGCTCTCCATTACGCTGTTTATGGAGCTGATCAGAGATCTGGTGCCGCCAGGCGTGGTGAACGTTATTCATGGCTATGGCAAAGAGGCGGGAGAAGCGCTGGCGTCTCATCCGCGTATCGATAAGGTTGCCTTCACTGGCTCAACGGCGACCGGCGGCCATATTCTTGAGCTGGCGGCGAAAAGTCTGATCCCTTCGACCGTGGAGCTGGGTGGTAAGTCCCCCAATATTTTCTTTGAAGATATTATGCAGGCGGAAGAGAGCTTTATTGACAAGGCGGCGGAAGGATTGGTATTGGGCTTTCTGAACCAGGGCGAAGTCTGTACCTGTCCGTCACGCGCCCTGGTGCAGGAGTCGATCTTCGAGCCCTTTATGGCGGCGGTGATGAAACGCGTCAAAACCATCAAGCGCGGCGATCCCATGGATACCGAAACCATGGTGGGCGCGCAGGCGTCACAGCAGCAGTTTGATAAAATTCTTTCTTATCTGGAAATTGCGCAGCAAGAGGGCGCGGAAGTGCTGCACGGCGGCGGCATTGAAAAGCTGGAGGGGCATCTCGCCAGTGGTTACTACATTCAGCCGACACTGCTGAAGGGCAGTAACGATATGCGCGTTTTTCAGGAAGAAATTTTCGGGCCGGTGGTAGGCATTACCACCTTCAAAGATGAGGCGGAAGCGATCGCCATCGCTAACGATTCCATTTACGGCCTGGGGGCAGGCGTCTGGACGCGAGATATTAACCGTGCCTATCGCGTAGGACGGGCGATCAAGGCGGGTCGCGTCTGGACTAACTGCTATCACCTTTACCCGGCGCATGCCGCCTTTGGCGGCTACAAGAAATCGGGTATTGGTCGTGAAACCCATAAAATGATGCTTGATCATTATCAGCAGACAAAAAACCTGCTGGTGAGCTACAGCACCCAGCCGCTCGGTTTCTTCTGATTTCCCTGTGTCGCAGGCAGTCTCTGACTGCCTGTTTTTTCTTGTGCGGCGGAATTCACAAAAATGAAAAGCTGCTGTGTCACAGTGCAGCCTCTGTCAAAGGTGAGAAAAATTTACGGTAATTAAGCCCCGTCTTATGTCGATCAGGCGTAGCGCCTTCTACACTGCAAAAACCTTCACATAAGGAGACTGAACATGCCCCCATTTTACGACAATCTGAATTTGCACGATGAAGTGCTGGATGCCGTTGAAGAGAGCATTATCGCGGTTAATCTGCCGGAGCCTCAGGAACATAGTGTGATAAGTCAGCAAAGCGCCGGTTCACTGCTGGTAAAAGCACATGAAGCGCAGCATACCCAACAGCAGGAAGCGGTGCGTCAGCTGGAAGAGCGCCACAGCTATTGGTAAACAATCGCACCGGAAGGTGCGATTTACTTTTGTTCTCCTTCGAAGCCCTCATAAATCGCAACGCCTGGTTAACGCTACGTAACCTGGTGCAAATTTTCTCACCAATAAACCCTGTTAAAACCCTCTCAATAATAAAACCCTGTCGCGCTACAAAGGATAAATACTTTATAAAATAAACCATCTTTATTTCTTTTTCAGTTGCTTGCATTTCAGTTTTCTGTTTATTCGAGGTACTGCCAGTTATAACGAGATATAGTCTATTGGTAAATATTTAAGAGAGGTGCCAGGTAAAAGTCTGATAATAACCAGTGGTAAATAAAATCGTGGTAAATATGGAGGGGTTGAAAAGCATCTAATTGAGATGAGGATGTTATGGAAACCAAAAGAATTCCCAGAAAAATACACCAGGTATATACCGGCGGCTATACAGCATTAAGCGACGATGTAAAAGCTTGCATGGACAATCTGGCTAAAAACAACAGCGGCTGGGAGCACCATTTTTACGATGAAAACGCGATGGTTGCATTTATTTCCAGATATTATAGCGATCGATACCTGAATGCTTATTTAAAGCTGGATAAGCGCTATGGCGCAGCCCGTGCGGATTTTTTCAGGTATTTAGTGATCTATAAAATGGGTGGCGTCTACCTGGATGTGAAAAGCTCCTGTACAACGAAGCTGGATGACATTATTCAGCAGGATGATGAGGTCATCCTGTGTCATTGGGATAACGATGCGGGCGGTAAGCATCCAGGCGTTGGCATTAACAAGGAGATGAAAGGCATGGATTTTGGCGAATACCAACAATGGAATATTATCTCTGTGCCAGGCTCTCACGTTATGAAGGCCGTTATTGATAATGTGATGTTTAATATAGAAAACTACAATGCGTATAAGCTGGGGGTTGGCTGGAAAGGCGTATTAAATACCACGGGTCCGTTTATTTATACTAACGCCATCAACAATGCCAGAGGGAAAGATAAAATCAGGATAGTAAGAAAAAGTGAGGATATCGGTCTGGTTTTCCGTGCGACTAATTCCAGTCCGTCATCTTATAAACATTACTCACATCTTTCTTATCCTGTTTCTGACAGAGGATTGATCTGGTTTGCCTTTTTTGCCCCTTACTGTTTGTGTCACTTTATGAAAATTAAAATGGCGAATGCCAGGAATAAATCGAAATAAATTCTGGTCTGATGGGGTTCCGACAGAAAATTGTCCGAAAATGATGTTAATCAGCGCTGCTGTATCGCTTCCAGTAGCGGGCAAATTTACCCACGAAAATACCAGCAAACAGGCCATAAATTCCGCCTTCCGCCATGCCGAAGGTAGTATTTGTCAGAAGAGAAGGATGCATATAGGTTGCTGCTCCCAACGCGTACTTGGCAAAAAATGTGGCAAGGATCAGCGGCAGCACGCTGTAGTCAGCCTGTCGGTAAATAATGCCTTTTGGTCGGTGAACCTCAAAGGCTATATTTCTCAACAGATTCCAGCCTGCCACTACGCCACAGCTAAACGTCAGGAGCCAGGCCAGCAATATGGCGGCGTCCATACCGAACCGACGAAATATTTCCACCAGCCCAAGAATCAGCATGATGGAAGGGAGCATCGCGAGGCCGCGCAATGTAACCTCGCGTGGCTGCCTTGCTTTGAAACCCTTTATCACCAGGTAGACAAAAAGCACTAACACCCAGGCGGGGGTATGTACGAAGAATTGATTCACAGTGTTCATGACATTCTCCGCTTTATTGGTCGCCCGTGGCAGAATTCAGCTTGCGCTGCCTGTAGCAAAAAAGCGGGCTCCGGCATGCGGCACTGAAGGTATGAGCTTACAGAAGGGCATAAAAAAATCCACGCGGCTGCGTGGATTTTGAGCGTCAGGTTCCGTCCTGGTGAAACTTCCGGCTGTGTTTTATCATAAAAGTCAGCCCGAAGCGTAATTACCAGGCTTTAATCGCATCGCCTTTATAAACTTCCTGCGCTTTTGCCGCTACCTCGTCAGACTGAAACGCTTCTTTCAGCTTCTCAATTTTTTTACTCTCTTTGTCTTCTGCGCGGGCAACGATGGCGTTTACATAAGGCGAAGCGCTGCCTTCCATAAATAAGCCATCACGCGAGGCAGATAAACCCGCCTGCGCAGAGAAATTAGTATTAATTACTGACAGGGTCACATTCGGATCGTCAAGAGTTCGCGTTAACTGCGGCGTATCCACTTCGACCAGCTTCAGCTTTTTGGGATTTTCGGTGATATCCAGCGTGGTGGGCAAATAGCCTACGCCCTGTTTGAGCTTAATTAAGCCCTGAGACTGTAACAGCAGCAGGGTACGGCCCAGCGTGGTAGCTTCATTTGAAATGGTGATAGTTGCGCCATCCGGCAATGCTTTTATGTTCTTGATTTTATGTGAATAGGCTGCGATAGGGAAAACAAAGGTCTTGCCGATAACAACAAATTTATAGCCGCGTTCTTTCGATTGATCTTCCAGATAAGGCAGGCTCTGGAACGCATTAGCATCCACATCTTTATTATTTAGCGCCTCGTTAGGCAACACGTAATCATTGAAGGAGATAACCTCAACGTCGAGATTGTATTTGTCCTTAGCGACTTTTTGTACTTCCTGCCAGATCGCCTGATCCGGCCCGGTATTGATCGCCACTTTGATTTTATTATCGTTATCGGGTGAGCAGGCGGATAACCCTAAAACGGAGATGGTGATTAACGCCGCAAACAGTCCTTTTTTCATGAATCAATTCTCTTCAATATGGGGAAACGCCAAAAGAGTAGTCTAACTGTTTGCTCATGTACACGTACTCTCAGATATAACTTATAACTACCCTGATAAAACGAGGCGAAAAAACAAGCAAAGCGCAGTCTGCGATATACTGTATGTTGCCAAATAGCAGTATTTGGCAATATGCGGAGATGCAGAATGCCCTTTTTCAGAAAAGAGCAAAATTATTGTTATTCATCAAAAACTAATCGTTACGGTAAATGCGTTATAAATGCACCAGGGCAACCCTTCAATATTTTCGGGCACAAATAGACCGGATGTAGAAAGGGGGATATGTCCACTGGTAGCGCGAAGTCGATTTGTGGGCATCATATTCCGGCGACCTGACGGTAACTGACAAGCCCCTCTTTTCATCGCCCTTCCTAGTCTATTTGCATGAACTGCTTCGCTAAAGTTCATGTATCCTGTCACCAGCACCCACTCGTTTTCAGGCTTCTGAAGAAGCGTTCCATCGGGCTGTTATTCCAAGAGTTTCCCCGTCGGCTCATACTCTGCTTGATCCGGTAACGCCACAGTAACTGCTGGAGCATGATCGGCACCAAAAGAAACCCCAATCAAATTAAGAGAGAACAAAGGGATAACACTGTATGGTAGATATTCGCCAGCACAAGCCGCTATTCTTTTGCGAGTATTTTCTTTCCAGTAGATGGCCTGCCTGTGCCTGGCCCAGACCCTCGTCGTTTCACTGACATTGAATAACGTCGAAAAAGCGTGATCATATTGAGGCAGGATGAATGCAGATAGAACCCTTACCGCCGCTTAACACGCTGATCGCCTTTGAGTGTGTGGCGCGCTATGGCAACATTTCCCGCGCCGCTGAAGAACTTAACCTGACGCAAAGTGCCACCAGCCGCCAGATTTTGCAGTTGGAGGAGATGCTGGGCTGTAAACTTTTCACCCGCACCCAGCGCCGTGTCTTGCTGACACCGCGCGGCGAGGCCTATGCTACTCAGGTGCGCCAGCAGCTCTCCGCCTTGTCTCATGCCACCGCAGAAGTCATGGGCTGGAATGGTCTGCCGCAGGTGACTATCGCCTGCACCAGCGCTATGGGTTACCTGTGGCTGGCACCGCGCCTCTCCGCGTTGCATCGTGAATTACCCGATCTGCAAATCCGTATGAAGATCTCTGACAGCTTCGCCGATATGCGCTCATCCGAGTTCGATTTGGCCATCTTCTATCTGCGCGAAGCGCCACCGGGCTTTCACGCCAGCCCGCTGTTTGACGAAATCTGTTATCCGATGTGTGCCCCAGCCTTTCTGCCGCGCCTCGCTGCCAGCCCCACGGCAGAGTCGCTGCTGCAACATATGTTACTGATTCAGGACGATCCGCAGCGTGAATGGACCAGCTGGAGTGACTGGTTCGCCTCGCAAAATGTGCTGAGTTTTGTCCCGCGCCAGACGTGGCGGGCAAATAATTATCCGTTTCTGGTGCAAACAGCTTTGCGCGGAGACGGGATATTACTCGGCTGGGAAGGGCTGGTGCAGGATCATCTCAATCGTGGCGAGCTGGTGCCCGCCCATTCGGGAAAACTGGCTGCCAACGGAAAATGTTTTCTGCTGATCCCCCAAGACCGCTATCTCAAGCCGATCGTGCGCCATGTAATCAGCTGGCTGCAACAGCAACATCAGACGGAAATCCTGGCATTATAAGCAAATGGTGACGCAGCAGATTATTTTACGCGCCACCATTTCAGTGGAATATAAGCTATCTAATATTCAGTCATAGCTTTTTTTTATATTTAGAAGTACAGAAAAATAAAAAGCAACAACGCATATTCTCCTGCATTATTGCTGGGTATCCATTGGCGGAATTTTATTTTTCACCGCGATACGACGGCGGTATGAAGAATGCATACCGATCAGCGTAAAAATTAACCACATCGTCTGAGAAATAACCATTGCTAAATTAAAATCGTGACTGAGAGAATAGAGCCCGCAAACCCCTCCCACGATGTTAAGACCAGCATAAATCGCTGAATCAATAAGCAATTTACGCAGCTGAACCAGTGCGTATGCCAATAAATAACAAAAAACGCCAGTCAGCCCAACTATCGTATGCAGTTCCACATGCCTTTTCCCTGGTGTTGATTAGTGATCGGGAAATTATCTTTTTTGTGGGTGTTCTGCTGCGCATTTTTCGCATAGTCTGATACGAAAATCTCATACATCAGGTTTTATAGGTTTTGATATAAATCAGAAATGACTGCGCTCAGGCTCAGGCTCAGGGTGATAAGTAAAACAGGGTAAATAACAATGGAGAAAAATAAATGAAAGACGACCAGGCAGACTTTACAAAATATCTTCAGGGCGCAAATTTGAGCCGCCGTTCATTTATCAATACTGCCGCGCTGATTGGCGCTGGCACGGCATTATCGCTTTCCCCTTTTTCTGGCTTTGCCGCCGAAGCAATACCAAAAAAAGGCGGCGTGCTGAAACTCGGTATGTCCGGCGGTAACACCAGCGATTCGCTCGACCCAACGTTGTATAGCGACTGGGTACCCCTGAACCAAGCCTACATGCTGATGAATGGCCTGATTGAGATTGATGAGAACAACAAGGCCACGCCCGAGCTGCTGGAAAGCTGGAGTGCCCAGCCCGGCGCGCATGAGTGGACCTTTAAAGTGCGCCAGGGCGTCACTTTCCACAACGGTAAAACCCTGACCGTGGAAGATATTATCTACTCAATCAACCTGCACCGTGGCAACCAGTCACGCAGCGCCATCAAAAGCCAGCTGGCGAGCATCACTGAATTGAAGAAAAGCGGCGATAACGAAATTATACTGAAACTCGACAGCGGCAACGCCGATCTCCCTTATCTGCTGGCGGATTATCATCTGGTGGTGGTGCCGGATGGCTTCACCGACTGGAAACACCCGATTGGCACTGGCGGATTTGTCTTTGACCAGTATCAGCCTGGCGTACGCTCATACTTCAAACGCAACCCCAACTACTGGAAACCGAATCGCGTCTTTGTTGATGCGGTGGAAGTGCTGGTGATCAACGATGCCACCGCCCGTACTAATGCGCTGATTTCCGGCCAGGTACACGCCATCAACCGCGTGGATTTCAAAACCGTCGACTTCCTGAAACGCAGCCCGGCACTAAGTATCGTGCGCTCGTCAGGCGGTCAGCATTTTACCTTCCTGATGGATTGTCGCGTAGCCCCGTTCAATAACAATGACGTGCGCATGGCGATTAAGTACGGTATCGATCGTGAAAAACTGCTCGCTACTGTACTACGCGGTTACGGCTCGCTGGGTAATGACCATCCGATCGCGAAGACCGATCGCTTCTTCAACAAAGCCCTGCCGCAGCGTGCTTACGATGCCGACAAGGCCAAATTTTATCTGAAGAAAGCCGGACTTAGCACTCTACCGCTGGAACTCTCCTCCTCCGATGCCGCCTTTGCCGGTGCGCTCGATGCCGCTGCACTGTTCCAGGGGCAGGCCGCGCCTGCCGGGATTCAGGTCAGCATCAAACGTCAGCCCGCCGATAGCTACTGGGACGACGTATGGATGAAAGCGCCATTCAGCATGGGTTACTGGGGTGGACGCCCAACCGCCGACCAGATGTTCTCTACCGCGTGGCAATCCACCGCCAAGTGGAATGACACTCACTGGAAGAACGAGAAGTTCGACAGCCTGTTACTTCAGGCCCGTTCGCTGCTGGATGAGCAAAAACGTGCCGAAATCTACGGTGAATTACAGCAAATTGCCAGCGATGATGGTGGCGCGATGATTCCGCTGTTTGGTGACTATCTCGACGCCGTCAGCAAAAAAGTGGGTGGAGTGCAACCTCATCCGATGTTCAACTTTATGGGTGGCCGCCTGGCGGAACGCGTCTGGCTGGAGTCGTAATGAAAAAGCAGATTCTTCATCGCCTGCTGCTGGGCCTGTTGACGCTATGGCTGGTGTCAGTGCTGATTTTTGTCGGCACCGAATTGCTGCCCGGCGATGTCGCCAGTGCCATTCTCGGGCAAAACGGTACACCGGAAACCATCGCTGCGCTGCGCAGCCAGCTTGGGCTGGATCAGCCCGCCATCTGGCGCTACCTGCACTGGCTGGACGGCGTGCTGCATGGCGATCTCGGCAACTCGCTGGCGAACAACCAGCCGATCAGCGCCGAATTGTTGCCACGTCTCGCCAACACGCTGTTCCTCGCCGGTTATGCCGCCCTCATCGCCATTCCGCTGGCAGTGCTGCTCGGTATTGCCTCCGCTGTGTGGCGTGGCTCGTGGTTTGATCGCCTGGCCAACTCGCTGACGCTGCTGAGCATCTCAGTGCCGGAATTTTTCGTTGGTTATTTGCTGGTGATCCTCTTCGCCATCCGTCTGGCGTGGTTTCCCAGCTTGGCGCTGGTGGGGCCGGATGATGGTTTTCTCGCGCGGTTATATGCCTGCACCCTGCCAATGCTAACGCTGGTGCTGGTGGTACTGGCCCATATGCTGCGTATGACGCGCGCCTCGGTGGGAGCGGTGATGTCGAGCAGCTATATCGAAACCGCGCTGCTGAAAGGGCTGTCGCGCTGGCGCATTGTGCTGGCCCATGCGCTGCCGAATGCGCTGGCACCGATTATCAACGTGATTGCTTTTAATCTCGCCTATCTGGTGGTTGGGGTGATTTTGGTTGAGGTCGTGTTTGTTTATCCGGGTATCGGGCAACTGATGGTGGATGCCGTGACCAAGCGCGATCTGCCGGTAGTGCAGGCCTGCGGACTGTTGTTTGGCGGCACTTATATTGTGCTCAACACCGCCGCCGATCTGCTGGCGATCGGGTGTAACCCACGACTGCGCCATACGAGGTAAGCGATGAAAAAATTGAAAATCCGCACGGTGCCCCTTTCCGCCATGCTCGGTCTGGTGATCATTGCCATTAACCTGATCGCCGCGCTGTTCGCCCCCTGGCTGGCCCCGCACAGCGAAACCGCCCAGATCGGCGATATATGGATGTTGCCATCCACTGCGCTGCCACTCGGCACCGACAGCCTTGGACGCGATATGTTGTCGCGCATTCTGTTTGGCGCGCGCACCACCATCGCCATTGCGCTGGCGATCACCGCCATGTCGTTTGTGGTCGGTATTCTCACCGGCTTCATGGCGGCGATTTACGGCCGCTGGGTAGACGTGGTGCTGACGCGCATCGTTGATACGCTGATGTCGATCCCGGTGCTGATTCTGGCGCTGATTGTCTTGTCGGTGCTCGGCACCTCAATTCCGGTGCTGGTTGGCACCATCGCGTTGCTCGATGCCACGCGTGTTTACCGACTAGCACGTCTGGTGGCACAGAGCATTGTCTGTCAGGAATATGTTGAAGCGGCGCGTCTGCGTGGCGAAGGACTGGGCTGGATCGTGCGGAAAGAGATTCTGCCCAATGCCATTCCACCGCTGCTGGCTGAGTTCGGTATGCGCTTCTGCTTCACCTTTCTGTTTATTGCCGGGCTGAGCTTCCTCGGACTGGGTATTCAGCCGCCGTGGGCCGACTGGGGCAGCATGGTACGCGACAACGCGCAGGCGATTAACTTCGGCCAGCTGGCGCCGCTCTATCCGGCTGCCGCCATCGCCCTGCTGACCATTGGCGTCAATCTGGTGGTCGACTGGCTGCTGGAACGCAATAACCTCTCGCTGGGGGAAGAAGGATGATCCAACCGATTCTGGAAATGCGCCAGCTGCGCATTGAAACCGAACAAGGTATTCCGCTGGTACAGGATATTTCGTTGAGCCTGAAGCCCGGCGAAGTGCTGGGTCTGATTGGTGAATCCGGTGCCGGTAAATCTACCATCGGCCTTGCCGCTCTCGGCTATGCTCGTCCCGGCTGTCGCATTGCCGGCGGCGAAGTACGCATCGCCGGGCGGAATATTGTGCCACTTTCCAGTAAAGAGAAGCGCGACATTCGCGGCAAACGCGTCGCCTACGTGGCGCAGAGCGCTGCCGCTGCCTTTAACCCGGCGCTGACTATCGGAAAACAGGTATGTGAAGGCCCGATTCGTCACGGTCTGATGAATGCCACAGAAGCGCAGGCGTGGGCGGTGACCTTGTTCCGCGCGCTGGATCTGCCTGAGCCGGATACCATCGGCCAACGCTATCCACATCAGCTCTCCGGCGGCCAGTTGCAGCGCGCAATGGCGGCGATGGCGATGTCCTGTAAACCTGATTTGCTGGTAATGGATGAACCGACCACCGCGCTGGATGTCACCACGCAGATTGAAGTGCTGGTGATGCTGCGCAAGCTGGTACGCGAGTTCAACACCGCCGCGCTATATATCACCCATGATCTGGCGGTGGTGGCACAGATTGCCGACCGTATTATGGTGCTGCGTCAGGGCTGTGAAGTGGAGTGTGGCGCTACGGCGGATATTCTGCAAAAACCGCAGGAAACCTACACCCAGCGGCTGGTATCGGAGCGCGCCCATGCGCTATCGCCGGTTCATGCCGATAACGCGCCTCAGGGCCAGTTGCTGACGCTGCAAAATCTTTCCACCGGTTATAACGGCAAAACCGTGGTGCACGGGGTGTCGCTGAATATTGCTAAAGGCGAGACGCTGGCGATTATTGGCGAGTCAGGCAGCGGCAAAAGCACTCTGGCACGGGCGCTGTGTGGTTTGCTGGGCGATACCGCTGGTAATGTCACCTTTGCCGGTCAGACGCTGGCGAACCGTTATCAGCAACGCGATAAAGAGACGCTACGTCGCATCCAGATGATCTATCAGCTGCCGGATGTTGCCCTGAATCCGCGTCAAACCATTTTGGAGGCCATTGGTCGTCCTGCCGCCTTTTATTTTGGATGGGATAAGCGTCAGGTACGCGCTCGCGTGGAAGAACTGCTGCGTCTGACCGAGCTGCCACTCACCCTGATCGACCGCTATCCTGGTGCCTTGTCCGGCGGGCAGAAGCAGCGTGTCTGCATCGCCCGCGCGCTGGCTGCCGAGCCGGAGTTGATTATCTGCGATGAAGCCACCTCCGCGCTCGATCCCCTGGTGGCGGAGGAAGTGCTGAATCTGCTGCGTCGTTTGCAGGAGCAACTTGGCCTGTCGTATCTGTTTATCACCCACGACCTCAGCACGGTGAAACGCATCGCGCAGCAGGTAGCGGTGATGTATCAGGGCAACGTGGTGGCGCAAGGGCCGACTGAACAGGTGTTCAGCACGCCGATGCACAGCTATACCGAGAAACTGCTGACCTCTGTGCCGGAAATGCGCCCAACCTGGCTGGATGAGATACTGGGCCAGCGTCAGTCAAAAGCAATTGCAGGAGCATCATGAAAACTCTCATAACGCAATTTCCCCACAGCGTCAGCGTGACGGAACATCTGTGGATCCCCCTGAAAGATGGCACTCGCCTGGCGGCCCGTATGTGGTTGCCACTTTCCGCCAGCCAACAGCCGGTGCCCGCCATTCTCGAATATATTCCGTATCGCAAACGTGATGGGACCCGGACACGCGACGAACCGATGCACGGCTACTTCGCCGGGCAGGGCTATGCGGTGTTGCGCGTGGATATGCGTGGCAGCGGTGAATCTGACGGCCTGCTGGCGGATGAATATCTGTTGCAGGAACAGGAAGATGCGCTGGAGGTGATCGATTGGATCAGTCAGCAGATGTGGTGCAGCGGTGCAATTGGCATGATGGGCAAATCCTGGGGCGGCTTTAACTGCCTGCAACTGGCAGCGCGCCGCCCGCCCGCACTGAAAGCCATTATCACCGTCTGCTCTACCGACGATCGTTACAATGACGATATTCACTACAAAGGCGGCTGTCTGCTGAATGACAACCTGTGGTGGGGCGGCATTATGCTGGCCTATCAGAGCCGTCCGCAGGACCCAGAGCTGGTGGGGGACCGCTGGTATCAGGACTGGCTGAATCGGCTGGAAAATATGCCGTTCTTCCCGGCACTGTGGATGGAGCATCCGCTGAAAGATGCCTACTGGAAACATGGCTCGGTGGGCGAGGAGTGGTCAGCGATCCAGTGCCCGGTACTGGCGGTGGGCGGCTGGGCCGACTCCTACAGCAACGCGGTGTTCCGTCTGATGGATAACCTTGAAGTGCCGCGCAAGGCGATTATCGGACCATGGGCGCATATCTATCCGCAGGACGGCACGCCGGAACCGGCCATCGGTTTTCTACAGGAGGCGGTCAGCTGGTGGGATCGCTGGCTGAAGCAGGAAGAGAATGATGTGCTGGACAGCCCGCGTGTGCAGGCGTGGCTCAACGATAGCCAGCGTCCTGATTCGCAGCGTCCGCAGGCGTTCGGCGAATGGATCGCCATCGACGGCGCGACCGACGAAGTATCTGAGCCGCAGCGCTGGCATCTGCGCCCCAGTACTCTGGCAACCACCCCGCTTGCGCACGACAGCTGGCAGGCGATCTGCACGCTGCAAAACCACGGACTGTTCGCCGGTGAGTGGATGGGAGCGGGCGTATTGGGCGAAAGTCCAAGCGACCAGCGCATGGACGATGGGCTGGCAGAGAGCTTTGACAGCGCCCCGCTGAGCGAAAGCCTGAGCATCTATGGTTTTCCGCAGTTCAGCATCACCCTCAGCAGCGATAAACCAGCAGCGATGCTGTACGTGCGCCTGTCCGATGTGGCTCCGGATGGTGCTTCAACCCGTGTGACGCACGGTTGGTTCAATCTCAGCCATTTGCAGGGGCAGGATAAGAACGTGCCGCTAACACCGGGCGAAGTCGTGCAGGTACAGGTGCAGCTGGACGGTATCGCCTGGCGCTTTGCTGCCGGACATCGCCTGCGCATCTCGCTGGCGACTACCTTCTGGCCGATGATATGGCCGATGGCGGAAGTGGCAACCCTTAACGTCAACCTTGCCAGTTCCGCGCTTGATCTGCCGGTGTGTCGCCAGGTTGAACCCATTAGCGGACCGAACCCACAGCCGGAAACTGCAGCCAATACGCCGCTGTCGCTGCTGTCGCCGGGCCGGGTAGAGCGTGAATTGCGTTATGACGTAGTGCACGACAGCTGGGAAAGCGTTACCCACGGGGTAGGCGGCGTGTTTGGCGAAGGGGTATATCGTTTCGATGATATCGATACCACCGTCGACCATAGCCTGCGCCGTCAACTGACCGTGCATAACCAGGATCCGCTCTCGGCCCATTATCTGTTGACGCAAAGCATGAAAATCGGGCGTGAAGGCTGGTGGACGGAAACCGATATCGTGCTGGAGATGCGTAGCGATCTGACGCATTTCATCATTAGCGGTGAGATGGAAGTGCAGCACAACGGTGAAACGGTATTCGCCCGACAGTGGGATCGCCGTATCTCGCGGTGATTGCCAGTGCGATTTTAAGCACGGTCGGCATTCATGCGCACAGTTAAATATAAAGGGCGTCATTCTTTTGGGAATAACGCTTTTTTTCTCGTACACGTCATTATTTATTGCGTAGATATTTCTCGCTGTTCACCCAAGCGTGATCTTTCTCCCAGGTAAATATCCACAGACGTACCGGTCCGGCCATCACGTTCATTAAAGGGCTGCTGGGCCACGTCCGCCATGATTTTGGCGAGCCATAAAAGAGAGCTTCCTGTGGTCCGGCTTGCATGTGGACTATAAGCACCGCTCCAGCCGAGGCTTTTTAAGTAGCTGACGCAGAGAGTGCGCTTTCATTGGACCTTGTGGATTATCTCTGCCCGGAAAGAGATGCCGCCTGTGTCCGGTTAATCCCTGTAGCGTTCTGAGCATTTTTACGGTTAAGGAGGGAAGGGGAATAACGTGTTCTCTGCGAGCTTTCATGCGCGTTGCCGGAATAGTCCACTGGGCGTTATCACGATCGAATTCTGCCCATTCCGCTTCGGTGTTTCTTTCGGCTTGGCAGCGCGGCATTGTGTATCAATGAGCATAGCGAATCCTTGTCTATTCCTTATACCACTATTGCGCTCACCGAAAATGAAGATGGAAACTGATTGTACTCACGCCTGTACTCATTTTTGACTGCGCTTTCATGAGATTTATTAAGACACCATGAAATGGAAAATCCACGCAGTAGCGTGGATTTTATAGATTTTCTCAATGTTCATGAGGTGCAGTGAAACCTCATGAGACGAAAACTTTTATTTAGACGTTGAACAAAAAGTTCATCACATCGCCATCTTTAACAATGTACTCTTTGCCTTCAGAACGCATTTTACCCGCCTCTTTCGCACCCTGTTCACCTTTATAAGCGATGAAATCATCAAAGGCGATGGTTTGCGCACGGATAAAGCCTTTCTCAAAATCGGTATGGATTTTACCTGCGGCCTGCGGGCCGGTTGCCCCTACCGGAATAGTCCAGGCACGGACTTCTTTCACGCCAGCGGTAAAGTAGGTTTGCAGGTTCAGCAGGGCATAACCGGCGCGAATGACACGGTTCAGGCCCGGCTCTTCCAGACCCAGCTCCGCCATAAATTCGTCGCGCTCTTCATCGTCCAGCTCAGCGATATCTGACTCAACCGCGGCGCAGACCGGCACCACAACTGAACCTTCCTGCTCGGCGATAGCACGTACCTGATCGAGATAGGGATTGTTCTCAAAGCCATCTTCATTGACGTTAGCAATGTACATGGTGGGCTTCAGCGTCAGGAAGCTAAGGTAGCGGATAGCCGCTTTCTCATCGGCATCAAGCTTCAGCGAGCGCAGCATGCCGGCGTTTTCCAGGTGCGGCAGACATTTCTCCAGCGCAGCCAGTTCAACTTTGGCATCTTTATCGCCGCCTTTGGCCTTTTTCTGCACGCGCTGAATGGCGCGCTCGCAGGTTTCCAGGTCAGAAAGCGCCAGCTCGGTATTGATAATGTCAATATCCTCCGCCGGGTCAACTTTGCCGGATACGTGGATAATGTTGTCATTTTCAAAGCAGCGCACCACGTGACCGATCGCTTCCGTTTCGCGAATGTTGGTCAGGAACTGGTTGCCCAGGCCTTCGCCTTTGGACGCGCCTTTTACCAGACCAGCGATATCCACGAACTCCATGGTGGTCGGCACGATGCGCTGAGGCTTCACGATCGCGGCCAGCTGATCAAGACGCGGATCGGGCATAGGGACGACGCCCGTGTTGGGTTCAATGGTACAGAAGGGGAAGTTAGCCGCTTCGATGCCCGCTTTGGTCAGCGCGTTGAACAGAGTGGATTTACCGACGTTCGGCAGGCCCACGATACCGCATTTGAATCCCATGGTTGAATCACCTTTATTACTGGCTGTGCAAAGCATGCTGAGACGCTTTGACGGAAACGAAATAGAAAATTTCGCGCATTATACAGAATTATGGCTGCAATGGCGTGGAAATCACGGCCGCCTTCAGCCCGCTTTAAAGGCGTGCAGCCGGTTCATCGCTTTCAGGCGATCGTCCTTCAACCAGAGTTCCGTACAGCGCGCTGCTTCGTCGATGGCGTCGTCAATTAACTTTTGCTCGCTCACCGGCGGTTTACCCAATACGAAACCGGTGACTTTGTTGCGATCGCCCGGATGACCAATGCCGATACGCAGGCGATGAAAGTTATTGTTATTGCCCAGCTTGCTGATGATATCTTTCAGGCCGTTGTGGCCACCATGGCCGCCGCCCTGCTTGAACTTCGCCACGCCAGGCGGCAGATCCAGCTCATCATGCGCTACCAGAATTTCCTCCGGCGCGAAGCGGTAAAAGGTTGCCATCGCCGCCAGCGCTTTTCCACTCAGGTTCATAAAGGTAGTGGGAACCAGCAGACGCACATCCTGGCCCGCTATATTCAGGCGCGCGGTATAGCCAAAAAATTTAGCTTCTTCTTTTAATGACTGATTATGGCGTTCAGCCAGTAAGTCGAGATACCAGGCGCCGGCATTGTGCCGCGTGGCGGCGTATTCCGCACCGGGATTGGCGAGACCCACAATCAGTTTAATACTGCTCACGGTGATTATCCTGCGCTTATCAGAAAGGGCGTTAGTGTACTTCGGGAAAGAAAAGATGACAAAGCCTGCGAGTATGACTTTATTACGCAAGGTGATTAATTGTTTTCTATCGAAATCAAGGCGCTTGCAGTAAAGTTGTGTCAAATTTTGTTGCGGTTGTGTGATCGCTGGCGCAATTTTGCCGCTGGTCATCACCTAAGCTTATGGAGCGTTAACTTTATGTGCTGTTCTTAGTCTTGCTTATCAAAGGGAGGAGACCCATGAAACGTCATCACACACATTTCCTCGGCAATGCTTTGATGATCCTGGGATTAGTGACCATGGTGGGAGGCATCGGTTATTCCGTTATCAATCAGCTGCCGTCGCTTCACCTGCCGCAGTTTTTAGCTCATGGCGCCATGTTCAGCATTTTTATCGGTGCGCTGCTCTGGCTGGCAGGCGCGCGCGTTAGCGGTCGCGAAAGAGTCGAGGATCGCTATTACTGGCTGCGTCATTATGACAAACGCTGCCGTCGCGCTTCACATCACAACCAGCGTCATGGCTGAGTCTCAGATAAAGCAGTGAGCGGCACCATTAGCGATAGATAGTACTCCGTACGGTTACGGCCGCTCGCCTTCGCCCGATAAAGCGCCTCATCTGCTCGCGCCATTAATACCGTGTAACGCTGCTCCAGCTTGTTGCTGGTAGCAAGACCGATACTGACGGAATAGTTGATAGCGTTTGGCTGCGACAGCTCGGTTCGGATACGAATTTGCTCACACAGCGCCAGTGCCTGACACTCGTCCAGCGGTAAAACCGCAGCAAATTCCTCGCCGCCAAGACGGGCAAAGTACGCCTCTTTCGGCAGCGTTCTTCTTACCACTTCACAAAAGTCGATCAAAATCCGATCGCCCTGTTGATGGCCGAAACGGTCATTGATGCTTTTGAAGTGATCCAGGTCGAACAGCACGGTGGTAAAAGGCTGCTGCAGGCGAACGCAGCGCGTAGCCAGATTTTCCGCCTGTTCCAGCAACGCGCGTCGGTTCCCGACACCGGTTAAAGGATCGAGTAACGAAGCCTGCATATGTCTGTTCTGGGTGCGTTCGTTTACCATCGCCATGATGGTAAAAATCAGGCCGATGACGAACAAAATCGACTCCAGAATGACATTGACAGAGAAACCACTGCCGCCAATCGCGCCATGCAGCGGGCTGGGCAACGCATCGTCAAGAAAGATACGCGCTATATGAAACAGTACGTGGATCCAGAGCAGCAGCTGGGCAGGCCAGAAGGTCACCTTCAGCGAGTCGCGGACGCGCCATAACAGGCGGATCAGCGCGCTGGTGTAAATCACGCAGAGCAGACAGATAACGATAACCCGCTTCGGCTGCGAATAATAAAAGTCAGGGAAACAACAGAGTAGCGCCCAGAGCAGGGCGCCCGCCAGCCAGCTATAGCCAAGCTTTTTACCACAAAACGAGCGAAAGGCATTCAGCAACATGCCGTAACCCAGCATGATCAGCGTATTGCCTGCGGCGACAGGCAAAAATTGTAAACCGGCGCTGCGCAGGCTGCTGAGAAACACGGCCAGCAGGGTGGCGGTCAGAGCGAGGCAGGTAAAGCCAAGCGTGTGATCGCAGTGAGAACCCAGCCAGGCGAAAACCAGAATGATATTGAGAAACCCCAGAACATAGAGCTCACAAATAAAGAGTGTGTAGATGTCGAGAGCCATGATATGCAGGTTTCCCAAAAATAGGCGTGCAAAATACCACTAATAATTTTGTGGATGAAGCATTAATTTTGGTTAAAAAGAAAACAATGAATGGCGTTGAACTTAATACGTGTTATCGCAGGAACAGCTGAAAAGAGAGGGGCTTAACCGGCAAAATGCGCCAGCGGAAGCAAGACAGAAAAAAGCCGGGCGCGAGGCCCGGCTTTTTTTGATTAATGCTCGAACATCGCAGAGATGGATTCTTCGTTACTGATACGACGAATCGCTTCCGCCAGCATGCCGGAGAGTGTCAGGGTGCGCACGTTCGGCAGCGCTTTTATTTCGTCAGAGAGCGGAATGGTGTCACAAACCACCACTTCGTCAATCACGGAGTGACGCAGATTTTCAATCGCGTTGCCCGAGAAGATCGGGTGCGTGGCATAGGCAAAGACGCGTTTGGCGCCGCGCTCTTTCAATGCTTCCGCGGCTTTACACAGCGTACCGCCGGTGTCGATCATATCATCAACCAGTACGCAGTCGCGGCCGGCAACGTCACCGATAATGTGCATTACCTGAGAAACGTTCGCGCGCGGGCGACGTTTATCAATAATGGCCATGTCGGTGTCGTTCAGCAATTTGGCGATAGCACGCGCGCGCACCACGCCGCCGATGTCAGGCGAGACGACGATAGGATTTTCCAGTCCGATCTGCAGCATATCTTCCAGCAGGATCGGGCTGCCAAATACGTTATCAACCGGGACATCAAAGAAGCCCTGAATCTGTTCTGCGTGCAGGTCAACCGTCAGAACACGGTCAACGCCAACGCTGGAAAGGAAGTCTGCCACTACTTTAGCGGTAATCGGCACGCGCGCGGAGCGCACGCGGCGATCCTGACGAGCATAACCAAAGTAGGGGATCACTGCGGTAATACGACCAGCAGAAGCACGACGCAGCGCGTCGACCATCACTACCAGTTCCATCAGATTATCGTTAGTTGGTGCACAGGTGGACTGGATGATGAAAATATCACCACCGCGTACATTTTCATTAATTTGTACACTTACTTCGCCATCGCTGAAACGACCGACAGCGGCGTCACCGAGGCTGGTGTAAAGGCGGTTGGCAATACGTTGTGCTAGTTCCGGGGTGGCGTTACCAGCAAAAAGCTTCATATCAGGCACGAGAAGAACCTCAGGCTTTGCGTCCAGAGAATGAACGGCTCTACGATAACCGGCGCATACCGTAGGGCCTGTCCATACGGGTGTGTTGATGCAAGCGGCGCAGTGTCTGGAACAGGGTGACACTGTCACGCACAGGCTTAACCCCCGACAAGTTTACGCTGTAGCGGCGAGACATTAACGCCTCGGGCGACAAATCCACGTACCCATGACGGGGCAACTTCAAGCACCTGACGGGCGGCTGACTCGGTGTCAAATTCGGCAAACACGCAAGCGCCAGTGCCAGTCAGGCGCGACGGCGCGTATTCTAGCAGCCAGGAAACAAGCTCATCAACCTTACGAAAACGTTTTCTTACCACTGGCTCACAATCATTGTGAAAAGGCAGCTGCAAAAGCACAGGTAATGAGCGAATCGGCGAATCTCTTGTCAGGGCTGGATCGTTAAACACCAGCGGCGTCGGAATACTGACGCCAGGGTGCGCAACAAGATACCACTTTTCCGCGGGTTCTGCAGGTTGTAAAAGCTCGCCCACGCCTTCGGCGAAAGCGGCATGCCCCTTAATGAATACCGGCACGTCGGCACCGAGACGCACGCCGATTGCGGTCAGTTCATCGCTGTTCAGACCGGTTTGCCAGAGATGGTTAAGCGCTACCAGCACCGTTGCGGCGTTGGAGGAGCCGCCGCCGAGACCGCCGCCCATCGGCAGACGTTTCTCAACGGCGATTGCGGCGCCGGCGTCCGCCGGCAGGCTGTGGCGCGCCCGCGCTGCGTCCACCAGCGCCAGCGCCGCCCGCACAATCAGGTTCTGCTCATCCGGCACGCCCTCGACCGGCGTCAGCAGCTGAATGCGGCCGCTACGGTCCGGAGTGATATGCAGCGTGTCGCCGTAATCGAGAAACTGAAACAGCGTCTGTAAATTATGATAGCCGTCAGGACGACGGCCGGTAACGTAAAGAAACAGATTCAGTTTTGCCGGGGAAGGCCAGGTGGAGATCATTGAACGGTCCAGTTATCCATACGCAGTTTGATGCGCTGGTCGCCTTCGCGCAGCTCCAGATTCGCCGGCAGCGGCGGTGTCACGCTGCTGTCGTAGCCCTGGATGGTCATCTGCCACTGCTGGCCGTTACGGCTGTAATTGGCGCTGCGCAGCTGATACTTGTCGTTCAGGCTGTAATCGGCAGCGTCGCCCGGCAGTCCCATCATCCACTGACGCAGGTTAGCCAGCGGGATATCCATGCCGGTGAGCTGAGAAATCATCTTCTCGGCATCGTTGCTGACGTAGCGTTTGCCTTTGTTATCCACCAGCTGCACCACCGAACCCTGGGCATCCAATTGCAGCTCGGTGCTGCCCAGCGGGTTGGTCAGCAGCAGGCGATAGCGATCCGGCGCGGTCTGCTGCCAGTTAAAGCGCGCATAGACTTTTTGCTTGTCGGAAAGGTAGGCGAAGGCGCCGCGTGTCTGGTAATGGGTTACTTTCTCTACGGCCTGCTGGTGCTGCTGCCACTGCGGGGACGTGATAGCCGGGCCGGGTCCCTGGGGTTTGTTGATGCTACAGGCCGCCAGCAGCACGCTGGCAAGGGGTAAAAGGCGCAATAAACGGCGCGGGGGCAATTGCATCACGTGGTCATCTCCTCAGACACGTTTTTAATACGTAACAGATAACGCTAACCATCCGCATTTAAGCCGTCAATGCTATTCAGCGGATAATTGCGCAGGATCAGGTAAATCTTATTACAGTCATAGTCTTTGTATGGCTTTTCTTGATCTACCGCATCTTGTAGAATGCGCCTCACAAAACCCTGACGAAATTGGGACATCCCAACCAGAATCACCATGACGCTGCTCGCTCTCGGAATCAATCATAAAACGGCACCAGTCGCTCTGCGCGAACGGGTCTCGTTCGGACCAGAGACGCTGGAACAGGCGCTTAACAGCCTGTTATCTCAGCCTATGGTGCAGAGTGGCGTGGTTCTCTCCACCTGTAACCGGACCGAACTGTACCTTAGTGTAGAGCAACAGGCGGATCTGCAAGAAAAACTGGTGCGCTGGCTGTGCGACTATCACCATTTGCAGGAAGATGACGTTCGGAAAAGTCTTTACTGGCATCAGGATAACGCCGCCGTCAGCCATCTGATGCGTGTTGCCAGCGGACTCGACTCGCTGGTGCTGGGCGAACCGCAAATCCTCGGCCAGGTGAAAAAAGCGTTTGCCGACTCGCAGCGCGGCCAGGCGCTGACCAGCGAACTGGAGCGTATGTTCCAGAAGACTTTCTCCGTGGCGAAACGCGTGCGCACCGAAACAGAAATCGGCGCCAGCGCGGTCTCCGTCGCCTTTGCCGCCTGTACCCTGGCGCGTCAGATCTTTGAGTCGCTCTCCGGGGTTAACGTGCTGCTGGTCGGCGCGGGCGAAACCATCGAGCTGGTGGCGCGCCATCTGCGCGAGCATCACGTTAAAAAGCTGATGATTGCCAACCGCACCCGCGAGCGCGCCGAGCGCCTGGCGGATGAAGTGGGCGCTGAGGTGATTGAACTCGCCGATATCAGTACCCGTCTGGCCGAGGCCGACATCATTATTTCCTCTACCGCCAGCCCGCTGCCGATTATCGGTAAAGGCATGGTGGAGCGTGCGCTGAAGGCGCGTCGCAACCAGCCGATGCTGCTGGTGGATATTGCCGTACCGCGTGATGTCGAGCCGGAAGTCGGCAAGCTGGCTAACGCCTATCTCTACAGCGTGGATGACCTGCAGGCGATCATTGAGCAGAACATGGCGCAGCGCAAAGCGGCGGCGGTTCAGGCGGAAGATATTGTGATGCAGGAGAGCGGGGAGTTCATGGCCTGGCTGCGTGCCCAGAGCGCTGTGGAAACCATCCGCGATTACCGCAGCCAGGCGGAAGAAATTCGCGCCGAGCTGGAATTACGCGCCCTGAGCGCGTTGCAGCAGGGTGCCGATCCGCAGCAGGTGTTGCAGGAGCTGGCCCATAAGCTGACCAACCGTCTTATTCACGCCCCAACCAAATCACTCCAGCAGGCCGCTCGCGAAGGCGACACCGAACGCCTGCAGATTTTACGCGACAGCCTCGGCCTTGAGTAGGCTGTCCTTACCTGTCACGGGATACACTCAATAACATGAAGACGTCTATTGTTGCCAAACTGGAAGCGTTACAGGAGCGCCACGAGGAAGTGGAAGCTCTGTTAGGCGATGCAGGCGTTATTGCCGATCAGGAGCGCTTTCGTGCGCTGTCGCGCGAATATGCCCAGCTCACTGACGTGACTAACTGCTTTCGCCAGTGGCAGCAGGTTCAGGAAGATATCGGGACGGCGGAAATGCTGCTCGACGACGCAGAAATGCGCGAAATGGCTTACGACGAGCTGAAGCTGGCCCGCGAACAGAGTGAAGTGCTGGAGCAGCAGCTACAGGTGTTGCTGCTGCCGAAAGATCCCGATGATGAACGACCCTGCTTTGTGGAAGTGCGCGCCGGTACCGGCGGCGACGAGGCGGCGATTTTTGCTGGCGATCTGTTTCGTATGTACAGCCGCTACGCCGAAGCGCGCCGCTGGCGCATTGAGATCATCAGCGCCAACGACGGCGAGCATGGCGGCTACAAAGAGGTGATCGCCAAAGTGGTCGGCGACGGCGCCTATGGCCGATTAAAATTCGAGTCGGGCGGACATCGCGTACAGCGCGTGCCGGAAACCGAATCCCAGGGGCGTATCCATACCTCCGCCTGTACCGTCGCGGTGATGCCGGAGCTGCCGGAAGCGGAGTTGCCGGATATCAATCCGGGCGATTTGAAAATTGATACCTTCCGTTCCTCAGGAGCGGGTGGTCAGCACGTTAACACCACCGACTCCGCTATCCGCATCACTCACCTGCCCACCGGGATTGTGGTGGAGTGTCAGGATGAACGTTCGCAGCATAAAAACAAAGCCAAAGCACTGGCGGTGCTGGGCGCGCGCATCCGCGCGGCGGAAATGGCGAAGCGTCAGGCGGCGGAAGCTTCCACGCGTCGCAATCTGCTGGGCAGCGGCGACCGTTCCGATCGTATTCGGACCTATAACTTCCCGCAGGGGCGCGTAACCGATCACCGCATTAACCTGACGCTTTACCGTCTGGATGAAACCATGGAAGGCAAGCTGGATACGCTGATTGAGCCTATCGTGCAGGAATATCAGGCCGACCAGCTCGCTGCGCTGGCCGGGCAGGAATAATGGATATTCGGCACTGGCTTAAGCAGGCGGTCGCCACGCTTTGCGGCGGCGAAAGCCCGAAGCGCGATGCCGAAATCCTGTTATCTCACGTCACCGGTAAATCCCGCAGCTGGCTGTTCGCCTTTGATGAGACGGTGCTGAACGCTTCTCAGCTGGCGGAGCTGGAAACGCTGATCGCCCGGCGCGCCAGAGGCGAGCCTATCGCCCATCTGGTCGGCGAACGGGAGTTCTGGTCACTGCCGCTGCGCGTCAGCGACGCCACGCTGATTCCCCGTCCGGATACCGAACTGTTAGTTGAGCTGGCGCTCGCCCGCCTGCCTGCGTCACCCGCCTCGCTACTCGATCTCGGTACCGGCAGCGGCGCGATTGCGCTGGCGCTGGCCAGCGAGCGTCCCGACTGCCAAATCACCGGCGTCGATCGTATTGCGGCGGCGGTTGAACTGGCGCAGGAAAATGCTGCCCGCCTGCATCTCAGCAACGTCGCCTTTGCCCTCAGCCACTGGTTCCGCGATCTGCCTGCCCGCCGTTTCGACCTGATTGTCAGCAATCCTCCTTATATTGATGCGAAAGATACGCACCTGCAACAGGGCGACGTCCGCTTCGAGCCGCTAAGCGCGCTGGTGGCGGAGGAAGAAGGACTGGCAGATTTGCGCGCCATTATTGAGCAGGCGCCGGGCTGGCTTGCGCCCGGCGGCTGGCTGCTGCTGGAGCATGGCTGGCAACAGGGCGAGCAGGTCCGCGTCCTGATGCAGCAGCACGGTTACGGCGCGGTCGCCACGGAAAACGATTATGGCGGCAACCCGCGCGTTACGCTTGGACACATACCTTTATAAGGAAACAAAATGGCTGCTTATTATCCGCTGATTAAACAGTTACATATTCTGACAGTGGCGATCACCATCGTGCTTTTTCTGCTGCGATTCGTCTGGCAGCGCAGCGGCTCGGCGATGCTGACCCGCCGCTGGGTACGCATTGCGCCGCACATCAACGATACGCTGCTGCTGCTCACCGGCGTGCTGCTGGTGGTCATCACCCATTTCTATCCTTTCACTCCGCAAGGAAGCTGGCTGACGGAAAAGCTGTTAGGGGTTATTATCTACATCGCTTTAGGTTCTGTGGCGTTAAGCCGTCGCCCGCGTTCTGACCGCACACGCTGGATCGCGTTTGCTATAGCGCTGCTGGCTTTGATCATAGCCATCAAGCTGGCGGTGACGAAAATGCCATTTTTGGGGATAGTATGACCTCGGTTGAACAACTCGATTTTACTCAGACGCCGCTGTGTCAGGCGGTGATCAGCGCGACAAGCGCAATTCGTGACGACTTTCCCATCCAGGATGTGCAGCGGCAGCTGGCGGAGCTGGTGGAAGAGGCGAGGCGTTACGTGGCGTCTGAACAGGACGCCGATTTGCAGCTGGGCAAGCTGCTGGAACTGTTTTATCGCCACTGGGGTTTTGGCGGTGCGGGCGGCGTCTACAATTTATCCGATGCGCTCTGGCTGGATCACGTTTTGAAAACGCGGCAGGGCACGGCGGTTTCGCTCGGGGTTATCCTGCTGCATATCGCGGAGCAGCTTGAGCTGCCGCTAATGCCAGTGATTTTTCCTACCCAGCTGATTCTGCGCGCCGACTGGCTCGACGGCGAAATGTGGTTGATCAACCCGTTCAACGGCGAGACGCTTGATACCCATACGCTGGAAGTGTGGCTCAAGGGCAATATCAGCCCTACTGCCTGCCTGTATGAGGACGATCTCGACGAAGCGCAGACGGCGATGGTCATCCGAAAAATGCTGGATACGCTGAAAGCCGCACTGATGGAAGAGAAGCAGATGGAGCTGGCGCTGAATGTCAGCAACGTACTGCTGCAGATCGACCCGGACGATCCTTATGAAATTCGCGATCGCGGTTTAATCTATGCACAGCTGGAGTGCGAGCACATTGCGTTAAGCGATCTCGCCTATTTCGTTGAGCAATGTCCTGAAGATCCGGTCAGCGAAATGATCAAAGTGCAGATTCACGCGATTGAACAGAAACAGGTGACGCTACATTAAGCGCACGTACAGAAAAGGAAAGGGCATGACACAGAAAGTAGTGAGTATTGGTGACATCAAGGTCGCAAACGATCTGCCGTTTGTACTTTTTGGCGGTATGAACGTACTGGAATCATACGATCTCGCCATGCGCATCTGCGAACATTACGTAAAAGTTACCGATAAGCTCGGTATCCCTTACGTTTTTAAAGCCTCTTTTGATAAAGCTAACCGCTCTTCCATTCACTCTTACCGTGGCCCCGGCCTGGAAGAGGGCATGAAAATTTTCCAGGCGCTGAAGCAGGCTTTCGGCGTAAAAATCATCACCGACGTGCATGAAGCCTCTCAGGCGCAGACGGTGGCCGACGTGGTGGATGTAATTCAGCTGCCAGCCTTCCTTGCGCGTCAGACCGATCTGGTGGAAGCGATGGCGAAAACCGGCGCGGTGATTAACGTGAAAAAACCGCAGTTCGTCAGCCCCGGTCAGGTAGGCAATATCGTCGATAAATTTGCTGAAGGCGGCAACGACAAGGTTATCCTGTGCGATCGCGGCAGCAACTTCGGCTATGACAACCTGGTTGTGGATATGCTCGGCTTCAACGTGATGAAGAAAGTGAGCAACAACAGCCCGGTGATCTTCGACGTAACCCATGCGCTGCAAACGCGCGATCCGTTCGGCGCTGCTTCCGGCGGTCGTCGCGCGCAGGTAGGCGAACTGGCGCGCGCCGGTATGGCGGTAGGCATTGCCGGTCTGTTTATCGAAGCGCACCCGGATCCGGAACACGCGCTGTGCGACGGTCCTTCCGCGCTGCCGCTGGACAAGCTGGAGCCGTTCCTGGCGCAGATGAAAGCGATCGACGATCTGGTGAAAAGCTTCCCGGAACTCGATACCAGCAAATAACCGCCGCATAAAAAAAAGAGCGAGAAATCGCTCTTTTTTTCGTCCTGAAAATCGTTTACAGCATAATCGTCATCAGATAACCCATGAACAGCGCCAGATGGGCCGCGCCGTTCAGCACGTTGGTGCGCCCGGTCGAAAAGGAGATATGACAAAGGATCAGCACCGCGCTCATCATCACCATGTGCGGTGGCTCAAGCCCGAAAATCAACTGCTGGCCGGTCAGGGTGGCGATCAGGGTCACCGCAGGCACGGTCAGGGAAATCGTCGCCAGCACGGAACCGAAAAAGAGATTCATTGCGCGCTGCACCTGATTCATCAACACCGCTTTGATAGCCCCCAATCCTTCCGGCGACAGGATCAGTAGCGCCACCAGAAAGCCGGTAAACTGCTCCGGCGCGTTCAGCTCAGTAAGCAGATGCTCCAGCGGATTGGCGTTCATTTTCGTCACGCTGATTACCGCAATCAGATGCACAATCAGCCAGGCCGTATGCCACAGGCTGCTGTGCGCCGAAGGCTTGCCGTGGTGCGGATCGCCATCGTCGCTCTCATCCTCATGCTCGTAAACAAACAGGCTCTGGTGGGTTTTGGTCTGAATAAGCAAGAAAACGCCATACATCGCGGCGGAGATAGCCGCGATCAGCAGCGCCTGCGCCGTACTGAAATTGCCGTCCGGCAGCGCGTTGGGAAACACCAGCACCAGAATCGCCAGCGGGAAAATGGCAATCATATATTGTTTCACGCCTGCCAGGTTCACGTACTGGGTAGCGAATTTGCGCCCGCCCAGCAGCAGCGCAAAACCCACCAGTCCGGCGGTCACGATCATGATGATGGAATAAAGCGTATCGCGCATCAGAGCAGGCGCGGCATCCCCGGTCGCCATCAGGGCGGAGATCAGGCTGACCTCCAGGATCACCACCGACAGGCTCAGGATCAGTGAGCCATAGGGTTCGCCCAGGCGATGCGCCAGCACGTCGGCATGGCGAACCACGCTGAAGGCGCTGCTGAGAATTGCCACCAGCGCGAGCAGGTTGATGCCGATCACGATCGGCAGAGAAGTTTGCCCGCTGAAAAACCACAGCACCGTTAGCGCCACCGCAGGTAAAATCAGCGAATACTCAGTATGTCGGGTTTTCTCATGCGTCACCATTTACCTTCCTCTCCGGCTAAACAGAACAAACGGGGGTTGAAATCGCTTCCTTGCCCGTTAAAGCATATGCGATTCATCGCGTTTCGCAGTGTACCCCGGCGATAAGTCATTAATGAGATATTTACCGCTTTTTACTTAGTTGTATTTTTGTTATCTAATTCGTATAAAATCATATTATTAATAATTTTTTTATAAAAATCATGTTGTTAATTTTTATTTATTTTCTTTTGCAGGGTTTTTTTTAGGTTTAAAAAGAGATTATTTATGTAGATATGGCTGTTTTAAAATTAAATGATGCAGTAGCGAGTGAAAACGATGGCTTGCAAATTTCTACTGATAAACCAGGCTTGAAAGGTCTGCATAAAAGGAGGAAATATGCCTTACAAGTCAAGAAGCGAGTTGCCTGACAACGTCAAAAACGTGCTGCCGACCCATGCGCAGGAGATCTATCAGAAAGCCTTTAACAGTGCCTGGGACGAATACAAGGACAAAGAGGATCGGCGCGGTGATGAGTCGCGTGAAGAGGTAGCGCATAAGGTTGCCTGGGCCGCCGTGAAGCACGAGTATCAAAAAGGGGATGACGATAAATGGCATCCGAAAAAGTAGGTTGCTGAGTCCACGGGTCGATACGCCTCGACCCGTTTTTTGATCGCACCCGCGAAATATCGTAAATCGCCTCAAGCCTTTTGCCTTATG
This sequence comes from Pantoea osteomyelitidis, assembly GCF_044342975.1. NCBI lineage: Bacteria > Pseudomonadati > Pseudomonadota > Gammaproteobacteria > Enterobacterales > Erwiniaceae > Pantoea > Pantoea osteomyelitidis. The sequence goes on from NZ_JBGFSN010000004.1 coordinate 833,393, forward strand.
GCCGATGCTGTTTATGACACTTTTTTTATCTGTGATCGGCTTCAAACTTGAAAGCGCTGGCAAAAATGGATTAAGGTCGTTTTATGTCGCGTCGCGCTTGGGGTTTCTGCCCGTTGTTGCACCGGAGATAAACCAGCAGGGAAGATGTTGTGGTTGAGGAGGTTAACTTGCTAACCCGGGAATTCTTGTTAAAAGCGGATTGTAAAACATCTTTTGGCGACATCGAAGACGCATTGCTGTGGAGCTGTGAGCAGCGCGCCGCCTCGCTCGCCGCCACACTGGCCTGCCGTCCGGATGATAGCCCTGTATGGATTTTTGGCTACGGTTCGCTGATGTGGAATCCCATCTTCGAAGCGGAAGAGGTGGCCGCCGCGACCCTGGAAGGCTGGCACCGCGCTTTTTGCCTGCGGCTGATCGCCGGACGCGGCACCTCTTCCCATCCGGGGCGAATGCTGGCGCTGAGAGAGGGAGGCAACACCAGCGGGCTGGCGTTTCGTCTGCCGGAGGAGCGCCTGCATGAAGAGCTGGAGCTGCTCTGGAAGCGTGAAATGGTGACCGGCTGCTATCTGCCGACCTGGTGCGAGCTGCTGCTGGATGATGGCCGCAGCGTGACCGCGCTGGTATTTATCATGGATCCGCGCCATCCGCTCTATGAGTCTGACGCCTGCGCCGGCACCATCGCCCCGCTCATTGCGCGCGCCAGCGGCCCGCTGGGGACCAACGCGCAATATCTGTTCTCGCTTGAGCAGGAGCTGGAGAAGCGGGGTATGGCGGATGAAAATCTGACTACGCTGGCGCATCAGGTACGTCAGCTACAGTCCTGCCACAACACCCTGCTGGGTTAAATAGCGCGGGCGACGGCGATCGCCCGCTATTGACCCGGATTGATAAGCCAGGTGCCGGGCTTATCGATATTCAGCGTCTGCGTATGTATGCTGTTACCGGCATGCACCTCGATGCGGTAGCTGCCCGCCGCCAGATTCAGCGAGGCATAACCGCTGTTGCCCGGCTTCACATTTAGCGTTTCGCCATTGAGCACCAGATTTTCGCCGTTTTTCAGCCTGAGATAGACCGTCGCCAGCGTCGGCGTGCTGCTGGTCACGGCTGGCGGCGGTAATGCCGGTTTAGCTGGCGCCTGGGTAGAGGCGATCGGACGATCCGCCTGCTCAGGCGAGGCGGGTTTACGGTTAACCAGCAACACGACCGCGAGCACCGCCAGCAGCGCGACGCACGCTGCGGTCAGCAGGCCGGGGGAGAGACGACGCACGTTGCGCGGCGTAAAGGGTTCGGGCGCGGGAGCGGTGTGATTCACCGCCATCATCACCGGCTCCGGCGCGACTGACGGCTCCTCTTCCTGTGGCAGCGGCTCTGTCGGCACCGGGAAGCTGTTCACTAACTCCTGCACGTCGCTCACCGGTAGATCGATCAGGGCGGCAAATTCATCAATATTTTGCGGCCGGTCGGCGGGCTTCATCGCCAGCGCGCGATCGATAGCATGCAGCAACGGCAGCGAATAGCCTTCCGGTTGCAAATTCACCAACGGCTGATAATTATCTTCGATGCAGCGCACCACGCTGACCGGCGGCGGATTACCGGTAATCAACGTATGCAGTACGGCGCCCAGCGCATAAATATCGGTCCAGGGCCCCTGGTCATCATTTCCCTCTTCGCTGTACTGCTCCATCGGCGCGAAGCCGGGTTTCAGCATAATTTCCGTTTCGTCAGAGAGGTTGCCAATTTCTTTGCGGGCCGAGCCGAAATCAAGCAGCACCGGCAGCTGATTCTCCTGGATCTGAATGTTATCCAGTGAAATATCGCGATGCAGGTAGCCCGCCTGATGAATGGTATTGATGGCGCCGAACAGCGGCGGCAGCAGGCGACGAATCCAGGCTTCTGATATCGGCTCCGGACTGGTTTGCTGCCACTCTTTCAGCGTCATGCCGCTGTAGTAGAGCGTGCCCATATAGGCGGTGCCGTTCTCTTCCCAGAAGCGCAGCACATGCAGCAGGCCGGGATGATTGAAACGCGCCAGCAGGCGCGCCTCCTGAATAAAACTGTTCAGGCCGGCGTTAAACAGCTTGTGAAAACGTTCGCTGCGCAGTTCCAGCGAAAGATCCTGCGCGCGGCTGGCCAGCGAGAGCGGCATATACTCTTTAATCGCAATGGTGCGTTCCAGCAGGTGATCCCAGGCACGATAGACAATGCCGAAGCCGCCGCCGCCGATCACCTCCTTGATTTCAAACTCGTTGAAACGGTACCCGGCAGGCAGGGCGTTGGGCACCTTTTGATTTTCATTTGCCGACATAGTGAACTCTCTGTGCACGACCTGAATGCCAGGCGGCGATCGCTGATTAATTGATGTTACGCCAGGCACCGATAGCGGGATCGGCGAGATCCGCATGCAGGGTGTCGATCAGTAACACATTCACTTTTTGCTGTGGCATAACGTGCGCCGACCAGACGCCGCGTAATGTTTCCACCCGTTTTTTTATCGCATCAACATTGTTTGCTGCGTTTTTATCCATCTTGATCAGCAGCTGGCCGCTGAAGCGCCACAGGTGCTGACGGCTGTCAAACGGCAGCACCAGCCAGCTATCGGCCGCATCCGGACGCGTAACGATCATGCGCTGATTGTTTACCGCCACCACTTTCAGCGAGTTCCCGCTGATGGTCAGGTTGGCGATCGGGTATCCCTGGTAGAACGTCACCGGCAGCGTGGTCGATTTTCCTTCGCTGACCAGCTGAAGCTCGCTGTTTCCTTCCAGCCAGCCTGCGGTTGTGCAATGTAGCGTGCCGCCATCGGGAATAAACAATGACTGGCCGTTTTCATCCCACCAGGTGCGGAAATGGCAACCGTTGGGCAGATCGAACGGCTGTAGTGGCGCGCTGTTGGCCGGACGCGCCAGATCCAGCGGGGCGGCGTTACCGGCGTTGGCGCTGGCGGTAGCGTCCGCCATCACGATAGGGCGCCACTCCTGCAATTTGCTGGCGCTGCCGCTGGCCAGCACGCCGCCTTCACTATCGGTCATCTGCCAGGGCAGCTCTTCCAGTTTGCCGCACTGATTAGACAATAGCGTACCGACGCGCGGCAGGAAGGTAGTCAGCACCTGCGAATCTTTGCTCTTGCCGGAAACGATGCGCAGATGCAGCGTATCCTGGCACCAGTCTGCGGGGGCGTTACTCACCACGTTATCGATATAGACTTCAAGAGCAAGGCTGGGCGAATAGACCACGCGGTAATCTTCCGCCTGCGCGCCGAAGGCCGTCATCAGAGTTGCAATCGCGGGCAACCAGATTTTCATAATATTTCCCTGAAATTAAAAACGGGGCGGTAAAAAGCGTGCCGAATCCGCCTGTGTGTAAAGCAGCGTGGCCTCCTGCGGCTCGCCGACCCAAATGGCCAGCGCACTGAGGTTGTCACTTTTTACGCTGCGGTTAACCGCGGCCTGCATCAGGGCTAACCACTCCTCACAGGCGTTCACCATCCGCAGCGCTTGCTCCATTTCATCCGTGGTCAGGTTGAGCCAGAAACCATCGGTGCACACCAGAAACGCATCGCCATCCTCCAGCGGTAAGATCTCGCTGAAACTTACCGGGCGTTGCGGTTCCGCTCCGAGCGCATTATAGAGTAAATTGCTGTTAATACCGGTATTTTCATAACCCGCATCTTTAAGCTGCTGCGCCAGACTGTGGTCGCGCGTTACCTGATGGAGCACCCCGCGACGAAAGTGATAAACCCGGCTGTCACCGGCGTGCGCCCACCATGCCAGCTGCCGTTCACGATCAATAAACAGCGCGGCAAGGGTGGTGCTCATGCGGGAAAAATTCGGATTTATCGCCTGCGTCTCGCGCAGCACCTGCTGGCAGTGAACAATCGCTTCCTGCGTCGTCTGCGGCGAAAAATGGACGCTGTGACTTAACTGATTCAGCAGGGTGTCCCGCACCAGCTGCGCAGCCCGATCGCCGCCAGGCAGACCGGCCACGCCATCGCATACCAGAAAACAGGCGCGGCTTTCGTCGATCTGCGCGCCGGTGCGATCCTGGTTTTCTGCCCGCTGGCCCTGCTGGCAATGATCGGAGAACTCAATTTTCATGTCTCATCCGCCCGGGTCTGGGAATCTTTATACTGGTTAACTTCCATGTCATAAGCATGCAAAAAGGCTTCGCCAAACAGGGTATGGAAGTCATCCTCAATTTCACCGGCGGTGCGCTGATAGTTACGGATAAAGTAATCCCAAAGCGCGGCCTTGCGCATAGCGGAGAAGGGCAGCCGTGGCACCATGCCGTCCGCTTTGGCCTGCTCCTCCAGCTGCTGTGGATTAAACGATTGCAGCATAGCGGCAATGATGGCGCGGATCCCGGCGATCATTCCTAGCTGGTGCGCCTGAAGATCCACCAGCGCATCGCGTACCGCCTGCTCTGGCGGCATAAAGCCGGGCATCTGGCTTTGGTAGATCTGCATCAGCACCGTTTTGCCGGAGGGCAAAATTTTAAACGGATTGTTGGCTTCGTTGAGGATCATGGTCATTTCCGCCTTCACACCGCGCTTGAGAATCGAGCGCGACGACAGCAGCGCGACCGTGCCCTGCGAAAAGAGGCTGAGCATACGGCCGGTAATGCGCATCTGCTCTTCGTTGATGGGCGTGGCGTGACCGTTATTCAGCCCCATGCCTTCCAGCAGCGCGGCGATCAATTTTTCATCTTCGCAGGGCGCGCTGCTGGCGCGGCGCGGCGCATCGCCGGGCAGGGGATCGATACCCAGACGCGCGCTGGTTTGCCGCTCCTGACGGGCCACCGCGTTTTCGCTCTCCGGATGGGCTACGACCGGCGTTTCCGGCGCAAGGATGCCCAGCGGATCCCCGGGTATCTCGGTGGCGTCGAACAGGGAGAGCGGATCGTCCTGTGCGGGGCGCTCAAAGCCCGGCTGCTGCACTTCAAGCTGATATTCGCCGATAGTCAGCGCATCGCCGTGCTGCAACAGCACCTGGCGACCACGCTCCAGCGGCTGACCGTTGAGCACCACCGAGGTGACGCTGCCGTGGTTGGTGAGACGGCATTCACCGTCCGGCGACAGATGAACCAGCGCCTGCAGACGGGAAATGGCACGCGTTTCATCCGGCAATACCAGATCGTTATTCTGGCTACGGCCAATGGTGCCGCCGGGAGGCTGAAACACAAAGGTTTTCACCGGCACATCCGTATTGCACTGCACAATGGTAAATTGCATGAGTCATCCCGTATTAAAAGGGCAAACGCAACGGCCCCTACTCAAACATCGGCGGGTAAAGTCCGTTACGGCCCGGCTGCGCGCCTGCCGCCGGGTTAAATAACAGTGAAAAAAGCTGCGCCGTGAGGTTGCCGCTATGCTTGTGGGTCGCATGGGCAAAACCGTCGCTGCGGTTACTCCACCAGTAGCTGATGTGCTGCTGGGGATCGAAACGCTCGGCGACTTCACGCCAGCTGAGCGTACAGGGCAGATCCTGATAGCCAATCACATCCATAATCGCCGACTGCCGTTTTTCCGGCACCATCAGCGGCGGCAGCGCCCGCAGGGCCTCATCGAGCCGATCGGCGCTCTGCTGCTCGCGCACGGCGTGAAACAGCGTGGCGCCAAGATCCTGAAACCAGTCGCCGGAAATGGTGAGCTGCGCCGGATGCCACTGGCTGAGGGAGAAGGTTTTAACCGCCAGCAGGGGCCAGGCGCGTCCCACGCGATCGCAGCTGGGCAGCAAGCAGCCCATCTGTACCTGCTGCAAACCTGGGGTGACCGGCAGAACAAAATTCCACACCGGCGCGCGCAGAAAGCGGGCGGTAGAGGCAGCTTCCTGATGATGCCAGTGCACCAGTCCCTGCTGAAACCAGTGGCTCCAGAGCGCGACTTTTTTTTCCGTCAGGCGCTGACGTAAAAAATCACCGGTCGACGGCAGCTTGCCATACCAGCCGGGAACATTGCGATCTGGCATAATCACCTCTTATCACTCACCGTGGCGGGCCAACCCTGCTGCAGAAGAGAATGGCGCGGCAGCCAGGGTATGATCAACCGTGCCCGCGTTTTTCAGATTCTCTGCCAGTTTACGCATCATCAATGCATTGTCGCGCGCATAGGGCGACGACTGGATCTGCTGATCAAGCAATTGGCTGAGATGCCAGTCCAGCTGTTGCAGGTCGCGCGCGCTGACGTTATCCGACAGGTTGCGCTGCAAATTCTGCATCAGCCAGCCGCGCAGAAACTCGCCGTCGTAATTGCGCGGCTGGTAGAGCATCTGGTAGGCGCGCAGCGCGCTACGGCTGTATTCGTTATCGCCGCCTTTATCATTACGCAGCAGGTTTGTGATTTGCTGCGCCACGCGCGGCAACAGCAAAGACTTAAGTGCATTTTGATAAAGCACCCAAGCCGCATCGCTCACCTGGTTGCCGCGATAGAGTCCGACGCGCATGGTAAGCGGCGGATTATCGAGCGAAAAACGGTCCGAGAGCGGCAGTTTCACCAGGCTATTCAGAAAGGGTAGCAGATCGAAAATATTATCCGCAGGCTGATGAATGACCTGCTGACTTTGCTGCGTCAGGGCGGGGATGCGGGAGGCGACCTGCTCAAGGTAACGCTGATTCTGGTAATAACTGGTGAGCCACAGGCCAGTCAGGATCAGCAAGGCTCCCGCCAGCACGCCGTAGCCGATCCAGTGAAAAAGCTGATTGCGATATTCCCAGTGGCGGTTGCTGCCGGCGAGGCCGCGTTCTTTGAAGATCAGCTCGCTCAGCAGATCGCGAATAAAAAAGCTCTGTTCCTTGTTGCCGGGAATCGGGCTGGCGCGGTTGACGCTGTCCCAGGCGGCGATAGTGTGCTGGCCTGCCTGCGGCAGCTGGAGCTTGCGATTCAGCTCGCCCATGATGCGGTCAAAGGGCAGACCCTCCTGAGTGCCGCTGGTAAAAAACAGCCCGCGCGCCGACCAGGCTACTTCATCCTGATCGCCGGAGAACACAATGTCGAGGTAATCCTGCAACAGCGGGCGCAGCGAGGCGAACTCCTGCGGGAAGAGAAAGCAGTCGGCGCGGCGGGCGAAGTCGCGATCCTGCGCCATATGGCTTGAGAGCTGTAGCTGAAGCTGCTGCTCCAGCTGGCGGAACTGCGGGCTGAAGCTGCCCTGCCAGTTATCTTTCTGCGGTTTGCCCGGCTCCCAGGGAAAGGTAAAGCCCCAGATGGCGTCACGCTGGCGCTTCTCCAGCGCGCCGAAGTAACTCATAAAGCCCTTCAGCAGATCGGTTTTGGTGACCATGACGTAAACCGGAAAATGGATCCCGGTCTGCTGGTGCAGCTCCACCATGCGCTGACGCAGCGCCTGCGCCTGGGCGACGCGCGCTTCGGCGGAATCGCTCAGCAGGTCGGCCACGCTGATGGTCATAATGACGCCGTTGATCGGCTGGCGGGCGCGGTAGCGTTTCAGCAGGTTGATAAAGCTGTGCCATTCGCTGGCGTCGCGCACGCGCTGGCTCTCCTGCAGGGTATAGCGGCCTGCGGTATCGATCAGCACCGCGCTGTCGGTAAACCACCAGTCGCAGTGGCGGGTGCCGCCGATGCCGCGAATAGCGGTTTTCCCCAGGCTGTCGGTGAGCGGAAACTCGAGTCCGGCGTTAAGCAGCGCCGTGGTTTTACCCGCGCCGGGCGCGCCGATCACCAAATACCAGGGCAGCTGGTAGAGATAGTGCGCATTGAAACGCGCCAGCCAGTTGCCCTGTTGGCGCCGACCAAACTGGGTGCGTTTCAGCAGCACTGCCGCCTCATTGAAGCGCTGGGTCAACAGCTCCTCGGTGGCCTGCATTTCCGAGACGTCGTCAATGCTGCTCTGCTGCAAATTCGTCAGCAGTTTGCTGTTGAACCAGGCGCGGTAAAGCGAGGGGATGAGCTGAAACAGTATCCATAAAAAGTAAAGCAGGCCCACTGCCAGCTGACGGGGAAAGGTCGGCTCAAGCGGGCGGGTTTCGCCCCAGCTCCAGAGCGGGCCGAGTATCCACAGCACGCAGCTGAGCGCGGTGATGCCGACAAAACTCCAGAACAGACGATGGGTAAGCAGATTCAGTAGCGAGGCGCGCATTACTGAGCTCCCTGATGATTGCCGAGGGTTTCCGGCGCGGCAAAAAGGGTAATTTCAACGCGGCGGTTGCGCGCGCGGTTTTCATTGCTGTCGTTGGGCAGCAGAGGATTGCTGTCGCCGCGTCCTTCCGCTCTGATCGCATGGCTGTTCGCCATCTGGCTGTTGAGTATCTGCGTCAGGGCGCGGGCGCGGGCAAAAGAGAATTCGTAATTAGAGGCGAAACGGCTACCGTCCACCGGAAGGTTGTCGGTATAGACCGATACCAGAACGGTGCCTTTTACCGATTTCATGGCGCTGGCGACCCGCGCCAGTAGGGCGCGGCCCACCGGATTGATCACCGTGCCGTTGGCGGCGAACAGCTTGTCTGCCGGAATGATCACCTTGCTGCCGAAGGCGCCGTCGCTGACTTCCAGCTGGCCGGCGGCAATCACGTCATTCAGGCGCTGGTGAAGATCCAGCAGCGCCTGCGGAGAGGAGGGGCGACGGCCTACGGCGATTTGCGGCAGCGGCGTCTGATAAATATCACGCAGCAGCGGTTCGGCAGCGTTGCCCAGACGCCAGTTCAGGCCGCTGTAAATCAGGCAGGCGATCAGCGTGGCGACGGTGGCGCAAGCCCAGAGCGGCACCATCGGACGCGACAGCGAGCTGGCGTGGGGATGAACCTCCACCAGTTCATTTTGTGGTTCATCACGTCGCGCGCGCGCCTCATTGATCAGACTCGCCAGGCGTTTGCGGATGTTTTCAACCTGATGCGCGCCGCCTTCATTGCCGCGATAACGGCCTTCATAGCCCAGCAGCAAACAGTAGTGAATCACCTCCAGCAGCCAGAGATGTTGCTTTGGACTTTGCGAAATGCGCGCCAGCAGCTGGAAAAATTTTTCCCCGCCCCAGCTCTCATTATGGAAGGTGACCAGCATACCGTTGCCTGACCAGACGCCGCGCGTGCCCCAGGGCGTTTGCGCCGCGGCTTCATCCAGCACGCTACAGAGACAGTAACGCGCCCCGATAATCATTTCGAAGGGCAATCCCAGCTTTTTGCAACGATTCTCAAAGCGTCGAATCTCATCAATAAGCAACTGGCGCAGCCCGGCCGGATCGTCATGGGTCGCCGCCTGACGAATCTGCACGACCGCGTTCAGCAGGGGAGCGGCCGCGCTGAGTAAAAGATTATCGGTGCCCGTTGTCGTTGCATCACTCGCAAGAAGTTCCAGAGTCATTAAATGTCGCTCTTCATGACAACGGCGGGGTCTATTGCCCGCGTCGATGGTCTGGCCTGCGGGCAATATGCGCCTGATTTCATTTTTAGTCTAAGATCCAGGTCGCGGTATTATTGGTTCTGCACGCCTTGCTGGCGCCGCCAACGTCGACGCAGACCTGTTTCGTCCGGCGCGGACGCGGGCGGTCGCTGCGTACGGTCGCCTCGTAACGGCTGCTCTCCACGCCGGCTTTCAGCGGCACGTAACCAATCATCGGGCCGTCGGTGGTTTCTGAGATGGCCAGCCAGTGATTTTCCACGCTGCCCAGCACCACGAAAGGCTTACCGTTCTCCAGATAGCGTACCAGGCTACCGCTATAGTCTGGCTGAGTCATGACCGAAGCATTATAAAGCGCGCGCCAGGTTTCATTCACCGGCGTGAATTCTTTTGGCGCCGCCACAGCGTGACGGTGTACCAGCTTAACGCCATTTACTTCACTTGTTACTAACGTGTCGTCAGTGACCGGCGGCGGCGGCGCTTTACATCCCGCCAGGGTCAGCACAACAAGCAGCGTTAAAGCGAGACTCTTTTTCACCATGTTCCTCGTGATTTCATCAGCGTAACTGCATGATTAGCGATAAAACCGGCGTCTTTGCGCACAGGGGAAGTCCCGTGTTACGCCAGGTCGCGGTTACAACATTGACTAAAAATCGGTCAAATTACAGAAAGATAGTACTGCTCTCAGTCTACCTAAGACTTTTGAGAATTCAAACTATTGCGCCCTGGCAAAAGCCGTGCTAACAGCCTGAAACCTGCTGCCGTCCGGCTTTCAAGAAATCGCTTACCTGCGCGATAGTTAAAGCGAATTAATTTATCTGAATTCGCCCTTTTCTTAACAGGATGGACGAAAAACGTCTGAGAAACCGTCAACCAGTGAAATGCTTAAATATTATTGAACTTTTTTGCGGGTCGAAGAAAGCGGGCGGCGGAAAAAAGGCGTGGAAAATTCAGAAATATTTTGGAAACCGTTTTTCCGCGTAAGCGGCACGGCTTTTGCTTCATATCCTTTATTTGCTATGGAGCAGGTTATGCCCGGTGCCCTCGACTATTTACAGGCCTGCCATGAAAGCGATGTCGCCAGTCTGCAACGCCTGTTACGTACCGGCGAGCTGATCACCACGGTCAGTGAGCTGATCCATCAGCTACAGCGTGAGCGCGGCGCGTCCAATATTTGGCTCTGCTCGGCAGGGCGACTTTTTGCCGACGAGCTGGCGGCGCGGGCGACAGACGTTGCTGAGAGCCGCCAGCGCTTCCTGCGCGCGCTGCCGCCGGTAGAGGCGCAGCCGGGCTACAGCCGTTTTTATAATCTGATCGCCGCTGCGCTGCAGGCGCTGGAGAATCTGCCGACGCTGCGTCAGCAGGTCGCCACTCAGCAGCTGCGCCATGCCGATGCGATGGCCGCTTTTAGCCAGATTATCCGCACCCTGTTGAATCTGGTGTTTGAAGCGGCGGATACCGCCAGCGAGCCGCAGATTTCGCGCGCGCTGATAGCGCTGTTCAGTTTTATGCAGGGCAAGGAGTTAGCCGGGCAGGAGCGCGCAACCGGCTCTGCGGGTTTCGCTGCGGGTTTATTCACGCCGGAGCAGCGCGCGCGCATGGTAGCGCTGATAGAGGCGCAGGAGCAGAGCTTCGCCACCTTCAGCCAGTTCGCGGAAGGCGCCGCGCTTCAGCGCTGGCAGGGGGTTGCGCAGGCGGTGAGCGAAGTGGAGCGGCTACGGCGTATCGCCTGTACCGGCAGCCACACCGACGAGAACGGCGCGCTGCGCTGGTACACCTTGCTCACCGAGCGGCTCGATCAGATGAAAATCATTGAGGATGCGCTGGCGACAACATTGATGCAGCGCTGCCGCCAGGCGATTGATGAGGCGCAGCGGTCGGCGCAGCGGCAGGCGCCTGAGGCGGATCAAAGCTTTGCGCTCTGGGTAGCGGGCGCAGAGTGGCTGGAAGGCGAGCAGGGCGCGCTCGACAGCGCGGGTCTGGCGCCGCAGTTGGGACGTTCAGTGCTTTCGCTGGTGCGTGAACAGGCGCAGCGCTTACAGATGCAGGCAGATGAGCTGGCGGCAATGCGCGCCACCCTGGATGAGCGGCGCGTGATCGATCAGGCGAAAGCCTGGCTCATGCAGCAGCACGGCTACAGCGAAGAGAACGCCTGGCAGACGCTGCGCAAAAGCGCCATGAATCAGAACCGGCGCATTATCGATATTGCCCAGGCGATCCTCGCGGTGGCCGCTACCCTGAAGGGATAACCCGAACCAGGTAGATGCACAACCATTGTGCGTATTTTGCGTCAGTGAGGTGCGCCGGGGTGGGTTAAAAAACCGGTGCGCGGCGGGAAAGGGCGGTCAGATCGTAAAGTCGCCGTAAATCCATCCCTGGAGGCTCGGCCCCGTCATCCATGACGGGGACGCTTTACTCCTCTGCCCGCCCTTTCCCTTGTTACGACTCCGCTGCGGTTTGTTTAAGAAGAAGTAGAGGTTCTGGCACAGCTCTTGCAATTCTTTCCTCACATTGTGCATTTGTTTCGCCAACGGCGGTGAGACCAGTGCTTTGGATAAAGGCGTCCATCCGCATGCTCAGGCATGTCGGAGGACGCCTTTTTTTATTCTCTTTTTTCAGGACGCCAATGATGAGCAAAACGCGTTTTTCAGGGTCACGTCGTCAGTTTCTGGTTGCCAGCGCCGCGGTCAGCGGAACCTATCTGCTGCCTGGCCTGCGTAACGCGGTCTGGGCTGCCGGTTCCGATGCACCGGAAAAAACCAGCGTGCGCGTCGGCTTTATTCCGCTCACCGACTGCGCGCCGGTGGTGATGGCGGCGGTCAAAGGCTTCGACAAAAAGTACGGCATCAGCATCCAGCCCAGTAAAGAGGCGAGCTGGGCCGCAGTACGCGACAAGCTCACCTCCGGTGAACTGGATGCGGCCCATGCGCTTTACGGCATGATCTACGGGCTGCAACTCGGCGTAGCCGGACCGCAGCACGACATGGCGAACCTGATGACCCTGAACAACAACGGTCAGGCGATTTCGCTCGCCAACCAGCTGAAAGAGATGAAGGTCACCGACGGAGCGAGCCTGAAACAGGCGGTCGCGGCGAAACCCAAAGGCAGCTACACCTTTGCCCATACTTTTCCCACCAGCACCCACGCGATGTGGCTCTACTACTGGCTGGCCAGTGCCGGTATCGATCCCTTTGAGGATGTGCGTACGGTGGTGGTGCCGCCGCCGCAGATGGTGATGAACATGAAGATCGGCAATATGAGCGGCTTCTGCGTCGGCGAACCCTGGAATCAGCGCGCCATCAGCGACAACATCGGCTTCACCGCCGTCACCAGCCAGCAGATCTGGCCCGATCACCCGGAAAAAGTACTTGGCACCCGCGCGCAGTGGGTGCAGGAAAACCCCAACAGCGCCCGTGCGCTCACGGCGGCGGTGCTGGAAGCGGCGCGCTGGATCGACGCCTCTGATGAGAACCGGCGCGAAACCGCCCGCACTATCGCCGCGCGGGCTTACATCAATACCAAAGTTGAAACCATTGAAGGGCGCATGCTCGGCCAGTACGAAAACGGCCTCGGCCAGAAATGGCAGGATGCGCACGCGATGCGCTTTTTCCATGACGGCGCGGTCAGCTTCCCGTACCTCTCCGACGGCATGTGGTTTCTCACCCAGCTGAAACGCTGGGGCATGCTCACCCAGCACCCGGATTACGCGGGCGTGGCGCGCAAAATTAACCGTATCGACATCTACCAGCAGGCGGCGACCGCCGTTGGCAACGTTGCGCTGCCTGCCAGTGAAATGCGCAGCAGCACCCTGATCGACGGCAAGGTTTGGGATGGCACCGATCCCGCCGCTTATGCCGCCAGTTTCGCCATTAAACGTTAAGTGAGGCCGCGATGAAAACTGAAGCTCGCATCACCGAGATAAACACCCACGCGTCCGCCAGCGGCGCAACCATCATTCCGCTACAGGTCACGCCGAGACCCGCCGCGCGTCGGCGTCTGCTGCGTCCGCTGCTGCAACGGGCGATCCCCGGCTGCTGTGGCCTGTTGCTTCTGCTGCTGGTGTGGCAAATCGCCGCCATCTGCAGCAAAGGTTTTCCCACGCCGTATGCCACCTGGCAGGCGGCGCTGACCCTGTTCGCCGATCCCTTTTATAACGAGGGGCCGAACGATCAGGGCATCGGCTGGAACGTCCTCGCTTCGTTACAACGCGTGGCGATCGGCTTCGGGCTGGCGGCGCTGGCAGGGATTCCGGCAGGCTTCCTGATTGGCCGCTTCACCTTCCTGGCGCGCATGTTCAATCCGATTATCGCGCTGCTGCGCCCGGTCAGTCCGCTCGCCTGGCTGCCGATTGGTCTGCTGCTGTTCCAGCGTGCCGAACCGGCATCCAGCTGGACCATCTTCATCTGCTCTATCTGGCCGATGGTGATCAACACCGCCGAAGGGGTGCGGCGTATTCCACAGGACTACCTCAACGTGGCGCGCGTGCTGAACCTCTCCGAGTGGACCGTGATGCGCAAAATCCTGTTTCCGGCGGTGCTTCCCGCCGTACTGACCGGCGTGCGCCTCTCTATCGGTATCGCCTGGCTGGTGATTGTCGCGGCGGAGATGCTGACCGGCGGCCTCGGCATCGGCTTCTGGATTTGGAACGAATGGAACAACCTCAACGTGGAAAACATCCTGATCGCCATTGTGATTATCGGTGTGGTCGGACTGCTGCTGGAGCAGGGCTTGATGCTGCTGGCGCGTCGTTTCAGCTGGGATAAATAAGGGGCATCCGATGAATAACATTATTCGTGTACAGCAGGTCAGTCAGCGTTTCGACACCGCCAGCGGTGAATTCCTCGCGCTGGATAACGTCAGCTTCGACATCCGGGAAGGGGAAACCCTGAGCCTGATCGGCCACTCCGGCTGCGGCAAATCGACCCTGCTTAACCTGATCGCCGGACTCACTGCCCCCAGCAGCGGCGTGCTGCTCTGCGATAACCGCGAAATCAGCGGACCGGGGCCGGAGCGCGCGGTGGTGTTTCAGAACCATTCGCTGCTGCCCTGGCTTACCACCTACCAGAACGTGGAGCTGGCAGTAGATCAGGTATTCAAAGCCAGCATGAGTAAGGCGGAACGCAGCGACTGGATCGAACATAACCTCAACCGCGTGCAGATGAGCCACGCCATGCACAAACGACCCGGCGAGATCTCCGGCGGCATGAAGCAGCGCGTCGGTATCGCCCGCGCGCTGGCGATGAAGCCGCGCGTGCTGCTGCTTGACGAGCCGTTCGGCGCGCTGGATGCGCTGACGCGCGCCCATCTTCAGGACAGCGTGATGCGCATCCAGCAGGAGCTGAACACCACTATCGTGCTGATTACCCATGATGTGGACGAAGCGGTGCTGCTCTCCGATCGCGTGCTGATGATGACCAACGGCCCGGCGGCGCATGTGGGCGAGATTCTGGAGATCGACCTGGCGCGTCCGCGCTCGCGCGTGGCGCTGGCGGACGATAAGCGCTACCACCAGCTGCGCCAGCAGATCCTGCATTTTCTCTACGAAAAACAGACAGCGGCGTAAGGAGCGGGCGATGGCGGAGCAACTGCTGGTGATTGGCAATGGCATGGCGGGCATGCGCATGGTGGAAAGCCTGCTGCAACGCGCGCCCGGACGCTATGCGATCACGGTGATCGGCCGCGAGCCGCAGGTCAATTACAACCGCATCATGTTGTCGCCGGTGCTGAGCGGGGAAAAGCCTTTTGCCGACACCGTCATTCATTCGTTGGCATGGTATGCGCGCCATCAGGTGCGGCTGCTGACAGGAGAGCCGGTGTTGCAGGTCGATCTCTCTCGCAAACGCGTTACGACCGCGCAGCGCAGCCTGCGCTGGGACCGGCTGGTGTTCGCCACCGGTTCGCAGCCTGTGATGCCCTTGATTCCCGGCATCACGCAGCCGCAGGTGCTCGGTTTTCGTACCTTGCAGGATGTGGAGCGGATGCAGGCGGCCAGCGGACCGGTGGTGGTGCTCGGCGGCGGGCTGCTGGGGGTAGAAGCCGCCGCAGCGCTGCGCCAGCGCGGGCGCGACGTCACGTTGCTGCACCGTAACCCGTGGCTGCTGGATCGCCAGCTTGACGCCACTGCTGGCGCGCTGCTGGCGGAGATATTGGCCGGGCGTGGCATTCGCTGTGAAACCAACGTGTCGCTGGCGGCGATTCATCGTGACACTGTCACCTTAACCAGTGGCCGCGAGCTGGCGGCGCAGCAGGTGATTATCGCCATCGGCGTGACGCCGGAAACAGCGCTGGCGCAGGCGGCTGGCCTGCCATGCGCACGCGGTATTCAGGTCGATCGTCAACTGCGCACGCCGCACGCTGGAGTTTATGCGTTGGGAGAATGTTGTGAGATCGGCGGAGAAACCTTCGGCCTGGTTGCGCCCTGCCTGGCGCAGGCTGAGGTGCTGGCGGCGCAGCTGGCGGACAGCCCGCTGGCCGATTTTCACTATCAGGAGCAGGGCACGCGTCTGAAGGTTACCGGCATCGAGCTGTTCAGCGCCGGAGACATTCAGGAACGCGCCTCGCTGCGCAGCTTTGATCCCGTCAGCGGTCACTACCGCCGTTTGTTTATCAATCAAGGCCGCCTGTGCGGCGTGCTGCTCTGGGGCGACAGCCGCCAGGCCGCGCCGCTGCTGGCCAAACTTCAGGATGCCGAAACGGTCAGCAGCAATGCCCTTTTCGGCCAGGATGAAAACCCGACGCAGCCGCAGGCTGCAGGAAGCGATGTAATGAATAAACCTGTTTTGGCAGTTGTGGGTCACGGCATGGTCGGACACCACTTTCTTGAGCAACTGGCGGAACGCGAGCTGCATCTGCGCTATCACATTGTGGTGTACGGCGAGGAGCCGCAGGTGGCTTACGATCGTGTGCACCTCTCCGAATACTTCGCAGGCAAAACGCACGCTGAGCTGTCCCTGGTAAGCGACAATTTTTTCGAGCGCTACGGCATTGAACTGCGCAGCGATTGCGAAGTGGTGGCGATCGATCGCCAGCGCCGCACGCTGCGTGACGCCGCAGGCAACGAGCTGGCCTGGGACAAACTGGTGCTGGCGACCGGCTCCTTCCCCTTTGTGCCGCCGATTCCGGGGCATCAGTCGCCGCGCTGTTTTGTCTACCGCACGCTGGCGGATCTCGACGCTATCTCCGCCTGCGCGCGTCAGGCGACGCGCGGCGTGGTGATTGGCGGCGGTCTGCTGGGGCTGGAAGCGGCGAACGCATTGAAACAGCTGGGACTGGAAACGCATGTGGTTGAGTTTGCCCCGCGCCTGATGGCGGTGCAGCTGGACGAAGGCGGCGCGCAGATGCTGCGGCGCAAAATCGAAGCGCTGGGCGTCAGGGTTCATACCAGCAAGCAGACGCAAAATATCATCACCCACGAAGATGGCAGCGTGCAGCTCAGTTTTGCCGACGGCGAGACGCTGGAGAGCGATCTGGTGCTGTTTTCCGCCGGCATTCGCCCGCGCGACCAGTTGGCGCGCGACGCGGGCCTGACGCTGGGCGAGCGCGGCGGCATCAGCATTAACGATCGCTGCCAGACCAGCGATGAAGCGATTTACGCCATCGGCGAATGCGCGCTGTGGAACAACCAGATTTTCGGCCTGGTGGCGCCGGGCTACCAGATGGCGCGCACGGCGGCGGGCGATCTGGCTGGTGAAACATCCGCGTTCAGCGGCGCCGACATGAGCACCAAACTCAAGCTGCTGGGCGTAGAGGTCGCCTCTTTTGGCGATGCCCATGGCCGCACGGCGGGCAGCCAGAGCTATCACTGGACCCACGGACCGAAAGAGATCTACAAAAAGCTGGTGGTATCAAAAGATGGCAAAACGCTGCTGGGCGGGGTGCTGGTGGGCGACAGCGCCGACTACGCCACGCTGTTGCAGATGATGCTGAACAAAATGGCGCTGCCTGCGGAGCCGGAAAGCCTGATCCTGCCGTCGCTGGCAGGCGCACCGTCTAAAGCGCTGGGCGTGGCGGCGCTGCCGGACGCGGCGCAAATCTGCTCCTGTCACAACGTCTCCAAAGGCGATATCTGCACGGCGGTGAGCAGCGGCTGCGGCGACATGGCGTCATTAAAAAGCTGCACCAAAGCCGCCACCGGCTGCGGCGGCTGCGCGGCGCTGGTGAAACAGGTGATGGAGTATCAACTGGAGAGCCTTGGCGTGGAGGTAAAAAAGGATATCTGCGAACACTTCGCCTTTTCCCGCCAGGAGCTATACCACCTGATCCGCGTTGGTGAGATTAAAACCTTCGATGCGCTGCTGGCGCAGCACGGGCGCGGCCACGGCTGTGAAGTCTGCAAGCCGCTGGCGGCCTCGCTGCTCGCCTCCTGCTGGAACGACTACCTGCTGAAGCCGCCGCATCTGCCGCTGCAGGATACCAACGATCGTTACTTCGCCAACATCCAGAAAGATGGCACCTATTCCGTGGTGCCGCGCGTGGCGGCGGGCGAGATCACGCCGCAGGGGCTGATCGCCATTGGCGAAGTGGCGGCGCGCTTCAATCTCTACACCAAAATCACCGGCGGCCAGCGTATCGATCTTTTCGGCGCGCGTCTCAACCAGCTGCCGGCCATCTGGCAGATGCTGGTGGAAGCCGGATTTGAAACCGGTCACGCCTATGGTAAATCGCTGCGCACGGTGAAATCCTGCGTCGGCTCTACCTGGTGTCGCTACGGCGTACAGGACTCTACCGGCTTCGCCATCGATCTGGAGAATCGCTACAAGGGACTGCGTGCGCCGCACAAAATCAAAATGGCGGTGTCCGGCTGTACGCGTGAATGCGCCGAAGCACAGAGCAAAGATATCGGCGTCATCGCCACCGACAAAGGCTGGAATCTCTATGTCTGCGGCAACGGCGGCATGAAGCCGCGCCATGCGGATCTCTTCGCCAGCGATCTCGACGATGAAACGTTGATCCGCTACGTCGATCGTATTCTGATGTTCTACGTGCGCACTGCGAATCGTTTGCAGCGCACCAGCGTCTGGCTGGACAACATGGAAGGCGGACTCGACTATCTGCGTCAGGTGGTGATCGACGACAGCCTCGGCATCGCCGCGCAGCTGGAGCAGGAGATGCAGCAGGTAGTGGCGAGCTACCAGTGCGAGTGGAAAACCACGCTGCAGGACCCGGCGCGCCTGCAGCTCTTTACGCCGACGATTAACAGTACGCAGCCCGATGAGACGCTGCACTACGAAGCGGTGCGCGGCCAGCGGGTTCCGGCTCAGTCTGCGCGGATTCCGGTAATGGCGCTGCCCGCCGAGCCGTGGAGCCTGATCTGCGACCTCGACGCCATTCCGCTGAACGCCGGGATTGGCGCGCGGCTTGGCAACCAGCGTATTGCGCTGTTCCGCTTTGGCAACGATCTCTACGCGCTGGAAGATATTGAACCAGGCACCACGGCAAGCGTGTTGTCGCGCGGGATTCTCGGCGACGTGCAGGGCGAGCCAGTGGTGATCTCGCCGCTTTACAAACAACGTTTCCGTCTGCGCGACGGCCAGAGCCTGGATAACCCGGCGCTGCAATTACGCTGCTGGCCGGTGAAGCTGGAGCAGGGCGCGATTTGGGTAGCGCAGCAGTGCATTGATGAGATGGCGGTGGCCTCGTGAAAACCACCTGCCCGTACTGCGGCGTGGGGTGTGGCGTCAGCGTCACGCCGCAGGGCGATCAATCTGCGCGGGTAGAGGGCGATGGCGATCATCCGGCTAACTTCGGGCGGCTCTGCGTAAAAGGCGCGGCGCTGGGGGAAACGTTACAACATACAGGGCGGCTGCGCTGGCCGCAGGTCGGGGGGCAGCGCGTCAGCTGGGATGCGGCGCTGGACGCGGCGGCGGAAGGGCTGAAGCGGATTATCGACCAGCATGGCCCGCAGGCGGTGGCGTTTTACGCCTCGGGACAGCTGTTGACTGAAGATTACTACGTCGCCAACAAGCTGATGAAAGGCTTTATCGGCGCGGCCAACATCGATACCAACTCCCGGCTCTGCATGGCCTCGGCGGTGGCGGGCTATAAGCGCGCCTTTGGCGCAGATGCGGTGCCGTGCTGCTATGAAGACTTTGATCACGCCGATCTGGTGGTGCTGGTGGGTTCCAATGCCGCCTGGGCGCACCCGGTAGCTTATCGTCGGCTGGAGCAGGCGAAACAGCGGCGGCCGGAGATGAAGATCGTGGTGATCGATCCGCGCCGTACTGCGACCTGCGACATTGCCGATCTCCATCTGGCGCTGCGTCCCGGCAGCGACAGCGCGCTCTTTACCGGCCTGGTTAATTTTCTTGCCCACCATCAGGGTATTGATGAAACCATGCGGCCGTACATGGAGGGGCTGGAGGAAACGCTCAGCGCCAGCCGCCCGTGGGATAAGGAAGCGGTTGCCGCCTGGTGCCAGCTTGAGCCGGATAACGTTACAACATTCTGGCAATGGTTTCTCAATCAGCCGCGCGTGCTGACGCTGTGGTGCATGGGCATTAACCAGTCCGCCAGCGGCACTGACAGCAACAATGCCATTATCAACGCCCATCTGCTGAGCGGGAAAATCGGCGCTCCCGGCTGCGGGCCGTTCTCTCTGACCGGCCAGCCAAACGCTATGGGCGGACGTGAAGTAGGCGGCCTGGCGAACCAGCTGGCGGCGCACATGGGCTTCAGCGAGGCGGAATGCGATCGCCTGCAACGCTTCTGGGGCAGCGATCGTGTGGCGCGTCAGCCGGGTCTGACCGCTGTCGCGCTGTTTGAGGCGATCGCGCGTGGCGAGGTGAAAGCGGTCTGGATCATGGGCACCAACCCGGCGGTCTCTATGCCGCAGGGCAACCGGGTCGCGCAGGCGCTGGCGAACTGTGAGCTGGTGATCGTCTCGGAAGTCACAGAACAGAGCGACACCGCTGCCTTTGCCGATATTCTGCTGCCGGCGCAGGGCTGGGGCGAGAAAAACGGCACGGTGACCAACTCCGAGCGGCGCATCTCCCGCCAGCGCGCCTTTGTCGCGCCCGCCGGGGAGGCACGTCCCGACTGGTGGATGTTGGCGCAGGTGGCGCAGAGGCTGGGCTACGGCGACGCTTTCGCCTGGCGCCATCCGGCGGCGATCTTTCGCGAACACGCCGCGCTCTCCGGCTTTGAAAACAACGGGCAGCGTGCCTTTGATATCAGCGCGCTCGCCAGCCTGAGCGATACGCAGTGGGAAGATTTACAGCCGGTGCAGTGGCCGGTGAACGCCAGTGCGCCGCAGGGCACGGCGCGACTGTTTGCCGATCGGCATTTTTTCTATCCCGACGGCAAGGCGCGCCTGTTGCCGCTCGATCCCCGACTGCCGCAGGTGGCGCTGAGCCGCCACTATCCGCTGCTGATGAACACTGGCCGTATCCGCGATCAGTGGCACACCATGACGCGCACCGGTTCAGTGCCGCGCCTGATGCAGCACATTGACGAACCTTTTATCGCGCTGCACCCGCAGGAGGCGCAGCGTTACGGCCTGCGCAGCGGCGATCTGGCGCGCGTGCAGTCGGCGCACGGCTGGCTGGTAGGGCGCGTGACCCTGGATAGCGGTCAGCCGACCGGCTCGCTGTTTGTGCCGATGCACTGGAATCGCCAGTTCAGCGCGCAGGGCCATGTCGATGCGCTGGTGGCGGCGCGCTGCTGTCCGATCTCCGGTCAGCCGGAGCTGAAGCAGACCGCGGTACGGCTACAGGCGCTGCATCCCGCCTGGCAGGGCTGGCTCTGGCAGCCTGCACGCATAACGCCGCAGCAGGTGAGCTACTGGGCGCGCGCGCCGCAGGCGGGCGTGCAGCGCTATACGCTGGCGGGAAAGGGTTCGCCGCAGGCCTGGCTGGAAGCGCAGTTTGCGCTGGCGGGGATGCAGTTGCAGTACGCCGACGCGGGTGCCGCGGGCTACCGGCTGCTCGCCTGGCGCGACGGCGCGTTGCAGCTGGCGTTTTATGCCGCGCCGACCCTGCCGGTTATCGATCGGGCCTGGGTGGCGCAGGCGTTCAGCACGCCGCCGCAGAGCGCGGAAGAGAGACACGCGCTACTGGCGGGGCAGCCCGCGCAGGGCGTTCCACAGGGCCGCATCGTTTGTAGCTGCTACGGCGTGGGCGAGCAGGCGATTTTACAGGCGGTGGCTGAAGGCTGCCGTACCCCCGCCGCGCTGGGAGCGGCGCTGAAGTGCGGCACCAACTGTGGTTCCTGTCTGCCCGAACTCAGGCAGATCATTGTTACTCAGCAGGTCGAGATGGCCGGAGAAGAATCATGACGATAGCGATCGAATCCCTGGATAAATTACTTGCCCCGATGCGCGGCGATTGCGCGGCGGGCAGCGTCTCACTGGTGGGTGCCGGGCCGGGCGACGTAGAGCTGTTGACGCTGAAAGCGCTGCGTCTGCTGCGCAGCGCCGATGTGGTGGTCTACGATCGGCTGGTCAGCGCGGAGGTGATGGCGGAAGTGCCGCCGCAGACGCTGGCGATCGACGTCGGCAAACGGCCCGGCTGCCACGGCATGAAGCAGGCGCAGATCAACCAGTTACTGGTGGATCTGGCGCGCAGCGGGCGTCAGGTGGTGCGTCTCAAGGGCGGCGATCCCTTTATTTTTGGCCGTGGCGGCGAAGAGATGCAGTGGCTGCAACAGGCGGGCATTCCTTGTCAGGTAGTGCCGGGCATCACCGCGGCGGTGGGCTGTGCGGCGGCCACCGGCATTCCCCTGACTCATCGTGATTGCGCGCAGTCGGTGCGTTTTATTACCGGCCACAGTAAAACCGGCGAGCCGGATTTATCGGATGCCTCGCTGGGCGCGACGCAGCAAACCCTGGTGTTCTATATGGGACTGAGCGGCTGCGTGGCGATTGCTGACCAGCTGCGGGCGCACGGACGCGCTGGCGATACGCCGGTCGCCATCGTTGAGAACGGCACGCGCGTCACGCAGCGGGTTATTACCACCACGCTGAGTGAACTGGCAAACACGGTAGCGCGCGAGCAGCCGCAGTCGCCCGCGCTGCTGATGGTGGGCGAGGTGGTGCGGCTGTATCGGCCAGAGAGTCTTAGCGCAGCGGCGTTGGCCTCCGCAGGCTGACCATCAGATCGCTCTGCGCTGCGCCACTGCCAGCGGGGCTACCAGCACCTGCACGCCAAGCGCTTCGAAAGCGGCGATCTGCGCGTTGCTGATGCCGCTGTCGGTAATCAGATAGTGGATATGGCTCCAGTCGCAGGGCAGGGCAAACATCGATACCTTGTCAATTTTGCTGGAGTCGGCCACCACATAGACCGTGTTCGCCGATTTGATCATCGCCATTTTCACTTTGATATCGGTTTCGCTCGGATAGCTCAGGCCCAGGCGCGGCGAAATACAGGCGGTGGCGAGAAACAGCTTTTCCGCCAGCACGTTCTCAAAAAAGCTGGCGGCCTTTTCGCCCGACGTCGAGAGGGTGGGAAACTTAAAGGTGCCACCAGTCAGCAGAATGTTGATGCCGGGTTCGCCGCCGAGCTTCAGGGCGATATTCACCGCCGTGGTGATCACCGACAGCCGCCGGATATGATCCAGCGAATCGGTGATCGCCGTGGTAGTAGTGCCGGAATCGAAAATCACCGTGTCGCCATTTTCGATATATTGCGCCGCCAGTCGGCCTATCGCGTCCTTCTCATCAAGATGCGTCTGGCGCTCCAGCAGCAGCGCGCCGGTATTCTGTTTGCCGGTCATCAGCGTTGCGCCGCCATGATAGCGCTGGACAAACCCCTGTTTTTGCAGGATACGCAGATCGGTGCGAATGGTCGCTTCCGTCAGGCCGAAGGCTTCGGTCAGCGCCTTTACCGTCACCGTGCCATCCTCACGGATCATCTCCAGAATCTTCTCCCGGCGTAGCTGCATATCAGCCAGCTGTTCGGTTTTGCTTTTCAATCGAAATGCTCCCTATTTTCAATCGTGGTTCGTTACTGGCGAAAGAGGGTCTGTGGCTGAGTTTACCCCGCCGATCAGGGGATTGCGAGATGGCGCGCGCAAACTTTAATTTTCAAACGAAAATGATTGTGCTGTAGCTGTTTGAAAGCATTAGGGTTGACCTTCCGATTCCTTCTCTTAACTCATCCGCTTCGTCAGATGATTCACGTTTTTTCAGGTACATAGCGAAAAAATTTCTTTTTTGTACGAAATTTGATCTCACCCACATACGCTTGCGATTCGATAGCATATATTTTTGTTCGAAAACCAATGCAAGATAAAGCGCACCGCGTTGCTCTGTTTGCGTGTCGCTAACGGATTTGATGAGGAGAAAGGGTGGATGAGTAACGACTATGACGTAAACCTGCGCTACGGCGTGGACACCAGTCTTGACCTGAGCGGCAAAGTCGCCGTTGTCACTGGCGGACTCGGCGGCATCGCAATGGCCAGTAATGAGATGCTGCTGGAGAAAGGCGCAAGCCTGGCGTTGCTCTATCCGCCGTTTGAGGCGGAGAAAGTGGAAAGCGTGCGTGACCAGTTTGACGCCGCCCGCGTGCAGTTTGTCTGCTGCGACGTCACCGATCCCGCGTCAGTAGAGCAGGCGTTCAGCGAGGTGGAACAGCATTATGGCCATATCGATATTCTGGTGAACTGCGCCGGATACGTGATGCTGCAACCGGTGCTGGAAACCGACTTTGCCGAGTGGCAGAAACAAATCGCGGTTAACCTCACCGGTCCTTTTCTCTGCGCCCAGGCGGCGGGAAAACGCATGGTGCAGGCGGGCAACGGCGGCAAAATCATCAATATCGCCTCGCAGGCCGCCTCTATCGCTATCGACAATCACGTCGCCTACACCTCCGCCAAAGCGGGCCTGCTCGGCATGACCAAAGTGATGGCGAAAGAGTTCGCGCCGCACCGTATTAACGTCAACACCCTGTCGCCCACCGTGGTGCTGACGCCGATGGGCGAAAAAGCCTGGCGCGGCGAGAAAGGAGAACAGATGAAAACCCTGATCCCGCTGGGACGCTTCGCCTACACCGATGAAATTGCCGCGGCGGTGCTGTTTTTCGCCAGCAACGGCAGCGACATGATCACTGGCGCCGATTTAATGATCGATGGGGGCTTCACCATCTGGTAAGCAAAAAAACCGTCACCCTGCCATAACGATAATTGAGAGAACATCACCATGAAAATCCGCTTCCTGATGTTAAGTATTGCCGCCGCCACGCTCTTTTCGCAGGCCAGCCTCGCGGCGGAAAAAGGCACCATTATGATTATGGTGAACTCGCTGGATAACCCTTATTACGCCTCTGAAGCCAAAGGCGCGAATCTGAAAGCGCAGGCGCTGGGTTACAAAACCAGCGTGCTGTCGCACGGCGAGGATGTAAAAAAGCAGAGCGAGCTGATTGATGCCGCCATCGGCAAAAAAGTACAGGGCATCATTCTGGATAACGCCGACTCTACCGCCAGCGTCGCGGCGATTAAAAAGGCCAAAGACGCCGGTATTCCGGTGGTGTTGATCAACCGTGAAATCCCGGTGGACGACGTGGCGCTGGAGCAGATTACTCATAACAACTTCCAGGCTGGCTCCGACGTGGCGAACGTCTTTGTCGAGAAGATGGGCGAAGCGGGTAAATATGCTGAGCTGACCTGTAACCTCGCGGACAACAACTGCGTTACCCGCTCCAAATCCTTCCATCAGGTGCTGGACCAGTACACCGACATGCAAAGCGTGGCGCGCCAGGATGCCAAAGGCACCCTGATCGACGGCAAACGCATCATGGACAGCATCCTACAGGCGCATCCGGATGTGAAAGGGGTAATCTGCGGCAACGGCCCGGTGGCGCTGGGGGCGATTGCCGCGCTGAAGGCAGCCAACCGCAATGACGTAATCGTGGTAGGCATCGACGGCAGCAACGACGAGCGCGACGCGGTAACAGCGGGTTCGCTCAAGGCCACCGTGATGTTGCAGGCGCAGGCGATCGCCGCGCAGGGCGTGACCGATCTCGATAACTATATCCAGAAAAACGTCAAGCCGGAGAAACAGCGCACCATGTTCCGCGGCATCCTGATCACGCCGGAGAATGCAAAGAACGTGCAGGACTTTAACTACAAGTCGTAAACCGCAGTCGCGCCCGCCCGGCGGGCGCAGAGGAGAAGGTGATGTCGAGACGACTCGGGCTGGCGCTGACGGTATTGATCCTCAGCGGCTGCCGTATTGTGTCGCAGCAGGAGCTGGCGGCGCTGAAAAATCCCCCCAATCCCAACATGTCCAACATTGCGCAGACCTGGCAGCAGAAGCTGGTGCCACAGGTGGCGCAGGAGGCGAAGCCGTTGGCAGAGATCATGAAGGATCTGCAGTCGGCAAAAGATTTTGATGACGCCTGCAAGCGCTACGGCTACCGCAGCCAGAGCGAAAATCCCTGTGTTTTCCCGGTGCGCGTCACCGGCGAAGTCACGGCGGTTAACAGCAAATCGCGCAGCGGCAAGATGACGGTAAAAGAGGCGAGCGGCGAAGCGGTCACGGTGCAAACCGGCCCGATTATTCGCGGCACCGCGCTGCGCGACGCCTATAAAGGGGCCAGCTA
This sequence comes from Pantoea osteomyelitidis, assembly GCF_044342975.1. Taxonomy (NCBI): domain Bacteria; kingdom Pseudomonadati; phylum Pseudomonadota; class Gammaproteobacteria; order Enterobacterales; family Erwiniaceae; genus Pantoea; species Pantoea osteomyelitidis. The sequence continues at coordinate 859,268 of NZ_JBGFSN010000004.1, forward strand.
TCAGGACTTCAACGATCAGGTGCTGTTTGGCGACTATGGCCGCGCCATTAACCAGCAGGCTTCCGAGATGATGAAGACCTTTGCGCCGAAAGTGGGCGACAAGGTGGATATTGCCGGGGTCTTCAGCAGCTGGGACATTCCGCAGCGCGCGCCCGATATCACCCCGGCGCAGATTAGCCGCCAACCCTGAGGAGCGAAGCATGGCTGAGCAACAACAAATGGTCGCGCCGGATGCGCTCCCGGAAGTGATTATCGAAACGCGCAACCTGTCGCGCGTCTATCCGGGAGTGACCGCCCTGGATGATGTGAACTACCGCGTTTACCGCAACAAGGTCAACGTTCTGATTGGCGAAAACGGCGCCGGCAAATCCACCATGATGAAGATGCTGGCCGGGGTGGAAACGCCCTCTTCAGGCGAGATCCTGCTGGATGGCGAGCCGGTGACGCTGGGCTCGACCCATCAGGCGGAGAAGCAGGGCATCAGCATTATTTTTCAGGAGCTGAACCTGTTTCCCAATATGAACGTAATGGACAACATCTTTATCGCCAATGAGTTTTTCCAGCGCGGGGTGATCAACGAAAAGTACCAGTACCAGCTGGCGAAATCGCTGCTGGAACGGCTGGAGCTGCATGTGGATCCCCTTGCGCCGCTGGGGGAGTTGGGCATCGGCCATCAGCAGCTGGTGGAGATTGCGCGCGCGCTGTCAAAAGATACGCGCGTGCTGATTATGGATGAGCCCACCAGCGCCCTCAGCCAGTCGGAGGTCAGGGTGCTGTTTAACGTCATCGCCCAGCTGAAGCGGCGCGGCGTGACCATTATCTATATCTCGCACCGGCTGGAAGAGCTGATGGAGATTGGCGACCACATCACCATCTTTCGCGATGGCCGCTTTATCAGCGAGCGCGAGGTGCGCGACGCCAGCGTGCCCTGGATCATCGAACAGATGGTCGGCGACAAGAAAAAGCATTTCGATTACAGCCCGGCTGCTCAGGGCGAGGTGGTGTTGCAGGTGGAAGGGCTGACGGCGCTGCATCAGAACGGCGGCTACCGGCTGAACGATGTGAGCTTTGCGCTGCGCAAAGGCGAAGTGATCGGCATCTACGGGCTGCTGGGGGCCGGACGCACCGAGCTTTTTAAGGGGTTAATCGGCCTGATGTCTTGCCAGCAGGGCAGCGTCACGCTGAACGGCGAGCGCCTCGACAAGCGCAATTTCCAGCAGCGACTGAAGCGGGGCATCTCTCTGGTGCCGGAGGATCGCCAGGCGGAAGGGGTGGTGCAGCTGATGTCGATCACCGCCAACATGACCCTGACCGATCTCAGCCTGCGCGGGTTCCGCCGCGCCCTGCGCCTGCTGCGTCCCAAGAAGGAGCAACAGCGGGTAGATGAAATGATTAACCACCTGGCGATCAAGGTCAGCGACAGCGATCTGCCGATCACCTCGCTGAGCGGCGGCAACCAGCAGAAAGTGGTGCTGGGCAAGGCGCTGATGACCGGACCGCAGGTGGTGCTGCTGGATGAGCCGACGCGCGGCATCGATGTCGGGGCAAAAACCGACGTCTACCACCTGATCGGCAGTCTGGCGCAGCAGGGGCTGGCGGTGATGTTCTCCTCGTCTGAGCTGGATGAGGTGATGGCGCTGGCGGATCGCATTCTGGTGATGGCAGACGGACGCATCACCGCAGACCTGACACGCAGCGACGCCACGCGGGAAAAACTGATTGTCGCCTCGACGCCTCACGATTGAGGATGGCCGGAGAGAAAAAATGAACCAGAAATATTTGTTCTATATGTATCTGCTCAAGGCGCGCACCTTTATCGCCCTGCTGATTGTGGTGGGGTTTTTCAGTGTGATGGTGCCGAATTTTCTTACCACCTCTAACCTGCTGATCATGACCCAGCATGTGGCGATTACCGGCCTGCTGGCAATCGGCATGACGCTGGTGATCCTCACCGGCGGCATCGATTTGTCGGTGGGGGCGGTGGCGGGTATCTGCGGCATGGTGGCGGGGGCGTTGCTGACCAACGGGCTACCGCTGTGGGGCGGCAATACCATTTTCTTTAACGTGCCGGAAGTTATCCTGCTGGTGGCGTTATTCGGCATCATCATCGGTTTTCTCAACGGCGTGGTGATCACCCGGCTCGGCGTGGCACCCTTTATCTGTACCCTCGGCATGATGTACGTGGCACGCGGCGCAGCGCTGCTGTTTAACGACGGCAGCACCTACGCCAACCTTGTCGGTATGCCGGCGCTGGGCAATACCGGTTTTGCGCTGCTGGGTTCCGGCACGTTGCTTGGCGTTTATCTGCCTATCTGGCTGATGCTGGCCTTCCTGCTGCTCGGCCTCTACCTGACGCGTAAAACCCCGCTGGGGCGCTATATCTACGCCACCGGCGGCAACGAGTCCGCCGCGCGTCTCGCCGGGGTGCCGATTATCAAGGTAAAAATCTTTGTCTACGCCTTCTCCGGGCTGTGTGCGGGGCTGGTGGGGCTGGTGGTCGCCTCGCAGTTGCAGACCGCCCATCCCATGACCGGCAATATGTTTGAAATGGACGCCATCGGCGCCACGGTGCTCGGCGGCACCGCGCTGGCGGGCGGTCGTGGGCGCGTCTCCGGCTCGATTATCGGCGCATTCGTTATTGTGTTCCTTGCCGACGGCATGGTGATGATGGGCGTCAGCGACTTCTGGCAAATGGTGATCAAAGGGTTGGTGATCGTCACCGCCGTGGTGATCGACCAGTTCCAGCAACGTTTACAAAGCAAAGTGGTGCTGCTGCGTCGTCATGATAAAAAGCAGCAGTCGACGCCGCTTTCTGAAATCAGACATGGCTAACCGGAGGAAAGATGACGCGCGATTTTAGTGGAAAAACGGTGGTAATTACCGGCGCCTGCCGGGGTATCGGCGCAGGCATTGCAGAGCGCTTCGCCCGTGACGGCGCCAGCCTGGTGATGGTTTCCAACGCCGACCGGGTGTTCCAGACGGCGGAGACATTACAGCAGCAGTACGGCAGCGACATCCTGCCGTTACAGGTGGACGTGACCGATGAGGCGCAGGTTCAGCAGCTTTACCAGCAGGCGGCAGAGCGTTTCGGACGCATTGACGTCTCTATCCAGAACGCCGGGGTAATCACCATCGATCGTTTTGACAGCATGCCGAAGCAGGATTTCGAGAAAATACTCGCGGTAAATACCACCGGCGTCTGGCTTTGCTGCCGTGAGGCGGCAAAGTATATGGTGAAACAGAACGCGGGCAGTTTGATCAACACCTCGTCCGGGCAGGGGCGGCAGGGCTTTATCTATACGCCACACTATGCCGCCAGCAAAATGGGGGTGATCGGCATTACCCAGAGCCTGGCGCTGGAGCTGGCGCCCTGGCACATTACCGTTAACGCCTTCTGCCCCGGCATTATCGAGAGCGAGATGTGGGATTATAACGATCGCGTCTGGGGGGAGATTCTCAGCACAGAGAGCAAAACCTATGGCAAAGGGGAGCTGATGGCGGAGTGGGTGGAGGGAATCCCGCTGAAGCGCGCCGGTCAGCCTGCCGATGTCGCCGGGCTGGTGGCGTTTCTCGCCTCGGAGGATGCCCGCTATATCACCGGACAGACCATCAACGTGGACGGCGGACTGATATTTTCCTGACCCGCTCACCCGTGCGACTCTTCCTGGTTTTGAGACGCCTGCGGGCGTCTTTTTTATGCGAAAAATGCAGTTAACTCCGTTATTTCAACGGGTTATTAAGAGAAGGCCAGAGCAGGACGTGCCGCTGAGAACCTGAGGCGGTTCCTGCTAAGCGGCAGAAGTATGTTAAGGTTAGCGTTGACTATTTTGTGAGACGTCCTTTTTTGGTCATAAAAGAGTTAACTGACGCTGCCTATGCCATCAACACTGACACGCCATGCTTTGCGACGCTTGCCACTCGCCACCGCGGCGCTGTGGCTGATCCTTCCTGCCGCCCGGGCGTTTTCGCCTGAAGGCGCGGTGCCTGACGCCCCGTTTGACGATCCCGCCCGTTTTCTGCAGATGACCGCCAATTTGCCTGCGTTGGGCTATCAGGAGCAGAGCGAATCCCTGAGCAAACAGCTGGCGACCATCGCTAAAAGCATCGGCGAGGCGAGCCAGAATAACGACAGCGATACCTCTTTTGGTCAGCAGGCGGGGATCTGGGCGTTCAAGCATTTTCGTGACGAAGTGGCGCAACGTGTGGAGAACGAAGGGCAGTCGCTGCTCTCGCCCTATGGCACGGCGCAGCTGGATCTCAGTGTCGATATCAACGGCAACTTCAACGGCAGCGGCGGCGAGCTGCTGACGCCCTGGTCGGACAATTACCGCTATCTCACCTTCAGCCAGCTGGGATTGCATCAGTCGGATAGCGGTCTGCTGGGCACGGCGGGCTTAGGCCAGCGCTGGGTCGCAGGACACTGGCTGCTTGGCTATAACGCCTTTGTGGATCGCCTGCTGGATGACGGTTCGCAGCGCGCCTCGCTGGGCACCGAGGCCTGGGGCGATTTTCTGCGCTTCTCCGCCAACTATTACACCCCGCTGTCGGGCTGGGATAGCGCAGGCGACCAGACGCAGCAGCGCATGGCGCGCGGTTACGACCTCACCACGCAGGGCTATCTGCCGTTTTATCGTCAGCTGGGCGTGTCGGTAAGCTGGGAGCAGTATCTCGGCGATAACATCGATCTGTTTGACAGCGGCAGCGGCTATCACAATCCTTCAGCGCTGTCGCTGGGCGTCTCTTATACGCCGGTGCCGCTGGTGACGCTTTCCGCAACGCATAAAGCGGGCAGCGGCGGCGAGACGCAGGATCAGCTCGGACTGAAGCTCAACTACCGCTTCGGCGTGGCGCTGAGCCAACAGCTCTCCGCTGATAATGTGGCTGCCGCCCGCTCGCTGCGCGGCAGCCGTTACGATAGCGTGACGCGCAGCACTGCGCCGGTGCTGGAGTTTCGCCAGCGCAAAAATCTGTCGGTATTTCTCGCCACGCCGCCATGGCAGCTGAACGCGGGCGAAAGCCTGCCGCTGAAGCTGCAAATTCGCGCGGCAAATCCCATCAGCCAGGTAAGCTGGCAGGGCGATACCCAGGCGTTGAGCCTGACGCCGTCGGCAGACAATAACGATCCCCAGGGCTGGAGCATCATTATGCCGCAGTGGGACAGCACGCCGGGGGCTAGCAATGAATATCATCTGTCGGTCACGCTGGAAGATAACAAGCAACAACGCGTCACCTCTAACTGGATCACCTTGAAGCTTCAACCGCCAGTAGAATTGCCAACGCCGGATGGAAATAACTTCGACCTGATGGCACCGTCACCCGCCACGCTCTGAAACAGGGCATAACGGCAGTTTCGCATCAAAAACATTGCACCAGCACGAGGCGCGTTGCGCCATTCTGGTGCTTCCGCTGCGCCTTATTGGCAAGAAATCCCATCAACGATCACAAAAGCAATATTTCATTTTGTGAATGCATAATTCCGCTGTTTTATCTTCGGCGAAGGCGGCGCTGCCTGAGCGTTATTCACTTTTTATGCATTAAATATGAATAGCGACAGGTTTTAAGTTATTGATATTTGGTGGCACAGATCCTTTTATGCATTTTTCCCCTTGGCTGGCACGCTAACTGCAATCTACAGTAGAGCTGCAATTATTACTTTGTTAACAATTTTAAAACAATAAATTCACCCATAAAGCAATGCGAGGTTGCTATGTCACTGCCTGTTTCACGTCACGATTTTGATCAATGGATGATGCCTGTCTACGCGCCGGCCGCCTTTATACCGGTGCGCGCTGAAGCATCGACCGTCTGGGATCAGAATGGCAAAGATTATATCGACTTCGCGGGCGGCATCGCGGTGAATGCGCTGGGTCATGCCCATCCTGAACTGCAGCAGGCGTTGCAGGAACAGGCGGCGCGTCTGTGGCATACCGGCAACGGCTATACCAACGAGCCGATTTTGCGTCTGGCAAAACAGCTGATTGACGCCACCTTTGCCGATCGCGTGTTCTTCTGTAACTCCGGGGCGGAAGCGAACGAAGCCGCGCTGAAGCTGGCGCGCAAGGTGGCGCACGATCGGTTTGGCCCGGCGAAAAGCGGTATCGTCGCCTTTAATAACGCCTTTCATGGCCGCACGCTGTTTACCGTCTCCGCTGGTGGCCAGCCCGCCTATTCCAAAGATTTCGCCCCGTTGCCCGCCGCGATTTCCCATGCGCCCTTTAACGATCTCGGGGCGGCGGCCAGCCTGATCAACGATGAAACCTGCGCGGTGATTGTGGAGCCGATTCAGGGTGAAGGCGGTGTGTTGCCCGCCGATCCCGCTTTCCTGCGCGGCCTGCGCGAACTCTGCGACAAACATCAGGCGCTGCTGATTTTTGATGAGGTGCAGAGCGGCGTGGGTCGTACCGGATCGCTCTACGCCTATATGCATTATGGCGTGACGCCCGACGTGCTGACCAGCGCCAAGGCGCTCGGCGGCGGCTTCCCGATTGGCGCAATGCTGACGCGGGAAGATCTGGCGTTAGTGATGGGCGTCGGCACCCACGGCACCACCTACGGCGGTAACCCGCTGGCCGGTGCGGTGGCGGGCAAGGTGATGGCGCTGATCAATCGTCCTGAAGTGATGGAGGGCGTGGCGCTGCGTCACCGCTGGTTCGTCGAGGGGCTGAACGCCATTAACCAGCGGCTGCATCTGTTCAAAGAGATTCGCGGCCTCGGCCTGCTGATTGGCTGCGTGCTGAACGATGATTTCGCCGGTAAGGCGAAACAGTTCAACCTGGCGGCGGCGGAGCAGGGCGTGATGGTGCTGATCGCCGGGGCCAGCGTGGTGCGTTTTGCGCCGTCGCTGATTATCAGCGAGCAGGAGGTGAAGCTGGGGCTGGAGCGCTTTGAGCGCGCCTGCGCAGCCGTAGTGAGAGGAACCGCTTCATGATGATTATTCGTCCCGTCGAGCGCGACGATTTGCCGCATTTGCTGCGGCTGGCGGAGAAAACCGGCGGCGGGTTGACCTCGTTGCCGGTCGACACCGCCACCCTGCAGGCGCGCATCGAGCGCTCCATCCAGACCTGGCAGGACATTCTGCCGCGTGCCGAGCAGGGCTATGTTTTTGTGCTGGCGGAAAGCGAGAATAATCGCGCCGTTGGCATCTGCGCCGTTGAAGTGGCGGTTGGCCTGCAGGATCCCTGGTATAACTTCCGCGTCGGCACTCAGGTTCACGCCTCAAAGGCGCTGGAAGTCTACAACAATCTGGCCACGCTTTCGTTGAGCAACGACCACACCGGCAGCAGCGAGCTTTGCACGCTGTTTCTCGATCCCGACTACCGCGACGGCAAAAACGGCTATCTGCTGTCGAAGTCGCGCTTTCTGTTTATGGCGAACTTCCGCGACCGCTTTATGGATCGCGTGGTGGCCGAGATGCGCGGCGTCAGTGATGAGCAGGGGCACTCGCCGTTCTGGGAGAGCGTGGGCAGCCGCTTCTTTTCCATGGCGTTCAGCGAAGCCGATTTTCTCAGCGGCACCGGGCAAAAAACCTTTATTGCCGAGCTGATGCCGAAGCATCCGCTCTATATCCACTATCTGTCGCCGGAAGCGCAGGCGGTGATTGGCGAAGTGCATCCGAAAACCGCACCGGCGCGCGCGGTGCTGGAAGCTGAGGGTTTTCGCTATCGCAACTATGTCGATATCTTCGACGGCGGCCCGACGCTGGAGTGCGATATCGATCAGATCCGCGCTATCCGCCAGAGCGCGCTGCAACAGGCGGAATTGGGCGACCCCGATGTCGCGCTGCCGCTCTGCCTGGTGGCGAACAGCGACTATCGCCAGTTCCGCGCGGCGCTGGTGCCTGCCGATACGCGCAGTGACCGCATCATACTCAGCGCCGCTCAGGCGGACGCCCTGAAATGCCAGCCTGGCGACAGCCTGCGCGTAGTATCACTTCATCCCGAGGAAAGAAAAGCATGACGCATCTGATTAATGGCCAGTGGCTGACCGGCAGCGCAGAGGCGTTCAGTAAAACCGATCCGCTACAGGGCGAAATCCTGTGGCAGGGCAAAGCAGCCTCATCCTCACAGGTTGCGGCAGCCTGCGAAGCGGCGCGTGCCGCCTTTCCGGGCTGGGGCCGTCGTTCTTTTGCCGAACGTCAGGCGCTGGTGGAGAAATTCGCCGCGCAGCTGGAGCTGAATAAAGTCGCGCTGGCCGAAACCCTTGCTCAGGAAACCGGCAAGCCGCGCTGGGAAGCCTTAACCGAAGTGCAGGCGATGATCAACAAGGTGGCGATCTCCATCAAGGCTTACCACCAGCGCACCGGCGAACAGGCGACGGGGGAAAGCTCGCTGCGTCACCGCCCCCATGGCGTGCTGGCCGTATTCGGTCCCTATAATTTCCCCGGCCATCTGCCGAACGGACATATCGTGCCTGCGCTGCTGGCGGGGAACTGCGTGGTGTTTAAGCCGAGCGAGCTGACGCCGCTGACGGCGGAGAAAACCGTGCAGCTCTGGCTGGCGGCGGGCATCCCGCCGGGCGTGCTCAATTTGCTACAGGGCGGGCGCGAAACCGGACAGGCGCTGGCCGCTGACGCGCAGATCGACGGCCTGCTGTTTACCGGCAGCGCCAGTACCGGCTATCAGCTGCACCGCCAGTTTGCCGGGCAGCCGGAAAAAATGCTGGCGCTGGAGATGGGCGGCAACAACGCGCTGATCGTGGAAGATCCGGCGGATATTGATGGCGCGGTGCATATCGCCATTCAGTCCGCCTTTATTACCGCCGGTCAGCGCTGCACCTGCGCGCGCCGTCTGCTGGTGAAGCGCGGCGCCGCTGGCGACGCCTTTCTGCAACGGCTGGCGGCGGTGAGCGCCAGGCTGCAACCCGGCGCCTGGAATGCCGAACCTCAGCCCTTTATGGGCAGCGTGATTTCATTGCAGGCGGCGCAGCAGATCTACAGCGAATGGCAGAAACGCGTGGCGCTCGGTGGCAAGGTGCTCCTGGAGATGCGCTGGCCCGATGCGCAGTCGGCGATCCTGACACCGGGGATTATTGACCTCACCGGTGTGAAAAACCTGGCGGACGAAGAGGTGTTCGGCCCGCTGCTAAGCGTGATTCGCTATGACGATTTCGATCAGGCGATCCGGCTGGCTAATCAGACCCGCTATGGTCTCTCCTGCGGGCTGATCTCCCCGTCGCGCGCGCAGTTTGACCAGCTGCTGCTGGAGGCGCGCGCCGGGATCGTCAACTGGAACAAACCGCTGACCGGGGCCGCCAGCAGCGCGCCTTTCGGCGGTATCGGCGCGTCGGGCAACCATCGCGCCAGCGCCTGGTATGCGGCAGATTACTGCGCCTGGCCGATGGCCTCGCTGGAATCCCCGGAGTTAACCCTGCCGGGCAGCCTGTCGCCGGGCCTCGATTTCTCTGCAACGGGAGACGTCTGATGAACGCCTTTGAAGCAAATTTTGACGGGCTGGTGGGACTGACGCACCACTACGCCGGACTCTCCTTTGGTAACGAAGCCTCAACGCGCAATCAGTATCAGCATTCGAATCCGCGCCTGGCGGCGAAGCAGGGGCTGCTGAAAATGAAGGCGCTGGCGGATATGGGCTTTGTGCAGGGGGTGATCCCGCCGCACGAGCGGCCAAACCTGTCGGCGCTGCGTCAGCTTGGCTTCAGCGGCAGTGATGAGCAGGTGCTGGCGCAGGCGGCGCAACGGGCGCCGAACCTGCTTTCGGCGGCCAGCTCCGCCTCGGCGATGTGGGTTGCCAACGCTGCGACGGTCTCGCCTTCTGCGGACAGCGCCGATGGCCGCGTCCATTTCACCGTCGCCAATCTGAACAATAAATTTCACCGCGCGCAGGAAGCGCCGCAGACCGCCGCCCTGCTGCGCGCCATCTTCCGCAGCGATAGGCACTTTCAGGTGCACGATGCCTTGCCGCAGGTGGCGATGTTCGGCGATGAGGGCGCGGCTAATCATAACCGCTTTGGCGCTGGCTATGGCGAGCCGGGCGTACAGCTGTTTGTTTATGGCCGGGAAGAGTTAAACAGCGGACTGATACCGGCGCGCTACCCGGCGCGTCAGACGCGGGAAGCCAGCGAAGCGGTGGCGCGTTTAAATCAGCTCGCGCCGGAGCGCACCGTTTTTGCTCAGCAAAACCCGGCAGTTATCGATCAGGGCGTGTTTCACAACGACGTCATCGCCGTCAGTAACCAGCAGGTATTGTTTTGCCACCAGCTGGCGTTTTTACATCAGGCCGATCTGCTGGCCGAACTGCGCGAGCGGGTGCCGGGCTTTACGGTGATTGAGGTGCCGGAAGATCGCGTTTCGGTGAGCGACGCGGTGAAAACCTATCTGTTTAACAGCCAACTGCTGAGTCGCCCCGACGGCAGCATGATGCTGGTGCTGCCGGAAGAGTCGCGCCAGCACGCGGGCGTCTGGCGTTATCTCTGCGAGATGGTGGAGAGCGGCGGGCCAATTCGCGAGCTGAAGATCTTCGATCTGCGTGAAAGTATGTGTAACGGCGGCGGCCCTGCCTGTTTGCGGCTGCGCGTGGTGCTGACAGAAGCTGAGCGGCAGGCGGTTAATCCCGCAGTACTGATGAACGACCCGTTGTTCGCCACGCTCAATCAATGGGTCGATCGTCACTACCGCGACCGGCTGTCGCAGGCCGATCTGGCCGATCCCCAGCTGCTGCGGGAAGGACGTGAGGCGCTGGACGAGCTGACGAAGCTGCTAGACTTAGGCAATGTTTATGCATTTCAGCGCTGAGCGAGGCGGCGGCCATCTTTGCCGTAGCTTTCGTCCGGCTCACGGAAAGAGGAGAAAGAATGCAGGATTTTTTACAACAAACATTGTCAGGTACAGCCCCTGCCGTGCAAAAAGGCGAAAATGCCTTTTTGCGCTGGCAGTGGTGGGATGAAGGCATTCTGGAGCTGGTGCCGAAAACCCCGACGCGCCAGGCGCTGGTGCTTTCCGCCGCGATTCACGGCAACGAAACCGCGCCGGTTGAAATACTCAATCTGTTGCTGACGCCGCTGCTGGCGGGAGAAAAACCGCTGCTGCCGCGCGTGCTGGTGCTGCTGGGCAATCCCCCCGCGCTGCGCGCCGGTAAACGCTATCTGCATTACGATCTGAACCGGCTGTTTAGCGGCCGCTGGCAGCAGATCGTCGATGGTGATGAGGCGCGGCGCGCGCTGCGCCTTGAGCAGGCGCTGGAGCAATTCTGGCAGGCCTGCGGCGCGGATGAGACGCGCTGGCACCTCGATCTGCACACCGCGATTCGCGGCTCTTATCATGCGCGCTTCGGCGTAATGCCCCTGAATAGCCAGCCCTGGCCGGACGATTTTTTGCACTGGCTGGCGGCGGCGGGGCTGGAGGCGCTGGTGTTTCATCGCGCGCCGGGCGGCACTTTTACCCACTTCAGCTGCGAGCATTACGGCGCTGCCAGCTGCACGCTGGAATTGGGCAAGGCGCTGCCGTTCGGGGAAAATGACCTGAGCCAGTTCAGCGCCGCTTATCAGGCGCTGGCGGCGCTGTTGTATGGCGAGACGTTGCCGGTGGTACATGAGTCGCCGCGTCATTATCGGGTGGCGCAGCAGATTACGCGTCACAGCGATCGCTTTGTGCTGCATATGGGTGCCGAAACCCTGAACTTCACCGCCTTTCCTCAGGGCACGCTGCTGGCGGAAGATGGCGACACGCGCTACTACGTGCAGCAGGCGCGCGAGTATGTGCTGTTTCCCAATCCCAGCGTGGCGAGCGGCCTGCGCGCCGGATTGATGCTGGTGGAAGAGGGAGAGCAGACCCAGGCGCTGTCGTTGTAAAGCCCAACCGCTAACGGCGTAAGCGTTTTCTGTCAGGGATGACGGGCCGGGTAAACAGCGAAGCGTTAAGCATGCGCGTTTTTTCCTTCCGCAAAGCTGTCAGAACCGTTACACTCCTCCACGATTTCTGCAAATTCCGTTTAAAATTCATAAGTTTTTGCAATTCCTCACGCATTTCTTCTTATTCTCTTCATGATTGGCTGATTTTTCTCTTTTATGCTTTCAGGGCTTTACTCAGCCTCTGAGTAGTTGACGTTCAGCGTCGTAAACTTGTTTCCGTAGACGCGACACAGGCTGTCGTCATAAAACCGAAAAGTAAGGACAATAAGATGCGTAAACTGACTTCCCTCTTTCTTGCTACCACCCTGGCTATGGGTGCTGCCAATATCGTCCACGCTGCGGCAGACAACCTGACGCCGCCGACAGGCAGCGAAAAACCGATGCACCGTCCGCCGATGCATCACGGCATGAACATGATGTTTAAAGGTCTGAACCTGACCGAGGCGCAGAAAACGCAGATGCGCGACATTATGAAAGAGAGCCATAAAGAGATGAAGCGCCCGTCGCTGGAAGAGCGTCGCGCCAACCATGCGCTTATCGCTTCCGACAGCTTTGACCGTGCCAAAGCTGAAGCGCAGGCCGAGAAAATGACTGCCAATGCGAAAGAAAACGCGCTGGCGATGATGGAAACCCAGAACAAGCTCTATAACGTGCTGACGCCGGAACAGAAAAAGCAGTACAACGCTAATTTTGAGAAACGTCTCACAGAGAAACCGGTACATGACGGTAAAATGCCGCCACCGCCCGCTGAATAATCACTGATTAACCACTGAGGTTTGAGACCGCCGGCGTTGTCCACAGCATAAATGCTATGGGCAGCGTCGGCGGTTTTGTATCAGAAGGTACCGGTGCCGCCGTCGGAACACCAGACCTGGCCAGAGGTGAAGCTTGCTTCAGCCGACGCCAGCAGCACATAGAGCGGCGCGATTTCCGCCGGCTGGCCCGGACGACCATAGGGCGCTTCCTCGCCAAACTTCATCACTTTTTCCATCGGCTGACCGCCGCTTGATTGCAGAGGCGTCCAGTACGGACCCGGCGCCACGGCGTTAACGCGGATGCCTTTCTCCGCCAGCTGTTTCGCTAACCCTTTGGTAAAGGCGACGATCGCCGCTTTGGTCTGCGCATAGTCGAGAAGAATGGCGCTGGGCTTGCCCGCCTGCACGGAAGAGGTATTGATAATCGCCGAACCTGGCTGCAGATGCGCCATCGCCGCTTTGGTGATCCAGAACATCGCGTAGACGTTGGTTTTAAACGTCTTATCAAAAGATTCGGTGGTAAGTTCGGTGATCGACTCCACGTACTGCTGACGGCCCGCGTTATTCACCAGAATATCCAGTCCACCTAACTGCATCGCAGCGTCGTTGACCAGCTTCTGACAGAAAGCCTCATCGGTAATGTCGCCAGGAAGAGCGATCGCCTTACGCCCCTCGGCACGAATCAGCTCGATAACTTCTTTGGCGTCAGATTCTTCTTCCGGCAGGTAGTTGATGGCGACATCAGCCCCTTCGCGCGCGTAGGCGATCGCTGTTGCACGGCCAATACCGGAATCGCCGCCGGTGATCAGCGCTTTGCGTCCGGTTAAGCGACCGCTGCCTTTATAGCTCTGTTCGCCATGATCGGGGCGGGGCACCATTTTACTCGCCAGGCCCGGCGGATCCTGCGGCTGGCGCTCGAACGGCGGTTTAGAATAGGCTTCGAGCGGATTTTTACCTGAAATTCCTGAAGAGTCATGTTGTGACATCCTTCCTCCTTATCTCATTGATAAAGTGCCCAACAAACAGCGACACGGTATTTAAACACTAGTCGCTTATGCTGTAATAAGCACAGCGGGAAGAGGAAAAATTACAAAGGCAGCACGGGATACTGACCGGCCAGCAGGGGGCGACAGAGAATTTTGTAGCCGTCGTGGTCGAAGCCTTCCGGGGCACGTTTCAGGCTGCGCGCTTCGTCAATATTGTCGACCGATCCCAGATAAAACCAGTGATCGATGACATGGATCTGCGTCTGCAGCTTGCCTTGCTCTACCAGCCCTACCGGGCCTTGCCAGGGCCAGCAGACCACGCGTACATGCTCCAGCGCCGCGATCAGACGCGCGTGATGCGCTTCCCGCGTCTCTTTGCCACAGCAGGCGCCAGCGCAGCGCTTCAGCGCGGCACGAAAGCAAGGGCGACCGGCGCTCAGCGATTCCAGACCCAGCAGGCCATGACAGAGCTGATGTTCATCAGCCAGTGACTTCAGGGTTTCAAGCGCCGCGCGGCGACTGCGGAACAGGCCGTAAAGATCGGGCGAGTGAGAGAAATCCAGCTCTTTGGCATACACCACCTGCGGCTTGTCGCTGCCAATCTGTAGTGAACAGAGCTGGCGATTTTTGCGCAAACGCTTATTAAACAGCGGCTGTTGGGTTTTGATCATCTGCGCTTCCAGCAGCAGCGCGCCCAGATCTCCCGCGGTGGGGATCCAGCTGATGCGCCGCGCCAGCCGCAGCATCTTCGCCTCATCCGTGGTGCGAAAATGGGACATCACGCGCGTGCGCAGATTGATGCTTTTGCCAATATAAAGCGGCATGGTTTCGCTTTCGCCATGGAAAGTGTAGACGCCGGGCTGGTTGGGCAAGCCTTCCAGCCACTGACGCAAATGTTCGGGGTATTCATAAATTGCCGCCGCATCGAACTCCAGGCGGTGGGTGGTTGCACGTCTGCTCAAAACAGGCTCCGTTTACTGGTTGCCTGTACAGTGTATCAGTGCGTTCAATTTCTCGCCAGCCTCCTCAGCGTTGCCGCGTGGCCAGCCAGCAAATCAGCGATCCCAACGTGATCATCATTACGCCCTGCCAGAAGGCGAGTGAGGGGGTGAGCTGTAGCCAGAGCGCGGCAAGCAGCGCGGAGAGCACCGGAGTGAAGTAGGAGGCGCTGGCGAGCAGCGTCAGGTTTCCGTGCTGAATACCGTGATTCCATGCCGAGTAGGCGATGGCGGTGGAGAAACCCATAAACAGCACCTCCAGCAGCGGAACCAGCGAGAAGTGCATTTCGCTCAGCGAAGCCGTGAAGTAAAACTTAATCCAGAGCGCCAGCGCAGTGATCAGGAAGAACAGGGTGATGCCGCTTTTGCCCGCCGCAAAGCGCCGCGTCAGATTGTTGTACAAGCCCCAGGCGATGGCGGCAAAAAAGGCCAGCGCATAGGCGAGGGGGTTGCTGAGAATATTTTGCCACAGCAGCGCCGGGGACCAGGCGCCGTCGCCTTTCATCACCCAGACGATCCCCAGCAGCGACAGCAGCATGCCCGGCCAGAGCCAGACGCGAAAGCGCTGCTGATTCAGCGGAATGGCAAACAGAATGGTCAGGCAGGGCCAGAGATAGTTAATCATCCCCAGCTCAAGGGACTGGCTGCGGCTGTTGGCAAAGCCTATCGCCAGCGCCAGGCTGATTTCATAGCCCACAAACAGCACGCCGCCGCCCCAGAGATAGACGGGCGGCAGCTCGCGCACGCGCGGCAGGCCGCGTGTCGCGCAGAGCAACAGCGCGGTGGTGCTGTAAACCAGGGCGGCGCCGCCGGTCGCGCCAAAGGCTTCGCTGATGCTGCGCAGCAAGCCGACGGTGGTACTCCAGAGCAGAATGGCGCTGAGGCCGATAAGCGTCGCGCGTAACAGGGTTGCAGGCATGAAAAGGCTTTAGGTGAGGAAAAGGAAAAATTCTCTCTCCCGCAGGAGAGAGAAACGCGGAACGGTTTATTTTTTCCAGAAGTCGTCAAATACTGTGACCGGCGGGCGACGCTTGTGCTCGGTTTTCAGATACCAGCCTTCAATGGTTTTCGCTGCGTCGGCGTCGATCTGCTTGCCTTCCAGATAGTCATCGATCATCTGGTAGGTCACGCCCAGCGCCACTTCATCCTGCAGGCCGGGACGATCGTCCTCGAGATCGGCAGTAGGATGTTTCAGATAGAGGTGCTCCGGACAGCCCAGCGCTTTCAGCAGCTGTTTTCCCTGACCTTTGTTCAGACGGAACAGCGGATTGATATCGGTACCGCCATCACCATATTTGGTAAAGAAGCCGGTGACCGCTTCCGCCGCATGGTCAGTGCCTACCACCGCGCCAGACGTCATACCGGCAATACTGTACTGCGCCTTCATGCGCTCGCGCGCTTTCTCGTTGCCGCGCACATAGTCGGTGAGCGTAATGCCCGCCTCCTGTAAGGCGCGCTCGCTGGCGAGCACCGCTTCTTTGATGTTCACCACCAGCGTGCGGTCGGGCTGAATAAAGTCGAGCGCATCCTGACAATCCTGCTCATCCGCCTGTACGCCGTAAGGCAAACGCACGGCGATAAAGGTGTAATCCTGATTGCCGCTCTCTTCACGCAGTTCGCGGATTGCGGTTTGCGAAAGCTTACCGGCCAGCGTCGAGTCCTGACCGCCGCTGATGCCCAGTACCAGGGTTTTCAGCGCCGGATTACTTTTCAGGTAGGATTTCAGAAAGTCAACGCTGGTGCGGATCTCTTCCTGTACGTCGATATTGGGTTTAACGCCAAGGGCTTCAATGATTTCCTGCTGCAGTGACATGAACCTCTCCTTAAATCAGTGGCCTGACGGCACGGTGCGAATCCTTTAAAGCTAACGCGCATCACGCGAAACAACAAGGTGGAGCCACTGTTGTTTCGCATTATATGATGCAAAATCAGGCGTTTTTTGGTTTTTTCGCCAGCAGCAGGAAGGTTGCAATCGCCAGCATAAAGCAGCCAAAGATGGTGGCGGTCATGCTCAGCACCGAGGTACCGCCGATGCCGGTCACCGGCACGCTGACGGCGCCCAGGGTAAACATGGTAACGCCAATCACCGCTGAGGCGCTACCGGCACGATGGCCCTGGCTCTGCATCGCCAGCGAAGAGGCGGTAGTGGCGATGACGCCGTTGCTGGCGATGGTAAAGAAAAGCGTGACCAGCACCAGCGGCAGCGGCGCGCCGCTGATGCCCGCCAGTAACAGACAGGTGGAGGCGCAAAAGGCCAGCGTCAGGCCGCCCTTCAGCACGCGGTATTCGCCCCAGAGCGGGCAAAGGCGGGCGCTGGTTTGCGAAGCGATAATCAGCCCGATGCCGTTAGCGGCAAAACAGAAGCTGAACGCCTGCGGCGACAGGCCGTAGATCTGTTGCAGCACAAACGGCGAGGCGCCGATATAGGCGAACATGCCGGACATCATAAAGCCCTGCGTCAGGCAGAAGCCCATAAAGGGGCGATGGCGGATCACCTGACCCAGTGCCGCCCAGGCGGAGAAGATCGATCCCTGACTGCGACGTTCCGGCGCCAGGGTTTCATGCAACTTCCAGCGCGCCAGGAAAATCAGCAGCATGGCGATGATCGCCAGCACCAGGAAAATGCCGCGCCAGTTCAGGAAGGTCATCAGCAGGCCCCCCAGCACCGGCGCGCCAATGGGCGCGAGACCGTTAACCAGCATCAGCAGGGCGAAAAAACGCGTCAGCTCGTGACCGGAATACATATCGCGCGCCACGGCGCGGGAGAGCACCGCGCCGCCTGCACCGGCGAGGCCTTCAAACAGACGCGCCAGCAGCAGCTGATGAATATCTTTCGCCAGCGCGCAGCCGATTGACGCGATACAAAGCAGCACCAGCGACAGCAGCATCGGACGAAGCCGGCCAAATTTGTCGCTCATCGGGCCGAACAGCAGCTGGCCGGCGCCCAGCCCCAACAGTCCCGCCGTCAGGCTGAGCTGTGCGGTAGCGGTTTCGGTATGCAGATCGCGCGCCAGTTCCGGCAGAGCGGGTAAATAAAGATCGATACAAAGCGGCCCGAGCGCGGCAAGCAGCCCGAGCGTGATGGCGTAAACCAGCCGGTTAGCATGTGCAGGTGTCATGTGTCCTCTTTCCTGACTAAATCGTGAATGAATCATTGCTGAAGGGTTTAAAGCGTGGCCGCTGACGCTTTCTGCGGCGTCAGTCGACGAAAGGCGGCATCGCCTTTGAACTGAGAGTTTTAACTGCGTTTATTCTCGCGGGCGATTATACGGAGGCGAACGATAGCTAACAGCTTTTTTTACCAAAAATTAACGCATCCGCGCAGCCGGCAATGGAGCCATAAACTTGATAAATCTGGATTTATGTTCCAGGCTTAGTTTCACACGGACAATACATGAGGAATAACAAGATGAATAAAGTGATGGGATGTGTTGCTGCTGCCTTGACCCTGGCTGCGCTGTCTGGTTGTACGGCTTATGATCGTGCGGAAAGTTATGTTTCTAAGCCGGTGGTAAAAGATGTGAAAAAAGGCATGACGCGTGAGCAGGTACGTCAGATTGCGGGCCAGCCTTCCACGGAAATTACCATGGTACACGCGCGCGGTACCTGCCAGACTTATGTACTGGGTGAGCGCGACGGTAAAATGCAGACCTACTTTGTCAGCTACAGCGATACCGGCCGCGTAATGAATTACGGCTTCCAGAGCTGTAAAGATTACGATACCGATCCGCAGGTAAATCAGTAATCCTCGTCAGAACAGTAAACGGCCAGTCGTAGCGACTGGCCGTTTTTATTTGCGCGCCCCTTACAGACCGTTAGGACGCGGCACTTCGGTATAATCGCCATCAATCTGGCGCTGATAGTAGTGACCATCCTGCACGTAATAACGCTTGCCGTTAAAATCCAGCACACGCATTTCGCGCGCGGGTTCTGCTGCGGGCGGCTCTACCACCACATAGTTGTCACCCTGGCGCTGATAGTAGTTGCCGTTCAGCATATAGTAGGTTAATCCCCCAATCAGCACCCCGACGGCTGCGTCAGGCAGAAAGCGCAGCGGCCCGCCGCCGCCGCCGCCCCAGTGACCGTGCGGGCCGGGACCCCAGCCGCCCGGATGAGCGAAAGCGATAGCTGGCGTAATCAGGGTTAACGCCAGCAGAGAGGCGATAACTTTTTTCATGGATTGTTCTCCTGCAGTGACTCTGAGCAGGATTCGCCTTTATCAGAAAAAACTCAAGCAGAATAACTGCGATTTTTCCGCCGTTTACCATGCTTAACGCTTTCTTAACGAAGCCGCCATGATAAGGGAAAATTGTGGAGAAGCGGGGCGCCTCGGCGCCCCGGTTTCAGGCTTAAGCGGGCACGCTTTGCGCCTTCTGGCTGCGGGACCAGATGCGATGCGCGGCGAGCGCGGTAATGAATTCGCTCATCAAAACCCCTTCCGCTTTTACATCATCCACCACGCCTTCTTCTTTCTCATCATCAGCAAGGCCAAACTGTGATTTGAAACGGCGCGCATCGCCGCTCAGTCCGATGACTTTCAGATGCTTATAGGCTTCCAGCAGGTAATAGCGCGCGTCGCCGTTAAGCAGCAGCGCGTCGATATTGCCGTCCGGTACGATCACCGCATCAACGGTGACCGAGGGCAGTCCGGTAAAGGTCGCATCAATCTGAATGTCAGAGCCGTCATCGGCGCGTACCTGACCCATATGGGCGGCGATCAGTTTACCATGCACCCCGTGGGCCTTGAGTTCCTGCAACACCGCCAGCACGTCAGCCGCCTTTACGCCATCGCTGATCAATAGCGCCACCTGGCGACCTTTGATATTGCCGCTCGGCACGGCATAGAGGCTCAGGCTGGGATCCTTTTTCAGCCCGTTGACATCTTTTGGCGGGGCGATATGCATCAGCTCATCGGGCAGCTCGATACCCAGGTTCTCCGCTACCGCATGGGCCAGCGAGACGTCAATATGCGCCAGATGATCAAGCACACGCTCGCGGATATAGGCGCGGCCTACTTTGCTCAGCTCGAAAGAGAAGGCAGCGATGATGTGCTGCTGCTCCACCGGCGTCTGGCTCAACCAGAACAGGCGCGGCTGCGAATAATATTCGCCAAACGACGGGCTACGATCGCGCACCTTGTGGCCTTCAATGCGCTCCTGGTAGCTTTCAAAGCCGCCACGATGGGGCGCGGGCGGCGTCTCACGCGGCCAGTTATCATTGATCGAATTGGGTTCGTAGTTGGCCGGGTTGGTATCGATCTCCATGCGATGCATGCCCTGGCGCTGAAAATTATGGTACGGGCAGACCGGACGGTTGATCGGGATTTCGTGGAAGTTTGGTCCGCCAAGACGGCTGATTTGGGTATCGGTGTAGGAGAAGAGGCGGCCCTGCAACAGCGGATCGTTGGTAAAGTCGAGACCGGGCACGATATGACCGGGGTGGAACGCGGACTGCTCGGTTTCGGCAAAGAAATTATCGGGATTGCGGTTCAGCACCATTTTGCCCACCAGCTCCACCGGCACCAGCTCTTCCGGGATCAGCTTAGTGGCATCCAACAGGTCGAAATCGAATTTGAACTCATCTTCTTCCGGGATCAGCTGTAGCCCCAGCTCATATTCCGGGTAATCGCCCGCCTCAATCGCTTCCCAGAGTTCGCGCCGATGGTAATCGCCGTCGCGCCCAATCAGTTTCTGTGACTCGTCCCAAATCAAAGAGGCTTTGCCCGCTACCGGCTTCCAGTGGAAGCGCACAAAGGTCGCTTTGCCGGCGGCGTTAATCAGACGGAAAGTATGAATGCCAAAGCCTTCCATGGTGCGATAGCTGCGCGGAATGCCGCGATCGGACATCGCCCAGATAACGTTATGCAAGGTTTCCGGCTGCAGCGAAACGTAATCCCAGAAGGTGTCGTGCGCCGTCGCGCCCTGCGGAATCTCATTGTGCGGTTCAGGTTTTACCGCATGAACAAAATCGGGGAATTTATGCGCGTCCTGAATAAAGAACACCGGCGTGTTGTTGCCGACCAGATCGAAAATGCCTTCTTCGGTGTAAAACTTGGTGGCGAAACCGCGAATATCGCGCACGGTATCGGCCGAGCCGGCGCCGCCCTGCACGGTGGAGAAGCGAACAAATACCGGGGTGATTTTTTGCGGATCGCGCAGGAAGTCCGCTTTGGTGATGTGGCTCATGTCACGATAGGGCTGAAAGTAACCGTGAGCGGCTGAGCCGCGCGCGTGCACGATGCGCTCAGGGATACGTTCATGGTCAAAGTGCGTGATCTTCTCACGCATGATGAAATCTTCCAGCAGCGTTGGCCCACGCGTACCGGCACGCAGCGAATTTTGGTCGTTGGCGATGCGCGTGCCCTGATTCGTGGTCAGCGGCGAATTTTCGTCACTGGTTTTGCGGTCGGCATCAAGCTGATCCAGCTTGGCATTACGGATATCGGGGGCTTTGATACTGCCGGGGGCGGTTGGCTGCTTGCCGGGGGCGCTGGGCTGCGGTTCAGGCTTATGCGAACCATCTTCCGGCGCCAGGGAATCGAGGCCGGGCTTCGCTGATTCTGGTCCCGTAGCCGGCGCCCTGTGGCTCAATTCCTTGTTATCGGTTTGTTTCGACATGGTGCGTTGCTCCCTTGTTCGGGTCGGGTTTTAGACTCCATTAACTATAGAACAGCGTCGCGCATACGCCCGATCAAAGCAGGGATAATGAGAAAATAGCCGGATAAAAACAACGGGATAAGTGAGGCGGCAGCGAGCAGATTCAGACGTAAAAAAGCAGGCATGTCACTGCCTGCTGGTGAGATTTAAACAGGCTTAACGGTGAGCCAGTTCGCTCTGCTCATTGTTTTCAAGCAGGCTTTTATCCGTCAGACCGAGCCAGCGGCTGGTCAGCGAGCCTGCCGTCATCGCACCGTTAACGTTTAGCGCGGTGCGGCCCATATCGATCAGGGGTTCGATGGAGATCAGCAGGGCGACCAGGGTCACTGGCAGTCCCATGGCTGGTAGCACAATCAGCGCGGCAAAGGTCGCGCCGCCGCCGACGCCCGCCACACCGGCGGAGCTCAGCGTGACGATACCCACCAGAGTAGCAATCCACAGCGGATCGAACGGATTAATGCCCAGGGTCGGCGCAACCATTACCGCCAGCATGGTGGGATAGAGTCCGGCACAGCCGTTTTGGCCGATAGTGGCACCAAAAGAGGCAGAGAAGCTGGCGATCGATTCCGGCACACCCAGGCGACGCGTCTGGGTTTCCACATTCAGCGGAATGCTCGCTGCGCTGGAGCGGCTGGTAAAGGCAAACGTGATCACCGGCCAGACCTTGCGGAAGAAACGCTGTGGGCTAATGCCATTGATCGCGAGCAGAAGAGCATGTACGCCAAACATGATCGCGAGACCAAGATAGGAGGCAACGACGAAGCTGCCCAGCTTGACGATATCTTGCAGGTTCGATCCGGCGACCACTTTGGTCATCAGCGCCAGCACGCCATAAGGGGTAAGCTTCATCACCAGGCGCACCAGCTTCATGACCCAGGATTGCAAGGTCTCGATCGCCAGCAGTACGCGCTGTCCTTTCTCGCGATCGTCCTTCAGCAGCTGCAATGCCGCCACGCCCAGGAAGGCGGCGAAAATCACCACGCTGATAATCGAGGTTGGATTTGCCCCGGTGAGATCGGCAAAAGGGTTTTTCGGCACAAAGGAGAGCAGCAGCTGCGGCACGGTGAGATCGGCCACTTTGCCCACGTAGTTGCTTTGAATCGCGTTCAGGCGAGCGGTTTCCTGCGCGCCTTGCACCAGACCTTCGGCGCTCAGGCCAAACAGGCCGGTAACAAACACGCCGACCAGCGCCGCAATGGCGGTGGTGAAAAGCAGTACGCCGATCGTCAGCACGCTGATTTTACCCAGCGACGCGGCGTTGTGCAGACGCGCCACCGCACTGAGAATCGAGGCGAAAACCAGCGGCATGACGATCATCTGCAGCAGCTGTACATAGCCGTTGCCAACAATATTGAACCAGCCAATCGACTCTTTCACTACGGCGCTCTCTGCGCCATAGATAAACTGCAGCGCCAGACCAAAAAGCACGCCCAGCACCAGGCCGGTTAACACTTTTTTCGACAGGCTCCATGTAGTACGGCCGCTGCGGGATAACAGCAGCAGCAGCGCAACGAAAGCAACAATATTAAGAATGAGGGGAAAATTCATTCTGTCTCTCCAGAGGGGTTATTCCACGTCAGGCTGCGGTGCAGATGACATGGGGTTTTTCAGCTCTTTCCGAGCGTGACGGAATGGCGGCATGTTAACAGCCGGAAAAGGGCAGGCTTATATCCAAATGGAATGGCTTATAACTTATGTTGCTGATTTGCTTGTTTAATGTCCGATTTGCGCGTTTACTAACCGACTGACGCCGTTTTGCAGCGAATCAAACAGCTGAGCAGGCCAGCCGTTTGCACCAAAAGGTAGCGCGCCCGCCGGAAACCACAGGGCAAAGCCTACCAGCGCCATACATAGCACGCGCTCAAGCTGGTTGCCTTTCTGTGTTCTCAACAGCGGCAGGCGAAAGCGCCAGCGGCACGGCCAGAGCAAAGGCACGCCAGCGGGCGTGAGCATATCGGCGGCGATATGGCTCAGATAGCCCAGGGTCATTCCCTGTAAAACATCGGCAGGCACCGGCCAGCTGGCGGGCACGTTAATCTGAAACAGCCACACCCCTGCCGCCACTGCCAGTAAACTGTGGGTGAAGCCGCGATGGCCGAAGGCGCGTGCAATGGGATGGGAGAGCCATTTCAGCCGCTGGCCCAGTACTGATTTAGGATGATCGATATCAGGCAGCAGACAGGTCAGCAGCGTGGCGGGGATGAGATGCCACCAGTCAGCGTCAGCCAGCACCGGGGTTAAGTCGGCGCGCTTGGCAAAGATAGCGCTGGCAATGGCGAATATTACGTGGCCTTCGGCCGTCATGATAAAACCTGGCTGCAAAAACTGTCGATGCATCCAGTATAGGGATTTATCCAGTAAATGAGAATATGTGACGCTGTAACGAAGAATTAATTTTTGTGGAGAAAAAATAACATCGGACGCCCGTGGGACGCCCGTGATACAGGTAGTTTAGCGCGCCAGCCAGCCGCCATCCACCGCCAGCGTGTAACCATTAACATAATCAGAGGCGGATGAGGCGAGAAAAACGATCGGACCCATCATATCATCAGGATTTCCCCAGCGGCCTGCCGGGATACGTGCAAGGATCTCTTCGCTGCGCGACTCATCGTTACGTAACTGCTCGGTATTGTTGGTTGCCATGTAGCCCGGCGCAATGGCGTTAACATTAATGCCATATTTTGCCCACTCGTTGGCCATCAGGCGCGTCAGGCCCATTACCGCGCTCTTCGAGGCGGTATAAGAGGGAACGCGGATCCCGCCCTGGAAGGAGAGCATTGAGGCGATATTGATGATTTTGCCGCCGTTGCCCTGGCCAATAAACTGACGCGCCACCTGCTGAGAAAGAAAGAACAGAGTTTTGCTGTTGATATTCATCACATCATCCCAGTCCTGCTCGCTGAAGTTCAACGCATCTTCGCGGCGGATGATGCCGGCATTGTTGACCAGAATGTCGATTTGCCCGGCAGCGACTACCGCCTGCTCCACAATGCGCGCCGCCTGCGCGGAATCGGTCAGATCGGCCTGAATGGCATAAAAACGACGACCCAGCGCCTCGACGCGCTGCGCGGTTTCATCGGGATCGGCGCGGTTGACGCCGATGATGTCGCAACCCGCCTGCGCCAGACCGATCGCCATGCCCTGGCCCAGTCCCGTATTGCAGCCGGTCACCAGAGCGACTTTTCCTTCCAGATTAAATGCGTTCAGTATCATACCCTCTCCTCAGACTCAGCGTAATTCGCTGACCTTGACGTGATCCATGTCATCGAAAACCTGATTCTCGCCTGCCATGCCCCAGATAAAGGTATAGCGTTTGGTGCCGACGCCAGCGTGAATCGACCAGCTGGGGGAGATGACCGCCTGTTCGTTGTGCACCAGCAGATGGCGCGTCTCTTGCGGCTCGCCCATCATATGAAACACCGCGGTTTCCTCATCCATATCGAAATAGAAATAGACCTCCATGCGGCGTTCATGGGTATGGCAGGGCATGGTATTCCACAGGCTGCCTGGCTCCAGTTTCGTCAGCCCCATGGTGAGCTGGCAGGTGGGCAGTACGTCCGGCACGATAAATTTATTAATGGTGCGACGATTGGAGGTCGCCGGGTCGCCAAGAGTGGCAGGCGACGCCTCCTCCAGGGTGATTTTTTTATCAGGATAAGTGGTATGGGCTGGCGCGCTGTTGTAGTAAAACTTTGCCGGCTGTTCGGGGTTGGCGCTGCGAAACAGCACTGTCTGCGCCCCTTTGCCCACATACAGCGCCTCTTCATGACCGATTTCCCAGATTTTGCCATCCACATCGATCAGGCCAGGACCGCCGATGTTAATCACGCCCAGTTCCCGGCGCTCGAGGAAATAGCTGACGCCAAGCTGTTGGCCCACTTCGCTGCCGATGGAGACGCTTTGCTGCACCGGCATCACGCCGCCGATGATGATGCGGTCGATATGGCTGTAGGTCAGGGTGTAACTGTCAGCCTCAAAGATTTTTTCGATCAGGAATTCACGACGCAGGGCGGCGGTATCCAGTTGTCTGGCGTGTTCGCTATGAATGCTTTGACGGACGTCCATCTCAGACCTCTCTTGCAGAATGGGGAACAAATCACCCCTTGTCGGGTGCGTTGAGGCATCTTAGGCAGGACGGGACGTGAATTCAATAAAAATGAAACAGTGTTTTATTTGTTTTGCTGGCGCGATCAAACTTGTGGTCGGCAGGCAGGAAAACCCCGCTGCAGGCAGCGGGTCGGGGATCAGAGGCCGAGATGGGCAGCGGTAAGCTGTGCGAGCGAATCCAGCTTCACCTCCGCCAGCGCCCAGCGCGCGTCGTCACGGTATTCGGCGGCGGGCACCACGATGGAGCGCATGCGCGCCGCTTTGGTGGCGATCATACCGTTGAAAGAGTCTTCCAGCGTGACGCAGTTGAGCGGGTCAATATCCAGCTTTGCCGCCGCATCGAGATAAACCTGCGGGTGCGGCTTGCTGTATGGCAAAGCTTCGGCGGAGGCGAGGGCGGAAAAATAGCGGCGCAGATTAAACATCTCCAGCACGCGCTCCAGCATATGCAGCGGCGAGGCGGAGGCCAGCGCAATCTTCAGACCCTGCTGCTGACAGAGTTGCAGCGCCTGTTCCACGCCCGGTAAAATCGGACGCTTCTCTTCAACCAGCGCCAGCGCCCTGGCAATAATGCGATCCGTTACCTCCTGCTGGCTCGGGCCGCTCCAGGGCAGGGTTTCGTACCACATGCGCACCACCTGATCAATACGCAATCCCAGGGTATCCGGCAGCTCATTGCGGCGCGAAATATCGACCTTCAGAGCGGATAAAACATCCAGCTCAGCCTGATCCCAAAGCGGTTCAGAATCGATGAGCAATCCATCCATATCAAAAATGGCGGCAAGAACAGGGCGGTGATATGACATACAGCGGCTCCATGTGAAATTTGTCTTACCTTAACATGGAGGAAGGGGAACGGGCAGCGCTGGCAAACTGAGGCTATGATTTTACGCAGCCTGCTCTTTTTCAGGAAAAAAGTTGCCGGGGCAGGTAGAATTACAGCGAAACTTTTAAGGTCAAGGAGACACCATGACATACCAACAGGCTGGCCATATCGCCATCCTTAAGCGAGTGGCTGGCTGGGTGATTTTTATTCCGGCACTGCTGTCCACGATCATTTCACTGCTCAGCTTCATGTTCAAACACAGCGAGAAACAGCCGGGAATTAATGCGGTGATGCTCGATTTTGTCCATGTAATGATTGATATGATCCGCTTTAATACACCCTTTCTGGGGTTTTTCTGGCGCAATTCACCGGTACCGGAGTTTCACGGCCAGGCCAATATCGGTTTCTGGATTATCTATATTCTGATTTTTGTCGGACTGGCGCTCCAGGCGTCGGGCGCCCGCATGTGGCGCCAGTCGCGTCATATCAAAGAAGGCATTGAAGATCAGATGATTCTTGAACAGGCGAAAGGCAGTGAAGCACGCACCCGCCAGCATCTCGAAGAGAAGATCAAAGTGCCGCACCACACCATTTTCCTGCAAATTTTCCCGCTCTATATTCTTCCCGTCATCATTGCAGTGGCCGGCTATTTTCTTTTGTCGCTGCTGGGCTTTCTTTAAATCAGGTCAGGCCGGTTTGGCCTGACTTTTGTTCGCTTCATCATCATCCAGCAGTTGGCCTATCGCCAGCTGCGCTTCCTCTAACCAGCTGCCGCCAAAAACATTGGCGCGATTGAGCAGGTAATAGAGCTGATAAACCGGCTGACGTTGGGAAAAACCGGCGGGCAGCGGCCAGACAGACTGATAACCTTCATAAATCTGACGCGGCAGGTGGGAATACCAGCTCAGCATCGCTAAATCGCATTCGCGGTCACCCCAGTAGCAGGCGGGATCGAAAATCCACGGCCCGCCAGCGCTGCCGGCGCAATTGGCTGGCCAGAGATCGCCATGCAACAGCGAAGGTTGAGGATGATGCGCATTCAGCGCGCGCTGCACGCAGGCGACAATCAGATCGCTGTCGCCATACTGAACGCCTTTCTCTTCCGCCAGCTGCAGCTGCCAGCCGATGCGCTGCTCAGCAAAAAATACCGACCAACGGCGTAGCCAGCTGTTGGGCTGTGGCGAGGTGGTGATGTTATTATCGAAATCGAGACCAAACTGCGGCTGTTCGCTCCATTGATGCAGATGCGCCAGCTGCTGACCCAGCTGAAAGGCGTTCTCTTCGTCAAGCGGTTGGGGAGGAATATACTCCAGCGCCAGAAAGCTGTAGTCGCGGTCATTGCCGACGCCATACACTTTAGGCACGCGAATGGTGTTGGTTCGTTCCAGCAGCGCCAACTGGTCCGCTTCCCAGGTAAACAGAGAAAGCATATCGCGACCGTTGCACTTGATGAAAATTTCATGCTCACCGTAGCGAATATGCCACGCGGGATGGACATCGCCGCCAGGGAGTTCATGACGCTGAGAGATTTCGGCATCGCCCAGCTGTTCACTTAACAGACGACTAATGGCTGACCACATCGGGTTATCCTCTTTATTCGCTGCGTAAGCACAATTGTAACGCTTAAATATTCACCAAAACCAGCGTTGCGTACAGCCTGATAGCGCTTTTTACAAAACAATGGATTCAGGATTGCTGTTTCAGAAAGGCTTCCAGTGTGGTGACCTCTACTTGCGGTTTTGCAGCCAGAACCATTTCGCCCAGGCTCTCTGCTTGCTGCCTGATTTCATCTTCATTAAGGGCGCTGACAAAACCAAAACTGTTAGTGCCGAGCTCATGAGATTTTCCTTCTTCATCGTTTAAGGTTGTGGTGAAGCCGCCATTGGCCATCGCGCTGTTAAGTTCAAGAATATCGCTCAGGCCATGTTCATGATAATGAAAGGTGACAACGTAACGCATTACGCTTGCTGCATTCATGATCGACCTCATTGTTAAGAAACAGGTTTTAGCGTAGCCCACCCGTTAGCTCTGAGCGAATTTTAAGCAAAAAGCGATGGGTAAACAATTAAATACAATGTGGATGCCGCCCCGAAAAGGCAATTATTGCGTTCAGACAATTCTTGTTGCAATTCAGCTGTGATTTTTTTAACTGCATCTTATAATGCGCACCGTTAATGGGAATAATCTCATAACTGAAGCGGAAGTAGCGCATAACCTGACTTTTGACGCGATTACATACTTTTTTACAATACTTACCATAAATTGCGTTGATCGGCTTGCAAAACCCTTCAGACTCTCCTTTTTTTAAACTTGTTGTACGGATCACATTTAATGAAAGCGTTAATAAAGCTCTCTGCTGTTCTTTTGCTCTCTTCGGGCGCTTTTTGTCACCAGGCATTTGCGGATAATAATGTCTTCACATCAATGGACGATCCTTCCAGCGCGAAAAAACCGTTTGAGGGTAGCGCATCGGCGGGTTACCTGGCGCAATCGGGTAATACCACCAGCTCGTCGCTGACCGCGCAAACTAATATGACGTGGTACACGACCAATTACGCCTACAGCCTGTGGGGTAACGCGGCGAATACCTCTTCTAACGATGAACGCTCTTCCGAAACCTACAATATCGGTGGCCGTACCCGTTATAATATGAACAGCTCCGATTACCTGTTTGGTCAGGCGAGTTGGTTAAGCGATCGCTTTAACGGTTATGATTCCCGCGACGTGCTTACCGCCGGTTACGGTCGTCAGATTCTGAACGGGCCGGTGCACTCGCTGCGCATGGAATTTGGTCCGGGCGTGCGTTACGATGATTTCCATGACGGCGGTAGTGAAACCAAAGCGCTGGGTTACGGCGCGCTGAGCTATCAGTGGCAACTCACCGACACCACCAAATTTATTCAGGGTCTCTCTGTGCTGAGCACCTTCGGCGAAGATACTACCCTGAACTCTGAGACCGGCCTGCAGGTGGCGATCAACGATCACTTCTCTCTGAAGATGGCGTATAACGTGACCTGGAACAACAATCCGCCGGAATCGGCGCCGGATCGCACCGATACCAAAACCTCCATTATGCTCTCTTACGCAATGTAAGAGTGCCTGGGGTACGCCAGTAGGCGTATCATGGAGAACGCCCGCAGTCTGGATTCTGGTCCGCTGCGGGTTTTTTTATTCTGCGTCATTGCGTGCCAAATCGATAAAAAGTCGCTTCTTTTCCGGGTTTTGCTGCCTGCTTAAAGCTGTTATCATCTTCAGCGCTAAAAATACCTGGCGTCATTCCGACAATGTGGGTCTGACATTACGCCAGGCAGATTCTCTCAATCAATGTTGCATGTAGGCTTTGGTGTGGCTTACCACTGCAATTAAGGATATGAAATGCCTGTAATTACTCTTCCTGATGGAAGCCAGCGTTCCTTTGATCGTCCCGTTAGCGTGATGGATATCGCGCTGGATATCGGCCCTGGCCTGGCAAAAGCCTGCATTGCAGGGCGTGTGAACGGCGAGCTGGTTGATGCGGTTGATCCCATTACCGAAGACGCTTCCGTTGCGATTATCACCGCGAAAGATGAAGCCGGTCTGGAAATTATCCGTCACTCCTGTGCGCACCTGTTGGGTCACGCGATTAAACAGCTGTGGCCAGATACCAAAATGGCTATTGGTCCGGTGATTGATAACGGGTTCTACTATGATGTAGATCTCGATCGCACGCTGACCCAGGAAGATATCGATCTGCTGGAAAAGCGTATGCATGAGCTGGCAGAGACCAATTACAACGTCATCAAGAAGAAGGTGAGCTGGCAGGAAGCGCGTGACGTTTTCGCTGCCCGCGGCGAGCTGTATAAAACCACCATTCTGGATGAAAATATCAGCCACGACGACCGTCCTGGCCTGTATCATCATGAAGAATATGTCGACATGTGCCGCGGTCCGCACGTGCCGAACATGCGTTTTTGCCATTTCTTCAAGCTGCAGAAAATTTCCGGCGCTTACTGGCGCGGCGACAGCAACAATAAAATGTTGCAGCGTATCTACGGCACCGCCTGGGCCGATAAGAAGCAGCTGAATGCTTATCTGCAGCGTCTGGAAGAGGCGGCGAAGCGCGATCATCGTAAAATCGGCAAGCAGCTCGATCTTTATCACATGCAGGAAGAAGCGCCGGGCATGGTTTTCTGGCATAATGACGGCTGGACCATTTTCCGCGAGCTGGAAGTCTTTGTGCGCAGCAAGCTGAAAGAGTATCAGTACCAGGAAGTGAAAGGTCCGTTTATGATGGACCGCGTGCTGTGGGAAAAGACCGGGCACTGGGAAAACTACAAGGAAGCGATGTTCACCACTTCGTCAGAGAACCGTGAATATTGCATCAAGCCGATGAACTGTCCTGGCCATGTGCAGATCTTCAACCAGGGGCTGAAATCCTACCGCGACCTGCCGTTACGTATGGCGGAGTTCGGCAGCTGTCATCGTAACGAGCCGTCAGGCGCGCTGCATGGCCTGATGCGCGTACGCGGCTTTACTCAGGATGATGCCCATGTTTTCTGTACCGAAGAGCAGGTGCGCAGCGAAGTAAACAGCTGCATCCGTATGGTGTATGACATGTACAGCACCTTCGGCTTCGAAAAAATCGTGGTGAAACTCTCTACGCGTCCGGAAAAACGTATCGGCAGCGATGAGATGTGGGATCGCGCCGAGGAAGATCTGGCCGCTGCGCTGAACGAAAATGAGATTCCATTTGAATTTCAGCCGGGTGAAGGCGCTTTTTACGGCCCGAAAATCGAGTTTACCCTGTATGATTGTCTCGATCGCGCCTGGCAGTGTGGTACAGTTCAGCTAGACTTTTCCCTGCCGAAGCGTCTGGACGCCACCTATGTGGGTGAAAATAACGATCGTCAGACGCCGGTTATGATTCACCGCGCTATTCTCGGGTCGATGGAGCGCTTTATCGGTATTTTAACCGAAGAGTTCGCTGGTTTCTTCCCAAGCTGGCTGGCACCGGTGCAAGCCGTGGTGATGAATATCACCGACAGTCAGGCAGAATATGTCAACGAATTGACGCGCAAATTACAGAATGCGGGCATTCGTGTTAAAGCGGACTTGAGAAACGAGAAGATAGGCTTTAAAATCCGCGAGCACACATTACGTCGCGTCCCTTATATGTTGGTCTGCGGTGATAAAGAAGTGGAAGCCGGCAAGGTAGCCGTGCGAACCCGCCGTGGCAAAGACCTCGGGTCGATGGATGTGGATGTGTTTGTTGAGAAGCTGCAACAAGAGATTCGCAGCCGAAATCTTCACCAATTGGAGGAATAAGGTATTAAAGGCGGAAAACGAGTACAACCGACGCGTCCGAATCGTATCAACGGTGAAATCCGCGCCACAGAAGTGCGCTTAACAGGCGTTGATGGCGAGCAGATTGGTATTGTCAGTCTACGTGAAGCTTTGGAAAAAGCTGAAGAAGCGGGTGTTGATTTAGTCGAAATCAGCCCGAACGCCGAACCGCCGGTTTGCCGTATTATGGATTACGGCAAGTTCCTCTATGAAAAGAGCAAATCTTCTAAGGAACAGAAGAAGAAGCAGAAAGTTATCCAGGTTAAGGAAATCAAATTCCGTCCTGGTACCGATGAAGGCGACTATCAGGTCAAACTACGCAACCTGATTCGTTTTCTGGAAGAAGGCGATAAAGCCAAAATCACGCTGCGTTTCCGCGGTCGTGAGATGGCGCACCAACAGATCGGTATGGAAGTGCTTAACCGCGTGAAAGAAGATCTGAGTGAACTGGCAGTGGTCGAATCCTTCCCTTCGAAGATCGAAGGCCGCCAGATGATCATGGTGCTCGCACCCAAGAAGAAACAGTAGGCCTTCAAGTGACAAAACCGCGCAGCCTTCGCGCTGTGCGGCTTTTGCTCCGCCTGTCTGGGTCATTTTATTAACAATGCGAAGTGGATATTTGTAAAAATGCCAAAGATTAAAACTGTCCGTGGCGCGGCTAAGCGCTTCAAGAAGACCGCTTCTGGCGGCTTCAAGCGCAAGCATGCGAACCTGCGTCATATTCTGACCAAAAAATCAACCAAGCGTAAACGTCACCTGCGCCCGAAGGGCCTAGTTTCTAAAGGCGATCTGGGTCTGGTAGTAGCCTGCCTGCCGTACGCATAATTTAATTTTTTTCATCAGAATATAGAACAGGAGAGCTCACATGGCTCGCGTAAAACGTGGTGTAATTGCCCGCGCACGTCACAAAAAAATCTTAAAACAAGCTAAAGGCTACTATGGTGCACGTTCGCGTGTTTACCGTGTTGCCTTCCAGGCTGTTATCAAAGCTGGTCAGTACGCATACCGCGACCGTCGTCAACGTAAGCGTCAGTTCCGTCAGCTGTGGATCGCACGTATCAACGCTGCGGCGCGTCAGAACGGTATCTCTTACAGCCGTTTCATCAATGGCCTGAAAAAAGCGTCCATTGAAATTGACCGTAAAATCCTGGCTGACATCGCTGTATTCGACAAAGTGACCTTTACGGCACTGGTTGAAAAAGCGAAATCAGCTCTGGCGTAAGTCAGATAAAAAAGGGAGCTTGCTCCCTTTTTTATTGCCTGCAACCTGCTTAAATGATTGACATTTATCCCGATGCGCATTTCAATAGTGCCGTTGAAATGATGACAAGGTAACGCAAGCATGCACGCTGCTATTTTCCGTTTCTTTTTTTACTTTAGCACCTGACATTCAGGGGCTTTTGCGCATAAGAAAAGAAACGAAAAATCGCGCTGAAAGCCTCCCTCGTGGAGGCTTTTTTGTTTCTGGCGAATCACATTGGATCTTAAGGTCCCAACGAGAACAGACCAGCCTGACTGGAAGAAGAGGAAACCATGTCCCAACTCGCAGAACTGGTGGCCCGCGCCACGGCCGCCATCGACGAGGCGACGGATATCGCCGCCCTTGACGCCGTGCGCGTCGAATATCTGGGTAAAAAAGGGCATCTTACGCTGCAGATGACGACGCTGCGCGAGCTGCCTGCTGAGGAGCGTCCGGCTGCCGGGGCGGTGATTAACGAAGCCAAACAGCAGGTACAGGAACGTCTGAACTCCCGTAAAAACACGCTGGAGTCGGCGGCGCTGAACGCCCGTCTGGCGGCTGAAACCATTGATGTCTCTCTGCCAGGCCGTCGTGTGGAAAACGGCGGGCTGCATCCGGTCACCCGTACCATCGATCGTATCGAAACCTTTTTCGGCGAGCTGGGCTTTGCGGTCGCGACCGGACCGGAAATTGAAGATGACTACCACAACTTTGATGCGCTGAATATTCCCGGCCACCATCCGGCGCGCGCCGACCATGACACCTTCTGGTTCGACGCCACACGTCTGCTGCGTACGCAAACTTCTGGCGTGCAGATTCGCACCATGAAAAACCAGCAGCCGCCGATCCGCATTATCGCGCCGGGCCGCGTTTACCGTAACGATTACGACCAAACTCACACCCCGATGTTTCATCAGATGGAAGGGCTGATTGTCGATAAAAATATCAGCTTTACCAACCTGAAAGGCACGCTGCATGACTTCCTGCGCAACTTCTTTGAAGAAGATCTGCAGGTGCGTTTCCGTCCTTCCTATTTCCCGTTTACCGAACCCTCAGCGGAAGTGGATGTGATGGGCAAAAACGGCAAATGGCTGGAAGTGCTGGGCTGCGGCATGGTGCATCCAAACGTGTTGCGCAACGTCGGCATCGATCCGGAAGTTTACTCAGGCTTCGCGTTCGGCATGGGGATGGAGCGTCTTACCATGCTGCGTTATGGCGTGACCGATCTGCGCGCTTTCTTCGAAAATGATTTACGTTTCCTCAAACAATTTAAATAAGGGCAGGTTATCCAATGAAATTCAGTGAACTCTGGTTACGCGAATGGGTAAATCCAGCCCTGGACAGCGCTGCGCTGGCTGAACAGATCACCATGGCCGGTCTGGAAGTGGATGGCGTGGAGCCGGTTGCCGGCGCGTTTCACGGCGTGGTTGTCGGCGAGGTAGTAGAGTGCGGACAGCACCCGAACGCCGACAAACTGCGTGTGACCAAAATCAACGTCGGCGGCGATCGCCTGCTGGATATCGTCTGCGGCGCGCCGAACTGCCGTCAGGGCCTGAAAGTGGCTGTGGCGACCGTTGGCGCCGTACTGCCGGGCGATTTCAAAATCAAGGCGGCGAAGCTGCGCGGCGAGCCGTCGGAAGGCATGCTCTGCTCGTTCTCCGAGCTGGGTATTTCTGACGATCATAGCGGGATAATCGAACTGCCGGCCGATGCGCCGATCGGTACTGATATCCGCGATTACCTGAAGCTTGACGACAACACCATTGAAATCAGCGTCACGCCAAACCGTGCAGATTGCCTTGGCATTATCGGTATCGCCCGTGACGTTGCCGTGCTGAATGGCCTGCCGCTGACCGCGCCTGAGATCGCGCCGGTTGCCGCGACGATCAAAGATACCTTCCCGATTCGCGTTGATGCGCCTGCTGCCTGCCCGCGCTATCTTGGCCGCGTGGTTAAAGGAATCAACGTAAAAGCGAATACGCCGCTGTGGATGAAAGAGAAGCTGCGCCGCTGCGGCATTCGTTCTATCGATCCGGTGGTGGATATCACTAACTACGTTCTGCTGGAGCTGGGTCAGCCGATGCACGCTTTCGATCTGGATCGCATCGATGGCGGCATTGTGGTGCGTATGGCGAAAGAGGGCGAAACCCTGACCTTGCTGGATGGCAGCGTAGCGAAGCTGAACAGCGATACTCTGGTGATTGCCGATCACCACAAAGCGCTGGCGATGGGCGGCATCTTTGGCGGCGAGCACTCTGGTGTGAGTGAAGAGACGCAAAATGTGCTGTTTGAGTGCGCTTTCTTTGATCCGCTGGCGATTACCGGTCGCGCGCGCCGTCATGGTCTGCATACCGACGCCTCGCATCGCTACGAGCGCGGCGTCGATCCGGCGCTGCAGCACAAAGCGATCGAGCGCGCCACTCAACTGCTGCTGGCAATCTGCGGCGGCGAAGCGGGTCCGGTTATCGACCAGACCCACGCCGATTCGCTGCCTCCACGCGCTACCATTACGCTGCGTCGCGAGAAACTGGATCGTCTGATTGGTCACGTGATTGCTGACGATCAGGTCAGCGATATTCTTCAGCGCCTGGGTTGTGACGTTACCGTTGGCGATGGCGAATGGAAAGCGATCGCGCCGAGCTGGCGCTTTGACATGGCGATTGAAGAAGATCTGGTGGAAGAAGTTGCGCGCGTTTACGGCTACAACAACATTCCCGATGTGCCGGTTCAGGCTGGCCTGGTGATGACCCAACATCGCGAAGCCGATCTCTCTTTGAAGCGCGTCAAAACCTTGCTGGTGGATAAAGGCTATCAGGAAGCAATTACCTACAGCTTCGTCGATCCTAAAATACAAACGCTGCTGCATCCGGGTGAAGAAGCATTGATTCTGCCAAGCCCGATCTCCAGTGAAATGTCCGCAATGCGCCTGTCGCTCTGGAGCGGTCTGCTGAGCGTGGTGGTCTATAACCAGAACCGTCAACAGAGCCGCGTGCGCCTGTTTGAAAGCGGCCTGCGCTTTGTGCCGGATACACAAGCGGATTTGGGCATCCGTCAGGATCTTATGCTGGCAGGCGTGCTGAGCGGCACCCGTAATGAAGAGCATTGGGATCTGGCGCGTCAGGCTGTCGACTTCTATGATTTAAAAGGTGATTTAGAATCGGTGCTGGAGCTGACCGGTAAACTGGACGAAATTAGCTTCCGTGCGGAAGCTAATCCGGCGTTACATCCGGGTCAAAGCGCAGCAATTTACCTGAAAGATGAACGAATCGGATTTATCGGGGTGGTTCATCCGGAACTGGAACGTAAGCTGGATCTCAACGGACGCACCTTAGTCTTTGAACTGCTTTGGAATAAGGTCGCAGACCGCGTCCTGCCTGATGCGCGCGAGATTTCTCGCTTCCCGGCAAACCGCCGTGATATCGCTGTTGTAGTGCAGGAAAACGTGCCCGCAGCAGATATCATTGCAGAGTGTAAGAAAGTTGGCGTAAATCAGGTAGTTGGCGTAAACTTGTTTGACGTGTACCGCGGTAAGGGTGTAAACGAGGGTTATAAGAGCCTCGCGATTAGCCTGATTTTGCAGGATACCAGCCGGACACTCGAAGAAGAGGAGATTGCTGCGACCGTAGCTCGTTGTGTTGCAGCATTAAAAGAGCGATTCCAGGCAACCTTGAGGGATTGAACCTATGGCGCTTACAAAAGCTGAAATGTCAGAGTACCTGTTCGAAAAGCTTGGTCTGAGCAAACGTGATGCAAAAGAGCTGGTAGAACTGTTTTTTGAAGAAGTCCGCCGCGCTTTGGAAAACGGTGAACAGGTCAAACTGTCTGGATTTGGTAATTTCGACCTGCGCGATAAAAACCAACGTCCGGGGCGAAATCCGAAAACGGGGGAGGATATCCCGATTACTGCCCGCCGCGTGGTGACTTTCCGTCCGGGACAGAAGTTAAAAAGCCGTGTCGAGAACGCTTCACCAAAAGAAGACTGATGCATTTCAGAATTTCAAAAGGCCGCTCAGCGGCCTTTTTTATTGCGGTGCAGGTAATGCCGGCACGCATCCTTAGCTTTCTTTTTGCTGCGATCTCACTACAATCAAATCTCTGTTTTCTCAGTGAATCCTTCTGCTATGACGCTGCTGGATCATCTTGCTCGCCAGTCTGACCGCCGCGCTAAACGCGGAGTGATTGCGCTGAGCCTGCTGCTGCTGCTTCTCTTTATTCTCAGCCTGTGCGCAGGCGACAGCTGGATTTCTCCTCTGCGCTGGTTCAGCGCCAGCGGCGATCTCTTTGTCTGGCAGCTGCGTCTGCCAAGAACGTTGGCGGTGGTGCTGGTCGGCGCGGCGCTGGCGGTTTGCGGCGTGGTGATGCAGGCGCTGTTCAATAATCCGCTGGCGGAACCCGGACTGCTCGGTGTTTCGAATGGTGCCGGCATCGGCCTGGTGCTGGGGGTAATGCTGGGCAGCGGTTCGCTCTGGAGCCTGAGCCTGGCGGCGATGGCGGGGGCGCTGCTGATTACCCTGATCCTGCTGCATTTCGCCCATCGCCAGCTCTCCGTTGCCCGCCTGCTGTTGACCGGCGTCGCGCTGGGCATCATCTGTAGCGCTATCATGACCTGGGCGGTCTACTTCAGCACCAGCCTCGATCTGCGTCAGCTGATGTACTGGATGATGGGCGGCTTCAGCGGCATCGACTGGCGCTACCGCTGGATGATGCTGGGAGTGTTGCCGGTGACGCTGGCGCTGATCGCCACCGCGCGCGTGCTGAATTTGCTGGCGCTGGGCGAACTTTCGGCGCGTCAGCTTGGCCTGCCTCTGCTGTTCTGGCGCAACCTGCTGGTGCTGGCAATGGGCTGGCTGGTGGGCAACAGCGTGGCGATGGCAGGAGCCATCGGCTTTGTCGGTCTGGTGATCCCGCATCTGTTACGGTTGAGCGGAATCAACGATCACCGTTGGCTGCTGCCCGCCTCGGCTTTGGCAGGGGCAGCTGTGCTGTTAGGGGCGGATATTATCGCCCGGCTGGCGCTGTCATCCGCCGAGTTACCCATTGGCGTGGTTACCGCCACCTTGGGTGCGCCGCTGTTTATCGTGCTGTTACTGAAATCTTCACGCTAGCTTTGGCTGGCTCTCTTAATCAACACAGGTGAACTATGAGCATTTTTCAGACTGAACTGGAAACTCTTGATGGGGAAAAAACCACCTTAGCGCAGTGGCAGGGCAAGGTACTGTTAGTGGTGAACGTGGCGTCGAAATGCGGCCTGACGCCGCAATACGAGCAACTGGAGCAGCTGCAAACCGCCTGGCAAGAGCAGGGGTTCAGCGTATTGGGCTTTCCCTGCAACCAGTTCCTGGAACAGGAGCCGGGCAGCAACGAGGAGATCAAAACCTTTTGCAGCACCACCTATGGCGTCACCTTTCCGATGTTCAGCAAGATGGAGGTGAACGGGCCGCAGCGTCATCCACTCTATACGCAGCTGGTCGCCGCGCAGCCGCAGGCGCTGGCACCGGAAGGCAGCGGTTTCTATGAACGTATGGCGAGCAAAGGGCGTGCGCCAAAAGCGCCGGGCGATATTCTGTGGAACTTTGAAAAGTTTCTTATCGACCGTGAAGGCAAGGTGGCGCAGCGATTCTCGCCCGATATGACGCCGGACGATGCCATCATTCAGCAAAGCATTAAGCTGGCACTGGCAAAATAGATGCTGATGAGGCTGCAGGGCGTAGCCGTTCCCGGACGGCTTGCCCCTTTTTCCGCCACGTTGCCGGCCGGTCAGCTGCTGCATCTGGTCGGGCCAAACGGTGCAGGCAAAAGCACAGTGCTGACGCTGCTGGCCGGTCTGCTTGCCTTCCGGGGCGAGATCGATTTTCTCCGGCAACCCTTAACCCGCTGGACGGCGCAGGCATTGGCGCAGACGCGCGCCTGGCTGCCGCAGCAGCAGGCGCCGCTCAGTCAGATGCCGGTTTTTCACTATTTGCAACTGCATTTGCAGGCCAACAGCGACGCGCTTCACAAAGATGCCGCGCTGCGTGCTGTGCTGGAGGAACTTCAGCTGATGGATAAGCTGAAGCGCCCACTGACGCAACTGTCCGGCGGCGAATGGCAAAGAGTCAGGCTGGCGGCAGTGGCGCTGCAAATCGACCCGGCGATCAATCCACAAGGGAAACTGTTGATTCTGGATGAACCCATGACGGCGCTGGATGTGGCGCAACAGAAAGCGGCAGACGACGTGATCGCGCGTTTGTGTAAAGCCGGCATTACCGTGATCGCCAGCGGGCACGATCTCAATCACAGCCTGCAGCAGGCAGACAGCGTATGGCTGATGCATCAGGGCGCGGTCGTGGCGCAGGGCAATGCCGCGACGTTACTGACGCCGGAGCGTCTCTCGCCAATTTATCAGATCGCTTTTCGCCAGTTTGAGCTGGATGGACACTCGCTGCTCACCGTGCTGCGTTAGGCGATGCGCGCCGCTTGCCAGCCTGGCCGCTTTCCCGCTAAAGTAGCGGCGGTTGCGGGTTACGAAGGATTGCTTCTCATGCGGATTGGATTACTGATAGTCGTGCTGTTGCTGGCGGGCTGTAGCCACCATGCGCCACCTCCCAACGCCAGACTCTCTGATTCCATTACCGTGATTGCGCAACTCAACGATCAGCTCGGCGAGTGGCGCGGCACCCCTTATCGCTATGGCGGCATGGGACATGGCGGCGTTGACTGTTCCGGCTTCGTTTATCTGACCTTCCGCGATAAGTTCGATTTGCAGCTGCCGCGCACCACGCGCGCGCAGAGCGATATCGGCACGCGCATTGATAAAGATGAGTTACTGCCGGGAGATTTGGTGTTTTTCAAAACCGGCAGGGGTGAAAACGGCCTGCACGTCGGTATTTACGATACCGATAATGCCTTTATTCATGCCTCTACCAGCCAGGGTGTGATCCGCTCGTCACTGGATAACGTTTACTGGCGTAAAGCGTTCTGGCAGGCGCGTCGCATCTGAATTTCCTTTTCTTTCGGGTTTACAGAAAAGCCGCTCTCAGAACACTTCCGATGCGGCATCTTAAATCAAATTACTCTTGTAATTACCTGGTATTATAATTGGTACTTTACTTGCGGCGTCATTAATACTAACAATAACGCTGCAATTTAACGGTCTGACTAATGCAAAAGCGGCTATTTGGCTTAAGTGAATTACGGCGCGCTCGGCATCGGCTTTACAGCAGTGATATCCATCTCTGCGGTAATTTGGTACTATTGCCTGTGCTTTTTGGTTGTTATACGATGCGTCACTTGCCACATTATCTGGCTGAGAAAAATGAAAATTCATTTAACTGCCGACTACAGGTCGGAGACATTTTTTAATCCTGTTTATTTATTTACAGGCCAGCTTACTGCGGTTGAATTAGCGACGCAGTATGTGCATGACCATGCGCCCGTTACGCTACCGCAGGATCTCCTTTTACCGCAGCTCGACGAGGCTCAGCACCTGCGTCTGTTGCAGAGCCAGATCGCCCTGCTTGAGCAGCATCAGGCATTTTTCGAACAGCACCAGGTAATGGCGCTGATGCGTATTGATGATGTTATGGCAGCTACCATACTTGAAAGCGAATTTCTGCTGCGTAAATTACTTCTGCTGCCTTTTTTAGTTCTTGACGTAAGTGAAACGTTTCCGCAATTAGCTCAGGGAAAAAAGAATCCGTTATTAAATGCGCTTAGTCAAAATTTCCGCTTATCCCTTTCGCAATTCGGCGCCGGAAAATCACCGGCAACGGCAGTGTATGATAATCTTTTTACCTGCCTCAGGCTGGATAAAGATTTTATTCATTCGCTCGCTACACGCGCCTCTTTTTTACCTTTTATTCAGGTTATTCTCGATAATTATAACTCTCATGTTGATCACATTATTATTTCCGGCATTGATGATGTTTCTATGCTGGATAAAGTCGCCGCGTTGCCCGGCGTTTATCTGCACGGGAACCTGTTCCCGACGGTTAAAGCCGACGCCCTGTGTGAACTGGTGTTCCCACCCAAAATGTTGACGTCCCCACGCCCTTAATCATCGCCTCGCCTGTCTAATTTCTGCCGCTGGCATTACACTGGGTAGAATAATCAGATTGTTACCGAAACGACGTTGCTGTTGCGCCCAGGGCAAAAACAGCGCGTATCGGGAGGCGCTATGCAGTTTACAAATACCTGGTATCACGAACTGGCGGGCTGCTACAGCGCGCTGAAACCCACGCCGCTGGACGGCGGCCGCTTGCTTTATCACAACGCGCCGCTGGCGGCGGAAATGGCGCTGGACGCTGAGTTATTTGTCGGACAAGGGAGCGGTGTCTGGTACGGACGCGATCTGCTGCCCGGCATGCAGCCGCTGGCGCAGGTTTACAGCGGCCATCAGTTTGGTGTCTGGGCAGGGCAGTTAGGCGACGGGCGCGGTATTCTGCTGGGCGAGCAGCAGTTACAAAACGGGCGCAAGCTCGACTGGCACCTGAAAGGCGCCGGGCTGACCCCTTATTCCCGGATGGGCGATGGCCGTGCGGTGATCCGCTCGACGGTGCGTGAATTTCTCGCCTCGGAAGCGATGCACTATCTGGGAATCCCCAGTACGCGCGCGCTGAGTATCGCCATCAGCGATGAGCCGGTGCGGCGTGAAACCACCGAGCGCGGCGCCATGCTGATGCGCATTGCGGAAAGCCATTTACGTTTCGGTCATTTCGAGCACTTTTTCTATTCCGGTCAGCAGGAGAAGGTTCAGCAGCTGGCCGACTACGCCATACGTCATCACTGGCCCGAGCTGGAGCAGGAGGCCGATCGCTATCTGCTCTGGTTTACCGATATCGTGAAGCGCACCGCCAGCATGATTGCACTCTGGCAAAGCGTCGGCTTCGCTCATGGAGTAATGAATACTGACAATATGTCGATTCTCGGCCTGACGATAGATTACGGCCCGTACGGTTTTCTCGATGACTATCAGCCTGACTTTATCTGCAATCACAGCGACTATCAGGGCCGCTACGCCTTTAATAACCAGCCGATGATTGGATTGTGGAATCTTAACCGGCTGGCCCATGCGCTTTCAGGACTGTTGAGCGTGGAGCAGCTGAAGCAGGGGCTGAGTGTTTATGAACCTGAGTTGATGCGCGTCTGGGGTGAACGTATGCGCGCCAAACTGGGACTGCTCACCGCCGATGAGCAGGACAATGCCATCCTGAGCGATCTGCTTGCGCTGATGGCGCAGGAGCACAGCGATTACACTCTGACCTTTCGTCGGCTGAGCAACACGCAGCAGCAGGAGAGCCGTTCCCCGCTACGCGATGAGTTTATCGATCGTGACGCCTTTGACAGCTGGTATCAGCGTTACCGCATGCGGCTGTTGCAGGAAGAGCGTCAGGATGAGGAGCGGCAACGCGTGATGCAGGCGGCCAATCCGGCGCTGGTGCTGCGTAACTATTTGGCGCAGCAAGTCATCGATGAGGTTGAGCAGGGCGAAATCACGCAGTTGCAGCATCTGCATCAGGCGCTGCAACGGCCTTACACGGAGAATCCGGCATGGGCCGATTTAACGCGCCGTCCGCCGGACTGGGGGAAAAAGCTGGAGGTCAGCTGTTCCAGCTAAAGCGTGCAGGTCGTCAGAAACGGCTTGCTACTGCATCCGCCAACAGCGCCAGCACGCTGGCGCTATCTTCCCAGCCGAGGCAGGGGTCGGTAATCGACTGGCCGTAAACCAGCGGCTGGCCGCCGATCACTTTCTGGCTTCCTTCCTGTAAAAAGCTTTCAATCATCACGCCCGCTACGGCGGTTGAACCGTCGCGAATCTGTTGCGCAACGGCTTCCGCCACGTCGCGCTGACGACGATGCTGCTTCAGGCAATTGCCGTGGCTAAAATCGATAACCAGCTGCTCTGGCAGGTTAAACTCACGCAGGCTCGCCGTTGCCGCCGCAATATCTTCCGGATGGTAGTTGGGCTGTTTGCCGCCGCGCAAAATTACATGCCCGTGTGGATTGCCGCTGGTCTGATAAATTGTCATCAAACCGTTTTTATCGGGCGACAGGAACATATGGCTGACGCGGGCGGCGCGAATCGCATCTACCGCAATGCGCACATTGCCGTCAGTGCCGTTTTTAAAGCCAACCGGGCAGGAGAGCGCAGAGGCCATTTCCCGATGAATCTGGCTTTCGGTGGTGCGCGCGCCGATAGCGCCCCAGCTAATTAAGTCAGCGATAAACTGGCCGATCACCATATCGAGGAATTCGGTCGCGGTCGGCATGCCCAGCGCGTTGATCTCCAGTAGCAGCTGGCGCGCAATCCCGATGCCGCGATTGACGTCGAAGCTGCCGTCAAGATCGGGATCGGAGATCAGTCCCTTCCAGCCCACAACAGTGCGCGGCTTTTCAAAATAGGCGCGCATCACGATTTCCAGCCGATCCTGATAGCGTTCGCGCAGCAGGTTCAGGTTGCGGGCATATTCCAGCGCCGCCCGCGGATCGTGCAGGGAGCAGGGACCGATAACCACCAGCAGTCGCTTATCTTCACCCGTCAGGATACGGGCGATGCGCTGGCGGGCGGCCGTCACGTTTTCGGCAATCGCCGGGGTAATCGGGTGCTGCTGCGCGAGAGCCGCCGGCGTCACCAGACTGCTAATGCGCGCGGAGCGCAGTTCGTCTGTTTTATTCATCGTTTTCTCTGAATGCTTTTCTTCGCAACGGCGGAAATACCGGGAAGTGATGATGGCCACAATAAACCATTAGCATGCAAATTCAATCCGTTGCAGGATAAAAGAAAGCAAAGCGCACGGCAGCCAGTCTTTACAACCGCGCCCGCTGCCGTGGCGGGGATCAAAACATGCGACGCGTCAGGCCCATAATGTCGAGAATTTTCGTCGCGATCTCTTCTACCGAATAGTTGGTGCTGTTGAGATAACGGATCTGGTGGGTGCGGAACAGCGCTTCCACTTCACCCACCTCAAGCCGACACTGGCGCAGCGAGGCGTAGCGGGAATTCTCGGCGCGCTCCTGACGAATCGCCGCCAGACGTTCAGGATCGATAGTCAGACCAAACAGCTTATGCTGATAAGGGCGCAGCGCTGTCGGCAGTTTTAAGTTATCCATATCGTCGGCGATAAACGGATAATTGGCGGCACGTACGCCGAACTGCATAGCGAGATAGAGACTGGTGGGTGTTTTACCACAGCGCGACACGCCCAGTAAAATTACCTGAGCATCATCCATGCCGCGTAAAGAGATGCCGTCATCATGCGCCAGCGCGTAATCGATAGCGGCAATACGCGCGTCATACTTGCCGAGATTATTGGCCGTCAGGCCGTGGGTACGGTGCGCTTCCGGAGCAGGCGCGACACCCAGCTCCTGCTGTAGCGGGGCGACCAGCGCCTGCACGATATCCTGACAAAACCCGTCGCTCTGCAGAATAATCTCACGTACCTCTGGCGTCACGATAGAGAAGAAGACCAGCGGCCTTACGCCGCTTTTCTGGCAGAGCGCATTGATCTGCGCTTTTACCGCCTGCGCCCGCTGCACATTTTCGACGAAGGGTAAGGTTACGCTGTTGGTGCCAACCGGAAACTGCGACAGCACCGCATGCCCCAACACTTCGGCGGTAATGGCGGTGCCGTCGGAGATATAAAAAACGCTTCTTTCTGTGGTCATATTCATAATGACTCCTGCGGTCAGCTTCAGCATAACCGGCATGGTGAGAACAGACGAATCGGTAATTAACGATAAAATGAAAAATCCATACTATTATCTTTTGAAGTTTTCACTTTTTATTCAGATTGCACCGAAAACATTGTGGCAAAATGAAATGGCGTTTCTTTTTTGCCATTTTCTTTTACGCAAAGCGGCCAGATTTATTTGCGCAACGCCGTTGTGCCGTGTAATGCCATAAATGCCGCAATTATTAAAGACACCAACAGCTTAATCACAATTTATCCCGTTGCGCAACAGCAAAAATGCACGGGTAAAATTCTGAATTTTCCTTTATTTCCGTGCTTTAACGATTCAACTCTTACTCTTTAATTGCCGCCTGTGCCAGGCTGATTTTGCAAATAGCAATTTGTTCCATAAGCCCCCATTCATTCTCAAAAGGATAATCTCAATGTCCAATAATGGCGAACAGCCGCTAGTGCTCTGGTATAACCAGCTTGGCATGCATGATGTTG
Organism: Pantoea osteomyelitidis; assembly: GCF_044342975.1. Lineage (NCBI taxonomy): Bacteria > Pseudomonadati > Pseudomonadota > Gammaproteobacteria > Enterobacterales > Erwiniaceae > Pantoea > Pantoea osteomyelitidis. The sequence goes on from NZ_JBGFSN010000004.1 coordinate 904,175, forward strand.
ATCGGGTTGGAGGGAAAAATGCCTCTCTGGGTGAAATGATTACCAATTTGTCGTCGCTGGGCGTGGCTGTGCCCAATGGCTATGCGACAACATCCTATGCCTTTAATCAGTTCCTCGATCAAAGCGGGTTGAACCAGCGTATTTATGAACTGTTGGATAACACCAATATTGATGATGTTGACGAATTGGCGAAGGCCGGCAAGCAGATCCGCCAGTGGGTGGTGGAGACTCCCTTTCAGCCGGAGCTGGAAGCGGCAATCCTTGAGGCTTATCAGCAGCTCTCCGCAGATGATGCTGAGGCATCATTTGCCGTGCGCTCTTCCGCCACGGCGGAAGATATGCCGGATGCCAGCTTTGCCGGTCAGCAGGAAACCTTCCTAAACGTACAAGGTATCGATGCGGTGATGACGGCGGTGAAACATGTTTACGCCTCGCTGTTTAACGATCGCGCCATCTCCTATCGTGTTCATCAAGGCTACGATCATCGCGGCGTCGCCTTGTCTGCCGGCATACAACGCATGGTGCGCTCCGACCTGGCGGCCTCCGGCGTGATGTTTACCATTGATACCGAATCGGGTTTCGATCAGGTGGTATTTATCACCGCCGCGTTGGGTCTGGGTGAGATGGTAGTGCAGGGCGCGGTTAACCCCGATGAGTTTTACGTCCATAAACCCACGCTGGCGGCCAACCGTCCGGCGATTGTGCGTCGTACCCTGGGATCGAAAAAATTGCGTATGGTCTATGCCGATTCTCAGGCCCATGGCGAGCAGGTAGCCATAGAGGACGTTCCGCTCGAGGAGCGTGATCGCTTCTGTCTGACTGATGATGAAGTGCAGGCGCTGGCGCGTCAGGCGGTGTTGATTGAACAGCACTATCAGCGACCAATGGATATCGAATGGGCGAAAGATGGCCACACCGGCAAGCTGTTTATCGTGCAGGCGCGTCCGGAAACCGTACGATCGGGCGGACAGGTAATGGAGCGTTACAGCCTGCAGGGCAAAAGCAGTATCGTGGTGGAAGGGCGCGCAATTGGCCATCGTATCGGCGCCGGTGAGGTCAAAGTGATCAATGACATCAGCGAAATGAACCGCATCGAGAAGGGTGACGTGCTGGTCACGGACATGACTGACCCGGACTGGGAGCCAATCATGAAAAAAGCGGCGGCCATCGTCACCAACCGTGGCGGGCGTACCTGTCATGCGGCGATTATCGCCCGTGAGCTGGGGATCCCGGCGGTAGTAGGCTGCGGCAACGCCACGGAGCTTTTGCAGGATGGCCGTAAAGTTACCGTCTCCTGCGCCGAAGGCGATACCGGCTATGTCTACAATGACCTGCTCGATTTTGAAGTGATCAGCTCGCAGGTGGATAAAATGCCCGATCTGCCGCTGAAGATTATGATGAATGTCGGTAATCCGGATCGCGCCTTCGATTTTGCCTGCCTGCCCAATGAAGGCGTCGGGCTGGCGCGCCTGGAGTTCATCATCAACCGCATGATCGGCGTGCATCCCAAGGCGCTGCTGACGTTTGACCAGCAGCCTGCTGAACTGCAACAGCAGATCCGCGAGATGATGAAAGGCTTTGACGATCCGGTTGAGTTCTATATTGCCCGTTTGACCGAGGGCATTGCGACGCTCGGCGCGGCCTTTGCGCCGAAACGCGTGATTGTCCGTCTCTCCGACTTTAAAACCAATGAATATGCCAACCTGGTAGGCGGCGAGCAATATGAGCCGCATGAGGAAAACCCGATGCTCGGCTTCCGTGGCGCTGGCCGCTACGTGGCGGACAGCTTCCGCGACTGCTTTGCGCTGGAGTGCGAAGCGGTAAAACGGGTACGTAACGAGATGGGATTAACCAACGTGGAAATCATGATCCCCTTTGTGCGCACCGTTGCTCAGGCGGAAGCTGTGGTGGATGAGCTGGCGAGGCAGGGACTGAAGCGCGGCGAAAACGGCCTGAAGGTAATCATGATGTGTGAAATTCCTTCTAACGCGCTGCTGGCGGAGCAGTTCCTCGCGCACTTTGACGGCTTCTCCATCGGCTCGAACGACATGACGCAGCTGGCGTTGGGCCTCGACCGCGATTCCGGCGTGGTTTCCGCACTGTTTGATGAGCGTAATGAGGCGGTAAAAGCGCTGCTCTCTATGGCGATCAAAGCGGCGAAACAGCAGGGTAAATATGTCGGTATTTGCGGACAGGGACCTTCCGATCATCAGGATTTCGCTGCCTGGCTGATGGAGGAGGGTATCGACAGCCTGTCGCTGAACCCTGACACGGTAGTGGAAACCTGGCTGAGCCTGGCGGAGCTGAATAAAGCTGAGTCAGCCTGAAGCGGCGCAACGGCTAATGAAATAGCTTCTCCTTTCACCGGCTGATTATGAAAAAAATTTGCGGGGCGCTTTAGCCCCGCTTTTTATACCTGTAGAAAATTAAAGAAATCAGGCGTTTTTTGCTTTCTTAAAATTTTTATTTAGTTAGCCAAAGTCAATGCGGAGATTGAAGCGCAGCTATCGGTGAAGCGCGGACGCGAAAATTCTCTCACGCGCCTGACATTTAGAGCGCCGGTGCGGGGAATCTTAAAAAATAGTGATATCAGGACATTAGTGGGCATTATCCCACCTGATGGCAAACTGATGAGTCTGATGCCGATTGATGATCAAATGGTCATTGAAGCCAAAGTTTCACCCAGGGATGTCGCTTTTATCCATCCGGGACAAAAGGCGCGGGTAAAAGTCACAAATTATGATTATTCCATCTATGGTGGACTGGAGGGCAAGGTGGCGATGATTTCACCGTATACCCTGCAGGATGAGGTTAAGCGCGATATCTATTATTACCGGGTTTATATTCATACCAGGCGTAATCAACTCGTCAAGAAACAAAATAAAATCTTCCCTGTCTTTCCGGGAATGATTATTACGGTTGATATCAAAACAGGCGAGAAGAGCGTGCTGGATTATTTAATGAAGCCGTTGAATAAAGCCAAACAGTCGCTAAGAGCAAGCCAGGGCGAGCGACGCAGCAAAAGCTGGCACTGCCTGTATTGTCCCAATCGCCGCTGATCAGCAGGAAGACGAGAGCGTCCGGCATGGGTTGACACGCTCTTGAAACAGGGTGGATAAAGCAGGAAAAGCTACGGCACGCTGTGTAACCTTTGCGGGAAAGGTTTAAAACCGACCGCTGCAAAGCGGGTTTATTACGCTGCGAGGCTGATTTCAGATAAAAAAAAGCCCATCACAGGGGATGGGCAAAGACTACACACAGCAATTCTTCACTTTACTCAGGGGAAGATGGTTGTTTAAAAATCAGGGGGTTGATTTCAAACATATGACTCATGTTATTCACAGCCGCCCCCGCAGTCTTTAAGAATCCTCTTATTAGTTTAAAGCCAATTATATTTTGTCACCGGGTTTAACCCATTTTCAGGCTTATTCAGTGCAAAAAATAATCATTCCACGACACAAACAGGCGATAAGCGCTGAAATCTGCGTTTTTTCTTAAAAATCGTTAATGAAAAAATTTACTACAGCGATGCAATTAAGAAAGGCGGTTAATCCACTTTAACCGCCTTGAGGAGAGATCAGGGATGGATTTCTTCTTCGTGCTCGGCCAGCTCTTCCACCACCGTTTGCGGGCTGTCTTGCGGCGCGGGCGCTTCATGCATCCAGACGGAAACCAGCCGGTAGGAGACGGCCAGCACCACCGGACCGATAAACAGCCCGATCATGCCGAACGCCACTAAACCGCCGATAACGCCGGAAAGAATCAACAGCATCGGCAAATCGGCGCCCATGCGGATCAGCATCGGACGCAACACGTTATCCAGCGTACCGACGACGCAGCTCCAGACCAGCAGCACGGTGCCCCAGGTAGTATCGCCGCTCCAGTAGAGCCAGATGATCGCCGGGACCAGAACCGGTAACGGACCGAGCTGCACCAGACAGAACAGAATCATCAGCACGGTTAACAGCGTGGCGTAGGGGATGCCCGACAGCGCCAGGCCGATACCGCCCAGCACGCCCTGGACCAGCGCCGTCACCACCACGCCCAACGCCACGGCGCGGATCGCCTGACCCGCCAGCAGCACCGCGGCGTCGCCGCGTCGGCCAGACATGCGAAAGGCGAAGTGACGAATGCCGTTACCCACCTGTTCGCCACGCCAGTAAAGCAGCACGCTGAACAGCAGCATCAGACCCAGATGCACCATAAAGCGGCCAAAATGTCCTGCCTGCGCCACAAAGAAACCCGTGGTGCGACCAACATAAGGCTGCAGCTTGGCCATCAACGCGGAACCGCCGCCAGCAACCAGCTTTTGATAGCTGGCGTAAAGTTTGTCGCCTGCCAGCGGAATATCATTCAGCCAGGTAAGATGCGGCAACTGCATATGGCCCGAGGTGACCCAGGCGATCACCGGCGCGCTGTTGTCAATCAGGCTGTTAACCAGCAGCGTGATAGGAAGAATAAACACCAACAGCAAAATGATAGTCATGGCAATCACTGCCAACGTACGGCGTCCCCACAGCCAGCTCTGCAGTTTGAGCATCATCGGCCAGGTGGCGATAACCACCATGCTGGCCCAGGCAAAGCCGAGAATAAAAGGCTGAACGACCCAGATACAGGCGACGATCATTAACAGAATGAACATCAGGGTGAACAGTATTTGCGGTAAATCCTTACCCCGTTGCAGGTTTTTCATAAAAAATTATCGACCTCAGTTGAATCCTTTACCCTGTAGGCATAACAGGCCCGATGTAATGATGGGGTATTTCCTGCCGTTAGGACAGAGGCAAGTTGCAGGGTTTTTTGCCTTTTCTGAAAAAACAGCGGGCACGCTAAAAATGTGTTAAAACGAGAGATTCTATAAAATAGATTGACGCAAACGTTTCCAACATCTCGGTCACCCAATAATGATCCCACAGATTTCTCAGGCGCCAGGCCTCGTTCAACTGGTGCTGACATTCCTGCAGGCGCTCAAAGAGCAGGGCTTTACCGGCGACACCGCCACCAGTTATGCCGATCGCCTCACCATGTCCACCGACAACAGTATTTATCAGCTCCTGCCGGATGCCGTCCTCTTTCCCCGATCCACCGCTGACGTGGCGCTGATTGCGCGCGTGGCGGGCGAAGCGCGTTTCGCCAGCCTGGTGTTTACCCCGCGCGGCGGCGGCACCGGCACCAACGGCCAGTCGCTGAATCAGGGCATCGTGGTCGATATGTCGCGCTACATGAACCGCATCCTCGAGATCAATCCTGAGCAGGGTTGGGTGCGGGTTGAGGCGGGCGTGGTAAAAGATCAGCTCAACGCCTGGCTGAAGCCCTATGGCTTCTTCTTCTCGCCGGAACTCTCAACCAGCAACCGCGCGACGCTGGGCGGCATGATCAATACCGATGCTTCCGGCCAGGGTTCGCTGGTTTACGGCAAAACGTCCGACCATGTACTGGGGCTGCGCGCGGTACTGCTGGGCGGCGATATTCTTGATACGCGTCCGATGCCGGTGGCGCTGGCGGAGAGCCTGGCGCAGGAGCAGACGCCGGAAGGCCGCATCTATCAAACAGTGCTCGGACGCTGCCGCGAGCAGCGTCAGCTGATTCTGGAGAAGTTTCCTAAGCTCAACCGTTTCCTGACCGGCTACGATCTGCGCCATGTGTTCAGCGACGATATGCAAACCTTTGACCTGACGCGTCTGCTTTGCGGCGCGGAAGGCACGCTGGCCTTTATCAGCGAGGCGCGGCTCGATATCACGCCGCTGCCGAAAGTGCGTCGGCTGGTCAATATCAAATATGATTCATTCGACTCTGCGCTGCGCAACGCGCCCTTAATGGTAGAGGCGAAGGCGCTGTCGGTGGAAACCGTTGACTCGAAAGTGCTTAACCTGGCGCGTGAAGATATTGTCTGGCACTCGGTGCGTGAGTTTATTACCGATGTTGTCGATAAAGAGATGCTGGGGCTGAACATCGTCGAGTTTGCCGGCGATGACGGCGCACTGATTGAACAACAGGTCGCCGCGCTCTGCGCCCGTCTTGATATGCTGATGGCGCAGCAGCAGGGCGGCGTGATTGGCTGGCAGCTCTGTAACGATCCCGCTGGTATCGAGCGCATCTACAATATGCGTAAAAAGGCGGTGGGGCTGCTGGGCAATGCCAAAGGACGCGCCAAGCCGATTCCCTTTGTGGAAGATACCGCCGTGCCGCCGGAAAACCTGGCGGATTACATTGTGGATTTCCGCGCGCTGCTGGACAGCCATGGCCTCAGCTACGGCATGTTTGGCCATGTGGATGCCGGGGTACTGCATGTGCGTCCGGCGCTGGATATGTGCGATCCGCAGCAGGAGATGCTGATGAAGCAGATCTCCGACGAGGTGGTGGCCCTGACGGCGCGCTACGGCGGGCTGTTGTGGGGGGAGCACGGTAAAGGTTTCCGCGCGCAATATAGCCCGGCCTTTTTCGGTGAGACGCTATTCAACGAGCTGCGCCGCATTAAGGCTGCCTTCGATCCCCATAATCGCCTCAATCCGGGCAAAATCTGCACCCCCGCCGGCAGCAAAGAGCCGATGATGCAGGTTGATGCGGAAACGCGCGGCAGCTGGGATCGCCAGATTCCGCTCACGGTGCGCAACGACTGGCGCGGCGCGATGGAGTGCAACGGCAACGGCCTCTGCTTCAACTTCGATGCGCGCAGCCCGATGTGTCCGTCGATGAAAATTACCCGCAACCGCATTCATTCGCCGAAAGGACGTGCGACCCTGACGCGCGAGTGGCTGCGTCTGCTGGCGGACCAGGGTGTTGATCCGCTGGCGCTGGAGCAGGCGTTGCCCGAGCAGCGCATTAGCCTGCGCGGCTTTATTTCACGCACGCGCAACAGCTGGCACGCGAAAAAAGGCGAGTATGATTTTTCTCACGAAGTGAAAGAGGCGATGTCGGGCTGCCTGGCCTGTAAGGCTTGTTCAACCCAGTGTCCGATCAAAATCGACGTGCCGAACTTCCGCTCGCGCTTTTTGCAGCTTTATCACACCCGCTATCTGCGGCCGGTGAGCGATCATCTGGTTTCAGCGGTAGAGAGCTACGCGCCGATGATGGCGAAAGCGCCTGGCGTGTTTAACTTCTTTCTTCGCCAGCCCTGGATGCGCGAGCTGAGCAAAACCCATATCGGCATGGTCGATCTGCCGCTGCTCTCGTCGCCGACGCTGAAGCAGCAGCTGGCCGGTCATCCCGCCATGAGTATGACGCTGGAACAGCTGGAAGCGATGGATGCAGCACAGCGCGCCAGGGTAGTGCTGGTGGTGCAAGATCCCTTTACCAGCTATTACGAAGCGCAGCTGGTCACCGATACGGTGAAACTGATCGACAAGCTCGGCTTTCAGCCGGTGCTGCTACCCTTTTCCCCTAACGGCAAGGCTCAACATGTAAAAGGCTTTCTGCAGCGCTTTGCCCGTACCGCCAGCAAAACCTCAGAGTTCCTGAACCGCGTGGCGAAGCTGGGCGTACCGATGGTAGGCGTCGAACCCGCCACGGTGCTCTGCTATCGCGATGAGTATCGTCAGGTACTGGGGGAGAAGCGCGGCGAGTTTCATGTTCAGCTGGTGCAGGAGTGGTTGCAACAGGCGGTTGCCGGACGCGAGCGCCAGCCCGCCAGCGGCGAGGCCTGGTATCTGTTCGCCCACTGTACGGAGGTCACTGCGCTGCCCGGCACGCCGGATCAGTGGCAGGATATCTTTGCGCGCTTCGGCGCGAAGCTGGAAAATATCAGTGTGGGCTGCTGCGGGATGGCGGGCAGCTGGGGCCATGAAAGCAAAAACCTCGACAATTCCCTCGGCATCTATGCGCTCTCCTGGCATCCGCAGCTACAGAGACTGCCGCGTCAGCGCTGTCTGGCGACCGGCTATTCCTGCCGCAGCCAGGTGAAACGCATAGAGGGGAACGGCATGCGCCATCCGTTGCAGGCGCTGCTTGAATTGCTCTGAGGCGAATTTAACGCGACGTCACGTCATGGCTGAATTAAAATATCCAGCCTGCGTGACGGACGAAATCGCTTTGCAGCCCGGTCGCTTTATCCCATTCGCCGCTCAGCGCTAACTGATGGCACAGCCGGGTAAGTGACAGACGCGCCAGCTGGTAAGCTTGTATGCGAAATAACCGATCGCGCTCGCTGTTGCCCATTTCCTGCACCAGGCGCTGGTGAAGCTTGCCCAGCGCGTGCAGATAACTCTGGTCGTCGCCGTTGAGCTGGCAAATTTCTGCCATATCCATGCAGGTGTCATTAAACTTGCGCAGCCGATCAATGGTACAATCGGCACGGTTGAGTTTTGCCTGCGCCAAATAGAAATCAACGGTGATGTCGCGTATCGAGAACGTATATTGGTCGATTTTATGTTGCAACCAGGCCGAGACACTTTGCGTCATGAAGCTACCCCAGGTGTGTAATGATAATTATTATCATATTCAGCTGTGTCAGGATTGCAATTGCTGCGTCACTATTTTATCGATTTACTTAGCCTGTTAATAAAATTGGTAATAACATTCTCTTCACATCAAGAAATGGCGTAACCTGTCAGCGTGCCGGTTTGGCAAAAACGGCGAAAATTTTTTTTGCGGAAATTTAATGAGTTACACGAGTTGCCCCCCTTCATTTTCTCTCTCCGCAAAGCCGGGTGAAGGGTCTATGCTTAATAAAGCATCAATCAAAAACAGCACAAGATGAATATCCCTGCAAAACAAGAGGTTGAAGTGATACCCGATATCACTACCATAGGGGGATAGCCTGAAAAGGCCCAGACTTATGAGGTATCAAAATGGCATCTGTTAATCCAGCCACCTTTTCACCCGATGAGTTCGTCTGGAAAGGGCTGACTCTGACCGAAACCGCCGCGAAGCAGATTCAAACCCTGGTGTCGCAGGATCCTGAAGTTAAAGGCCTGCGCGTGGGCGTGAAGCAGTCTGGCTGCGCAGGTTTTGGTTATGTTATGGACCTGGTGAAAGCACCGGCCGATGACGACCTGCAGTTCACGCAGTATGGCGCAACCCTGTATGTGCCGCTCCAGGCAATGCCGTTTGTCGACGGCACCGAAGTGGATTTTGTCCGCGAAGGCCTGAACCAGATTTTTAAATTTAATAACCCTAAAGCTCAACACGCCTGCGGGTGCGGTGAAAGCTTTGGCGTCGAGTAAGTGAAATATGTCACGACACAGCGAAGCATCTGACGATGTACAAATGTGGGACGGTAAGCTCAATTACAAAGAGGGCTTCTTTACCCAGTTGCAAACCGACGAGCTGGCGCACGGAATCAGCGAAGAGGTAGTGCGCGCCATTTCGGCAAAACGTAACGAGCCAGAGTGGATGCTGGAGTTTCGTCTCAAAGCCTATCACGCGTGGCTGGAGATGGAAGAGCCGCACTGGTTGAAGGCGCATTACGAGAAGCTCGATTATCAGGATTACAGCTACTACTCCGCGCCTTCCTGCGGCAACTGCGACGACACCTGCGCTTCCGAGCCAGGTGCTACTCAGACCTCTGGCAGCGAAGCGGCGAGCGATTATCTGACGCAGGAAGTGGAGAACGCCTTTAATCAGCTGGGTGTGCCGGTGCGCGAGGGCAGAGAAGTGGCGGTTGACGCCATTTTCGACTCCGTCTCCGTGGCGACCACCTATCGCCACAAGCTGGCCGAGCAGGGCATCATCTTCTGTTCGTTTGGCGAAGCGATTCACGATCATCCTGAGCTGGTGAAGAAATATCTGGGTACCGTGGTGCCGCATAACGATAACTTCTTTGCTGCGCTGAACTCGGCGGTTGCGTCAGACGGCACCTTCGTTTACATCCCGAAAGGGGTGCGTTGCCCGATGGAGCTTTCTACCTATTTCCGTATCAACGCGGCGAAAACCGGTCAGTTCGAGCGCACCATTCTGGTGGCGGACGAAGACAGCTACGTCAGCTACATCGAAGGCTGCTCGGCGCCGGTGCGTGACAGCTATCAGCTGCATGCGGCGGTGGTAGAAGTTATCATCCACAAAAATGCCGAAGTGAAATACTCCACGGTGCAGAACTGGTTCCCTGGCGGCGAGGGCGAAGGCGGCATCCTGAACTTCGTGACCAAGCGCGCGCTTTGTGAAGGCGATTACAGCAAAATGTCCTGGACGCAGTCCGAGACCGGCTCCGCCATTACCTGGAAATATCCGAGCTGCATCCTGCGCGGCGATAACTCCATCGGTGAGTTTTATTCCGTGGCGCTGACCAGCGGTCGTCAGCAGGCCGATACCGGCACCAAGATGATCCACATTGGTAAAAACACCAAATCCACCATTATCTCGAAGGGGATTTCGGCGGGTAAAAGCCAGAACACCTATCGCGGCCTGGTGAAAATTATGCCGACCGCCACCAATGCGCGTAACTTCACCCAGTGTGACTCGATGCTGATCGGCGCGGATTGCGGCGCGCATACTTTCCCGTATGTGGAAACGCGCAACAATACGGCGCAGCTGGAGCATGAAGCAACCACTTCGCGTATCGGTGAAGATCAGCTCTTCTACTGCCTGCAGCGCGGGATCAGCGAAGAAGATGCCATTTCGATGATTGTGAACGGCTTCTGTAAAGACGTTTTCTCTGAGCTGCCGCTGGAGTTCGCAGTGGAAGCGCAAAAATTGTTGGCGATCAGCCTTGAACACAGCGTGGGCTGACGGCCCTCAGACGCGTTGCCGTACAGCAATGTGAAGGAAAAAGTATGTTAAGCATTAAAGATTTACAGGTTAGCGTTGAAGACAAAGCGATTTTGCGCGGACTGAACCTTGAGGTGAAGCCGGGTGAAGTGCACGCGATCATGGGTCCGAACGGATCGGGTAAAAGTACGCTTTCAGCAACGCTGGCTGGCCGTGAAGATTATGAGATCGCCGGCGGCTCCGTGGAGTTCAAAGGGAAAGATCTGCTCGAACTGTCGCCGGAAGAGCGCGCAGGCGAAGGTATCTTTATGGCGTTTCAGTACCCGGTTGAGATTCCGGGCGTCAGCAACCAGTTTTTCCTGCAGACTGCCGTTAACGCGGTGCGTAAATACCGTGAGCAGGGCGAGCTGGATCGCTTCGATTTCCAGGATTTCATCGAAGAGAAAATTCATCTGCTGAAAATGCCGGAAGATTTGCTGACCCGTTCCGTTAACGTCGGCTTCTCCGGCGGCGAGAAAAAGCGTAACGACATTCTGCAAATGGCCGCGCTGGAGCCGGAACTCTGCATCCTGGATGAAACTGACTCCGGTCTTGATATCGATGCACTGAAAATTGTCGCTAACGGCGTGAATAGCCTGCGTGACGGCAAGCGCGCCTTTATCATCGTGACCCACTACCAGCGTATTCTGGACTACATCAAGCCAGACTATGTGCATGTGCTTTCGCAGGGCAAAATCGTGAAATCTGGCGACTTTACGCTGGTGAAACAGCTGGAGGAGCAAGGCTATGGCTGGCTTACCGACGACGAGTGATAACGCCCTGCAACAGTGGCACCATCTGTTTGAATCACGCGGCGAGGTTCGCTCGCTGCAGGCTCAGCAGCACTGGCAACAGCTGATGCGTCTCGGCTTGCCGACGCGCAAGCAGGAAAACTGGAAATATACGCCACTGGATACTCTGCTGGCGCAGCAGTTTGTCCTGCCGCAGCCGCAGAATCTGAGCGAAGAGCAGGTGAACGCGCTGGCGCTGCCGATTGACGCGGTGCGTCTGGTTTATGTTGATGGTCGCTTTCAGTCTGCGCTCAGCTCGCGTGAGTTTGACCTGTTCGACATTCAGCACGTTCAGGCGTCTGAGCGCCGTCCGTTGCCCGCGCCGGTACAGCCGGAAGTGTTCCTGCATCTGACGGAAAGCCTGGCGGAAGAAGCGACCACCATTCGTCTGGCGCGCGGCAAAGCGGCGGCGCGTCCGCTCTACTTGCTGCATATCACCAGCGGACAGGATGCCGGCATGAATACCGTGCATCATCGCCACCATTTGCAGCTGGAAGAGAGCACAGAAGCGCAGGTGATTGAGCATTACGTCAGCCTGAACGACGCGGCGCACTTTACCGGCGCGCGTCTGACCATGACGGTGGCGGATAACGCTCGTCTGGTGCACACCAAGCTGGCGTTTGAAAGCGCGAAAAGCTATCACTTCGCCCATAACGATGTGGTTATGAGCCGTGATGCGCAGGTCAGCACCACCAGCTTCCTGCTGGGTGCGGGCTTATCGCGTCACAACACCAGCGCGCAGCTGAATGGCGAAAACAGCAATCTGTCGATCAATAGTCTGGCGCTGCCGGTGGATCAGGAAGTGTGCGATACGCGCAGCTACCTGGAGCACAACAAAGGCTACTGCATGAGCCGTCAGCTGCACAAAACCATCGTGCGCGACAAAGGCCGTGCAGTATTCAACGGCATGATCAAAGTGGCGCAGCATGCGTTGAAAACTGACGGACAGATGACCAACAACAACCTGTTGCTGGGCCGTCTGGCGGAAGTGGACACCAAGCCGCAGCTTGAAATCTATGCTGATGACGTCAAGTGCAGCCACGGCGCCACCATCGGTCGTATCGACGACGAGCAGATGTTCTATCTGCGCGCGCGCGGTATCGATGAAGCGTCGGCGCAGCGCATGATTATCCATGCTTTTGCCGCAGAACTGACGGAATTGCTGGACGATAACGTTCTGCGCCAGGCGGTGCTTGATCGTATCGCTCTGCGTTTTCCCGGAGAAACATCATGAATTTCGATCTCGAGCGCATCAGGGCGGATTTCCCGATCCTGAAGCGTGAGGTCAACGGACATCCGCTGGCCTACCTTGACAGCGCGGCCAGTGCACAACGTCCGCTGGCGGTGATCAATGCGGAAAGTCACTTCTATCAGCACGGCTATGCGGCCGTGCATCGTGGCATTCACACGTTGAGCGCCCAGGCGACAACCGACATGGAAAACGTGCGTCATCAGGCGGCGCGTTTTCTGAATGCAACGTCGCCGGAAGAGATCGTGTTTGTGAAGGGCACCACCGAAGGGATTAACCTGGTCGCCAACAGCTGGGGCGGCAGTCAGCTCCAGTCGGGTGACAACATCATTATCACGGCGATGGAGCATCACGCGAATATCGTGCCGTGGCAGATGGTGGCAGAGCGCACCGGCGCCTCAATCCGCGTGCTTGAACTGACGGAAAATGGCGAGCTGGCGCTGGAGCAGCTGGCGTCACTGATCGACAGCCGCACCCGGCTGCTGGCGGTGACCCATGTTTCCAACGTGCTCGGCACCATTAACCCGGTGAAAGAGATCGTCGCGCAGGCGAAAGCGGCGGGCGTGGTAACGCTGATCGATGGCGCGCAGGCGGTCATGCACCAGAAAGTGGACGTGCAGGATATCGATTGTGATTTTTACATCTTTTCCGGGCACAAGCTGTACGGTCCTACCGGCACAGGCATACTTTATGGCCGTAAAGCGCTGCTGGAGATGATGCCGCCCTGGGAAGGCGGTGGCTCGATGATCGATATGGTGATGTTGCCAACCGGTACAACTTACGGCAAAGCGCCGTGGCGTTTTGAAGCGGGCACCCCGAATACCGGCGGCATTATCGGTCTGGGTGCCGCGCTGGCCTACGTTAACACCATAGGGCTGGATACCATTCATCAGCGTGAAGAGATGCTGATGCGCTATGCGCTGGATAAGCTCGCCTCGGTGCCGGATCTGAAGATTTACGGCCCGCAGACGCGTACCGGCGTGATCGCTTTTAACCTCGGCAAACATCACGCTTACGACGTTGGCAGCTTCCTTGATCAGTACGGCATCGCCATTCGTACCGGCCACCACTGCGCCATGCCTCTGATGCGTCATTATGATGTGCCGGCGATGTGCCGCGCCTCCTTTGCGTTTTATAATAGCGAGGAAGAGGCCGATCGTCTGGCGGCTGGTCTGACGCGTATTCATCGTCTGCTGGGCGGTTGAGCAGGCAATAAGGGAGGAACCGATGGCAAACCTGCCAGAAAAAGAGAAGCTGGTTCGCAACTTTAACCGTTGCGCCAACTGGGAAGAGAAGTATCTGTACATTATTGAATTGGGCGACAAGCTTCCGGAATCGTCTGAAAGCTTGTACCAGCCTGAGAACGCCATTTCCGGCTGTCAGAGCCAGGTCTGGATCACCATGCATCCCCAGCCTGACAACACCATCGCCTTTCAGGGCGACAGTGATGCGGCGATCGTTAAGGGGCTGATTGCGGTTGTGTTTTGCCTCTATCAGGGCCTGACGGCGCAGGAAATTGTGGCGCTGGATGTGCGTCACTGGTTCGAACAACTTGCCCTTACGCAACACCTCACGCCCTCTCGTTCGCAGGGGCTGGAAGCGATGATCCGCGCCATTCGCGTTAACGCTCAGGCGCTCAGCTAAGCTACACTTCCCGACACACCTCGTTGCGCTAAACGAGGTGTCTGTTCTTTATCCTACAAAGAGAATTTCGCATGAAACCAGCCTTACGTTTGGCCGGTGCATTGCTGCTGTCCGGCTTAGGACTTTCTGCACCTGCGCTTGCCACGGAATATCCCTTACCGTCAGAGAACAGCCGTTTAATCGGCGAAAACACGCTCACCGTCGTACCCGATGATAAACGCCCGCTGGAGGCGATTGCGACGAAATACAAAATCGGTCTGTTGGGGATGCTGGAAGCCAATCCCGGCGTTGATCCCTGGCTGCCGAAGGCGGGTACGCAGCTGACCATTCCCCAGCAGATGCTGCTGCCCGATACGCCGCATGAAGGCATCGTGGTGAATCTGGCGGAACTGCGTCTCTACTACTATCCGAAGGGGGAAGACAACGTCATTGTTTACCCGATTGGGATTGGTCAGCAGGGCGCGGCAACGCCAACCATGGTCACCAGCATCCGGCAGAAAATTCCCAATCCCACCTGGACCCCCACGGTGAATATACGCAAGCGCTATGCGAAGGATGGTATAACCCTGCCGGGGGTAGTACCGGCAGGGCCGGATAACCCGATGGGGCTGTTTGCGCTGCGTCTGGCGCGCGGTACGGGCCAGTATCTTATCCATGGCACTAACGCCGACTTCGGCATCGGCATGCGCGTCAGCTCCGGCTGTATTCGTCTACGACCGGACGATATCGAGGCGTTGTTTAACAGCGTCCCGAAAGGCACGCGCGTGCAGGTCATCAACCAGCCGGTAAAATATGCCATTGAGCCGGATGGAAAACGCTATATCGAAGTGCATCAGCCTCTGTCGCATAGCGAAAAGGACGATCCGCAAACCATGCCGATTCCCCTCAGCAAACAGCTTAAGCAGTTCCTGAACAGCAGGGAGAGCGATACGGCGTTGATCAAGGCAGCGCTGGAGCGCCGTTCAGGCATGCCGGTGCTGGTGAGCAGTGGCGAGCCTGCGGAAGCCGATACGCCGATGCCAGCGGTGATGCAGGAACAGCAGCAGGGCGCGCTGCCCGTGACGCTGGGAGAGGCCTCAGGCGAGGCGGCGGCAACACCATAAGTGTCGTTCAGGACCAGCGGAGATTACAGCGGAGAGATAAAAAAAATGGCGCCCAAAGGCGCCATTTTCAATACCAGAACTCTTACTTACGGTAAGAGTGAGCCTGGTTGTCCAGACGCTGGTTAGCACGAGCTGCGTCATCTTTAGCAGCCTGCACGTCAGAACGCACTGCGTTCACGTCGTTGCTCAGCTGGTCAACTTTCGCGTTCAGAGTCTGAACGTCTGAAGACAGCTGGTCAATTTTAGCATTGCTGGAGCAACCAGCCAGCAGAGTTGAACCCAGGATTACCGCGCCCAGTACCAGTTTAGTACGATTCATTATTTATACCCTCTAGATTGAGTTAATCTCCATGTAGCGTTACAAGTATTACACAAAGTTTTTTAGGTTGAGAATAAATTTTTGATGAGAAGATGCTTAAACTTGATCGTTCGCTCAAAGATGCAGCGTTTCAGAAGAATAGGTAAAAAAATTTAGCTAAAACAGAGGGATTTAATCGGATTAACCTTAATTTTAGCATGGCCTGAATCGTTATTTTCGATTGAATTTTCTTGATTATGTATTGCGCACGGAATAAAAAAAGCGCCGTTTTAAGGCGCTTTTAATTAAATTTCAGTTGAAATTAGAGTACGTGAACAGAGGCGGTATTGGTGGTGCCGCTTGGTACCAGCGCACCGGAAACCATCACCACGATATCGCCTTTCTGACCATAGCTGCTTTCCAGCGCCGCTTCTTTACCGATGCGGTAAAAATCATCGGTAGAGGCAATTTCAGTCACCAGGCGGGTTTCAACTCCTTTGCTCAGGATCAACTGACGCGCCGTAGTCGCATTGGTCGTCAGCGCCAGAATGGTGGCGTTCGGGAAATATTTACGTACCGCTTTGGCAGACTTGCCGCCTTCCGTCGCCACCACGATCAGCGGCGCTTCCAGCTTCTCAGCGGTCTCAACCGCACCGCGGCAAACCGCTTCGGTGATACGCAGCTTACGGCTATCGTTCAGCGTGTCGATGCGGGATTTCATCACGCGATCGGTACGCTCGCAGATGGTCGCCATGATCGTCACCGATTCCAGCGGATAACGCCCTTTGGCGCTTTCGCCGGAAAGCATCACGGCGTCGGTGCCGTCAAGGATGGCGTTGGCGACGTCGCCCGCTTCCGCACGGGTAGGGCGCGGGTTTTTGATCATCGAGTCGAGCATTTGGGTGGCGGTGATCACCACTTTACGTGCCTTGTTGCACTTTTTGATCATCATTTTCTGGGCGAAAATTACTTCTTCAACCGGAATTTCCACGCCGAGGTCGCCGCGCGCCACCATGATGCCGTCAGACGCTTCCAGGATCTCATCAAAATTGTTCAGGCCTTCCTGGTTTTCAATTTTGGAGATGATCTGAATATGTTCGCCGCCATGCTGCTTCAGGTGCTCACGAATTTCCAGCACGTCAGAGCGTTTACGGATAAAGGAGGCGGCGACAAAATCCACACCCTGCTCGCAACCAAAAATCAGGTCACGTTTGTCTTTTTCCGCCAGCGCCGGAAGCTGAATTGAGACACCCGGCAGGTTAACGCCTTTGTTCTCGCCGAGGTCGCCGTTGTTCAGCACCTTACACACTACGCTATTTTCGGTGATCTCAGTGACTTCCATGCCGAGAAGGCCATCGTCCACCAGCACGGTGTTGCCGACTTTCAGGTCGGCGGTGAAACCGGCATAGGTGACAGCAACGCGTTCGCTGTTGCCGATCACCGACTGATCGGTGGTAAAGGCAAATGTCTGGCCCGCTTTCAGGGAGACGTCGTTGCCGCCTTCCAGCTTCATGGTACGGATTTCCGGGCCTTTGGTATCCAGCAGGATCGCTGCCTGACGACCGGTTTTTTCCATCACCGCCCGCATATTGGCGATGCGCTGGCCATGTTCGGCGTAATCACCGTGAGAGAAGTTGAGACGCATAACGTTCATGCCGGCTTCCAGCAGTTGGGTCAGCATCTCTTCAGATTCGGTTTTCGGACCGATAGTACAAACGATCTTGGTCTTTTTCATGACAGGTTATCTGTAAGTTGTGATGGATGATAAAGGTCTGGATTCGATGGCGCTGCATCGAAATGAAAATTCATCAGATATCGAAACGGGTGGTACAGAGTTAAGAATAGGTGACGGAGGCAGAGCATGCAGTGGAAGTTGTGCGGTTGCGCCGGGAAACCGGTAAGAAGGCGTTGCGCAAATTATCTGAGTTATCACCATGGGCACGCTGTCGCTGAAACCTTTCGAGTGGAACAACGAGCAACATTATAGTCGCTAAGTATTCGAAAACCAATTAAAAAGCGGAACGCAGGCACGAGGGAGATCAAGAAAACAGCAGATTGCGCAACGGGAGAAAAAAGAGTGGTGCGTTCTAATGGACTCGAACCATCGACCCCCACCATGTCAAGGTGGTGCTCTAACCAACTGAGCTAAGAACGCATTGAAAATTTGGTGCGTCCGAGTGGACTCGAACCACCGACCCCCACCATGTCAAGGTGGTGCTCTAACCAACTGAGCTACGGACGCACTTGGTGCGTTCTAATGGACTCGAACCATCGACCCCCACCATGTCAAGGTGGTGCTCTAACCAACTGAGCTAAGAACGCAACGCGCTGTCAGGGCGACAGCGGGGACGAATATTAACGGCAGGCTGGAAGGCTGGCAAGGGGAAAAATGCTTTTTTCGTGATGAGTGACCAGCAACTGTGCTATCGGTTGGTTTTTTGGCCGCTGCGGGCCTTTTCAGGCCCGCTCAGGAACTTAGCGTGCGGCGCGCGCGAGAATCACCTGCGCAGGCAGCCGCTGCAAACGGCGAATTCGCCAGATCATCATCACCGCCGCGGAGGTCAGACCGATGATAAAGCCGCACCAAAAGCCGGCAGGACCGAGGCGCGGAAAGACCCAGTCGGTGAGCGCCAGAATATAGCCGCTGGGCAGGCCCAGCACCCAATACGCGATAAAGGTGATAAAGAAGATTGAGCGCGTATCCTTATAGCCGCGCAGGATACCGCTGCCGATCACCTGTATCGAGTCGGAGAACTGATAAATCGCCGCCAGCAGCATCAGATGCGCGGCCAGCGTTACCACCTCCGGATTGTGGTTATAGAGCAGGGCGATCTGATGCCGGAAGATCACGGTAAACAGCGCGGTAATTGCCGCCATGCTGATCCCAACGCCCTGCGCGGTCCAGGCGGCAACCTGAGCTTCTTCAGCCGAGCCCTGGCCGAGACGGTAGCCGACGCGAATGGTGGTCGCCACGCCCAGCGACAGCGGCAGTACAAACATCAGCGAGCTGAAGTTTAACGCGATTTGATGACCGGCCACGTTCACGATGCCCAGCGGCGACACCAGCAGCGCCACCACGGCAAACAGCGTGACCTCAAAAAAGAGCGCGAGCGCCACCGGCAAGCCCAGCGTAATGAGACGCCACAGCACCGGTCGTGACGGCGCGGACCAGGCGCTGTGTGGATGCAGATCGCGCATGCTGCCCATGCGTCCTACCCAGTAGCGCATCACAATGAACATCACCCAGTAAACCGAGGCGGTGGCGACGCCGCAACCCACGCCGCCCAGCGCCGGCATGCCGAAATGGCCGTAGATGAAAATATAATTCAGTGGAATATTCACCAGCAAGCCGAGAAAGCCCAGCACCATTGCGGGCTTGGTTTTCGCCAGCCCTTCGCACTGGCTGCGCATCACCTGGAAAAAGAGATAGCCGGGCGCGCCCCACAGCAGCGCGTGCAGGTAGCCCTGCGCTTTTTCTGCCAGCCGGGGATCGATATCGTGCATCGCCTGAATCAGGAAACCTGCATTCCATAACACCACCATAATCAGCAGCGAAACAAAAAAGGCGAGCCAGTAGGCCTGACGCACCTGCTCCGCGATGCGATCGCGACGACCGGAGCCGTTAAGTTGCGCAACAGTGGGCGTCAGGGCGAGGATTAAACCATGGCCAAATAAAATTGTGGGCAGCCAGATAGAGGTTCCGACAGCAACGGCGGCCATATCCGTGGCGCTCACCGCGCCGGCCATAATGGTATCCACAAAGCCCATAGCGGTTTGCGCCACCTGCGCAATAATCACCGGGATCGCGAGGGCCAGCAGCTGACGCGCTTCTGTTAAATACTTCTGCACGTTTACACCTGTATTAATATATAGGGAAGAGAGTAAGGGGAAATTCCCAATGAAAGAACGGCATAGTGTAACGGCGCTCTTTCGATTCGCCAATGATTGGCCGCACGATATTTCTAATGCTGATGTAAAGTCCGGCTTACCGGTAAAATAGCAACCCGGTTAAGCTGTGTTAAACTACGGCAAAATTGGCAGAGGCGACGATTATGTTTACAGGTATTGTGCAGGGCACTGCAGAAATTGTGTCCATCGAAGAAAAACCGCTGTTTCGCACCCATGTGGTCAAACTGCCCGCAGAGCTGTTGCCGGGTCTGGCGCTGGGCGCGTCCGTGGCGCATAACGGCTGCTGCCTGACGGTCACCGCCATTGATGGCGATCGGGTCAGTTTCGACCTGATTAAAGAGACGCTGCGCGTGACCAATCTGGGCGATTTACAGCCGGGAGATATCGTCAATATCGAGCGTGCGGCAAAATTCAGTGATGAAATCGGCGGCCATTTAATGTCCGGCCATATTATGACCACCGCGGAAATCTGCAAAATTATCCAGTCTGAAAACAACCGCGAGGTATGGTTTAAAATTCAGGATGCGGCGCAGATGAAATATATTCTGCATAAAGGTTTCATTGGCATTGATGGTATCAGTCTCACCGTGGGCGACGTGACCAAAAGTAAATTTTGCGTCTGGCTGATCCCTGAAACGCTGGAACGCACAACGCTGGGCGCGAAGAAATTAGGCGACCGGGTTAATATTGAAATCGATCCTCATACGCAGGCGATTGTGGAAACCGTTGAGCGCGTTCTGGCACAGCGAGAGGCGGCAGCGGCGGCGCTGCTGGCGGAAAAGCCGGAATAATAAAAATTCAGCAGCAAAAAAGGCGCCGCAGCGCCTTTTTTATTATCAGCTTTCAGCGAAATTAGCGCGCCACGCGCAGACCGCCTTCCGCGCCGCGGCTGAATACCACTTGCCAGAGCTGAATATCCCGTGCACGGAAAGCGCCCGCGCAGGCGTTGAGATAATAGGTGAACATGCGTTTAAAACGCTCGCCATATTTCTCTTCCAGCTGCGGCCAGGCTTCCAGAAAGCGATTGTACCAGGCCATCAAGGTAGTATCGTAATCAACGCCGAAATTGTGCCAGTCTTCCATAATGAAATGGGGTTCGCTTGCTTCGGCAATGTGTTTTACCGACGGCAAACAGCCATTAGGGAAAATGTATTTATTGATCCAGGGATCGACACTCATATCGGTTTTGATTGCGCCGATAGTATGCAGCAGGAACAGGCCGTCGGGTTTTAAATTACGATCGGCCACGTCAAAATAGGTCGCGTAGTTTTTGGGACCGACATGTTCAAACATTCCGACAGAAACGATACGGTCAAACTGCTGGTTCAAATCGCGATAATCCTGCAGCAAAATCGTCACGTCCAGACCTTCACAGCGCTGCTGCGCCATTTTTTGCTGCTCGGCAGAGATGGTCACACCGTGAACCTTCACGCCGTAGTTGCGCGCGGCGAACTCTGCCAGACCGCCCCAGCCGCAGCCGATATCGAGCAGCGACATGCCGGGCTTCAGTTCCAGCTTGCGGCAGATCATGTCGAGTTTCGCTTCCTGAGCCTGCTGGAGGGTTTCCGCCTCTTTCCAGTAGCCGCAGGAGTACTGCATAAAAGGATCCAGCATCAGCGCAAAGAGATCGTTGCCTAAATCGTAATGCTCTTTGCCCACTATCCAGGCGCGCTTTTTCGATTGCAGGTTGGTTAAACGTGCGGCGGCAATACGTAACGTATCTTTAAAATGGTGGGGAAGTTGCTCATCAAGCTTATGCTTCAGCACCCGATAAAAAAACATATCGAGTCTTTCACATTCCCACCAGCCATCCATATAACTTTCGCCGAGGCCGAGCGAGCCTTCCTGCAATACACGCTTAAAAAAATCGGGATTTTTGACCTGAATATCCCAGGGACGTGTGCCGTTTACTTCGATATCCGCCTTTTCCAGCATTTCATGGGCGATGCGATACCAATGGTTTTCTTCAAGGCTCACTTCTTCTATACACGATGAACTCATAGCTTCTCCATCACCTGTCCGATCGATCTGAACCTGAGAAATAGAATAGTCAATTTCTCCAGGGTTGTGAGAAAACTCACGGAAAATCCGTGCGCTTGATATCCGACGTTTTACAGAGGATTGAATTTGAATAAAAAGGTCTGGCACAACAGGGGAGAATATCGTGCAGACGCCATCCCACGACAAAGTCGTCTAAAACGAAAAAATTATGTTATTGATTTATTGCATATTTATTGACGGGAATGAGTATATTCTCACTCCCGTCAATATTCAACGATTTATTGTTAGTTTGCTAATTAGATGCTTTTTGCCTTGCCTGATGATTATCCTGGCAGGCGGAAGATAATGAGGCAACATCAGATTGTGCGCCGCCATGACGCTGCCAGAAGTAACCGGCCAGCGCCAGCAGAATGGTGGTCGCCATAACCACAGTGGTGATCTGCAAAGGCTGCGTTAATCCGGCCGAGACGACGAGGCTCGCCAGAAAGCAGAGACCCAGCTGTAACATATTTTGCAGCGCTGCGGCCTTACCTGTTGCCTGCGGAAAAGGCAGCAGCGCGCTGGAGACCACGATCGGATAGATAGCGCCGTTTGCCAGCGCCATGCCGCAGAAGGGCAACAGCAAAGCCACCAGCCCGCCCTGGCCGCTCAGCGCCACGGCAAAGATCGACAAAATGCTCAGGCTGTAGATCAGTAGTAGCCAGGGCAGCAGCTGACTGCCGGTAAGGCGACTCAGCAACGCGCGACAGCCGAATCCGCCAATCAGAAAAGCGATGGTCTGTGGAATATAGCTGAGGCCGATGTCGCCCGGTGAGAGCCCCGCCTCCGCCAGAATAAAGGGCGAACCGGTCAGCCAGGCGAAAAAGCTGGCAGAGCAGGCGGCATAAATCAGAACGTTGCCGCTGTAGACCGCGGAGCGGAGCAGGGTTAAAAAACCGGACTGCGGGGCAGTGACGGCGGATTCAGCGCGTTTTACCGGCAGGCGCAGCGTCGCGACAACCAATGCCAGCGTCAGCAGCAGCAAAGCCATAAAGATGGCGCGCCATGAAAAATGATTGAGCAGCCAGGCGCCCAGCAGCGGCGCCAGCGCCGGTGAAAGCGCAACCAGCGGCATAATAGTGGCAAACACTTTATTGGCATGCGCCTGCGGATAGCGATCAACTACCAGCGCCTGCCAGCTCACCGCTGCCGCGCAAACACCCACCGCCTGCAGAAAACGCAGCGCCAACATCAGTCGGGCGTCGGCGACCCATAGCATACCGCCACAGCCCAGCGCAAACAGCAGCAGGCCAGCCAGCAATACCGGCTTACGGCCAATGCGATCGGAAAGCGGTCCCCAGATCAGCTGGGCAAAGGCGAAACCGCCCAGGAACAGGCTCAGGCTGGCGCTGATCGTGCCGGGGACGGTGTTGAAATCGTGCTGCATTGCGCCGAAGGCGGGCAGATACATATCGGTTGCCAGAAAGCCGAGCATACTCAGCAAGGCGAGATAGAGCAGAAATCCTTTTGAAGTCAGCATGTGATTCTCGGTAAAGGTTAAACGCCGCAAAGTGTAAAAGGATGCGCTACTGCTTGTGAAACGTTAATATTTGCGGGTTGCTGTTAAAATTTTTGAAGAGAGCTTATGTGGTCTGAGTATGGTCTTGAGGTGGTGGATGCCGTGGCGCGTACCGGCAGCTTCAGCGCAGCGGCGCAGGAACTGCACCGCGTGCCTTCGGCCGTGAGCTATACGGTGCGCCAGCTGGAGAGCTGGTTGGCAGTACCGCTGTTTGAGCGGCAACACAGGGAGGTAGTACTGACCCCGGCTGGCGAGCATTTTGTGCGCGAAGGGCGCGCTGTTATCAAAAAAATGCTCGCCACGCGGCGGCAGTGTCAACAGCTGGCTAACGGCTGGCGCGGTCAGCTCAGCATCGCGATAGACTGCATAGTCAAGCCCGCCCGCACGCGCCAGCTGGTGAAGGATTTTTACCGTCACTTTCCCGATGTTGAACTGCTGATCAGCTATGAGGTATTTAACGGCGTCTGGGATGCGCTGGCTGACGGGCGTGTGGATGTGGCGATTGGCGCCACCCAGGCGATTCCGGTTGGCGGACGTTTCGCCTTTCGCGATATGGGAGCGCTTAACTGGCGCTGCGTGGTGAAAAGCGGCCATCCGCTGACGCAACTGGCGCAGATTGAGGATGAGGCGCTGCGCGCCTGGCCTTCGCTGGTGCTGGAAGATACATCGCGCGCGCTGCCGCGCCGCAATACCTGGACGCTGGACAATCAGCGGCGGCTGGTGGTGCCGGACTGGCAAACCGGACTGGCGTGCTTGCTGGACGGTCTGTGCGTGGCGATGGTGCCGGGGCATCTGGCACGGCCGCTGCTCAGGTCAGGAGAAATCACCGAGCTGACATTGCCCGTGCCTTTTCCGGAGAGTCCCTGCTGCGTCAGCTGGTCAGAACAGCGCGCATCACCCGCGCTCAGCTGGCTGTTAAGCTACCTGGGCGATGCGCAAACATTGAATCAGGAGTGGCTAAGCGAGATTTGAGGCGGCGCTTAGCGACGGTAATCCCGGAAGGGGCCATCCGCTACCGAACGGCGTTCGATCAGGGTCGGATTGACTTCAATCGTCTGAGGCTCTTCACGCTTGCTGGTAATGCGATCCAACAGCATCTCCAGCGCCTTCTCACCCAGCTGGGCTTTTGGCTGGTGCACAGTGGTCAGCGCGGGCGTAAAGTAACGCGCGTTGCGCACGTTGTCGTAGCCGATGACCGAAATATCCTGCGGTACGCGCAGCCCCAGCTCATCGGCGGCGCAAATCGCCCCCATCGCCATAATGTCGCCGCCGCAGAATATGGCGGTCGGACGCTGTTTCTGGCTCAGAATTTGCTGCATCGCCTGATAGCCTGATTCCGGCTCGAAGTCGCCCTGTACCGTCCATTCAGGGCGCAGCTGAATACCCGCTTCATTTAATGCCTTCACGAACCCGGCATGGCGTCCACCGCCGGTGTTGCGCTCCATCTGGCCGGGAATGGCGCCGATATCGCGGTGACCGCGCTCAATCAGATAACGACCGGCAAGGTAGCCGCCCTGAAAAGCGTTATCCAGCACGGTATCGGTGAAGTCACCGCGCGATTCACCCCAGTCCATTACCACCATGGGAATGTTGCGGTTCTCTTCCAGCATTTTCAGCAGGTCGTCGGGATATTCTGAGCACATTACCAGCAGCCCGTCGACGCGCTTTTGCGCCATCATCGACAGATAGGCGCGCTGCTTATGCAGGTCGTTGTGGGCGTTGCCCAGAATCAGGGTATAGCCGCGATCGAAGCAGTGATTCTCCACCGCCTCGATAATTTCCGCAAAGTAAGGCGCTTCACTGGAGGTAGCCAACAGACCCAGCGTTTTGGTGTGGTTCACTTTCAAACTACGCGCCACGGCGCTGGGCGAATAGTGCAGCTCTTTAATCGCGGTCCAAACGGCGTTGCGCGTCTCTTCAGCAACGAAACGCGTTTTATTGATGACGTGAGAAACGGTGGTGGTAGAAACACCCGCGCGTTTTGCCACATCCTTGATTGTTGCCATGAAAACGATACTCCCGGCTTATCGCAACCTACTGATAAGTATAATGTTAAACGTTTGCGTCCGCTAAAGGTATTTCACGCCTTTTTTGTCTGGTTTGTCGTCTGTGAAGTGACGTTCCGGCAGATAAAAACGCCATTTTAAATAGAGCGGACGGCATAGCGTTGCTGCTGTTGCGCAACGAAAGGGCGAATTCTAGCAAGGCTGAATCGATAAAACGAGATTTTTACCGGGCGCTATGAGAAAATGACAATAACCACACACTTTATAAGCGTAAAGGAGAGCAAATGAACACTGATTTAAGACTGGCGCTGACCACCACCGTGGCGGCATTGCTGATGATCGTGGCTTTCAGCTTCACCGCCATCATGCACTGAGCGTAAAAAAGCCGGGCAAGCCCGGCTTTTTCAGCGAATCGTTTTGGGGGTCATCACCCGACGGGCGCCGACATAGTGTCGCTGCCAGTAATCTTCGCCCAGCGCGCTGATTTGAATATCTTTACCGGTGCGCGGCGACTGAATGAATTTGCCATTCCCGAGATAGACGCCGACATGGTCGGCTGCGCCGCGATTGTTTATACGGAAAAACACCAGATCGCCTTTCTCCAGCGCCTCGCGTTTTACCGGCGCGGCATCGCGCAGATGATACATTTCATTGGCGGTGCGCGGGATCTTGAATTTTACCACATCCTTATAGGCGTACCACACCAGACCGCTACAGTCGAAACCGGTATGGGGTGAGGTGCCGCCCCATTGATAAGGTTTGCCCAACTGGCCCATCAGCTTATTCATCGCCGTTTCACGCGCTTTTTGATAGCGCAGACGGTGGGTTTTGCTCATTTTGATGGTGGTGAGATCGCCCGTGATAACCTGGTCCTGGCCCTGACGCTGGTGGCCATAGCGTTTACGGGATGTCGGCACGCTTTTTTTGTTTGCCGCGTGCAGCGTGGCGGTTTGAGTTTTTTTCGGCTTTTTTAGTGTCGACTTCACAACGGGCGAGAGGCGAGACTTTTTCGCCGTGGTTTTAACGGGACGACGTTTGCGCCGCTCATCGTCGCGCGCACTCTTTTTTTCCGCCTTGTGCAAACTGGCATTAACAGGTACCTGCGGCGAAGCCGAGGCCACATTAAAGAACAGCTGCGCAATAGCCAGTACAAAAAGCGTAATCAGTAAACGCATAGTCCGGTTACAGGTTCAGTGCACCACAGGAAAATCTGGCGCGAAAAAAGTTGGAATAATCTGATCCGCGATCAGAGCCGAAACAATTCTAATCCAGATTTTTTGCAAAAGGTAAGGTCTTTTTCGATTAATCTGTTAGCGTCTGCACATTGCAGTGAAAATAAACAATTTCAGACGGTTAACTCAACAAAACTATTGCTAATTATTAATCGAACGAGGCCGCGCTCCGCCAGCAAAAAATTATTTTCCGCAAATCCGCTTAACAAAGATGGCTGTTTGTCTTCACCCTGAGCAAAATGTCGTTTTCAGTGTAAGGGTGAAGTCGCTACAATAAACAAACACGAAGTGAGGAATTAAGGAAGGCAATTATGAGTACTGTTGAAAAAATCCAGCGCCAGATCGCAGAAAACCCGGTTCTGCTTTACATGAAAGGTTCACCGAAACTGCCAAGCTGCGGTTTCTCTGCGCAGGCGGTACAGGCTCTTTCTGCCTGTGGGGAACGCTTCGCTTACGTGGATATTTTGCAGAATCCCGATATTCGCGCCGAGCTGCCGAAATATGCTAACTGGCCAACCTTCCCGCAGCTGTGGGTTGACGGCGAACTGGTTGGCGGCTGCGACATCATCGTTGAGATGTTTCAGCGCGGTGAGCTGCAGCAGATTATCAAAGAAACCGCTGAGAAACATAAAGAAGCGGAATAAAATCAGGGCCGACATCATGTCGGCCTTTCTTTTTTGCGTCGCGTTACTGCGCGTTTTCGTCAGTTGACGCTTCTTCCATAAAGGGCAGCGGCCAGCCGCCCAAACGTTTCCAGCGGTTCACCAGTTCACAAAACAGCGTGGCGGTCTGCTCGGTGTCATAGAGCGCTGAGTGCGCCTGAGTGCTGTCAAATGCCATTCCTGCCGCCTTGCACGCTTTCGCCAGCACCGTCTGACCCAGCACCAGCCCGCTCAGCGCGGCGGTATCAAAAGTAGCGAAGGGATGAAACGGATTACGTTTCAGACCGGTACGCTCGGCAGCGGCCATCATAAAGTTGTGATCGAAGGTCGCATTGTGCGCCACCATAATGGCGCGATTGCAGCCGCTATCCTTCATTCCTTTACGCACCAGCTTAAAAATCGCGTGCAGCGCGTCATATTCACTGACCGCGCCGCGCAGCGGATTGCCTGGATCGATTCCGTTAAACGCCAGCGCTTCAGGATTTAAATTGGCGCCTTCAAAGGGTTCGACGTGAAAATGCAGCGTCTGGTCGTGATGCAGCCAGCCATCCCCATCCATTTTCAGCGTAACGGCCGCCACTTCCAGCAGCGCGTCGGTCTGTGCGTTGAAGCCGGCGGTTTCCACGTCGATAACCACGGGATAAAAACCACGGAAGCGTTGATGGAGGGCGTTCTGTTGATTCGATTCAGACATCAGGATCTCATTGGTGAAATAAGGCAGCGCGCATTATGGCAAAATTTAGCAGGCGGTGCAGCAGAGAAGCAGAGAAGGGCGTTTCAGCCTGCCGCATCGGGGCAGGCTGAAGCAGTGGCTTAGTTGCCCAGGCCGTGACCGGCGTGTTTGTTCTCGATCAGCTCGATTTTGTAACCATCCGGATCTTCAACAAACGCAATGATAGTGGAGCCGCCTTTTACCGGGCCCGCTTCACGCGTCACTTTACCGCCTGCGTTACGGATGCGATCGCAGGTGGCCGCGACATCATCCACGCCCAGCGCAACGTGACCATAGGCGTTGCCCATATCGTAACTTTCCACGCCCCAGTTATAGGTCAGTTCAATAACTGCGCCTTCGCTCTCTTCGGTATAACCCACAAAGGCGAGCGTATATTTATATTCGCTGTTTTCGCTCTGACGCAGCAGGCGCATGCCAAGAATCCGGGTATAAAAATCGATCGAACGTTGCAGGTCGCCGACGCGCAGCATGGTGTGAAGTAAACGCATAACATCCTCTTTTTATTAAAACGTCATCAGGGATGACACAAATGCTAATTATAGCGATGAATAACCGCAAAGAATAATCACTGCCGTAACAGGGCGTTACGGCAGAGAAACTTACAGCGTGGGGTAGTCGGTATAGCCTTCCGCACCACCGCCGTAAAAGCTTTCCGGGCGCTGCTCGTTCAGCGGCGCGTCCTGACGCAGACGTTCAACCAGATCGGGATTGGCGATAAAATTACGGCCAAAAGCCACCGCATCGATCAGACCACGGGCGATCAGGTCATCCGCTTTTTCGACGCTGTAGGCGCCAGCGCCGACAATGACGCCGGGGAAACGATCGCGCACTTTCTCACGGAACGCCTCGCTGTAGGGTTGGCCGCCAGCCCAGTCCGGCTCGGAGAGATGCAGGTAAGCCAGCTGGCGTTTTGCCAGCTCGCCAATGTACCAGAGCGCCGCTTCCTCTTCGTCAGGACCATTGCCGACATTCTGGAAAGTGCCGACAGGGGAGATACGGATGCCGATGCGATCCGCTGACCAGCCGGCAATCGCCGCATCCACCACTTCCAGCGCGAAGCGGCCACGTTTTTCAATGCTGCCGCCATATTCATCATCACGCTTATTGGCATCAGGCGACAGAAACTGATGCATCAGATAGCCGTGCGCCGAATGCAGCTCCAGCAGATCGAAATCCGCTTCGCGGGCGTTTACCGCAGCCTGACCAAAATCCGCCACGATCTGATGAATTTCCGCCACGCTCAGCGCGCGCGGATCGGAGGTATCTTCACGGTAAGTGTTGCCTTGCTCATCACGCAGCGAAGTGCGCGTACCGGCAGAAAGTGCGGTAGGAGCAACCGGCGCCAGGCCTTCCGGCTGCAGCGAACTGTGTGAAATACGGCCGGTGTGCCATAACTGCACGGCGCTGTGACCGCCAGCCTGATGAATCTCTTGGTTGATCGCTTTCCAGGCGGCGATTTGCTCAGAGGTGTGCAGCCCAGGGGCGCCCGCATAGCCTTTCGCCTGGAAAGAGATCTGCGTGGCTTCAGTGATAATCAGGCCGGCAGTGGCGCGCTGGCGATAATATTCGCCCATCAGCGGCGTCGGGATATCACCCGGCTCGATGCTGCGCAGGCGCGTCAGCGGAGCCATAAAAATACGATTGGGTACAGTGATTGCGCCCACTTTTAGCGGACGGAAGAGCTCGGTGCTCGCCATGATGACTCCTTTGTAATAGACCGGTCGTCTGCGAACCGCGCTTTTTTTTGATGCTGCTCTGAGAGCAGCGGTTCGCTGTAACAGGTCAGCCTAATAGACCAGGTAGTCTATTGCAAGGTCGTGCCGCTGTTCTGGCACGAATGGATAAGGTCGAGCGCGGGCTGATAAAGCTGCGTCTGGACATTGAACATGCCGAGCAGCGTGTGAAAAAGATTATCCTGCGACACCGGGCTGGCGGCAGCCTGCTGGCGTAAACAGTGTTGATCGATATGGAACGTTTGCGCGTAATCGTCCGACATCCATAGCAGCAGCGGAATGTGGGTCTGCTGTGAGGGGGCGAACAGATAAGGCGTACCGTGCAGATACATGCCGCTTTCTCCCAGCGATTCGCCGTGGTCGGAAAGGTAGAACAGCGCCACATTATCTTTGTTGCGCCAGGTTTTCAGTAGATCGATGGTTTGGCTCAGCATCTCATCGGTATAAAGCAGGGAATTATCATAGGTATTCATCAGCGCCTGATGATCGCAATCCTGAATCTGATTGCTGTCACAGGTCGGCGTAAAGCGTTTAAAGGCGGGGGGATAACGCCGATAGTAAGCCGGACCGTGGCTGCCCATCTGATGCAGAACGATAAGGCCGTCACTGTTCATCCCCTTAATTACCTCGTTTAGCCGATGCAGCAGCACATCGTCCAGGCAGTAGCCGTCGTGGCAATACTGGTTAAGTTGCCACTGCGTCATATCGCTATGAGGGACGCGATCGCAGACCCCTTTGCAGCCGCCATCGTTCTCGCGCCAGAGGACGCTGACGCCAGCGTGCGCCAGCACATCCAGTAATCCTTCCTGATGATGCGCCAGGTTGGCGTCATAATGCGTGCGCGTCATGCCGGAGAACATACAGGGCACGGAAATCGCGGTTTCGGTGCCGCACGAACTGGCCTGCGGATAATAGATAACCTGCTGCTTTTTCAACTGGGGCGTGGTTTCCCTGGCGTAGCCGCCCAGCGAAAAGTTTTCTGCCCGTGCGGTTTCACCCACCACCAGGATTACCAGCGTCTTTTTCTTCTCAGACATAATCAGCGGCCCTTTCCGGGCATCCTGGCCGATCTTCACCAAAGCCTGACTGCCCTGAAACCAGCGCTCATCAATATAGTGTCCGCTGCCGCTGACGATATTGGCTGGCGTAATCATCTTCACCAATCCTTTGTTGTTGCGTATCAGCGAGGCGTAATCTTTATAAAACAGCGCCGCCACCAGGAAAATCACCAGCAGAGCAGCAAAGGCGGCGATCAGGCGAACAGAGAGACGCCACCACCACGAGCGGCCCGGAATGATGCGTACCGAGAAAAAGATCGCCGCCGGAATCAGGCCCAGCAGCAGCATCCAGAGCAGATAGCGCAAACTCAACAGCGCAACAGATTCCTGCAGATTCGTTTCAAAAACGTTCTGAATCATGTTGGTGTCGATAACAGTGCCGAAGCTGTACATAAAGTAGTTGGCGGCGGCGCTGGTCAGGATTAGCAAGAGCAGTAACGGTTTACGGATACCGGGCAGGGCGACGAGATTGAATATCAGGCAAAACGCGGCAGCCAATACCAGAGGCAGTGAGGCGGCAAAAACATAATCATGCAGGGTAGTGAAAGTAATGCGCTGCCAGGCATGCAGTAAAAACTGTGCATTCAGCACCAGGGCAAAAAAAAGCGCCGCGACAACATTAAACAGCCATTCGTGACACTGTAACTTAATCGGAAGTCGCATAACAGTTCTGAGAAAAGAGGAAGTATAATCAGCTTAGAACGAAAAGCTTTGGGAAACCTTAACCCATGCTCAACAGCCTGTATCAAAGAGATAACGCAACAGGACCCCGGCTAAAGAAAGAATGCGGGTATCGCACTGAGAAGCAAAAAGGCGCGAGCCCCGGCACGATTCAGAGTTTCTCTTTGTATAAACCTTGCACAGAAACGATAAGCTGGTTTCAATGAAGTGATCATTTTATTAACCGGGAGTACAGGTGGCCGAGCAACTTGAGTTTTTTCCCGTACCCAGCCCGTGCAGAGGCATCTGTGAGTCAGACGCCCGCGGCTACTGTCGTGGCTGTCTGCGTAGCCGGGAAGAGCGTTTTGACTGGATGCGCTACAGCGATGCGCAAAAGCGTGAGGTGCTGAGGCTATGTCGGCAGCGCTGGTTGCGGCTGCAGCGTCATGCGAAACAGGAAGAGGATAATATGCCCGATCAGCCTTCGCTGTTTTAATCAGGATCCGCACCGATCGCTTTCCGTTATACTCCCTGTCAACTTACATCGTCTTAACATCTAAACCGGGAGATTGACTTATGGTACAACGGCTTCCCATTGCCCCGCAGGGTCCGGCATTTTCTGAATTTGTTATGGGTTACTGGCGTCTGATGGAATGGGCGATGACGCCCACGCAACTGGTGGCGTTTATCGAACATCACCTGGAGCTTGGCGTTACCACGGTTGATCATGCTGATATTTATGGCGACTACCGCTGTGAGGCGGCGTTTGGCGAGGCGCTGCGTCTGTCGCCAGGACTGCGTGACAAACTGCAAATTGTGACTAAATGCGGTATCGCCACGCGCGCAAAGCCGGAGCACCAGATCGGCCACTACATCACAAGTCGCTCGCATATTCTCGCCAGCGCTGACAATTCGCTGCGCCACTTCAATACTGATTATCTTGATCTGCTGTTAATCCATCGTCCCGATCCGTTGATGGACGCCGACCAGGTGGCGGAAGCTTTTATCGCCCTGCATCAGAGCGGAAAAGTGCTGCACTTTGGCGTATCCAACTTCACCCCGGCGCAATATGCTCTGTTACAGTCACGCCTGCCTTTTACCCTGGTCACCAATCAGCTGGAGATTTCGCCGATCCAGCAGAGTCTGCTGCTGGATGGCACGCTGGATCAATGCCAGCAGCTGCGTATTCGTCCCATGGCCTGGTCGTGTCTCGGCGGCGGGCGTCTGTTCAGCGATCCGCACTATCAGCCGCTGCGTGACGAGCTGGAGCAGGTCAGAGAAGAAATCGGCGCCGCAACGCTGGAACAGGTGGTCTATGCCTGGGTGATGAAGCTACCATCGAAACCGCTGCCGATTATCGGTTCGGGTAAAACGGAGCGCATCAAAGAGGCGGTCGCTGCGACGTCGCTTAGTCTGGATCGCCAGCAGTGGTTCCGTATTCGCAAGGCGGCGCTGGGATTTGATGTCCCCTGAAGCGTAAAACTACGTCAAAACCAGGCGCAGCGCAGCAAAGCGATCCAGGCTTAAAAGGAAATCCAGAATCTGAAAGGAGACGCCATGAAAGCTTCGGTTATTGTTGCTGCAAGCCTGTTTTTTTGTCTGGGGGCGCAGGCTGCCTCCACCGAGGTTACGCTCCACAAGGTGACTCCGGAAGGCACAGGTGCTGATATCGGTACGGTAAAGATGGAAGAAACGCCTTACGGGCTTGAATTTACTCCGCAACTGCACGGCTTGCCGTCAGGCATCCACGGTTTTCATGTGCATGCTAAAGGCAGCTGCGAGCCGGGAACCTCCGAGGGCAAAACCGTGGCGGCGGGCGCGGCGGGCGGGCATTTTGATCCGGCCAACAGCGGAAAACATGCTGGTCCTTATGGTAACGGCCATCTCGGCGATCTGCCGGCGATTTACGTGACCCGTGAGGGCAATGCCACCTATCCGGTGCTGGCGCCGCGTCTGAAAAATGTGCAGGAGATAAAAGGCAAAGCGCTGATGGTACACGTGGGCGGCGATAACCATGACGATCATCCGAAACCGCTGGGCGGCGGCAGCGCACGCTTCGCCTGTGGCGTAATTTAACCTCTCCGGGAGGCAAATCCATTGCCTCCTGTCTTTGCTTCTGCTTTAACCCGATATTATTTCCGTTTACCTGCTGGCTATATCATCCTTTACCGTTCAGGCCTATGATATTGATAACAGGCAAAAAGAGTGACGTTAAGCGGGACAAGGGAAGAGGACAATGAGAAAAACGGGCGCATTGATGCTGTGTCTGCTGCTGGTGGGTTGCGACAGGCCAAACGATACGCAGTTAATAACCGAAACCGGCAGACAGCTACAGCGCACCATTGATACCAATCCGATGCGCAACGCCTGTGAAAAAATAGCCAAAGGACGCGAATGGCTGAGCGACAAAACCGTGCATCGGCTGGAACAGAAAGGATGCCAGCATGTATTGCGTAGCGCCACCGAAACCAACTTTACCAACACCCAGATCTATCGCCACTCCATGACGATGGTTTGCGGCGCCATTGTGGGGAAAAGCTTTACCGGGGAAGATATTTCCCGCCGCTTTATCTTTTCGCCGGAAGAGAATGCGTTGGTGATCGAACCGACGTCGAGTCACGATAAAACCCGTTTTGAAGATCACAAAACGCTGCAGCAGCTGCAAAGCGATTTTGAACGCCAGCAGGCGCAATATTGTCACTAAAGGGGCGGGCATACTCACGGCGCGATCGATTTTAGCAGGGCCAGACGTTACCGTGTAACTTTTGCAACTGACGATGCGCTGTTCAGCCTGATTTAGCGGTTTTGGCTTAAAAATGCGGGGATTAACATCAGTTGTTGCGCCTGCTATTTGTATTTTGTCCTGTAAACTCGCAAAATAGTGTAAAATCAGGGTCGATAGCTAGCAAGCTAATTATAAGGAGATAAAATGGACACGCCTATTGGAACGGATTTGGCTCGCCTGGTGCGCATCTGGCGCGCGTTGATTGATCAACGGCTTAAGCCGCTTGAACTGACTCAGACGCACTGGGTTACCTTACACAATATTCACCAACTGCCGCCGGAGCAGTCGCAAATTCAGCTGGCCAAAGCGATCGGCATTGAACAGCCGTCGCTGGTGCGTACGTTGGATCAGCTGGAAGAAAAAGGGTTGATTACGCGTTCAACCTGTACAAACGATCGCCGGGCTAAACGCATCAAACTCACCAGGCAGGCAGAACCCATTATAGAAGAAGTGGAAAATGTCATCGATGCCACGCGTGATGACATTCTGGCGGGCATCAGTCGCGAAGAGATAAACCAGATGGTTAATCTTATTGCCCGGCTCGAGAAAAACATTCTCGAACTTCAGCACAAAGAGAAATAAAAAAAACCGACGCACAGGCGTCGGTTTTTTATTTGTTGTTAGCGAGGAGAAACGGTGACCTGACTGCCGTTTGACGCCAGTACCACGCGTTGGCCGACAGAATAGCGACTGGCGGCCTGTTTCTGCACGACCATAATGGTATTGCCGTCATCCTTACGGATCTCCAGCTCAACACCATCTGTTTTATTGACCGCGCCCTGTACGCCCTGACCCGCAACGCCGCCCAGTACCGCGCCGCCAGCCGTCGCCAGACTGCGTCCCGAACCGCCGCCGATGGTATTACCCAGGAAGCCGCCTAACACGGCGCCGCCAATAGCGCCAATCACGTTGTTTTCATCGCCGCCCTGGATTTTCACCGGGCGAACAGAAACCAGTGTACCGTAAGAAACGCTCTGCACCTGTTTGGCTTCGTTGGCACTGTATACATCCCCGGAAAGCGTGTCGCTGTTAGTACAGCCTGCCAGCATTACGCCTGTGAGTGCTACGGCTGCTAAACGCTTGATCATCAGAAGCTCCTTTATCCAAAAATGCGCCGGTTTTCGCCATATTCTCTGATGAGTATAAGACACAAATCTGGCAGTTTACGCTCTGCCCGAATAAAACACGGCTATGCCGAAGCATAGACTATCGGGCTTCAACAATAATTCAACTATGCTGAAAATGTTTTCCCTGCGGAAAAACGCGGCGTGAGTAACAAAAAAACGGAATTTAATCATAGAATTAGCCTGTGTTATTTGCCAGGCTTATAAATATGATTCTCTCTTCCGTTGGGAAGTAAGGTAACGCAATGAAATCAGGACGTTATATCGGCGTAATGTCGGGCACCAGCCTGGATGGCGTGGATGTGGTGCTCGCCGTAATTGATGAGCAAATGGTGGCGCAGCAGGCGAGCTATTGTCATCCCATGCCGCTGGCGCTGCGCCAGGAAATACTGGCTGTTTGCCAGGGGCAGCCGCTGACGCTCTCAACGCTGGGACAGCTTGA
Source organism: Pantoea osteomyelitidis (assembly GCF_044342975.1). Classification (NCBI taxonomy): domain Bacteria; kingdom Pseudomonadati; phylum Pseudomonadota; class Gammaproteobacteria; order Enterobacterales; family Erwiniaceae; genus Pantoea; species Pantoea osteomyelitidis. Next base: position 939,843 of record NZ_JBGFSN010000004.1, read on the forward strand.
TACGCGTCTTGGCAAACTTTTTGCCGAGGCGGTGACGACCCTGATGCAGCAGCAGGCGCTTGATGCCGAGGATATCGTCGCCATCGGCTGTCATGGTCAGACCGTCTGGCATGAGCCAGTCGGCGACGCGCCTAATACCTTGCAGATCGGCGATAACAACCAGATTGTGGCGGCAACTGGCGTCACCGTGGTAGGTGATTTCCGTCGGCGCGATATGGCGCTGGGCGGACAGGGCGCTCCGCTGGTGCCTGCCTTCCATCAGGCGCTGTTAATGGATGCTTTTGAGCGGCGTATGGTGCTGAATATTGGCGGCATCGCCAATTTATCGCTGCTGCTGCCTGGCCAGCCTGTGCGCGGCTTCGATACCGGGCCAGGCAATATGCTGATCGACGCCTGGATATGGCGTCATAAAGGGCTTCCTTATGACAAAGACGCCAGCTGGGCGCGCAGCGGACAGATTATTGCGCCGCTGCTGCAACAAATGTTAAGCGATCCCTGGTTTGCTCTGCTGCCGCCGAAAAGCACCGGGCGCGAATACTTTAATCTCGGCTGGGTTGAGCGGCAACTACGCCATTTCCCCGGCCTGGCACCGCAGGATGTTCAGACAACGCTGACGGAGCTGAGTGCCATCAGCATTGCGCAACAGGTGATGCTGCACGATGGCTGCGATCGTCTGCTGGTTTGCGGCGGTGGTAGCCGAAATCCGCTGCTGATGGCGCGTCTTGCCGCTCATCTTCCCGGCACCGAAGTGGGCACTACCGACGCGGCGGGCATCAGCGGAGATGACATGGAAGCGCTGGCGTTTGCCTGGCTGGCGTTTCGCACGCTCTCCGGCCTGCCGGGCAATTTGCCCGCCGTCACGGGCGCCAGCGGCGAAAGCGTGCTGGGCGCCATTTTTCCAGCGAATCCTTTTTTCGAGCGCTGAACACTTTTATTAACCAAAGAACACCAGGCTTCTGGTCACTTTTTCTATTTCACCTTTATGAAAAGAGCCATAAAAAATTAAACACATAAAATTCAGAATAACACTATCTGGTATGACCACTTGGTAAAACATTATCGCTTTAGGCTAAGCTTATCTTGTTCGAACTTTGGATTGCTTTTTTGTTCTGTTTATTACCAGGAGGTTTTATGAACAACGTTATCCTGAGCATGCTCGCCAAAATTTCCATGATGGATGCCGAAGCTAAACTTCTGGCTGCTCGTGTAGAGGCGCAATCCCTGATAATGAGCGCATTAGTATTAACTATTGGGCAAAATGGGGGGCTTGCCGAGCTTATTAGTAGCGTGAATAAAGCGATTAATTCAATCGTGACCGACCCGGAAGAGACTTACAAGCCTGAGGCTGAATTGCTTCTGAAAGAGTTCAATGAAATCATTAAGGTTTCTCAGTCTATTGCCAATGAGAACTCTTTTCTTAATTCCGGCAAGTCAGGCCCGTTTGAAGCGAAAGCTTAATAATGACGCAAAGGCTACCACGAAAAGATAACTTACAATTTGAACAATGAGTTTACTGATTATGTAATTAACCAGGGGGCTTCTGGCCTGGCCAGAAGCGTCTCATTATAGTAATAAGTGTTATTTGTAAAAAAATTTTCTGCATCCCGCTTTTTGATACGCTACAGCATTGTCAGAAGGCTGTTTAAGCTAACTGAACGGCTCTCTTCTTATTTTTTCATTACGCCGGGCTAAACAGCCATACCTGAATCCAACGCTCTCCAATTAAAAACCGCATTCCTCGCAGAATTTTTCACTGAACCAGTGGTAAGCAAAATCTATCAGCGCTATACATAAATGATAATTATTATCATGAGCTGTTTGCCTGAAGGAGCTGTTGTGGAAGCTGATTCTACAGAATTTATTACTGCGGACTGCTGTATTGTCGGGGGTGGTCCGGCAGGGCTGATGCTGGGATATCTTCTTGCCCGCGCGGGCCTGCGCGTGGTAGTGACTGAAAAGCATGCTGATTTTCTGCGCGATTTTCGGGGCGACACCATTCATCCTTCCACCCTGGAAATCATGCATCATCTTGGCTTGCTTGAGGCGCTGCTGCAGCTGCCGCACCAGCGCGCAGAAAAGCTTCAGGCGGAGGTGGCGGGGCAGGAAGTGACCATGGCGGATTTCTCGCGCCTGCCGGTGCAGTGTCGCTTTATCGCCTTTATGCCGCAGTGGGATTTTCTGAATTTTCTGGCTGATAAAAGCAGTCAGTTTCCCTGTTTTACGCTGCTGAAATCCACCGTCTTTGATGACTTCATCTGTGAAAATGGCGTTATCAAAGGCATCACAGCGGTAAGAGAGAAGCGTGTTATCAGAATCCGTTCTCAACTGGTTATCGGCGCAGACGGTCGTCATTCCGCCGTCAGGGAAAAAGCGGGGCTGACCAGCCGGGAATTCGGCTCGTCAAAAGACGTTATCTGGTTCAGGTTAAGCAAACAACAGAACGATCCCAAATGGGGAATGGGGCATAAAGGCCCCCGGCAAAATTTTATCATTATCGACCGCGGCGATTACTGGCAATGCGGTTTTACTATCCAGAAGGGTCAGTTTGACGCACTACAAGCGGCGGGGCTGGCGGCTCTCAAGCAACATGTCGCGGCCGTTGCCCCATTCGATGAAAGACGTATGGCGGAAATCAGCGCATGGGACCAGCTTAAGCTGCTCTCTATCCGTATCGATCGGCTGGATAAGTGGATGAAACCCGGTGTGCTTTGCATCGGCGACGCCGCGCACGCGATGTCGCCCATTGGCGGGGTCGGCGTGAATCTGGCGATTCAGGATGCGGTCGCCACTGCCAATTATCTGACGACACCGCTGTTAAAAGGCGATGTGCAGCTGAGCGATCTGGAAAAAGTGCAGAAACGACGCCAGTTTCCTACCGTGGCGACGCAGTTTTTGCAGATCAAAATGAGCAGCAACAAGGGCAAATCAACACGCAAAAGCAACATGCCCACGATTATTCGCCGCTTTCCCGTGTTGCGCTTTGTGTTTGGCCGCCTGATTGGATTAGGTTTCAGAACGGAAAAACCGAAAAGCGTTGTCTGAGCGTACGCTTTGATTGTCCAAATGTTTCGTTTTGCGATCAATGATCTGAATAACCGCGACGCTCCCTTACTTCAGATATATTCCTTCATATAATGCTCACTACGATCGCTAAGGAGAACCGGTTATGATGAGAAGCGTATCCATTGTGGCTGTGCTGCTGCTTTCAGGCTGCGGCATGATGAATAAACAGGCCGAGCAGCCGAAAACCCTGCGTTACACCTGCGGCACGCTGCCGCTCACCGTAACCCAGGATAACGCGCAGCAGCAGGTCAGCTTTATTATGGATGGCGTGCCGTTAACGCTGAAGCAAACTCTGTCCGCTTCCGGCACGCGCTACAGCGACGGCAACTATGTTTTCTGGTCTAAAGGCAACGGCGCCTTTATCGAGCGTAACAATAAAATTGTGGTCAACGATTGCCAGCTGCAAAGCGGCGGCTGAAACGTTGAAATCACGGAGAGCCCAGGCTTATCCGGCGAAAATGAAGAGCTGAAATCATGAGCGAAAGCGACAATCTGCATCATATTGCCCATCTGCGGCGTGAATATACGCGTGGCGGGCTGCGCCGTAAGGATCTGCCCGCGGATCCCCTTGAGCTGTTCGGGCTTTGGTTAAGCCAGGCTTGTGAAGCGCAGATGCCTGACCCCACGGCGATGACGGTAGCGACCGTTGATCAACAGGGCCAGCCGTATCAGCGCATCGTCCTGCTCAAGCATTATGACGACGACGGCATGCTGTTTTACACCAATCTCGGCAGCCGCAAGGCGCTACATCTGGCGCAAAATCCGCGCATTTCGCTGCACTTCCCGTGGCATTTTCTTGAGCGTCAGGTGATGGTGCTGGGAGAGGTGGAAAAGCTCACGCCGCTGGAGGTGCTGAAATATTTCCAGAGCCGTCCGCGTGAAAGCCAGATCGGCGCCTGGGTGTCGAAACAGTCAAGCCGTATCTCCGCGCGCGGCGTGCTGGAAGGTAAGTTCCTAGAACTCAAGCAGAAGTTCCAGCAGGGCGATATCCCGTTGCCCAGCTTCTGGGGTGGATACCGCGTTAAATTCCACACCATGGAGTTCTGGCAGGGCGGCGCGCATCGTCTGCACGATCGTTTTATCTATCAGCGAGATGCTGAAGGCTGGAAAATCGACCGTCTCGCTCCCTGATCCTGAAGTTTAGTGCTTTTCAGCGCTGGCACAGAAAGCGTCGGCGCTTTATGCTATGTGCCTTCTTTTTTTACTTCCGCATCTCAGCGGAAAGCTGTGTACCAGCATAGGTGCAGTCTGATCAATTTGGAGTCAGTGATGACCAGCAGTAACCTGATACAACAATTGCAAGAACGGGGCCTTATCGCCCAGGTAACGGACGAGGAAGCGTTAGCAGAGCGACTGGCGCAAGGGCCAATCGCGCTCTATTGCGGCTTTGATCCGACTGCTGACAGCTTGCATTTGGGCCATCTGGTGCCGCTGCTCTGCCTGAAACGCTTTCAGGACGCAGGACATAAGCCGGTTGCGCTGGTGGGTGGTGCCACCGGTCTGATTGGCGATCCCAGCTTTAAAGCAGCAGAACGCAAACTTAACACCACGGACACCGTGAACGAGTGGGTCGAAAAAATCCGCCAGCAGGTTGCCCCTTTCCTTGATTTTGACTGTGGCGACAACAGCGCCATCGCCGCCAATAACTACGACTGGTTCGGCGGCATGAACGTGCTGACCTTCCTGCGTGATATCGGCAAGCACTTCTCTGTTAACCAGATGATTAACAAGGAAGCGGTAAAGCAACGCCTGAACCGTGACGATCAGGGGATCTCGTTCACCGAATTCTCTTACAACCTGTTGCAGGGCTACGATTTCGCCTGTCTGAACAAACTGCACGGCGTGGCGCTACAGATCGGCGGTTCCGATCAATGGGGCAACATCACCTCCGGCATCGATCTCACGCGTCGTTTGCATCAGAATCAGGTATTCGGTCTGACCGTTCCGTTGATCACCAAGTCTGATGGCACCAAATTCGGTAAAACCGAAGGCGGCGCGGTCTGGCTCGACGCGAAGAAAACCAGCCCGTATAAGTTCTATCAGTTCTGGATCAACACCGCGGATGCGGATGTTTATCGCTTCCTGAAATTCTTCACCTTCCTGAGCATTGAAGAGATCAACGCGCTGGAAGAGACTGACAAAAACAGCGGCGCCGCGCCGCGCGCGCAGTATGTGCTGGCCGAGCAGGTCACGCGTCTGGTGCATGGTGAAGAGGGGCTGGCGGCGGCGAAGCGTATCACCGAGAGCCTTTTCTCCGGCTCGCTGAGCGAGATGAACGAAGCGGATTTCGAACAGCTGGCGCAGGACGGCATGCCAACCATCACGCTGAGTGCGGATGACGATCTTCAGCAGGCGCTGGTGAATGCCGGACTGGTGCCGTCGCGTGGACAGGCGCGCACCATGATCGGCTCCAACGCGGTCGCGGTTAACGGCGAAAAGCAGTCCGACGCCGAGTACCGCTTCACCGACCAGGATAAATTGTTTGGCCGCTTCACGCTGCTGCGTCGCGGTAAAAAACATTACTGTCTGGTGAACTGGAAATAATCGCTTCAGGGCCGGATTCCGGCCCTTTTTTATGGCAAGGCATTTGGTGACTTATGAAAAATATTCTCGCAATCCAGTCTCATGTTGTTTATGGCCATGCCGGCAACAGCGCCGCCGAATTTCCCATGCGTCGCATGGGCGCTAACGTCTGGCCATTGAATACCGTTCAGTTTTCCAACCACACCCAGTACGGTCACTGGACCGGCACGGTGATGCCCGCCACCCATCTGACGGAGATCGTGAAAGGCATTGCCGATATCGATCGGCTAAAAACCTGCGACGCGGTGCTGAGCGGCTATCTCGGCTCGGCCGAGCAGGGCGAGCAGATTCTGGAGATCGTGCGCCAGGTCAAAGCGGCCAACCCCAATGCCTGGTATTTCTGCGATCCGGTGATGGGTCATCCGGAAAAAGGCTGTATCGTTGCGCCCGGCGTGGCGGAGTTTCACTGTAAGTCCGCCTTGCCGGCCAGTGATATCATCGCCCCTAATCTGCTGGAGCTGGAGATGCTCAGTGGAAAAACGGTCGCGAATATCGACGAATCGGTCGCCGCCGCGCGCGAGCTGATCGCGACAGGACCCAAAGTGGTGCTGGTGAAACACCTGGCCCGCGCCGGACGCCGCAGCGATCGTTTTGAAATGCTGCTGGTGACCGCCGATGAAGCCTGGCATATCAGCCGTCCGCTGGTGGACTTTGGCGTGCGTCAGCCGGTAGGCGTCGGCGACCTGACCAGCGGCCTGCTGTTAGTCAACCTGCTGCATGGAAAGGGACTGCAGGAAGCGCTTGAGCATGTTACCGCAGCGGTGTACGAGGTCATGCTGACCACCCACGCGATGGGCGAATATGAACTCCAGCTGGTTGCGGCGCAGGACGCGATTGCGAAACCGACTCAGCATTTCGCCGCAGAGAAGCTGTAACTCCCGTCGGGCCGACGGATATCGGCCCGGCATCGCTCAACGGCTCAGCTTAATCCTTCCGCTCTCAGTGCCGCCTGCACGGCGGGCCGCTCGCTTACTCGCTGAAACCAGGTTTCCAGCGCATCCAGCCCGCTCAAATCGAGTTTTACCGCCTTTGCCCAACGCACTATCACATAGAGATAGGCGTCGGCGATGCTGAAGCGCAGCCCCATCAGCCAGTGCTTCTCCTGCAGCGCGCTATTCACATAGTGAAATTTCTTTTCTAACTGCTGACGCACCAGCGGCTTGTACGCTTCCGGCGTGTCGGGTCTGAAAAGCGGCGTAAAGGATTTATGCAGCTCGGTGCCGATATAACTCAGCCACGCCAGCGTCTGATAGCGTGTCAGGCTGCCAACCGGGGCCAGCAGATGGCGATCCGGCTTCTGGTCCGCCAGATATTGCACAATCGCTACCCCCTCCGTCAGCACCGTACCGTCGTCAAACTGTAGCGTCGGCACCTGACCTTTGGGATTGATTTGCCAGTAATCCTGTCCCTGCTCGGTTTTTTTGTTGACCAGATCCACATTAACCTGAGTGAAATCGAGTCCGCATTCGCGCATAACGATATGGGGAGAGAGTGAACAGGCGCCTGCCTTGCAATAAAGCTTCATGATGGGATCCTCGCGTGACTAACCGATCTTAGCAGCATAATTCGCTGGCGCGAATTTACCAGTGACCGGGATCGGGAAAGCCATTTTCTGGTATTGGGCAAGGGGGGAAGAGCGCATAAAAAAGCCGGGAATCTCCCGGCTTAGTGATATCAGCTTTTCGCATCGGCTTTGCGTAAGCCGGGCTGCGGATCATTTTGCGTCATGCGGTTGAGCAGCGGCGCGGTGACCAGCATCAGCAGCGCGATCACCGCCGTGGCGATGCCGATCTGCTGGAAGACCTGGCTATAGGTGCTCAGCGACACCAGTGGGTCGGTAACATTATCCGGCACCGCCATCAGGTTGGCGACCTTACCGGCAATCACTGCCGCACCGGCGGTAGTCAGGAACCAGGAACCCATAATAAAGCCCATCAGACGCTGCGGCACCAGCTGCGCCACCATCGCCAGACCGAGGCCGGAGATCATCAGCTCACCGATACTTTGCAGCGCGTAGCTTAAGATCAGCCAGTTAACGGAGACGATACCCAGTTCGTTGGCGAATTTCGCCCCCAGCGGCAGCACCAGGAAAGCGCCGGAGCAGAGCACCATGCCGATAGCAAACTTATGCGGCATCGGCAGACGATCGCCCAGTTTGTTATACACGGCGGCAAGAATCGGGCTGGCGAGCATAATCCAGAAGGGATTCAGCGCCTGGAACTGTTCCGGCTCAAAGGCGATACCAAGAATGCTGTGCTCGACGTTGCGAATGGCAAAGAAGTTCAGCGAGGTCGGCATCTGCATATAAAGCACAAAGAACACGATCGCTTCCACCATCATCAGAAAGGCGACGATCATTTTACGACGCGGCGCGCCATGCAGCGAAAAGGCTTCTTTGGCAAAAATCAGCACGATGCCCAGCGCAATCACCGCCAGCGTAATGCGCGCGATGGATTGATGATGCAGCAGCCAGGCGGCCAGCGCCACCAGCACCACAATGCCCGCCAGGGTTGCCAGCAGTTTACTCACCTGTAGCGGCGCGAAGTCTGGTTTTGAACCAAAATTCTTCACCAGACGTTTGCAGAACAGGAAGTTCAGCAGCGTAATCACCAGACCTACAACCGAAAGCGAGAAGGCCACACTCCAGCCATATTTCGCCGCCAGCCAGGGCGTCAGCATCATTGAGAAGAGCGAGCCGATGTTGATCGACATATAGAACATGGTGAATGCGCCGTCGAGACGCGGATCGTCTTTCTCATAGCAGGTCGAGAGCAGAGAAGAGGGGTTAGCCTTAAACAGCCCGCTGCCTACCGCGATGGTCGCCATACCGAAATAGACGATATTGGTGTGATGACCGGAGAACGCCACCAGCGCGTAGCCGATCGCCAGCACCAGCACGCCGAGCACAATCACGCGTTTGGTGCCCAGCACCTTGTCGCCCAGCCAGCCGCCAATCGCCACCAGGCCATAAACCATGGCGCTGAACGAGGAGAAGAGCGTTATGGAATCAGATTCAGACATACCCAGCTGTTTTACCAGATAGACCGCCATGATCGCTTGCAGACCGTAGTAGCCGAAACGTTCCCAAAGCTCAATGGAGAAGATCAGGTAAAACGCTTTTGGCTGTCTGAACGCATTGAGGCTGACCGCCTCATCAGTGTGTTTGTTTGCAGTTGACACTTGTACCTCAGTTTTTTCATGCCTGTTTCGTGACAGGAATTAAGTCGTCGTCATGACAGATTTCCATGCGCGACCTTGTTATACGATGGGAAAAACGGCGCCTAATTTGGCTGATTAAGAGCAGCAGGGCAAGAATTTTTTACTCGCTGCAATACCGCACGCTGGCAGGGTTTAAGAGGTAAATGCACAGTAGTAAACGGTTATAAATTCCATTAAGAGGGATTATATCAGAATAAACGGTGGGTTTGCAGGCGTCGCGAGGCAACAAGCTAACATTAACTACCACAGGCGTTTTCTAAAGCAGGAATGATTATCGGAAGAATAAAAAACAGGAAACTATCGTCACAAGGGCGGAAAAACTGGCATAAAAAGCGGAAAAACAGGCTGAAGCGCGGTATTTAGCTGTCAGGCAGACAAACCCTTGATCTCAGTCACAAAATAATGAATTAATTTTAATGATTAAAAAAGAAAACGTTTGCGTGCCGCCGCTTCGCCCGATTAAATTCCAACGGAAATGCCATCTGACCGGATTTCAGCTGAAACGGGAAGACAGAAGAACACAGGGTTGCCTGACTTCAGGCTGCACAGTCTAAAGGCGGAAAGCGGCGGGTTGGTAGCCGGCCTGTTAACGCTCCGGCTATCGGGTCAATCTGTTCAGGCGATCTGCCGACAATGACGACAGAGCGTCTCCGCCTCAGTCGTACCTAACACGCGTTTCAGAAAATCCTGGGTGCGTGCTTCCCTGGGCGCGCCCAGCACAGCTTCAGCCGGGCCTTCTTCCACAATCCGCCCGCTGTGTAAAAAGCAAACGCGGTCGGCCACTTCGCGCGCAAACTGCATTTCATGCGTGACGACCACCATGGTCATCCCTTCGCTGGCCAGCTTGCGCATCACGCTAAGCACTTCTCCCACCAGCTCCGGATCGAGGGCAGAGGTCGGCTCGTCAAAAAGTATCGCCTGAGGTTGTAACGCCAGGGTGCGCGCAATGGCGACGCGCTGCTGTTGTCCGCCTGAAAGCTGCGTGGGCCAGGCATTAATCTTGTCTGCCAGCCCCACCAGCGCAAGCAGCTCTTTACCCCGTTTTTCCGCTACCGCGCGCGACTCGCCATTTACATAAATTGGCCCCTCCATCACATTTTCCAGCACGGTGCGATGGGGAAACAGATTAAAGCGCTGGAAAACCATGCCAATCTGGCGACGCAGGTCGTTAATGCTTTTGTCATGGCTGGCGACACGCTGGCCCAGCACGCGAATCTCGCCTTCTTCGTAGGTTTCAAGACCGTTGATACAGCGTAACAGCGTCGATTTACCCGATCCCGACGGCCCAATCAAACAGACCACTTCGCCTTTTTTGACGCTGAAGCTTACTCCTTTCAACACTTCAACATGCGCAAAGCGCTTATGAACGTCCACAATCTCAATCATCTCAGACTCCTTTTACCTGGCGGGTTTCCAACCGTTTGGTGAGCGCCATCAACGGCAGGCAAAGCACCAGATAGAGTAGGGCGACCAGGGTGTAAACCGTGGTGTTATCGAAAGTCGAGGCGGCAATCAGCTGTCCCTGACGAGTCATTTCCGTCACGGCAATGGTTGAAGCCAGTGCGGAATCTTTCAGCATCATTACCAGCGTATTGCTGTAGGGCGGCAGCGCAACGTGAAAAGCCTGAGGCAGCACCACGCGACGCATCGCTTTGGCGAAACTCATGCCTATTGAACGGGCCGCTTCAAACTGTCCGCGATCCACGGACTCAATACCGGAACGGAATATCTCGGCAATATAGGTGGAGAAACAGAAAGCGATACCGATAACGCTGGCCTGAAATGAAGTGAGCGTAATGCCGATATCCGGGAAAACAAAGTAGATATAGAAAAGCACCACAATCATCGGCAGACCGCGGGTGATATTAATAATCACCGAGACCGGCCATGAGATTATTTTCCAGGAACTCATTTTGGCTGCCGCCCACAATAATCCCAGCGGGGTGCTGATAACCAATGACAGCAGGGTGATGGAAATGGTCATCTCGGCACCCTGAAGCAAAAAGGGTAAATAGGTGTGGATGCTACTCCAGTCCATAATGTTCTCCTCTGCCTTTGTCTGTTGCGAAACCGCTACGGCCCCTCTTCATTTAAATGAATATCACGCGCGACTACGCTGCTGTCAATCCGATAATCCGTTTATTGCATAGGCTTTGCTTATTACCGGATGATTTTCTTTATTTTATTTTATTAACAATGAGTTAGCTAAAAAATAAAATGAAAGTGATTTTTTTAATTAAAAGGTTGACAGCGAGACCATGAAATTCATTATATTGAAAAGCCGGCCTTCCTTATTTTTCACGTATCCACGAAAGGAGTTTTTCATGCAGCAACCTGTTTTGAAACTTAACCGAGTCAGTCGTGGTTTTGCGGTGGCGCTATTGATGGTATCCGGTATGAGTGCGCAAGCGGCAGTCCTGACGGCGGGTTCGCCCCCCTCAAGCGCGCCTACCACTTTCCTTGATACCAAAACAGGCAAGATTGAAGGTTTTATGCCTGACGTGGCGCATGAGGTAGCCAGACGCCAACATCTGGACGTAAATTTTACCGCTGTGCCCTTCGCGACGCTGATCCAGTCAGTGATGGCAGGAAAAATCGACATGATCGTTGCGGGCATGACGCCGACTGAACAGCGTGCAAAACGCATCGCCTTTTCACAGGATGTGACGGCATTCGGCGCCGGGCTGATTGTCCGGGATGATAATAAAAAAACCTATCACTCCTGGAAAGATCTTAAAGGCGAGGTCGTGGGCAGCATGACCGGAACCGACTATTCGCAGAAGCTGATCGAGAGCGGGATCGCGAAAGAGGTAAAACTCTATGACAGCCCGGCCGATATGACGCGTGATATTTCGCTTGGCCGCGTCGCTGCCGGAATGAATGACTATCCCATTATCAAAGCTCAGGAAAAAGCAGGCAGTATGAAAGGGATGCATGTGGTTGACGGCTATCAGCCTGAATCTGTTTCCCCCATGGCCTTTGGCGTGAAAAAAGGCAATGACGCCCTGTTAGCAAAAATCAATGCGGCGCTCACCGAGATGAAAGCAGACGGCACGCTGGCCTCCCTGAAAACAAAATGGAATATGCCGTAGCAAAATCAATTAACGCCGGGAGTTCAACCTGTCAGCAGTAAAAAATTTAATAAAGCATGCGTATTCTTTATTTTATTGGCCAAAGGTTTTCTCCCGGCAGGTAACGTTGAATGAACGAAACGGAACAGGATAACAAGACAAATTCGCTGGAAGCGGATATTGGCGTGCGGTTAAAGCAGATGCGCAAAGCGCGCAATATGACCATCAGCGAGTTAGCCGCTTTAGCTGGCGTCTCAGCGGGAACCATCAGTCAGATTGAACGCAATCTTACGAATCCCACGGTCAGGATGCTTGAGCAGCTGCGGCGCGTGTTCAACGTACCGCTGATGGCATTTCTGGAGCCGGAGACGTTACCCGTGCGCGGCGCGGAACACTATGTGCGTCGGCAATCTGACCGTCCGCATTTTCATGTGGGGAAAAAGGGGATCGCCAAAGAGATGCTCTCCCCGCAGGGGGAGCACGATATCCAGTTTATGCTGATCGCCATTCCATCCGGCGTACGTTCCGATGAAATGCTGATTGGTTACGGTGAAAAGGCGGGCTTATTAATCAGCGGCGAACTGACGCTGGAAATAGAGGGTGACGAAACGGTGCTTTACCCCGGCGACAGTTTTCAGTTCAAAAGCAATCTGATGCATAACGTTTTTAACCACACCGATGCGGAAGCGCAGGTGTTATGGATTATGCATATCAAGCCAAACAATCACCTTTAGGCGGTGGCGTTCCGATTTTCAACCCAGGCCCGCACCCGCTGTCGAGGCGAATTCATTTAATTAAGGTTGGTCTATGCGCGTTAAAATCAATGCTGTCGCGAACAGCCCTGTTTTTCCTGAAGCGGTGGACGTTATCGTTATCGGCGGCGGGATTGTGGGAACCTCAATCACCTATGAGATGGCAAAGCGGGGGATTTCCGTTGCGCTGTTTGAGAAAGGGGTGATCGGCGGAGAGCAGTCGAGCCGGAACTGGGGATGGGTAAGACAACAGAACCGCGACCTGTTTGAGCTGCCGCTGGCGATGTACAGCCTGCAGCGCTGGGAAGAGCTGGGCAGTGAAATCGGTATCGACTTAGGATTCCGACGCACCGGCATTCTTTACGGCACCACCCAGGAAACCGATCTGGCACGCTGGGAAAAGTGGGGGAAACAGGCGCAGGCAGTAGGCTTTCACAGCCAATTGCTCTCAGCCAAAGAGGCACGCGAGCGTATTGGTGGCAGTACTTCGCCCTGGATCGGCGGCGTCTGGTCGCCGACTGACGGCAAGGCAGAACCTTCTCTGGCCGCTCCGGCGCTAGCGACTGGCGCGCAAAACCTGGGCGCCAATATCCAGCAGCAATGCGCGGTGCGCGGTCTGGAAATCAGCGCCGGGCGCGTCGCCGGCGTCTGGACCGAGCGCGGTCTGGTGAAAGCCGGTACGGTAATCTGCTGCGGCGGCGCCTGGAGCACCCGTTTCTGCCAACGGCATGGCGTTGAATTACCCAGCGCCAATATTCTTGGCACGGCGTTTAAAACCACAGTCGCGCCGGAGGTGGTAAAAGGCTGCTTAAGCACGCCCAATCTCGCCTTGCGCCGCCGCCTCGACGGCGGATACACGGTTTCCATGCCGGGACGTGGCCGCCTCGATTTAGCGCCGCAAAATTTGCGTTATGCCGCCAAATTTTATCCGATGTACCGCAGCAAGCTGGCGAAAAAACTCAAGTTCCGTCTGAACGGCTCTTTCTTTTCCGGGCCGGAAGCCTCAGGCTCCTGGGCGTTTGATGGGGTTTCGCCGTTTGAGAAAATTCGTGTGCTGGATCCCGCGCCGGATGCGCAAATCCTGCGCGAAGCGATCGCGGAAATCGAACGTGAATTGCCTGAGCTGCGTGGCATTGCTGTGGATCACGCCTGGGCGGGATGGATTGACACCACGCCCGATCTGGTGCCGGTAATCGATAAAGTGGAGAAATTGCCGGGCTTTGTGATCGCCTCCGGCTTCAGCGGTCACGGTTTTGGCATCGGTCCTGGCGCTGGCAAGCTGGTCACGCAGATGGTGATGAACGAACAGCCTTACACCGATTTTGCGCCTTATCGCCTGAGTCGTTTCCAGGATGGCAGCGCGATTCGTCAGCCGCAGATGATGTGATGGCGCCGCGCACTGACGGGGCGACCTGCTGCCCCGTCAGTGCGCTATTCCTGTTTGTCGTCGTATTCGCAGAGATCTTCAATCAGACAGGATCCGCAACGCGGTTTACGCGCCACGCAGGTATAGCGGCCATGCAGAATCAGCCAGTGATGGCAGTCCACTTTGAACTCTTTCGGCACCACTTTCAGCAGCTTCTCTTCGACCTGCTCAACGTTTTTGCCTGGCGCAAAGCGGGTACGGTTGCTGACGCGGAAAATATGGGTATCCACGGCAATTGTCGGCCAGCCAAAGGCGGTATTCAGCACCACGTTGGCGGTTTTACGTCCTACGCCCGGCAACGCTTCCAACGCCTCGCGACTCTCAGGTACCTCACCGCCGTGCTGCTCCACCAGGATGCGGCAGGTTTTGATCACGTTCTCCGCCTTGCCGTTATATAGCCCGATAGTTTTGATCTGCTCTTTGACGCCTTCCACCCCTAAATCCAGCATTGCCTGCGGCGTATTGGCCAGCGGATAGAGTTTGGCCGTCGCTTTATTGACGCTCACATCGGTCGCCTGGGCGGAGAGCAAAACGGCAATCAGCAGCTCAAACGGCGAGGTAAAATTCAGCTCGGTAGTGGGATGGGGATTATTTTCCCGCAGCCGACTCAGGATCTGAATGCGCTTCTCCTTGTTCACATAACCTTCCCGGTGTTTCCCTGTGGTTCTGGCTGCGGCGCGCTGGCTTTGCGTGCGGCGCGCTGTTTCAAACGCTGATCGATAACATATTTCCCGGCCAGCATCATGCCCAGCCCGATAAAGGCGCCGGGCGGCAGCATCGCCAGCAGCATCGGCGAGTCGAAGTGCACCACTTCAATACGCAACGCTTTCGCCCAGGGACCAAGCAGCTGATCGGCACCGTTAAACAGGGTGCCGCTGCCGATAATCTCACGCAGCGAACCCAGCACCAGCATGGCGCAGGTGGCGCCCATGCCGATGGCGAAACCGTCCAGCGCCGCCAGATGAACCGGGCTCTTCGAGGCGACAGCTTCGGCGCGGCCCACCACGATGCAGTTAGTGACAATCAGCGGGATAAAGATGCCCAGCGACTGATACAAACCGTAAGCATAAGCGTTAATCAGCATCTGCACGCAGCTCACCACTGAGGCGATGATCATCACATAGATCGGAATACGGATATCTGACGGCACCCAGCGACGCGAGGCGGAAACGGCGCTGTTGGTAATCGTCAGCACCAGCGTGGTCGCCAGGCCGAGTCCCAGGGCATTGGTGGCGGTCGAGGTCACCGCCAGCAGCGGGCAAAGCCCCAGCAGCTGCACCAGCGCGGAGTTATTCTTCCACAGGCCGCCGATCAATAAATTCTTAGCTTCACTCATTGGCATCTCCACAGTCAGGTAGCGAAGAGAGTTTCGCCGGGAGGGTTTCCATAAACAGGGCGGTGCGTTTGGTCGCATTCACCACGGCACGCGGAGTAATGGTAGCACCGGTAAACTGATCGAAATCGCCGCCATCCTTTTTAACCGCAAAATGTTTGTCATCGGGGCCGTGCACGATTCTGCCGCTAAAGCTCTTGATCCAGCCCGAGACGCGTAGCTCGATCTTATCGCCCAGGCCCGGCGTTTCGTGATGTTCAACCACACGCACCCCCAGCACCTTGCCGTTGAAATCGGCACCCACCAGCATCTGAATCGCACCAGAATAGCCGTCGGGCGCAGTGGTCTCAAGGGCGGCAGCCACCGGCGCATCACCTTTGCGCGCGATAAACAGGTGATGCGGCTTGTCGTTGCCCAGCGCAGCGTCAGTGACAACGTAACACTCTTGCTGCATAGGATTATCATAAAGATCGGTCGGCACCACCTGATCCAACAGATTCTTCTGCTGTAACAGGGTTTGATGTTCAACCGTGGGTTTGGTTACTTCATTGACCACCGCAGTGAGACCGGTAGTAATCGCGGCGAACAGCGCCAGCGTCACGCCGTTTTTACGAATAGTATCCAGCATCAGCTACTCCTTGCGATGGCCGTAAACGCGCGGCTGGGTGTAATAGTCAATCAGCGGCACGCAGATATTGGCCAGCAGCACGGCGAAAGCGACGCCGTCCGGATAGCCGCCAAAGCTGCGAATCAGCCACACCAGCAGACCAATCAGTGCGCCATAAATCAGGCGACCTTTGTTGGTGGTCGAGGCGGTTACCGGGTCGGTAGCGATGAAAAAAGCGCCGAGCATGGTCGCGCCGGAGAACAGGTGGATCAGCGGCGAGGCGAGGGAGCCGGGGGAAAGCAGCCAGCCCAGGGTGGCACAGACCGCCAGCGACAGCAGGACGCTCGCCGGGATATGCCAGCGAATACTGTTTTTCCACAGCAGAAACAGGCCGCCAAGCAGATAACCTGCGTTGACCCACTGCCAGCCGAGACCGGCGATCACGCCGCTGTAGATTGGCTGCGCCAGCAGCTGATCCGCGCTGTGACCGGCGCGCAGTCCGGTTTTAAAGGTATCCAGCGGCGTTGCCTGACTGACGCCATCCACGCCCAGCTGGAGCTGCTGCATCGACTCGCCGGCCAGCGTGTGATTGTGGAAGATCATACTCAGGGAATCAAGCAGGCCAGGCTTCACCGCCTGCAACGCGTCGGGCGGCAGCCAGCTGGTCATCTGTACGGGGAAGGAGATCAGCAGCACCACATAACCCACCATTGCCGGATTAAAGGGGTTCTGACCCAGCCCGCCGTAGAGCTGTTTGGCAATGACGATCGCAAAGGCGGTGCCGAGCACGATCAGCCACCAGGGCGCCAGCGGCGGCAGGCTGATGCCCAGCAGCAGGGCCGTCAGCAGCGCCGAGTTGTCCGCCAGATTGGGCACGATCGGCTGCTTGCGCACTTTCAGAATCGCGGCTTCGGTCAGCCAGGCGGTCAGCGCGGCGAGAATTACCTGAATCAGGCTGCCGCAGCCAAAGAAAAACCACTGGGCGGCCATACCCGGCAGCGCAGCCAGCAGCACCAGCAGCATGATATTGCTGGTACTGCGGCGGTTATGGGTATAAGGGGAGCTTGCAATACGAAATGCCATTTAATCCTCAAGCGTCGAATGCTGCTGCGCCTTGCGCGCTTTTGCGCGGGCTACAGCGGCGGCAACTGCCGCTTTACGTGCATCTTGTTGTTGTTCTTGTTCAGGTTGCTGCGAGCTGGCTGTTGCCTGCTGTGCGGCGGCTTTCTTCGCTTTAGCGCGAGCAATAGCGGCCTCAACGGCAGCCTTGCGCGCATCTACCGGTTCAGCTTCAGATGCTGGCGCCACGCTTTCGGCTGGCTGTTGCGCGGCGGCGGCTTTTTTCGCTTTAGCGCGGGCAATAGCGGCTTCCACGGCGGCCTTGCGCGGATCTACCGGTTCAGCCTCAGATACTGGCGCCACGCTTTCGGCTGGCTGTTGCGCGGCGGCAGCTTTTTTCGCTTTAGCGCGGGCAATAGCGGCTTCCACGGCAGCCTTGCGCGGATCTACCGGTTCAGCCTCAGATACTGGCGCCACGCTTTCGGCTGGCTGTTGCGCGGCGGCAGCTTTTTTCGCTTTAGCGCGGGCAATAGCGGCTTCCACGGCGGCCTTACGCGCATCTACCGGTTCAGCTTCAGCCGCTGGCGCCACGCTTTCGGCTGGCTGTTGCGCGGCGGCGGCTTTTTTCGCTTTGGCGCGGGCGATGGCGGCTTCCACGGCGGCCTTGCGCGGATCCGCAGTTTCGGCAGCCGGTTCCATGCTCTCAGGCTGCGGCGCGGCTTCCGCTTTTTTTGCTTTGGCGCGGGCGATAGCGGCCTCAACGGCCGCCTTGCGCGGATCTTCCACCTGACGGCTCAGCGCCTGGGTTTCAGACTGTTTTTCGGCCTGCTGTGCATAGGCCTGGGCTTTACGCGCCTCGCGGCGGGCAATCAGCGTCTCCTCATCAGGCTGATCGACAGCTGCGCGCTTCTGCTTCACGCGCTCCAGCGCGGCGGAAACCTCAGCGGGTTCGCTGGCGGATACGCGGCGTTTCGCCTGCTCATGGCGGGCTTCACGCGCCAGTTTTTCCCGCTCGAGACGCGCCTGACGCGCCTCGAAGCGCGCTTTTGCTTCGGCGGTGCGTTTCGCTTCCAGATCGATAGCGCGCAGTTCCGCCTTCTCCTGGCGGTAATACTGCACCAGCGGAATATTGCTCGGACAGACGTACGCGCAGGCACCGCATTCGATACAGTCATCGATGTGATGCGCGCGCGCCTTATCGTGATCGCCGCCCTGGCTGTACCAGAAGAGCTGCTGCGGCAGCAGGTTGGCCGGACAGGCGTCGGCGCAGGCGCTGCAACGAATGCAGGACTGTTCAGGTTCGTTATGACCCATCTCGCTGGCGGAAGGCGCCAGAATGCAGTTGGTGATTTTCACCACCGGCACATCCAGCGAGGACAGGGTAAAGCCCATCAGCGGCCCGCCCATAATCACCATCTGGCCGGAGCCGGGCGTGAAACCCGCCTGATGCAGCAGGTGGCTGACCGGCGTGCCGATACGGCCCCAGACGTTGCGCGGCTGCGCCAGCGCCTCGCCGGTCAGCGTGACCACGCGTTCCGTGATCGGCTCACCGTCGATAATGGCGCGCTTCACCGCCCAGGCGGTGCCGACGTTCTGCATCAGCACGCCGATGTCAGAAGAACGGCCGCCGTGCGGCACTTCCAGCCCGGTAAGGATTTTGGTTAGCTGTTTGGCGCCGCCGGAAGGATATTTGGTCGGAATCACGCGCAGCTGCAAATCACGTTCGCTGCCGAGCGCTTTTTTCAGCGCGCCGATCGCCTGCGGTTTATTGTCTTCGATGCCAATCAGCACGCGCTCCGCCTGCAACACCCAGGCAAGAATCCGGCAGCCTTCCAGCACCTCGGCGGCGCAATCCTGCATCAGACGATCGTCAGCGGTAATATAGGGTTCACACTCGGCGGCATTGATAATCAGGGTCTTGACGCCGTTAAGGCCGCCTTTCAGCTTGGTAGCGGTAGGGAAACCGGCACCGCCCAGCCCGGCGACGCCAGCATCGTGGATACGCTGTACCAGCGCGGCGCGATCCAGCAGGCGATAGTCGGGCAGCGTCTCGCGTTCGATCCAGCGATCTTCCCCGTCCGGGGTAATAAAAATACAGATTTCCGACAGACCCGACGGGTGCGCCGTCATGTGGGGTCCGATAGCTTCCACCACGCCGGAGGTGGGCGCATGCACCGGCAGCATCCGACCGTTGCCGAAAGTCAACGGCTGGCCGCGCAGCACCTTGTCGCCCGGCGCAACGCAGATTTCGCCTTCATGACCAATGTGTTGTTTCAACGGAATGATAAAGCGATCGGCCAGCGGCAGCTGACTGAGCGGCGTACTGTTGGACTGGGTTTTCATTTCCGGCGGATGGATGCCGCCCTGAAAATCCCAAATCTTCTCTTTGCGTAACAGACTGAACAGATTAAGCATGTGTTTCTACCGGGATAACCCGTACAGGAATGGTTTCAAGGTCCCACTTCCAGTTCGCCGTCGTGGTGGCAACCGGGCGCATTTCGATGCAGTCGGTAGGACAGGGCGCCACGCAGAGGTGGCACCCGGTGCAGACGTCGCTCAGCACGGTGTGCATGGCGCGCGTTGCGCCCACGATCGCGTCCACCGGGCAGGCCTGAATACATTTGGTACAGCCGATACAGTTCGCTTCGTCAATCCAGGCCACGGTGCGCACCGGCGCTTTCACCGTTTCGTCACCGTCAATTGGCTGCGGCTCCACGTTCAGCAACGCCGCCAGCTTCAGCATGGTCTGCTCGCCGCCGGGGGCGCATTTGTTGATCGCTTCGCCATTATTCCCCACCGCGTCGGCATAGGGACGGCAGCCAGGGTAGCCGCACTGGCCGCACTGGCTCTGCGGCAAAATGGCGTCGATCTGCTCGACGATCGGATCTTCTTCCACCTTAAAGCGGCGCGAGGCGTAACCCAGCAGGGCGCCAAACACCAGGCTAAGGGCACTTAATACGGCAACAGCAATCCAGATAGCGCTCATCAGAATTTCACCAAACCCGTAAAGCCCATAAACGCCAGCGCCATCAGGCCGGCGGTAATCAGGGCGATAGAGGAACCTTTAAAAGGCGCGGGCACGTTAGCCAGCACCAGACGTTCACGCATCCCGGCGAACAGCACCATCACCAGCGAAAAGCCAAGTGAGGCGCTGAATCCATAAAGCGCGGCCTGTAAAAAGGTGTGATTCAGGTTAACGCTTAGCAGCGGCACGCCCAGCACCGCGCAGTTGGTGGTGATCAGCGGCAGAAAAATCCCCAGCAGACGATAAAGCGACGGGCTGGTTTTGCGCACCACCATTTCGGTGAACTGCACGGTAACCGCGATCACCAGGATATAGGCCATGGTGCGCAGATAAACCAGATCCAGCGGCATCAGGATCAGGTGATTGACCAGCCAGGCGCAAATCGAGGCCAGGGTGATCACAAATGTGGTGGCGAGTCCCATGCCAATTGCCGTCTCCAGTTTTTTGGAAACGCCCATAAAGGGACAGAGGCCGAGAAACTTCACCAGAACGAAGTTGTTCACCAGCACTGTGCCAACAAAGAGAAGTAAATAATCGGTCATTGTTACGCCAGGGAGTCGGAAAGCCGCTTATTATCGGAGATCAGGGGTCTTATCTCAACCTCATCACCCCTTTGGGTGAGACAGACCGCACTCAGAATTAAATTCTTGACGATTCTTACGCCATTAGGGCTGGATAAATGTCTGTTTTACCCGTTGAGAACGTTTGAAGTAGGGGGCAAACACCGCAGCGGCCAGCAGGGAAAGCAACAAAGTCTGAATCGCTTTTCCGTCTGAGACCGGGGTAAAGGCAAAGGTTTTCAGCGCCAGCAGCACGGTAACCAGCAGCCAGATAATATAATGGCGCGGCAGCCGACGCGAACGTTTACAGAAAATCCACATCACCCAGATGCTGTAGAACCAGACGGCGGCGGCGGTGAGCAGAGAAACCGCCCATTGCGTCATCAGCACGCTGCCATGGGAAAAGAGCGTGACGCGCCAGACCGGATTAAACAGCGGGCTCAGATACATCGCCACCACCAGCGCACAGGTCAGCATTGTCATAATCAGCCACGCCAGCGGCAACAGCAGCCAACCGGCAATGCGTGGCGCAGTAACCTGTTCAGTCATAAACCCTTTCCTAATATTCAGAGACGAAGCAGGAGAGAATATCATGTCCAAACAGGTCACGCCCGCGGTGGACAGCAAAACATCAGAAAAAACGCAGAGAGGAAGAGATTATACCACGTAGCGCCAGACCGATTTTGGCACGCAGCCTAAATCAAATAACCGTCCACCCGATGCCAGCTCAGCACGACGGTGATCGGCAGCGCGGTACATATTCATGATTTCCTTATCATCAGTCAGAGAATAATTAAGGTGGTCGTAGAGTTTTTCCAGACTTTCCAGATTATTCACCTTACGAAATTTAAGCAGGTAATCTTGCGCAGTCATGATTGCCATAATGAGAAAATAAAGGAGAGCACAAGTATAGGGAGCGGTCGGGAAGAGTCCAGAGCCTGCAGGTAAAAAAGTCAAAAATCAGAATTCGGTACGTTTACTTTCGCCGCTTTTGCCTGATTTTCCCTCTATAAGCCCGATTTTTACCCTTTATCCCTCCTGATAGTCCGATAAGGTGAATCCTTCGACAGGATAATTGTGCGGCTAATCACAAAACTGACGATTAATACGAAGCGAAAGGAATAACCAATCTTTACGCTGTTTTGTAATCGCTTTCAGCAGGGTTGCGCATAAGCGATTCTCTTTATTGTGTTTATTTTCAGGCTGCTACTGATTTATTCAGTTAATTAATCCATAAGCTTTGTCGCAAAATAAAGCGTTAAAGCCGCGTAACTCCTTTAAATTGCTCTGAATTGTGAAGCGTGTCGACATTACGCAGGCAGTTTTAGTCCAGGCTGTAGGGGCTTTTGTACCTGTCCTGCACACTCCCATCAGAGGAATAAAAATTATGTGGAAACGTTTACTTTTAACCACCCTGGTCGGTGCTGCACTGTCCGGCCCGGTGCTGGCTGCCGATATGACCGTCGGGTTCTCCCAGGTGGGGTCGGAATCGGGCTGGCGCGCCGCCGAAACCACAGTGGCGAAAAACGAGGCGGAAAAACGCGGCGTCACGCTGAAAATCGCCGATGGCCAGCAGAAGCAGGAGAACCAGATCAAAGCCGTGCGCTCTTTTATTGCTCAGGGCGTGGATGCCATTTTCATCGCGCCGGTGGTGCAGACAGGTTGGGAGCCGGTACTGGAAGAAGCCAAAGACGCCAAAATTCCGGTGATCCTGCTTGACCGCGCCATTGTGGTGAAAGACAAGTCGCTTTACATGACGGTGGTAACGGCCGACAACGTGCTGGAAGGCAAGCTGATTGGCGACTGGCTGGTGAAAACCGTGGGCAGCAAACCCTGTAACGTGGTAGAGCTGCAGGGCACCGTGGGCGCCAGCGTCGCCATCGATCGCAAAAAAGGCTTTGCTGAGGCGATCGCGGGTCATCCGAATATTAAAATTGTCCGTTCACAGTCCGGCGACTTTACCCGCAGTAAAGGCAAAGAGGTCATGGAGAGTTTCATCAAGGCGGAAAACAACGGCAAAAACATCTGCATGGTTTACGCCCATAACGACGACATGGCGATCGGCGCCATTCAGGCGATCAAAGAAGCGGGCCTCAAGCCGGGCAAAGATATTCTTACCGGCTCGATTGACGGCGTACCGGATATCTATAAAGCGATGCTGGCTGGCGAAGCCAATGCCAACGTAGAGCTGACGCCGAATATGGCCGGACCGGCCTTTGACGCGCTGGATAAATACAAAAAAGACGGCACCGTGCCGCCGAAAATCATCAAAACAAAATCGACGCTGTTCCTGCCGGCGGACGCGCAGACAGAGTTGGACAAGAAAAAAGGCATGGGCTATTGATCGCGCCGCCCTTCGGGGCGGCTTTTTTCATGATGCGAGGCTTCGGCATGAGCACACCCAACGAAGAAATGCTGTTAACCATTAGCGGCGTCAGTAAAGCCTTTCCTGGCGTGAAGGCGCTGGATAATGTCTCCTTCGACGTGCGCAAGGGCGAGATCATGGCGCTGCTGGGCGAGAACGGCGCGGGCAAATCGACGCTGATTAAAGTCCTTACCGGCGTCTACACGCGCGACGCTGGTATCATTACCCTGAACGGCACGGCGATTACGCCGCACAGCACTGCCCAGGCGCAGGCGATGGGCATCGGTACCGTCTATCAGGAGGTGAACCTGCTGCCCAATATGTCGGTGGCGGATAATCTTTTTATTGGCCGCGAGCCACTGAGACTGGGCATGGTGGACCGCAAGCGCATGGTGCGCGACGCGCAAAAGCTGATGCGCGATTACGGCTTCGAACTGGATGTTACCCGTCCGCTCGGTCACTATTCCGTGGCGATGCAGCAGATCATCGCCATCTGCCGCGCCGTGGATCTCTCTGCTCAGGTGTTAATCCTCGACGAACCCACCGCCAGCCTCGACGCCAACGAAGTGGAAATGCTCTTTACCCTGATGGCGCAGCTGAAAGCCAAAGGCATGAGCCTGATTTTCGTCACCCACTTCCTTGACCAGGTTTACCGCATCACCGATCGCATCACGGTATTGCGCAACGGCACCTTTATCGCCACGCGCGATACCGCTACGCTGCCGCAGCTGGAGCTGATCAAGCTGATGCTGGGCCACGAGCTGCTGGAAACCGCACTGCAACGGCAGGGCAGCACGCTGCGCAGCAGCGAGCCGGTGGTGGCGTTCAGCGACTACGGTAAAAAAGGCACCATTGAGCCGTTCAGTTTGCAAGTGCGGCCGGGCGAGGTGGTCGGCCTCGCGGGTCTGCTGGGGTCGGGACGCACCGAAACCGCCGAAGTGCTGTTTGGCATCCGACGGGCGGATCGCGGCACGGCGACCATTAAAGGCAAAGTGCGCAACATTCGCACTCCGGCGCAGGCTTCGCGCCTCGGCATGGGCTTCTGTCCGGAAGATCGTAAAACCGACGGCATCATCGGCGCCGCCTCGGTACGCGAGAATATTATCCTGGCGCTGCAGGCGCAGCGCGGCTGGCTGCGGCCCATTCCCCGCCGTGAGCAGCAGCAGATTGCCGCACGCTTAATCAAAAGCCTGGGTATTCGTACGCCTCATGCGGAGCAGCCGGTTGAGCTGCTCTCCGGCGGCAACCAGCAGAAAGTGCTGCTGTCGCGCTGGCTGGTGACCAAACCGCAATTTCTGATTCTGGATGAGCCGACGCGCGGCATTGATGTCGGCGCGCACGCCGAAATCATCCGACTGATCGAGTCGCTCTGCGCCGACGGGCTGGCGCTGCTGGTGATCTCCTCCGAGCTGGAGGAGCTGGTGGGCTATGCAGATCGCGTGGTGATCCTGCGCGATCGTCAGCAGGTGGCGGAAATTCCGCTGGAGAAACTGTCGGTATCGGCCATCGTAAATGCCATTGCTGACGGAGGGGCGCAACATGCTTGAATCTCATCTGACGCCGGAGAAGCCGCGCATGCTAAAACGTAAGCTGCCGCCGGGTATGCCTCAGCTTGCCGCGCTGATTCTGGTACTGGTGGTTGACAGTCTGGTGGCGAATAACTTTTTCGCTATCCATTTGCAGGATGGCCGCCTGTTCGGCAGCCCGATCGATATCCTTAACCGCGCGGCGCCGGTGGCGCTGCTGGCGATTGGCATGACGCTGGTGATCGCTACCGGCGGCATCGATCTGTCGGTCGGGGCGGTGATGGCGATCGCTGGCGCCACGGCGGCCACGCTGACGGTGGCGGGCCATAGCCTGGCTTTCGTCATCCTGGCGACGCTCGGCACCGGATTGCTTTGTGGCTTATGGAACGGCGTGCTGGTGGCGTTGCTGAAGATCCAGCCCTTCGTCGCCACCTTGATCCTGATGGTAGCCGGACGCGGTGTGGCGCAGCTTATCACTCAGGGCCAAATCGTCACCTTCAACAGCGATGCGCTGGGCTGGTTCGGCAGCGGCTCGCTCTGGCTGCTGCCGGTGCCGGTCTGGATCACGTTATTGCTCGCGCTGCTGGTCTGGCTGCTGACGCGCAAAACCGCGCTCGGCCTGTTTATCGAGGCGGTAGGCATCAACCTGCGTGCGGCGCGTAACGCCGGGGTTAACGGCTGGCTGGTAGTGATGTCCACCTACGTAATCAGCGGACTCTGCGCGGCGGTGGCGGGCCTGATCGTGGCGGCAGATATCCGCGGCGCCGATGCCAATAATGCCGGACTCTGGCTGGAGCTGGACGCCATTCTGGCGGTAGTGATTGGCGGCGCATCGCTGATGGGCGGGCGCTTTAACCTGATCCTGTCGCTGATTGGTGCGTTGATTATTCAGGCGATGAATACCGGCATTCTGCTCTCTGGTTTCCAGCCGGAGCTGAATCAGGTGGTGAAAGCGGTAGTGGTGATGTGCGTGCTGCTGCTACAGTCGCCGCGCTTTATTGCGATGCTGAAAAAGGGGCGTAAATTATGATTAAACGACATCTTCCGCTGATGATTACGCTGCTGGTGTTTGTTGCGGGCTATCTCTTCTGCCTGAGCCAGTTTCCCGGCTTTGCTTCGACGCGGGTGATCTGCAATATCCTCACCGATAACGCCTTTCTCGGAATTATCGCCGTCGGCATGACCTTTGTGATCCTTTCCGGCGGAATCGATCTTTCCGTGGGCGCGGTGATCGCTTTTACCGGCGTGTTTCTGGCGCGGGTGATTGGCGATCTTCATCTTAACCCGTTGCTGGCTTTTGCCATGGTCCTGCTGATCGGCGCGGCGTTCGGCGCAATGATGGGCTGGCTGATCGATGCGCTGAAAATCCCGGCCTTTATCATTACGCTGGCAGGGATGTTTTTCCTGCGCGGTTGTAGCTATCTGGTGTCGGAGAACTCGATTCCGATCGATCATCCGCTCTACAGCACGCTTTCCAGCCTGGCCTGGAAAATCCCCGGCGGCGGACGGCTCAGCCTGCTGGCACTGATTATGCTGATTGTGGTGGCGGGCGGCATTCTGCTGGCGCACCGCACACGCTTCGGCAATCAGGTTTACGCCATTGGCGGCAGCCTGACTTCGGCGCAGCTGATGGGCGTTTCTACACGCGCCACCATCGTGAAGATCTATATGTTGTCCACTACCCTGGCGACGCTGGCGGGCATCGTTTTTTCTATCTATACCTCTGCCGGCTACGCGCTGGCGGGGCTGGGCGTGGAGCTGGACGCGATCGCGTCGGTGGTGATTGGCGGCACGCTGCTTTCAGGCGGTGTCGGCACAGTGCTGGGAACGCTGTTTGGCGTGCTGATTCAGGGATTGATTCAGACCTGGATAAACTTTGACGGCACGCTTAGCTCCTGGTGGACCAAAATCGCCATCGGCATTCTGCTGTTTGTGTTTATCGCGCTGCAACGCCTGCTGACCATGATGTGGGATCGCCAGCAGAACGCGCCGGTGAAGCGCGTCAGCGCCTCCTGAAGTAAAACGCACATAAAAAAGGCGGCTGATTCAGCCGCCTCTCTTTTTACTCCCCTATCATCATCTCATTAGCCGGTAATACGCCTCGTTCCAGCGCAGCGCATCCTTAAAGGCGGGCAGCTGCGTCTGTTCGTCAATCACCAGCACCTCAATGCCGTGCATCTCGCCGTAGAGATACATATCATCCAGATCCAGCGCCTGGCTGAACACCGTATGGTGCGCGCCGCCAGCCAGAATCCAGGCTTCCGAGGCGACAGGCAGCGACGGCTGAGCGCGCCACAGGGCGCGCGCTACCGGCAGTTTCGGCAGCGGCTTCGGCTGTTCAATGGCATCCACCACGTTCACCAGCAGACGGAAGCGGTCGCCCATATCGATCACGCTGGCGTTGACCGCACGGCCCGCCGGAGTGGAGAAAATCATGCGCGCCGGATCGGCCTTGCCGCCAATGCCGAGGAACTGCACGTCAATTAACGGCTTCTCTTCTTTGGCGATCGAGGGGCAGACTTCCAGCATATGTGAGCCGAGCACCAGGTCGTTGCCGGGCGAGAAGTGATAGGTGTAATCCTCCATAAAGGAGGTGCCGCCGGGACGATCGCCCGCCAGCACTTTAAAGATGTGCAGCAGCGCGGCGGTTTTCCAGTCGCCTTCACCGGCAAAACCGTAACCCTGACCCATCAGACGCTGAACCGCCAGGCCCGGCAGCTGCGTCATGCCATGCAGCGTCTGGAAATTGGTGGTAAACGCCTGGCAGCCTTCCGCTTCCAGAAAGCGTTTCATCCCCAGCTCAATGCGCGCCGCATCGAGCACGTTCTGGCGTTTTTCACCGTTCACCGCCGCCACGGCGCTGAAGGTGTAGAGGCTCTCGTACTCATCGATCAGCGCATTGACATCGCCGTCGCTTACCGCGTTGATCACCTCGACCAGATCGCCCACGCCCCAGCCGTTTACCGCATAGCCAAACTGGATCTGCGCGGCGACCTTATCGCCCTCGGTAACCGCCACTTCACGCATATTGTCGCCAAAACGCGCTACCTTCAGCTGCTGGCTGGCCTGTTTCGCCGTGGCCGCACGCATCCATTTCCCGATGCGCTGCTGGCTCTGCGCGTCCTGCCAGTGCCCGGTCACCACGCTGTGCTGCAAGCCCATGCGCGCGCCGATAAAGCCGAACTCGCGGCCGCCGTGCGCCGTCTGGTTGAGGTTCATAAAATCCATATCCATGCTGTCCCACGGAATTTCCGCGTTGAACTGGGTATGGAACTGCAGCAGCGGCTTATGCAGTACGCTCAGGCCGCCGATCCACATTTTGGCGGGGGAGAAGGTATGCAGCCAGGTGATAATGCCGACGCACTGGTTATCGTGGTTTGCTTCGCGACAGAGCGCCAGCGCCTCATCCGGCGACTTCACCAGCGGCTTCAGCACCAGACGCAGCGGCAGCGCGCCGCCCTGATTCAATCCATCCACCACCTGTTGTGCATGGTGCTCCACCTGGCGCAAGGTTTCCGCCCCGTAGAGGTGCTGTGTACCAATCACAAACCACACGCTGAGCGCGTTGTACTGTTCCATAAAATAACTCCTTTATTGAGCGGACGTTGTGGGTGCGGCGTAGAGCGGTTCTGCCGCCACGCACCATTGTTGATAGCGCTGATAGAGTTCTTCGTAACGCGCCACGCGCGTGCTGTCGGGTTGCAGCGTCACCTCAATCGCGCTGGCCATTTTCTGCTGCGCGTCCGGCACGTTGCTATAGATCCCGGCGGCCACCGCCGCGAAGATCGCTGCGCCCAGCGCGCAGCATTCGTCGGAGGCGACAATATCCAGCGGGCGGTTCATCACGTCGCAGCAGGCCTGCATAATGGCCGGGGATTTACGGGCGATGCCGCCCAACGTCAGGATGTTCTCCACCGGGATCTGCTGCTGTTCAAAGCACTCCATAATGGCGCGTGCGCCAAAGGCGGTGGCGGCAATCAGCGCGCCAAACAGGGCGGGGGCGTCGGTGCCGAGATTGAGTCCGGTAATGACCCCTTTCAGACGCTGATTGGCATTGGGGGTGCGACGACCATTAAACCAGTCCAGCACCACCGGCAGATGGTCGAGCTGCGGGTTCGCCGCCCAGGCGTCGGTGAGCTGTTTCAGCAGGCTCTGCTGCAACGTGGCGAGCTGCGGCTGCAGCTCGGGGTGCGCCTGCGCCGCCTGTTGCAGCGGCCAGCCGAGCAGGCGACTGAACCAGGCGTAGATATCGCCAAAGGCAGATTGTCCGGCCTCGAAGCCGATGGCACCCGGTACCACGCTGCCGTCCACCTGTCCGCAGATGCCTTTAATGGCGCGTTCGCCGACCGTTTGCGCATCGGCAATCAGGATATCGCAGGTAGAGGTGCCGATGACTTTGACCAGCGTGTAGGGCTGCGCACCTGCGCCCACCGCGCCCATATGGCAGTCAAAAGCGCCGCCGCTCAGCACCACGTCGCCGGGTAAGCCCAGCCGTTGCGCCCATTCTGGCGTCAGCGTGCCCACCGGCAGCTCGGCGGTCCAGGTTTGTTCGAACAGCGGAGAGTCGAGATCGCGCGTCAGCAGCGGATCCAGCGCGTCAAGAAAGGCGGCGTCCGGCAGGCCCTGCCATTCCGGATGCCAGAGAGATTTATGCCCGGCGGCGCAGCGGCTGCGGCGAATCTGCTGCGGGGCGATGGTGCCGCTCAACAGCGCCGGTACCCAGTCGCACAGCTCGACCCAGGAGACGGCGGCTTCACGTACTGCCGCATCCTCACGGGAGATGTGCAGAATCTTGGCCCAGAACCACTCCGAGGAGTAGACGCCGCCGATATAGCGGCTGTAATCGGTAAAGCGGCCGCTGTGGCAGAGCTGATTAATCGCCTCCGCTTCTTCAATCGCCGTATGATCTTTCCACAGCACAAACATCGCGTTCGGGTTGTCGGCAAACTCCGGGCGCAGCGCCAGCACGTTGCCGTCGCGGTCAATGGGGGCGGGCGTCGAGCCGGTGCTGTCAACGCCGATCCCGACGACAGAGGCACGCTGTTCCGGCGTGAGTGCCGCGACCACGCTGACGATCGCCTGTTCAAGCGCATCAATGTAGTCCTGCGGATGGTGACGAAAACGGTTAGCGTGCGGGTCGCAAAACAGACCCTGCTGCCAACGCGCATAGCTGACCACTGCTTTTTCCAGCTCGCGGCCGCTGTGGCAATCCACTGCCAGCGCACGTACCGAGTCACTGCCAAAATCCAGCCCAATCGTAATGGCTCCAGCACGCATCGGGATTCTCCTGTGTGAGTAAATTGCTCACTATCCTGAGATTCCTTACGCGCGAGGGTTAGTCATCACTGGCTGAGAATATGCACTTTTCTGTCGTCCAGCAGGCTTTCGTGATCCACCGCAAAAGTTAACGTGCGGTTAAATTTGCTGAATATATGGAATTTTTTGCCGTAGTTCTGCGATGTGATACCGCTCTACATTTTTATGCCACATTCCCGCTAAAACTAGCCCAGCGTTTGCACAGGCTTTGACCAAAATGCCACCTAACGCGCTGATTTTTGGTTTTTACTGAAAGCATATTTCGTTTGGTAACGTTTACACCGTTTCGTAACAGCATCGATAAAACATCACTGAGCCGGAGAGCATCATGCATAAATTCACTAAAGCGTTCGCAGCCATCGGTCTGGCAGCGGTTATGTCACATTCCGCTATCGCCGAAACGATGAAGCTCGGTTTTCTCGTGAAGCAGCCAGAGGAACCCTGGTTCCAGACCGAGTGGAAATTTGCGGACAAAGCCGGGAAAGATTTGGGATTCGACGTGATCAAGATTGCCGTGCCCGACGGTGAGAAAACGCTGAACGCCATCGACAGCCTGGCCGCCAGCGGCGCGAAGGGTTTTGTGATCTGTACGCCGGATCCAAAACTGGGGTCCGCTATCGTGGCAAAAGCGCGCAGCTATGACCTGAAGGTGATTGCCGTTGACGATCAGTTCGTCACCGCCAAAGGCAAACCCATGGACACGGTGCCGCTGGTAATGATGGCCGCCACCAAGATCGGCGAGCGTCAGGGGCAGGAGCTGTATAAAGAGATGCAAAAACGCGGCTGGGATGCGAAAGAGACCGGCGTCATGGCGATTACCGCCAACGAGCTGGATACCGCGCGTCGTCGTACCGGCGGCTCAATGGCCGCTCTGAAGGCGGCGGGCTTCCCGGAAAAACAGATTTATCAGGTT
Source organism: Pantoea osteomyelitidis (assembly GCF_044342975.1). Taxonomy (NCBI): domain Bacteria; kingdom Pseudomonadati; phylum Pseudomonadota; class Gammaproteobacteria; order Enterobacterales; family Erwiniaceae; genus Pantoea; species Pantoea osteomyelitidis. The sequence continues at coordinate 970,661 of NZ_JBGFSN010000004.1, forward strand.
CCGACCAAATCCAACGATATTCCGGGCGCGTTTGATGCCGGTAACTCGCTGCTGGTACAGCACCCGGAAGTGAAGCACTGGCTGATTGTTGGCATGAATGACAATACCGTGCTGGGCGGCGTGCGCGCTACCGAAGGTCAGGGCTTCAAGGCGGGCGATGTGATCGGTATCGGTATTAACGGCGTGGATGCGGTGAGCGAACTTTCCAAAGATAAGGCCACCGGCTTTTACGGTTCGCTGCTGCCCAGCCCGGACGTACACGGCTATAAGAGCAGCCAGATGCTTTACGACTGGGTCAGCAAAGGCAAAGAGCCGGCAAAATTCACCGAGGTTACCGACGTGGTGCTGATTACCCGCGACAATTTCAAGACTGAGCTGGCGAAGAAAGGGTTGATGTAAGCGCTCGTAGCGGGTTTGGGGAAGCACAGGCAGATCGTACAGACGCTGTGAATTCATCCCTGGAGGCTCTGCCGCGGCATCCATGCCGCGGAAGCTTTACTCCTCTGCCAGTGCTTCCCCGCACCTTTGACAACGGTGCGGTTTGTTAAACATGAATTGTCACAACCATTACGGAGTTACCATGAACACCGAACAAGCCTTTCTGTCGTTTCATGGCATCAGCAAAACGTTTCCTGGCGTCAAGGCGCTACAGGATATCTCGTTCTCCTGTCGCGCCGGTGAAGTGCATGCGCTGATGGGAGAGAACGGCGCGGGGAAATCGACCCTGTTGAAAATTCTCAGCGGCAGCTATCAGCCCAGCGCGGGCGAAATCCGCATCAAAGGGCAACCGGTCAGCTTTACCCACACCACCGACGCGCTGGATGCCGGCGTGGCGATTATCTATCAGGAGCTGCATCTGGTGCCGGAGATGAGCGTGGCGGAGAACATCTATCTCGGCCAGATCCCGCATCGCAGAGGGCTGGTAAACCGCAAGCTGCTGCGTTATGAAGCGGGCCAGCAGCTGAAAAATCTCGGCATGGATATCGATCCTGAGATGCCGCTGAAATATCTCTCGCTGGGACAGTGGCAGATGGTGGAGATCGCCAAGGCGCTGGCGCGCAACGCCAAAATTATCGCCTTTGATGAGCCGACCAGCTCGCTCTCCGCGCGCGAAATCGAACAGCTGTTTCGCGTTATTCGCCAGCTGCGCGAGCAGGGGCGCGTGGTGCTTTATGTGTCGCACCGCATGGAGGAGATTTTCGCCCTGAGCGACGCGATCACCGTGTTTAAAGATGGCCGCTACGTGCGCACCTTCGACGACATGAAAAACACCCATCACGATGCGCTGGTGCAGGCGATGGTGGGGCGCAACATCGGCGATATCTACGGCTATGCGCCGCGCGAGCTGGGTCCGGTGCGCTTGCAGATCGACAATGTGGAAGCGCAGGGCGTGCGTAAGCCGATCTCGCTAAACGTGCGCGCCGGCGAGATCGTTGGCCTGTTTGGCCTGGTCGGCGCGGGCCGCAGCGAACTGATGAAAGGCTTGTTCGGCGGCACCCGGCTGCGTGGCGGCAGCGTGACGCTGGACGGCAAAAGGCTGAATATTCGTCAACCCATCGACGCCATCCGTGCCGGTATCATGCTTTGCCCGGAAGATCGCAAGGCGGAAGGCATTATTCCGGTGCATTCAGTGCGCGACAATATCAACATCAGCGCGCGTCGTCACAACCTCACCGCAGGCTGTTTGATTGATAACCACTGGGAAGCGAAAAATGCCGACAGCCATATCCGCTCGCTCAATATCAAAACGCCCGGCGCAGAGCAGCTGATCATGAACCTCTCCGGCGGCAATCAGCAGAAGGCGATTCTGGGCCGCTGGCTGTCGGAGGAGATGAACGTGATCATGCTGGATGAGCCGACGCGCGGTATCGACGTGGGTGCCAAGCACGAAATCTACAACCTGATTTATCAACTGGCGAAGAAGGGCATTGCGGTGCTGTTTGCTTCCAGTGATTTGCCGGAGGTGCTGGGCCTCGCCGATCGCATTATCGTGATGCGCGAGGGCGAAATCGCCGGTGAACTCTCTCATGAGGATGCCACTGAGCAGCAGACGCTGAGCCTGGCAATGCCGAAAACCTCGCAAACGGCCGCCGTGGCCTGATCAAGGAGTACAACATGGCTTCATCCACAACTTCAAATACCCCGCCGGTACCGCAGCGCAGCGGCCTCCGGTTTGGCCGAATCTGGGACAACTTCGGCATGCTGGTGGTGTTCGCCTTACTGTTTATTGCCTGTACGATTTTTGTGCCCAACTTTGGTTCTTTTATCAACATGAAAGGGCTGGGACTGGCGATGTCGATGTCCGGCATGGTGGCCTGCGGCATGCTGTTCTGCCTCGCCTCCGGAGATTTTGACCTCTCCGTCGCCTCGGTGATCGCCTGTGCTGGCGTGGTTACCGCCGTGGTGATCAACATGACCGAAAGCCTGTGGCTTGGCGTCGCGGCGGGACTGGTGCTGGGGATGCTCACCGGCTTCGTCAACGGCTTCGTGATCGCCAGACTCAAGATCAACGCGCTGATTACCACGCTGGCAACGATGCAGATTGTGCGCGGCCTGGCCTACATTTTCTCCGACGGTAAAGCGGTAGGGATCGAAGATGAGCGCTTTTTTGCGCTGGGCTATGACAACTGGTTTGGCCTGCCGGCGCCGATCTGGCTCACCATCGCCACCATGATTATTTTTGGCTTTTTGCTGAATAAAACCACCTTTGGCCGCAATACCCTGGCGATCGGCGGCAACGAAGAGGCGGCGCGTCTCGCCGGGGTACCCGTGGTGCGCACGCGCATTATCATTTTTATACTTTCCGGGCTGGTTTCCGCCGCGGCGGGCATTATTCTCGCCTCGCGCATGACCAGCGGCCAGCCGATGACCTCGCTGGGCTATGAGCTGATTGTGATCTCCGCCTGCGTGCTGGGCGGCGTGTCGCTGAAAGGGGGCATCGGTAAAATCTCCTACGTGGTGGCCGGCGTCCTGATCCTTGGAACCGTGGAGAATGCGATGAATTTATTGAATATCTCGCCATTCTCACAGTATGTGGTGCGCGGTTTGATATTGTTAGCAGCGGTGATCTTTGACCGCTACAAACAGAAGCACAAAGCAGCGTAAAACGATTCCGGGCCGGAATCACAGCGATCCGGCCCGTTCCGTCGCGCCATCAGGGCTGCGTCGGGGTTGCAAAGCGAAGCGATCAACAATGCGAGGGCACTATGTACCACCGTCAACTGCCAGTGGCGCAGCAAAATCCCTTATTGCCGGGTTATCCTTTCAGCGCCTGGCTGGTGGCGGGTCTGACGCCGATAAGCGCCGACGGCCCGCTTGATTTCTTTATTGACCGACCGCTCGGTATGAAAGGCTACATTCTTAATCTCACCATTAAAGGCAAGGGACGGGTTTTCGACGGCGAAGCGGCATTTGACTGCGAGCCGGGCGACATGCTGCTGTTTCAGCCGAAAACTGCCCATTACTATGGCCGATCGCCAGACAGCCCGTGCTGGTTCCACCGCTGGGTCTATTTTCGTCCGCGCGCCTACTGGAACGACTGGCTGCAATGGCAGGATGAGTCGGAAGGCGTCGGGCGGCTGCGGCTGCCGGAAGCGCTGCGCGGCGAGTTCGATCGGCTGTTTGCCAGCATTGAGCAGACCCATAACTCGGGCCGACGTTTTGCGGAAGAGCTGGCGATGAACCTGCTGGAGCGTCTGCTGCTGCGCGCGGTAGAAGAAGATCCGCGCAGCCATCAGCAGATTCGCGATCCGCGCGTGATTGAAGCTTGCCAGTATGTAACGAACCACCTGGCGGGCGAGGTAAAAATTGAAGATGTCGCGCGCCACGTTTGTCTGTCGCCGTCACGGCTGGCGCACCTGTTCCGCGAGCAGATGGGCGTGAATCTGCTGCGCTGGCGCGAAGATCAGCGCGTTATCCGCGCCAAGCTGCTGCTGCAAACCACCCAGGAGCCGATCGCTTCAGTGGGGCGCGAAGTGGGTTATGACGATCAGCTCTATTTCTCGCGCGTGTTTCGCAAACGGGTCGGCGTCAGCCCCAGCGATTTTCGCCGCCGCAGTCTGGATGCGCACGATATGTTGGTAGAGCAGGAGAGCTGGGAGATGCCTCGCAGCGCCATCTCCTGACTTTTCAGGGCATTCCACCTTGTCCTCGTCGGCTGATTCGTCTTAAATCAGTCGGTAAAGCGAACAAGAGGAGTAAGAATGAGCGACAAACTACGGGTTGGACTGGTGGGATATGGTTTCGCCAGCAAAACATTTCATGCTCCACTGATTGCGGGAACGTCTGACATGGAGCTGGCGGCTATCTCCAGCAGCGACGCCGGTAAAGTACAGGCGGACTGGCCTTCGGTAACGGTAGTGGACGATCCTCAGCGACTGTTTGACGATCCCACGCTGCAACTGATTGTTATCCCTACGCCGAACGATACCCATTTCCCGCTGGCGAAAGCGGCGCTGAATGCCGGTAAACATGTGGTGGTGGATAAGCCGTTTACCGTGACGTTGTCACAGGCGCGCGAGCTGGATGCACTGGCGAAAGCCAAAGGCCTGCTGCTCTCGGTATTCCACAACCGCCGCTGGGACAGCGATTTCCTGACGTTGAAATCACTGCTGGCGGACGGGACGCTGGGCGAGGTGCGCTATATGGAGTCGCATTTTGACCGCTTCCGTCCGGAGGTGCGTCAGCGCTGGCGTGAAATGAAAGGGGCGGGTAGCGGCATCTGGTACGATTTGGGACCGCATCTGCTGGATCAGGCGCTTCAGCTATTCGGCTCGCCGGTGGCGATTAACGTCGACCTGGCGGAGCTGCGTTCCGGCGCGCAAACCACCGACTATTTTCATGCCGTGCTGACCTGGCCGCAGCGCCGCGTGGTGCTGCACGCCAGCATGCTGGTAGCGGCGGAAACCCCGCGTTATCAGGTACACGGCACGCGCGGCAGCTACGTGAAATATGGTCTCGATCCGCAGGAGGATCGTCTCAAGGCAGGAGAACGTCCGCCGCAAGAGGCGTGGGGCTATGATATGCGCGACGGCGTACTGACGCTGGTTGAGGGCGAAGTGATGGCGGAGAAAACGCTGCTGACGCTGCCAGGCAACTATCCGGCCTACTACGCCGCTATTCGTGACGCCATTAACGGCAACGGCAGAAACCCGGTAACGGCGGAAGAGGCGATTCAGGTGATGGAGCTGATTGAGCTGGGGCTACAGTCGGCGGAGAAACGGCAGACGCTTTCGCTGAAATAAGCGCTGAAAAACAGAAAAGGCGGGTTAACCAACCCGCCTTTTTTATCGCAGCGCGTTAAAACGCCGCCGCTATCCCGCTACCTTCTGGCGAAGCGCCGCTTTCTCCTGCTCGCTTAAAAAGGCGATGGTCAGGCCATTTTCCTGCGCCTGGCGAATCTCCTCGCGGCTCAGGCCCGCATCCGGGGCGGCCGACTGGTATTCATGTGCCAGCTCTATACCCTGTACCGCAGGATCGTCTGTGTTAATGGTGGCCAGAATACCGTGCTGCAAAAAGCGCTTCAGCGGATGGCGCACCAACGACGAAACCGTGCTGGTCTGAATGTTTGAGGTCAGGCAGGATTCAATGCCAATCCGATGCTCAGCAAGAAAATCCATCAGCGCCGCATCTTCAATCGCCTTCACGCCGTGGCCGATACGCTCGGCGCCCAGCTCACGAATCGCCTGCCAGATGCTCTCGGCACCGGCCGCTTCCCCGGCATGGACAGTGACGCGAAAACCGGCGTCGCGGGCGCGGTTAAAATGGCTGAGGAATTCGCTGCCGGGAAAGCCCAGCTCATCACCGGCCAGATCCACGGCGGTAATGCCATCGCGGTGCGCCAGCAATCCCTCCAGCTCACGCAGACAGGCTTCTTCGCCAAAGGTGCGGCTCATGATGCCAATCAGACGCACCTCGATATCGTGCTGCTCGCAACCCGCCCGGATGCCATCAATCACCGCTTCCACCACGCCCGTTATCGGCAGGTTGTGATTCATCGCCATATAGCCGGGCGAAAAACGTAGCTCCGCATAATGAATGCCGGCGCGCGCCGCATCTTCGACGTTTTCCAGCGCGACACGGCGGCAGGCATCGAGATCGCCCAGCACCTTCACGCCCCAGTCCAGCTTTTGCAAAAAGCTGACCAGGTCGGGTTGCGCTTCAGTGACCTGTACATGAGGACGCAGCGAGTCGAGATCTCCGGCAGGCAGGGCAAGATTAAACTGGCGGCCTAAATCGAGAATGGTTTGTGCACGTATATTGCCATCAAGATGACGGTGAATATCGGTGAGGAGAAGCTTGGGATCGATCATGGCGCACTCGCTTTTTGGAAACAATAAGGTGCAAAGAAGTATAAAAACTTCTTGCGCAACAACGCCAGCAATTTGCGCAAACCTGACGCCGAATGCTGCGAAAATATGCGGAACGTGCCGCTTGTTCTGCTGCCTTTTGTCAAATAAATGTGATATTTCCTCGCGTTACGCTTTCTTTTTTGGCATATGCGTTCCAGGCTTGTTGGGGTGCTTCAACTCGTAACACATACCAGGAGAAAGCTATGTTCCATCATTCATCTAAACTTCAGTTCCCAGTCCGAGTCGAAAAACCCGATCCGGAATTTGCCATGCTGTTACAGCAGGCCATTGGCGGTGTAGAAGGCGAGATTCGTGTAGCAATGCAATATTTCTTCCAGGCGATGGGCGCACGCGGCGACGCCAGAATCAAAGATCTGCTCATCTCTACCGCAACGGAAGAGCTTGCTCATATTGAGATGCTTGGCCATGCGGTCGCACTCAACCTCGAAGGCGCGCCGGTTTCCTATCAGGAAGCTTCGGCAAAAGATCCGGTGGTTAACGCCATTCTCGGCGGTATGAACCCGCGCCATGTGCTCTCATCCGGCCTGTCGGCGATGCCGGTGAACGCGAACGGCGTGCCCTTTGATATGAGCCATATTTACGCTTCCGGCAATATCGCCGCAGACATGCTGGCGAACGTCACAGCGGAAGCGACCGGACGCGTGCTGGCGACCCGTCTGTACAATATGACCGAAGACAAGGGCATGAAAGAGTTCCTCTCATTCCTGATTGCACGCGATACCATGCACCAACAGCAGTGGCTGGCGGTGATTGAAGATATGGGCGGCCTCAGCGCTTCGCTGCCGATCCCGAACAGCTTCCCGCAGTCTGAGGAGGCGCAGGAGCACTCTTACTACTGCCTGAACACCTCGCTGGATAAACCGCTGCCGCAGGGCCGCTGGTGCCAGGGTCCCGCTTTCGACGGCGTGGGCGAATTCACTGCTAAAGAACAGCCGGATATTCTGGGTGAAGAGCCGAATCTGGGCTATGCCCGTCCCGGCTCCGGCGCGCAGTCAGAGCAGATGGGTGGAAGCGTCCCACCGACGCTGAAATCTGAACCCTGATTGAGTTTGGTGTCAGAAAAGGCTGCGCTGAGGCGCAGCCTTTTTCTTTTAGGCTGGCCGTGATTCAGCAGAATGTGACATTAGCGGCAAGAGTAAAATTTCCCGCTTTCAGGACCATGGTCAGCAATTTACAGCGGTAAGACCCTTCTATACTTTCTTTACCCTTGTTGGGTTCCTGGAGGTCACTATGTCAGAACGCCCCGATCCGCTCGATACTTTACCTGGCGATGAGCCGGTGCCGCAAACGCCAGATGACATTATCGATGATGAAGATGATGACTACGACGATGATGATGAGCCATTATCGGATGATGAAACCGGGCCAGACCCAACCAGAGTTATTTGATGCCGCTGACCGCCTTGCACAAGGCGGTTTTTGCTTTCTGCCACAGCTAAGTGATTCCTTTGCTATGCTTTTTTAACTGACAAAGGAGATAAATATGGCGTTAACCGTAGATAAACAGCAGTCACGTGAAGGAGAAACCCTCTACACCGCACGCTGTCTGGAAAAAAGTTATCACTTTGAAATTACCGGTCGCGGCGGCAGCGCTGCCGAAGCGGAGCAGGACTTTCTGGCTAAAATCGCTGAGCTGCGCACCCGGCTCGATGAAGTTTCGCAAATCAGCCAGGCGTCGGCGTAAAACAGCGGGGCAATAAAAAAGCGGCCCGCAGGCCGCCAGGGATGTTGCTCCACGCTTACTGCGGCATCCCTTCGCTGGTCGGCAGGCCGAGCATGTAGCGCGACAGGAACTGATCCAGCGCCATTTTTTCGCTATTCATTGTGACCTGGCCGTTAGCGTACTGCAGGCTGGTAACAATATTGTTATCCTGCTGCTGGGTCAGACGGAACATCTGGCCCATCGCCGCCAGTCCTTTTACCTGCTGATCCGCCAGCTTCTGGGCATCCTGATCCTGATAACCCTCCGCCAGGCCAACGTGGCGCATCACTTCCGTCGCCATTGGCATACTGATGGTCAGCTTGCCGTCCAGGGTTTTCAATACCCGATCAACCATGGCGCTCAGGGTTTGCGGCTCGCCGCTCACGGTAGCGGGATCGTTGAAATTCGCGGTGAGATTAAAGGTACTTTCGCCTTTATCATTTTTCCAGCTCAGCGGGGCGATGCTGACCGAAGGCGAGCCTTTCAGCAATATCGGCAGATTCTTCATCAGAATCTCGTGCATGCCCTGCTGATAACGAATCGGATCGTCCGCCATGCCCTGCTGATTGAGCAGATCCTGTATCTGCACGTTGTAGTTGTCCGAGAAGGTTTTCACTGCCTGACCATCAAATTTCGACAGCTTCATCGCCAGCTTCGCTTCACCGAAGTCCTGATTCTGCAAACGAACATTCCCTACCTGATAATCGATCTGGCCGCCGATTTTGCCCTCATGGTTATCAAACGAGGAGGTGCCGTTCAGCTTCTGCAGGATAAGCGCATCCTGACCATTAATGCTGGCGTTGAGCTTCTCCAGCGCGAGGGTTTGGTCGCCTACGCGCACCCCTTCAGGACTCAGGTGGGTGTTGCCGCTCAGCTTCACGCCGTTCAGGGTAAAGAGCACCGGCAGGCCCATTTCGTTTTTCGTGGTAACCGCCACGCTGTCGATATTGCTCTCAATAGCGACCTTATCGCCGTTGCGGTCTGCGCTGACGTTAATGGTGCCGCCGTTAGTGGCCAGACGCTCGCCGCTCTGCGCATTCTGGTAGTCAACCGGCAGCACGCGCAGCGCCGTATCCGTTGCGCCGCCGTAGCCGATGCGCGTATCCGCCGCGATCAAGGATTTGCCTGCGGTCAGCTCAAATAACCTTTTCACCGCCGGGGTATTGTCCAGTTCGCTATGCACCGACGCCATGCTCGGAATCAGAATAAAACGTTTCAGCTGGGCAAAGGGAAAAGGACCGTGATCGATAGTTTCATTCAGCACCACGCTCTGGCCTGGCTTCAGCAGGGCATTATCTTCCGTTTGCGAGTTGGCCTGAATCACCAGTTTGGTATGGCTGCTGAAGATGCCGCGCTGGTAGTCCTGATAGCTGAGTTTCAGGCGACTGTTTGGCGACCAGGCGTTAAGCCGGGCATTGGCATTTTGCACCAGCTCATCCATATGATTCTCAAGTTGCTTACCGGTGAACCAGGCTACGCCCGTCCAGATAATGCCGAGCGCCACAACCACGCCTGCGGCAATTTTGGTCTTTTTCATCGCTGAGTCGTCCTTATCCATGAATCCGCTTTCGCCGCTGGTCAGAGAGCGGCGGGTGAAGAAAAACGCCCGCGGGCGTTGTTAAGCTAATAGTTTGAAATAATAGCAGTTAACCCACAGAGCGTCAGCCGCTTCAGGATAAGTCATTAAATACGCGCGCCAGGCGACCGCGTCCACTGACAGCAACGGGGGCTTCACTGGCGGCCACGAAGCAGGATTCGCCCGCCCGTAGCGTCAGTTGTTTGCCTTGTTTCGCTACCTGCGCCTCGCCCTCAATGCAAAACAGAATCGCGGCGCTCTGCTGGTCGATCTCCTGCGGCTGCGGCTGCAGGGTATGAATGGCGAAGGCGAAATCCTCTACCGGAACCGGGAAACGTAATATGTCGCCTTGCTGCTCAGCGCGGGTCAGCAGCCGATCGGCAGCAATGGCATGAAACTTCAGGTTCGCCAGCAGTTCGGGGATATCGATATATTTGGGGGTCAGACCGGCGCGCAGCACATTATCCGAGTTGGCCATCACCTCCAGCGCCACGCCGTTGAGATAGGCGTGCGGCGTTTCGGCAAACAGGAACATCGCGTCGCCCGGCTGCAGGGTAATCACATTCAGCAGCAGCGGGGAGAAGAGGCCGGTATCATCAGGATAGACCGCCGCGAGCGCCCGGACGGTATCCCAGGGTTCGCCCTGACGGCCATGACAGACCGCTTTCAGCACATCCAGCGCCAGCGATTTTTCTTCGCCCTGCAGCGACAGCAACGTGCTGAACAACGCCGCGAGGTTCGCTTCATCGCCATGCTCAAGAAAATGGGCAATCTGGCGATGGGCGCCCGCGACTGGCTCCAGCAGAGAAATCATGGAAGGCAGTTCGCGAAAGCCGTTTAATGCCTGAAAAGGCGTCAGGGCATAGACCAGCTCCGGCTTGTGGTTGGCATCTTTGTAGTTACGTTCGGCGGCGGCGAGAGGAATGCCCGCCGCGTTCTCTCTGGCGAATCCCGCTGCTGCCGCGGTTTTGCTGGGATGAACCTGAATCGAGAGCGGTTGCGCCGCGCTAAGCACTTTGAACAGGAAAGGCAGCTCGCCAAAACGGGCAGCGACGGCGGCGCCGAGCATCGCCGCTTTATCTTCAGCAATCACATCGCGCAGCGAACGCGTTTCGCCAGCAATTTCAACGGTGGAGGGGCTTTTTGGATGCGCGCCCATCCAGAGTTCGGCCATCGGCTGTTGGCCAGAGTTGGCGATGCCGTAGAGTTCCGTCAACGCCGTTGTGCTGCCCCACGCATAGTATTGCAGCGGATTGTTCATTTTGTGCATGCTGTGTCCTTGATAACTGTCATTTCCGGCGGTTATTAAAACAGAAATCATCCAGGGAAATACATCAGAAATGTAATAAGGACGACCGGCTCGCATAATGTTAAATTATTGTATGTCACTATCTTGCCCGCCCGGATCACCCCTCGGGAAATCGCGTTGGGCGATCACTAAATAAAACCGAGCTAAAGGAGACGTAGTAATGGCAGCCAATCGCATTGAAAAAGATTCAATGGGGCCCATTGATGTAGCGGCTGATAAATTGTGGGGCGCACAGACTCAGCGCTCGCTGGAGCACTTCCGTATCTCGACAGAAAAAATGCCCACCGCGCTGGTGCATGCGCTGGCCCTGACCAAGCGCGCCGCCGCCACGGTGAATCGCGACTTAGGTCTGCTGCCGGCCGAACGCGCCGATGCGATTGTTAAAGCGGCGGATGAGGTATTGCAGGATCTGCACAGCGAAGAGTTCCCGCTGGCCATCTGGCAGACCGGTTCCGGTACCCAGACCAACATGAACATGAATGAAGTGTTAGCTAACCGCGCCAGTGAAATTCTGGGCGGCGAGCGCGGCATGTCGCGCCTGGTACATCCGAACGATGACGTGAATAAAAGTCAGAGCTCCAACGACGTTTTCCCTACTGCCATGCATGTCGCCGCGGTGATTGCGGTGCGCGAGCAGCTGATTCCGCAGCTCAACGTGCTGAAGAAAACCCTGAGCGAAAAGTCTGAAGCTTTCAAAGATATCGTCAAAATCGGACGTACCCACCTACAGGATGCCACGCCGCTGACGCTGGGCCAGGAGATTTCTGGCTGGGTAGCGATGCTGGAGCATAACCTGAAGCACATTGAGCAGAGCGTGCCGCACCTGGCCGAGCTGGCGCTGGGCGGTACGGCGGTAGGTACCGGTCTGAACACGCATCCGGAATATGCAGTGCGCGTCGCCAAAGAGCTGGCCGAACTCACTAAACAACCGTTTATCACCGCGCCGAACAAGTTCGAAGCGCTGGCGACCTGTGATGCGCTGGTGCATGCGCACGGCGCGCTGAAAGGCCTGGCGGCATCGATGATGAAAATCGCCAACGACGTGCGCTGGCTGGCATCAGGCCCGCGCTGCGGCATCGGCGAAATCGCTATCCCGGAAAACGAACCGGGCAGCTCTATCATGCCGGGCAAAGTGAACCCGACCCAGTGTGAAGCGATGACCATGCTTTGCTGTCAGGTGATGGGTAACGACGTCGCTATTAATATGGGCGGCGCTTCTGGCAACTTTGAGCTGAACGTTTTCCGTCCGATGGTGATCCATAACTTCCTGCAATCGGTGCGTCTGCTGGCGGACGGCATGGACAGCTTTAACCATCACTGCGCCATCGGTATCGAACCGAACCGCGATCGTATCAGCCAGTTGCTGAACGAATCCCTGATGCTGGTCACCGCGCTTAATACCCATATCGGTTATGACAAAGCGGCCGAGATTGCGAAAAAAGCGCATAAAGAGGGACTGACGCTGAAAGCGTCGGCGCTGAAGCTGGGCTATCTTACTGAAGAGGAGTTCGATGCCTGGGTGCGTCCGGAAGAGATGGTTGGCAGCATGAAGCAGTAACGCTTTATGCAGATAATCAACAAGGCCAGCCGATGCTGGCCTTTTTTATCTGCTCAGCAAAGGAGTCCACAGGATGGAGACGCTACCTGTTTTACGCCGTGCGGCGCTCTGGGCATTTATCGCCTTTCTGCTCATTCACAACGACCTTGCCTGGAGCTGGGGCGCGCTGATCACCGGTCTGCTCGGGCCGGCAGGGTACAGCAGCGGCTGGCTGAACGATCTGATGATGCGCCTGCTGCCGTTTATCGCGCTGGCGGCAGGCTGGACGGTGTGGTTAAGGCGTCAGGCGAAGCCGCTACTCCTGACGAGCCAGATGGTGATGATACTGCTCTCGCTGCTGGGCTGGTTTCTGCTTAACCTGACGCTGCAATATCTCAGCGTGCGTTTGGCGCTGCTACGCAGCCACGACAGCATCTGGCCCGGCGACGTGAATGCGTTGCTGCATCAGACCTGGGCGGGCTATTTCAGGGCTACGGCCTGGAAACATGCGCTGGTGCTGATCGCCTGTACCAGCGCTTTGCTGCGCGACGTCAGAACGGCTGATCGCACCAGAGATGCAGACGGGGAATAAGCAGGTAAAGCTGTTCGGCGGCCGGTTTATAGCGGTAGTTAATCGCATCCGCATTGTAATTGAGCAGTTCGCCCAGTACCGGAACCCGGCTGCGATCGCGACACATCACCAGAATCGGGGAAGGGCAGGCGAGCTGGGTCTGCTTCTTCTCATCGGCACGCCAGACGCGGGCGACGGGCTGCACCTTAACGGGCCGCTTGATTTTCAGCCGTACCGAGTCGGGCAGGGATCGCACCAGCGCCAGCTCTTCCTGCACTTTTTCTGCCCACTGCTCCCGTGACCAGGGCGCCTGCGAGCGACCCGCCTTGAGGCTTTTCTCCAGCTTCTCGATGACTTCTTTACGCTGCATGTTCTTGATGATGTTTTTATTCGCCCAGCCGAAGCGCAGGCTGTCCGGCGCATCCACCAGGGTGATAGAGCGGTAGGCATTCAGGGTGATCAATCCGCGCAGGTGCTGATGAACAAATTCGAAACGCGCTTCGCTCGGCAGGCCCGACTCCACGGTAATCATATGTTCCAGCCGCGCCTTCAGGCCGTTGATTTGCGCCACGCGCTGTTCCAGCAGCGCTTGCGCCGCATCGTCGCACTCCAGACACAGCGCGCCGGGCAGGCGAACCGCCGCTTTGGTGCTTAGCTTCTCGGATTGATGCTGAATAAACAGGCGTCGGAAGTGGGTGAGTGCCATGGATCGTGCGGCGCTGCCAAGGTGCTGCTCAACCGCAATCTGGTTGATGGCTTCATGTTCACGGCCTTTTTCCACCTCGGGCAGGCTGAACACGCGGGCAACCAGCAGCGGCAGAGATTCAATATCCTGCTGGAGCTGCGCCAGTTCGCTCTCCAGTTGATTCATGCAGTCATGCATATCGCTAATCAGATCGTAACGCACAGGGATGCTCCATCTAGTTACAACATACCTAATCTGGCATCTCTTTATGCATAATGCAAGTCAGGCATTACAAGAACTTTTATAGTTACAACATGCAAATAATAAACCCTCCAATCAACAATGTGCCCCACCAGAAAGCAAAGCAGTATGAAATTTCTGTCTGGCCATGGCGGTTAGCGGTTTTTCCTTATGTAGTAACATGTTATAAAAAGGCCTTATGTGGTTATCAGGATCGGAACGTGGAGCAACAAACAAAACCCGGCACGCTCGCCATTATTTTGCTGGGCATAGTACAGATTCTGTCGTGGGGCGGTTCCTTTTATTTAATGGCTGTAATGGCTGCGCCGATAGCAAAAGAGACCGGCTGGTCACAGCAGTGGGTCTACGCCGCGCTTTCCACCGGGATTCTGGTTTCGGGTTTGCTGGCACCTCTTAGCGGACGCATTATCGCCCGTTCCGGCGGTCGCCTGTTGCTTGCGTTGAGCGGGGCAGTGATGGCGTTGGGACTGGTGCTGATGGGCATCAGCCATACGCTGACGCTTTTCCTGTTCGCGTGGGTAATTATTGGCATCGGGATGGCGATGGGCCTGTACGATGCGCTGTTTGCTGTGCTGGGAACGATATATGGCGGCTTCGCGCGCGGCGCCATCACTGGCATCACCCTGATTTCCGGCTTTTGCACTACCCTGGTCTGGCCGGGCACCGCCTTGTTGATCCACTGGCTCGACTGGCGCGGCGCCTGTTTCGCCATTGCCGCGCTGCTTTGTCTCACCGTATTCCCCATCTATCTTTACGCCTTGCCTGTGGTGCAGGGCAACGTGCAGAAGCGGGCGCGCGGCGACAAATCGCAGCCGGTCGCCATTGCGCCGCGTTTGTTCTGGTTGCTATGCGCCATCTTTACTCTGGCCTCGGTAATCATGACCGCTATTTCAGTACAGCTGATCACGCTTTTACAGGCCAATGGCTATTCGCTGGCCGCCGCGCTGGGCATCAGCGCTATCCTCGGCCCTTGTCAGGTCGGTTCGCGTATCGTGGATATCGCCTTTAAGCGCGGACATCCCATCTGGACAACTTTTTTTTCCGTGGGATTCGTGGCCATCGGGCTGATACTGCTGGCCATCTTTCCCCATATGGCGCTGCTCAGCATGGTGCTTTATGGCGCAGGAAACGGCCTGCGCGCCATTGTGCGTGGAACTTTACCGCTTACTATGGTCAAACCGGAAGAGTACGCCGTGGTGGTGGGAAGAATGGCGCGCCCGGCTCTGATTGGGCAGGCGCTGACGCCTTTAGCGGGTGGCTATGTTTTTGAAGTGCTGGGTCCGTCCGCCACGCTCTGGCTGCTGTGTGGGCTGGCGGTGGTAAATGTGATGCTGGTTATAATGCTGAAAAAAGCGCTGCCGTCACGTCCGGTGCTGGCATAAGCGGCAGAAAAGGGCGCAACCGTGAAGTTGCTCAAGATAAGCCGAACCGGTTTGGTGAATACGTGCCATCCTGTGCGCTCCGGCTTCTAAAAAGCAACAGTGTTTGTTATATTTATTGCTCAATGCTTATTCACCGCCGCGGTAACAAATACAATAAGATGCGCCGCAACTCAGGAAACAGAAATGCTTGATTACCGCTTCCCGACAGCTTTGCAGATGGTTTTGAGCGTAGCGATGGCGGAGCAGATGGGAAAACGCTCTACCAGTGCCATCCTCGCCTACGGCCTTGAAGCCAATCCCAGCTTTATACGTAAGTTAATGGTTCCGCTAACGCGCGACGGCATTATTGTCTCGACGCTGGGACGAACCGGCTCGATTCATCTTGGTCGTCCGGCCGATCAGATCACGCTGCGTGATATCTATGTCTCCGTGATTGAAGATAAAAAACTTTGGGCATCGCGACCTGACGTCGCGCCGCGCTGTTTAGTCAGCGCCAACGTCTGCTGGTATTTCAAAGCCATTGCGAACGAAGCCGAGCAGGCGTCGCTGGACGTGCTGGAAAAACGCACCGTGGCGGATGCGCTTAACGAACTTAAACAGCGCGACACCAGCAACTGCACACCCTTGCCCGAACCTGACATTGAAGATCTCTGTAAAAAGGGCCGCTGATGCGGCCCTTTTTATTTTATGCGGTTTGCAGCGTTGTCTCAGGCGCCTTGCGCGTCACCCACTTACGCAGCGTGACATAGAATACCGGCGTCAGAAACAGGCCGAACAGCGTGACGCCCAGCATGCCGGAGAACACGGTAATGCCGGTGACGCCACGCACTTCAGCGCCTGCGCCTTCACCTAAAATCAGCGGCACGGTACCGGCGATAAAGGCGATAGAGGTCATCACGATGGGCCGCAAACGCAGACGACACGCCTGTAGCGCCGCTTCCACAATCCCTTTCCCTTGCAGCTCCAGCTCACGGGCGAACTCGACGATAAGAATGGCGTTCTTGCAGGCCAGCCCCATCAATACCACCAGCCCGACCTGGACGAACACATTGTTATCACCGCCGGTCAGCCAGACGCCGACCAGGGCGGAGAGCATGGTCACCGGGACGATCAGAATCACCGCCAGCGGCAGCGTCCAGCTCTCATACAGCGCGGCCAGCACCAGGAAAGCCAACAGCACGGCCACCGGGAAAACAATCAATGCTGTGTTGCCCTGGCTGGATTGCTGAAAGCTGAGATCGGTCCATTCGATATTCATTCCGTTTGGCAGCAGTCCACTGGCCATCGCTTCAACTTTCTTCATCGCCTGCGCCGAGGAGAGCACGCGCGGATCGGCATCGCCAATCAGGTCTGCCGCCGGATAGCCGTTGTAGCGAATCACTGGATCGGGACCATAAGTGGTAGTGATATGCACCATGCTGCCGATGGGAACCATCTCGCCGCGATCGTTGCGGGTGCGCAGGTTGGCGATATCCTCCACGCTGTCGCGAAACGCCCCGTCAGCCTGCGCCATCACGCGCCAGGTACGACCAAACAGGTTAAAATCATTAACGTAAGAGGAGCCGAGGTAGGTTTGCAGGGTGGCGAACAGGTCGGTGAGCGAGACGCCCTGCGCCTTGGCCTTATCGCGGTCAACCTGCACATCCAGCTGCGGCACGTTGGCCTGATAGGAAGAGATGGGATATTGCATGCCCGGCGTCTGCATCACCCCGCCGGAAAGGGTATTGATGGCGCTTTGCAGTGCCCCGTATCCCAGCCCGGCGCGATCCTGCACATACAACGAATAACCGGACCCCTGGCCCAGCCCGAGAATCGGCGGCGGCATAATCGAGAAGCCGAACCCCTGTTGCAGGCGGCTGATTTTCGCATTGAGCTCCGCATTAATCTCCACGGCGCTTTTGTTACGCTCGCGGAACGGCTTCAGGCCGAAAAACACCGTGCCGGTATTAGGGGTATTAGTAAACTGCAACACGTTCAGGCCAGGAAACGCCACGGCATATTCGACGCCTTGAGTTTTCATGCCGATCTCGCTCATCGCGCGGATCATCTCATCGGTGCGCGCCAGCGAGGAGCCTTCCGGCATTTTCACGCCGCCAATCAGATAAAGCTTGTCCTGAGTGGGGATAAAACCGCCCGGCACAGTGTGAAACACCCAGCCGGCCCCGGCCAACAGCAGCACATACACGGCAAATACCGCGCCGCGCCGGTGTAGCGTTTTGGCCACCACGGACTGATAGCCATCTGAGCTGCGCTGGAAAAAGCGGTTAAAAGGTCGGAAAAGCCAGCCGAGCAGACGATCGATCAGGCGCGAGGGCAAATCCTTTGGCGCCCGATGATCGCGCAGCAGTTTCGCCGCCAGCGCCGGGGAAAGGGTCAACGAGTTAATGGCGGAAATCACCGTTGAGATAGCGATAGTCACCGCGAACTGCTTATAAAATTGTCCGGTGACGCCAGAGAGAAACGCCATCGGCACAAACACCGCGCAGAGCACCAGGGCAATGGCGATAATGGGACCGGATACCTCGCGCATCGCCTGATGCGCCGCCTCGCGCGGCGTCAAACCCTCTTCAATGTTACGCTCAACGTTCTCCACCACCACAATGGCGTCGTCCACCACAATACCGATCGCCAGCACCAGCCCGAACAGACTCAGGGTATTTAGCGAAAAGCCGAGCAGGTAGAGCACGCTGAAGGTGCCGACGATGGAAACCGGCACCGCCAGCAGCGGAATAATCGATGCGCGCCAGGTTTGCAGAAACAGAATCACCACCAGCACCACCAGCGCCACCGCTTCCAGCAGCGTCTGAACCACCGCCTTGATGGAGTCGCGTACAAAGATAGTAGGATCGTACGGCGCAGCCCACTGCACATCTTCGGGAAAGCGGGTCGCCAGTTCATCCATTTTTGCCCGCACGGCGTTGGAAAGATCGATGGCGTTAGCTCCCGGCGCCTGAAAAATACCGATGCCGACAGCATCTTTATTGTTCAACTGCGAGCGCAGGGCGTAGCTGCCGGAACCCATCTCAATGCGCGCCACGTCGCGCAGCCTGACTAATGAACCATCCTCAGAGGATTTCAGAATAATATCGCCGAACTGCTGTTCCGTTTGCAGGCGGCCCTGAGTGTTGATGCTGAGCAGAAAATCGCTCTGTTTCGCCAGCGGCTCGGCCCCCAGCTGACCGGCAGAGACCTGCACGTTCTGCTCCTGCATCGCGCTCACCACATCCGAGGCGGTGAGGCCGCGCGCGGCTACCTTGTTGGGATCAAGCCAGACGCGCATCGCATATTCGCCCGCGCCGAAAATCTGTATCTGGCCTACGCCCGGCAGCCGCGCCAGCTCATCCTTTATTTTCAAAGTGGCGTAGTTGCGCAGGTAAAGAGAATCATATTTGCCGTGCGGCGAGAAAAGATGCACCACCAGCGTCAGGGTCGGCGACTGTTTCTGTGTGGTAATGCCGAGACGACGCACATCTTCCGGCAGCCGCGCTTCCGCCTGCGCCACGCGGTTTTGCACCTGCACCTGCGCCTGATCGGGATCGGTGCCGGGACGAAAGGTCACGGTAGTGACCAGCACGCCGTCGGATCCGGCGACCGACTTCATATACATCATATTTTCCACGCCGTTTATCGCTTCCTCCAGCGGCGTGGCGACCGAATCGGCGATCGCTTTCGGGTTAGCGCCGGGGTATTCGGCGCGCACCTGCACGCTGGGCGGCACTACGTCGGGATATTCACTGACCGGCAGCAGCGGAATGGCGATCAGCCCGGTGACAAAAAACAGAATCGACAGCACGGCGGCAAAAATCGGCCGATCGATAAAAAAGCGGGAAAAGTCCATAGTCGTGGTCCCTGGCGAGATTAGCGAGCAGTGGCGGCGCGCATGGCGACCTGCCGCGCAGTAACAGTCATTCCGGGCATAAAGACTTTTTGCACTCCATTGACGATCACCCGATCGTCCGGCTTCAGACCCTGCTCAATGATGCGCAATCCGTCCGCCATCGCGCCGGGCTGAATATCGCGGCGCTGCGCTTTTCCCTGCGCATCCAGCACATAGACATATTTGCGATCCTGATCGGTCAGCACCGCCTTATCGTCGATCAGCAGCGCCTGAAACTCGGCGCTGCCCGGCAGGCGCACGCGCGCAAAGAGACCGGGAGTCAGCAGGCGCTGCTGGTTATCAAGCAGGGCGCGCATGCGGATGGTGCCGGTGCTGGCGGTGAGCTGGTTATCGAGAAAATCGACGCTGCCACGGTGGGGGAAATTCTCTTCGCCCACCAGCGCCACCTCCACCGGCAGGGTGCTGCGATGCTGCCCCTGACGCGTCATCGACTGATAGTGCAGATAAGTGCTTTCATCCACGTCGAAGTAGACGTACATGCGATCCTGCGAAACCAGCGTGGTGAGCACGCTGGCGCTGTCGCCTGCGGTGACCAGGTTGCCTGCGGTGATCATCGCCCGGCTGGCGCGGCCAACGATAGGCGCGATCACGCGAGTAAAATCGAGATTAAGCTGTGCCATATCTACCGCCGCCGCCGCAGAGAGCACCTGCGCCTGCGCCTGGCTGGCGGCGGATCGCCGTTGTTCCCACTGTTCGCGGGAAACCGCCAGCGAGCCGATCAGCTTTTCCGTGCGCGCCGACTCGCTGCGTGCGAGGCTTGCTTCACTGCGCGCCCGTGCCAGCTCCGCCTGGGCCTGCTCCAGCGCGGCGCGCCACGTGCGGTCATCAATGGTAAACAGCACCTGACCTTTTTTTACCTCTTCACCTTCGCGGTAATTCACTTTATCGATGTAGCCGGTGACGCGTGGCCGCAGCTGAACGCTCTCCACCGCTTCCACGCGGCCGTTGAAGCTATCCCACTGGCTCACCGGTTTAACAATCACGCTGGCAACGCTGACTTCCGGCGGCGGCGGGGCGTTTTGCGCCACGCCATCATCACAGCCAGCAATAATCCCCGTCAGCAGCGCCATTCCCAGCAGGCCTGAAACCTGACTTACCCAATTCATATGCAGCTTCATAATCATGATTCCGCTTGTCAAAAGTGACGGCCCTGCGGCCGAAAGTGTAATTTGAACGAATACATTTATCGCAGCGATTGTAGGAACAGCCCTTCAATAACTGCAAGAATATCTGATACACTTTATGTGCGGTTTTGTCCGGCACGCTGCGCTTGTTGCAACGGCAAGCGGAAAGCCCCTACGGGAAGTGCGGCATTTAATGCAATAATAGAACTTGCATTTAGTGTCATAGTCAGTCACCTTTAAAGTGTAACTGCAACAGATACTAATACTGTTCGTCATAACGACGGGAGAAAATGGGATGATGAGCGACGCATTTATTCACGATCTGATTAGCTGGATCGACAACAATATTGAAGCCCGACTGGATCTCGACACCGTGGCAGAGCGCGCGGGATACTCCAAGTGGCACCTGCAACGCATGTTCAAAGAGCACACCGGGCATCCGCTGGGTGAGTATATCCGGGCGAAAAAACTGAAAAAATCGGCAGATCGGCTGAGTAATAGCAACGAACCTATCCTCAACGTGGCTATTTCTCTGGGATTTGACTCACAGCAGTCCTTTAACCGCAGCTTCAAGCGTCAGTTCGGCGTGGCACCGGGCGCATGGCGACGTCACAGCACGCAGCCGCAGATTATGCAGTAGTCCCCGCTGGGGCCGGCATCGCCGGCCCGCGTTATATGCAGCCGGGAAAGCTGCTATCATCTGCATCCTTTTCTCAGGGATGCCACTATGTCGAAAAAACTCTGGATTGGGCTCATCATTGTCCTGGCGGTCTGCTGGGCGGGGCTTAAACCGCATTTCAAACCGGCTTCAAGCTCTGCCGGAGAATCCATCAGCGCGCTGACCGACGCCACGCGCGTGGCCAGCTGGCTACAGCAGCATCATCAGCTACCCGATTATTACATCAGCAAAAACGCGGCGCGCCGTCAGGGGTGGGATGCCGGGAAGGGCAACCTTTGCGAGGTGCTGCCGGGCAAGGCAATAGGCGGCGATCGCTTCAGCAACCGTGAAAAACGGTTGCCTCAGCAAGCGGGACGTCAGTGGTATGAGGCGGACGTCAATTACCGCTGCGGTCATCGCAATGCGGATCGTCTGCTGTACTCCTCGGACGGACTGATTCTGCTCACCACCGACCACTACCGCAGCTTTAAAAAGGTACCGTAACCATGCTGATTATTACGCTCGATTTTCGTCAGCTGGAGGATCGCCAGGATCTTTACCGGCAGCTTATTCGCCAGAGCAACGGGCCTTTTACCTTTGGTAACAATCTTGATGCGCTCTGGGACTGGCTCACTGGCGGCATGACGCTGCCAGCGCATATCCGGCTACGGCATCTTGCGGAGCATGCGGATCCCACGCAGTTTTATGAGGTGATTACCCTGATGCAGGAAGCCGTCGCATCCCTCGACGGCGAATTGCAGGTGACGCTCGATTAATTGCGCAGCGGCTTCAGCAGCGCGTTGAGCACCTCGCGCGCCTCAACCGGCAGCTCGCCGCCGCCGGTAAAGCCGTTGTTTTCCACGATCAGGGTATTCAGCCCAACCAGCCAGTCATAAATATAGAAGGCGGTATGGTTAGCTGGTGCCGCCGAGAGCCGCGTCAGTCGCTGACCGGCAGCAAAATTGACGCTGGGGGCAGGCGGGCGAGAAAAAATCTTCTGGCCGCGATTCACGCGGCTGGCGGGCCGTTCCGCTTCCGGACGCTGCAAAAAGCCGAGCCAGGCGACAAAATCCCCCAGTACCGTCATCGCGCGCGACACCTGACGATCGGCGCGGGCGTCGTGGCTCGCCTGCTGTGCGTCCGGCTCGTGCAGCGCCTGCTGCAATTTTTCCGCGATACCGAGGCGGAAACTGGCGGTAATCAGCTCCTCGACCAGCATCTCCAGCGTGGCCTTATCAATATTCAGCAGCGTCAGCAGACCGGGATTTTCCGGCAGCTGGCGCAAGTGGCCGAGCCACAGCGTCAGTACCTGCTGGCCGAAACGTTGCTCAATGCTCTGGCTCTGCTCGGAAGCGATGCGTTCCGCTTCAAAAGGGGAGTCGCTGAAAAGATCGAATTCAAAACCGATGCCGAAATGGGGCTGGGTGGAAGCGGGGGCCGTGGCCGTGAAGCGTTCGCCGCTCTCCTGCGGCATCAGCCAGAGCTGACGCAGCGCATCACGTGCGGGCTGTAAACGCTCCAGCAGTTCGCCGTGCAGACCCGTACGATGCTGCAAACATTTCAGCAGGGTATCGGCAATTGCCTGTTTTTTTGCTGCCTGCTGGGCATTGGCTTCCGTCTCGGTCCAGGGGGCCAGCAGCCGATCCACCACCGCCGTTTGCAGGTGCGTCAGCTGGGCTGCGAGTTTTTCCCGGCGACCTTCCGGCTGCATTTCGCTGCTCAACCATTCGCTCATGCGCTCCACCCCGGCACGATCCAGTGCCAGCATCGATCCCCAGCTCTGGCCGGGTTGACCAATCTGGCGCTGTACCGCCTCATCAACGTTATGCTGCTGATGGCGCGCGTCCCAGGCGGTGATCGCCCAGATCAGGCGCGGCTTTTCGCCGCTCTGCAACGCGGGCTGGTGAAGGTGCCATTCACGCAGCACCTGGCTGGCGAGTTCGGCATCCTGACGCTGGCTGGCGGCAGTACAAACCAGCAGTAAATCAATTCCCTGACGCTCGGCATACCAGCCGGGCAGCAGAGCGCGCTTCATTTCCAGCAGGCTGGCGCGTAGCGGATCGCGTGCCGTCAGCAGACGACGATCCTCCGCCACGTTTTCATCCATCGGCACGCCGGGCGCTGGCAGTTCCAGCATATCGGCGTCATCGTAGAGCGCCTGACGCGGCGTGGAGCTGAGCGGGATCACCAGTTCACGGGTCAGCAGCATCAACGTGCCCAACGCCACGGTTTGTGGTTTGCCGATGCGCAGGCCTGCTAACGGACAAACGTCGATCGGCTCCGCCGTATCGCTTTCCGCGCCGCTGGCGATCAGGCGCTCCGCCGGTAGCTGTGACGCATCCACCAGCAGGCTAACCGGCGCCAGCAGACGCTGGCAGTTACGCAGCTGATGGCGCTGATGCACCAGCATGCGCCAGGTTTCCGTGAGTTCAGGCTGCTGCGGCCAGAGCAGAGCGAACAGCTCGGCGCGATCGTCAACGCTGAGCCAGGGAGCAAGCTCAATCGCCTGCGGCCAGAAATGGCGATCCAGCAGATCGCGATGAGGACGGTTGCGTCGGCACCAGGCCCAGAGAGCGACCAGCGCATCGCTTTCCAGCCCGGCAACGCCCTCCGACACCTTGTGACGCTGTAACTTTTTCAGGGTGCTTTCGATCTGGCGCACATCGGGTATCGCAGCGGCATCGGCCACGCCAGTCAGCAGTCGCAGGATTTCCGCCTCGTTCAGCAGCTCCAGCTCCACCGGCCACTGTTCGGAAAGCGGTTCCCGCTGATGACTGAAGCGCGTGGCGGCAGCAAAATCCAGGTTGCCCGGATTGATATGGCTGAAATAGTTCAGGGATTTCTCGCCCAGTCGGGTGATGAGCTGGCCCTGGGCGTCGGCGACCATTTCGCTCAGCAGCCAGGCTTTTCCCGCCTGTGACTGGCCATACAGCGCCAGCGTCGCCGGGCGCGCCAGCTGTTGAGCCAGCGTCGCCGCCTGAAAACGGGCGCGGCGCAGCTTCACGGTCAGGGTCTCCGCCTCCAGCGCCAGGCGCGGCGTATGTTGACGGTAGCTTTCCACCCAGCTCAGGCTGCCGCTCAGGCTCTCCTGCAAGGCGGTCAGGCGTTTGCTGAGCAGGTTTTGCGGTTGTTTTGCTCTGACAGTTCTCATTTTTTATAGACGCTCCCGCTGTCAATCCAGTATTGCGCGTTGGCATTGCCCGTCGCGGAGAGGGTGTTCAGTTTCAGGCTCAGCTGCTCAAGCGGCACGCGCGTGCCGTCATCGAGACGGGCATCGCTCAGCACAAAGCGCTCCGGGCCGAGCGCGTCCGGGCCGGGCTTCACTGCCAGCTTGACGCGCAGCACGCTTTCGCCTGCTACCTTGCGCGCCAACGCCGCGTCAGTGATCGACAGACTGTAAAGCGGCGAGGCGGGCCAGCGGTCGTTATCGAGCTGACGGAAGCCGAGGCAGACATTGCCGCGAATGCGGAAGCTGGCTTTGCGCTCCAGGCCGTAGCAGCTGTCGTCCAGGTCGATCTCGCTGTAACAGAGATTATCGTCGCTGAGCGCCTGGTTTTCATCCAGCATGCCGAGATAACGAATAGTGGAGTACGGCTCGAAATCACCGGCGCGGAACCAGAAGCTGCTCAGGCGCAGATCCAGCGCCAGCAGGCAGAGCATGGCGCCCACCGCGGCGGTGGATTTCGGATTGTCGATGCGCCCCTGTTTGTTAAAGGGATACCAGTCGCTGGTGTGATAGCCTTCCAGCGAAAGAATGCGGCTGCCCGGCAGCGGTTGCAAATGGCGCACCAGCGCCTGAATGCCGGGGAAGCGCGACGGCCTTCCGGTCAGCAGCAGCACGTCGCACTGATAAAGGGAAACCACTTCACACATCGCACGCAGCGCCGGAATAATGGTCATACGGTGCTGTAAAAATTCCGCATGCAGCTGCGCCAGACTTACCACCAGCGGAACCTCAAGCAGGTCGAAGCGGGCATCGCTGCCCAGCGCGCGCTGAATTTCGCCGTTGATGAAGCCGAGCACCGCATCGCCGGGCCGCTGCGGCAGCAGCTCGCCGAACAGCGCGTTGATCTCCGCATGGCTCTCCAGCGGATCCCAGCTTTCATAGCGCTCCAGCACCGCCTGCGCCAGCGGAATAAAGAGTTGCAGCGTCGCCTGCTGACGCAGGGTCGCCTGTCCATCCATGCGGCTGTCGTAGCCGAACAGCCGGGTCATTACCGGTTCCGCCAGGCTGAGGCCCGCTTTCTGTAGCGCGCTTTGCAGCGCAGGCAGGATCCAGATCTGAATCACATCCAGCAGAATGTCGTCGCCGGCCACCTTGAAGCCTTCACGGAACAGCAGGCGCGGGGTAATTTTAACGTTGTTGCCCTGGCCGTCATCGAGGCGATATTGCGTAATGGCGAGGTCGGTGGTGCCGCCGCCAATATCGATCGAGGCGATACGCAGGCTTTTACCCGGCAGCTCGTCACTATCCAGCGGACGATCCGGGCGCACCATGCTGGAGAAAAAGGCTTCTGCGCGTCCGGCAAAGTTCACCTGGGTCTCGTTAAACAGCCAGACCATCTGACCGCAGGTCGCTTCATCCCACTCCATCTGCACGTCCGGCACCGGTTTGCGGCAGCGGCGGATGCTTTCTTCGGTAAACGGCTCATCCGCAGCGTGCCAGCCTTCCGCTTTCCATACCAGCGCGATCGCCTCCTGCATGCGGCGACGGAAAATTTCACGCTCCGGCTTCGGCATCGCCGACGGCAGCGTCAGAATCACATGGCGCAGCTGGCGCGGCGCCAGGCTCTGCGGCATCCGCTGACGCTGGGCCGCGCTGTTCATCTGCATCATCGCCTGCGCCAGCAATTCGCACAGCATAAAGGTCATCAGCGAGCTGCGGCTGTAGTGGGCGGAAAACACCGGCAGGCGTTCGTCGATCGGCAGCGCATAAAGCGGCTGGCCTTCATCATTCACCAGCGTGGTGAAAGGGGCGGCGCTGGCCATCGGCTCGTCGGCATTGCCGGTCTGATTAAAGCGCCAGCCTGGCTGATAGCGCGCTTCGTCCCAAAGGTAGCGACGCGGGCTGGAAATTCCGGTGGTGCCTTCGGTTCCGGCGCGTTGCAGCGCGAGGCGGCTCGCTTCGCGCCCGACGCGGGTCAGCGACGGCCAGAGAAAAGCATTTTCACGCCCGCTCTCCAGCGAGAAGTTAGCCTTGCCGAAGCGCGCCTCGGCAAACTCCACGCGGCTGTCGAACATTTCGTTGTAGACCCGATGCGGCTGCGACAGATCGCGCAGCTGCAATTCATAGGTCTGTTTCAGGCCGTTGCTCTCTTCAGCATGATCTTCCACCAGAATGCCGCAGGTGTGCGAGTTGCCGACATCAAGAATGATATCGACGTTCACCGCCGGGGCCTGCAGCGTGGCGGCCTGAATATGGATCTCGTCCAGCTTCAGCTGTTCGCCCAGCATCTCCAACAGGTTGAGGTAGTGCGCCTGATATTCGAACTCACGCAGCGCCTGCACGATCTCCTGCTCGCGGCGCGCTTCGTGCAGCGTGACGCGGTCGGTAAAGGTTTCGCGCAGCCAGCCGTCAACCCAGGTAAGGTCAAGAAAACCGCCCAGCTCATAGTTGTGCCAGGCGAGGGCGAAATTCACGCCGTTCTGCGCGTCCGCCGCGCTCAGGCCGAGCGTTTCGCCGCCTTCATCAGCGGCCGCCAGGCGGGTGTCAAACGCCACCGAGACGCGATGAGTGTTGCCTGCCGCATCGGGCTGATCCAGCGCGACAAGGCGCATGCGCGCCCAGTTCTCCGGGCCGCCGATAAAACGGCGCGGCGCGGTGTAGCGCAGCACTGGCAGCGGCAGCCAGCAATCGGTAAGCAACGCCAGCGAGGCGGCGAGTTCGATATCCGACTCCGGACGCACCACTTCCGGCGCGCCGCCGTCGGCGGGATAGAGCAAAAATTTGCCGCTGTTGCCATCCACGTTCAGGCGCAGCAGCGGGCCGTTTGCGGTCTGGCGCACAAACTGGCGGCGGGCATCGCGCGCCGCCAGGCGCAGGCCAAAATCAAGAAACTGAACACCGCTGTCTTCAATCAGCGTGATTTTTTGTTTTTCGTCGATCAGGGGAGCCAACATGGTTACTTACTCTCACGCTTAATCGTCATCGGGAATACCTGGTCGTCACTGTAGCGGGCTTCGCAGCTGGCCGCGCCTTCGCCCTGTTTGCAGAACAGCTGCGGCATACGGTAGCGCGAGCCGTCGCTGCAACGTGCCGGGTATCGGCTGCGAATCACCAGATTACCGGAGCTCATCAGCCCGGTGGTGATATCTGCCTTACAGCGAATGCCGTCGCCCTGGATCACCAGCGCGCTGCCTTTGCCGTTTTTAAACTGATAACGCAGGCTGGGCGGCTTGCCGGTGGGCAGTTTGGTCTCCAGCAGGGTAACGCGCCAGCGGCCATCAAGAAACTTTGTCGATCCCACGCGTACTGCGTCAGGCGACATCACCAGATCGTCCGCTTTAGCGGGCGCTGTGGGCAAAGGCGGCGTCTCGACGTTAGCAAGGGTAGCAGAAGGCGCAGGTTCAACGCTGACCGTGGCGCTGGCTACCGGCAGAGTCTGCGCCAGCAGGATGGCGGACGCCATGACCGCAGGCGGCTGTGCGTGCTGCGGTGTGGAAACAGGCTGCGGCGCAACGGCGGGCGCTACCGGCTCAGGCGAATGTAGCAGCAGCGTGACCGCGGCGGCGGCGGCGATCGCCACCGGTGGCAATGCCCACCATCCGCGCACGACGCGGGCGCGGGCGCGACGCGGCTCGGCGGCAAGCACCGGCGTCGGTTGTTCAGCTGCGGGTTCCGGCAGCGGCTCAGGCTCGACGACTGGCACCACTTCCGGCTCCGGCGCGTCGGCAGGCTGGTTGAATTCAGGCGGCAGCAGCGTGGGCAGATCTTCATGCAGCGTTTCACGCAGGCAATCGAGCGCATCGGCACGCGAACGCGCGTCCAGATCGACAAATCCCCAGAAGGTGATGACCGGTTTACCGTCTACCAGGTAGACATATTGCTGATCGGGAAACTGAAAGCTTTTGCTGAGCAGGGCGCCGAACAGACGCATGGCGGGATTTTCCGCATTGCGCGCGTTTTCACTGAGCGTGGCGACATCCTGCTGGTTAAGGGTCAGCTGCTGTAATGCGCTGCGACGTTCATGGTCGCTGGCGGCGAGCCAGGATTTTACCCGGCCGCTGAAGGGCGCATACCAGTCGAGACGGTCGCCTTTGTCGTTCGGCTGTGGGATGGCAAAACAGTTTGCCAGCGTGGTTTGGCGGCGCAGCCGCAGAGTTTCGCGAATTTGCAGCGCAGAAGCATAAACCGGCTGGCCATTTTCACCCAAAGCCAGTACCGCATCCAGTTTGCCGCTGCGAAGAAATGTTTTTGCCACCGGTATTGGCCCTTATCTGAGGTTGTCTGAGGCAGAAAATCGTGTGTTATCGGCGATTGAGCTGATTTTACGTCGGGCAATCACCAATCAAACGGCGGAAAAAGGGGATAAATGGGTGGGTTTTACCGGGCTAATCGGTTGCCTGGCGATTAATTGCGCAGCGGCGCGCCGCCGCCGCTTGTGATCCATTCAGCTCGCCGTCGGACGCGACAGCAGCAGATGCGCCGCCATTCCGCCAACCAGTCCCCAGAACGCCGCGCCAATTCCCAGCAACGAAACGCCGGAGGCAGTGATGAGAAAGGTGATCAGCGCGGCATCGCGCTGATGGGCTTCAGCCAACGCCCGTTGTAAACTTCCGCCCAGGGTCGCCAGCAGCGCCAGTCCGGCCAGCGTCTGGATCAACACCAGCGGCAGCGCGCTGAACAGCAGGCCAATCAGCGCGCCGAACAGCCCCGCCAGCAGATAAAAACCACCCGCCAGCGCCGAGGCGATCCAGCGACGGCGCGCATCGGGATGAACGTCTTCGCCCATACAGATAGCGGCGGTAATCGCCGCCACGCACACCGAGAAGCCGCCAAACGGGGAAAGCAGCAGGGCGGTGATACCGGTCCAGCTCATCAGCGAGGAAACCGGGGGCGTATAGCCGTGCGCCTGCAAGTTGACGATACCTGGTGCATTTTGCGACGCCATGGTAACGAGGAAATAAGGCAGCCCGATGCCGATTAGCGCGGAGAGGGTAAAGTGCGGCATTACCGCGTGGGGCAGAACAAAGCTTACCGCCTGCGCGGGAAAATGCAGGGTGCCCTGCCAGAGCGCCATCGCAACGCCCGCCAGCAGGGTGCAGAGAATGGCATAACGCGCCAGCCAGCGGCGACTGAGCAGCCAGGCCAGGCACATGCTGCCGCATAAGACGAAATGACTTTGTAGTCCGGCAAAGGCATCCAGCCCGAAACGCAACAGAATCCCGGCCAGCATCGCGGCGGCAATTGCCTGCGGGATATGGTTCATCACGCGGGCAAACAGCCCGGTTACGCCGCTCAGCACAATCAGCGCATTGGCGAAAATAAACACGCCGATCGCGTCGTTGAGTGAAATGCCGTGAAAGCTGGTAGCCAGCAGCGCCGCGCCTGGCGTCGACCAGGCGGTAAGGATCGGCATGCGATACCAGAGCGACAACCCCAGCGAGGTGATCCCCATCGCTACGCCCAGCATCGAGAGCCAGCCGCCAATTTGCGTCGGGCTGGCACCTGCCGCCTGCGCTGCCTGAAAAATAATCGCCGCCGAGCTGCTGTAGCCGACCAGCACAGCGATAAAGCCCGACACCAGCAGGGGAAACGAGAAGCCGTGACGTGAAGTAAGCGTATGCATCGCAGAAATCCGGTTGTGCGTTATAACGCTCAGGGTGCCATAGTGCGCTATAGCGCACAAGTGCTACACTGCCGGTTTTGCATCAGGAGGAACGATGGAAACTCTGCATCACCATCTCAGTAGTGCCCTGAAGCAGCTGCGTCAGGCCAATGGCTGGAGCCTCGCGCTGGCGGCGGAGCGCACCGGCGTCAGCAAAGCGATGCTCGGACAGATTGAACGCGGCGAATCGAGCCCGACGGTGGCGACCCTGTGGAAAATCGCTACCGGTTTTAACGTGCCTTTTTCCTTTTTTATTCACGACAACGACGCGGGAACCGGCGCGGGAAAGGCTTACAGCCAGCAAAATGCCCGGATGCAGGTCACTTCGCTGCTACCCTATGATCAGCGGCTACGATTCGACCTGCTGGCGGTGGAGCTTGCCCCCGGCGCGCAAAGCGACTCCTCCGCCCATGAAGCGGGCGTGACCGAGCAGGTGGTGGTGATACAGGGGGAGCTGATGTTGGCAGTCGCCGGACAATGGCATCATCTGCGTGAGGGTGAGGCGTTTCAGTTCGCCGCCGACGTGCCGCACAGCTATCGTAACCCGCTGCAGATGCCGCTGCGCTTTCACAGCCTGATTCACTATCTGCGCCGCGGCTGATCTTACAAATTGATACGAAGGTAAACTACCCAGTTTGCCTGACTATTTATATACTGCCGCGCAAAATGCAAGAGGAGGAAGCCATGAGCGATGTGACATCTTCCGCTGCGGCGCTGCGTACGGTGATCGGCAAGCTGGGACGCCGTCTGCGTGAATCTGCGCCGCCGGGCGATCTTACCTGGTCACAGGTGGCGGTGCTGGGTTATCTGGTGCGCGACGGCGAGATGACGGTAACCGAACTGGCTGCCGCCGAAGGGGTGCGTACGCAGTCAATGGGGGCCACGGTCGCCAGCCTGTTGGAGGCGGAGATGATTGTGGGCGAACCCGATCCCGCCGATGGCCGCAAGACGCGCTATTCGCCAACGGAGCGCAGCCTGCAGCTCATCGCCAGCAACCGGGCGATGCGCGATGACTGGCTGCTACAAATCATCGAAACCCGGCTTTCATCAGAAGAGCAGCAGCAACTGCTGCACACCATTCCCTTGCTGCAACGAATTGCCGACCAATAAATCCTGAGAGGAATAAACATGGCTGTAACCACGCTTGATGCAAAAACCGCCCTGATCGTCATTGACCTGCAAAAGGGGATTGTCGCGCTGCCGGTCAGCCACGATCCGCAACCGGTGATCGCTCTTTCCGCCAGACTGACGGATGCTTTCCGGGCGAAAAACCTGCCTGTGGTACTGGTAAATGTTGCCGGCGGCGCGCCGGGCCGTACCGGACAGCCGCGTCATGCTGGCGAACTGCCTGCCGACTGGGCGCAGCTGGTGCCGGAAATGACGCCGCAGTCGGGCGATCTGACCATTACCAAATATACCTGGGGCGCGTTTCACAACACGGCGCTGCACGATGAATTGCAGCAGCGCGGCGTAACGCAGGTGGTTATCTGCGGTATCGCTACCAGCATCGGCGTGGAATCCACCGCGCGTCAGGCCTATGAATTAGGTTACAACGTCACGCTGGCGACGGATGCAATGACCGATCTTGATATCAACACCCATAACAACAGCGTTGAGCTGATTTTCCCGCGTCTGGGCGAAACCGGCACCACCGATGAAGTGCTGGCGCTGGTTAACGCGCTGTAAGAAAAAAAGGGCCGAAACTTTCAGTAAGTTCGGCCCGTTTAATCTATTCCCAGGGGTTCAGCAGCGCGACGCCCATCCCTTCAAAGTCCCGCGTATTGCGGGTCACCAGAACCATGTCATGCCGCCATGCCGTCGCGGCGATCCATGCATCGCACTCGGATCGTCTGTCCGGGACATGCAGACGCGCGCAATAGAGCGCGATTTCCGCATCCATCGGCAGGGTGCGTTCAGCAAACTCACGCAGCACATGATGGCTGAACCAGTGACGTAGCAGCTGGGCCTGAAGTTTATCTTTTCGTTCATGCTTCAGGATACCTTTTTCGATCTCCATCAGCGTGAGCGCAGAAATAAACATATCGCCTGCATCAACGCTTTCAGCCCAGCGTACAACGTTGGGATCGATCTTCAGCGTCCCTGCTTTTCGTAATTCGGAAATCACGTTGGTATCCAGTAAATAATGCATCAGAAATCCACATCCCGGTGTGTAATGAGTGCACGTTCAGGTTCAAAGTTGATATCAGCCACCTCAGGCATGGCGAGCGCGCTGAGTATGCTGCGCTGACTGCCGTTCAGCTTTTTATAAGCTTCATAGGTTAACAGCACATGGGCAGGCTGGCCGCGATCGGTAATATAAACCGGGCCGATTTCAGCCGCTTTTTTCGCGCGCGATACTTCCTGGTTGAAAGCCCGGCTGGTAAAAGTCGTAACAGGCATAACGCCCCCTCTTTTGTAGCAACGTAACTACATTAATCTACTTCAGCGCAGAAAAAAGAGCAAATTTTAAACGATTACTGAAACGCGTAGCTCAGGGTTAATCCCACGCTGTAGTTTCTGCCCGGCGCCGGTTCGAAGTAACGGCCATTGCTTTCATTTACAATCACCGAACCCACGTAATTGCGGTCAAAAAGATTATCCACGCGGCCAAAAAGATCCATCGTCCAGTTGCTCACCAGCCATTTATAGCCGCTAGTCAGCGCCGCCACGGTATAAGAGGGAGCCTGTGCGTCGTTAGCGTCATCCGCCTCGATATGGCTCATGTAGCGCAGCTCCGCCCCTGCGTACCAGCCCTGTTCCGGCGCGTACGCCAGTCCTGCATACGCCATATTGCGGGCGATGCCGGGGATACGGTTGCCGTCGCAGCTGTCATCGCCGCAGGCGTTGCTACGATAGCGCGCGTCCAGCAGGGTATAAGCCATCTTCAGCCGCCAGTCCCAGCCGAACTGCTGATCAAAGCCCAGTTCCAGACCGCGACGTCGCGTTTCACCGGCGTTTTTGTAGGTGGTGCGGCCGCCGCTGCTGCTGTCCGCTACGATCTCATCCTGAGTATCGGTCTGGAACAGCGCAGCGGTGAGCAGACCGTTGCCGAGACGTTTTTTCGTACCCAGCTCCAGGGTATCGCTGGTGGCGGGTTTCAGGCCGATGTTCAGGCCCGATTCACCGCCAGAGCGGTAAGAGAGTTCATTAATGGTCGGCGTTTCAAATCCGCGCCCGGCGGAGAGATAAGCATTCCAGCCGTTATCGATCGCGTATTTCAGCGAGGCGGCGGGCAGCCATTTGTGATAACGCGCATCGCCGCTGTCGTCGCCGTTCGCCAGATAATCGTCATTGGAGTCGAAGTTCACCGTGCTGAAGCGCACGCCCGCATCCAGCGACAGCTTATCGGTCAGCTGCCAGGCAGTTTGCAGGTAGGGATCGAGATTCCACATCAGGTTGCGCTCGTTGCGGCGCAGATTGCCCTGAGTGCCGTAATCGGTCACGCCGTTGCTGACGGTGAAGTTCTCGTAGCCTTTGCGCCGTTCGGTCATGGTTTCATAATCCAGCCCGCCGGTGAAGGTGACCGGCAGCGTCAGCAGCGTATCGCGATGCGTCCAGCGCGTATCGATGCCCTGATAATGACGGGTCAGATCGATCACACCACCAGGGTGGCTGGGATTGCTCTGTACGCTGGCAGGAATCGACTGGAACTGGGTAGTTTCGCGGATACCGGCATACATCATCACGCTGAGATCGTCATTTTTACTCATTTGCCGCTGATAGTGCAGGCCGCCTTGCGTCTGGTCCACGGTTTTACGCGTGTTATAGAGCGTGACGTTGCTGACTACCTGACGCGGATTCTCATGCCACTGATCTTCCGTCAGCCCGCCCGGATCCTGCGCTTCGACGTGTACGCTGTTAAACAGCAGCGTCAGGGTACTGACATCATTCAGCCGCACACCGAGCTTCGCATTGCCCAGATTTTTCTGCGCTGCGCTGTGGTCGCGATAGCCATGGGTAGTAAAGCGCGAGGCAGAGACGGTGTAATTCACATCGCCCGCCTGGGTGCCGTCGCCGGTCGCGCCGCTCGCCTTGACGCTGTTGCGCCAGCTGCCGTAGCTGCCGTACCAGCTGCCTGCTTCCAGCGTGGTGGGCTGCTGGCCGGTTTGCGTTTCGACATTGATCACGCCGCCGGATGCGTTGCCGTAGAGCGCGGAAAAAGGCCCGCGCAGTACTTCCACATGATCCACCGAGTTGATATCAATGTTGGAGGTCTGTCCCTGTCCGTCCGGCATGGTGGCCGGGATGCCGTCCACATACATGCGCAGTCCGCGTACGCCGTAGGTGGAGCGCGAACCGAAGCCGCGCACCGAAATCTGCAAATCCTGCGCGTAGTTTTGTCTGTTCTGGATTTGCAGGCCGGGAACGCTGCTGAGATTTTCAGAAAGGTTCACGCGCGGCGCGGCCTGACGCATTTCATCACCGCTGACCACGCTCACCGCCGCTGGCGTATCCAGCTCAGAAAGACCGCTGCCCGCCGGTGCCGCGTTAACTACCAGAGTATTGCTGGCCTGATCGGCGGCCAGTACGCCAAACGGCAGCATAACCAATAAAGGGAGCGGTGCGTGACAACGTAACGTAATTTTCATAGTGAAAGACCGTAAAAAAGAGAAGAAACGAACCATCAGGAACATTATGGCGCGCAGGTTAATGTTTTGTCACATATATGAAAAGCACAACATCAAGGATTTTGCGGCGGCCAGGGTGAAAAAAGCCAGACCGGGGCAGCCTGGCGGCGGAAACTGAACGATAAGGTCGCTATTCAGGCATGGCAAAAGTTTTAAACAGCGGCTTCGCTTCCTGCACGCGCGTCAGCGCTTCAAGCGCGGGAAAACTGGCCGGCACATAGCTGCCGGGCAGCATGCGCTGGATAAAGGTCCAGACCACGGCGCTGGTGAGCGTAAAGAGATCGGTTTGTTCAGCCGGGTGAGCGACGGCCAGCGTTTCCCACTGACGGCAGGCGGCTCCCAGTTGACCATGAATACGATCCAGCCAGGGCTGATGCTGTTTCTCTTCCGGTCTGAGGCGATGCTCATAAACAATCTGCACCGCTTTGTCACAGGCGGCGAGAGCGAACGAAACGCCGCTTAACGCGCGCGCCCGTTGTTCCGTCTGTAACGGCAACAGTGCATTTCCCGCCGTTGCCGACGCCTCAAAATGCTGAATAATCAGCGACGAGTCCATCAGCAGCGTGCCATCATCAAGGCGCAGCGTGGGTGCTTTGACCACCGGGTTTACCTGCTGAAAGCGGGCAAAATCGGCAAAGACCGACAGCGGCACCAGCCCGAACTCTACCTCCAGCGCGCGTAGCGCAATTGCCGTACGGCGCACGTAGGGCGAGCCGAGCGTTCCAAATAACTCCATAATCACTCCTGATTTTATGAGATAAGCGACTACTATAGCGCGTGATGAGGTGTGGATGCGCTCAGGCTGCAACCTTATGCGTTGTCACACACGCTTACGTTTTTTTCTCCACAGCAGCGCGTGCCTTTGCTTTAGTAATCAAAAACTCAGGCGACGCCTGCGTTACAAATGCGTCATGCCAGTCATAATGACAACAACATCACCATGAGGGAGTAAACATGAGTCAACAACCAACGGTTGCGGTGCTGGGCCTGGGCGCAATGGGCCACGCTTTTGCCGCCAACCTGCTGAAAAAAGGCTTTACCGTACACGGCTGGAACCGGACGCGGGCGCGTGGCGAGGATCTGGAGAACGCCGGGCTGAAGCTGGCGGAGGGTCCTGAGCAGGCGGTCGCTGACGCGGAAGTCGTTATTGCCATGCTGGCTGACGGCAACATCACCGAAAGCGTGTTTAAGCAGATTGAAAAATCCCTGAAGCAGGGCGCTATTGTGTGCCAGATGGGCACCATCGGCACAGAAAAAACCGATGCGTTGATCGCCCATCTTGCCAGCGCACGCCCGGATGTGATTTATATTGATGCGCCCGTTTCCGGCACCAAAGCGCCGGCGGAAAACGCCCAGATCCTGATCCTCGCGAGCGGCGATAAAGAGAAAGCGCAGGCGCTGGAACCGGTTTTTGCCGCCATCAGCAAAGGGGCGCAGTGGCTTGGCGAGGCGGGGGCCGGATCGCGCATGAAGCTGGTGATTAACAGCTGGCTGATTGGCCTGATGCAGAGCCTGGCGGAGAGCACCCGGCTGGCGGAAGAGTTTGGTTTCAGCACCGACGATCTCTGGAAGGTGCTGGATGGCGGACCGCTGGCGGCACCTTACGCCAAAGTGAAGCTGGGAATGATCGAGAGCGGCGACTTTACTCCGCAGATGCATCTGATCTGGGCGCTGAAGGATGCGCGTCTGGCGCTGGATGCGGCGAACCACAGTCAGCTTCCGGCACTGAAAAATATCGCCGACCTATGGCAGCAAGCGGTTGATGCGGGCTACGGCGAGCAGGATCTGTCGGTGATTTACCAGTATCTGAAAGATCGTTAAGCCTCAGCCGCCGGTCCGTTCAGGCTGGCGGCGTCTTAAACCCTTAACCCTTCGCGTTATGCATTTCCCCGCTAACCACATGCAGAATCGGCATCTGTGTTTTTGCCGTTCCGGTTTAGGCTGATGCCTTTCACCTTTAGCGGGAAACCTATGAACAAACTCTCTTTTCTGGCCCTTAGCCTGCTGCTGAGCGGGGTCGCCGCACAGGCGGAAACCGTAACGCTGCGTATCGCCGATCAAAAAGGCAATATGCACGCGGAAATGGAAGCGGCGCGCCAGCTTGATAATCTCTCTTATCGCATCGAATGGGCAGAGTTTCCCGCCGCCGCGCCGCTGGCGGAGGCGCTGAACGCCGGTGCGGTGGATGCGGGAATTATTGGCGACGCGCCGCTGCTGTTTTCCATCGCGGCGGGTTCGCAGGTGAAAGCGGTGGCGGTAAGCAAATCCCAGCCCACCGGCACCGCGCTGGTGGTCGCGCCCGATTCGCCGCTGAAAAACGCCGCCGATCTGAAAGGAAAAAGCATCGCCACCGGGCGCGGCTCGATTGGTCATTTTCTTGCGCTCAAAGCGCTGGAGCAGGCGGGCGTCAGCGCAGACGCGGTAACCTGGCGTTTTCTCACGCCTGCCGATGCGCGTATCGCGCTGGTGAACGGCTCGGTGGACGCCTGGGCAACCTGGGATCCCTATACCGCGCTGGCAGAGGAGACCCACAGCGGGCGCGTGCTGGTCTACGGCAATGGGCTGGCGACCGGCAACAGTTTTCTTGCCGCCACCAACGCGGCGCTTAACGATCGGGCGAAGCGCGCGGCGTTGCAGGATTACCTTAGCCGACTTGCCGCCGCCGATCGCTGGGCGAACGATCATGTTGATGACTATTCCGCCACGCTGGCGAAAATCATCGGGTTTCCGCAGGCGGCGGCGAAAAAAGCTTTCTCGCGCCGCCAGTCGCACTGGCAAAGCATCGACGAGGCCACTATTCAACAGCAGCAGGAGACCGCCGATTTTTATCAAAAAGCGGGGCTGATCCAGAAAGCTCTCGACGTCAGGCCGACCTTTTATCGTGGGTTGCAGATTGCGCAACCGTAGCGAAACGTGCGCTTGCATTTGGCGAAACCCCGGCTGGCGCGTAGCATAGCCGGATGTTGTCTCGCCTGTTGCCGCCGCCTATGCTGCCTCTGTTTGATGGTCATAACGATCTGCTGCTGAACCTCTGGCTGCACTATGCCGACGCGCCCGCCGAGGCCTTTTTTAACGCCATTCCGCGCGGCGATCTCGATTTCCCCCGCATGCAGCAGGGCGGCTTTGTGGGCGGCCTGTTCGCTATTTTCGTCCCGCCCCTCAGCTATGTGGAAAAAATGGCCCCCGAACGGCTGGCTCAGGCGCCGGATGGGTTGTCCATCATGTGGCAGCAGCTGGCGATTTTGCAGCAGATTGAGGCGCGCTCTGAAGGGCGCGCCAGGATCTGTCGCAGCGTGGCGGAAATTATTCAATGCCGCGCTGCGGGCGTGCTGGCAATGGTGGCGCACATCGAAGGGGCGGATGCGCTGGATGGCGAGGGTGAGGCGCTGGCGGCGTTTTATAATGCCGGGGTACGCAGCATCGGCCCCTTCTGGAATCTGCCGAACCGCTTTGGCGCAGGGGTAACCGGCGCTTTTCCGGGATCGCCGGACAGCGGCGCAGGGCTGACGCCGCAGGGCGAAGCGCTGATTGCGCAGGCCAATGGGCGTCGCATGTTGATCGATGTGTCGCATATGAATGAAAAAGCCTTTTGGGACACCGCGCGCCTTTCCAGCGCGCCGCTGGTGGCCACGCACTCCAACGCGCATGCGCTTTGCGCACAGCCGCGCAATCTCACCGATGCGCAGCTGGAAGCGATTCGCGTCAGCAACGGCGTGGTTGGGGTAAATTTCGGCAACGCCTTTTTACGTCCCGACGGTAAACGCGATGCCGACACGCCGTTAACAGAAATTGTTAAACATCTGGATCATTTGATCGCGATAATGGGCGAAGATCATGTGGCCTTCGGCTCCGATTTCGACGGTATCTCGTTGCCAGAGGCGTTGGGCGACGTTAGCGGGCTGCCGCGTTTGTTCGCGGCGTTGGAGCAGGCGGGCTATAATAATCATTTGCTTGAGAAGCTGGCAACGGGGAACTGGCTGCGGGTACTGAAACAGATTTGGGGCGAATAGTGCCAAATCCTTACGTATTCCGGGTTGATCTCCGTGAAGCATTGGCGCACCATCTGCCGGCAAAAATTGTTAGCAGGCTAGCTGATAGTCTGCTGCAAGGTATTAACCCTTCATTCACACCAAGAGGAAGAGCATTATGTGGAAAAAACCTGAGTTTGTTGACTTACGTCTGGGTCTGGAAGTAACGCTGTATATCTCCAACCGTTAAGACTTCTGCCCGCCATTCGTGCGGGCATTTTATTTCGCTTCCCGGTTTTCCTTCATGTATATAAAAGTCCTCGGATCCGCCGCTGGCGGAGGTTTCCCGCAGTGGAACTGCAACTGCGCAAACTGTCAGGGTGTGCGTAACGGCACCATTCAGGCCACGGCGCGCACGCAGTCGTCAATTATTCTCAGCGATAACGGCGAAGATTGGGTGCTCTGCAACGCATCGCCTGATATCAGCCAGCAAATCGCCCATACGCCAGAACTGATAAAAAAGGGTGTGCTGCGCGGTACCGCCATTGGCGCCATTATCCTGACCGATAGCCAGATCGATCACACCACCGGACTGCTGAGCCTGCGTGAAGGCTGCCCGCATCAGGTATGGTGCACGCCGGAAGTGCACGGCGATCTCACCAGCGGCTTTCCGGTGTTTACCATGTTGCAGCACTGGAACGGCGGCTTGCAACATCATGCCATCGAGCCGCTGACGCCGTTTCGCGTCGATATTTGCCGCAACCTGCAATTTACCGCGATCCCGATTCTCAGCAACGCGCCGCCTTATTCACCGTACCGCGACCGGCCACTGCCGGGTCATAACGTGGCGCTGTTCATTGAGAACACACAAAACGGCCAGACGCTGCTTTATGCGCCCGGCCTGGGCGAGCCGGATGCAGTGATTATGCCGTGGCTGCAAAAAGCAGACTGCCTGCTGATTGATGGCACCGTCTGGCAGGATGATGAGCTGCTCACCACCGGTGTCGGGAAAAATACCGGCAAAGCGATGGGCCACCTGGCGCTGGCTGAAGAGCAGGGGCTGATGGCGCTGCTTGCCGCGCTGCCGGCAAAACGCAAAATTTTGATCCACATTAACAACACCAATCCGATCCTGAACGAACAGTCACCACAGCGTCAGTACCTGCAACAACAGGGCATTGAGGTGAGCCAGGACGGTATGGCGATTAACCTTCAGGACTAAGCGATGCAGATTACTGAGACTCTGACGCCGGAAGCTTTTGAACAGGCGCTGCGCGCCAAAGGCGCCTATTACCATATTCACCATCCGTACCATGTCGCTATGCACAACGGCCAGGCGACGCGCGAGCAGATTCAGGGCTGGGTCGCCAACCGCTTCTATTATCAGACCAATATTCCACTGAAGGATGCGGCGATCATGGCGAACTGCCCCGATCCGGCCACGCGACGCAAATGGGTACAGCGCATTCTGGATCATGACGGCAGCAACGGCCATGAGGGCGGGATTGAGGCCTGGCTGCAGTTGGGCGAGGCGGTAGGGCTGGATCGCGACGCGCTGCTCTCCGAAAAGCACGTGCTTCCCGGCGTGCGTTTTGCGGTAGATGCCTACGTTAACTTTGCCCGCCGCGCGAACTGGCAGGAAGCGGCATGCAGTTCGCTGACCGAGCTGTTCGCCCCGCAGATCCACCAGTCACGCCTGGAGAGCTGGCCGCAGCACTATCCCTGGATCAAAGAAGAGGGCTATTTCTACTTCCGCAGCCGTCTGAGCCAGGCGAACCGCGACGTGGAGCACGGTCTCGCGCTGGCGCTGGAGTTCTGCAACACGCCGGAGAAACAGAACCGGATG
The DNA here is from genome assembly GCF_044342975.1 of Pantoea osteomyelitidis. NCBI lineage: Bacteria > Pseudomonadati > Pseudomonadota > Gammaproteobacteria > Enterobacterales > Erwiniaceae > Pantoea > Pantoea osteomyelitidis. Next base: position 1,011,005 of record NZ_JBGFSN010000004.1, read on the forward strand.
CTGGAGATTCTGCAGTTCAAGCTCGATATTCTCTGGACTATGCTGGACGCCATGACCATGGCCTATGAGTTACAGCGTCCCCCTTACCATACGGTCACCGATAAGGCGGCCTGGCACACAACCCGACTGGTATAAATAATGAAAGAGAACACAATTCCCGCGTTTCGTCGCGGCTACCGCCTGCAGTGGGAACCGGCGCAGGAGAGCCATGTGGTGCTCTATCCGGAAGGGATGGCCAAACTGAACGAAACCGCTACCGCTATTCTCGAACTGGTGGATGGCAAGCAGGATGTGGCGGCGATTATTGAGACGCTGAATACGCGTTTCCCGGAAGCGGGCGGCGTGGATGATGATGTAAAAGCCTTCCTGCAGGCGGCGTATGAGCAAAAGTGGATACAGTTTCATGAACCCAATTAAACCCGGCGTTAACCCGCCGCTGTGGCTGCTGGCGGAGTTAACCTACCGCTGTCCGCTGCAGTGCCCCTACTGCTCTAATCCCCTCGACTTTGCCGAACAGGAGAAGGAGCTGACCACCGAACAGTGGATCGAGGTGTTCCGCCAGGCGCGCGCCATGGGCAGCGTACAGCTCGGCTTTTCCGGCGGCGAGCCGCTGACGCGTAAGGATCTGCCTGAGCTGATTCGTGCCGCGCGCGACCTCGGTTTTTACACCAATCTGATCACCTCCGGCATCGGCCTGACGGAGAAAAAGCTCGATGCCTTTAGCGACGCCGGGCTCGATCATATTCAGATCAGCTTCCAGGCGAGCGACGAAACGCTGAACGCCGCGCTGGCGGGATCGAAAAAAGCTTTTCAGCAGAAGCTGGAGATGGCGAAAGCGGTGAAGGCGCGTGGCTATCCGATGGTGCTGAACTTTGTGCTGCATCGTCATAATATCGACCAGATCGATAAAATCATCGAGCTTTGCCTTGAGCTGGAAGCGGATGACGTTGAGCTGGCGACCTGTCAGTTTTATGGCTGGGCGCATCTGAATCGTCAGGGCTTGCTGCCGACGCGTGAGCAGATCGCCCGCGCTGAAGCGATCGTGGGCGAATACCGCGAGCGCATGGCCGCCAGCGGCAATCTTACTAACCTGCTGTTTGTTACCCCGGACTATTATGAAGAGCGGCCAAAAGGGTGCATGGGCGGCTGGGGGGCGATTTTCCTCAGCGTGACGCCGGAAGGCACCGCGCTGCCGTGCCACAGCGCGCGCCAGCTACCGGTGCAGTTCCCGTCGGTGCTGGCGCAGAGCCTGCAGGATATCTGGTATCACTCCTTCGGCTTTAACCGCTACCGGGGCTTCGACTGGATGCCGGAGCCGTGCCGCTCCTGCGACGAAAAAGAGAAGGATTTCGGCGGCTGCCGCTGCCAGGCCTTTATGCTGACCGGCAACGCCGATAATGCCGATCCGGTATGCAGCAAATCGCCGCATCATGACAAGATTCTCGAAGCGCGCCGCGAAGCGAGCTGCAGCGATATCAAAATCGCCCAGCTGCAGTTCCGTAACCGCGTTAACTCTCAGCTGATCTATAAATCTCCGCCAGGCTGATGTCGCTGGCATCGCGCAGTTTGGCATCGCGCAGTTTGGTTTTGCCGGGTGGGTTGCAGCTGCATCTGCTGCATCAGCCCGCGGCCCGTCAGGCGGCGGCGCTGGTGCAGATCGCCGCGGGCAGCCATCACGAACCCGACCGCTGGCCGGGGCTGGCGCACCTGCTGGAACATCTGCTGTTTACCGGCAGCGCCGCCTTTCCCGATGACCAGCGGCTGATGCCCTGGGTTCAGGGCGCGGGCGGCCGTGTCAACGCCACCACGCTGCAACAGCGAACAGCCTTTTTCTTTGAGGTCGCCGCGCCGCAACTGGCGGAGGGGCTGGCGCGCCTGATGGATATGGTAGCGGCGCCCTTATTCGCACCCGCTGCTATTCAGCAGGAGGTAGCGGTGATCGATGCGGAGTATCAGCTGCTGCAAAGCCATGCGCAGACGCTGAGCGAAGCGGCGCTGCTGGACGGCGTGGCGCAGCCCGCTGAGTTTCATCGTTTTCACATCGGCAGCCGGGCATGCTTTGGTGAGCAAATCGACGCGCTGCGCGCTGCGCTGCGCAGCTTTCATCAGCAGCACTATCACTGCGGCAGGATGCAGCTCTGGTTACAGGGACCGCAGTCGCTAAATGAGCTGGAACAGCTGGCGCGCCGTGCCACGGCAATGCTGCCAGCCGGCTCTGTGCCGGTTATGTCGCCGCTGCCTCAATTGAAACCGATGCGGGACAGCCTGCTGCGCCTTGCCGGTCCTGAGCACTTCTGGCTCAGCTATCTGCTGCCTGATAACGAGTCGGCTAATCGTGACGCTGTCACGTTATTGCGCGAGTTTGCTCTTGATGATGCGCCCGGCAGCCTGCTGGCAAGGCTGCGATCGCAGGGTTTGTGCGATGCGCTGAGCATGAAATGGCTTTATCTGGCTGATAACGCCTGCTGGCTGGCGCTGGCGTTTGAGGGAGAAAGCCTGACGCCTGACAAGGCGAGGGAAACGGAAGCGGTCTGGCTGGCGTGGCTACAGGCGTTGCGCCACAGTTCCCCGGCGCAGCGCGCGCACTATGGCGATCTGGCGCAGGAACGTTTTGCTCGCCTTGCTCCTCTCGATCAGCTGCGTGAACGCGCCTTTGGCTTTACGCCCGGCAATGCGGGCGACCTCAACGCGCTTATCTCAGCATTAAGCGCCGATCACGCGACGCGCCTGTTTAGCGCGCCGGGCATTGAAGGGGAGCTGTATTGCTCGCAGGGGTTAACCTTTCATCGTCAACACTGGCAAAGACGGCCCGCAGACCAGGTTGAACCCGATTTTCGCTTTTACCCGCTTGAAGCGGTTTTTGCTGAACCCGCACTGCCGCCCGCGGCGCAGCCGCTGCTGCACTGCGAGCAAGGTAAGCAGCCCGCTACGCTCATCCTGCGTCCCGAATTCTTTCACAATTTTTCTGCCGCTGAAGGAAAAGCCAGGGCAGCCCAACTGCGCCCCTATTTCGGCACGCTGCGCCATCTGGGCAGCGAAGGCGAGTTCAGCGCGCGCGAAGGCGTTTGGCAGCTGACGCTGCGCCTGCCGGAGCAGCACAGACTCTGGGCGGTGAACGAGGCGCTTACCGAGCTGGCTAAACCTCTAAGCGAAAGCAGAGCGGTGCCGGAAGAGGGGATCGCGATTCGCACGCTGCTGGCACAGCTGCCGGAACAGCTCCACGCGTCGCAACCGATCGATCGCTGGCGCGCCGTGCTGACAGGCGGCGATGCGGCACTGCATCAGGCGCTGGCGCGGCTGCTGAGCGCCTTTCCCGTGACCGTTAATGCGGCGCAGCGACCTGACGCATGGCCGCTGTTGCGGGCACTGCGGCGCGTCGCGCATGTCAGTGATGAGCAGGCGCTGCTGTTGTTCGTGCCGCTGCCCTCGCAGGATGATTTGACGCTGGCGACCGCGCGGGCGCTGGCTTTGCTTTACGAACCGCAGTTTTTTCAGCGCCTGCGCGTGGAACAGCAGGTCGGTTACGTCGTCAGCTGCCGTTACCAGCGCTGTGGGGATCGTGACGGCATCCTGTTTGCGTTGCAGTCACCTGACCAACCGCCCGCCGCGCTGCTGCGCCACTGCAAAAATTTTCTGCGCAGCTTCAGCAGCGTTATTACCGCTACCGATCTCACCCGCCTGCAATCCCGCCTCACCCCTTTTCTTCAGCCGCAGCAGGACGCGGACGTGGCGCTGCGCGCGCTGCGTCAACATACCGGACTGCCGGTACTGACGGAGGCGGCGATCCAGGCGCTGACGCCCACCGATCTGCATCAACTGCATCAGCGTATGATGCGGGAGCGACATCGCTGGCTGGCGTTGTTCTGCGGCGGGCGCATCGCACCAACAGAATAATCACGCTCAGATATTGCTGAATTAATTTGACCGTTATCGCCAAAACTCTTCACTATGCGCGCGCCGTTTCTTCACGCAAACTCAGCGGGTTATTACATCGTGAGAGGAAATTACTGTGAAAAAAATGAAACGCCTGGCACTGCCGCTGTTGGCTGCTGCTGCTCTGTATGCACCGTTAACCCAGGCGGCTGCGATGCAATACCAGCTCAATCCGGAGCATACCTCCGTGATCGTGACCTGGACCCATTTTGGTTTTTCTCATCCGACCGCGGACATTGCCAACACTACCGGCACGCTGGTGTTTGATAAAGATCATCCTGAGCAGTCAAAAGTTGACGTGAAGCTGCCTGTTACTCAGATTGACAGCCACGTTGCGGCGCTGACCAAAGAGTTTAAAGGCGCAGAATATTTTGACGTCGCGAAATATCCTTCCGCGACCTTTCACAGCACCCGCGTCGTCAGCAAAGGCGACAACAAGTTTGATGTTGAAGGGAACCTGACGCTGAAAGGGATCACCAAACCGGTTACGCTGCATGCCACGCTGAACCAGCAGGGCGAGCACCCGATGGTGAAAAAGCAGGCGATCGGGTTTGACGCTACCGGCACCATTAAACGTTCTGACTTTAAGCTGGATAAATATGTTCCGGCGGTGAGCGATGACATCACGCTGACCATTTCTACCGAAGCCTACGCCAAATAACGGCGCAGAAGCGTAATAAAAAATCCGCGTCATGAAAGGCGCGGATTTTATCGGCTTAAACTAAATCAGCGGTGCACGCGCAGTTTGGCAAAGAAAGTAATGCAGTAAAGCGCGCAGAGGCCAACGACAATATAGATAATGCGGGAAAGTATTGCCGCCTGACCGCCAAAAATGGCCGCCACCAGATCGAACTGAAACAGTCCTACCAGCAGCCAGTTCAGACCACCAACAATCAGCAGAACAAGTGCAACCACATCAAGAGTTTTCATAAACTTCTCCTGTCAGGAACATGGGTTTTTGCAGGTTCAGGCCATAGATTGTCTGTTAAAAATTTCGGAACGAATAAAACGAATTCACTATTATTTCTGCGTTCAGAAAAAGCGTAGAAGCGCGCCTGATAAAGCGCAAATTTATTAAAAACAGATCGTGACGGGAAAAGCATTTTTATTTCAGCTAGTTGACAAGCAAAATAATGCAATACGCAATGGCAGTTTATTTACGCTGCGCTTTATAAAATAATAAAACAAGATGGGGCAAAATTATCGCCCCGATAAACTCAGGCCCAGAATTTCTTTTTACTGGTTTTACCAATGCCGGGATTACAGCTGTTGGTAGGGTCCAGCTGCCGCCAGTGCTGCTCATGCTCGCAGGAGGCGTGATAAAGATGGCCGACATTGTGTTCTGCGGGATATTTCGCGCCGCGCTGCTCCAGGTAAGCGATAACCGCCTGCTTGAACTGTTTCGCATCCACACCCGGCTTCAGTATGTAATCCTGATGGTTAACGAAACAGAAGAAATGACCGCAGCAGGAGTCGATCTGCACCTGCTGGGCCAGATGCGGCGGCAGGATCAGACGCCATTCGGTATCATTTCGACGTAGCGCAACGTCAAACGCCACCAGACGTTCGTCCGGCAAGTAGCCCAGATAGTCGCAGTAAGAGATGGTGCAGCCGCCCACGCCGAAACGCACCAGAAAGGCATCTGCCGCTTCGCGCGCATCGCACAGGAAAAAGTCGCCGCGCCGCTGGTGGAAAAACTCACCCAGCAGCTGGTTCAGCTCCGCTGTCTGATGCGCTTCCACCTTGATCATCAGATGGTGCTCAAAACGTTTGTGGTAATCCAGGATGCGTGAGGCGATAAAGCGCGGCGTGATCTGATTAAAAAATTGCAGCAGCTTATCGACGAAGTTACGCGGTAAAAATTTCAGATGGCTGACGCGCACGTCCCACTTCGCCTTATTCGCCATCAGCGTCGGCAACGCCTGCGGGCCCAGCTTGCGGATCGCCAGATACATATGTTTGGCATAGCGCACGGTTAAATCAAAGGCGTTGCGGTGGATATATTCCGCCTGCAACGGCAGCTCCTGCATTTTCTCCAGCAGAAACCGGCGCAGCGCTACCAGCTCCTGCTCATCATCGGTGCCGATATAGAAAGTATTGGTTTGCTGGCTCGCCTCGAAGGTCGGCAGACGCACGGCGAATACCACGACCTTACCGGCGCAGCCTGCGCTGTCATGCAGATAACGTACATCGCCGTTGTAGCGCGACGGGCTGTCCGCCGTCACGTCGCGCAGTTGGCTGGCGTAATCATCTGCCCAGATTTTTCCCGCCCACTGCGCATGATCGCCGGTGGTGTAGTCGCGCTGCTCCAGCCGACGCAACATCTCTTCCGGCGCATCGCCCAGCGCAATCCCCAGATGATTCACCATCTCCAGCCTGCCGTCAGGATGAATACGGGCAAACAGCGATTTTTCCGTAAAGGCGGGGCCACGTCGAATCAGCGAGCCGCCGGAATTATTACAAATTCCGCCCACCACTGAAGCGCCGATGCAGGAGGAGCCGATAACCGAGTGAGGCTCGCGCCCCAGCGGTTGCAGCGTCTGCTCCAGTTCGGTGAGCGTGGTGCCGGGAAAGGCGATAACCTGACGCGCATCGTCGATTACCTGCACGCCCTTGAGCTGGCGAGTGCTGACAATCACCACATCGCGATCGTAATCGTTGCCGTCAGGAGTCGAGCCGCCGGTGACGCCGGTATTCGACGCCTGCATAAGTATGATAGCGTCGCAGGCCACGCAGATCTGCATGATCTGCCAGAGCTGAAGCAGGGTTTGCGGCAGGACAACGGCCAGCGCATCGCCACGGCCTACGCGAAAACCTTTGGTATACCAGGCTTTGTCATCCTGATGAGTTAAAAGCTGTTTAGCGCCAACCACATTTTTCAGCTGGCTAATCATATCCTGCGGGGAAGTCATCTGTTCTCTTCTGAGGTGGTTTCAGTGCCGCATTATTGGACAGGTTTCACATAAGCAAAGTCAATCGCTCTGGATGCGGAATTACCTTCATGGTGCAAATTCTTTTATTCCCTTTATATTTTTGTGGATAACACCGAGGTTATTTTTTGCGGTCATTGCCTGGCGACCAATAAAAATGAGGTGATAGTCACATTTCTGTATTAACAGGAAAAAAGCGCCGTACTGTGAAAAGAAATCAGAAACAGACAAAGTAAAAAGCCCTTTTAACCTGCTGATATTTAACTATAAATAGAAAAAACCATTATGCGTATTTTTGTGATTAAGATCGCAAAATTTGGCGTATCTAACCCTCTGTCAATGCCATCCGCGATCTAATCCATGTCAGTTTTGTGATCTCTCCTGCAAATATAAGCCGATACGAACGTAACAATGATTATCAGCAGCCCGTGATTAAGGATATTTGATGATGAGAATCGGAATGGTAATCAGCGGTGGCGACGTCACCGGTATAAATAATTTTATTTTCCAGATCGCGCGACTGGCGCAGGCGGAAATGGTGTTATTTAACGGCGGTATTCCGGGCCTGCTGGAGAATCGTCATCAGGAGGTTAGCCAGCGCGATTTAGTGGATTACGCTATTGCCGCCATTCCGGTGATTCAGTCAGGAAGAACCCAGAGAAAATTGGTACGCAGCGAATATGAAACCATTGCCAGACAATTAAAATCGCTGCGTATTGATGTATTAATTATGGCTGGCGGCGACGGATCGCTGCAATTTCTGCATATCCTGAGCGAATTTGGCGTGAACTGTTTTGGCGTCGGCATGACGATTGATAATGACGTCAGCGGCAGCGACTACACCATTGGTTTTTCTACCGCCTGCGAACAAGTTCTAAAAGAGGTGGCAAAGCTGCGTAATACTGGCCGGGCGTTGACCGGGCGCGTTTTTATGGTTGAGCTGCTGGGCGGTTATTGCGGTGAGTTGACGTTACAGTCCGCGATTAAATCCAATGCCGATTTTGCGCTAATCCCCGAATATCAGATTGCTGCTCAGGAACTGGCGGCGCGTATTACGCAGCGCCTGAGCGAGCAGAACAGCGTGATTATTCTCTGCTCGGAAGGCTATACGCGCGAATATTCGCCGGGATTTCAGGGCGCTATCGATACCTTAATTAAACAGCTGGAGCCGCTGATCGGAGTGCGTATTCGTAAAACCATCATCGGTTACGGCCTGCGTAATGGCGAGCCTACCTGCGAAGAGATTTTTCAGGGCACCATCATGGCCAGTGAAGTTGTACGTTGTATTCAGTCCGGAATGCGTAATAAAGCGGTAATTATTAATGGCAGCAACAAGCCCATTCCAATTGATTTGATGAGCATAAAAAAACGTCTGGTCGATACCGAAGGCGCGCATTACAAACTCGCCAGACAACTTAATATTCTGTGAGGAGATAACCATGCTGAAAATACTTTGTGTCTGCGGATGTGGTCTGGGTTCCAGCTTTGCCATTGAAATGAGCGCAAAGGCGGTATTAAAAAAACTGGAGATTGAAGCGGATATCGATCACACCACCATTTCCGAAGCGAATGCTTTTAAGTCAGACATGATCCTGACGCAAAAAGCCTTTGCCGATGTGCTAAATGCCGACGCCAGCCCGGAAGAGATGAAGCGGGTGATTATTCTCAACAAGCTGACCGATAAAGCGGAAATTGAGCAAAAAATCGTAGCGTTTATGAAAGAGCGTAATTTAAAGGTTGCCAACTATGAATAGTGTGATCAATTTTCTGGTGAAAGATTTACTGGGACAGGCATCGATTCTGATCGCCTGTATTGCCCTGGTAGGTCTGCTGCTGCAAAAGAAATCCACGGGGAAGGTGGTGGAAGGCACCTTTAAAACCCTGCTGGGATTCCTGATTATGATGGCCGGCATTAATATTATTGTCGGCACCTTAACGTTCCTGAATACCATTTTTACCCACGGTTTCGGCATGCAGGGTTATATCACCGACGTCGCCGCCATTGCCGGATTAGCTAACCGCGAACTGGGGTCGGAAGTGGCGTTGACGCTGCTGGTGATCTTTATCGTCAATATCATTATCGCCCGCATCACGCCGTTCAAATATATCTTTCTCACCGGTCAGGCGCTGCTGTGGATGGCGACCATTGGCACGGTGATTGGGTATAAAGCGGGGCTGACCGGCTTACCGCTGATCCTTACCGGCGGCATTTTCGGCGGCATCATGGCGGTAGTCATGCCTGCGCTGGCGCAGCCGGTGGTGCGACGCATTACCGACTCGGACGACGTGGCGCTTGGCCATTTCTGCACCATCGGCTATCTGGTTCAGGCTGCGGTGGCGAAAGTGGTAGGGAAAGGATCGCGTTCCACGGAAGATCTCAAGCTGCCGGACAACTTCAAGTTTCTGCAGGATACCTATCTGGCGATGGCGGTGGTGATGGTGCCGATGTACCTGATCCCGGCGGTGGCGGCAGGTCCCGCCTTTATCGCTCAATACAGCAACGGCATGAACTACCTGATGTACGCCTTTATGCAGGCAATGCAGTTTGTTGCCGGCGTGTTCGTGCTCTACAGCGGCGTACGCCTGCTGCTGAATGAACTGGTTCCGGCGTTTCGCGGTATCGCCATGCGCATTGTGCCGGACGCTAAGCCCGCGCTTGATTGCCCGGTGCTGTTTCCCTACGCGCCCAACGCCGTAATTGTCGGCTTTCTTGCCACCACGCTTGGTTCGGTAATCGGCATGATCGTCTTTCCGATGTTTGGTCTGGCGATGATTCTGCCGGGGCTGCTGACCAATTTTTTCGCCGGCGGTACGGCGGGGGTGTTCGGCAACGCGCTGGGCGGACGACGCGGCGCTATCATCGGCGGCATCGTGCATGGTCTGTTTATTACCCTGCTGCCTGCCATCCTGGTGCCCATGCTGGAGAGCTATGGATTTACCGGCGTCACCTTCAGCGATTCTGATGTTATCAGTACCGGGCTGGTGCTGGGTCACGCCTTCCAGAATAACTGGCTGTTCGTCGCGCTCTTTATTGCCTTTATCACGTTAATCGCCTGGTTCGTTAATGGTAAATCGACCCGGCCCCATGAGGAAAAAGTCCATGAAACTTTATAATTTCACCGAGCTGTTACAGGTGGCAAAACAACGGGAATTTAAAGCGTTGGGATCCTTTAATCTGCACTGTCTGGAGATGTTGCCCGCCTATTTCAAAGCGGCAGAGAAAACCAACAGCCCATTAATGATTCAGATTTCGACCGGCACGGCAAAATATCTCGGACATAAACTGCTGGTGGATGCGATTCGCTCGCTGGCGGAAAGTAAAAATGTCCCGACCTGTTTGCATCTGGATCACTGTTCCGATCTGGCCGCCATTCAGACCGCCATTGAAGCGGGATTCAGTTCGGTGATGTATGACGGCTCGCATCTCGATATGGAGGAGAATATCGCCAACACCCGCAGAGTGATTGATATGGCGCGGCCGCTGAATGTGTCGGTAGAGGCGGAGCTGGGCGCAATTGGCGGCTCGGAAGATGGCAAAGCGGTGGCGCTGGAAGATATTTCATTTACTACCGTGGAAGATGCGAAGCGCTTTGTGGACGCCACCGGCGTGGACATGCTGGCGATCTCCATCGGCACCGTGCATGGTCTTTATACCGGTAAAGCGCAGATTCAGCATCAGCGTCTGGCGGAGATCACCGAGGCGACGCACATCCCGCTGGTGCTGCACGGCGGCACCGGCGTCAGCGACGAAGATATGCGACTGGCGGTGCGCAGCGGTATCGACAAGGTTAACGTCGGTACGGAAATGAATGTGCAGTGGGTGAACCAGTGCAAGCAGACCTTTGAAAAAGGCAAAGTGAACGACAGCGTGCGTAATTTTCTGGTGCCTGCCAACGATGCGGTCACTGATGTGTTAGTGGAAAAAATTCAGCTGTTTCGTTAACCGGCGCGCCCGTTAATTCACCATCTGATAAGCCCCGACCCCGTTCGGGGCAGGAGACGCTATGTTTGGATTTCTGAAAAAAAGTGCAGAAAATAAGCGCCAGGCGGAAAATGAATATGATCTTCAGGCGCAAGCGATTTCGCAAAAAATAAGCGAAATGGAAACCGCTCTGAATAACAATCCACGCGATAGCGAGACGCAAAAGCAATTAATGCTGGAATATAACCGAGCGTTAACCCTATTTGCCAAAAGCCGCGGCTGGCGTAATGAGATCGATCCGCTGTTTGTGAAAATTGACGATCTGCGCAATACCATCCGTAAAAATATCTGAGGAACTGTGATGTCAATAAAACAGTTATTAATGGAAGCCGACGCCATTCAGGTAGGTATTCAGGCAACGGAGTGGCAGCAGGTCATTACGCTGGCCGCGCAGCCGCTGGTACTGGGCGGCTATTTGCAATCCACCTATGCCGATGCCGTGATTGCCAATACGCTGGAACATGGCGCTTATTACGTTTTTGAAGAGGGAATTGCCATTCCCCATGCGCGCCCGGAGAGCGGCGTGCTGAAAAACTGTTTCAGTATGGTATTGCTGGCGGAGCCGATCTCTTTCCAGGGCAGCGATAAGGCGGACATTGTTATCCTGTTTGGCGCGTGCGACAGCAATGCGCATATCGAAGAGGGCATTCGCGCCATCGTGGAGCTGCTCGAGAGCGATGAGACGCTGGCGCGTCTGCGTCAGGCCTGCAACCCGGCGGAGGTGATGGCGATCTTATGAATATGCTGAATAAGCCGTGCCAGGAGAAAAGCGTCATCCTGGTGAATGGCATTCCCGCTTCGGGCAAAAGCACGCTGACGCGCATTATCGCCAATCGCTTCGGCTTTCCGGTGCTGACGCTGGATAGCCTGAAAGAACCTTTTATGGCCGCCTTTGCCCCGGTAGATCGCCAGCTGAATCGCCAGCTCGGCTGCGCCGCCTATCAGGCGATCTGGCGCATCGTGGGGCAGGCACCGCAGAGCAGCGTGTTTGTTATCGATGCCTGGTTTGGCTTTCAACCCAGGGCGGTGCTGGAGCAGGGATTGCGCGACGCAGGGGTGGAGCGGGTGCTGGAAGTGTGGCTGGCGATTACGCCTGACGAGGCGGTCAGCCGCTATCAGGCGCGCCTGACGCAGCGTCTCGCCGGGCATCCCGGCGCGGAGTATCTGCCGGAACTGCGGCGGCTGGCGGAACAGGCCACGCCGATGGCACTCGGGCCGCTGCTGGAAGTCGATGCCAGCGGCGAAACGGATGAAGAGACGCTTTGTCGCTGGCTGCTGCGCCATCTGGGTCAGGGCGACTACACTTATGCTTTATCTTTGCACAGGGATGGGACAAGCGATGAGTCAACCTCCTTATCTGCAACCCGGCGAGGCGGCGGTGCTTTATGATGGCACCTGCCGTCTCTGCAACGGCTGGGTTCATTTTTTACTGCGTCATCATGTGGCGCGCCAGGTCCGTTTTGCCGCCGTGCAGAGCGAAAAGGGCAAAGCGCTGCTGCGCTGGGCCGATATGCCGGAGGATAATGTCAGCACCATTGTGCTGATCGCCGATGGCCAGGTCTGGAAACGGGCGCAGGCGATTTTTCGCGTGATGCGTCAGGTGCCGCAGCCGTGGCGCGCGCTCAGCGTGCTGCGCTTTTTCCCCGATGCGGTCAGCAACTTCTGTTATGACCGCATCGCGCTGAATCGCTACCGCCTGTTTGGTCGCTACGACAGCCAGCAGCATATCAAACCCGACTACCCCGGTCGTTTTCTTGAGGATGAGGAACAGCCCTCTCATTCCACCTGAATCGCCTTACTCTGCGGACAGGAAATCTTCGCGCTGGGGCGTAAAGGTATCCAGCAGCGTCCCGGCTTCCAGGCAGACGCAGCCATGCACCACGTTGGGCGCTTTATAGAGCGTGTCTCCGGCGCTGACCTCTTGTGTCACGCCATCAATGGTGAATGCAAAGCGGCCGTAAAGCACATAGGTCAGCTGCTCATGGGGATGATGATGCAGCGGACCCTGGGCGTTCTGCTCAAAATTCACCTCAACCGCCATCATGCCGCCGCCGTGGGCCAGAATGCGACGCGTTACGCCGTTGCCTAAATCTTCCAGCTGCGTTTGGGACTTATAAATAAACATATTGCTGCCTCAGGATTCATGATTATGGATAACGTCGCCGTTATGTGATTTGTTTCACAGCATGACGCGCAATTACCTCATGCAATGTAGCCGCTTTTGGATAAAATGAAACGGTGTTTCATTTAAATCTGAAAGGAAGATCATGAAAATTGCGTTAATGATGGAAAACAGCCAGGCGGCGAAGAATGCAGTGGTGCTGAAGGAGTTGGAAAGCGTGGCACAACCGCTGGGCCACCAGGTTTTTAACGTCGGCATGAGCGACGATCAGGATCACCATCTTACCTATATTCACCTTGGCATCATGGCCAGCGTGCTGCTGAACAGCAAAGCGGTGGATTTCGTGATTGCTGGCTGCGGTACCGGGCAGGGCGCGCTGATGTCGCTGAATATTCACCCCGGCGTGGTCTGCGGCTACTGTATCGATCCTGCCGATGCTTACCTTTTTGCCCAGATCAATAATGGCAATGCGCTGTCGCTGCCGTTTGCCAAAGGCTTCGGCTGGGGTGCGGAACTGAACCTGCGCTTTATTTTTGAAAAAGCGTTCAGCGGTGCAAAAGGAGAGGGTTACCCGCCTGAGCGCAAAGCGCCACAGGTACGTAACGCCGGTCTGCTCAATCAGGTCAAGGCGGCGGTAATCAAAGAAAACTATCTCGACACGCTGCGTGCTATCGATGCGGAACTGGTGCGTACTGCCGTCAGCGGTCCGCGCCTTCAGCACTGCCTGTTTGAACATGGGCAGAATGAGGAAATTATCAGTTTTGTGCGCCAGCTGACCGCCTGAATAAATTTGAGATTTTCCTGATCAAATAAAGCTGGTCGCAGACATAATACGGCCAGCTATTTCTTACTGCCTGAATAAATAATCACAGTCTGCGACTGTGTTTGCCGCTGCGTTAATTTCGTCTGACATAACCAAATAAGCTGCTCCGCCAAATCCGCCGCTTGGTTTACTTTTACAAAATCTCATCATTTTAAAAATCATTAAAATACAATAAGTTAATCATGTATATGACAGCATCTTGATCAAGGTCACGTCGCGCTTGTTGCAAAACCCCGAATTCTTTCCAATAAATTAATATGTTCTTTATTAAAGATGTTTTCGCTGAAATATCGGTTTTCATTAGCATGAAAGCTATCAGCTTTTTATTTTTTGATACTGGAGAGCTATATGTTTCGTCATGTCAAACAAATGCAATATACCGTGCGCGTTGATGCGCCAAACCCTGGCTTAGCCAATTTATTACTGGAACAGTTTGGCGGACCACAGGGCGAACTGGCCGCTGCCTGCCGCTACTTTACCCAGGGTTTAGGGGATGAAGATCCGGGCCGTAAAGATATGCTGCTCGATATCGCTACCGAAGAGCTGAGCCATCTGGAGATCATCGGTACGCTGGTCGGCATGCTCAACAAAGGCGCGAAAGGGGATCTGGCTGAGGGCGTTGAGAAAGAAGCGGACCTTTACCGTTCGCTGACCAGCGGCGGCAACGGCAGTCATACCACGGCGCTGCTGTATGGCGGCGGCCCGGCGCTGACCAACTCGGCTGGCGTGCCCTGGACAGCGGCGTATGTCGATACCATCGGCGAAGTCACCGCCGATTTGCGTTCCAATATCGCCGCCGAGGCGCGCGCAAAAATTATCTATGAGCGACTGATTAACCTGACCGACGATCCGGGCGTGAAAGATGCGCTGGGCTTCCTGATGACGCGCGAAGTGGCTCATCAGATCTCCTTTGAAAAAGCGCTCTATTCCATCCGTAACAACTTCCCGCCGGGCAAACTGCCGCCGATCGAACAGTATGCCCATAACTACTACAACATGTCCGAGGGCGGTGAAATCCGCGGCAGCTGGAATTCGGATGAAAACTTCAACTATGTTTCCGATCCGCAACCGGCGGTGGATGGCGGCGACGGCATGGCGAAAGTCACGCTGCCGGACAGCCAGAACACTAACGTAGAAAACATGGCTATCCGTACCCAGTCCGATCCTACCGTCGATCCGGTGACCGGCGCGGATCTCGGTGCTGGCGACGCCAAACCGGTGCCGAAAGCCTGAGTCCTGACGTGCCTGTCTCCGGCAGGCACGTTTCCCTGGCAGTGAAAGGAGGCGATTTGCGTATTCATCATCTCAACTGCGGCTGTATGTGTCCCGTTGGCGGCGCCCTGTACGATGGCTTCAGCAAAGGGGCGCTGGCCCATCTCGCCTGCCACTGTTTGCTGCTTGAAACGGATCGTCATGGCCTGGTGCTGGTCGATACCGGATTCGGCCTGCAGGATATGCAACGACCCGCAGAGCGGCTCTCTGGCTTCTTTCGTTTTATGAACAATATTCGCCACGATGAATCGCTGACTGCGATAAAACAGATTCAGGCGCTGGGCTTTCGTCCCGAAGATGTGCGCCATATCGTGCTAACCCATCTCGATTTCGATCACGCGGGCGGCATTACCGATTTTCCTCATGCGCGCATTCATCTGCTGCAAAAAGAGCTGGACACGGCTACCGCCCAGCAGGGCTGGTTGCGGCGTCAGCGCTACCGCCCCCAGCAGTGGAACAGCGACAACGGCTGGCGCGGCTATCCGTCGGAAGGGGAAAGCTGGCTCGGCTTCAATGCGGTGCGCGCCATTGACGATCTCAGCGATGAGATTTTGCTGGTGCCTCTGCCGGGCCACACCCTGGGCCATGCGGGCGTAGCAATTCGTCACGGCGATGGCTGGATGCTGCATGGCGGCGACGCCTGGTTCTACCGGGGTGAGATGCATCAGGCGCAGCGCCATTGCACTCCCGGACTGCGTTTTTATCAGTGGCTGATGCGTAGCGATACCGTGGCCTGGCAGCATAATCAACAGCGCCTGCGCGAACTGTCGCTGAATAATTCAGCCAACCTGACGATGTTTTGCAGCCATGACGCGCGCGAGCTGGATCAGCTACGCCTGAACCCTTGACGATAACTTTCTGTCAGCTTTTCCGTCATTTTAACTAATCTTTACGGGCACCTTACAAAACTGACACGGCAATGGTCCGCCGTCGCAGTCTGTTGGATGACCTCTGGAGACGGAAATGAAAAAAGATACTCGTTCAGGAAACTCGGCCATCGCCGTGGCGCTGTATGAATTATTCAATCCTGTTCCTCTCGGCTTTTTTGTCGCCGCCTGGATTTTCGATATTATTTACCTCAAAAGTTTCGCTTTGATGTGGACGCATGCTGCCAGCTGGCTGATTGTTATCGGTCTGCTGATCGCCATTATTCCGCGCCTGATCAATCTGGTGCAGGTGTGGATAGGGCACAGCTATTCGCAAGGCTCCCCGATCAAAATCCACTTCTGGCTGAACCTGCTGGCAATTCTGCTGGCGATTCTCAATGCCTTTGTCCATAGCCGCGATGCCTATGCGGTGGTGCCGATGGGCGTAATCCTCTCGACGCTGGTAGTGGTGCTGCTGCTGCTGGGCAATGTCCAGCTCGCGTTACGTCAACACGCTGCGTATGGAGAAGCCAAATGAAAAATCCTAACCGTGCGTTGATCGCCGTGGCGCTGACCGTCTTGCTGGCTGGCTGTGATAACAGCGCGCAACTCGATCCGCAGAAGCAGATGGGGGCAAATCCTGAGCTGACGCAGGCGAAAAATTTCTTTATGCCACCGATGCAGGTGCCTGAAGGCGTGCCGTGGAAAGCAGGCGAGATGCCAAAAGTCGCGAACGGACTGAAAATCGAGAAAATTGCTGAAGGCCTGATGCATCCGCGCCAGGTTTATGTGCTGCCGAATAATGATGTGCTGGTTGCCGAGGCGAATGCCCCGTCTGGCACTAAGAATCAGCCGAAGCAGCTGATCATGGGGCTGGTGCAAAAGTCATCGGGCAAAGGCGGAACCGGGGGGAATCGTATTACGCTGCTGCGGAACGTTAACGGTAAATGGGAAAAACACATCTTCATTGAAAATCTCCATTCGCCCTTCGGTATGCAACTCATTGGCAATACCCTTTACGTCGCCAACGCAGACAGTCTGGTAAAATTTCCCTATCAGCAGGGCGAAACGGAAATCCGTACGCCGGGCGTAGAGGTAGCCGATTTACCGGGCGGTCCGATAAACCATCACTGGACCAAATCGCTGCTGGCCAGCCCGGACGGCAGCAAGCTCTACGTGGGAATTGGCTCCAACAGTAATATCACGGAAAACGGCATTGGCGCCGAATACCGGCGCGCGGCGATTTTAGAAGTGGATACCGCCAGCGGGGCGAGCCGCATCTATGCCAGCGGGCTACGTAACCCCACCGGAATGCAATGGGAACCGCAGAGCGGCAAGCTCTGGGCGATCGTCAACGAGCGCGATGAGATTGGCTCCGACCTGGTGCCGGACTATTTCACCTCTGTGCAGGAAAATGGTTTCTACGGCTGGCCTTACAGCTACTACGGCCAGCATGTGGACGAGCGTGCGCAGCCGCAGCGTCCTGACCTGGTGCAAAAGGCGATAAAGCCTGATTATGCCATCAGCTCGCACGTCGCGCCGCTGGGCCTGCTGTTCTACACCGGTGATAACATGCCGCAATATCGCGGCGGCGCCTTTATCAGCGAGCATGGCAGCTGGAACCGCTCGCCGCTCAACGGTTATCAGGTGGTGTGGGTGAAATTTGAAAACGGTCAGCCGACAGGACTGCCGCAACCGGTGATAACCGGCTTCCTGAGCGATGACCAAAAACAGGTGCATGGCTTACCGGTGGGCCTGGCGATGGATAAGCAGGGCGGCGTTATTGTTGCCGACGATGCCGGTAATATTGTCTGGCGCATCAGCGCAGTAGAGTAACGCGTCAATGCAGTTGAGAATAAAAAAAGGATTTGGCCTGCGCCAAATCCTTTTATTTTGCGTCCGGCCATCGGGTGGTAACCGTTGGCAGAACAGGGATGCTCAGCATTCCTCACCTTTTAATTTTAAAGAGTGGGCGAGAGGTTTTCAAGTTTCGCTATTTTACTGTATGCTTATACAGGTGTTGGATGCGCGGGCAGGGTACCGTTGTTAACTGGTCCTCCCAGGGGCAGGTTTCAAAATCCCGGCAGGTAACAGGTGGTGCTGGCCTGTAGCTTTCGCAACGAGTGCCGCTCAGCATTCCTCACAAAGTGCTCAGGCACCCGGCGGGTGGAGTAAAGGCTCCGGGCGCTGAAAGGCGCGCTCCTGAAGAGGAGAAGGAAAGTGATGGAACTGATTAAGATCATTCTGGAGTTAGTCCGAATCATCTTGCAGATCATCGTTGCCCTTATGCAACTGACCGGCCACGCCTGTTAGCCGGAACTTGAAACAAGGCGGAGCTAACCCCTCCGCCTTTTTTCGCTCTGGAGCAGGGGGCTCAGGGAACAAACACCGCACGCACGCAGCCATCTTCTTTGTGTTTAAACATCTCGTAGCCGCGCGGCGACTCTTCCAGCGTAAAGCGGTGGGTGGCCATGATCGCCGGATTAAGCTCGCCCTTCGCCACATGCTCCAGCAGGCGCGGCATGTAGCGCTGACCATGCTGCTGCGCGGTGCGGATGGTGAGACTTTTATTGATCATCAGCCCCAGCGGGAATTTATCCATCACGCCGTAAACGCCGAGAATCGAAATGTTACCGCCCTTGCGGCAGCTGTAGAGCATCTGACGCAGCGCCGCGCCGACGTCGGTTTCCAGATGCAGAAACTGCTTGGTGCGGTCATAAACCTGGCTTAATCCCTCACCGCGCGCCTCCATGCCTACCGCATCGATGCAGCTGTCCGGCCCGCGTCCGCCGGTCAGCTCCAGCAGCGCCTCATGCACATCCTCTTTGCTGTAATCGAGCGTAATGGTATCGCCGTTCTGCTGCCGCGCCATTGCCAGCCGCTCCGGGTAGCGATCGATGGCGATCACCTGATGCGCCCCCATCAGCCACGCGGACTGCTGCGCCATCAGCCCGACGCCACCACAGCCCCAGACCGCCACGGTATCGCCAGCATGGATATTACAGAAGTCCGCGCCCATATAGCCGGTGGGCACGGCGTCAGAGAGAAACAGCGCCTGCTCGTTGCTGACGTTTTCCGGCACCACAAAACAGTCATTATCCGCGAACGGTACGCGCACATACTCCGCATGGGACCCGGCGTAGCCGCCGAAAGCGTGGCTGTAAGCGTAGATGCCGCCGGTGGCATGACCGAGCACCGACTCGCCCTGTTCCCAGTGCGGATTGGTATTGTCGCAACAGGAGGGCAACTGGTGCTGGCAATACCAGCAGGAGCCGCAAGAGATAAAGGAGGGCACTACTACGCGATCGCCGCGCCGGATGTTGCGTACCGCGCTGCCCACTTCTACCACTTCGCCCATAAACTCATGGCCGAGAATGTCCCCTTCGTGCATGGTCGGGATCAGGCCGTCGATCACATGCAGGTCGGAGCCACAGGTGGTGGTCAGCAGTACTTTGATAATCGCATCGTGCGGATTGAGGATGCCCGGATCGGTCACGGTTTCCACTTTCAGATCGTTTACGCCATTCCAGCAAAGAGCTCGCATCATACCTCCTTATTATCTTTGTGCTGCGCATGACGGCCAGCCGGCTGGCTGTACAGCGTGGGTATCTCACCGGTTTCGGCAAGGCTTTTAAAACGATGCAGCGCCTTGCTGGCAACCTCTTTTGGAAAGATGTCGAGCATTGAGGTCATCTTTTTCCCCAGCTTACCGCCGGGCGGATTGAAGCGCAGCGTCAGAGCGATCTCCGTTCCCCATTCGCCAGGGGCGGCGCTCAGCTCCAGCTGTCCTTCATTGGGCACATCCGCGCCGTCCAGCGCCCGCCAGGCGATCAGACGCCCCGGCTCGACCTCCGTAATACGGCTCTCCCAACGCCAGGTTTTCCCCATCGGACCCTCAACCTCCCAGCGGGCATCGCTGTGGTTAATCACTTCGACGTGCGCAAAATGCGCCATCACGCGTGGTAGGGTGTCGGGCTGTAGCCAGAGCGCGCAAAGCTCGGCGGCCGGGCGGCCAATGGTTATCCAGCGACGCAGCACTAAATCGCGATCGTCATTTACCACGGCTAAATTTGCAGTTGAGTCGGTCAAGTCGCCTCCTTTCCCCGGCACGGGGAACCAGTAAATTCATGTTGAATCGGAACAATTTGAGTAAAGCACAGGGCAGAGAAACTGCGAGCGAAGCGGGAGAGAGGAGGCTATAAGCAAAAGCGATTATCCTGCGCTGCGGTTCTGTTTGATACTGCTCAGGAAAACAAAGGGCAGCGCGGCGATTGCCTGAGGCGTCTCCGGCTGCAAAGCAGGCTTTTTCTTTCAGGAGTGCGTTATGCGGATTGCCGTTGTGGGTGGTGGTGTCATTGGCGCTTCCTGCGCCCGTTTCCTGGCGCAGTCGGGTGCCAGCGTGACCTTGTATACCGAGTCAGAACTAACGTCCGGCGCATCCGGGCGCTCCCTCTCCTGGCTGAACGCCTCCGGCCCCTGGCCCGATCACTATTTTCATCTACGTATGGCGGGCATCGACCGCTACCGCACGCTGCTCAGCCAGCATCCCGACATCGACTGGATCCGCTTCGACGGCGGTATTTTTTGTTCAGATGAGCAGGAGATTCGCCAGTGGCACCAGGCGGAGCGCGCCCACGGCTATGACTCCCACCTCTGTGACGCAGATCAGATCGCCGCGCTGGAGCCGTGCGTCAATCCTGAGGCGCTGAGCCGCAAGGTGATGGTCAATCCGGGCGAGGGCTGGGTCAGCCTGCCTGCGCTAATCGACTGGCTGATCGCCAGTTTCAGCGCGTACGGTGGCGAGCTTTGCTGTAACGCGGGCAAAACCGCGCCGGTAACCGGAGAAGATGGCGCTGTCCGCGGTATCAAGTCTGAACGTTACGGCGAGGTAGCCTTTGATAAAGTGGTTATCGCCTGCGGGGCGAATACCCCGGCGATAGTCACTGAACTCGGGTTTCCTCTGCCTGACGGCAACGTACTCTCGATGGTCGCCTGGAGCCAGCCGCAGGCGCGACTGCCGCGTAAGGTATTCAATACGCCGCGCGTGGCGCTGCGTCCGCATCCCGGCCAGGCGCTGGCGATCGATCACAGCTGGTATGCCGATGAGATTCATGAGGACGAAGCGGGGCACTGCACGGTGCCGGAGTCGGTGCTGACCCGGCTGTTTGCCGAAGCGGATGCCTTGCTCAACCCCGACGCGCCGTTGCAGGTTGCCAGTTACAAAGCGGGCTGGAAACCGGTTCCCGCCGACGGCTTTCCGGTGCTGGGTGAGATCCCCGGCGTGCCCGGCGCCTGGGTTGCTTATACCCATTCAGGCGCTACGCTGGGGCTGATTATCGGCGAGCTGTTAAGTCTTGAAATCTTAAGCGGCGTCCATCATCCGATGCTGGCTGCGTTCCGTCCTGCGCGTTTCCAGGCTGATGCCGTACAGGAGAAGTGAGATGAAAAAATTATTGCTGACGTTAAGCCTGCTCGCCGGGTTCTCCACGCTGAGCGCAATCGGCGCGCAGCCGTTAACCATGGGGATCGATCCGACCTTTCCGCCGTTTGAATCCAAAGATGCCCAGGGCAAGCTGGTGGGTTTTGATATCGATCTGGGCAAGGCGATCTGCGCCCGTATCCAGCGCGAGTGCCAGTTTGTGGAGCTGCCTTTTGACGCGCTAATCCCGGCGCTGAAAGCGCGCAAATTCAGCGTGATCCTCTCGTCGCTCTCCATCAACGACGAACGGCGACAGTCGGTGGACTTTTCCGTCCCGCTCTACACTTCGCCGGTCTGGCTGGTTGCCCCGGCGAAGGCAGGGCTGAGCGACGATCTCACTAAGCTGGCCGGGAAGCGGATCGGCGTCCAGCAGGGCACCATATTTGAAAGCTATGCAAACCAGCACTGGCGCGGAAAGGGTGTGGAAGTGGTGGCCTATCAGAATGACGATCAGATCTATTCCGATCTCGCGGCGGGCAGGCTGGATGCCGCGCTGGATGATGCGATTGTCGCCAGTTCAATTTTTCTCAGTAAGCCGCAGGGCGCCGGATTCGCGCTGAACGGCAAGGAGATCTATCAGAAATCGCTGTTTGGTCAGGGCACCGGCATGGGCTTCCGCAAGGGCGAGGATCAGGCGCTACAGGCGCAAGTGAACAAGGCGATTGCCGATATTCGCGCCGACGGCACCTTTACCCAGCTGAGTCAGCGTTATTTCAAAGTGGACGTCTCGCCAAAAAGCTAGCTGATGCTGCCTGGCCCGGCGCGCCTTGTGATGCTGGCTTACACTCAATCAGTGGTGACTGAGAAAGGAGAGCCGCATGTATACCCTCTATGGTGCGCCGGGCTGGGGCTCGGCAATTACCGAACTGATGCTCTGCCTCTGCCGTGAGCCTTATCACTGGGTTGATGTCGAGGGCTTTGACCAGCCGGGCGCGCAGCGCGACAGGCTGATGGCGCTGAATCCGCTCTGTCAGGTGCCGACCCTGCAAAAAACCGACGGCAGCATCATAACGGAAAGCGCCGCTATCGCCCTGATGCTGGCGGATCGAAATCCCCATCTGATTCCGGCGGCGGGCAGCGCCGTCCGCGATCGCTTTTATCACTGGCTGGTCTGGCTGGTGGCAAACGTTTATCCCACTTTTACCCTGGGTGATTATCCCGAGCGCTGGACGCAGCAGGGCGCTGCGGAGTTGGTGGAGAGCAGCGACCGCTACCGCGAACGCTGCTATCTTTGGCTGGAGGGGCAACTGGACAACAGCGCATATCTTTTGGGTGACAATGTCACGTTGCTCGACGCTTATCTGCCGCCGCTGACCTGCTGGAAGCCCCGTCAGTCCTGGTTCGCTACGCAAACGCCAACGCTCTGGGCCATTGCGCAGCGGGTAAGCAGACGGGAAGAGTTAAAAACCGTGATTGAGCGTAACGGATTACAGGCCGCCTGACGACGGCCTCTGCTTCATCGCCCGGGCGCGTGCCAGCGCGTGTTTAAACTGCCGGGCATCTTCCCGCAGCCAGCGGCGCGACGAGAGCGGCGACACAGTGACGGCTTCCGGCAGCGGCACGCCGTCCAGCGTACCCTGGTTGCAGATCGCCCTGACCAGCAGTCGCTCCTCTACCTCTGCGTAGCGTGCCATCTGATGTACGTTCATCGATTGCAGTCTCATCGTTGCCTCCTTTGGCCGGGTGACGGCCCTGCGTGAAAATTTGGCTTAAGTCAATTCTTAGCCACCCGAGAGAAGCGCTTCTTGATCTGGATCAGGGTGCCGTAATTTTTGCAGGAAAATTCCTACAGCATGGCGGTTATAACACCACGCTGGCGAAATGCTGTGGATGCTCCAGCATATCGGCAACGATTTTCAGATTCTCTTCGCAGACCTCACGCGACCAGGCGCCGCCAAGGCAGAGACGCAGCGCATCGGGCGGATTGTTATCGGTGCAGAAGGCTGCGCTGGATACGGCGCTGACGCCTTGCTCACGCAGTTTTACCGCCGCGTCGGAAGGGTTCCAGCGCAGCGATTTTGGCAGCGGCAGCCAGAGGTGAAAGCCGTCGGGATCGGCTTTGTAGTGAAACTGCCCGAGATGACGCGCGGCGAGCTGTTGGCGAATGCGTGCCTCCTGGCGGATAGCCAACAGCACCCGATCGGCGGTGCCGTCGCCAATCCACTGGCTGGCCAGCGCATTGGTCACCGGACTCGACATCACCGTCAGCGCGCGCAGCGCGCCAGCCAGCAGCTGGGTTGCCCGTTTGCCAGGGCCTTTAACAAAGGCGATGCGCAGGCCTGGGCCAAAACATTTTGACAGGCCGGTCACATACCAGGTGAGTTCCGGCACCAGCTCGGCAAAGGTGGGCAGAGTGCGCGTCGGCAGTGCCGCATAGGCATCATCTTCAATGATCGGTACGCTGTAGCGCAGCGCAATATCCGCCAGCGATTCACGCCGCCGCAGCGGCAGTGTCAGGGTGGTGGGATTTTGCAGGGTCGGATTAAGATAGAGCGCGCAGACGTTACCGAGCTGACACTGATTTTCAAAGGCGCGCGGCAACACGCCATCCTCATCGCACTCCAGCGCATGTAGCGGTATATTCAGCTGGCTGGCAATCGCCTTCAGGCCGGGATAGACGAGGTTACTCAGACACACCGCGCCTCCTTTGCGGCTCAGCAACGTCATCAGCCCCACCAGCGCGCTGTGGATGCCAGGGCATACCAGTACCTCCTCGCTCTCTACCCGCGGCAGGCATTTTTCCAGCCAGACGATCGCCATATTTTTATCTTCCTGCGCGCCGCCAAAATCCTGATAGCGCAGCAGGCTATAAATATCGCGTTGGGTGAAGAGATTCAGCGCCCCGGCGCGGATCGCCTCGGCGATATCAGGCGCTTCCGGCTCGATAGGAGCATTCATCGTCATCTCATAACTGCTGCCGCCGCTGAGCGGAATCGTCGGCACTTTGCCGCGTATAAAGCTGCCCATGCCGGGGCGGGAATCGATCAAACCCCGGCGCTTCGCCTCGGCATAGCCACGCGTCACGGTGGTGTAATTGAGCGACAGAGCAACCGCCAGCTCGCGCAGCGGCGGCAGCCGATCGCGTGCCTGAAATTCACCGTTGTTGATTCCTTCTGCGATCAGATCGGCAATCAGCAAATAGGCAGGACGTTGCGACTGACGGCTGAGATGCTGCGCCCAGCGTGCATAGATAGCGTTAATCATGGCATGGCTCCTGGCAAAGACGTGAGGGCCACTATAAAGCGAGCAATGTTTAATCAGCAATCTTTTCATACATTGATTGCATCATTGATTGCATGATGATTTTTATTGTGTGCATTTATGGTGCAGGAAAGCATCAAACAGGTGCATTTGCGCGCATTCAGCCACCGTTCAACCGCAGGTTAAAAAGGCAGCGGAAGCTGGAAAAAATATTTTTGGCGGGAAAATGAGCAAATGATGGAGCATTGATTGCATCGTTGATTTTTATGCTGGCACGGCGGTTGCTGAGGTTAGGTTACGCGGCTGCACATTTTGCACCGCAGCGGGGAGCTAACAGCTCCTGACTCAACCCATAGCCATGCGGAGCACACCATGCCAACAGTGACTTTACCCGCCCATAAAACCGGTGATTTTTTGGTCGACTACGAAGAGAAAGTGTTCGAAGACGTCAAGGCGGAGCCGGGCCAGAAAGCCCTGGTAACCTTCCATACCGTGGCGTTTGAAGGCTCCATTGGTTTCGTCAATATGTTGCAGGCGACCCGTCTGCAACGTAAGGGTTTCGAAACCTCGATCCTGCTTTATGGTCCCGGCGTCACCCTGGGCGTACAGCGCGGTTTTCCAACCCTGGGCGCGGAAGCCTTTCCGGGACATCAGAACTACAACAATCAGCTGACTAAATTTATGGCCGAGGGCGGCAAGGTGTACGCCTGCCGCTTTGCGTTACAGGCGCTTTACGGCCACGGCGAACCTTCACTGATCGAGGGCATTCGCGCCATTAACCCGCTGGACGTGCTCGACCTTAAGCTGCTGCACACGCGCGATAACGCACTGATTATCGATACCTGGACCATGTAAGCGGAGGCGCGGAAATGGCAGAGTCACGCAGCGTGCGCGCTGCCGCGGTACAGATTGCGCCAGATCTCCATGAGGCCAGCAAAACGCTGGCCCGGGTGCTGGATGCCATCGACGAGGCGGCGGTGAAAGGGGCAGAGATCGTGGTCTTTCCCGAGACCTTTGTGCCTTATTATCCCTATTTCTCCTTTATCACCCCAGCGATGACCGCCGGTGCGGCCCATCTGCGCCTTTACGATCAGGCCGTTGCGGTGCCCGGCCCCATTACCCATGCGGTGGCAGAGCGCGCCCGGCTGCGCGGCATCGTGGTGGTGTTGGGGGTG
This sequence comes from Pantoea osteomyelitidis, assembly GCF_044342975.1. NCBI lineage: Bacteria > Pseudomonadati > Pseudomonadota > Gammaproteobacteria > Enterobacterales > Erwiniaceae > Pantoea > Pantoea osteomyelitidis. Next base: position 1,036,788 of record NZ_JBGFSN010000004.1, read on the forward strand.
AACGAGCGCGATCGCGGCACGCTCTACAATACTCAACTGGTGTTTGACGCCAGCGGCGAGCTGGTGCTGAAGCGCCGTAAAATCACACCGACCTATCACGAACGTATGATTTGGGGACAGGGCGACGCATCGGGCCTGAAGGTCGTGGAGACCGCCGTGGGCCGCGTCGGCGCGCTGGCCTGCTGGGAGCATTACAATCCGCTGGCGCGCTATAGCCTGATGGCTCAGCACGAGGCGATCCATTGCAGCCAGTTTCCCGGCTCGCTGGTGGGGCCGATTTTCGCCGAGCAGATGGAAGTCACCATTCGCCATCACGCGCTGGAGTCGGGCTGCTTTGTGATCAACGCCACCGGCTGGCTCACTGAAGCGCAGATTGAAGAATTGACCCCCGATCCGGCGTTGCAGAAGGGGCTGCGCGGCGGCTGCCATACCGCCATCATCTCGCCGGAAGGACGTCATCTGGCGCCGCCGCTGACGGAAGGCGAAGGGATCCTCATCGCCGATCTTGATATGTCCCTGATCACTAAGCGCAAGCGCATGATGGATTCGGTTGGACACTACGCCCGGCCGGAGCTGCTCAGCCTGCATATTAACGATCGTCCTGCCCAATACATGGTGCATGCACCGCAACAGCCAGGAGAGGAAGATGAGCGACGCCAGCCTGTCCAGACAACAACTGATCACTGAATTGCTGACCCAGGGGGTGAAGGTGATTAACCCCTCGGCGCAACATGTCAGCCGCCACGGCGGCGCCGGGCCATCGGATCACCAGGCGGTGACGGTAGATGGCGTTACGGTAATGGTGCCGATCTACACGCAGAGCGCGCATCGTTCGCCATGGCAGATGGAGCATAACGGCGAGCACAGCCGCCTGCTGAAAAATGCCATTCCGGTGCGCGAGATTAGCGTTGCGCAGCGACCGCGTTTTTACGATTTGCACACTGCGGACGGTATTCCTTACTCCCACATTGCGACGCTGCACGGCACCGACGTGCTGGCGACCACGGTGCTGCAAACCTGCATCCGCTATGAGAATCGCGTTAAAGCGTGCCAGTTCTGCGCCATCGGCCAGTCGCTGGCGGCCGGGCGCACCATTGAGCGCAAAACGCCGCAGCAGCTGGCGGAGGTGGCGAAAGCGGCGGTGGAGCTGGACGGGGTGAAACATATGGTGTTGACCACTGGCACCCCTTCCGGCAGCGATCGCGGCGCGCGTCTGCTGGTGGAGAGCGCCAGAGCGATCAAGGCGGCGGTGGATCTGCCGTTGCAGGGACAGTGCGAACCGCCAGGGGATGCAGTCTGGTTTCAGCGCATGAAAGAGGCGGGCATTGATGCGCTGGGCATGCATCTGGAGGCAGTGACGCCAGAAGTGCGGGCACGCATTATGCCCGGCAAGGCGCAGGTAACGGTGGATCAATACCTGACCGCCTTTGCCGATGCGGTGGCGGTGTTCGGACGCGGGCAGGTAAGCACCTATATTCTTGCCGGTCTGGGCGATACGCCCGAGGCGATTTTATCGCTGTCGCAAACCCTGATCGATCTCGGCGTTTATCCCTTCGTGGTGCCTTTCGTGCCGATCAGCGGTACGCCGCTGGCGCAACATCCAGCGCCGGACGCCGCCTTTATGGCATCGATCCTTCAGCCGCTGGGCGCCATGCTGCACGTCGGCGCGCTGCGCTCCAGCGAAATCAAAGCGGGCTGCGGGCGCTGCGGCGCTTGCTCCTCACTCTCCAGCTTCGAGCAGGCCATAGCCTGAGGAGGGCGTATGTTCAGCTATGCCGGATACACCATCAAATGGGTCACTTTACCCTGGGAGCGTGAGCAGGCTTACGCGCTGCGACGTGCGGTTTTTTGCCGCGAGCAGGGGCTGTTTGAGGGGAGCGATCTCGATCAGATTGATGAGCAGGCGCATCTGCTGGTGGCGCTGGGCAGCTGCGGCGGCTGGCATGAGGAGGTGGTGGGCACGGTGCGCATACACCAGACGGAGCCGGGCATCTGGTTCGGCTCGCGGCTGGCAGTAAACGATGGCTTTCGCCGTCAGGGCCAGCTTGGCCCAACGCTGATTCGCCTCGCGGTCAGCAGCGCGCACGCCCTCGGTTGTCAAGCTTTCTACGCCCATGTGCAGCATCAGAACGAGCCGCTGTTTCGTCGTCTGCACTGGCACACGCGGGATCGTCTGATGCTGCGCGGCGTTGAGCATGCCTTTATGCAGGCCGATCTCGCACACTATCCCCCCTGTTACGATCCGCTCAGCGGCATGGTGCTGAACGGCAGACAGAAAGCCTGTAGCGTCGACCTGGCGCCGGTGCTCACCGGAGGTGCGGCATGACCCCCTCGCTCTCTGGGCTGCTGGCCGCGCTGCGCGAACAGAGCGGCATTGCCCACAAACGCGACATCCAGCGCGTGGCGGAGGCGCTGCGCAACAGCTGGCCGCACGCGTTTCCCAATGGCGACGACAGCGCCGTTATCGCTGATGAGCAAGGACCGCTGTTGCTGGCGATGGAGGGGTTCATCAATGAATTTGTCGCCGCCGATCCCTGGTTTGCTGGCTGGTGCGGCGTGATGGTGAATCTGAGCGACATCGCCGCGATGGGCGGCAGGCCGCTGGCGATTGTCAATGCGCTCTGGAGCGCCGGCGAGACGCAGGCGGAGCAAATTCTGGCAGGCATGTGCGCGGCGTCCCGAACCTATCAGGTGCCCATCGTCGGCGGCCATACCAACCTGCGCAGCAATCAGCCGCAGCTGGCGGTAGCGGTTCTGGGGCGAGCGGCGCGGTTGCTGAACAGCTTTACGGTGCGCGCCGGTCAGGATCTGCTGGTCGCCATCAATCTCGACGGGCGCTGGCATCCGCCGGGCCATAACTGGGACGCTGTCACCGGCGCCGATCCGCAACGGCTGCGCGCCGCTCTGGCGCTGCTGCCGGAGATGGCCGAGGCGGGCATTATCGCAGCGGCAAAAGATATCAGCCAGGCGGGCCTGGCCGGCACGCTGGTGATGATGCTGGAAAGCGCGCAGTTGGGCGCGCAATTGAATCTTGATGCCGTGCCGAAGCCCGCTGAATGCGACTGGCTGCGCTGGCTCTGCGCGTTTCCCAGCTTCGGCTTTCTGCTGGCCTGCGAACCGGAGCAGAGCGAAAGGGCGATCACCCGTTTCGCCGCCTGCGGCATCAGCGCGGCGGTTGCCGGACGTTTTCTGCCGGGCCGTCAGCTGATGATAAGTCAGGGCAGCGAAGCGCACTGTTTTTGGGATTTACAGCAAAACCCGTTAACCGGCATGGGCCATTAACCGAGGAGAAGATTATGCCCGCAATGCACTTTATCGTCTGCTGGCCAGACGGCAGTAAAGAGACCTGTTATTCGCCCTCAACCACCATTGAAAAACATTTTCGCCTGAACCATGCCTACAGCGTGGCGGAGTTTGTCACCGTGGCGCAGGCGGCGCTGGCTGAAGCGAGCGATCGCGTGGCGGCGAAGTTTGGCTATCACTGCTCAAGCGCCAGCGATCAGGCGGCGGCGATTACGCAGAAAGCACAACGCTATGGCGCTGACGAGGCGGTGTTTGTCGAAACCATCAGGCCAGTTACCTCTTCCCACTGACGCAGCCAGGATCGAACTCATGCAACCACAACATTTTCCCGTCGTCATTGTCGGAGGCGGCCAGGCTGGTCTGGCGATGAGCTGGTGCCTGACGCAGCGCAACATTCGCCACGTTATTCTGGAGCGCCATCATCTTGCCTGGGCCTGGTGCGAGCAGCGCTGGGACAACTTCTCGCTGGTCACGCCCAACTGGCAATGCAGGCTGCCCGGCTTTCCCTATGATGGCACCGATCCCCACGGCTTTATGGTGAAAGATCAAATCGTCGATTATCTGAAACGCTATGCCGCCAGCTTCGACGCGCCACTACGCGAGGGAATTAACGTCGAGCGGCTGGAGAAACGCGGCGATGGCTTTTTACTCCGTACCTCCGACGGCGACTACAGCGCCGACCAGGTCGTGGTGGCAGTGGGGAACTACCATCGGCCGCGTTTCCCTGAGATTTCCGCTCAGTTGCCTGCGCATATCGCTCAGGTGCACAGCGCGCACTATCGCTCGGCAGATGCGCTGCCAACCGGCGAGGTTCTGGTGGTCGGTTCAGCCCAGTCGGGCGCGCAGATTGCTGAAGACCTTCATCTCAGTGGACGTCAGGTGCATCTTTGCGTCGGCAGCGCGCCGCGCGTGTCACGCTTCTATCGCGGACGCGATGTGGTCGCCTGGCTGGAGGATATGGGGCACTACCGGCTGACGGTGAAAGATCATCCGCTGGGGGAAGAGGCGAGACGCAAAACCAATCACTATGTGACCGGCCGCGACGGCGGACGTGACATCGATCTGCGCGCTTTCGCTTTGCAGGGTATGCGGCTCTATGGTCGCCTGCAGGGATATCGCGACGGCAGGCTTCAGGTGGCGGATGACCTGGCGCGTAACCTGGATGGCGCCGATGCCACCTCGCAAAAGATCAAGGACAGCATTGACGAGTGGATTGCCGCGCAGGGTATCAGTGCGCCGCAGGAGCCGCGCTATCAGCCGCCGTGGCAGCCTGGCACGCCGGTTAACGACATCGATCTCAGCAAGATTTCCGCCATCGTCTGGGCGGTAGGCTTTCATACCGACTTCAGCTGGATCGCGTTGCCCACCTTCAATGAGCAGGGCTATCCGCGTCATCAGCGCGGGGTGTCCGTGGTACCGGGGCTTTGTTTCCTCGGCCTGCCCTGGCTCTGGACCTGGGGATCGGGCCGCTTCGAGGGAGTGGGCGAAGATGCTCGCTATCTGGCGGCCATCGTTGCGCGTGAAGTCTCGCCCGGTGTGGTTTCGCAGGAGGCATCTGATGCTTCCGCTCTGCGTTGACGATCACTTCGCCAGTCAATACTGGACGCAGCAGGCGACGCTGCTGCACTGGTTTACTCCCTGGCAGCAGCTACATGAACATATTGAAGATGGACCACGTCAGCGCTGGTTTGCTGGTGGAGAAACCAATCTCTGCTATAACGCGTTGGATCGTCATTTACCGGCAAAGCGGTCGCAGACTGCCATTATCCATTGCGACCGCGACGGCGTGATCTCACGCATCAGCTATGGCGAACTGCTGGAGCGGGTAGAGGCGCTGGCATGGATGCTGAAACGGCGCGGCGTAGCGCAGGGAGAGCGGGTAATGATCTGCCTGCCCGGCGGTCCGCTCGTCGTGGCCGCAATGCTGGCCTGTGCGCGTATCGGGGCGGTGCATGTCGTGACCTATTCCGGCACGGCGCTTACCCCGCTGATACAGCGTATCCGCGCCTGCGCGCCTCTGCTGCTGCTCTGTAACGACCAAACCGCTGAAGTGTGCCGGCAGACTTCCGGGGTGGAGGTGATCGACTGTAGCGCGGCGGCGCTGTGCCTGGAGCTGGAAACGCTACGGGGACGTGTCATACCTTGCGTCGCGCTGCCCGCCGATGCGCCCTCTCACATTCTGTTTACCTCCGGCACTACCGGCACGCCGAAAGGGATCGTGCGGGACACTGGCGGCTACGGCGTGGCGCTGCTCGCATCGCTGAAACATCTTTTCGCTCTGAAGGAGGAGGAGATTTTTTTCACCTCAGCCGATGTGGGTTGGGTAACCGGCCACAGCTACGGCGTCTATGGTCCGTTGCTGGCGGGGATTACCACGCTGATGGTAGAAGCCGGTGCGCATAATGCGCCGGGTGCACGCTGGTGGTCGCTGATTGCCGAACTGGGCGTAACGCGTCTGCTGACCATTCCCGGCGCGATGCGTTTGGCGCGACGGCAGGGCGTACCCGCGGCGAACCTGAATTCGCTGCGCGGCATCTGGTTGGCTGGCGAGCCGCTGGACAGGCCAACGGAGCAATGGCTGAGCGCGCTCGGTCTGCCGGTTCAGAACCATTACTGGCAAACCGAGAGCGGCTGGCCGATTCTTTCCGGCAGCGGCGATCGGCAGGGCGCAGTCATGCCGCGCAGCGTTGAAATCCTGGATGATGAAACCGGTGCGCCTTGCGCGCCCGATCGGCCCGGCATGCTGGTGGTGCGTCATACTCTTGGTCCCGGCGGGATGAGTACGCTTTGGGGAGATGATGTCGACCACGATCAGCGCTACTGGCGCTACGATCAGGGGCGCTGGATTTACGTCACGCACGATCGTGCAGTGCGTCATATTGATGGCGGCATACAGGTGCTGGGACGTATGGACGATGTGATCAACATTGGCGGCAAGCGCCTTTCAACCGTGGAAATCGAAAGTGCTTTACAGCCTTTAACAGCGATTCAGGAGGCGGTAGCGGTACGACTCAGCCATCCGCTGCTGGGAGAGATGCCGGGCATTTATGTCGTGACGCACAATCTGGATAAAGCGGCGCAGCGGGCGCTGAAAAAAGCAATTATCCGCTGCGTACGTGAAGCCTGTGGACATTTTGCCCTGGTACGCCGCGTCTGGTTTGTCACTTCGATTCCGCGCACCTTCTCCGGCAAGGTAATGCGCAGGGCAATGAACCAGCAAATAAACCGGTAAATGTCGCGTGTTCTTTCAGCGGCAATGAGCAAAAGATGCGACATCTCTTCGGCAAACATTAGAAAATCCTATCAGATCAAAATGTGATTTTCGTCACATTAACCCGCAGTGCTTATCCCTGAAGAAAAAGGCAAAGGAAAAACATAAGTAACGCTTACCTCTCGTGATATTTACGTGTTTTTCAATAAATTTACCTACGTTAAAATAATGTTGAATGCATGTGATTTTATTTTATGTTGTTGATGAACTTTTGAGGATGGGAAATGGTTAACAAAATAACCAGCGTGATCATTGCGATCTTCGGTATCGCGCTGTTGTATATGGGAGGAAAGCTTCTGCTGACAGGCGGCAGTGCTTTCTACGCGCTGATGGGCGTGGGTCTGTTGATCACCGCTATCATGCTGTTTTTACAGAAGCGAAGCGCGCTGACGTTTTACGCCGTGCTGATGTGGATTACGCTGTTCTGGATTATCTGGGAAGCCGGTTTCGATAAATGGCAATGGATCCCGCGCGGCGATCTGTTCGGCGTGATCGGCGTGTGGCTGGCGCTGCCGTGGGTGGTGCGTCCGCTCTATCGCTCTCAGCGCGCCTTCCATCCGTTCCTCGGCACCACGGTGATTGTGATGATTGCGTTGGTGATCGGGCTTTGCTTTTACGATCCTTTACCGCAGGCGGGGACCATCACCAGCCAACGCGCGCCGGCGGATGTCGACGTGGCGCAGAATGACTGGAGCGCCTATGGCGGCACCACCAACGGTCTGCGTTTCTCTGCGCTGAATCAGATCAATAAAGATAACGTGAAGAATCTGCAGGTCGCCTGGACCTATCATACTGGCGATCTGCGCAAGACCGACGACGCCAGTGAATATACCTTTGAGGCCACGCCGCTGAAGGTCAACGGTCTGCTCTATTTCTGTACGCCGCATAACGAGGTGCACGCTCTTGATCCCGAAACCGGCGCGCTGAAATGGAAACATACGCCTGCCGAGGATCGCTCTTATTTGCAGCAGCATCAGACCTGTCGCGGCGTCAGCTATTACGACAGCAGCACAGCGCCTCAGGCAGACACCTCTGCCGCCGCGCCGGCGCTCTGCCGTAAGCGTATCTTCAACGCCACGACCGATGCGCAGCTGGTTGCGCTGGATGCGGACAGCGGCAAAGTTTGTAGCGATTTCGGTAACAACGGCGTGGTCGATCTGCATGCCAATATGGGCAAACTTCGTCCGCATGCGCTGATGGAAACCTCGGCTCCGCTAGTGGCGGGCAACCTGGTGATTGTGGGCGATTCCGTGATGGATAACGGTTTCAACAGCGGTAACCCCTCCGGCGTAATCCGCGCCTATGACGCAATCAGTGGCCGTCTGGTCTGGAACTTCGATCCGGCCAACCCGGAAAATACCCAGCCGATTGCGCAGGATCAGAACTACCCCTACGACACGCCGATCGCCTGGGCGACCCTGAGTGCCGACCTGAAGAATGGCCTTGTCTATGTGCCGTTCGGCAATGCCTCGCCCGATGAGCTGGGAATTGAGCGCGACGCTAACAGCAACACGGAGAAATTCCGTGACACGCTGGTGGCGCTCGATCTGAAAACCGGCGCCTTCAAATGGCGCTATCAGAGCGCGAATCACGACCTGTGGGACCGCGACAATCCGTCTCAGCCGTCACTGCTGGATATCGATTATCAGGGCAAAAAGCAGCCGGTAGTGATTCTGCCGACCAAGACCGGCAATCTGTTTGTGCTGAATCGCCTCACCGGCGAGCCGGTTTATCCGGTTAATCAGGTGAAGGTTTCTACCGAAGGTGGCGTAGCGGGTGAGAAATTTGCCGCCACGCAGCCGGTTTCCAGCCTGAACTTTATCCCACAGCCGCTGACTGAAAAATCGATGTGGGGCATCTCGCCGTTTGACCAGATCTCCTGCCGTATCGATTTCAAATCGCTGCGCTATGACGGCAACCCCTGGACGCCATCCACAGAGAAAGGATCGATTATTTTCCCTGGCAACATCGGCGTATTTAACTGGGGTTCTGTGGCGGTAGATCCGCAGCGCCAGCTGCTGATCGCCGCGCCGGTGCGTCTGGCCTATAAATACACGATGATCAAACGTACGCCGCAAACCGCGACGGAACGTATGTTTACCAAAGATGGCACGCCATACTGGAACGAAAACTTCCACGGCGATTACGCTATCCATATCCAACAGCTGGCGTCGGAACTGGGTATTCCCTGTATCGCGCCGCCGTGGGGTCGTATGGTGGGCGTGGATCTGAAAACCGGTAAAACCGAATGGTTGCGCCGTGTGGGCACCACCAAAAACCTCAGCACCACCTTTTTGCCGGGTCGTTTCCCGATCGGCTTCCCGATGGGGATGGTGGCACACGGCGGCCCGCTGGTCACAGCAGGCGACGTGGTGTTCCACGGCGCGACGGCGGATAACTTCTTCCGCGCCTATGACAGCAGCACCGGCAAACTGCTGTGGCAGACCGAGCTGAGCGCGGGCGCGCAGGCCACGCCTTCAACCTTTATGGGTAAAGATGGCAAGCAGTATGTGGTGATTGCCGCTGGCGGCCACGGTTCGATGGGGACGGAAGAGGGCGACAGCGTTGTCGCTTTCCGCCTGAACTAAACGCAACCTGTATCGATTTTAAAGCGCCCTGCGGGGCGCTTTTTTTTCGCCGCCGCGCAAAGAGGCACATCAGATTAAAACGCGATGGCAGGAGTGGCTATACTTGCCAGCCTTGAATTCGTCATGGCATCAGGAGAGCGGCAATGGCAAAAGTATTTATTATTGGAGCGGCGGGAAAAGTGGGCTTGCGGCTGACAGCGCGGCTCACCGCAAAGGGCCACGACGTTTCTGCACTGCATCGTAAGCCGGAACAGGCAGAGATATTAACCCATGCGGGCGCACAGCCGGTCGTCGGGGATATTCAGCAGCTTCAGCGCGGCGAACTGGCGACACGTCTTGCTGGCCATGACGTAGTGATTTTTACTGCGGGGGCGGGCGGCGCAGGTATCGAACTGACGAATGCTATTGACGGCGCCGGGTTGGATTTGGCGGTCGGCGCGGCGGAACAGGCTGGCGTGCGTCGCTTTATTCTGGTCTCCGCTTTTCCCGATGCTGCCCGTGGCAAAGCGACCTCAGAAGGCTTTGAAAACTACATGCGCGTGAAGCGACTGGCGGATGTGCGTCTGGTGAGTAGTCAGCTTGACTGGGTGATCCTGCGCCCCGGCAGACTGACGGACGAGGCGGGCAGCGGCCTGATTCGCGCCGATCTTGCTATTCCCTACGGCGATGTTTCCCGTGATGACGTGGCTGCCACGCTGACTGCACTGGTGGAAAGCCCGGCGATCAATTATCAAATTATCGAGCTGACCGGCGGAGAGGAAAGTATAGACAACGCGCTGCACCGGCTGGCAACACGCTATGCATAAATGTTGTGACTGTTAAGCAAGCCCGGTAAAAGCCGGGCTTTCTGTCTGCGAAAGGTGAGGCCCTGAAAGGAAGGTTGAATTATTCTAAAGATAAAACGACGGGTGACTGCAATTATTCTTAATGCCTTTTTGCTGCGTTGAATAGTTTGTTATTTTAAAGAAGAACGTCTTATCGTTGTGGGCTATTATTTAACCTGATTTTTCAACTAGTTAATTATTATTTTTTGTTTTGTCTCAAGTTGAATTACCCCAAAAACGGCCACTGAAAATAGAGCTCACTTTTACAAACGTACGTAACAGCGGATAAAGAAACCATTATCGATATTCGCTTTGGGATATTCCTCAGCCTCAATTTTCTCCGGTAGTGTGATATACCTCATGTTACTTTTTACGCTATGCTAAATTCGCTGCTATTAAAGGTTAAATATGTCTATCTTTAACGCTATTTATCGGAAATTACGTTTTCCGTTTAAGTTTCTGCGCGCCGCCATAAAATATCCCGCAGCGAATGCCAGAGTTAAACAGTACCAGGTGATGTCACCGGATGAGACTATCGATCTACTGCTGAAGAATAAAAAGCTGTCAATCTGCCGTTTTGGCGATGGCGAACTGGAAATGACGTTGTATAAAAATATCGGTTTCCAGCCGTTTGATGAACGCCTCTCGGCACGCCTGAAGGAAATATTGCAGCGCGGCGTTACCGATACAGGCAACTGCCTGATCTGTATGCCGGATGCTTACCGCAGCACCAAAAATATGCGCTCTGGCTCCGCGCTGTTCTGGTTTTTCCATAAATCATTTTTCTTCCGCAACTATGAGCCGTTGCTGAGCAAAAAATATCGTTACGGCAATACTTCGGTGACTCGTCCTTATCACGATTATAAAGATAAGAGCCAGGCCCCCATTATCTTCGCTAAATTCAAGCGTCTGATTGCCGACCAGCGTCTGTTGATTGTGGAAGGCAGTGGAACCCGCCTCGGACTGGGTAACGATCTGCTGGACAGCGCCCGTCAGGTCAGCCGTATTACCACATTAAACCGCAACGCCTTTTCTGTGTATGACAATTTATATAACGCAGTTTCAGGCGCGGCGAAAAATTACGATCTGGTACTGATTTCATTAGGACCAACGGCAACGTTACTGGCCTATGATCTGAGCCAGCAGGGCGTGCGCGCTATTGATACCGGCCATATTGATATCGAATATGAATGGATGCGCAGCGCGGCAAAAAACAAAATGAAAGTAGAGGGTAAAAACGTCAATGAAGTAGGCGTGCTGCTGAACGAAGACAATTCGCCGACGGATGAAGCCTATCGTCAGCAAATTCTGTTTCATGTGGGCGGAGCGCCGGAAAGGGTGGTCGTGCCTGACACGACAGGGAAAGCGGTGTGAAGGCGGTGTGTTCCCTCAATATTTCAGACGCTCGTACATTTTATGGGCGTGAGTAAAAATTGAATCTATTATTAGTTACAGCATATTTTAAGAGCTATCTTTACAAACGGTGGCCCATTCACCTAAGCGCATTTCTTACGATAACTGCAAAAATAGCTTAGTAAAACACCCTTCAGAATATCGATCGTGCTACGTGAATTCTGCGAAAAGAGCAAGGGGTTATCCCGACAGAATTCGCGTAGCGTTACCATTTCGTGATCGTTTTTTATCCACCGCGGCACTGAGATCGCTTCATATAATGCTTATTATATGAATTCAGAAAGGATCAAAAAGATCGTCGATTGATCGATATGCGACGCCCTGCAAAAAGCAACAGGGCGCGGCATGCGCTTAAAGAAACAACTTACTCGTCTGCCGGTTCGTCAGCGGGAGGCTTGATGGCTTCCTGACGGATCGATTTCAACAGCTGAATATCCAGAATCACGTAGGTCATGGTAGTAATAAACAGTGAAATCACGCTGCCGATTACGCCGCTGGTGGTAAAGGTAAAGTAGTTATACATCACTACCCAGGTAATACAGATAAAGATCGCCAGTGAAATATTGATCGCAGAAAGCGAGTAATTGCTCGGAATGGGATCGCTGCTCAAAAGCTGACTGTGCATGTTTCTGCCGCAGTAGCGTTCCAGAATCACAATCGCGCGATCCCACTGTTGTTTACGAAATGCGCTGCTGCGGTTAAAAAACAGGAAAAGCAGCGAAACAAAGTAGCCTGAAAAAGCGATCAACACCGGCACGGCATGTAAGGCCCAGGCGATGCTTTTGGGGGCGGTGTCACTGACCGATAAATCGAGCGTTAGCGAGATGCCCAGCACGATATAAAGAAAGACAAACAGAAACAGGAAACAAAGAGTTCGTTTCCATTCGGCGTCCGTTTCATGCGTTTTTTCGCGGTAGGCCACGCTAAGCGATTCGCGAATGCGTTCTGCCTGTGGCGAGTTCTGATCAATATGGTCGGTGGGTTCGGCGAAAAAGGTGTCGATAAACTGCTTATCGCTTTGCTCGATGTTGATACGCATGCTAATCCATGAAGGTTATTGCTGAATCTGTATATTCTAACATTACCCCGGTTAAAACGGCTCATTGCCCGCTTTTTTGTCTTAAGACGATCTCCATCTCAATTCATAGCGTGGTTTTCGCCGCTTCGCGCGCGCCATCAGCGTTGCTAATACAAGGTTTCAGCGCTTGCGCAGGCTTTTATAAGGGCAGGGTGAAGCGATTTATTCGCGGCCAAAGCGCTCATCGAAACGAAAAGGTATCAGAACGGCATCTTTGACAATGTCATTGAATGCCGGATGATCAGGATTGAGCAAATAATTGAATTCTATAGGAGAAAGGGCGCTGGGCACTCGCAGGGCCACAGACTCTTTACTCTCTGTCCACGCATCGCCGAACTGGCGAAGCTCAGCGGGAGCTTCTGCCGCACGCCAGTTCAGCGGAAGTTGCGCCGCATCGATCCATTGAATCAGTTCATCAGGCACATCGATGCTCAGCAAGGTAAAGGCATCTAAAATAGCGGCAGACTGCAGGTGAACCAGCGTTTCCAGCATTGTCAGCGACGCCGCTTCTGAAGCATATACCATTGAAACGCCTACGCTGTTCCAGCGTCCGCCGCCTTCTCTGGCACCATAACCACTCCATGCGGATGCTAAATAGCGAGTTTTTGTCATCCGGTAGAGCTTCACGAATACACACCGTGCTCAAGACGGGTAATCAGCTTAAGAACTTCGTACGCACCGGTTTCAGAGGCGACCAGGTCGGCGGGTTTTTTGTTGCCAAGCGCTCTGACTGGCTCATTCAGCCACTGGCGTGCTTGTTCTTTATTGCCTTCAAATAACTCCACCGCGCGATCCATAACCCGGATGAAGCGTACCAGGCGTTCACTTTGTTCGGCGGTAAAACGATTTTTGAGGCCGCGATTGAAAGTGGTTCCGGGAATGCCGGTCATATGGCGCAGGTCGGCTTGCGTGATATGCGCCCAGGAGACGATTCGGCTGGCAACCGTTCCTTCCAATCCTTTATCGATTTGACCCATTAACGCGCCGCCGTCCGCGCTGTTGAGTCCGGCAAACTGCCACAGACGTTCGGGCGAATGGGAAGAGTGGGATAATGTAAATTGCTTCATGGTTTACCTCCGTTTGGTAATTAAATTATAACCGTATGGTTAGAGGACACAATAGCAACCAGGAGATAGCGGCAGAATAATGGCGCGTTTTGTCGGGTAGTAACAGGAAGGGGCTAAGAGTCTGCCAAAGGTAGTCCGGATTAGCGATCGGATCGCTTATTTAACATAATATACATTATGCGCACTTTAGTGGCGCTCGTCAGGTTTGGATGCCCGGATCACTAAACGCCTCATTTTTATACCGCATTTTTGAACGTTGTTCCGCGGCGTTCACTGCTGGCTACTATCGTTTTTTTACCACTACGTTTTAACGGGTTCAGACAAACGCTTTAACAAACTTTACTCTTATCGACGCCGGAACGCCTTATTTATTAAGGCGCACTAACCCGTCTGTATAAAATCACGCTTCCGCCTGACTCAGTGAAGGAAGTCACATATACGAAACATTCCTTTAACCTCAGATTGACCTTTCAGTCAGCTTCTTTTATACCTTTTGAAAATTATTTCTGCTTAGTGAAATAATTTTCAAGCACTACCCCAGCTCGTTTTTCCGTTGTTTTGCTGTCACGGCTGAGCCAACACTCAACGTTCACGGGGAAAAAGATGAAAAAATTTAAAACCGTTGTGGCCGGGCTGGCGTTTGCTGCCTGTCTGAGTTCCTCCCTCCAGGCCGCAGAAAGCACACCACAGTTTCGCTGTAAACCGGGGGAAACTTATTACATGAACGTGATGGTAACGGGCGTGGAATACTGGTTTCCAGTGTATGAAATGTTCAAACAGGCGGCCCATCAGTTTGGCTGTAAAACCGTCTATGGCGGCACGCCAGCCTATGACGTTAACCAGCAGCTGGCCAGCTTTGAGCAGATATTAGCCCAAAAGCCCGCAGGCATTTTTCTGCATCCCATGAATCCCGATCCTTTTATCGAACCTATTAATCGTGCTGCAGAGATGGGTATTCCCGTGGTGACGTTTGCTGCTGACTCCCCTAACAGTAAACGGGTGGCCTACATCACTTCAGATAATTACCGCGAAGGCAAAGCCGCTGCAGATGAACTCGGTAAAGCGATGGGCAAAGGTGCTGAATTTGCCGTGCTGGAAAACCCAGGCCAGGACAATCACGACCGCCGCGTCAGTTCATTTATTGCGGAAATGAAAACCGCGTTCCCGGACAGCAAGCTGGTAGCGCGTGCAGCAACCAACCAGGATCCTTCTAAAGCCTATAACGCAGTGCTTTCTATGTTGCAGGCCAATCCCAACTTAAAAGGCATCTTTATGCCTGAAGCGAGTTCAGCCATTGGTGCTGCTCAGGCAGTGATTGAGAACGGCGGCAAAGTTAAAGTGATGACGGTGGATGTGAACGCCAAAGTGCTCGATATGATCAAGAGCGGGCAAGTCTTTGGTGCCATTAACCCTAATCAGGGTATTCAGGGCTATATGGGCTTCATCACGCTGTTTTTAGCCGCGCACCCTGAGCTGATCGATCCAATGAACGACGCGAAGCGAAGCGGTGTAAACCCCTTCTCGTTCCCGATTCTGGATAACGGTTATGCGGTTGTCACCAAAGATAACGCTGATGATTTTCGTTGGGATGCCTATCTGAAACGCCGTGGCACCAAAGGCATCAACGAGTAAGGGCTTAGCAATGACAACACCATTACTTGAATTACGCGGCATCAGTAAACACTTCGGTGCCGTAAAAGCGTTGCAGGACGTGGATCTTTGCTTACGGGCCGGTGAAATACATGCGCTGGCGGGTGAAAATGGCGCGGGAAAATCCACTTTGATGAATATCATTGATGGCATCCTGCGGCCCGATAGCGGTGAAATCGTGCTTAACGGACAAGTGGTTTCGATTCGTTCACCGCGTGAAGCGCAACAGTTAGGTATCGGCCTGGTGCATCAGGAGATCGCTCTGTGCCCGGATATCAGCGTATATGAAAACATCTGGATGGCTCATGCCGCCAGCCATCCGGGCATTTTATTGCCGCATAAGCTGTTAAAAGAGAAAGCGCAGCAGGTTATGAACCGGCTGGCCCCGATTCCGGTGACGCAGAAGGTGCGCGATCTTTCGCTTTCTCAGCAACAACTGGTTGAAATTGCTAAAGCATTAACCCTCGATTGCCGCCTGCTAATCCTGGACGAGCCGACGGCGGCACTCACGGAGCCAGAAGCGCAGACGCTGTTTAAAATTGTTCGTCAGTTACAGGCCCAGGGCATTTGTGTGGTTTATATCAGCCACCGTATGGCTGAAATCTTTGCGCTTTGTCAGCATATTACCATTATGCGAGATGGCCGTACGGTACACAGTGCGCCGCTGAGTAGCATGACGCAGGATGAAGTCATTACCCGGCTGGTAGGGCGTGAACTGTCGCAGCTCTACCCTGATAAGCGTCCGGTCAGCCAGCAGTTGCCGCTGCTGGAGGTCAAAGCGCTCAGCGATGGAAAACGCTTTCACAATATCAGCTTCCAGTTACGTCACGGTGAAATCCTCGGCGTTGGAGGCTTAATGGGCGCTGGTCGTAGTGAAATTGCGCAAGGGATTTGCGGTCTGACTGCGGTTTCTCAGGGTGAAATTGCGCTTAAAGGCCAGCCGGTTATCCTCAAAAACTATGCGCAGAGTATTGCGCAGCGCATGGTTTACCTCTCTGAAGATCGCAAAGATGCCGGACTGTTTCTGGATATGCCGATCGAATGGAATATCTCTGCGTTGAACGTGAAAGCTATTAGCCATCATGGCCTGACGCTCAGCCCACGCCGCGAGCGTCAGCAGGCCGAAGCCCTGACTCAGCAGGTCAAACTCAAGCGTGGCAAGCTGAGTGATCCGGTCTCGTCGCTGTCAGGAGGTAATCAACAAAAAGTCGCATTAGCCCGAATATTGTCGATTAAGCCTGAAATCATTTTCCTCGATGAGCCTACACGCGGCGTCGATGTCAGCGCCAAAGCGGAAATTTATCAAATCCTCGCCAGCCTGGCGGCCAATGGTGTCGGCCTGGTGGTGATCTCCTCTGAACTCCCTGAACTGATCGGGCTGTGCGATCGCATCATTGTGATTCATGAAGGGCGCATCAGCGGTGAAGTGACCGGTGACGCCATGACCGAAGAAAATTTAATGCGACTGGCCGCCGGTGTATCCTCTGAAACGGAGGCTCTATGGCACTGAATACCACTCTACCCTCGGCACGTAAATCTCCCGTTTCGCTGCTGGGCGGCATTCACAAACAGCGCGAAATTGGCCTGATTATTATTATCGCGCTGATCTTTATCGTCATGAGTTTTACCTCGCCCTACTTTCTTACCTGGGCAAATATGAAGGCGATGCTGCTTTCATTCTCGATCGAAGGGATCGTTGTGGTGGGTATGACAATCTTACTGATCGTGGGCGGCATCGATCTTTCTGTTGGTGCCGTAGTTTGCCTGTCGATGGTGGTCTCTGGTCAGCTGTTTTTAAATGGTCTCGATCCCTGGCTGGCGAGTCTGGGAGGCATTCTGGCATCGTCGCTGATTGGTTTGCTGATGGGTCTGACCGTCACCAAAATCGGCCTGAGTCATTTTATCGCCTCTCTGGCGGCGATGGTCATTGTGCGCGGCTTGTGCATGATTATTACCCAAGGGACGCCGCTGTCGCTGTTTACCCTGCCTGTCGATTTCAAGTTTATTGGTCAGGGCACGTTATACGGCATCCCCTTCGTGATCATCCTGTTCTTTTTGCTGGTGGCATTGTTCGATTTTCTGCTGCGCAAAGCCACGCTGTTTCGCAAAGTGTTTTATACCGGCAGCAATGAACGGGCGGCCTCCTATTCAGGCATCAATATCAACCGCATCAAGCTTTGGGTAACCGTGCTGACCTCTACACTGGCAGGTGTCGCGGGCATCATTTACATGGCGCGGCTGGGTTCCGCTACACCAACGTTTGGTGTTGGGATGGAGCTAAACGTTATTGCCGCTGCCGTCATTGGCGGTGCCAGTCTGAAAGGCGGTACAGGTTCCATACTGGGCGCGGTGCTCGGTGTAGCACTGCTTTCTATCGTGACCAGCTCGTTAATCCTAATCAACGTTTCTGTCTACTGGCAGGAACTGATCAAAGGTTTAATTTTGCTGACTGCGGTTTCGATCGATCATCTGTTAAATAAATACCGGGCTGGCTAAGCCCACAAAAGAAAGGAATGACAGCCGATGGAATTTGCTAGCGAACATCACGCCTTTCAGAGCACACGTCAAATTTACCAGCTTCTGGTGATGTATTACCTTGACGGAAAAAAACAGTCTGACATTGCGGCGGAAACAGGACTTTCTGTTGCGACCATTAACCGCTTGCTCCGTCAGGGAAAAGAGAGCGGCATGGTGGAAATCACGATTAAATCGCCCTGGCTTTCTGCCCACCAGCTTGAAGCCGATTTGGCCAGACTGGGCGGTTTGCAAGAGGTTGTGGTTGCACCTAACGTTGCGCGTAGCGAGGAACAGAGCCTGCAAATGGTCGGTGCCGCTGCCGCAGATTTTCTGCTGTCACGCCTTAAAGATGGTGATGTGATTGCCATTACCGGCGGCAAAGGGGTCAGTGCGCTGGTTGAAGCGTTACAGCCAGGTCGAAAATATAACGTTCAGGTTGTGCCCGCCCTGGGCTGCGTACAAGGTAAGCACTATACCGACGTTAATCATGTTGCTTCGGAAATGGCGGCACGTCTGGGGGGCCATGCCTGGCAGATTCACGCCCCGCTGTTTACAGACTCCGCTGAAGAGCGAGAGATGCTGATGAGCATCAGCGCCGTCGATCAGGTATTGGCGAAAGCACGCGACGCCACGCTGGCTGTTGTAGGGTTAGGCTCGATTCACAGCGACAGTTCCAGTTATTACGACCTTAATCAGAGCGCCCGTCACGCTTCTGCCCGAATTGAAACCAGCGGGGCGCGCAGTGAATTACTGGCGTGGCTGTTGGATGCCAAAGGTCATCCCGCGCCCTTTGAGGATAACCGCCGACTGGTGGGGCTTACCTTGCCTGAGTTACAGCGCATTCCTTTTACGCTGGCGGTTGCCGCGGGCCGTAACAAGATCGATCCTATTCACTGTGCGCTGCAAGGTAACTGGCTTAAAGCGATGGTGACTGACGAATCTACCGCTGCGGGCGTGCTGGAGCTGGCAGCGTCTGAGGGAGGTCACTATGGCTGAAATGAGCAAGGTGCGGAGCCGCGAAGAACGACTCAGTTATCTGCGACAGCATCGTCAGGTGCCGGTGTTGATTATTGGCGGCGGTATCAACGGCATCAGTACTTTTCGCGAACTGGCACTTCAGGGTATTGCCGCTGTGCTGGTAGAAAAAGGCGACTGGTGTCAGGCGGCGAGCGGCGCGCTATCGCGCATGATCCACGGTGGTTTACGTTATCTGGAAACCGGAGAATTTGCCCTGGTGAAAGAGTCGGTCACTGAACGAGACCGGCTGTTAAAGAATGCACCGCACTATGTTTTTCCTCTCCGCACCACGGTGCCTGTCGATAACTGGGGAGGCGGCATGGTGAACGCAGCCCGGCGGTTCTTCCGTTTAAGTGACAAGCCAACCCGACGTGGCGCACTACTGATCAAGACCGGTTTGAGCCTCTACGATGTTTATACGCGGCAAAATGGCACGATGCCAAAACATGAAGTGCACGGTGAAGCCGCAACCCGCCAGCGTTGGCCAGGCTTTGCTGACTGGGTTAAATACAGTGCAACTTATTATGATGCCTGGATTGCAGCCCCGGAACGTTTAGGCTTTGAACTGGTTGATGACGCAGAACAGGCGAATCCCGACGCGCTGGCGCTTAATTACTGTCAGGTCGTTGCCGCCGATGGCGATCGGGTGACGCTGCAAGACACGCTCAGCAAAGAGACATTCACACTACAGCCTCACGTGGTGGTCAATGCCACTGGCGCATGGATTGATCAGCTTAATCACACGCTCGCCCCAGGCGAAGCCGGGCGGAGGCTGATCGGCGGCACCAAAGGATCGCATTTGATTATCGATCACCCGGCCCTGCTGACCCAACTGGCGGGTGAAATGGTGTACTACGAGAACCAGGAAGGACGTGTCTGCATTATGTTCCCGTGGTTCGGCAAAGTCCTGGTGGGTTCTACCGATATTCGCGTTGACGATCCTGATGCTGTGGTGTGTGAAGAAGATGAGAAAGACTATATTTTACAATCACTGCACTTCGTCTTTCCTGACATTCACGTCAGTGATGACCAGGTGGTTTATACCTTCTGTGGCGTTCGTCCGCTACCCGCCAGCGAGGCGAAAGTCAACGGCCAGATTTCACGCAATCACTCTTTAGTGCTGCTTCAACCTGATGCTACTCACGATTTCCCTACGCTGTGCCTGGTGGGGGGGAAATGGACCACTTTTCGGCGCTTTGGCGAAGAGGCGGCCGATCGCGTTTTGTATCTTCTGGGTGAAAAGCGCACGGTTTCAACCACGGATATGCCGATTGGCGGTGGGCGCGGATTACCGCCTACACAGGATCAACCGGCATGGTTTGAGCGTCTGGCAAACAAAAGCGGTTTATCGCTGCCCCGCCTTTGCCAGCTCGTCCAGCGATATGGCACTCGCGCTGAATCGATGCTGGCGGCAATGATCGCAACTGAGGATCGCCCACTTACGCATCACCCTGATTACAGCGTGAATGAGATCCGCTATCTGATTCAACATGAGCAGGCGCATCAGCTCGACGATTTGCTGATTCGGCGTACGTCAATGGCGATCTGCGGCGAGCTCACATTTGCCCTGATTAACGAAATCGCACAGTTGTTTGCTGAGACGCTGAACTGGACTGAATCGTTCAGCCAGCAGCAGATTGATGAAACCTGTGCCCGACTGGCGCGTTTTCATGGCCTCTCTTCACTTAATCCCACCCTTTTCCAGGAGGAAAATCGTCATGTTATTAACCCATAAAGTGCGCGTCAATCGCCTGTTTAATCACGGCAAATGTCTGGATGTCGCCATCGATCATGGCATTGCCAATGAGCCAGATTTTTTGGTGGGGCTGGAGAATATTGAAAGTGTGATGAAGAACCTGATTGTCGCTCAGCCCGATGCAATTCAGGTGAACTATGGTCAGGCCGATCTGTTACAACAGGTTGAGGGGCAAAAACCGGCACTGGTGATGCGAACCGATGTTGGCAATGCCTATAACATCGCCCGTCATCGGGAAATGTGGGCGGTTTTGCATAATCCTGATGAGCCGATCCTCGCTGCACTGCAAATGGATGCCGCTGCCGTGGTGGTCAATCTTTATCTGATCCCGGATGAGCCAGGCATTTTTAAAATGTGCGTGGAGAATATTGGTCGCCTGCGCCAGGCGTGTGAAAAATATGCCATGCCGCTCATGATTGAGCCATTAGTGATGGCTCCTGCAGGCCAGGGCGCCGCTTACGGCTCAATAGGCGATGTAGAGAAAATTGTGCCGCTGGTACGCCTGGCGCGTGAATTGGGCGCTGACATTATCAAAGCGGATCCAACTGAAAATGTGGAAGATTTTCATCGCGTGGTTGAAGCTGCCCGCTGCCCAACGCTGGTACGCGGCGGGGGGAAAGGTGAATTAGACGCGGTGTTGAATAAAAGCGCGGCGCTGATGGCGCAAGGCGCTTCTGGCATGGTTTATGGTCGTAACGTTTATCAACACGATAATCCTTCGCGTGTGGTAAAAGCCTTGATGGCGATTATCCATAACGGAGCAAGCGGTGCGGATGCATTGGAAATTTATCAGCAAGGTTAAATCTACTGGCGCTTAAGCGGTGCGCCGTCTCTGAATGAATGACGGAGTCGGATATGAAGATCCTCGGTATTGATGCCGGTAATACCATGATAAAAGCCGTGCTGTTTGATTTGAGCGGGCACATTTTGTCCGTGGCTGAATGCGCGGGCGAAACCCATCAGCCACAAGAAGGATATGCAGAACGCCCCGTAGAAGATATCTGGCATGGTGTCAGCCAGGCAGTCAGTCGTTGTCTGCAACAGGCGGGTAGCCTGGCGAGCGATGTAATCGCCGTCGGCGCGTCAGGTCACGGCAATGGTTTATATGCTCTCGACCAGCAGCAACAACCGCTCATTGGTATTCAGTCGATTGATCATCGCGCTCTCGCTATTGTGCATCAGTTGGAAGCCCGGGGTGATGACAAACAGATTTACCAGCTCTCACTCCAAAAACCTTGGGCAGCAGCCACACCGGTTTTGATCGCATGGATCAAACAGCATCGCCCGGATCTCTGGGATCGCACTGCCCATGTGCTTTGTGCCAAAGATGTTATCGCTCATTTCCTCAGCGGCAGCATCAGTGCTGATTATTCAGATGCAGCGGGGGCTGGCTTAATCGATTACCGCCAGCGCCAGTACAGCCGCGAATTGCTGGCTCTTTATCATATTGAAGATGCCCTTTCCCGCCTTCCTGTGCTGCGTGAATCTTGCGACGTGGTGGGAAATGTGACGCCTGAAGCCGCCCGCCTGACCGGTTTGCCCGTGGGTATTCCGGTGGTTGCCGGTATTTTTGATGTGGTCGCCAGTGCTATTGGGTCTGGTGTGGTAAAAAGTGGCGAAGCATCGATTGTGGCGGGTACATGGAGCATCAATCAGGTGGTTGTTGATAAGCCGGACTATTTGCGACCGATATTTATGAATTCAATCATTGAAGGCGATCGCTATATGGCGATTGAGGCCAGCGCCACTTCAGCCGCCAATCTTGACTGGTTCCTGCGTGAATTTGATGATGGACGTGCAGGCGAAGGAGCAGCACGAAGCAGTAACAGCGTGGCGCATGTCGAGCCGAATGCACAATTGCCGCTTTACCACCCTTACCTCTACTCCGGTCGTAAATCGGAACCGGCTAAAGCAGGATTCTATGGCCTGGGCGGCTGGCATACCCGGGCGGATATGCTGTTTGCCTTGTTCGAAGGCGTGACCTTTGCGCATCGTGCTCATATTGATCGCCTGCGCGCCGCAGGCATTCCCTTTACCCAGGCAACCCTTTCCGGCGGTGCTGCACGCAGTTGTATCTGGCCACAAATGTTTGCCGACGTACTTGGCATTCCTATCCGCGTCTCTGAATGTAAAGAGACAGGCGCACTTGGCGCAGCATTATGCGCAGGCGTGGGGGTTGGCGTGTGGAAAAATCTGACAGAGGCGGCACAACAGGCAGTACAACTTACTCCCGACCTGTTTTTACCGCGCCCGGATCGCCATCAGTTTCACAGCGCACGCTACAAGATATTTAAGAAGCTGGAGATATTGATGAGTGAAATGTGGCAGGAGGCAAGCTAATTATACCCTGCCCGCCGAAGCCAGTAAGCCCGGCGGGCAGTGCTTTTATCGCAAGGCATCAAGTATTTGATACGCTGCTTTAACGCGCTTAGCAATGGGATAGTTTTTATTAGCCAGCATGACGATGCCGGTATTTTGTTCCGGAATAAAAGCGATAGACGCGCCGAAGCCATTTGTCGCACCGGTTTTATGAATCCAGGAAGCCCGATCAGAGAGACGCACCGGATGATGGCCTGCGCTGTCAGCAGCGGATCGATGGTTTTTTTACCAGCGCGGTCACCTGCTGGGATGTCAGATCTTGTGAAGCGGCAGCCCAGCCCGAAGAAAGCGTAAGCAATAAGGTATAACTCACAAGTGTTTTCATTAGTGAGTATACGTTTTATCCCTGAATTAAATTACTTGCACTGTGCAGCACATGATTGTACGCATATCTGCGCTTGTGTACTGCATGCACCAGCATCACGCGTATTGCAGTGCGAACGCTCGACATAGCAATTTGCCTGGCAACTCGAGAGGTCACATTTAGCCGCAACAGGCGTGAGCTGCACAATGGGCGCGCGTGGAGGAAAAGAAACCGTAGCTTGTGCATAGGCACTGCTGGCCAGAACACTGGACAGCAGCAGGCTGAGGATGAGTTTCATAATCGATCTCCAAATGAACGGTGCATTAATTATGGGCAATGCAACACGTTGCGTCTGAGAAATCTTGTTAAATTGAGATCATCGGCGGATGTAACCTGAATTCGGTTACGCCACGGCAGTAGATATCATTCAGTTTGGTGATATAGCGTTTGGGACAGTGCTGTTCCTTGATGCGGCTAATCGCGGCCTCGCTTTTACTGTGCAGCACATCAGGATCATCAACGATCTCCATTAGGGTTTTCTTTAATGCGCTAATTAAAGCAGCGCGTAACTGATCCTTTTCAGTAACGCTGGTTACGCTGTACTCTCGATCCGCATTTAATGCTCCGCCGATACACCAGCCCGCACTCAGCGGATTGATTTCAGGTAACGCACGCACATTGCTGGTAATCACCGGACAGCCGTTAGACTGCATCTCCAACACGGAAAAGCCGTATGTTTCTTGCCAGGTTGGCAGCAAACCGACGTCGCTCTGGCGAAACAGCGCCATTAACGCCCCATTATCCAAACGTGTTTTATGTTTGAAGCAGCGGTATCGCGAGATACGATTTTCAATGCCACGATAAAAATCTTGGTTGTCCTGATATTGCTGATGCGCAACATTATGGTGTTTAGTGAGATCGCCTATCAGATGCACTTCAATTTGAGCATCATCAATTTTTTTTTCATCCAGCAGTTCCGTTATCGCCAGCACCACTTCGGCCCCGCCTTTACGGTAAAATTCGTTTCCCGCAAATACCAGACGCAGTTTCCCCGGTTGGCGCGGCATTTTTTGCTGACAATAAAGCGTTTGCGGTGGATGTAACACCACAGTTTTAGCCCGCATACGTTTAGCAACTTCTGGCATATGTTCAAATAATTTCATCTGAATATTTAAGGTAGCGTCTGAAATCGCAATCAAGCCAAGGCAATTATCTTTCAAGAGTGCCGGAATCAATCTTTTCAGTTCAGGATTATCTCGCTTGTCAACGCCTGCAACTGGCAGTACGCGCGGCAGTTCAGTTTCAAAGGTTGCCAGCCATCTATGTCTGGTTATCGCCACTTCATTAAACAAATGTAAAATATCTGGCCGTTTTGCAGTAAAAAAAGGAAAAGGTATAAAAACGAACGATTTATTTTTTTTAAGTAATCGCGTGCGAATCGGGTTAACAAAATAATATAAGTTCCACTTTTTTAGATTGGTATATTTGTTTCCCGGGTTAACTAATATATTACGCTGCTCCGGATATTGGTTGTTGGTTATGCCGACTTTCATACTCTACTTCCGAATTTATAGAATGCCCTACCATGATCTATATCACGGGCTAGAAATGCAGACACCTGCGAAAGTTCCTAAATTAACTTGCTGTAAAGAATTACCAGAAACATTAATGAATCAGAAATTAAAGTATTTCCTTTTTCTGAGGCGCTACAATAAGAATTAACTTACCTGTTACTTCTGTAGTATTTTTTATCTAGCTATAACTATCTGATTCTAATGGTGTCTTTATCTGATGAATTATTCTTACTTTTTCAAAAGACCAGGCGCAACCGGTGCTTAACCTTATTATGGCAGGAGAAATGGCAGAAATTTAGGTGATAATATTTAAACTAATCAATACTGCTTAAATAAAAACGAAAATAAAGTTTATCGCTGTTAACCGTTCTGCTTTATAGCCTTATACCCTTCACATGAAACAAAAGGTGCAGAAAGCGGCATAAATGGAGATTTCTGCACTAATTTGGTTCAATAAGATGTCCTTCAAGGGTGCAAATAGTGCCCTTATCCGACGCTCTGATTTTACTATATTCCATATAAAACATATGATTGATTGTTTATCTGGCACATTTCATCGCACCTAATCCGCTTGGCACAAAAGTTGCAGATAAATCATTAGGTTGAAAGGAGATGAAAATGAAAGCTATCGTAATTGGTGGTGGCATTGGCGGTATGAGTGCAGCCATTGCGCTGGATCGTGCCGGATTTGAAACTGCCGTGTTTGAGGCGGTAAAAGAGATCAAGCCGGTAGGCGCGGCGATTTCCATCTGGCCGAACGGCGTGAAATGCCTCAACCTGCTTGGCATGCGGGAAAAGCTGCGCGCGCTGGGTGGAAACATGGCTAGCATGGCTTACAACGACGGCCATACTGGCGCAACCCTGACGCGCTTCAGCATGACGCCGCTGGTACAACAGGTGGGTGAATTCCCCTATCCTGTCGCCAGGGCAGAGTTGCAGGCGATGCTGCTCGACCATTACGGGCGCGAGCGTGTGAGCTTTGCCAAACGCGTTGTGCGGGTTGAGCAACATAACGATGGCGTCACCGCCTGGTTTGAAGATGGTACTCAGGCCAGCGGCGACTTCCTGATTGCCGCTGACGGCACCCATTCGGTGATACGTCGCTATGTGCTCGGCGAAACCCTGGAACGTCGCTACGCCGGATATGTGAACTGGAACGGGCTGGTGACGAGAGATGAATCGATCGCCCCCGCCGATCAGTGGACAACCTTTGTCGGAGAAGGAAAACGCGTTTCGCTGATGCCGGTCAGCGACAACCGCTTCTACTTCTTTTTTGACGTGCCGCTGCCGAAGGGCCTGGCGGAAGATCGCGCCACGCTAAAAAGCGATCTACAAAACTACTTCAGCGGCTGGGCCGAGCCGGTGCAAAAGCTGATTGCCGCTATCAACCCTGACACCACCAATCGCGTCGAAATCCACGACATCGAGCCTTTCAGTGAATTTGTGAAAGGTCGGGTCGCATTGCTGGGGGATGCGGCGCACAGCACCACGCCCGATATTGGTCAGGGTGGCTGCGCCGCAATGGAGGATGCGGTGGTGTTGGCCTCAACCCTGGCGTCGCATTCGCTGGGCATTGAAGATGCGCTGCTGCGTTATCAGGCGCGCCGCGTGGATCGCGTGAAAGATCTGGTGCTGAAAGCACGTAAGCGTTGCGATGTTACCCATGCGAAAGATCCGGAGGTCACTGCCGCCTGGTATCAGGCGCTGAAAAGCGAAACCGGCGAGCGCGTGCTGGCCGGTATGTGCGATACCATTGAAGGCGGGCCGCTCGGCTAAAGAAATAACGCCTGTTCATTGAGCAGGCGTCATTTGATTTACTCCGCCAGACCGCGATTTTTCAGCATCGGCCCGATTTGCGGCTCATGGCCGCGCCAGGCCAGATAAAGCTGTTGCAGATCGCTGCTGTTGCCACGTGACAGAATCATCTGGCGAAAGCGCTGACCATTTTCCCGCGTCAGGCCGCCATTTTCTACAAACCACATATAGCCATCATCGGCCAGCATCTGCGTCCAGATATAGGCGTAATAACCGGCTGCATAGCCGCCGCCCCAGATGTGTTGGAAATAGCTGGAGCGATAACGCGGCGGCACGGCGGACAGATTGATCTTATCCTCCGTCAGCGCCTGCTGTTCGAAGCTATCTACCGCGTCCGGCACCTGCTCTGCGCTGAGGCTGTGCCAGTGAAGATCGAGCAAGGCCGCCGCCAGCAGCTCCGTCATGTCATAGCCTTTGTTGAATTTCTCTGCGCGCATGATCTTCTCATGTAACGCTTCCGGCATCGGCTCCCTGGTTTCGTAATGATGAGCGAAGTGTTTAAACACCTGCGGCTCGCTGGCCCAGTGCTCGTTGAACTGCGAAGGAAACTCCACAAAATCGCGCGGGGTTGCGGTGCCGGACAAGCTCGGGTAGCGCTGTTCGGCAAACAGGCCATGCAGCGTATGACCAAACTCATGAAACAGGGTGATCACTTCGTCCCAGCTTAACAGTACCGGCTCGCCTGCGGGCGGCTTGGTGTAGTTACAGACGTTATAGATAACCGGTTTACTGTTCAGCAGCGTTGACTGATTAACGAAGTTGCTCATCCAGGCACCGCCGCCTTTATTGTCGCGCTTAAAATAATCGGTATAGAAAAGCGCCATCGGCGTGTCGTCGGCATCGAAGATCTCATAGACACGCACGTCGGGATGATAGACCGGCAGATCGTAGCGCTCCGTGAAGCGGATACCGTAGAGCTGGCTGGCGGTCCAGAACACCCCTTTTTCCAGTACGCTATTCAGCTCGAAATAAGGGCGAATCTGCGCTTCATCCAGATCGTAACGGGCATGTCGCACCTGTTCGGCGTAGAAGTTCCAGTCCCAGGGCGCCAGAGTAATGCCGCCCTGCTGCTCATCGATGGTGTGCTGAATGTCTGCGGCTTCACGTCGGGCGCGCGCCGTGGCGGCCGGAACAATATTGCGCATAAAGTTCAGCGCAGCATCGGGAGTTTTTGCCATCTGATCCTGCAGCTTCCACTCTGCATAGCTGCTGAAACCCAGCAGCCGCGCCTGCTCTGCCCTGACCTGCGCCAGACGCAACACCAGCTGGCGCGTATCGTTATCGTCGCCCTGTTCTGCCCGATTTACCGAGGCATTATAGAGCGCTTCGCGCGTGGCGCGCGACTGCAACGCCTGAAGCGCTGGCTGCTGGGTGGTATTTTGCAATACCAGCAGCCAGGCTTTCTCCAGGCCGCGCGCTTTCGCCGCTTCCTGTGCAACCAGCAGATCGCCATCGCTCAGGCCTGCCAGCGCGGCGCTGTCGTTAATCACCAGCGCGCCCGCTTTCGTCGCCGCCAGCAGCTTATTGGTGAAACGGGTGCTCAGGCTGGCCGCTTCCTGATTCAGCGCTTTCAGCGCGGTTTTGCTCGTCTCGCTCAGATTCGCGCCCGCCAGCTGAAACTGTTGCCAGACCACCTCCACCAGCCGCAACGATTCCGCGTCCAGTTGCAGAGTATGGCGCTGCTGATACACGGCGTCGAGACGGGAGAACAGCGTGCCGTTCAGCTTAATATCATCTTCCAGCGCGGTAAGCTGAGGCGTAATTTCCTCATCCACCTGTTGCAGATAGTCACTGGTATTGGCGGAGGTCATGGCACCAAACACCAAATTCACGCGATTCAGCAGCTCGCCGCTGCGTTCCAGCGCTTCGTAAGTATTGGCAAAAGTGGGCGCCTCGGGATTCTCGGCGATATGCGCCACTTCCTGACGCTTTGCCGCAATGCCAGCCTGTAATGCCGGCATAAAGTCCTGTTCAGTAATATGTTCAAACGGCGGCGCCTGATAGGGCAAAGTGCTGGGGCTTGAGAAAGGGTTCTGGTTTGTGTTCATTTTCATCACTCCTGATAGCCGCAAAAGGCTTATGCTAACAGCTTAGTCCCCTTTTACTGCGTCCTGCTGATAGATACTGATGATCTCGCCTGCAATAGCCACTGCGATTTCGGCGGGAAGCTTGCCTTTCACATCCGGCAGACCAACGGGACAGCGCATGGTGGCAAGCTGCTGTGCGGTAAAGCCTTTCCCTTCCAGCCGGTAATCGAAGCGCTGCCGCTTGGTCTGCGAGCCGATCACGCCGAAATAGCGATAGTCGCCACGGCGCAAAATCGCCTCGCACAGCGCGAGAT
Source organism: Pantoea osteomyelitidis (assembly GCF_044342975.1). Classification (NCBI taxonomy): domain Bacteria; kingdom Pseudomonadati; phylum Pseudomonadota; class Gammaproteobacteria; order Enterobacterales; family Erwiniaceae; genus Pantoea; species Pantoea osteomyelitidis. The sequence continues at coordinate 1,065,685 of NZ_JBGFSN010000004.1, forward strand.
CAAGGGGATGATGATGGGTCATCACAACAAAATAGCTGGCGGGCGCAGCGTTATGCACCGCGTCAAGGGGATCGTCAGGCTGATGGACGGTGACGTCAGGCGGCACCACGCTGAATTGCTCCGGGCGGCTATCGATCCAGTGCACGTGACAGGGTAACGTCGCCAGCAGGTTTACCAGCGCCTGCCCCACATGGCCTGCGCCGAACACGCAGATCTGCGGCTGAGCCTGCAGCAGCGGCTCAAACAGAATGGTCGTCATGCCGCCGCAGCACTGCCCCAGGCGCGCGCCCAGCGAAAAGTTCTCGCTATGAGGCGTCTGACGTCCCGTGGCGATCATCTCGCGCGCCATGGCGATGCACTTAAACTCCAGATGCCCGCCGCCAATCGTCAGGAATGACTCCTGCGCGGTGACCACCATTTTACTGCCGCTGTCGCGCGGCACCGAACCGCGCTCGCTCAGCACGGTGATCAGTACGCAGCTCTCGCGCTTGTCCCGCAGACGGTGCAGCACACCGATCCAGTCATGGTAAATCATGGGCGACCTCAGAAAGCCTCTCTACGCCCCAGAATACCCTTTCCGGCGTGGCGGGCGCATCAAGCTGCGGATGCAGTTGATAATCCGCCACGCTGGCAACCGCGTCCTGCAATGCGCACCACACGGCGATGCCGAGCATAAACGGCGGCTCGCCTACCGCTTTTGAATGAAATACCGTGTCCTGCGGATTTTTCCGGTTCTCCACCAGCGTCACGCGCAGGTCAGGCGGCACATCGCCGATCGCCGGGATTTTATAGCTGGCAGGCCCGTCGGTGAGCAACTGGCCCTTATCGCTCCAGACCAGCTCTTCGCAGGTCAGCCAGCCCATGCCCTGCACAAAGCCACCCTCAACCTGACCGATATCGATGGCCGGATTCAGCGACGCGCCCACGTCATGCAGGATATCGGCGCGCAGCAGACGATACTCGCCGGTCAGTGTGTCGATCACCACCTCACAGCAGGCGGCGCCGTAAGCAAAGTAGTAGAAAGGCTTACCGCGTCCGGCTTCGCGATCGTAATGGATGCCCGGCACGCGATAATAACCGGTGGCCGACAGCGGGACCTGGTTAAGCCAGGCCATCTGCGCCACGTCGGGAAAGGTGTAATGCTTGTCGCCGACGCGCACGATGCCGTTGCGAAAGCTGACCGCGCTGGCGTCGCACTGATGCAGTTTGCAAAGCATCTCCGTGAGCCGGTCGCGCAGGATCTGCGCCGCATTCTGCGCCGCCTTGCCATTCAGATCGGCGCCGCTGGAGGCGGCTGTCGGCGAGGTATTGGGCACCTTGCCGGTATCGGTGGCGGTAATCTGGATCTGATCCACCTCGATTTGCAGCACTTCCGCCACAATTTGCGCCACCTTGGTGTTCAGCCCCTGTCCCATCTCGGTGCCGCCATGATTAAGCTGTACCGTGCCGTCGGTGTAGATAAGGATCAGCGCGCCAGCCTGGTTAAGAAAGCTGGAGGTAAAGGAGATACCGAATTTCACCGGCGTCAGCGCCAGGCCGCGTTTCAGGAACGGGCTTTGCGCGTTGAACGCCTGAATCGCCGTGCGGCGCGCCTGATAGTCACTGCTGGTTTCCAGCTGCTCCGTCATCTCCTGCAACAGGTTATCTTCGACCTGCTGATGGTAATGAGTGATGTTGCGCTCGGTTTTGCCATAGTAATTGCGCTTGCGCAGCTCAAGGGGATCGAGCCGTAACTCACGGGCGATATGATCCATGATCTGTTCAATCGCCACCATGCCCTGCGGGCCGCCAAAGCCGCGATAGGCGGTGTTGGAAGCGGTATTGGTGCGGCAGCGGTAGCCGGTCACCCGCGCATCGCCAAGATAGTAGGCGTTATCGGCATGAAACATAGCGCGGTCAACTATCGAGCCGCTGAGATCCAGCGAATAGCCGCAGTTGCCCGCCAGATCGATTTTCACGCCGCAGAAGCGGCCCCGATCGTCAAAGCCGACATCATACTGCACGTAAAAAGGATGACGCTTGCCGGTAATGCGCATATCGTCCCGGCGGGCAAGGCGCATTTTCACCGGACGTCCGGTCTGACGTGTCGCCACGGCGCACAGGCAGGCGACGCCCGCCGCCTGGGTCTCTTTGCCGCCAAATCCGCCGCCCATACGGCGCATATCAATGGTCACCTTGTTCATGGTGATACCCATTACCGATGCCACCAGCTTCTGCACTTCGGTGGGGTTTTGCGTGGAGGAAAAAACCTGCAAGGAACGATCCTCGCCGGGGATCACCAGCGCGGTTTGCGTCTCCAGATAGAAATGCTCCTGACCGCCAATATGGAAAGCGCCCTGAATACGGTGCGGGGCGCGCGCCAGCGCCGCGTCGGCGTCGCCACGGCGGTGAACATGCGGCTCCTGCACAAAGCTGCCGCGTTCAAAGGCGGTTTTCACATCCAGCATCGGCTCCAGCACCTCATATTCGATAATGGCGGCGTCTGCCGCCCGGCGCGCCGCCTCGGGGGTTTCGGCGGCCACGGCAATAATCACCTGGCCGAGATAATCAACCCGATCGCGCGCCAGCAGCGGATCGCCTGGCTCCAGCGGGCCGACATCGTTTTCGCCAGGCACATCCTGCCAGGTCAGCACGCTAACCACGCCGGGAAGGGCGTAACAGGGCTGAACGTCGAGACGAACGATGCGCGCATGAGCATGTTCACTCAGGCGCGGCACCAGATGCAGCAGGCCGGGCAGTTCCGGCTTGTCGTCGATAAAGATCGCCTCACCGGAAACATGTTTATCCGCGCTTTCATGCTTGTTGCTGCGCCCGACGCCAGACTGAATGCCATTGTCATACTGCGCTTTGACCACCTCTTCGGCGACTGCGGGACGGTTATGAGACATAACGGGATACCTCGGTGATGGTCAGTTCGCCGGTGTGGCGATGATAAAAGCGCCGCAGCAGGTTTTTCGCTACCTGCAAACGGTAATCGGCGCTGGCGCGAAAATCGCTCAGCGGCTGGAAATCTTCCGCCAGCGCGGCACAGGCCCGCGCCAGTGTGTCGGGAGTAAGCGGCTGCCCCTGTAGCGCCGCTTCGCAGGCGCGGGCGCGTTGCGGGATCGCCGCCATACCGCCAAAGGCGATACGCGCCTGCATCACCCGGTTTTGCTCAATCTGTAGATTAAAGGCGGCAAACACGGCGGAAATATCATCATCCAGCCGTTTAGAAACTTTCCAGGCGACAAAATCAGGTGACACTGTCACCAGCGGGATACGTACCGCCCGGATAAACTCCCCTGCCTGAAGCGCGGTTTGCCGGTAGCCGAGGAAAAAATCCTCCAGCGGCAGCGCGCGCAGGCGTTCGCCCTGCTGCAACAGCAACGAGGCATTGAGCGCCAGCAGCATCGGAGGCGCGTCGCCTATCGGCGAGGCGTTGCCAATATTGCCGCCCAGCGTGCCCTGATTACGGATCTGCAATGAGGCGAAACGCTGTAGCATCTCGCTGAAGGCGGGAATATGCTCGGACAGAAACTGATAACAGTGAGTCAGCGAAGCGCCAGCGCCCAGCTCAATTACCTCACCGTCCAGCCGACAGATTTTCAGCGCCTCCACCTGTTCCAGCGCAATCAGCGTGGGTATGGCGCGGTAGTGCTGAGTGATTTGCAGACTGAGGTCGGTACCGCCCGCCAGCAGTTTCGCCTGCGGGTGGGCCTGAAAGATGTGGGCCAGCTGTTCAATCGTTTTCGGAATAAAGCAGCGTTTGTCGCCTGAGGCAATGGTTTGCATCTCATTGTTGCTTAACGCCTGCAGACGCTGAGCAATATTGGCCTGATTCTGGTTAAAACTGTCGCAGGCGGGCTGTTCACATGCCTGCTGCGCCGCCGCCATAATGGGGCGGTAACCGGTGCAGCGACACAGGTTACCCGCCAGCGCCAGCTCCGCCTGATGGCGATCCCAGCCCGCGCTGTTCTTTTGCAGCGTAAACAGGGACATCACAAAGCCCGGCGTACAGAAGCCGCATTGTGAACCGTGGCAATCCACCATCGCCTGCTGCACGCTGTGCAGGTCGTTGCCCTGGCGCAGATCCTCGACGGTAATAAGCTGCTTGCCCTGCAGACTGCTGACCAGCGTCAGGCAGCTGTTCACCGTTTCATAACGCATTTCCCCGTCCACTTCTTTTCCCAGCGTCACGGTACAGGCACCGCAGTCTCCCGATGCGCACCCCTCTTTGGTACCACTGCGGCGCTGTTTGCCGCGCAGGTAGTTCAGTACCGTCAGGTTGGGATCGATCTCCTGTTCGGTGACCAGCGTATTATTGAGCAGAAACTGAATCATGCGGCCCTCTCTTTTTCTTCGCGCTGCCATACCGGCTGACCGTTTACCCAGGTCTGCGCAATATTGCGGTCGTCGCCCAGGGTCATCAAAACAAAAAGTTTTTCCCAGATATCTTTGCTGTTGCTGATACGCAGCTGTTGCAATGGGGAAACTGCCGGATCGAGCACCACGAAGTCCGCCTCTTTCCCCGGATTAAAGTTGCCGATAGCGTTATCGAGATCGAGCGCATGGGCGCCGCCGAGCGTGGCGTGATAAAACGCTTCGCAGGCGCTGAGCTTGTACTGCTGCAGCTGGCACACTTTGTAAGCTTCGCCCAGCGTTTGCAGCAGGTTAAAGGTGGTACCCGCGCCGACATCGGTACCGATGCCCATTTTTACGCCCTTTTGCCAGCAGCGTTGCAGGTTAAACAGCCCGCTGCCGAGAAACAGATTCGAGGTCGGACAAAAGGCGATGGAGGATTGGGTATCATGCAAACAATCCCACTCTTTATCCTCCAGATGAACGCAGTGAGCGAACACGCTGCGGCGGCCGGTAAGCTGATAGTGGTGATAGACATCCAGATAACCTTCCTGCTCCGGGAACAGGGATTTAACCCAGGCGATTTCCTGTGGGTTTTCGCTCAGGTGGGTATGCAGCCAGGTATCGGGAAACGCGGTACGCAACTGCTGCACTTTCTCCAGCAGCGCCGGGGAGGAGGTCGGCGCAAAACGCGGCGTCAGGGCGTAGCTCAGGCGGCCACGATTGTGCCAGCGCTCAATCAGCTCACGCGTTTGCTGATAGCTGGTCTCCGGGGTTTCCGTCAGGTAATCGGGCGCGTTGCGATCCATCATTACCTTACCGGCAATCAGACGCATATTCAGCGCTTCAGCCGCGCCAAACAGCGCATCCACCGACTGCGGATGCACGGTGCCAAACACCAGCGCGGTAGTGGTGCCGTTGCTTAATAGCTGATGCAGAAAGAAAGCTGACATCTGCGCCGCGTGTTGCGGACAGTGATACTGGCTCTCGACCGGAAAGGTATACTGATTCAGCCACTCCAGCAGCTGTTCGCCGAAAGCGCCGATCATCTCCGTCTGCGGATAATGAATATGGGTATCGACAAACCCCGGCACTATCAGCTTACCGCGCAGATCGATAACATCCGCGTTGCCGCATCCCTCTTTCCACGGCTGCAGGCTGACCACGCGGCCCGCTTCGATGATCAGCAGACCATCCTCAATATAGCGGGCGCAGTCAGCTATCGCTTCCGCCTCTTGTGCGGTTGCGCTGAAATCAAAAAAGGATGCGCGAATCGCTTTCACAGCTGTTACGGACATTGGGATTCCTTTAGTGAGAAGGTACGCGCCTTCTCATCTGTTATGGCAGGTGAATATCTGAAGAATAAACTGCAAGAGCTGTGCCAGATCCTGAATTTAAAAATAACTATTAAAATCAATAAATTAATGAGTTTGTGGGCATTTTATTTATCAGCTGATTATTAATCGAGTGCGCAATCGGTTGCTTTCACGGGCAAACGGTTGCCTGGCGGCAAAAATCAGATAAGCCGGATTTTTCATCATGCTTTTTGCATGGGAACGTATTTTTTCTGCACGCTATGGGTGCGCCTTGCACCATAAACGCGCGTAAAGCGTTGCGGAAAAATGCTGAAACCGCCCGCATGCGCTTTTGTCGAGCAGGAAAGAAATGTTAATGCTATGGTGAGTCAGACGAACCTGAAAACGTTTAAGGAACAGTGAGATGATAATTTTTGTTACCGGTGCCACCGCCGGTTTTGGTCAAAGTATCACCCGCCGCTTCATCGCCAACGGTCACAAAGTGATCGCTACCGGGCGTCGTAACGAGCGTCTGCAGGCGCTGAAAGAGGAGCTGGGTGATAATCTCTATACCCTGCAGCTCGACGTGCGCAATCGCGCCGCCATCGAAGAGGCGTTCGCCAGCCTGCCTGCGGAATGGCGCAATATTGATGTGCTGGTGAATAACGCCGGTCTGGCGCTGGGTATCGAACCTGCGCATAAAGCGAACATCGACGACTGGGAAGCGATGATCGACACCAACACCAAAGGCCTGGTCTATATGACGCGCGCCGTGTTGCCGCAGATGGTAGAGCGCAACATCGGGCACATCATTAACATCGGTTCCATCGCAGGAAGCTGGCCCTACGCTGGCGGCAACGTTTATGGCGCGACCAAAGCCTTTGTGCGCCAGTTTAGCCTGAACCTGCGTACCGATCTGCACGGCACCGCCCTGCGCGTGACCGACATTGAGCCGGGCCTGGTAGGCGGCACTGAATTCTCTAACGTGCGATTCAAAGGCGATGACGGTAAGGCGGAGAAAGTCTATGAAGGCACCACCGCTCTGACGGCTGAAGATGTTACCGAAGCGGTTTACTGGGTAGCGACGCTGCCGAAGCATGTCAATATCAACACGCTGGAGATGATGCCGGTGAGTCAGACCCTTGCCGGTCTGAAGGTACATAAAGCGGACTGATCGCCCGGACTCATGCAGGCCAGCGCATCGCTGGCCTTTTTTATGCTTTTCCCCAGCCCGCGACAATAATCAGCATGCCGCTAAAGGCGACCAGCGCGCCGGTCCAGTCCCAGGCGCTGAGCTTTACCCCTTCCACCACGCGCAGCCACAGCAGCGCGGTTAGCACATACACTCCGCCATAGGCCGCATAGACGCGACCACTGGCTGTGGGATGCAGAGTTAACAGCCAGACAAACAGTGCCAGACTCAGCGCCGCAGGCAGCAGCAGCCAGACGGAAGCGCCCTTCTTCAACCACAGCCATGGCAAAAAACAGCCAATGATTTCGGCCAGCGCGGTGATGAAAAAGAGCAGCGCGGTTTTAATCAGCATCTGAAGTCTCACTGAAATCTAAACAATTAGCCCACCGGTGGTGAGCGCAGAAGCGGCGATGGTATACTAATTAACTATGACGCAACAGCCAGAGCGTCCCGCTGCGTCAGCCCAACCCGAGGAAAGCATGATGAAAAAGAGAAACGTAACATTCCTGTTGGCCCTGCTGCTCTCCGGCAGCGCACTGCTGGCTTCGCCGCTGACCCAGGCGAAAACCGATCGTCTGATCATCGACAATGGCAATAACGCCATGAGCAACGAAGAGGCGCGTCAAAGCCAGGAGCAGTGGAACGATACGCGTATGCTGCGTAACAAGGTAAACAGCCGCGTGACGAAAGAGTTTGATAAATCCGATCGCGCCTTCGATACCCGCGATGCCTGTGAGAAGAGCTATAACGTCAACGCCTATTGGGAACCCAATACCCTGCGCTGTCTGGATCGCCGTAGCGGTCGCCCCGTTACGCCCTGAGGAGCCACTCCTGCTATAGTTAAGGCGGGCGCATAACATAAGGATACCGTGATGAAAATACGCACCGGGATGTTACTGACAGCGTTACTGGCCGCTCCGCTGCTGGCGCAGGCTTCCTGCGAGACCGTTAAGGCAGATATCAGCCAGAAGATAATCAACAACGGCGTACCGGAATCGGGCTTTACGCTGGATATCGTCCCGAACGATCAGGTCGATCAGGCTGGCGGCCAGGTGGTAGGCCATTGCGAAAACGATACGCAAAAAATTGTTTATAAGCGTTTGACGCGCGACGGTGACGAAAACGTTCCGGCCAGTGCAGGCAGCTCGCAGGACGCGCCCGCGCAGCAATAGCTTCTCCTTCAGGGCGACCTTGGTCGCCCGCTTCTTTTATTCTTTGTCCTCCGGCCGGTGGCTGTGCGGCATAGCCCAGGCGACCCACAGCGTCATCAGCGCAATAACCAGCGCGACGATAAAGACCCAGTGCAGCGATAGCGCAATCTGATGCACCAGCTGTTGCAACGTGCTTTCCGGCATTGATTGCCGGGTTTCCGCTGACATAATCTGCTGCACCGGATCGCTCGCCTGCGGCAAACGATGGGCGAGATTCAGATTCAGCACCGCGCCCATCAGCGCCGTGCCGATGGCGGAACCCAGCATCCGGCTGAACATAATCGACGCAGTACAAATGCCACGAATCTCATAATGCGCATGATTCTGTACCGACACCAGGAAAGTGGTGCTGGACATCCCCATGCCGGTACCAATCACAAAAGCGGTAAAGCCCGCCTGAACGATGGAGCTTTCGGCGCGCAGCAGCAGCAACAGCGCGCTGCCCGCAATCAGCAGCAGCGCGCCAAGCTGTGCGGTAAAACGGTAGGAGGTGCGCAGCATCAGTCGACCGCTCAGAGTACTCGCCAGCGGCCAGCCGATGGACATCATCGCCAGCGCGCTGCCCGCCTGTAGCGGCGTGCCGCCGGTGATGCCCTGAATCCAGGTAGGCAAAAAGGCGCTGATGCCCATCATCGCCGCGCCGATGATCAGATTGCCCGCATTGCCCGCCACGATGATGCGACTCTGCCAGATAGCCAGCGGAAACAGCGGCGCATCGGCGCGCTGTTCGTTGCGCTTGAGCAACACGCCTGCCAGCACAGCGAACAGCAAGAACAGCAGCAACCAGTAACCCAGCATTTCAGCCTGCAACAGCGCGATCAACAGCGCACTGACGCAGAGCATCAGCCAGCAGCTTCCGGCCAGATTCAGGGACGTCTCATCCTGCTGTTGCCGGTCCGGCAGCCAGCGCGCCAGCATCAGCATCGACACCAGGCCAATCGGCAGATTTACCCAGAACACCACTGACCAGCTGAAATGCTGCACCAGCCAGGCGCCGGTCAGCGGGCCAACCACGGCGGCGACGCCCCAAACGCTGGAGAGCCAGCCCTGAACGCTGGCGCGCTCGCGCGCCGTATAGATATCGGCAACAATGGTTGAGGTGATCGGCATAATGGCACCCGCCCCCAGCCCCTGAAAGGCGCGGAACAGAATAAGCCAGGCCATGCTGTGCGCGAAACCGCACAGCAGCGAGCCGGTAAGAAACAGCGAGGCGCCGATAAAAAACATCTTCTTGCGCCCCCAGATATCCGCCAGCCGACCATAGAGCGGCACGCTGACCGCCTGCGTCAGCAGGTAGATAGAAAAGACCCAGCCAAATTGGGCGAATCCGCCGAGATCGGCAACAATGGTCGGCATTGCCGTCGCCACAATGGTGACCTCAATGGCCGCCATAAACATCGCCAGCATACAGGCGATAAGGATCCAGTGGCGGTGACCGGTTTGCACTTGCGCACTCTCTGTCATGTTTATCCTTGTGTTTTACTGCTCAGTTTAACCTCAAATTCCACCGGCAGTTTCCTGAACGTGCTGAATATTTGTGACGTTGTCACTAGAAGGCCGCTATTTTTTCTCTTTTTGCCTGTTTCCAGTTCTGATGCGGCTTAAGCCGCTGTTCAACCGGGTTCAGAGATTCCGAATTTACCGCCAAAAACTGGCATTTTTAGCGTAGCGCTGCTATAGGTTTTGGGCAACTTTCTCAGTTTTCACTGGAAAAGCGCTGAAAAGTAGCAATTTTATCTGCAATTCACGGCAGTCACGGTATTGGAAGCGGCACACACCTTAGTCGCTTTTGTCGTCCTGTCACCTTCAGGCATAACAAGAGACGAAATATACAGGTCTCAACGACATCTCCGGGAGAGTCATTTCATGCAAAATTCTACGCTGGCTAAGCGTGCCGGGCTGGCCGTTTTGTCCATCGTCGTTATCGTGGGGCTGCTGATCTGGGGTATCGGATGGGATACCGTTCAGGCGCGCAAGGTTGATTTGCTGTACCTCGGTCAGCAGCATATGTTTCTGGTTTTCTGCTCAATGTTCTTTGCCCTGCTGGTCGGCATTCCCAGCGGCGTCCTGCTTAGCCGCCCTTTCGCCCGCCGCTGGGCCGAGTATGTGATGCAGATTTTCAACGTGGGTAATACGCTGCCGCCGCTGGCGGTACTGGCGCTGGCCATGGTGGTCATTGGCATTGGCGACCGTCCGGCGCTGATCGCCCTGTTCCTCGCCTCGCTGCTGCCCATTGTACGCAACACTTACTCCGGGCTGAGCGCCGTACCCGCCTCGCTGATTGAAGCTGCCAACGGCATCGGCATGACAAAATTTCAGCGGCTGCGTCAGGTGGAGCTACCTAACGCGCTGCCGGTGATTCTGGCTGGGGTGCGTATCGCTACCGCAATCAATGTCGGCACCGCGCCGCTGGCCTTTCTGATCGGCGCCAGCAGCTACGGCGAACTGATTTTTCCCGGCATCTATCTGAACGATTTCCCGACCCTGATTCTGGGTGCGGCGGCCACTGCGCTGTTCGCCCTGATTCTGGATATGCTGCTGGCGGCATTGGGACGTTATCTCAGCCCGCACGCGGCATAATCCTCAGGAGTTGACTATGACGACAAACAATCGGGTCGCGCGCTGGTTGAAACAGACCGCGCTCGCTCTCACCGCCTCCCTCGCCCTGAGCCAGGCGGCAAATGCTGCCGAACCCATTATGATGGCGACCAAAAGCTTTACCGAGCAGCACATTCTTTCTGCGCTCACCGTGCTCTGGCTGGAGAAAAAAGGATTTCAGGTGATCCCAAAAACCAATATCGCCACCACCATCAGCCGCAATGCGATGATTAATAAGCAGATCGATATGACCTGGGAATATACCGGCACCTCGCTGATTATTTTCAACCACATCAGTAAGCCCATGTCATCGCAGCAGGCTTACGACACGGTAAAAAACCTGGATGCGAAGCTGGGCCTGGTCTGGCTCAATCCCGCCCCGATGAACAATACCTATGCTTTTGCCATGCAGCGTAGCCGTGCGGAGAAAGAAGGCATCAACACCCTGTCGCAGCTGGTGACGAAACTGGAACAGATTCGCCAGAGCGATCCGGATCATAACTGGAAGCTGGGGCTGGATCTGGAGTTCGCCGGGCGTTCCGACGGCATGAAGCCGCTGCAAAAAGCTTACAACATGCCGCTCGACAGGCCGCAAATCCGCCAGATGGACCCTGGTCTGGTCTATAACGCGGTGCGTGACGGCTTTGTGGATGCCGGGCTGATTTATACCACTGATGGTCGCGTTAAGGGCTTCGATCTGAAGGTGCTGGAAGATGATAAGCACTTCTTCCCAAGTTACAACGTCACGCCAGTGGTACGTCAGGACGTGCTCGCCAGCCATCCCGGCCTGGACGCGGCGCTGAATCAGCTCTCCGCGCTGATTACCGACGAGACAATCACCGAAATGAACAAGCGCGTCGATATCGATCATCAGTCTCCGCAACAGGTGGCGCGTGATTTCCTCAATTCGAAAAAGATGCTGTAAGGAGACGCCATGGATACGATTCATTACATCCTGAACAACTGGCATTACCTGCTGACGCTGAGCTGGCAGCACACCTGGCTGGTGCTGGTCGCGGTGGGCTGCGCCATTTTGATCGGCGTGCCGCTTGGTATTTTGATTGTGCGTTTCAAGTGGCTGGCGACGCCGGTATTGGGCATCGCCACCGTGGTGCTGACCATCCCGACTATCGCCCTGTTCGGCCTGATGATCCCGCTTTTTTCTCTGATCGGTGAAGGCATCGGCGCCCTGCCGGCGATTACTGCCGTGTTCCTCTACTCGCTGCTGCCCATCGTACGGAATACCCATACCGCGCTGGAAAATCTGCCGCCGGGTCTGCGCGAGGCGGGGCGCGGTATCGGTATGACCTTCTGGCAGCGCCTGCGCTGGGTAGAGATTCCCATGGCGCTGCCGGTAATTTTTGGCGGTATTCGCACTGCGGTGGTGATGAACGTCGGCGTGATGGCTATCGCGGCAGTGATTGGCGCGGGCGGACTCGGCCTGTTGCTGCTGGATGGCATCAGCGGCAGCGATGTGCGCATGTTGATTGCCGGGGCGCTGATGATCTGCTTGCTGGCTATTATTCTTGACTGGCTGCTGCACCGCCTGCAGTCGGCGCTGACTCCCCGAGGGATTCGATAATGATTAAACTGGAAAACCTGACAAAAACTTTTACCCAGAAAAACGGCAGCAGCGTTAACGCCGTAGATAACGTCAGTCTTGAGGTGCCGGAAGGCGAAATGTGCGTGCTGCTCGGCCCCTCCGGCTGTGGCAAAACCACCACTCTGAAGATGATTAACCGTCTGATCGCTCCCTCCTCGGGCAAAATCTATATCAACGGTGAAGATACCAGTACCCAGGATACCGTGACGCTGCGCCGCAATATCGGCTATGTGATTCAGCAGATCGGCCTGTTTCCCAACATGACCATTGAAGAGAACATCACCGTGGTGCCGCGCATGCTGGGCTGGGATAAAAAGCGCTGCCAGGAACGCGCGACGGAACTGATGAGCATGGTGGCGCTGGATGCGAAAAAATTTCTGCATCGCTATCCGCGCGAGATGTCTGGCGGTCAGCAGCAGCGTATCGGGGTTATCCGCGCGCTGGCGGCGGATCCGCCGGTACTGTTGATGGATGAACCTTTCGGCGCGGTTGATCCGATTAACCGTGAAGTGATTCAGAACGAGTTTCTCGATATGCAGCGCCAGCTGAAAAAAACCGTGATGCTGGTGAGCCACGACATCGACGAGGCGCTGAAGCTCGGCGATCGCATCGCGGTATTTGGTCAGGGCAAAATTGTGCAGTGCGCCAGCCCGGATGAGCTGTTGGCGAAACCGGCCAATGAGTTTGTCGGCTCCTTTGTTGGTCAGGACCGCACCCTGAAACGTCTGCTGCTGGTGCAGGCGGGCGACGTGACGGAGCAGCAGCCGACCATCACTGTGAAGCGCGCCACACCATTACCGGAAGCCTTCGCAATGATGGATGACAACGATATGCGCTCCATCACCGTGGTGGACAACGACGGCAAGCCGCTGGGCTTTGTGAAACGTCGCGAAGCGCGTAACGCCACCGGACGCTGCGAGGAGATGCTGCACACCTTTACCGTCACCGGCAAAGCGGAAGAAAACCTGCGCGTGGTGCTTTCCAAGCTCTATGAACATAACCTGGTCTGGATGCCAATCGTCGATGAAGAGGGGCGTTACAGCGGGGAAATTTCGCAGGATTATATTGCCGATTACCTCAGTTCCGGGCGCACCCGTCGCCGTCTGAATCCCTGACGGCCCGTGCTCTCCCGTGCGGGAGAGCACATTTTTCTTAGCTGCCCGCCCTTTCACCTTCAGGCAGCGCTTCCGGCTCCTCTTCCCCTGGCAGCACCATATTCAGCACGATCGCCGCGATGCCGCCGGTGGTAACTGCATGGCCAAACAGGTTGGAGACGATCGTCGGGAATGATTTCAGCACCTCCGGCACCGCCTCAATGCCCAGTCCAAGCCCAAAGGCCACGGCGACAATCAACATTTCACGACGGCCCAGCGGCGTTTGCGTCATCACGCGGATTCCCGCCGCAACCACGCTGCCAAACATCACCAGGGTAGCGCCGCCCAGCACCGGCGGCGGAATCTGTTGCAGCACCGCGCCAACGCCAGGAAACAGACCGAGCAGCGCCAGCATGACGCCGATCACCATGCCGACGTAACGGCTGGCGACGCCGGTCATCTGGATAACGCCATTGTTCTGCGCAAAGGTGGTATTGGGAAAGGAAGAGAAAACCGCCGCCAGAATGCAGCTGACGCCATCGGCCAGAATGCCGCCCTGCAGACGTCGCTGGAACGTCTCGCCGATAATCGGCTGCTGTGACAGCAGGCAGTTGGCAGTGAGATCCCCGACGGCTTCGATTACCGCGATCACTGAAACCAGCGCGACAGGAACAAAGATGGTCCAGTCAAAGTTAAAGCCGAAATGGAAAAAGCCCGGTAGCACCAGCCAGCTGGCGCTGGCCGTGGGTTTCAGATGCAGGTTGCCGGTCAGCGCGGCGGCGAGGCAGCCAACCGCAATACCCATCATCACCGCCACCAGGCGCAACCAGCGATTACGCGATCGGTTCAGCGCCACAATCACCAGCAGCGTCAACGCACCGAGCGCCAGATGATGCGGCGCGCCGAAATCGCTCGCGCTATGGCCGCCCGCCCAGTCGGTAATGCTGACTTTGATCAGGCTGATGCCAATCAGCGCAATCACCGTACCGGTGACAACCGGCGTCAGGATTTTTCGCAGCTGCCCCACGCAGCGGCTGATAAGGATGGGGATCAGCGCCGCCACAAGGTTACAGCCAAAAATCATCGCCATGATCTCTTCCGGCGAGCCGCCGCGCCCTTTCACGATCAGACCGCCGGAAAGAATCACGCCGAGAAAAGCAAAGCTGGTGCCCTGCAGACAGATCATACCGGCGCCGATACCGGCGAAGCGCCGCGCCTGGATAAAGGTGCCCAGGCCGGAAACCAATAAAGACATGCTTATCAGATAAGGGATCCAGGCCTGCAGGCCCAGCACCGAACCAATAATCAGCGGCGGGGTAATAATGCCTACCACGCTGGCCAGCACATGCTGCAGAGCGGCAAAAAATGCGGGCGCAGGGGCGATACGCGCTTCCAGCCCGTACAGCAGACCCTTCTCATGCGATTGCGACATAATGGTGCTCCGGCAAAATAATTATCAGCAGAGCTAATGCATATTTTGCGCCAGACGCGCACGCCGAGAAGCAAAAATCTGTAATTTATTGAATTAAAACAGGTAAACGTGCCCGTTTATTCCGGGCGTTTTGCAACGATGGGTTCATGTAAGATCGATTTGCCGCACTTTGTTTCATCAGCGCGCCTGTTTCGCACTTTCTGAGTGCAACTTTCTGCCGCCGCCCAGCAACGATAAATCGAGGTAATGACTAAGATCGCGCTGTTCAGCGCGGGGAAGATAAGGCAATTCTCCCAGCAGCGGCGCATCGATCTTTGCACGCAGCACCTGAATGATCTCCGCGTAGTGCGCCAGGCCAGGGTTGATACGGTTAGCGACCCAGCCCGCCAGCGGCAGACCATCGTTAACAATTGCCTGTGCCGTCAGTAACGCATGGCTGACGCATCCCTGCTTGATCCCTACCACCATAATCACCGGTAGCTGCTCTTTCACTACCCAGTCGGAAAGCGGACAGAGGTCGTTCATCAGGCAGCGCCAGCCTCCCGTGCCTTCCACAATGACTCTGGCGGCCTGAGCGCGCAGCTGTTTTAGTCCTGTGCTCAGACGCTGATAATCGACCGGCACAGCTTTACTGGTGCTGATTTCATCATCTTCCAGCGCGACGGGGTTAATGGCTTCGTACGGTAATGACAGGGTTGAGGCGGACTGCAACAGCAACGCATCTTTATTACGCAGGCCCGCATCCGTGTGGATAGCGCATTTCGCCACCGGTTTATAACCGACGGAACTGAAATTCGCCCTGGCAAAACATTGCAATAACGCGCGGGAAACCACGGTTTTTCCTGCGGCGCTATCGGTGCCGGTAACAAATAGTGTGTTCACCCTTCTCCTCCTTTAGACGCGATTACGCGATGAAGAAGGGATTCTAAGTGAAGGCAACGGGCCAGAGCTTGCGTTAGCGCAAGTTCAGGCGCACTTACCCCTGAAGAAGCTTGATCAGCAGAGAGCCGCTGTAAAGCGCATCTTTAACCAGCGCGGCGGCGCAGAGCGTACCAGGATCGCTAAAGCCGGTTGGTTCCAGGGTAATCTCTTTGCTGTAAGCTGGCAGCGCCTGCTGACGAATGGTGGCATTGACCGCCGGGAACAGCACTTCCGCCGCCTGGTTCAGGGGTGAACCGATAAGAATATGTTGGGGATTGAAAATATTCACCATCATCGACAGTATGCGCCCGACATGATGACCCACGCTGGCAATGACATCCCGCGCCAGTTGGTCGCCTGACATCGCGGCCTGGCACAGGTTTTCAATGCTGATCGGCTGTTGATGAAGCACGCTGCCCGGCTGCGTCGGCAGACGTTGCGCCGCAAGACCGAGCAGGCTGCCGGTGCTGGCAACTGTTTCCAGACAGCCATGATTGCCGCAGTAACACTGCTGACCGTAGGGATCGATCTGGGTATGACCCACTTCCACCAGCGTCCGTCCGCTCTTATGCAGCAGCTGACCCGCGCTGATAATGCCGGCGCCCACCGTGTCATCAATCACAATCTGAATCACATCCTGCGCGCCGCGCGAGGCGCCGAACA
The DNA here is from genome assembly GCF_044342975.1 of Pantoea osteomyelitidis. Classification (NCBI taxonomy): domain Bacteria; kingdom Pseudomonadati; phylum Pseudomonadota; class Gammaproteobacteria; order Enterobacterales; family Erwiniaceae; genus Pantoea; species Pantoea osteomyelitidis. Next base: position 1,082,032 of record NZ_JBGFSN010000004.1, read on the forward strand.
GCGATTCGGCCAGCGTCCAGGCGGAAATATCGTGCTGAACAAATACCGGCAGGCCGGTGCGCTGCTCCAGAGTGGCGCCCAGCGGCATCTGCTGGATATGATAACCGGGCATACGATGTACCACGCCCGTGGCCGCATTGATCAAACCCGGCAGGGTAATCGCGATGGCGGTAAGGCGCTCCAGCTTGTGCTGATGGCGGATAAAAAAATTGTCGATGTGCGTCACCAGCCACTCCAGCAGTGGTGTTTCCGCTTCGGGCGGCAGCGGCTGCGTTTCTTCTGCCAGCGCCCGACTGCTGAGATCGCGCAGCGTTAGCGTAATATTGCCGTGGCGGATACGAATCGCGAGGTAGTGCCAGGAAAACGTATCCAGCGTCAGGCCGATAGCGGGACGGCCCCGACTGCCGGGATCCTGATACGCTGTTTCCTGCACCAGGTGAGCATCCAGCATTTCACGCACAATTTTGGTAATGCTGGCTGGCGCCAACTGGGCGAGTTTAGAGAGTTCAATGCGTGAAATCGGGCCATGTTGATCGATCAATCGATAAATAGCGCCTGCATTGGCCTGTTTGATCTGGTCGATATGACCAGGCTGAATGTCCGGATTCACGACCTGCTCCATAATATTTTCGAGCCACAAAATAAACACTGGCTATGTTGGAACAGTTTTGCAGGTTCAGTTAATAATTTGCGTCGAATTGTGATTCAAAGCACATAAACAAATGATTTTTAGCAGATTATTCTTATTTTTCTTCCGCATCCCTTAACAGCAAACGCATCATATTCGCCATCTGCGCGCCGGGTTCCCGTGCCACAGACCAAACCATCCACACCTCTGACAGCGCATCTGCCTCCTGCAACGGCAGCCAGACCACATCGCTGAGCCGCGCATGACGAAACGAGGCTGGCAGGATCGATACGCCGAGTCCGGTTGCTACCAGTCCAAGGATGGTCATCGCTTCGCCCACTTCCTGCGTGATATAGGGCTGTATCTGATAACGGTGCAGCAGCGCGAGGATCTCGCTGTAAAGCGCCGTACCGCCCTGCGGATCGAAAAAGACAAAAGGTTCGCTGGCAAGGGCGCGGATGGAGATCTGTTCGGCGTCGGCCAGCGGATGCGCCCAGTGCACCACAGCGCAGAGCGGTTCACGCAGCAGGAGCTGATAGCGTAAATCAGCGGGTAAAGGCGTGTTACGCATTATGCCCAGATCGAGTCGGCCCTCGTGCAGCGGCGCCAGCTGCTGCCGGGTATTGATCTCCTGCATTCTGATATGCACAGCGGGCCAGCGCAGACGGAAATGGTAAAGCGCGTCTGAGACCAGACCGATAAAAGGCGCAGAGGAGGTAAAGCCAATGCGCAGTTCCCCTTCTTCGCCGCGGTGCAGACGCGCCGCGCGCTCCGACGCCTGCTCTACCTGTTGCAGAATCGCCCGCGCATCGGGCAAAAACTGCGCGCCAGCGGCGGTCAGCTGTACGCTGCGGTTAGTACGCAGAAAAAGCTGTGCGCCTATCTCCTGTTCCAGCTGCTGAATTTGCTGACTGAGCGGCGGCTGCGAAATATGCAGACGCTGTGCGGCGCGGCCGAAATGCAGCTCTTCCGCTACGGCGATGAAATAACGTAAATGGCGCAGTTCAATATTCATATGTTATACATATCATTTGAGATTATTAATATATTAGACAACTTACCACCGCTTTTTTACCCTTAACAGCGTGTTGAATGATTTGAGGATGTGTTGTGAACCGCTCTTCTCATGCTGTGACGCTCGATGATAGCGAGACAGTCAGTCCTTCTTTAACTGGCGTCAGCGTCAGCCCGTTTATTACGCGCGGCACGCCGCAATTTTTACGCGTCACCCTGGCGCTTTTCTCCGCCGGTCTGGCGACTTTTGCGCTGCTCTATTGTGTGCAGCCGATCCTGCCTGTGCTGTCACAGCAGTTTGACGTCTCCCCGGCGGCCAGCAGCATTTCCCTCTCGGTCTCCACCGCCCTGATGGCGCTCGGCCTGCTGGTAACCGGCCCGCTCTCCGATGCCATTGGCCGCAAATCGGTGATGGTGACCGCGCTGATGCTGGCGGCGATCTTTACTTTGATCTCCTCCACCATGACCAGCTGGAACGGCATTCTGATTATGCGGGCGCTGATTGGCCTTTCGCTGAGCGGCGTGGCGGCGGTGGGCATGACTTACCTGAGTGAGGAGATCCATCCCGGTTTTATCGCCTTTTCCATGGGACTTTATATCAGCGGTAATTCGATTGGCGGCATGAGTGGACGTTTGCTGACCGGCGTACTCACCGACTTTTTCTCCTGGCGGATCGCCATCGCCGCGATTGGCTGTTTTGCGCTCGCTTCCGCACTGATGTTCTGGAAAATTTTGCCGGAGTCGCGTCATTTTCGTCCGGCTTCGCTGAAGCCGCGCAGCCTGATGATTAATTTTCGTCTGCACTGGCGTGATCAGGGGCTGCCGCTGCTGTTCGCGGAAGGGTTTCTGTTGATGGGGGCGTTCGTTACCCTGTTCAATTACATCGGCTACCGCCTGCTGAGCGCTCCTTATTTTCTCAGTCAGGCCGTGGTGGGCCTGCTGTCGGTAGTTTATCTCACGGGTAGCTGGAGTTCGCCAAAAGCGGGCGCCATGACCGCTCGCTTTGGCCGCGGACCTGTGATACTTGCAGCCACAGCGATCATGCTGGCCGGTTTACTGCTTACCGTCTTTGGTTCAGTCTGGATCATTCTGGCGGGAATGATGCTGTTTACGACAGGTTTCTTTGCCGCCCACTCGGTAGCCAGCGGCTGGATTGGCCCGCGCGCCCGGCGCGCCAAAGGTCAGGCTTCTTCGCTTTATCTGTTCAGCTATTACGCAGGCTCCAGCGTCGCCGGGACCCTGGGCGGTGTTTTCTGGCATCATTTTGGCTGGTCGGGCATAACGGCCTTTATCGCCTCGCTGCTGGTCGTTGCTCTGCTGGTGGGCTGGCGTTTACAGGGCCGGAAACTTTAACGGCATTACATGCTCAGAAAGGCGCTGCGGCGCCTTTTTTGTTACCTCCATACTTAGCACGCTCATCATTTAGTTCCGTTAATAACAGCACCCTTTATCCTCGCTATAATTTCTTTTATTCCAATAATTTCCATAGTTTTTTCATACAGCATGGAGGATACATCATGTCTATCTGGTATTATGTTGATAAAACCTCAGGCTATAACAACAATCATGTGGTACATGCCGCTCACTGTCCTTATCTGCCTAAAATGCAGCATCGTCTGTTTCTCGGCACCTTCTACAATCCCGTCGCGGCAATTCAGCAGGCACGAAAATATTATCCCGGCGCAATGGGCTGTGCGACCTGCTGTCCTGTAAACCTAAAAAAAAACCTGACCGATCAGAATAGTGTGGCACTAAAGCATATGGTCAAACTCTGATTGCGGCAGCCTTTGCAGCAAGGCGGTTTCATTAGCGCGGCGCAAGTTGTTTGTGAAGTTGGCATCGCCGGGCGGCTATAACCGCTGGCTATCGTCCCGCCGCAGGCGATAAAAAATATTCAGCGATAAATCCCCTCTCTGATGTTTCCCTTCTGGCGCTCTTCATCCACAATAGTGAGTAATTTGTGACGGAGGTCACTTTCGCTGAGCGCTTATCACGTTCAATTTTGCTGTTCTGACTGATTTGACATCCCATGCAATCAACAACTGTTTCACGTAAAACGGCCTGGCTGCGCGTCGTGCTGCTGGCCATCGCCGCCTTTGTTTTCAATACCACCGAGTTTGTTCCGGTCGGCCTGCTCTCCGACATCGCCGCCAGTTTTTCCATGAAGACGGCAGATGTGGGGATTATGCTCACCATTTATGCCTGGGTTGTGGCGCTGCTTTCGTTGCCCCTGATGCTGCTGACGCGGCAGATCGAGCGGCGTCTGCTGCTGTCACTGCTGTTCGTGATCTTTATCGCCAGCCATGTGCTCTCGACCGTCGCCTGGGATTTCGTCTCGCTGGTGTTGTCGCGTATCGGCATTGCGCTGTCGCATGCGGTGTTCTGGTCGATTACCGCCTCACTGGCGATTCGTGTCGCGCCCGCCGGAAAGAAAACGCAGGCGCTGAGTATGCTGGCTACCGGCACCGCGCTGGCGATGGTGCTTGGAGTGCCGATTGGGCGCGTGGTAGGTCAATATTTAGGCTGGCGCACCACCTTCGGCATGATTGGCGTTTCAGCGCTGGTGCTGCTGGTTCTGCTCGCCCGCGTGCTGCCGAAGCTGCCGAGCGAGCACACCGGATCGTTGAGTAGCGTGCCGATGCTGTTTCGTCGCCCGGCGCTGGTCAGCATGTATCTGCTGATCACTCTGGTGGTCACGGCGCATTACACCGCCTACAGCTATATCGAACCTTTCATGCAGGTCGTCGCCAACGCGGGCCAAAACTTTACCACCCTGCTGCTGCTGCTGTTTGGATCTGCCGGTATTCTCGGCAGCGTACTGTTCAGCACCCTCGGCAATAAATTCCCTTCGTCGCTGTTGATCGCCGCCATTGGGCTGATTACGCTCTGTATGGGGCTGCTAATTTTCGCCGCTGTGCGCCCAACCGCCATCTCCATGCTCTGTATTATCTGGGGCATGTCGATGATGATGATCGGACTGGCGGTGCAGGTGCGCGTGCTGTCGCTGGCACCGGATGCGACCGATGTGGCGATGTCTCTGATGTCCGGTATTTACAATATCGGTATCGGGGCGGGCGCTCTGTTGGGTAATCAGGTGAGCGAGCATCTGAACATGGCCGATGTGGGCAATGTCGGGGCGATTCTGGGGCTGGCCGGGCTTTTCTGGTGTACCTATATTTTCCGCCGCTATCCGCAGCTGCGTTCTAACGGCTAAAAAAAAGGCTTCAGAGGATAATCTGAAGCCTTTTTCTTTTTCCTGCCGGACACGATTAATTATAGATGATCGCTGTGCCATGCAGGTTGTTGTCGCCAGAGGTCGAAGTGATGCGGAAAGACTTTGCTCCCGCCGCTGCGGCCTTCTCCGACAGTTGATTCTCCAGCGATGTCAGATCGCTGCTGCCGGTGGCGCTGATCACGCCGATTTTCTGCTGATCGACCGGCGAATAATTCACTTGTTGCGCAGCGAAACCGGCAAATGAGACGGTGCCCAGCAGCGCGGCAATAACGCTTAATTTAATGCTTTTCATGATGAGATTCCTTCCTGTTTAGTGTGAACGCGCTGCGATTACTGATAAATCACCGCAGTACCGTGCAATTTGTTTTGACCTGTTGTTGAGGTGATGCGGAAAGATTTCGCACCGGCCTCATCCGCTTTGGCATTCAGTTGCGCTTCCAGTGAATCCAGACTGTTGCCGCCCTGCGCTGAAATGGTCCCTACCGGCTGCTGATGCAGCGGATCGTTGCTTACCTGATCTGCCGCGAAGGCGCCAAAAGTCAGGGTACTCAGTGCAACGGCAGCGATGGTCAGTTTGATGCTTTTCATAATGTGTTCTCTCTGTGCAATTCATCGATTCGGTAGATGTCGTTATTTAATTAACGACCGTTAAACAAATGATAGGCCTGTTTTCTGCAGACGTCAATCATTTTATTAATGAGCGTTATTTTAATCGCGAAGTGGCGTCATTATGGGCCTGGCGGGCAATTCTCCCTTAGCCAATGGGGCGTTTTGAACGCAGCAAGCACAAAGTGTTAAACTGTGACGCAACGCGGTTGCGCGTCCCTTGCATAATTAGTTAATGATCGGTAATTTAATGAGTATGTTTTCCAGTTAGTGAGGTTATATGAGCCAGACTCAGGATACCGTTGTGAAGAAAAGCCGCGGCCGCCCGAAACTTTTCGATCGCGAAGCGGCGCTGGACAAAGCGCTGGAGCTTTTCTGGGCACACGGCTATGAAGCGACCTCTCTTTCCGATTTGGTCGCCGCGACCGGCGCGAAAGCGCCTACTCTCTATGCTGAATTTGAAAATAAAGAGGGGTTGTTTCGCGCAGTGCTGGATCGCTATATCGAAAAGTTTAGCGCCCGGCGTAACGCGGCGCTGCAATGCCAGGAGAGCTGTGTCGCCACCGGTATCGAAAACTATTTTCGCACCACGGCCGCCTGCTTTACTGACCGCAGCAAGCCAGCAGGATGCTTTTTTATCTGCACTTCCAGCGCCTTATCCGCATCGTCCAGTGATATTGCCGAGACTTTGCTGCAACGCCATCAGGCGCAGGAATCCACGCTGAACGATTTTCTGCGTGAGCGGCAGCAGTTGGGCGAGCTGGCGGCGGATATCGATACTGAAGCTCTCTCCCGCTACCTTTCCTGTATGTTGCAGGGCATGTCGGTGCGCGCGCGCGAAGGCGCCAGCTATGAAGAGCTGAATGGCATTATCGATACCATGATGGCGCTGTGGCCGAAGCTGGCCGGCGTTTGTCAGGAGAGAGGCTGAAACAGTATCAGGGCGGGAGATTCCCGCCCTTTCTTATTCCAGAAAAAACACCTGTTTCAGTTCACTGCTGACCGGGCTGTTATCCGCATGACAGGGCATTAAGGCTTTCATTGATGCCCACCAGCGCTGGCAAATTTCTGTTTCCGCCACCGCCGCCCAGCGCGCCTCTGATTCAATTTCCACGCTGGCAAACAACAGATTTCTCTCAGCATCCAGCCAGATCGCGTAATTATGCGCGCCGTGCGCCTTAAGCGTCTCCGCCAGCCCCGGCCAGACAGGCGAATGCCGACGCTCATATTCCGCGTGGCAATCGGGGTGCACCTGCATCACAAAGGCTTTACGCAGCATTGGCTGGCCCTATATCCAGCGCCGCTTGCCAGGGTTTGACGCCGAAACGTTCGCCCAGAGCGATCAGCTGCTCAGTGGTAATACTCTGGCGCATGCCGCCCATGGAAAGCACCTTCACGACCACTTCCGACGATTTTTCAGCCGTATCGATCAGACCAAATGCTTCATCGAGCGAAGGCCCGGCGGCAAAGATGCCGTGAAACGGCCACATAACCAACGTGTGCGACTGCATCTGCTCCGCCGTTGCGGCACCAATGCCGTCGGTTCCCGGCACCATCCACGGTAAAATGCCAACGCCATGCGGAAACACCACCAGGCATTCGGTGCTGCCTTCCCAGAGCAAACGCGTGAAGCGCGCCGCGTCCAGCTCCACCACATAGCTTAACGCCATAAAGTTAGTGGCATGGCAGTGCATGATGACGCGGTCCTGGTCGTTGGTCAGCTGCTTGCGTACGCTGTGGGACTGGAAATGAGATGCCAGCTCGGAGGTGGGCAAGCCGCCGTTGCTCAAACCCCAGTGGATTTGATAAGAAAGCCCTTTGTCATCCACCTGTAACAGCACCAGGCTGTCTGCCGGATCCAGCTGTACGTTGCGGAAAAATTTGCCGGAACCGGTAACCAGAAACCAGCAGTTAGCCAGAGCAGGCGTCGGTTGCGACAGCTCGATACAGCGCGGTTCGGCATAAAAATCTGCGGCGAAAGGCTGCACCTCCTCTTCCAGCAAACGCAGGCTCACATTGCCCCCGTTGCGCTCATCCCAGCCTTTCAACCACATATCGCTGGTCGCCTTGACCATTCCCTGTACAAACCAGGAAGAAAGAATGCTTTGCATAGTAAATCCTTAACGTTGAGTCAGAATCTGTTGTTCGTAATGGCGCACATCGCTCAGCCAGCTTGCATCGGCCGGCACATCATGACGCAGGCACCAGGCTTCCCAGACTGCCTGCCACGGCAGCGACTTTTGCTCTTCCAGCAGCGCCAGACGCGCGGTGTAATCCCCTTCCGCTTCCAGCTGGCGCAGACGGTCGGTCGGCTCCAGCAGCGCACGCAACAGCGCTTTTTTCGCATTGCGCGTGCCGATAACCCAGGCAGCGATGCGGTTGATGGAGGCGTCAAAAAAATCGAGACCGATGTGTACTTTGTCGAATAGCTGATGGCGCACAATTTCGCTGGCGATCGCCTGGGTTTCGTCATCAAGGATCACCACATGGTCGCTGTCCCAGCGTACCGGACGGCTGACGTGCAGCAGCAGACGCGGCACGTAGAGCATGGCGGTGGAAATTTTGTCGGAGATCACTTCGGTGGGATGGAAATGACCCGCATCCAGCGTCAGCGCGGTCTGTCGGCTACAGGCGTAGCCGAGGAAAAATTCATTGGAACCCACCGTGTAGCTTTCCGCGCCGATGCCAAACAGCTTGCTTTCCACGGCATCGATGTGGTGCGCGGGATTTTTCTTCTCGCTGATGATCTCATCAAGCGCAGCCAGCAGGCGCTGACGCGGCGCCAGGCGATCGACAGTAAGATCTTTCATTCCGTCCGGCACCCAGATATTCATCACCGACGGCGTGCCCAGCTGCTCGCCAAACCAGGCCGAGACGCTGCGGCTCGCTTTGCAGTGATCGATCCAGAACTGGCGAATCGCGCTGTCGGCATGAGAAAGCGTAAAGCCGTCGGCGCTCAGCGGATGGGAAAAACAGGTCGGGTTAAAATCGAGGCCCAGATCGTTTTGCTTCGCCCACGCCACCCAGTTTTTGAAATGCGCCGGCTCAATGGCGTCACGCTCTACCGGCGTGTCGCTCTCCAGATAGATGGCGTGCAGATTGAGGCGTTTCGCGCCCGGAATCAGCGACATCGCCTTGTCCAGATCGGCGCGCAGCTCTTCGGCATTGCGAGCCCTGCCCGGATAGTTGCCGGTCGCCTGGATGCCGCCGGTTAACGCGCCCTGCGGGTTTTCAAAGCCGCGCACGTCGTCGCCCTGCCAGCAATGCATAGAAACCGGAATGGCATCCAGTTGCTGCATAGCGTGATCCACATCCACGCCAATTGCAGCGAAACGTTGTTTGGCCAGATCAAAGGCCTGTTCAATCAGCTTTGTCATAAGCGAGTTCCTTAGCAGGTTGACTCAGCGCCGCGAAGCGTGCCTGAGTGGCGCGAAAGGCGCTGTTGTTCATCGGTTCGAATTTATCCAGCGGGAAATTGCGGGCCACGCAGCGGCGGAAGGCGGCCACATCGCTGATTTCGCCCAGCGCCACCAGCTGACAGCCCACATTTCCCAGCGTCGAGGCTTCAACCGGACCGGCGAAAACCGGCAGTTCACAGGCGTCGGCGCAGAGTTGATTGAGAAAATGGTTCTGGCAACCGCCGCCCACCACATGCAGCTGGCTGAAGCAGGCGCCGCGTAGCGCCGCCAGTTCGCGGATCACCTGGCGATAGAGCAGCGCCAGGCTGTCAAAAATGCAACGCGCCAGCGCCGCAGCAGACTGCGGTATCACCATTCCTTGCGCGGCGCAGGCGTTCTGAATCTCCCGCACCATGCTGTCCGGGTTGATAAAGCGGGCGTCGTTGGGATTGATCAGCGCCAGACAGGCTGGCTGGCTGGCAGTTTCCTCGATCAGCTGGCAGAGGTCGGCAATCTGTAGCTCGTCACAGACGCGCTGCAGCAGCCAAAGCCCCATGATGTTTTTCAGCACGCGGTAACCTTCCGCCCCGCCTTCGTTGGTGACGTTGGCATTGAGCGCCGCCGTAGAGGTATAAGGTTGCAGGCTTTCAAAGCCCATCAGCGACCAGGTGCCGGAGCTGAGATAAGCCGCATCTTCTTGTGTCAGCGGCGTGGCAAAAACCGCGCTGGCGGTGTCATGTGTGGCGACAGCGATCACCGGGATCGGGTTGCCACTGGCGTTCTGCCACCAGCCAACCCTGTTGCCGGGCGGATGTGGCTTGCCGAACCAGCTTGCCGGGACGCCAGCCCAGGCAAGCAGATCGCGATCCCATTCGCCGCTCTGAATGTTCAGCAGCTGAGTGGTGGTGGCGTTGGTGTATTCCCAGTTCAGCTCGCCGGTGAGCCGGTAATGGAGGTAATCCGGGATCATCAGCGCATGGGCGACTTTTTCCTGCCAGTCAGGCTGCTGCTGATGCAGCGCGCGCAGTTGATAAAGCGTGTTGAAAGGCAAAAACTGTATGCCGGTATGCTGAAAGATAAACTCACGGCCCGGCTCGCGCAGCGCCTGTTCCATCAGGCCATGGGTGCGTTTGTCGCGATAGCTCACCGCTTCACCGACACGCTGCCCTTGCGCATCCAGCAGCACCATGTCAACGCCCCAGGTATCGATGCCGATGCTGTCAGGTACGATGCCCTCCGCATCCAGCTGCGCCAGTCCGGCACGAATCTCCTGCTCCAAAAGATCCAGATCCCAGCAGTCGTATCCCTGACGGCGCTGACGCTGATTGGCGAAACGGCGCACTTCGCGCAGGCTTATATGTTGCGAAGCCGCGCACCATTCAGCCAACATCACGCGCCCGCTGGAAGCGCCTAAATCAATGGCAACAATATTTCGCTTACTCATGGCGTGTTCTTCCTGTGATCAGATAGTCACAGGGTAGAAATCTCGCCTTTTCATCACCTTCCCCTCTTTGCCAGCAGGTCAGGGCCGCTGGCAGGTTTGCAAAGATGTTCGTGAGGCAGCTCACAGATGTCGCAAAAGCGGCAGATGTGATGTTTGCCGCATTTCCGAAAACTTCATCATCTTTCTTCAATAAAAAACAAATTTCCTGACGCGGAGAGTGCAAAATTCAAGGCAAGGCGCGCAGCGGCTGATTAGTATCGGTTGCAATTATGTTAATAATGGAGAAGGGATCATGACCGTTCTGCATAGCGCTGACTTTTTTCCGGCAGGTAATTTTCCGATTGCTATCGAACCGCGTGTGCCACAGCATGCTTTTCCGGAACACCACCATGACTTTCACGAGATCGTGCTGGTAGAACAAGGCTCAGGCATTCATATATTTAACGGACAGCCGCAAACCCTTTGCAGCGGCTGTGTCTGTTTTGTACGCGATCACGATCGACATCTTTACGAACAGACGGAAAATCTTTGCCTGACGAACGTGCTTTACCGCAGCCCAACGGCGTTTCGCTTTCTGTCCGGGCTGCAGGATCTGCTGCCGCGAGAAGATAGCGCCCACTATCCGTCACACTGGCGTATCAATCATCGGATGATGGGCCAGGCGCTGAATATTGCGACGCAGATAAAAGAAGGTGAAGGCTGGTCGCTGGAAAAACAGGCGCGCCAGGAGCAGCTTTTTTTGCAGCTGCTGGTATTGCTGCGCGAAGCCTGTCGCGATGAGGCATCACAGGATCGGGAGGCGCGCCTGCATCGTCTGCTGGACTGGCTGAATGAACATTACAGTGAAGAGATCGAGTGGGAAGCGTTGGCGGATCGGTTTTCGTTGTCGTTGCGCACGCTGCATCGTCAGATGAAGCAGCAAACCGGCAATACGCCGCAACGTTATCTGAATCGTCTGCGACTGCTGCAGGCGCGTCATCTGTTGCGCCATAGCGACATGCGCATCACTGATATCGCCTTTCAATGCGGATTTGGTGACAGCAATCATTTTTCAACGCTGTTCCGGCGTGAATTCGGCTGTGCGCCCCGCGCGGAGCGTCAGCATAGCGTGTAACCAGGGAGGATTATCATGTCGTTGATATTGAGCCGTGAGGATTATTTTCCTGCCGCCAATCTGCCGGTCGCGGTAGCGGAACGTATGCCTCAGCCCTCGTTTCCGCCGCATCGCCATGAATTCGGTGAGATTGTTATCGTCTGGCGCGGTAACGGGCTGCACGTCTTAAACGAGCGGCCCTGGCTGGTGACCTGCGGCGACGTGTTCTATATCCATGATAATGATTGTCACAGTTACGACACCGTCAACGATCTGGTGCTGGATAATATTCTTTATTGTCGCGATCGCTTCCGGCTCGGGCTGGATTGGTCGCAGCTGTTGCCGCCTCAGACCGACAAGACGCCCGGCTGTTGGCGTCTGACTACCCGCGGTATGTCGCTGGCGCGCGGCGTGATTACTCAGCTTGAACGTGAAAGCCGAAAAACCGATCCTCTCTCTATTCAGCTTTCTGAGGCGCTGTTCCTGCAGCTGGCGCTGATATTGCGTCGCCACGGCTATGCGGCGGATCGTCCCTGGGCGCTGCCGGAAGGCGAGCAGCTCGATCTGCTGATGTCTGCGCTACAGGGCGCGGTCGTACGTCCTTTCGATTTATCCGCGTTTTGTCAGCAGAATAAGCTTAATGAACGTGCGCTGAAACAGCTTTTTCGTCAGCAGACCGGGATGACGATTGGTCATTACCTGCGCCAGCTGCAGCTCTGTCAGGCAAAATATCTGCTGCGCACGCGGGACTGTTTGATCAGCGAAGTGGCCGCACGCTGCGGATTTGATGACAGTAACTATTTCTCCGTGGTGTTTACCCGCGAAATCGGCCAGACGCCCAGCGCCTGGCGGCAACGCTTTTTGCAGCATATCCAGCAAAATAAAACGCCTGCGGCGGAGCGAGAGGAACCAGTGCCGCCAGTGCGGCACCGGTAAGGCCTCAGGCCGCCAGGCCAAGCCCGACGATATTTGCCGCGATGATGATCACCAGGCAACCCAGGGAAAGCACGCCGACCGGACGACGGCCCGCCGATTTCCACTCTTTCAGCAGTAAGCCCACTAACCCGCCGCAGAGAACATAGAGGCTCATATGCAGCATCCAGCTGACAAAATCATACTGCGGCGGTATTTTGGCGTGACCCCATGCATAGAAGAAGAACTGCAGATACCACATGGTGCCGCCCAGCACAGCAAAAGCGACATTGGCCAGCAGCATGGGTTTTGCTATGGAAAAATCCGCTTTAACCGAGAGCTCAGGCTTCACTGCCAGGCGAATAAAGCAGTAGGCCAGGTTAACCAGCGCCCCGCCGCCCATAATTACCACGTAGCTGGGCAACGCCACGTAAAGCGGATTGATACCCAGCTGTGCCGCCGCATCGTGCATGGGCTTCGCCGCATCCATGGCAAACGACATTCCGGCGGAGAAGATGCCGCAGATCACTGCCAGCACCAGCCCTTTCTTCAGGTTAAACTCTTCGGCATTGATCCCCAGGGCGCGCTCTTTTAACAGACCCGCTCGTGAGACGATCGCCACCCCGAGCAGCGCAACAAATACGCCCAGCAGCGTTAGACGCCCGCCGGTAGAGCTGAAAAGTTCGACAAAGCGCCCCTGCAATAACGGCGTCATCAGCGTACCCACCACCAGCGTAACGCCGATGGCGATACCGATGCCCATCGACATGCCGAGATAGCGCATGGTCAGACCATAGTTAATGTTGCCGATGCCCCACATTGCGCCAAACAAAAATACTGGCAACAGCTGCGACATACTGAACGAGCTGTAATACGTCCAGAAGTCAGGCAGCAGCACTGCGCTGACGGCCCAGGGCAGAATCAGCCATGACATCATTCCACCAACGGACCACATAGTTTCCCAGGACCACTTTTTCACCTGCTTAAACGGCGCATAAAAACATGCGGCACTGGCGGCACCGACCAGATGCCAGAAAATACCTGCAATGATGGCACTGTTCATTGTTTTTCCTTCGTAAGGTTGAGAGGCCGACGGGAAACCGATGGTCTCCCGATTACGAAGGAGTCTACGGCGCGCCGGGATCATTCAGCCTTTGAGTGACTGCCGGATGCATCAAAGCGATGGCAATATCTGACGGTTGTTCCCTACAAGGATCACAAATTCGATTTTATGACGCGCAGCGCGGCGATTTTGTATAACCTACTCATTATTCAGCTTATTTTAAGAGAATGCTGTGTTGATCAGCTCATTTCTTATCTGGCTGCCAGGATTTGATCAGAAATGGCAGCAGAATGAAGTTAAACGGCCAGATCAAGGTTTTCTTCCAATATGGCCGACAAACCCTTATAACACGGGGTAAATTCATCAGAACGCAGAATTGAGATGACGATGAAATGGTTGACGCTTTACCTTTCCCGATCGGTAAGTCAGGTCATGCTGGGAGATTTAAAGGCGATTCTGCCTGGCGATGCGGTGAAGATATTCATCAATGGCCTGGACGAGGCGCGTTACGCCACAGTGGAATGTGTGCAGAGCGAGCAGCATTGCGCATTGATTGCTTCGGCGATTACCGTCTGGCGACAGTTAGGTCATATCGATAGCATTATATTTAAGGCTGGCGAAATAGTGCGCCGTGAAGATGAAGCCAGCCAGTTTCAACTTTTCAGTATGATGAAAACATCGCGCGCAGTGCTGCAGCTTGCCTGAGCGTAGGACACACTCTTTTTTATTCAAGGTTGATGATGAAAATCGGTATTCTCTTTCCCATTGCGATTATTATTGCCGGCGTTTCTTTTCTCGCATGGTTTATTTTTAGTGGAGCGGCCGTTCCAGGATCCTGAATTTCATCTCAAAAAAGGTAATACGTTGCAAATTAACGCAGCTGGCTGTCTTTACTGCCTCGGCGATTAAAAATCGCGTGGCTATTCAGCTTTTTATCCCTTTCTTGCTGACAGGGAAGGCAATATTTAACGCCTTTCAATGCATTGCGTCGGGCAAGCGGGATCTCATCGCCGCATTCTTCGCAAAAATGCGCGCTTTCGCCCTGCCCGATTGACTGGCGTACACGGGTAATTTCGTCATTAACGGTGGTATCAATCTGTTCCTGAACGGCACCGTCAGAAGCCCAACCGCTTGCCATGATGACCTCCGAATTTCACAGAAGAGTCAATAAATATGGGGGCAAAAATGAAAATTTCAAGGGGCCTGGCAAAAAGGAGTTTGTTACACCCATAAAAAAACCCGCTCGGAGGCGGGTTTTTCATATGAAGGGAATCAGCTACTCAGGCTAAAGCCATCATCGTGATCGTAATTCCCTTTCATCAGGTATCTTATTTTGCAACCACGTTGATTGCAGAAGGACCTTTAGCAGAGTTGGCCTGAACTTCAAACTCAACACGCTGACCTTCGTCAAGCGATTTAAAACCGTCGTTCTGGATAGCAGAGAAATGGACGAATACGTCTTTGCTGCCATCTTCCGGAGAGATAAAGCCAAAACCTTTCTCAGCGTTAAACCATTTTACTAAACCAGTCATTTTCTTAGACATAACTATTACCTTATTTGATAGCCTTCCGGCAAACGTGGTCTGGGTACAGAATTTATTTAGCGCTTAACGAGGAGACTCACGAAGAAGGGATATCGAAGGATAACACTTATGATGAGAACTGCTTTACTAAACTGCTTTTGATAAGGTCTGCGTATCAAACCGATGACGCTATTAACGCATGAATCTGATGATGTAGCAAGTTTAATTATGAAAATTTGATTTAAATCTTCTGGCCGCAACCCTTTTCTGCGCCTCTTCCCGGCTTTGTTTTCTTATTTCTGATTAACCTGAGCAGCTTTCAACAGCGAGCAAGGCATTCATCTGCCTTGCTTTTATCGCTTGCCGTTTCGCTAATAAATTTTCACGGTATCTGGCCGATTATCTCAACCAGAACCAGCGCATTGTTTTTTACTTTGCAGGCGGCCTGTCGAGCTATAGAGCAGACCGCACAAAGATCTTTCGTTTCCGTTTTGTATTCATAGTCGATAAAGCACCTGAATTTCTCACCATAGGAACTGAGCCGACAAAAACGACGAGGCTCGAGCAGTTCATCCAACTGTAAAAAGGTTAATGCTGAAGGGTTATGAAACCCAACTCGTACGCGATATGTAGTCATCTGTTGATTATTTTGTCTAATCGCAACGGTGACCAGTCGTTAACGCTTCTTTTTGGAATAGGCGAAAACTAACAGCGACAACAGGGGCGCAATAAGCAAAAAAGTGAATTGGGCACTAAAGTTAACGAACCTTCGTCAAAAAGAGGACGTCTTGTGAAAGCGCTAACTTATCATGGTCCCCATCATGTCAGCGTCGATAACGTCGCCGATCCGATCATCGAAGCGCAGGATGATATTATCCTGCGCGTAACGGCTACCGCCATCTGCGGATCTGATTTACATCTTTATCGTGGCAAAATTCCGCAAACGAAACATGGCGATATTTTTGGCCATGAATTTATGGGTGAAGTGGTTGAAACCGGCCGTGATGTCACGGCGGTCCAGAAAGGCGATCGGGTTGTTGTACCGTTCGTTATTGCCTGCGGCGACTGTTTCTTTTGTCATATGCATCAGTATGCCGCCTGCGAAACCACCAATACCGGCCGCGGCGCGATTATCAATAAAAAGCAGATCCCACCGCCGGCGGCGCTTTTTGGTTTCAGTCATCTTTATGGCGGCGTTCCTGGCGGTCAGGCAGAGTATGTCCGGGTACCTAAAGCCAATACTGGCCCATTCAAAGTGCCGCCATTGTTGGCCGATGATAAAGTGCTTTTTCTTTCCGATATCTTACCCACCGCCTGGCAGGCAGTAAAAAACGCGCAGGTTGGCAAAGGCTCACGCGTCGCTATCTTTGGCGCAGGCCCGGTTGGTCTGCTTTCTGCCGCCTGTGCGCGGCTGGCGGGCGCGGAACAGATCTTTATTGTCGATCATCATCCCTACCGGCTTGAGTTTGCACAGCAGCGTTATGGCGCCATACCCATTAATTTTGATAAAACCGACGATCCTGCCGAGGTGATTATTGAAAATACGCCAGGTAACCGGGGCGTCGATGCGGTGATTGATGCAGTAGGGTTTGAGGCCAAAGGCAGCACGACAGAAACTATCCTTACGAACCTTAAGCTGGAAGGCAGCAGCGGTAAAGCGCTGCGCCAGTGTATTGCAGCAGTACGTCGAGGCGGCGTTGTCAGCGTGCCGGGGGTTTATGCCGGCTTTATCCATGGCTTCTTGTTCGGCGATGCTTTTGATAAGGGTTTGACGTTCAAAATGGGACAGACCCATGTTCACGCTTACCTGCCGGAGCTGTTGAAGCTGATTGAACAAGGCCTGCTCACGCCGGAGGAGATCGTCACTCACCATCTGCCGCTCAATGAGGCTGCGGAAGCCTATAAAATCTTTGAGAAAAGAGAACAGGATTGTCGCAAAATCATTCTGGTTCCCGGCACCCGAACCAGCGAAACGGGCAATGTGCGTTCTGCTACGCTGGGTTCCACGGATGTGTAATGGCAGGAGTAATATGGGGCGTCAGCGCCCCATTGAAAAAGGCCGCCCCAGGGCGGCCTTTATAAGCAGTGCCCCACCCGGCGCTTATCTCCGGCACTCATTCTCATGGCTTAGCTCTTGAAGGGGCGAAAAAGAGTATCTCAGATAAGAATATTCCTGGGTTAACATTTCTTGCTATCGTGACTATTCGCCTGCTAATTAATAATCTACTGGGCAGATGTGACATCTTTGCGCCAGAAAGGCTGTCTGAGAGAGAACTACTGACATAGTAAAAAAAACGTTAAAAAATGTAGGGTGCCTGACTTTTTACTACTCCGGAGTTACATTTTAGATGTATGTCATTTTATTTAATGTTGTAACTATTAAGCGGCATGATTGCTTACTGCAAGCATAACGGCAGAAAAACTTATTTACTCAGCCAGTATTTGCATAACGCCCCGCTGGCGACCAGGCTTGGTTAGTGAACATTGACGAAAATCATAAGGAGGAGCTATGTCCGAGAATTACAGAGATTGTGTAGAGGCCTGTTATATCTGCGCTGCTTTTTGCGATAACTGCGCAGCTTCCTGTCTGGAAGAAGAAGACATTGATATGATGCGTGAATGTATCCGTCTTGATATGCAATGTGCAAACCTTTGCCGTCTAACCGCGCAATTTATTGCGTTGGGTAGCGATTCCGTGAAAGAACTTTGTAAACTGTGCGCGGATATCTGCCAAAAATGCGGTGATGAATGTGGTAAACATGAGCATGACCACTGTCAGGAATGCGCAAAAGCCTGTCATCATTGCGCTGATGCTTGCCGTAAAATGGCTGCCTGAATCAAAGTGATTAGCTAACCGTCCGACGAGGCGGTTAGCTACGCGCCAGGAGTATCCCCTGCCCTTCGCTTTGATATTAATAATCTTAAGAATAATCTTAATAGCATCCGCCTGTACGGCCAATTCAGGAAAATGCGTCCAGGATCATATTTTAAACAATATCCAACAGGAGGTTCTATGCCCTCTGTTCAAATGTATATCAAAGATCGTCCCGAATACGCTTTTACCGGCAATTACTACACCACTAACCCGGAAGAAAATGAGGCTGTAACCAGAACCTGGTTTGAGGTTCTGAAAGAGAGACAGCCGACAGAAGCCTTTAATGACATAACGAAAGGCGATCGTGTCGTCTTTGTCTCCCCTGTGGGAGAAGCTGAAGAAATGCTTCTGATAAACGAAACGGCATCACATCTTATTTTCTCATCACATCAATAAACCATTGCGATATGTAATGGCGACGACAGTATGCACTTTATCAGTGCCGGAAAAATTAAAGACGCAGCAGAGATATGACAAGAGGGATTATTTGGATGAACTGAAATAAAAATTAGCCCCGGCATTTATTAATGTCGGGGCTGGTGTTTAAAAAGGATTTGAAATTACCTTTTTATTCAGACTTGCGTCCGCCACCATGGCTATGTTCGCCACCTTTTTTACCTGCTTCAGACGCTTTTTCACGGTCATTGGCGAAATTACCGCCGCTGTTTTTACCGCCTTTCTTACCTGCTTCTGATGCTTTTTCACGGTCTTCTGCGAAGTTACCGGAACCACCACGATGTTCGGCCATAGTTTCCTCCTGAACATATTTGTCATTTGTTTAATGGCAACCAGCATAATGCTAATTACACCGGACATTTTTCGTGTTGCGATAATAAGAATAGCTTGAAATGAATAAAGCGCAAATATTTCCAACCTTACCTGCATTAATTATTTATAAAAAATCCCTATCCCGCTGTAAATAAAGAGAAGCTGAGAGAATAAAAAATTTAAATAACCGCTTCGCTAAAACAGATATTAACATTTTGCAATGACTTTATGGCTTCGCTTTATTCAGCATTAGTCGAAAATGTAAATACCTAACTTTCAACCTGTTAATCAGTTTGCTGTATCGATCAGCCTGATGTGTTCATCTTTGCCATGACTTTTGCCCCTGTGGCATTCAGCGAAAGGTATGTTCTCCCCCTCTGTCTCACTCTCATCAGTATCACATTATTTTAACGAAGCCGTATCGGAGACACTGCAAGATGACAACTCATCATCAACATTACATCAATGGTGCATTCGTCGCGCATCAGGGCGATAAGTGGATTGAGGTGACAAACCCGGCAACAGAGGCGTTGCTGTCGCGCGTGCCGGAAGGCACGGCTGAAGAAGCTGGTCGCGCCATCGCTGCGGCCGAAGCGGCGCAGCCGATGTGGGAAGCGTTACCCGCGGTTGAGCGCGGCCTGTGGTTGCACAAGCTGGCTGCGGCGATTCGGCAACGTGAAGCTGAACTTACCTCAACCATCGTGGCCGAAGGCGGCAAAACCCAGGGGCTGGCGCAAACCGAGGTGCTCTTCACGGCAGATTACCTCGACTATATGGCCGAATGGGCGCGGCGCTACGAAGGCGAGATCATCAACAGCGATCGCCCCGGTGAGAATATTTTCGTGTTTAAAAAAGCGATTGGAGTAACCACCGGGATTCTGCCGTGGAACTTCCCTTTCTTTCTGATTGCGCGCAAAGCAGCGCCAGCCCTGATTACCGGCAATACCATCGTGATCAAGCCGAGCGAACTGACGCCGAATAACGCGGCCATTTTTGCAGAAATAGTGCATCAGATCGGTTTGCCAAAAGGCGTCATCAATTTTGTTTACGGCTATGGCCCGGAAGTGGGTCAGGAACTGGCGGCCAACCCAAAAGTGGGCCTGGTCAGCCTGACCGGCAGCGTCAATGCCGGGATTGCCACCATGGCGGCGGCAGCCAGAAACGTCACCAAGGTTTCGCTGGAGTTGGGCGGCAAGGCCCCTGCTATCGTGATGGACGATGCAGACCTGGCGCTGGCGGTAAAAGCCATTGTCAGCTCTCGCGTGATCAATACCGGACAGGTGTGCAACTGCGCCGAGCGCGTTTACGTGCAGGAAGGCATTTACGATCGCTTTATGAGCGCCCTCACCGCAGCCTTCCGAGAAATCACTTATGGCGATCCAGCAGAAAGAGCCGCTATCGATATGGGGCCGTTAATTACTGCTGCCGCCCTGGCGCGTGTTGAAGCGAAAGTGGCGAAGGCGGTTGAGCAAGGCGGCAAGATCGAGCTGGGCGGCAAGCGAGTCGGTGAAAAAGGCCATTTCTTTGAACCCACCATTATCAGCAATGTTCGCCAGGATATGGAGATTATGCGCGAGGAGATTTTTGGTCCGGTGCTGCCCGTTATGACCTTCAAAACGCTGGATGAAGCGATAGCGCTGGCTAACGACTGCGAATATGGCCTTACCTCTTCGATTTATACGCAGAATATCAATACCGCGATGCTTGCCCTGCGCCAGCTGAAATTCGGTGAAACCTACATCAACCGGGAGAACTTTGAAGCGATGCAGGGGTTTCATGCCGGTTGGCGTAAATCCGGCATCGGCGGCGCCGATGGCCGTCACGGGCTGGAAGAGTACCTGCAAACTCACGTAGCCTACCTGCAGTTTCAGTAACCTCTCCGGCTGTAAACATCAGCTAAACGGGCCGCATCTCTGCGGCCCGTTTTCTCAGGACAGAAGTTTTCTGCTGCGCAACAGCGCAACAGCGCTCAGCAACGCCACCATCATTAAATAATAACTGGGTGCCAGGCGGGTGCCCGTTGAGCTTATCAATAGCGTACAGATTAATGGCGCAAACCCGCCAAAGACCGTTACTGATATGTTGTAACTAATAGCCATACCGCTGGCGCGGGTGGCGACCGGGAAAAGATCCGCCATTACCGACGGCACGGTGGAGAAATAGACCGATTTCAGAAACGCCATCCACCCTACCAGCAGCATTAATGTCAGCGGCGTGGTATGGCTCACCACCAGGTGAAACGCAGGCCAGATGGTAACGATGAGCATCAGCAGCGATCCCCACATCAAGGGCACGCGCCCCATGCGCTCTGCCCATAGTCCCATTATCGGCGTCACCACGGTGAGGATCACGCCTGCCAGCAGCGTGGCGCCAAACGCAACCGAACCGGGCAGATGCAGGTTTTTGGTCGCGTAAGTCGGTACATAGTTCAGCATATAATTGACGGCGGTAGAGATCACCATCAGGCCAATCGCCAACAGCATCAGCTCCTTCTGACGACTCAGCAATGTTTTCAACGGCGACGGCGCTTTCTCCTGCGGCTTAAAGCTCGCCGGCTCGTGCACATGACGACGAATATACGCTCCCAGCGGCCCAATGAGTAACCCGAAGGCAAAAGGGATGCGCCAGCCCCACGCCTGAATCTCGCTCTCCGTCAACAGCTGCGTCAGGCCAAGGCCAAAAGCGGAAGCCATCAGGGTACTGGCGCCTTGGGTAGCGAACTGCCAGCTGGCGATAAAAGCTTTGCGTTCCGGAAAATGCTCTACAAGAAATGCCGTCGAGCTACCAAACTCACCGCCCGCGGAAAAGCCCTGAATCAGGCGCGCCAGCAGAATCAGGATCGGGGCCGCCAGACCGATAGAGGCATAGCCTGGCATAAAGGTAATAATCGCCCCGCCCAGCATCATCAGATTGATAGAAAGCAGCAGCGCTTTTTTACGTCCATGGCGATCGGCATAGTTGCCGAGCACAATGGCGCCCAGCGGCCGGATAAGAAACGACACGCCAAAGCTGCCGAAGGCCAACAGCAGCGACACCGAGGGATCGCTCACCGGAAAAAACGCATGGGCGATATAGCTGGCGAAAAAGCCGTAAACCGCAATATCAAACCACTCCAGCGCATTGCCGATGCAGGTGGCGAACAGCGTTTTATGCAGGCTGGGCTTTGACGCCGCCAGCGTCTGGCTGTGGCTCAGGCTGCTCATGCTTTTTCTCCCGCATGGGCGCGATGGCGCGCCGTCAGGGTTGCGCCCTGCTCGCCCAGCTCCCAGAACAGACGCGTCATGATTTGCAGACCTTCACGCGCAATCGACTTAAGCATGTGCTCGTTAACGCCGTGCTGCCCGCAGGCGGGATAGGAGTGCGGCACCCAAAGTGTCGGCAGGCCAAGGATCTCTGAAAAGACCTCATTCGGCAGCGAACCGCCGAGATTAGGCAGCAGCGCGGGCTTTTTGCCGCTGCTGATCGCGATGCTTTCCAGCGCCCAGCCAACCAGAGGATCGTTGGGATCGAGACGCGTCGCTGGCGATCCACGCATAAATTCCACCTCGACATTATGGAAACCCTGCTGCTGCAGATGGGCACGAATATGCTCAGCCAGATTTTCCCAGTCGGTGCCGACCACAAAGCGCAGCTGGCAAACGGCAGTGGCGTGGCCCGGAATGGCGTTCATCGGTCGGGCCGGATTGCCGGCGAGAAACGACAGCACCTCCAGCGTATTCCAACCGTAAAGGCGTTCGGTCGGCGTCAGGCCCGCCTCGCCCCAGTCAGGATCGATCGCCGGATCGCCCGGCATGCCGCCAACGTTAATATCGCTGAGGATCTGGCGCACCGGACCGGTCAGCGAGTCAGGCTTCAGCGCAGTTACCTGTAACTGTCCCTGCTGATTCACCAGCGAGGCGATAGCATTAGCCAACTGGCTGGCTGGATTGGTCAGTAGTCCGCCCCAGTTGCCGGAGTGGTAAGCGTTGTCACGGGCGTTGATTGTCAGACGAAAATTAACGCAACCGCGCGAGCCGAGAAACAGCGTAGGCCGTTCGGCATTCAGGCGCGGGCCGTCGGAGGCGATAAAAAGATCGGCGCGCAGCAGCGTCTGCTGCTGTTGGCAAATTTCCGCCAGTCCCGGCGAGCTGATCTCTTCGCCCATTTCAAACAGGATTTTGCAATTAAAGCCCAGCTTGCCGCCACGCGCATGATAAACCTGCTCCAGCGCCGCCAGGTTGACGCAGTGCTGGCCTTTATTGTCCGCGCTGCCGCGTCCATACCAGCGATCGCCCTCTTCTTTCATCTGCCAGGGCGACAGACCGTCGCGCCAGTTTTCATCGTCGCCGAACACCACATCGCCGTGACCGTAGCTGAGCAGCGTCGGCAGCTGTTCATCCTCAATGCGCGTGGCGATCAAAAAAGGTCGGTTTTCAGCGCGCGGATTGTCAATAAAATGCAGCGTGAAGCCCAGCGCGCTCAGCTGCGGCCCAATCTCATCCTGCAAATAGCGTTGCAGCAGCGCATCGCGATCGTCGCGCTGGCTCTCTGTGGCCAGCGCGACCCGCCGTGCCAGCAGCCGCTGAAACGCTCCGCTGTCAAAATAGTCCGTTGCCCCGTTTATCGCCTGATCTACCGTCATGTTTGCCCTGCTGTCGTTATTGGTTTTATCTGGAAAGTTATCTTTGCGGAAATGCTGCTTTGCCACAATTATCAATTTTTCGAGTAAGCTTTGCTTTTATAGCAAAAGCAGCCTGCCCGAAAACGAGGCATGCACCATCGCGAGGCAAATTTATGCTTAGCAGTGAAATGCGTTATTTTCTTGCCGTTGCCAGCGCCGGGTCGCTCAGTGCCGCCAGTGAGCAGACGTTTATCGCCGTTTCCGCCATCAGCCGTCAGATACGGCGTCTGGAAGCGCAGGTTGGCGCGCCACTGTTTGAGCGCCATGCGCGCGGCATGGTGTTAACCGAAGCGGGCGAAATCTTTGCCCATCAGGTACGCAAAAGCCTGCTTGATATGGAACATGCGATTGCGGAGATCAAAGGGTTAAAGGCGGTGCGGCGTACGCAGATTCGCGTGGCCTGTACTGACGGCATGGCCTTTAATCTGCTGCCGCGTCTGTTTGCAGCCTTTCACGAACAAAGTCCCGGCGTTCATTTTTCCCTCAAGGTCAGCAGCAGCCAGGGCGTGGCGGAGCTGATACGGGCGGGAGAATGTGATGTTGCGCTGCAGTTCAGCCTGCATCCGGAGCGCGGCGTCGAGGTGATCGCCTCCTGGCCTGCGCCGGTGCTGCTGTTGCTACACAGCAGCCATCCGCTGGCGCAAAAGCAGGTCACGCTGGCGGATCTCAGTCACTATCCGGTGGCGTTGCCGGAACAGAATACCACGGTGCGTCAGCTGTTCGACCTCTCCTGTCAGATGCGCGGCAGCGTGATTGAACCGGTGCTGACCTGCGATAACTTCTCGACGCTCTACCATTTTCTGCTGCATACGCCGCAGGCGGTGACCATTTGCAGCGCGTTTACCGTGCTCAGCGAGGCGCAGGCGCACGGACTGATCATGAAGTCGATGGGCGTCGATCAGCTGAGTCAGCGTACCCTGCAACTGCAAACGGTCTCGGGCCGCAAGCGCAGCGCGGCACTGAATCTTTTTCTGCGCTTTATTACCGAACAGATGAATGCGCAAGATGCCATGATGCGCCAGACGCTGGTCCGTTAACGGATTCGCCGGGGGAAGGATCCCCCGGCCAGCCAGGCATTACTGCGTGATATCAACCTGATAAAAGATATGTTTGCCGAAGGGATCGACCTGATAGTTGCTTACCGTTTTACGCACCGGCTCAAAGATCGTCGAATGCGCGATCATCACCGCGGGCATCTGATCGTGCATGATCTGCTGCGCCTGCAAATAGAGTGCCACGCGCTTCGCATGATCCTGCTCGGCGCGCGCCTCGGTAATGATCTTTTCAAAGGGCTGATAGCACCACTTCGACGAGTTTGATCCGCCATTAGCGGATGTACAGCTGTAAAGCGGTCCAAAGAAGTTATCCGGGTCGCCGGTGGCCGTGGTCCAGCCCATCAGCGCGGCCTGATGTTCACCGCCTTTCACCCGCTTCAGGTATTCGCCCCACTCATAGCTGACGATTTTGGCCTTGATGCCGACCTTGCCCCAGTCCGCCTGGATCATTTCCGCCATCCGCCGCGCGTTGGGATTATAAGGACGCTGTACCGGCATCGCCCAAAGCGAAATCTCGGTGCCGGGTTTAATGCCCGCCTCCTGCAACAAGGCTTTCGCCTTTTCAGGATCGTAATCGTAATCCTTCAGATCCTTGTCGGCACTCCAGACGCCTGGCGGCAGAATATTTTTCGCTACCGTGCCGGTGCCTTTAAAAATCGCCTCGATAATCGCCGGTTTGTTGATCGCCATCGCCAGCGCCTGGCGCACCTTGACATTATCCAGCGGCGCTTTGGTGGTGTTAAAGGCTAAAAAGCCGGTATTCAGCCCCGCTTTCTGCATCAGGTTAATATCCTGACTGGCGCGCATCTGCGGCAGGTCGGCCGGATTGGGGAACGGCATTACCTGACACTCATTTTTCTCCAGCTTGGCATAACGCACCGAGGCGTCAGGCGTGATGGAAAAGACCAGTCGATCCAACTTTGCCTTGCCCTGCCAGTAATCGGGAAAGGCTTTATAAAGGATGCGTGAATCTTTCTGATACTGCACCAGCTCAAAAGGGCCGGTGCCGATCGGGTTCATATCCACCTTCTCCGGCGTGCCTGCCTTCAGCATTTTATCGGCATATTCCGCAGAATGGATCGAGGCGAAATACCACGCGAGATCGGCAAGAAACGGCGCTTCCGCATGGGCCAGGGTAAAGCGCAGGGTATGATCGTCCACCTTTTCGATTTTTTTGATCAGCGTGCCCAGCTCGAGGCTCTCAAAGTTGGTGTAGCTGCCGCCCGAAATGTTGTGATAGGGATTGTTCGGATCCATCTGGCGCATAAATGAGAAGATCACATCGTCCGCATTCAGCTCCCGGCTGGGCTTAAAGAATTTGTTGCTGTGAAACTTTACCCCTTTGCGCAGATGGAAGGTATAAACCGTGCCGTCCGCACTGATTTCCCAGCTTTCCGCCAGCCCCGGCACCAGTTCTGTGGTGCCGGTTTTAAAATCCACCAGCCGGTTGAATATCGGCACCGCGCTGGCATCCACGCTGGTGCCGGAGGTATAGAGCTGCGGATTGAAATTCTCCGGCGAGCCTTCAGAACAAAACACCAGCGTTTTCGCTGACGCTGTTGTCGCCAGCGCCACGCCGAATGCCGTCAGGGCCAGCCGTGCCATTACCTTTTTCATCATGCTCCTCGCTTTTTATTGACTTCCCACAGGCAGGATTAGTAAATGAAACATTCGTTTAATGAATAAATAACACGAATTGCACCTTAGCGAACAACGCCGAGCACTCACAAATAAGGAAAAGTGATGACAGATAATCTGGCCGCGCAGTTAACCTCGCGTTTTTACCGCTATCTGGCCATAACCAGCCAGAGCGATGCCAAATCCACCACGCTGCCCAGCACGCTGGAACAGCACACCATGGCGCAGCTGCTGGCTGACGAACTACGCGCCGTCGGTCTGTCAGACGTGGTGATTGACGAGCACGCCACCGTGACGGCGGTGAAAAAAGGCAATCGCCCACAGGCGCCGCGCGTCGGCTTTATCACCCACATCGACACCGTGGATGTGGGACTGTCGCCCCATATTCATCCGCAAACCCTGACGTTTACCGGCGAAGATCTCTGCCTGAACCAACAGCAGCAAATCTGGCTGCGCACCGCCGAACATCCGGAGATCCTGCCCTACCTCGGTCAGCAAATTATTTTCAGCGACGGCACCAGCGTGCTGGGTGCCGACAACAAAGCCGCAGTGACGGTAGTGATGACGCTGATGGAGAACCTGAGCGGCGATCACGGCGATATCGTCGTCGCCTTTGTGCCGGATGAGGAGATTGGCCTGCGCGGCGCAAAAGCGCTGGATCTGAAAAGCCGTTTTGACGTCGATTTCGCCTGGACCATCGATTGCTGCGAGCTGGGCGAAGTGGTTTATGAGAATTTCAATGCAGCGGCGGCGGAGATTCGCTTTACCGGCGTGACCGCGCACCCGATGTCCGGCAAAGGCGTGCTGGTAAATCCCCTGCTGATGGCGCACGACTTTATCAGTGAGTTCGATCGTCAGCAGACGCCGGAAAACACAGAAGGACGCGAAGGGTATATCTGGTTTAACGATATGCAGGCCAACGCCAGCGAGGCAGTATTAAAGGCGTCGATCCGCGATTTCGATCTCACTGCTTTCGCCGCACGCAAGCAGCAGTTGCAGGCGGTAGCGCAGCAGATTACGGCCCGTTATCCCACCGGCAAGGTTGAAGTCAACATCAGCGATACCTACAGCAATATCAGCAATGCCATTGGCGAAGATCGTCGGGCTATCGATCTGATTTTCGAGGCGCTGCAGGCGCTGGAGATTGAGCCTAAAGTCATTCCGATGCGCGGCGGCACTGACGGCGCAGCGCTTTCCGCCAAAGGCTTACTGACGCCGAACTTCTTTACCGGCGCACATAATTTTCACTCAAAGTTTGAGTTTCTGCCGATTCCGTCATTTGTGAAGTCTTATCAGGTGGCAGAAAAGCTCTGTTATCTGGCGGCAAAATAGCGCGGTAAAAAAGGCGGCTCGCGGGCCGCCTTGTGCTGATTTACTTCGCGACGCTGACGTCGATGCCAGGGAAGAATTTTTTCGCCAGCTTGCTGACGGTGCCGTCCGCCTGAACTTTCTCAATCGCGGCATCCAGCGCCTGTTTCAGTTTGGCATCGTCTTTACGCAGGCCAAAACCGATACCGGAACCCAGAATTTTGTCATCCTCGACCGGCTTACCGATAAAGGCGAAACCTTTGCCCTGCGGTTTATCCAGGAAGCCTGACTGTCCGGCCGCCGACATCACCAGCGTGCCGTCAAGTCGTCCGGCGACCATGTCGTTATAAACCTGGTTCTGATCCTGATACGCGGTCACGGTAACGCCCTGAGGCTCCCAGTGCTGCTTGGCGTAAGTTTCCTGAATCGAGCCTTGCAGCACGCCAATGTTTTTGCCCTTTAATGCTTCAGCCGTGGGGGCCAGATTTTGCCCCTCTTTGCCGACCAGCATGGTGGGAATACGGTAGATCGGGCGGGTAAAGCCGATGCTTTTCGCGCGCGCTTCGGTGATGTTCATCGCCGAGTTGATGGCATCAAACTTTTTCGCCTGCAGCGCCGGGATCAACGCATCAAAGCTGCTCTCTACCCAGCTGCAGTTGAAATTGCCTGCCTGACAAATGGCTTTACCCAGTTCAATATCAAAGCCTTCCAGCTCACCCTGCGCGTTGCGGCTTTCAAACGGCGGATACTGCGATTCCAGGCCGTAACGTAAGTTGTCAGCCAGCGCGCTTACCGAGGTCAGCATGCCTAACGCCAGAAACAGTGCATTCATCTTTTTCATTGTTTACCCTTCTTCGTTATCTTTTGACCTGACAGAGCGCCTGAGCACCAGCCTGTAAGGTGGCATCGTCTCTGGCAAAAGAGAGACGAATTAATTTATTGTCTGTTCCGTCCATATAAAATGCCGACAGCGGAATGGTTGCCACACCGTAATCGGTGATTAAACGTTTTACCATTTCACTGTCCGCTTCGTCACTGAAATGTCCATAGCTGGCGAGCATAAAGAAAGATCCGGCGCTGGGCAGCAGCTTGAACGGCGAATCCTGCATCAGCGCCAGCAGCGTGTCGCGCTTCTGCTGATAAAATGCGGAGAGCGACAGGTAATGTTGTGCGTTCTGCAAATAGTGCGCAAAACCCACCTGCATCGGCGTATCGGCAGAAAACATCATGAATTGATGGATTTTCACCACTTCCGCCATCAGCTCCGCCGGAGCCAGGCAGTAACCCACACGCCAGCCGGTGACGTGAAAAGTCTTACCAAACGAGGAGACGATCACGCTGCGCTGCGCCAGCTCCGGATGGGTCGCCATGCCGCAGTGCGCGCGCCCGTCAAACAGAATGTGCTCATACACTTCATCGGACAGCACCACAATATCGGTGTTACGCGTCAGCGCGGCGAGCTGGTTCAGATCCTCCGGACTCAGCACCTGCGCGCTGGGGTTGTGCGGCGTATTGATGATAATCATGCGCGTGCGCGGCGTGATGGCGGCGCGCAGCTCATCCCAGTTAATGGCGAAATCGGGCACCTGTAGCTTCAGGCCGATCGGCGTCGCGCCCTGTAATCTCACCACCGGCGCATAGCTGTCGAAGGCAGGTTCGAAAAAGATCACCTCATCGCCGGGATGAACCAGCCCGGAAATCGCCATGTAAATCCCCTGGCTGGCGCTGCCGGTAATCAGCACTTCGCTGACCGGATCGTAGCTTTGACCATAAAGCGCCTGCACTTTCTCCGCCAGCGCCACTTTGAGCGCGCTCAGGCCGGTCATCGGCGCATACTGGTTATGCCCGTCGCGCATCGCGCCGCTCACCGCCTCGACCAGCGCCGGATCGCAGGGGAAATTGGGCGCGCCCTGAGAAAGATTGATCGCGTGGTGTTGCGCAGAGAGCTGACCAATCACGCTGAAAATGGTGGTGCCGACGTCGGGCAATTTTGACTGGGTGTGAACGCTGGATCTGAGGGTCATGAGCACTCCGGGCCGTTGCATAAACATGTAAAAGAAGTTGTTTTCTATTCAACGGGCTGCGGCTTGAGTCCACAAGCGAAATGTTGTCATAATAGCCATGAGAAAAAATCATAGCTGGAGGCTGATATGTCCCATCGCGCCCTGCCGTTAAATGCCATCAACGCGTTTCTGGTCACTGCGCGTCATCTTAACCTGACCCATGCCGCCAGCGAATTATGCATTACCCAAGGCGCCGTGAGCCGTAAGATCGCCGCGCTGGAGAGCTGGCTCGGCTTTGCGCTGTTTGAACGCCACGCGCGCGGCCTGCGGCTTACGGCTCAGGGCGCGGCGCTGTTGCCGGAACTGCGTCAGGGTTTTGAGATGATGATGAACGCCACGGAAAAAGCCAGCCGCAGCAATGCCGTGATTCGTCTGAAAGCGCCCACCTGCGCGATGCGCTGGCTGGTGCCGCGCCTGGTTTCACTGGAACAGCAGCGCCCGGAAATCCATGTCGCCCTGACGACCACGCTGGATCACGCCTCGCAGCTGGAAAATTTTGATGCCGCGATCGTTTACGGCACGCCGCAGCCCGATGCGTTTAAGCTGTTTGATGAGGCGCTGACGCCAGTGCTGGCCGCGAATCTGCCGCCGCCAGCTGCGGTTGAGGCGCTGGCGCGCTTCTCTTTTCTGCATCCCACCCCTGATGGCAGAGACTGGCAGCTGTGGCTGAAAGAGCAAAGCTCCACGCTGAAAATGGCGCGTAACCAGCACTTCGATACCATGGATCTGGCCATCAGCGCGGCAATACAGGGATTTGGCGTGACGGTGGCCGATATCAATCTGGTGCAGAGCGATATCGTTGCGGGACGTCTGATCGCCCCTTTCGCCGCCAGCGTGAAAACGGGCGCGGCATACAGTCTGTTGCAGCGCCCGTCAGAGGATGCGCCACCTTTCCTGCCGGAACTGGTGGCGTGGCTGTGTCAGCCTCAGAACGATATCCACTCCTCCGCGGCGGCGGACCTGGCCTGAGCCGGAGCCGGGGCCGCTGCGCGTTGCTGGTTTTTCATCGCTGGCAGCGGGCTGCTGGTTTCGCTGGAAAGGCGGAACTTCGCTACTGAGGTTTGCAGCGCTTCCGTTTGCCGCTCAAGGGCGCTGGCGGCGGCGGAAACCTGCTCCACCAGCGAGGCGTTTTGCTGCGTGACGCTGTCCATTTCGGTGACCGCCACGCCGATCTGTGAAATCCCTTTGCTCTGCTCTTCGGAGGCCGCCGCGATCTGCTTCATGATCTCATTCACATCCAGTACCGCTTTCAGAATGCCGCTCATGGTATCGCCCGTTTCATTCACCAGCCGTGAGCCTTTCTCCACACGCTGCACGGAATCGTCAATTAACGAGGCGATCTCTTTTGCCGCGCCGGCGCTGCGCTGGGCGAGGTTACGCACTTCGCTGGCGACCACGGCAAAACCACGGCCCTGCTCGCCGGCGCGCGCGGCTTCTACCGCCGCGTTAAGCGCCAGAATATTGGTCTGAAAAGCGATGCTGTTAATGACGCTGGTGATCTCGGCAATCTTTTTCGAGCTGCCAGAGATGCCATCCATGGTTTCCACCACCTCGCTTACCAGCTTGCCGCCTTTCTGCGCGGTGAGGGTTGCCGTACCAGCCAGCTCACTCGCTTCGCGGGCATTATCGGCATTGAACTTCACCGTCGCGGTGAGCTGCTCCATACTGGCTGCCGTCTGCTCCAGCGCCGCTGCCTGTTCTTCGGTACGGGAAGAGAGATCGTTATTACCTGCGGAGATCTCTGCCGCGCCGCGGTAAATATTATCGGTGCCGCTGCGAATAGTGCTTACCGCCTCGCGCAAGCTCTCCTGCATGGCGCTCAACAGTGGCACCAGCTTACCCACACAGTTACGACCAAATTCTTCTGGCGTCTGGCTGAGATCTCCTTTGGCGATCAGGCTGAAGTGTTGGCGCAGGCGATCCAACGGTTTCACCAGCATCGCCGCCAGATAGCGATCGGTGAACAGCAGGATCAGCAATCCGGCGATGACCGCCACGATAATAATCGCTTTGGTGACGTTAGTCAGATGATCGACCGTGACGCGCGTCTCGTCGAGCTTCACGCCAGCCACCTGGTTAAATCTGTCGGCGCTGGCGCCAAAGGCGCGGCTCAGCACAGGCGTCACGTTGTTAGCATGTTGACGATACGCCTCCGGCGTTCCCTGGCGGGCCAGCGCCATTTGCGGCGTAACGCCTTCATTCAATAATTTTTCCCAGTTGGCAATCACGTTGTCAGAAACGTCAGCATCCATCGGGCCGGGCGCCATCGCTTTAAACTGCGTGAGCTGCTGCGCCATGCTGTCCAGCGCTTTCTGAACCGAGGCATACTCTTCAGGGGTGGGCGTTTTGCCCGCAGCACGCCCTTCCATCACGCGTGAAAGCCGGGTGATAAAGCGGAAATACTGATCGTTCCCTTTGCTCAACAGGTTCATTTGGGTGACCAGCTGGCGATCGACCTCATTACCTTCGCCCAGCAGAGACAGTGAATGTACGCTGAACAGGCCGACGCCTGACCAGAGCAGGCAAAACAGCCCCAGAATCATGAGCATGACGGTGCGGATGGAAAAGTTTTTGAAGATACCCATACAAAATCCCATGCGGTAAAAGCGATATTGGCCCGTTAAAATCGGGAGATATTGCGGTTATCGGCAGAGAAAAAGGAAGATGTAACTCTTTTGCCAGTAAAAATATTGTTCAATCGTCAACACTGCTGCGAGGTTAAGTTGCGGACAGATAACAGGATAATAATCTGATGCCCGGAATTATTCATCAGAATGTCTTAACTAGCGCCTTTATCAGAGCTTCACCATGGCACGCATCAGTAAACAGCAGAGCCACAGGCGCGCTTTCATAAAATTACGTTTTAACACCAGCGCCGCCTTGCCTTTTTCACCGATCGATAAGGTCACATCATCGCCGGGATGCCAGGCAGGCCAGGGAAGTTCTCCGGGCAAGGTATGGGTGAATTCGGTCGCATCACGGGCGAAATTGAGCCAGTATTCGCTGACCGTGCGGGAGAAGGCGTGATCGGCAGCGGTATAAGGAGGCGCGTTCATCACCGGGTCCATATAGCTTAAGGTATTAAACACATAGGGAATTTCGTTGCCGTGCCAGGCGCCGTAAGGATAGAGTTCCTGCGCATTTTGCGCGACATAATCAAACCAGTAACGCCAGCCGGGCATGCCGATATCGTGCTGCGCCTTTACTATCTGCAAGGCCAGCGCGCTAAAAGCCATATCCCGCGCCAGCGCCCTTCCCAGCAGCGCATCATCGTGAATATCGTATAACCCTTTCACCAACTGATAACTGAGGCGCTTTTTCTGCCGCATATCCCTGATAATCTGCGTGGCGTCCACGCCAAAGTAATCCAGCACGCTCGCCTCATCGCTGTTGCTGCCGATCATCAGCGGCAGCCGGTGCTGTTTTCCGGCGCGAAACGTCTCCAGCATTGGCCGTGGCAACACCGCGTCGCCCACGATCGGCACCGGGCCGTTCGCCAGATCGCTTCCCAACCGCCGGAAATCTTGCGCCGGCAGGCGTCTCAGCGCATCCGCGCTGGCCCCGGATAAGCCAAAATGTTCCGCCACCGCCACGCCGGTTTTCAGCGCCTGACTGCGCGGCACGTCCGGCACGCTGTATGCGCTCTGGACGATCCCTTTATGAAACAGCCCCCGGCAAAGCGGCGAACAGCAGAGCGACAGCACGCTGCGCGCGCCGGAGGATTCGCCAAAAAGCGTAACGTTATGCCGATCGCCGCCAAACGCCGGAATATTACGCTGCACCCATTGCAGCGCGGCGATCTGATCGAGTAAGCCGAAATTGTTGATCGGCTCGCCGTCCGGATACTCTGCATCCAGTGCCGGATGGGCAAAAAAGCCAAGATGACCGAGCCGGTAGTTGAGCGTGACCACCACCACGCCGCGCGCGGCCAGCGGTTTGCCGTTGTAAGGCGACAGGCCGCCTGCGCCGATAGTAAAGCCCCCGCCGTGCAGCCAGACCATTACCGGTAAGGGCGATGCAGGCTCCATATCGGGTGTCCAGATATTCAGATAAAGACAATCCTCGCTGAGCGGCCCCGGTTCGCCGCCGCCTGCGGCCACACAATATTCACTGTTCTGCCAGCTGGCTTTACCCCATGCGGTCGCGTCGCGCATTCCTTGCCAGGGCGTGACGGCCTGCGGCGGCCGCCAGCGTAATGCTCCCACAGGCGGGGCGGCATAAGGTATTCCCCTGAAGACAAAGAGGTTATCGTCCATCGTGCCTCTGACTTCGCCTTCAGCTGTCACGATCCTCAGACGTCGTTCGTTTTTCATTGCCTATACCCTGAAAAAGCGTCATTCCATTATTTGTAGGCCTTGAGGTAATGTCCATGTTTCTGAGGCATTTGCAGATTATCCCGAAGTTTTGCCCGCGCTAATGAATAACGTTAGCGAACAAATGACGTATTCACTTTGCCATTTATTTTTTACATTCAGCTTATTAAGCGGGCGAAAAAGGATATTAAAAGATCGAACAAGCGTGAACTGGCCTGAAGCAGAGCGGTTATGATGAGGAATACTGACGCGTAACGCGTGCCAGCCATAAAAAGAAAAAGCCGGTATAACCGGCTTTTTTATGCGAGACCGCAGCGTTGCAGGCTCAGCTGCTGACGCGCTGCGTAGAGCGCCATTTCATCCAGCAGCGGCGCGCCAAGCGCCTTTTCAAAAGCTTCGCGGCTGGCATGACCGGCAGAACGCGCCTGCGTCTGGTCGCCCAGGTTTGACTGAAAAATCCCCGCCGCGCTTACCGGCAGAAAATCTTCGTAGATGATGGGATCGGCTACCACTCTGCCCTGTTCAATCAGCGTTTCCAGGGTCTCACCCGGCTGCGGCGGCTGCCTGCGCCCCTGCTCGCTCAGCCGATAATCAAACCAGGCAAGCTGCTGCTGCCGCAGCTGTTTCTCATCATCGGGAAAGGCGCGAAACTGCTCAGCTAGATGTTGCTGATGCTGCTGATTGTCGCTGCCGCTGCCTGCCAGAGCCAGCAGACGATCGTAGAGCGCACGGCCTTTCGGCGTCAGCGCGACGCCGCGCTGCTCGATTTCGCCAAAGCGCGCCATATGGGTGCCCTGATGCGCATCCTGAAAGCGCACCGGCTCTTC
This sequence comes from Pantoea osteomyelitidis, assembly GCF_044342975.1. Classification (NCBI taxonomy): domain Bacteria; kingdom Pseudomonadati; phylum Pseudomonadota; class Gammaproteobacteria; order Enterobacterales; family Erwiniaceae; genus Pantoea; species Pantoea osteomyelitidis. The sequence goes on from NZ_JBGFSN010000004.1 coordinate 1,116,455, forward strand.
CAGCGCTTTGAAGCTGGTCTGACGCAGCAGAATCGGTACGCGGCGCTGCGGCGGCCCTTCGATGATCGCTTTCGGATCGATGCCGCGCGTTGGCATCAGCGCCTGAACCCGATCGATATCAAGCGTGCGCGGCGTGAGATGATTGATGTGACAGCCAGGGAAACAGACGACGTCGGCAATTAACCGATGCTGCCGGTTCAGCGCCTGATAGGTCTCGCTGTCAACAGTGGTTTCCGCATGCCAGCGAAAGGTTTCCAGCGCTTCGTGAACAAACGCCTGCGCCTGCTCTGCCGTGAAGCCGCCCTGCTGCTGATGGAGCGCAACCAGGGTGCGGCAGCGCGGCGTAAAGATATCGCGCGCCGCCAGTACCTGCTCGGCCTTCTCACGTAATGCGGCATCGTCAATCAATTCCAGCCGCAGCAACGAGGTAAACAGGCGAAACGGATTGCGTCGCAGGGCTTCATCCTCAATCGGCCGAAAGGCGGTGGAGTGCACCGGCACGCCAGCCTGTGAGAGATCGTAATAGCCCACCGGGACCATGCCCATGATGGCGAAAAGCTGGCGCAACATACTGAGTTCGTCTGCCCTGCCGACGCGAATCGCGCCATGGCGCTCCACGCCGAGGCGGTTTAGCTCATCGGCGGCTTCAAGTCGGGCAGCCAACGCGGGGTCGTCTGACAACACCTGCTGATTGACCTCCGCAACCAGCTGCATCAGCGTGCCGTATTGCGGGACTTCCTGCTGGTACATCGTCGACATGGCGCGGGAAAATTCACTGCGGATGTCATCAGCGCTGAGAAAGGTTTCCATGGTTTTCACCGGTCTGTGAGAGCGTTGCAGCTACTGTAGCGCAACGCTCTGACCACAGGAGGAAAAATCTCGGAAATGTGATGGTTGAAACGCTTCTTCAGCGCGACAGAAACCGGTTAAAGCCGAAGCGGCTTTTCAGCAGCAGCATCAGGGTGGTCAGCAGTGCCGGAATCGCCAGCAGCAGAAAAATCAGGCTGAACGACCAGCCAAGGGAAAGCATTTCAGCGCCGACGAAGGCGCTGAGGATCGCTCCAACGCGCCCGACCCCATGCATCCAGCTTGAGCCGGTTGCCCGTGCATGCGTGGGGTAATAGCTGGCGGAAAGCGCATTCATGCCGGTATTGGCGCCGTTGAAACAGAAGCCGCTGCAAAAGGCGACGCTGCTCATAATGCCTACATGCGCCGGAGAAAATCCCAACGTAATAATGGCGATACCGCCGCAAAAGTAGATAAGCGCCAGTGCGCGGTTGGCGTCGAAGCGATCCATCAGCCAGCCGGCAAACAGCGAGCCAAGCGTGCCGCCCGCCTGATACATGGCGGTAATGATGGCGGCCTCCGTGACCGACATGCCCAGCGTGCTGATCAGCGAAGGCAGCCAGCTGCCGATCAGATAAACCAGGAATAGCCCCATAAAATAGCCGCCCCACAGCATCAGGCTGCCGAACAGATAGTGGCATGACAGCACGGTGCTCACTGCGCCGCCGCCGCCCGGCGCAACATCGGCAAAAAGAAAGCGGGTATCCGGTCGGGTGGCACCGGGCAGCATACGCTCCAGAATGGCATGAATGCGCGCGGCGGAAGCACGTCGACTCACCAGAAATCGAACCGACTCCGGCAGGCCGCGCAGCAGAAACGGCAGCACCAGCAGCGGCAGGACGCCGCCCAGCACCATCACCGCATGCCAGTTATAGCGCGGCAGCAGCCAGGAGGCGGCGAAACCGCCGCTCGCTGCCCCGAAGGTAAAACCGCAAAACACCACGGTGATAATAAAGGAGCGCCGCCGTTCCGGCGCATACTCAGCCACCAGAGTGCCGACATTCGGCATCGCCGCGCCAAGTCCCAGCCCGGTTAAAAAGCGGAACAGCATCATCTGCTCAACGTTTTGCGCCAGCGCGGTGGCCAGCGTCCAGAGGCCAAAGAAGAAAACGCTGAGGATAATCAATAACCTGCGACCGTATCGATCGGCAAGCGGCCCCGCCACCATGGCGCCCAGCGCCAGCCCGATAAGCGCAGCGCTGATCACAACGCCCAACTGATGATTACTGACGCCCCAGGCGGCCTTTAGCGACGGCGCGATAAAGCCCATCAGCGCGATATCCATACCGTCGAGCGCGACGACGATAAAGCAGAGCGCAATCAATTTTTTCTGCCACCGGCTCAGCGCACACTGATTAATTAACTGGCGAACATCCACCGCCTCGACGCTGCTCACTGGGGGAACTCCTTGCTTTTGCATTCAGGCATCAGCCATCAGTTTTGGTAAAAAAAACGGCAGCTATGATAGCTCATCGTTAACAAAATGGCGTGGGATTTTAGATGATAGTGAGAATTATTCAATTTATTGCGATATAAGTGTTTGATATTTCGGAAGCCGATTAGGATGGAGGCGAGGGGCGCGGGAAATATTTTAGTAAATACATTCAGTTATCTTTCCCCGACGATTAAACGGCAATATTGTTAATATAAATTTGCAGCAAAGTTAACAGAATCAGCGTTTGCCGGTTGATTGTCTCCTCACATTCTCACTAAGTTTGAGTCATGGACAAGAATATTATCTTCAATCAGCGCATTCGCTTGCGCCATTTACATACTTTCGTCGCCGTGGCTCAGCAGGGTACGCTGGGCCGTGCGGCAGAAACGCTTAGCCTGAGCCAGCCTGCCCTGTCGAAAACCTTAAACGAACTCGAAGAACTCACAGGAGTACGCCTGTTTGAGCGCGGACGGCTCGGCGCTCAGCTGACCACCATGGGCGAGCATTTTCTTACTCATGCCGTGAAGGTACTTGATGCGCTAAACCATGCGGGTCAGAGTTTTAACGCGCCGGTCAGCGACCGTCCGGTGGTGATTCGCCTTGGCGCGCTCACTACCGCGGCAATGGGGATGTTGCCGCAAATCCTCGATCGCTTTCATAAGCAGCAGCCGAACACCACCGTTCAGGTCGCCACGCTGCACAACAATGTGCTGCTTGCCGGGCTTCGGGCGGGCGAGTTTGATATTGGTATCGGTCGTATGGCCGATAGCGAAATGATGACGGGACTGATTTACGAGCTGCTGTTTCTGGAATCGCTGAAGCTGGTAGTACGACCGGAACATCCCCTCATGAGTGACAACGTCACGCTTTCCCGCGCCATGCAGTGGCCGGTAGTGATTTCACCGGAAGGCACGGCGCCGCGCCGTATCGCGCAGCAGATGCTGGATGAACAGGGTTGCAGCCTGCCGACGCACTGTGTGGAGACCTCATCGACCTCGCTGGCGCGTCAGCTGGCCTTGCGCTATGACTACGTCTGGTTTGTCCCTTCGGGCGCGATCAAGGAGGATTTAGCCCATAACGCGCTCTGCGCCCTGCCGCTTAACTCATCCGGCCCTGGCGAACCGGTGGGGATCATTACCCGTACCGGCGACACCCTCTGTCTGAGCGCAGAGATCCTGATGGCGACCATCCGTAAGTGTCACAGCTAGCGGCTGCGTTTGGCGTGCCGCTCGCGGTTGTCGAGCCGCGCCTTGGCGGTTTTTCGCATGCCGACGTAGAGCGCGCCTGTGCCGCCGTGCTGTTTCTGTGCGACGCAGTAGGTCTGGACATCATCAAACTGCTGTAGCCAGCGCGCCAGATAGCTGCGTACGATATTGGCATGGGACTCGTCACCCCGCCCTTTACCATGAATAATCAGCAAATTACGCATGCTGTCTTTGCGCGCCTGCTGCATGAAGTTAAACAACGCCTGACGACAGGTTTCTACCGGCTGACGCAGCAGGTTGAGGCTGGCATCGAGCGGATATTTGCCCTGGCGCAACTTGTCGAGCACGCCTTGTTGAATGCCATCCGCCTTATACTCCAGCGGCATCGCCAGCGGAATAATATCGAGGTAGCCAAGCGTCAGAGGATTATCCAGCTCATCCTGCCGTTCAGGTTGTCGGGGCGCTTTAGTTGAAGGTGATTTCAGCCAGTGAATGTTGGCACAATCTTTCAGGGGGGTGACATCGTCCATGGCGTCTCGAAAAAGATCTTTATCATCAAGGTTCATGGTAATTTCTCACGCCAGATTCCCGCCCGGACGCGACATGCGCCTCAGGCAGGCAAATTTTAACAAAAGCTTGCTTAAGCGTAACCTCTCAATTCTGTTTTGCCAGCATTAACAGGTCTTCTTTATTTGCCCGGCAGGCTGATAGCCGCAGAGAAAGTTGAGTCGGCACAGTGAGTAAGGCTTGTCCCCTTCCCGGAACGTTTTCTTGCCAGCACGATATTTTCGGCGAAATTTTGCACGCATAAGAGTTTGTCTTAACAAAAAAGGGCTTATTTATGAGTATCCCTGCTTTTTGTATGCCGGTTACTGCTCGGATGAGTTCCATTCAGCGTCAAAAATGTTAAAATTGACCCCAGTCAATAATTGTCGAGTCACTATTATGATCCCGGAAAAACGCAATATTCGTCGCATACAGTCTGGCGGTTGTGCTATTCACTGTCAGGATTGCAGCATCAGTCAGCTCTGTATTCCTTTTACATTGAATGAACATGAGCTGGATCAACTGGACAATATCATTGAACGCAAAAAGCCGATCCAGAAAGGCCAGACGCTGTTTAAAGCGGGCGATGAGCTGAAGTCCCTTTATGCCATCCGCTCCGGGACCATTAAGAGTTACACCATCACCGAACAGGGCGATGAGCAGATTACCGGATTCAACCTTGCCGGTGATTTGATCGGTTTCGACGCCATCGTCAGCGGCAATCATCCCAGCTTTGCCCAGGCGCTGGAGACCGCCATGGTGTGTGAAATTCCTTTCGAAACCCTGGATGATCTCTCCGGTAAAATGCCGGCGCTGCGCCAGCAGATGATGCGGCTGATGAGCGGTGAGATCAAAGGCGACCAGGAGATGATCCTGCTGCTGTCGAAGAAAAATGCAGAAGAGCGTCTGGCCGCCTTTATCTGGAACCTGGCGCGCCGTTTCGGCCAGCGCGGCTTTTCCCAGCGTGAATTTCGTCTTACCATGACGCGCGGCGACATCGGCAACTACCTCGGCCTGACGGTGGAAACCATTAGTCGTCTGCTTGGGCGTTTTCAGAAAAACGGCATGCTGGCGGTGAAAGGGAAATATATCACTATTGAAAATCATGCGTTGCTGGCCGAACTGGCCGGACAGAGCCATCAAGCTGCCTGATACTAAGCCGGGTCAGTAAAAGTTATTTTATTGATCCGGCTAGAACTTTTTCCCTTTTTCCTGCCGATGACTTAGGCTATCTTTAAACCAGACTCGCTTTGGTTTAAGGAGAAATTCCTATGTCCCGTTACCAAAATATCCTGGTCGCCATCGATCCGCAGCAGGATGACCAACCCGCGCTACGACGAGCGGTTTATCTTAATCAACGCATTGGCGGCAAAATTAAAGCTTTCCTGCCGATCTATGACTTCTCTTATGAGATGACTACCCTGCTTTCTCCCGATGAGCGCACCACCATGCGTAAGGGCGTCATCAGCCAGCGCACCGAATGGATCAGAGAACAGGCGCACGCCTACCTGGAGTCAGGCGTGGAAATCGACATCAAAGTCATCTGGCATAACCGGCCCTATGAGGCGATTATCCAGGAAGTGCTGAATCACCAGCACGATTTGGTGCTGAAAATGGCGCATCAGCATGACCGGCTGGAGGCAGTGATTTTTACTCCTACCGACTGGCATCTGCTGCGTAAATGTCCCTGTCCGGTCTGGATGGTGAAAGATCAGCCCTGGCCAGAAGGCGGCAAAGCGGTGGTGGCAGTAAATCTCGCCAGCGAGGAGCCGCATCACGACGCGCTGAACCAGAAGCTGATCCGGGAAACCGCCCTGCTGGCGGAGATGGTCAACCATACCGAGGTCCATCTGGTCGGTGCTTACCCGATTACGCCTATTAATATCGCCATTGAACTGCCCGATTTCGATCCCAGCGTTTACAACGATGCCATTCGCGGCCAGCACCTGGTGGCGATGAAGGCGCTGCGGCAGAAGTTTGGTATTCGAGAAGAGTTTACCCATGTCTCGAAAGGCCTGCCGGAAGAAGTGATCCCGGAGCTGGCCGCCCATCTCGAGGCTGGCGTGGTGGTGCTGGGCACCATTGGCCGTACCGGTATCTCGGCGGCCTTCCTCGGCAATACCGCCGAACAGGTGATCGATCATCTGCGCTGCGATCTGCTGGCGATTAAGCCGGACGATTTCAAATCGCCGATCGAGCTGGAGGAGGAGGAAGATGAGGAAGAGGACGACTAAATTTGTCAGCAAAGAAAAAGGGGCGAATCATTCGCCCCTTATCCTTTACAGCGCTTTCAGAATTCCCTCTACGCTGGCTTTGGCATCGCCAAACAGCATATGGGTATTTTCCTTAAAGAACAGCGGGTTCTGTACTCCGGCATAGCCGGTATTCATTGAACGTTTAAAGACAATCACGTTCTGCGCTTTCCAGACTTCCAGCACCGGCATTCCGGCAATCGGGCTGCGCGGATCTTCCTGCGCCGCCGGGTTAACGGTGTCGTTGGCGCCAATCACCAACACCGTATCGGTATCGCTGAAATCATCGTTGATCTCATCCATCTCCAGCACCACGTCGTATGGCACCTTCGCTTCCGCCAGCAGCACGTTCATGTGCCCCGGCAGACGTCCGGCAACCGGATGGATGCCGAAGCGCACCTTGATGCCGCGCGCGCGCAGCTTTTCTGTGATCTCCGCCACCGGATATTGCGCCTGTGCCACCGCCATGCCATAACCCGGGGTGATTACCACCGATGAGGAGGCTTTCAGCAGCTCAGCCGTCTCTTCCGCCGTGATTTCACGGTGTTCGCCCGCTTGTTCACTGTCGCCGCCGCCGCTGCTGTCGGTGCCGAAGCCGCCAGCAATCACGCTGATAAAGGAGCGGTTCATCGCCTTACACATAATATAAGAGAGAATCGCACCGGACGAGCCTACCAGCGCGCCGGTAACGATCAGCAGGTCGTTGCTGAGCATAAAGCCCGCCGCCGCCGCCGCCCAGCCGGAATAGGAGTTGAGCATCGATACCACCACCGGCATATCCGCCCCGCCAATTGACGCCACCAGATGCCAGCCAAACGCCAGCGCAATCACCGTCATCAGCAACAGCGCGAAGACCTGCGCGCCGCTGCTGTGGGTCTGAACAAACCACATCAGCAGCAGGAAGGAGACCACCAGCGCCAACAGATTAAGCTTATGGCGATGCGGCAGCATCAGCGGTTTTGACGAGATTTTGCCGCGCAGTTTGCCAAAAGCCACAATCGAGCCGGTAAAGGTCACCGCGCCGATAAAAATGCCGATAAAGACTTCGGAAAGATGGATATTTTCCAGCACCGCCGCAAGGCCCGGCGCGTGATCGATGTAGCTGTTGTAGCCCACCAGCACCGCGGCGAGGCCGACAAAGCTGTGCAAAATGGCAACCAGCTCCGGCATTTCGGTCATTTCGACCCGCTTCGCCAGCTGTACGCCGATTGCACCGCCAATCACCATCGCCAGCAGAATCCAGGCGACGTGGCCGGAATCAGGACCGAAGATGGTGGCCAGCAGCGCGATCGCCATGCCGCTCATGCCAAAAATATTGCCCTGCTTTGAGGTCTCATGCTTTGAGAGACCGGCAAGGCTGAAAATAAACAGAATCGCGGCAACAATGTATGCTGCAGTCACTAATCCGCCAGACATGTTGCTACCCCTTAATTCTTACGAAACATTTTCAGCATACGCTGCGTCACGGTGAAGCCACCGAAGATATTGATGCTGGCAATCAGTACGGCAACAAACGCGAGGAAGGTCACCCAGCCGCCGTGTCCCATTTGCAGCACTGCGCCTACCACGATAATGCCGGAAATGGCATTGGTGACGGACATCAAAGGCGTATGCAGCGCATGGCTGACATTCCAGACCACGTAGTAACCCACCACGCAGGCGAGCGCAAACACGGTAAAGTGAGACAAAAACTCGCTCGGCGCCACGTTCGCCAGGCAGGCAAACAGCACGATGGCTAACGCCAGCAGCAGGTATTTGCGCCACGGCTTTGCGGGTTTTTCAGTGGTTTTATTGATCGGCTGTGCGGCGGGCTGAGCCGCTTTTGGCGCAGCGGAAACCTGAATCGGCGGTGCCGGCCAGGTAACGTCGCCCTGACGAATCACCGTGACGCCACGGATCACCACATCGTCAAAGTCGATGGCGATTTCGCCGTTCTTCTCTTTACACAGCAGCTTCAGCAGGTTCACCAGGTTGGTGCCGTAGAGCTGAGAAGATTGCGTCGGCAGGCGGCTCGGCAGATCGGTATAGCCGATGATCTTCACGCCGTTGTCCGTCAGGGTGATCTGGTCAGCTACGGTCAGCTCACAGTTCCCGCCGGTCTGTGCCGCCAGGTCCACAATCACGCTGCCCGGCTTCATACTGGCAACCATCTCAGCGGTGATCAGTTTCGGGGCGGGTTTGCCCGGTATCAGCGCCGTGGTGACGATAATGTCCACCTCTTTGGCCTGCGCGGCAAACAGCGCCATCTCGGCCTTGATAAAGGCTTCCGACATGACTTTGGCGTAGCCGTCGCCGCTGCCCGCTTCCTCTTCAAAGTCCAGCTCGAGGAACTCCGCCCCCATGCTTTGCACCTGCTCTTTTACTTCCGGACGGGTGTCAAAGGCGCGAACGATCGCCCCCAGACTGCCAGCCGCGCCGATGGCGGCCAGACCGGCCACGCCAGCGCCGATCACCATCACTTTCGCCGGCGGCACTTTTCCTGCGGCGGTGATTTGGCCAGTGAAGAAACGGCCAAACTCATGCGCCGCTTCCACAATGGCGCGGTAACCCGCGATGTTGGCCATCGAACTCAGTGCATCCAGTGACTGAGCGCGGGAGATGCGCGGCACGGCATCCATCGCCATCACGTTGATATTGCGCGCCGCCAGTTTCTCCAGCAGCGCCGGGTTTTGCGCAGGCCAGATAAAACAGACCAGCGTGCTGTCGGCGCGCGTCAGCAGAATCTCTTCATCATCAGGCGCATTGACCTTCAGCACGATATCTGAATGCCAGACCTCCTGCGTGTCGCTGAGCGTGGCGCCTGCCGCCACGTAGCTGTCGTCGTCAAAGCTGGCAAGCTTGCCCGCACCATGTTCAACGGTCACACTGAATCCCAGCTTTATCAGCTGCTCGACGGTTTTCGGCGTTGCCGCCACGCGAGATTCATTGGACAACCGCTCTTTGGGTACCCCAATTAACATACTCTTCCCTTTCATCGGTTAATGATGATGGCCTGTAACCCGCATAACGATGCCGCATGTGAAACACTGTTTCACGTGCTTATGAACGAAATGCACATGTATCAAAGTGTTTATAACCTACTGAAAATAAGATTACCGATCCACAGCGATAACTCTCACTTATGACATTCACACAATTATTCAGGCAAAAAAGATAAATGCCCCTATTTGACACTGCATTTTCGTCGCAATAACAAATAATGTTCCGGGCAAAATCGTGTCACGACGAATTAACTATTCCTAAAAACTTTTATTTAACAATACTTTAACGGGATAGCCGTTAAGCGTTACCAGCAAAAGTGGTAACCGGAACAAAAAAAAGCCATAACAGGCTGGTATGACGAAAAGATTATTTTGTTGGTCAACTTGCCGATTTATGTCGCAGAAATTGCCTGAGACAGCATCATTATTACATGCAATAATCAGCGGCTAATCTGTTATACATCAAGAGTCCAGCACGTTTTCGTTCTCATTTTTGCGTAAGGCGAAGGATTATTTTTATGAAGCTGAAGATCACCATTCTGGCGTCTGCCTTGTTATCCCTGCTGACGGCGAACGCGTTTGCTGCTCAGGAGCTGACGCCGGAAAAAGCGGCCGCGTTGAAGCCATTCGAACGTATTAATATTACCGGTCGCTTCAATGCTATCGGCGATGCAGCAGATGCCGTCTCTAAGCGCGCGGACGAGCTGGGCGCAGCGGCTTACTATATTCAGGGTATCAATGACAGTAACGGCAACAGCGGCAACTGGCGCGTCACGGCCGATCTTTATCATGAAGATGCGCCGAAAGCGGTGCCGGATACGACCCTACGCAGCTTTAACGGCGTAAAAGAGCTGCCAAAAGCGGAAGCCTATCGCCTGGAGCCTTTCGATACGGTATCGGTCAGCGGCTTTTTTGCCAGTCAGCCTGATGTGAATGAAGCGATATCCAAAGCGGCGAAGGAGAAAGGCGCGGCCTCTTTCTTTATTGTGCGTCAGATTGACGCCAACAACGGCGGCAATCAGTACGTGACCGCCTATGTATATAAAGCTGACGCTAAAGAGCGCAAGGTGCAGAGCCCGAACGCCATTCCGGCCAACTCTGAAGCAGGCAAAGCGGCGCTGGCTACGGGCGGCGCTGCCGCGAAGCAGGTAGAGATCCCCGGCGTCGCCTCATCAGAAACGCCGAGCAGCAATGTGGGTCGTTTCTTCGAAACGCAATCTTCTACCGGACAACGTTACACTGTCACGCTGCCGAACGGTCAGTCGGTGCAGGAAGTAAACGCCATCACCGCCGCGCAGATGCAACCGTTTGATACCGTGACCTTTACCGGTCACTTCGGGACGCCGACGGAAATCTCTGAAGAAGTGGCGAAACGCGCTGCGACGAAAGGCGCGAAGTTCTACCACGTCACGCGTCAGTGGCAGAACCAGAGCGGCGGCAACCTGACGGTTACTGCGGATCTGTTCAAATAAGTTGCCAGAGGGCGGCGCCCGTCGCCCTCGTTTTTGCATAATTCCTGCCTGCTTTTGCATAGTCACGCATTGCCATCCTGCGCCTCACTCCGTAAAATCTGCCGCCTGTTTTCAGGGCATTCCGTTTAATTTAACACGAACAATCGCGCTAAAATTCGACGGTCAGAAAATTAACCAGCAAGTTATGCTGTTAGAGGATGGCGTTTTGGAGAAAAAATTAGGCCTCAGTGCGCTGACCGCACTGGTACTCAGTTCGATGCTGGGCGCAGGCGTGTTCAGCTTGCCGCAAAACATGGCGGCGGTGGCTGGCCCGGCAGCGCTGTTGGTTGGCTGGTTGATTACCGGGGTGGGTATCCTGTTTCTCTCACTGGCGATGCTGCTGCTGACACGTCTGAAACCTGAGCTCGATGGCGGCATCTTTACCTATGCGCGCGCGGGTTTCGGCGAGCTGATGGGATTCTGCTCCGCCTGGGGTTACTGGCTCTGCGCCGTCATCGCTAACGTCTCTTATCTGGTGATCGTCTTTTCAGCGTTGAGCTTTTTTACCGATACGCCCGATCATGTGGTGTTCGGCGATGGCAATACCTGGCAGGCGATGCTCGGCGCTTCCGTTCTGCTCTGGCTGGTGCACTGGCTGGTGCTGCGCGGCGTGCAGACCGCTGCCGCGATCAACATGCTCGCCACCCTGGGCAAGCTGGTTCCGCTGGTGCTGTTTATTGTGCTGGCGGTGGCCGCTTTTAATCTGGATCGTTTCCGCTTCGACTTCAGCGGCCTGACGCTCGGCGTGCCGCTCTGGGAACAGGTGAAGCAGACGATGCTGATCACCCTGTGGGTGTTTATCGGCGTGGAAGGCGCGGTGGTGGTCTCCGCGCGGGCGCGTCAGAAAAAAGATGTGGGCCGCGCCACGCTGCTGGCGGTGCTGGCGGCGCTGACGGTCTACCTGCTGGTGACCCTGCTTTCGCTGGGCATTGTGCCGCGTGCCGAACTGGCAGAGATGCGCAACCCCTCCATGGCGGGGCTGATGACGCGCCTTATGGGTCACTGGGGCGATGCGGTTATCGCTCTTGGTCTGATTGTTTCGGTTTGCGGCGCCTATCTTAGCTGGACCATCATGGCGGCGGAAGTTCCTTTCCTCGCCGCGCAGCAGGGCGCCTTTCCACGCAGCATTGCCCGGCAAAACCAGCGTAACGCGCCCGCCGCGTCGCTCTGGCTGACCAATGGCAGCGTGCAGGTGTGCCTGATTCTGATTGCTCTGACCCATGCGGACTACAACACGCTGCTTACCATCGCCTCTGAGATGATTCTGGTGCCCTATCTGCTGGTGGGTCTCTATTTGATAAAAGTGGTGCGCGGGCAGAACAAACCGCTGGCGATGCTGACCGGGATCGTTGCCAGCGTCTATGGCCTCTGGCTGCTTTACGCCTCAGGCCCGCTGCATTTGCTGCTTTCGATAGTGTTGTATGCGCCAGGCGTGCTGCTGTTTCTCTACGCACGACGCGGCGGTCGCGCTGACGTTACGTTGTCACATCTGGAACGGGTAGCGATCGTTTTGTTGATAGCGGGATCGCTGCCGGCGCTCTGGCAGTTGACGGCTTAATGAGCGACGCCGGGAATAATGATACACAGCAGGTCGTCCTGCTGTGACAGGTTCAGCGGCTTGTGGTATTCGTTATGAATCGCTTCAAGCTGCTGTTCTGATAAGGGATAAGGTAACTGAATGTCGAAGCGGCCGATGTGCTGCTGTTCCGCCAGCGTAATGAGACGCGCAATATTGATCTCATCACTTACCTGCGTTGAAATGATTTGCAATGCTAATTCTTTCAGGTGCTCATCACTGGCCTGTACACTATGGGCGGATTTACGCGTTACCATGCCGAAAATCGGCATCACGCCGTAAATGGCGTCAACAAAGCTCCAGCGTTTTTTGCAAGATGCGGAAAGAAAATCACTGTAATTGAAGCAGATGCGGTCACTGTATATGGCTGAAGCCAGCTCTTTATCAGACACCCTCATTCTCCCCCTGTTTACCAATACGATTCCGAATCTTGCGCAAAGGCGCAGATGTAATGATGGCACATTTTGCAGTATGGATACCAGTAACGCACGGATATTTAGTGCGGTGGCATAGAGCTAAAGTGCAGGAAAAGTTATGCTGCTGACCACGCTTAACTGTCGTAGTGAATTATGAACAGAATTGTTTTTGTGGAAGATGAGCCGGAAGTAGGCGAACTGATCGCCGCTTATCTCGGACGTCACGATATTGAGGTGATGGTTGAAACCCGCGGCGATCGCGCCGAAGCCGTGATTGCCGCCGTCAAACCTGACCTGGTGATGCTGGATATCATGTTGCCGGGCAAAGATGGCATGACGCTGTGTCGCGATTTACGCGCCAGCTGGCACGGCCCGATTGTGCTGCTTACCTCGCTCGATAGCGACATGAACCATATTCTGGCGCTGGAGATGGGCGCCAACGATTATATTTTGAAAACCACGCCGCCAGCCGTGTTGCTGGCGCGCCTGCGTCTGCATTTACGTCAGGCGCAGCTGGGACAGAGCGAGGAAATCCTGCCAGCGCAAAGCTCGCAAAAGGTATTGCGTTTCGGCTCGCTCACTATTGATACCTTAAATCGCCAGGTCACGCTGTTTGACGAGCAGATCGCCCTTTCCACGGCGGATTTCGATCTGCTGTGGGAGCTGGCGACCCACGCCGGGCAGATTCTGAATCGCGACGCGCTGTTGAAAAACCTGCGCGGCGTCAGCTATGACGGCCTTGACCGCAGTATTGACGTGGCGATCTCACGCCTGCGTAAGAAGCTGCACGACAGCGCTACCGAGCCTTTTCGCATCAAAACCATTCGCAATAAAGGCTATCTGTTTGCGCCACAGGCTTGGGAAACCCGCTCAGCATGAGAAAGCTCTTTATCCAGTTTTATCTGTTGCTGTTTGTCTGTTTTCTGGTGATGACGCTGCTGGTCGGCCTGGTGTACAAATTTACCGCCGAACGTGCCGGTCGCCAGTCGATGAACGATCTGATGGCCAGCTCGCTGTTTCTGATGCGCAGCGAATTGCGCGAGATCCCGCCGCGCGACTGGAACAAAACCATTAAAAGCCTGGATCTCGATCTCTCCTTCGATCTGCAAATCGAGCCGATGAGCAAATATCAGCTTGATGAGAATGACATGCGCCGCCTGCGCGCGGGCGGAATTGTGGCGCTGGACGATAAGTACACCTTTTTGCAGCACATTCCGCGCAGCCACTATGTGCTCTCCGTAGGACCGATCCCTTATCTGTTTTATCTGCATCAGATGCGCCTGCTGGACATCGCCCTGCTCGCTTTTATCGGCATGTCACTGGCGCTGCCGGTGTTTATCTGGATGCGTCCGCACTGGAAAGAGATGCTGCGTCTGGAGAAAGCCGCGCAGCGCTTCGGCCGTGGTGAGCTGGACGTGCGTACCCATTTCGACAGCACCTCCAGCCTGTTCCGCCTCGGCGTCGCCTTTAACCAGATGGCGGACAACATCAACACCCTGGTCGCCAGCAAAAAGCAGCTGATCGACGGCATCGCGCATGAATTACGCACGCCGCTGGTCAGGCTGCGCTACCGGCTGGAGATGAGCGATAACCTGAGCGAAAGCGAGTCGATGGCGCTCAATCGGGATATCGGTCAGCTGGAGAGCCTGATTGAAGAATTACTCACCTACGCCCGGCTGGACCGGCCGCGCGTCGATCTGAACCTGCAACAGGTCGATCTCGCCAGCTGGCTGCGCGAACGCATCGAGGATTTGCGTGCCCTGAATCCACAGGCGGATATCACGCTGGATATTCCGCAGCGGGAAAACCACGGTTTCGCCGATCACCGACTGATGGAGCGCGTGCTGGACAATCTGGCGAATAACGCGTTGCGTTATGCCCAACAGCGGCTGCGTATCAGCCTGTGGTTTGACGGCACGCTGGGCTGTTTGCAGGTGGAAGATGACGGACCGGGTATCCCTGCGGAGGAGCGTGAGCGCGTATTCGAACCCTTTGTGCGCCTCGACCCGAGCCGCGATCGCGCGACCGGCGGCTGCGGCCTCGGCCTGGCGATTGTCCACTCTATCGCTCTGGCGCTGCGCGGCCAGGTCTCGATAGAAAGCAGCCCGCTGGGCGGTGCCAGCGTTCGCTTTTGCTGGCCGGTTGATTTACCCTTGCGGGAGATCCCGTCGCGTTAACATATCAACAAGGAGCCACGCGTGACCTCAGCTTATCAACAGCTTAGCGCTACTTTTTTACGACTCTCCCGTTTTGGTCATCTCTCCGCCATCGCCGGGTGGGATATGCAGACCATGATGCCCGCTGGCGGCAGCCGCGCACGCGGCGAAGCCCTCGCCGAACTCAGCGTGTTGCAGCATGAGATTCTGACCGACAAGCGTGTCGGCACGCTGATCGCGGCGGCGGAGCAGGAGTCGTTAAACGATGTGGAGCAGGCCAACCTGTTCGAAATGCGCCGCGCCTGGCAGCAGGCGTCACTGCTGCCCGCCTCGCTGGTAGAGGCGAAGTCGATTGCCGGATCGCGCTGCGAGCATGCCTGGCGTCAGCAGCGTCCGGCCAATGACTGGCAGGGTTTCGCCACTAATTTAAAAGAGGTGGTGGCGCTGAGCCGCGAAGAGGCGCGTCTGCGGGCCGAGGCAAGCGGCAGCTCGCGTTACGACGCGCTGCTGGATCTCTATGAGCCGGGCATGACCAGCGCCCGGCTGGACAGCATTTTCGGCGATCTGAAGAGCTGGCTGCCGGAGCTGCTGCAAAAGGTGGTGACAAAACAGGCCGGACAGCCGTTATCGTCGCCGGTCGGCCCCTTTGCCGTAGAGTCGCAGCGCCAGCTGGGCTTAAGCCTGATGAAGCTGCTGGGGTTTGATTTCAACCATGGTCGGCTGGACATCAGCGCACATCCCTTCTGCGGCGGCGTACCGGAAGATGTGCGCATCACCACGCGCTATAACCAGAACGAATTCCTCAGCGCTATGATGGGTGTTATCCACGAAACCGGGCACGCGCGCTATGAGCAGAATCTGCCTCAGCAATGGGCAGGCCAGCCGGTCGCGCAGGCGCGCTCGGTTGCGGTACACGAATCGCAAAGCCTGTTTATGGAGATGCAGCTGGGACGCAGCCGCGAATTTTTGCAGCACATCCTGCCGCAGGTGACAGCGGAGATGGGCGATCAGCCCGCCCTGCAGAGCGACAATTTTATTCGTTTGACGCAGCGCGTGAAGCCGGGGTTAATTCGCGTTGATGCCGATGAGGTGAGCTATCCTGCGCATGTGATGCTGCGTTATGAAATTGAACGCCTGTTGATTGAGGGCGAGATCGATGTAGAGGATATTCCTGCGCTGTGGGATGAGAAAATGCAGGGCTACCTCGGACTGGATACGCGCGGCAACTACCGTGACGGCTGTATGCAGGATATTCACTGGACCGATGGCGCATTCGGCTATTTTCCCACCTATACCCTGGGCGCGATGTATGCCGCGCAGCTGTTTCAGTCGCTGAAACGCGCTCTGCCTCAAATCAATCAGCAGATCCTGCAGGGCGATTTGCAGCCTGCGTTTGACTGGATGCAGCAAAATATCTGGCAGCACGGCAGCCGCTTCTCAACCGATCAGCTTTTCCAACATGCCACCGGCGAAGCCCTGAATCCGCAGTGGTTCCGCCAGCATCTGGAGCAACGTTACCTGGCCGATTGATTCGCCTCACGGCGGCGATTTTCGCCGCCGTTATTCCTCTTCCCGCCTCCTTGTACAATCCGTTACACGCCGATACCAAACACTGACGGAAAGCGAACGCTGTTTTCCCTATAGTGCTTTCACCGGCCCCGCAGTGGGCTAATACATGAAAATAGTCCGAGGAATTTGCAATGAAAAAATTATTTGCACTGGTGATCGCCGCTGCTATGGGTCTCTCTTCCGTCGCTTTCGCAGCTGAAACGACTGCGGCTCCGGCAACCACCGCGACCACCACTACCGCAGCACCGGCTAAAGCTACGCACAAAACCATGCATAAACACAAGAAAGCTGCCGCTCAGAAAGCGCAGGCTGCTAAAAAGCATGTGAAAAAAACCGCTAAAAAACCGGCTGCGCAGAAAGCTCAGGCCGCTAAAAAGCACCACAAAAAAGCCACCAAACCGGCTGCGGCTCAGAAAGCCCAGGCTGCTAAAAAGCACCACAAAAAAGTAACCAAACCGGCTGCAACTCAGAAAGCCCAGGCAGCAAAAAAACACCACAAAAAAGTGGTTAAGCCTGCCGCCAAATAAGGCTCGCCCGCGCGCCTGATTATGCCTTACTGAATAAATACACCCGGTTCTGCCGGGTGTTTGTTTACTGGAGTCGCGAAGAATGGTGCGTCGCTATCGCTTCGAAATAATCCTTCTTGTGATGATCATTTGCGGCATCGTTGCGGTTTGCTTTTTTGTTTAGTCGTTGTAGCGTGCTGATTATTCCAATAAATCTCCCTTTTTTACCGCTCACCGACTATAGTTATTGCTCAAGCGTGATGACGACAACTTCTATTTATTCTCGCTACTGAGAGAACTATGCGCCTGGCTATCTTGTTATTTGTTGGTTTATTCAGTTTCACTGCTGCCGTCCATGCTGATGATGATGATGAGGCGCCCAATCCCGACGAGATCAAGACGCTATTCTTTGGTAAGGATCACCGCCAGGCCATCTCTGACGTGACTGCCGCGCCCTGGGACGCCATTGGCCAGTTGGAAACGGAAAGCGGCAATCTCTGTACCGCTACCCTTATCTCGGCGCATCTGGCGCTTACCGCCGGACACTGCCTGCTGACGCCGCCCGGAAACTTCGACAAGCCGGTCGCCCTGCGTTTTATGGCTGGCAGCAAAGGCTGGCGCTATGAAATTCATGATATCGACGCGCGCGTCGAGCCGGCGCTGGTCGGTAAACTCAAGGCTGATGGTGAAGGCTGGATTGTGCCTTCCGATGCCGCGCCCTTCGATTATGGTCTGGTGATCCTGCATAACCCCCCTTCAGGGATCACGCCGATCCCGCTTTTTGACGGCTCGCGCGGCGATCTGACCGCGGCGCTGAAAGCAAGCGGACGCAAGGTCACCCAGGCGGGTTACCCGGAAGATCATCTCGACACGCTCTATTCGCACAGTGACTGTCTGGTGACTGGCTGGGCACAGCGTGCGGTGCTGTCGCATCAGTGCGATACGCTGCCTGGCGACAGCGGTTCGCCGCTGCTGTTGCAAAGCGACAATGGCTGGCGGCTGATTGCGGTGCAAAGCTCCGCGCCAGCGGCCAAAGATCGTTATCTGGCGGATAACCGTGCCATTGCCGTAACCTCTTTCCGCAACAAACTGGAAGATCTGGCGCTCTGACAAGAGAGAGGATGTAAAAAAGGCAGCCTGCGATGGCTGCCTTTTTGTTATGCCGCGACCTGCTCCATCGCCTGCAAAATACGCTTATCGGAAATGGGATAAGGCGTACCCAGCTGCTGGGCGAAATAGCTGATGCGCAGCTCCTCCAGCATCCAGCGAATCGCCTGCACCTCTTCATCATCCTGACGCTGCGGCGGCAGCTTGTTGCGCCAGCTCTGCCACGCCTGCTCTACCGCCTGCACCTTCAGCATACGCGCGCGATCGCTGTGCGGATCGGCCGGCAGTTTTTCCAGACGCCGCTCGATGCCCTGCAAATAGCGCAGCGTATCCCCCAGCCGCTTCCAGCCGTTGGCGGTAACAAAGCCGCGATAAACCAGCCCGCTCATCTGCGCTTTGATGTCAGAAAGTGCCAGCGCCATGGTCATATCGACGCGTCCTTTCAGCCGCTTGTTGATGTTGAACACCGTGGTGAGAATCTGCTCAACCTGTTTGGCGATCTCCACCACCGTCTCGTTCAGCTCGGCGCGCACTTTTTCCCGCAGCTGTTCAAAGCTTTCTTCACGCCACGCCGGGCCGCCCGCTTCGCTCATCAGCTTATCAATGCCGCAGGCGATGCAGTCGTCAATCAGCTCCAGCACCTTGCCGTAAGGGTTAAAATAGAGACCGAGCTTGGCCTTGTTCGGCAGCTTTTCGTGCAGATACTTCACCGGCGACGAAATATTCAGCAGCAGCAGACGGCGCTGTCCGCGCCACATCATCTTTTGCTGCTCATGCTCGCTGTCAAACAGGCGAATCGCCACGCTATCCTTTTCGTCCACCAGCGCGGGCCAGGCTTTGACCTGATAGTTACCGCGCTTCTGCTCGTAGCTTTGCGGCAGGTCGCCAAAGCTCCAGATATGCAATCCGCTCTGCTCCAGCCCGTCGTCCGCCACTTTCGACAGCGTCTCCTGCACTTTGCCTTTCAGCTGCGCCTTCAGCGCCGTGAGGTCTTTCCCCTCCTGCAGCTTACGGTTGTGCTCATCCAGCACGCGGAAGGTCATTTTCAGATGATCGGGCACCTGTTCCCACTGCCAGGCGTCGCGCTCGATGGTGACGCCGGTCATACGGCGGAACTCGCGCTCCATGGCGTCCAGCAGCGGCATCTCCAGCGCCGTGACGCGTCCGAGGAAAGCTTCGGCATAGTTGGGCGCAGGCACCAGATGGCGGCGTAGCGGTTTCGGCAATGATTTGATCAGCGCGATAATCAGCTCACGCCGCACGCCGGGGATCTGCCATTCGAATCCCTGATCCTCTACCTGGTTCAGCAGCGGCAGCGGAATATGCACCGTCACGCCATCGGCGTCGGCACCCGGCTCGAACTGGTAGCTCAAACGCAGCTTAAGGTTGCCCTGATGCCAGAAGTTGGGATAGTCGAGCTGGCTGACCTTCTCTGCGCCCTGTTTGATCAGCATCTGTTTGTCAAAGCTGAGCAGCTCCGGATTTTCCCGGCTCGCCTGTTTCCACCAGCTGTCGAAATGGCGGGCGGAAACCACCTCGTGGCCGATGCGATGATCGTAAAACGCGAACAGCGTCTCATCGTCTACCAGAATATCGCGGCGACGAGATTTGTGCTCCAGATCCTCCACTTCGCTGCGCAGCTTCTGGTTGTTGCGGAAGAAGGCGTGACGCGTCTGCCAGTCGCCCTCCACCAGCGCATGGCGGATAAACAGCTCGCGGCTGAGCGCCGCATCGATGCGGCTGTAATTCACCTTGCGCGCGGCGACAATCGGCAGGCCGTAAAGCGTGACCTTCTCGGTTGCCATTACCGCGCCCTGTGATTTTTCCCAGTGCGGTTCGCTGTAGCTGCGCTTGATCAGGTGCTGCGCCAGCGGCTCGATCCATTCAGGATCGATGCGCGCGGCAATGCGGCCCCAGAGGCGGCTGGTCTCCACCAGTTCGGCCACCATCGTCCACTTGGGCGGTTTCTTAAACAGGCCGGAGCCGGGGAAGATGGAGAAGCGGGTATTGCGCGCGCCGGTGAACTCCTGTTTCTCCGCGTCTTTCTGGCCGATGTGCGACAGCAGGCCGGTCAGCAGCGCGCAGTGAACCTCGCGGAACGCCGCCGGTTCGCTGTTGACCGGTAGACCTAACTCCCGCACTACCTGGCGCAGCTGGGTATAGATATCCTGCCATTCACGCACGCGCAGATAGTTAAGATAATCGCTCTTACACTGGCGGCGGAACTGGTTGCCGGAAAGCGCCTGCTGCTGCTCGCGCAGATAGTTCCAGAGGTTCACAAAGGCGAGGAAATCGGACTCTTTATCGGCGAAGCGGCGATGCTTCTCGTCGGAGGCCTGCTGCTTCTCTACCGGTCGCTCGCGCGGATCCTGAATCGACAGCGCAGCGGTAATAATCATTACCTCGCGCACGCAGCCGAATTTCTGCGCCTCCAGCACCATGCGCGCCAGACGCGGGTCCACCGGCAACTGCGCCAGCTGACGGCCCGAGGGGGTGAGTTTGTAGTGATTGTCGTCGCTGAGCGTAATCGCGCCCAGCTCTTCCAGCAGGCGTACCCCGTCCTGAATGTTGCGCTTATCCGGCGCCTCGACAAAGGGAAAGGCGGCAATATCGCCCAGGCCAAGGGCGGTCATCTGCAAAATCACCGAGGCGAGATTGGTGCGTAAAATCTCCGGATCGGTAAAGGCCGGGCGGCTGAGAAAATCGTCTTCAGAGTAAAGGCGAATACAAATACCTTCTGAGACGCGTCCGCAACGTCCTTTACGCTGGTTCGCCGACGCCTGGGAAATCGGCTCGATTGGCAGGCGCTGTACCTTGGTGCGGTAGCTGTAGCGGCTGATGCGCGCCGTGCCGGGATCGATAACATATTTAATCCCCGGCACCGTCAGTGAGGTTTCCGCCACGTTGGTGGCGAGCACGATACGCCGTCCGCTGTGCGCCTGGAAAACGCGGTTCTGCTCGGCGTTCGAGAGGCGCGCAAACAGCGGCAGAATTTCGGTATGCGGCAGGTCGCGCTTCATCAGCGCATCGGCGGTGTCACGGATTTCCCGCTCGCCGCTCATGAAGATCAGGATATCGCCGCGGCTCTCCTCGCCCAGCTCATCCACCGCATCGAAAATGGCCTGGAGCTGATCGCGGTCGGTATCCTCCGCCTCTTCCACCATCGGGCGATAGCGCACTTCAACCGGATAAGTGCGGCCAGAGACTTCAATCACCGGGGCATTGTGGAAATGACGTGAAAAGCGCTGCGGATCGATGGTCGCTGAAGTAATGATCACCTTGAGGTCGGGACGACGCGGCAGCAGCTCACGCAGATAGCCCAGCAGAAAATCGATGTTAAGGCTGCGCTCGTGCGCTTCATCGATGATGATAGTGTCGTACTGCAACAGCAATCGATCCTGCTGGATTTCCGCCAGCAGAATGCCGTCGGTCATCAGCTTCACCTGCGTGGTATCGCTGACCTGATCGTTAAAACGCACCTTATAGCCAATGGTGCCGCCGAGCGAGGTGTCCAGTTCATCCGCAATGCGGTTCGCCACGGTGCGCGCCGCAAGACGACGCGGCTGGGTATGGCCAATTAATCCTTTTACCCCGCGTCCCAGCGCGAGGCAGATTTTCGGCAGCTGGGTGGTTTTACCCGAGCCGGTTTCACCCGCGACGATGACAACCTGATGATCGCGAATGGCGTCGGCAATATCCTGCTGCTTTTGGCTGACCGGCAGGTTTTCCGGGAAGCTGATGCGCGGCGTGGCGGCGGCGCGTTGCGCCACGCGCTGTTCCGCCTGCGCGATCTCCAGCTCCAGCTCAGCGGCGATCCCCTGCTGCGCCGTGGGATTTTTGACTTTTCCCGCCCCCTGCAGACGACGCTGCAATCGCTGGCGGTCGCGCAGCATCAGGTGATCCAACCGTGGCCAGAGCGTATTAAGAGGCGATGAGACCTGTGATGACATAATAAAGACATACCTTATCTGCCAGCGCAGCCCGTAACGACTGCTGCCGGTCGGCCGGACTAACCGGCTGATTCGAAGAGTTAATTGCGCGCATCATAGCATATTTCGTCCGGGTCCGGCGCCGTTATGCCCTGGTGCTTATTCAATAAATTCGAACATTGTTCTCGAAATATTGCGCTTTCCCCTGCCCGCTAAAGCCCTTAAAGTGTAACCCATTGAGCGGGAAGCCTTCCGCGTTACAGACAGGAAAAGAGAATGAGCAAAGTATTAGTTCTGAAGTCCAGCATCCTTGCCGGCTATTCCCAGTCCAGCCAGCTGGCTGATTTCTACGTTGAGCAGGCGCGCGCAAAAGGTGACGAAGTAACCGTACGCGATCTGGCTGAGAATCCGATTCCGGTGCTTGATGGTGAACTGGTTGGCGCGCTGCGTCCGTCTGAAACCCCGCTGACCCCACGTCAACAAGAAACGTTGGCGCTGTCTGACGAGCTGATCGCTGAACTGCAGGCGCATGACGTCGTGGTTATGGCGGCACCGATGTACAATTTCAACATCCCGACTCAGCTGAAAAACTATTTCGACCTGATTGCGCGTGCTGGCGTGACTTTCCGCTATACCGAAGCAGGCCCGGAAGGTCTGGTGAAAGGCAAACGCGTGGTAGTGATCACCAGCCGCGGCGGCATTCATAAAGATACGCCTGCTGACCTGCTGACCCCTTACCTGAAACTGTTCCTGGGCTTCCTCGGTTTGACCAACGTGGATTTCGTCTTTGCAGAAGGCATGGCTTACGGTCCGGAAGCGGCCAGCAAAGCAGCGAATGATGCCAAAGAAACCATTAAACAGATTGTTGCTGCTTGATCATTATTTAATTTTTTAGCTACTTCTTGCCGGGCCTGCTGCCCGGCTTTTTTATGCCGTGAATTTCACGCCGCCTCTCCTCAAAGCTTATCGCTCTGATTTTTCAGTAACGCATCCATATCTTTGTCCGCTTTAATGTGGATCTCATGGTCAATTTTCACGTTCATGTTGATGGTAATCGGCTCTTTCGGTGCCGCCACCTCAATGCGCGGCACGCAGCCCGCCAGCGGCAGCCAGACTGCCATAACCAGCAATGCTCTCAGGCTCATGGTTTCGGATCCTTGTTTAATGGCAGAGCGGCATTCTGCTCCAGCCAGGATTGCAAATTATCGCCATAGCGCAAGCTGCGCCAGAGCTGGAACAGGTTTTCCTGATGACGGTAGTTGAGATTGACCGATTGATCGCGGTTGCTGAAACGGCTGGTGCCGTTGACCTGCGATTGTAAAGTGAGATTGCCCTGGGTATCGAGATCGAGCGTCGCCCAGGCGCGGGATATCTCCATATAGCGCAGCCAGTCCATCGCCGCGCCCGCAGCAACGTTGTTGCTGATGATGGCATCAACCATATCTTTATCCATGCGCAGCGTCAGCGGACCGCTGTTGGCAACCCAGCCCTTTTCCACCAGCCAGCGTGGCGAATTTACCCAGAGCGGCAGTTCGCCATTCACCTTGCCGGAGATGGCGATCTGTTTGGGTTTTAGCGCCGTGATAAGCTTGCTCATGTTGATGTCGCGCATCACCACGCGCGCCGCGTCATGCTGCGGCAGACGCAGCGCGGCCAGGCTAATATGGCCGCCAAGCAGATCAATATTCACATCGCTTAGCCTCAGCGGCTGATGTTCATTCCACGGATAGTAACCCTGAAGATCGGCGCTGATATTTTGCATCGCAAACTGATTTTGCACCTCGGCAATACGTAATGATACCGGCTCACGCACGCCTAACTGCCACTGCTGGCCTTTCAGACGAAACGGCAGGGAGAAGTCGATGCCGTTGATCTCGTTATCCGGCGTGCGGATGCTGCCCTGTTTCACCGTCCAGTGCCCTCCCGCCTCGAAGCCCTGATCGCGGGCGGCGGAAAAGGCAACCTGGGCGCGCAGCTCGCCAGACTCTATGTGCATTTTCAGCTCCGGGCTGAGCAACGACTGAAAAACCTTTAGCGACTGTGAAGGCCACCAGGCTTCGCCACGCAGACGTTCGCCATCCCAGCGACCCTGTACGCGCAGCGGACCGATCTGATTAGCGCGCAGCTGCCCACGCCAGAGGAAATTACTGGGATCGTCGCCCTTGACCTGAAAGCCCAGCGTCGAAGGCGGCAGCCAGCCGCCGTTGCTTAAATCGGTTTTTCCCGCCAGCAGTTGAAAGCCGCCGCTGAAAAGAGGCTGTTGCAGGCTACGCTGCCAGCGCACCGGCGCGGTGAGCGTCAGGCGCGGCTTATTCATTTTCACCATGCCATATTGCAGCTGGTCGAAGCCGGTAGAGAGCGTGCTGAGTTCTATCAGGGTGTCGTGCCAGCTGCCAGTGCCCTTCACATCCCATTTGGCATGCAGCGGCGCCATCAGCCCATCGCCCCAGTAGCGCCAGTTCCAGCGCCCTGCGTCGGGCCAGAAATCGCTGGCGCGTCCGTCAAGATGCAGCGTGAAGCGACCGAAGCTGGGATCGTGCGCTTTCAGGATCGCCTGCAGGCGGCCATCGATACCGCGCGACGAGACGGCGATCCCGGCCAGCGGCCAGCGCGCTTCATCCACTTCCAGCGTAGAGAGTAGACGACCACGCAGACGCAGCAGCGCGCCAGGCTTTACAATAATCGTCGGATCGAGCAGCGGACCGGTGAGCGTGCCGGGAATGGAGCCATACAATTGCAGCGCCGCCAGCTTGCTCTCGCCGGTGAGCTGAAACGGCAGCGCGCTCTCGATCATTCCCAGCTTGCCTGGCCCGACGCTGAGAACCAGGTTTCCCTTTCCGCCGCGTCCCTGGGTGAGCAGATTAAACCGCCCCTGAATACGCGTGGCGTTCAGCCCGTCTTGCCAGTTAGCCAGAGTCAGGCTAACCCGGCCTGACAGCGGCTGGACCGCCAATGGCCAGCGCCATTCCCCCTGTTCGAAATGAATTTCACTGGTGCTCGCCTGCCACGGCAGACGGAGCAGCGGCGTCGACTCGCCATGCGGCTGGATGCGCAATTCGCCCTGCTGGCGCTGCCAGATAAGAGCCACATCAAGCGGTGCCGGATATTGTGACAACGTCACGCTACCCCGGATATTCCCCGCCACGGGCAGACCATTAACCAAGGCAGGCAGCTCAAGCGTGCCGCTCAGGGTTACCGGCTGCGGCAGTACAGGATGCGCGAGAGTGAGTTGTTCAACGTTTAGCTGCTGGCCCTTCAGGGTCGCGCGGATGCTCAGATTGTCGCCCTGATAGCGCAGCAGTTGCTGCGCCTTATCGAGGTGTAAATCAAAAGATCCGGCATATTGTTGCCACGGCGAGATGACAAGCTGTTGAAGATGGATGTCGGCGCCGGGCAGCATACGCTGCCACTGCGCCAGCGAGCGCGGCGTACCCGGTTGCCCATCTGCGGGCAACAGGTTCAGACAGTTGCTGTTAAGCTCGACCCGATCGGCAGAGAGCCGCCAGCGCTGCGCCTGACGGCTGAGCGAGACAGATTTAATCGCCGCCAGCTCGCAATTTTTAACCCGATAGCGTACATCCGGAAACCAGAGACCGCCGTTGCGCCAGCGCGGACTTCCCGAAAACGCAATATGCGTTTCCGGCGGCAGCCAGATCCCGGCCAGGCGCGGCAGCCACTGGGTAAGGGTAAGCAGCAAGCCCAGCACTAAAAGCGCCAGCGCCAGAACCGCAGCCAGTAATCGACGAATGCCTCGCGTCATGGCACCGACTATCCTTTTCTTTACTTAATCCTGACAAAGATGATGGCATGTTACGCCGCTCAGGTGAAGGATCGCGCAGCATAACCGCCTGATAATCAGCAAAACCGGGAAGAAACCGTTATTCTGATCTGATACTTGTAGTTCTTTTTCAGGAGCGAAACGATGAAAATCGCGGTTTACAGCACCAAACAATACGATCAGAAGTACCTGGAACAGGTTAACGAAAGCTACGGCTTTGAACTGGTATTTTTTGACTTCCTGCTAACTGAAGCCACGGCGAAAACCGCAGAGGGCTGTGATGCCGTCTGCATTTTCGTTAACGATGACGGCAGCAAGGCGGTACTGGAAGCGCTCGCCGCGCACGGCGTGAAATATATCGCTCTACGCTGCGCTGGTTTCAATAATGTCGATCTGGAGGCGGCAGCCTCGCTAAATATGGAGGTAGTTCGCGTACCCGCCTATTCACCGGAAGCAGTGGCGGAACATGCTGTGGGTTTGATGCTGACGCTGAATCGCCGTATTCATCGCGCATACCAGCGCACCCGCGACGCTAACTTTTCTCTGGAAGGCCTGACCGGGTTTAACATGCACGGCAGAACCGCGGGCGTGATCGGTACGGGTAAAATCGGCGTGGCGGCGATACGTATTCTCAAGGGGTTCGGCATGCGGCTGCTGGCGTATGATCCTTATCCCAATCCACAGGCGCTGGAGATCGGCGCGGAGTATGTCGACCTTAAGACCCTGTTAGCTCAGGCTGATGTCATTACCCTGCACTGCCCGCTGACGCCGGAGAATCACCATATGCTTAACGCCAGCGCATTCAGCCAGATGAAAGATGGCGTGATGATCATCAATACCAGTCGCGGCGGTTTAATCGACTCACAGGCGGCGATTGACGCACTGAAACAGCAAAAAATCGGCTCGCTGGGCATGGACGTGTATGAGAATGAACGCGATCTGTTTTTTGAAGACAAATCAAACGATGTGATTCAGGACGACGTGTTCCGCCGTCTTTCTGCCTGCCATAACGTGCTGTTTACCGGCCATCAGGCATTTCTTACCGCCGAAGCGTTAACGGCGATTTCAGAAACAACCTTAAGCAACCTGAACCAGCTGGACAAGGGCGAACCTTGTTCCAATCAGGTCAAAGCAGGGTAAAGCCGCTGTTGAGGGCCATCTGCTTTTCAGAAACGGGCGCAGCTGCCGTTAACCAACGCGTTCTCATCACAGCGGCGTCCGTTGCTGAGCTGGCACATACCGATGCGCGTCCCATCCAGCTGGCGGGAAAAAGCCAGCGTGCCGCCAGCGCTGGCGCAGTTAGTTTCAGCCATGGCTGACATAACGACTTGTGGTTGAATATGGGCCGCAGTGGCTTGTTGCGGCGGCTCGTTATCGCTGTTGCTGCTACACGCGGACAGCAGCAGTGCGGCACCGGCCAGCAGAAAGGAAGCTGCTTTCATCAGTCGGACTCCGGAAAAGTGTGGGTAGAGGCCGACCCAGCATAAGCCAGCATTATCAATGGGTCGAGAGGCGACATAGCTTTTTACAAAATTTAGTTGCCCGATTTGCAACCGGAATTGTCTTGTTTCATGTTTACCGCCGCCAGGATAACGCTGAAAACCAGGGCAAGACAGAAAGATTTCTGGATTAAGTATCCTTACCCATCGGGGCCAAAACTTCCTGAGAACAAATCATGAAATAAGGGGCATCTTAATAGAGTGCCGCTCAAATAATTTAGCTAAACAGCGTAAAAATAAATGGTAAACAATGAGTTTTAATAAAAAATCATTTTCTTATGAAGAATGGGTGCATTGAGGTTATAACACAGCACTATAAAGAGTGGCGGGGATCCTTCCCCGCCGGTTGCTCTTACTTAACGGATTCGCAAGCCATTAAAACAGCAACATCTGTCAACCCGGTTTTGATTCGGACCTCACAAAGGTCTTTTCTCATGACCAGAGCGACGCTGGTCGCCGCAATGATGAGAATAACAGCGATAAATACCGCCGAGTGCTGTTTCATGGTTGCTTCTCCTTGCTTTTCAGCGTGTAAGAGGCTACCTTTATGTTGTGTGGCATAAAGATGGGCCTCAGGTTGATTTTAAGTCTCCTGGGGCTTTTCTCTTTCTGCCGTCTGCAAATGCTTAAGGCAGAAAACCTCAAGCACCCGCGCCAATATTATATAAAGACGGTTTCTAAATCAAACTTCCGTGATAAATCTGAGTTAATTCAATTAATACTTTCCAGCAACAGCGAACTCTTCATATATTATGAATAATATCCAAGCTAATAATTAACCTCCCTGCTTCGGTAGAGCAAAAGAGCTTATATTTTTCATATCCAGGCATTTTTTTGTTTTGAATCCTTGCTCTGCTCCCTGACGCTCCGGGGTTTCATGGCAAAAAGGCACTGGCTTTCGGCGCTGCAATCCGTACCATACTCAGCATCGTCGTGGGTGCGGAACGCTGTAACCGGAGAGCAGGTCGTGCAACCCTGTTTCTCTGGTGCCCCTCCTTTATGTCAGGCAAGAATATAATGCAGCAAAATCAAGAAAATACAAAAAAAGAGCAGTACAACCTGAACAAGCTTCAGAAGCGTTTACGCCGCAACGTGGGCGAAGCGATTGCCGATTTCAATATGATTGAAGAAGGTGACCGCATCATGGTCTGCCTTTCCGGCGGCAAAGACAGCTATACCATGTTGGAGATTCTGCGCAATCTGCAGCAAAGCGCGCCGGTTAACTTCTCGCTGGTGGCGGTGAACCTCGACCAGAAACAGCCGGGCTTTCCCGAACATATCCTGCCGCAGTATCTCGAGTCGCTCGGCGTGGAGTACAAGATCGTCGAAGAAGATACCTACTCCATCGTTAAAGAGAAGATCCCGGAAGGCAAAACCACCTGCTCACTCTGTTCACGCCTGCGTCGCGGCATCCTTTACCGCACCGCCAGCGAGCTGGGCTGTACGAAAATTGCGCTCGGCCATCACCGTGACGATATTCTTCAGACGCTGTTTTTGAATATGTTTTACGGCGGCAAAATGAAGGGCATGCCGCCGAAACTGATGAGTGACGACGGTAAGCATATTGTGATTCGTCCGCTAGCCTACTGCCGCGAAAAGGACATCATCCGCTTTTCGGAAGCGCGTCAGTTCCCGATTATCCCCTGCAACCTGTGCGGCTCGCAGCCTAACCTGCAACGCCAGGTGATCGCCGATATGCTGCGTGACTGGGATAAACGCTATCCGGGCCGTATTGAGACGATGTTCAGCGCAATGCAAAACGTTGTGCCTTCGCATCTTGCCGATATCAACCTGTTTGATTTCAAACGCATTCAGCATGGCGATACGGTGATTGACGGCGGCGATCTCGCTTTTGACCGTGAAACGCTGCCGGTTCAGCCTGCGGGGTGGCGCGCAGAAGATGAAGACGCGCCCGATTTCAGCGCGCGTCTCGACGTCTTACAAATAAAATAATGGTGTTAAAGTGAAAGCGCGCTCTGCCAGACAGAGCGCGCTTTTTTACATCCGGTTCGGTGGAGGATCGCCAATCGGTATGGTGTCCGGGGGCGGATCGGGCTGCGGCTGCGGTTGCGGAATGGGTTCGGGAATCGGCGGTGGATCGGTAGGTATCGGATCGCTTGCAGTTATCATTGTCATGCCGTTCTCCTTTTCACTGAATGTCTCTTAAGCATAGAAAAGAATCGACAGCACAGGCAAACCGACAAAAAAAAGCCGACACAGTGTGTCGGCGTCGTACGAATTAAATGTGCTATGCAGTAATTCAAAAAAAGGAAGTAAGACAATTTGGAGCGCAACGCCCATCGCTTGACGTTGCATTCACCTGCGAGAGAGAGTTTGCCCCTTTTGCGGTGGGCTTATATTGATTTCGATCAGCTTTTTTTCTGTTTTCTGCAAAAATTCTTCTTTATTAACAGTCATTTAAACTAATCTTAACCTTTACTTACTTTCCGGCGCGCTCACAGCCATCTGCGTCGCTTCAGCCACCACGCCACCCCTACTACCAGCACAACCAACAGCAGGCAAAACACGCTGAAGCCGTAACGCCACTCCCCGCCGGGAATGCCGCCGAGGTTAACGCCAAATAGCCCGGTGAGAAAAGTGGTAGGCAGAAACACCATCGCCAGCAGCGACATGGTATAGGTACGGCGGTTCATTGCCTCCGCCATTACCGATGCGATCTCGTCGGAGAGCACAGCGGTACGCGCCACGCCAGCGTCAAGGTCGTCGAGGCCGCGCCCCAGCCGGTCTGAAATTTCCTGCATCCGGCGGCGCTCGTCATCATCCATCCAGGTAAGTTTTTCGCTGGCAAGACGCGAATAGACGTCGCGCTGCGGCGCCATATAGCGGCGCATCACAATCAGCTGCTTGCGCAGCAGCGCCAGCTCCCCGCGCGGGGGCACCCGTTGATCGAGCAGCGTATCCTCCAGCTCGATAATTTTATCGTGCAGCTCTTCGATAAATTCACTGGCGTGATCGGTTAAGGTATCGCAGAGATCCACCAGCCAGCTGCCACAATCCACCGGCCCGTTGCTGTTCTGCAACTCGGTCAGCACTTCATCAACTGCGTACACCTTGCGACGGCGCGTTGAGACGATCAGCTTGTCGTTGATAAACACCCGCATCGCCACCAGCTGATCCGGCCGGGAATCGCTGTTGTGATTGACGCTGCGCAGCACAATCATAAAACCATCGCCCAGGCGGGTAACACGCGGACGCATGCTGTCGCCGGCCAGCGCGTCGCGCACCGCGTCAGGGATCAGCGGCGTTGACTGTAGCCATTCGGCGCTTTGTTGATGGGTGTAGTTGAGATGCAGCCAGCAGGGTCGCTCGCAGTGAATCGCATCTTTATCTTCGATGGGAACCACTCCGCCCTTTCCGTCCAGCTGGCAGGCAATAATGGCATCGGAAATTTGCAGCGCTTTACCTTCAATTACCTTCACAAACTCGCCTCAGATAGCAACATAATCAGTACAGTTTAACGTGGTCGCAAAGCGTTGCAATCGGCAGGCTGTGAGCAAAAATGACGGACAGCGGCCCGGAACAGCAGGCCGCTATGCTTTAGTGTTTCTCGATCCACAGCTCGCGGCTGTAGGCGACATCTTCCGGATTGGTAATGGGATAGCCTTTTACCCACGGCTTAATCAGGCGACCATTGGTGTACTGGTAGATGGGCGCAATCGGCGCTTCAGCGGCGATAATCTGCTCGGCGCGGTTATAATCCCTCTGACGCGCCTCGTCGCTGGTTTCCATGCTTGCCTTCGCCAGCACCGCGTCATATTCATTGTTGTTAAATTTAGCAATATTCCCGCTGTGGCTGTGGGTGAGCAGGCTGAGGAAGGTCGAAGGCTCGTTGTAATCGCCGACCCAGGAGGCGCGGATAACGTCAAAATTTCCGCTGTTGCGGCTGTCGATGTAGGTTTTCCACTCCTGATTTTGCAGCGTTACCTGCGCGCCCAGGTTCTTTTTCCACATCGAGGCGACCGCTATTGCAATCTTTTGATGATTTTCCGAGGTGTTATAGAGCAGCGTCAGGTGTAGCGGCTTATCCGGCCCATAGCCCGCAGCGGCCAGCATCATCTTCGCCTGTGCGTTCAGCTCCTGCTGGGAGTGCTGCTGTAGAAACGAAGGCTGCGGCCTGAAACCTGCCGTTACGTCCGGCGTAAAGTGCCATGCCGGTTTTTCACCGGTGCCCAGCACCTTCTCCGCAATAATATGACGGTCGATGCTCCAGGAGAGCGCCCTGCGCACGCGCGCATCCGCCGTCGGCCCCTTAAGCGTGTTGAAAGCGTAATAATAGGTGCCAAGCTGATCGGGCGTGTACACCTGGCCAGGCAGGCTCTTTTTCAGCAGGCCATACATCTGTTTCGGGAAGGATTCAGTGATATCGATATCCCCTGCGCGGTAGCGTTTAGTGGCGCTCGACTCCTCATTGATGGGAATAAAGGTCACTTTGTTTAGCACGGAGTGGGCGTCATCCCAGTAATGCTTGTTGCGCACCAGCACGATTTTCTCGTTAACTACCCGATCCTGTAATTGATAGGCGCCATTGCCCACCAGGTTTCCCGCTTTGACCCAGTCAGCGCCCTTCTGCTCGATCACTTTTTGCGACACCGGGTAAAGGGCGAAATTCGCCGCCAGGCTGGGGAAATAAGGCACCGGACGCGTTAAGGTCACGATGAGATGAGTGGCATCCTGCGCGCTGACGCCGAGCTTATCCGGGCTCATCTCGCCTTTGACGATCGCATCCGCGTTTTGCATGCCGCTGAGGGCGGCAAACCAGGCAAAGGGAGAACTGTTTTTCGGATCCACCAGCCGCTGCCAGCTGTAGACAAAATCTTGCGCCGTGACCGGCTCGCCATTTGACCAGCGCGCGTTGTTACGCAGAGTGAAAATCCAGCTTTTGTTATCGCTGCTGCTCCAGCTTTGCGCCACGCCGGGCACAATGTTGCCTTTGGCATCCTGATTGGTCAGCCCTTCGAACAGATCGCGGATAACCTGAATTTCCGGCAGGCCAACCGCTTTGACGGGATCGAGCGAGGCGGGTTCATCTTTAATATGTCGGACAATTTCCTGCTTAGCGGCCAGCTGCGCGCCGGGGGGAACTTCTGCTGCAAAAGCGGGCGCGACGGCGCTGGCAATCAGCAGCGCGCACAGCGTAACGCGAAAACTTCTCTTCATGAGCTATCCTCAATCCCAAATGTCGGCATGGCGTCTGGCATTTACGGCGGCTGATATGCCAAATCTCTTCGGCACTTTAGCGCAAATTCTTGATCGATAAATAGCTATTTTCTGTGACGCGGTTTTCCGCTAGCTTTAGCGAAAACGCTACAAAGGATGAGCTTATGTCACTGTTACAACCGCGCGCGCTGCGCGGCAAACTTGATGCCGCCTGGCAAACCTATGGAACGTCGCAGCTGGGCGCGCCTCTGCTCTGGTTTCCTGCGCCGCAGGCGGATCGGGAGAGCGGTCTGATCCTTGCCGGTACCCATGGCGATGAGAATGCGGCCGTCGCTACCCTTTCCGCGGCGATGCGCGCATTACCAGCGAACCTGCGCCGCCATCATGTGGTGCTGGCGGTCAATCCCGACGGCTGCCAGCTCGGCCTGCGTGCCAATGCAAGAGGCGTTGATCTCAACCGCAATTTCCCGGCGGCCAACTGGCAGGCAGGCGACACGGTGTACCGCTGGAATAGCATGGCCGCAGAGCGCGATGTACTGCTCTCCACCGGCACGCATCCCGCATCCGAAGCGGAAACCGCCGCGCTGTGCGCGCTAATCCATCAGCTGAAGCCGCAGTGGATCGTCTCCTGGCATGAACCGCTGGGCTGCATTGAAGATCCTCACGCCAGCCCGCTCGGACACTGGCTGGCAGAGCAGACCGCTTTACCGCTGGTGAGCAGCGTGGGTTACGCCACCCCCGGCTCTTTCGGCAGCTGGTGCAACGATTTGAGCCTGCCCTGCATTACAGCGGAAATGCCGGTGATCTCCGTGGATGAGGCAACAGAACGTTACCTCGACGCGATGGTCAACCTGCTGCGCTGGCAGGCGTAAGCCGGATAACGCCGCAGGAAAACGGCACCGCAGGTTCAACATCTACCGCCAGCCACGTGGGTCCGTCAAGATCGGCGAAGCGCGCCCGTGGCGCCAGCGGCAAAGCCGACTGGATGGCGCGGGACGTGCAGAGCATACAGCCCAGCATCAAACCAAAGCCCGCGGCGCATGCAGCATCGGCCAGCGCCAGCGCCTCGGTCAGTCCGCCGGTTTTATCCAGCTTGATGTTAACCATATCGTAGCGCCCCTTGAGCGCCGGCAGGCTTTCACGCGTATGGCAGCTTTCATCGGCGCAGATCGGCAACGGATGGACGAAGTTCGCCAACATCTCATCCTGCTGCGCCGGCAGAGGCTGCTCCAACATGGCGACGCGCAGATCGGCCAGCAGCTGGCAGCGCGCCGCCAGCCCCTCCTGCTGCCAGGACTCATTGGCGTCAACGATCAGCGTCGCCTCGGGCACCGCCGCGCGGATAGCCATCAGCCTTTCGGTGATAAAGGTATCGTCCAGCTTGATTTTCAACAGGGTCGCGCCATTCTCCCACAGTGCGAGGGCGCTGCTGGCCATCGCTTCCGGGGTATCGATGCTTACGGTTTGCGCAGTGATAATCTGCGCGGGCATCCGCGTGGCGGTTTGCTGCCAGAGGGTTTGCTGTTGCTGCTGCGCGGCCAGATCCCAGAGCGCACAATCAATCGCGTTGCGCGCCGCCCCTGCCGGCAGTGCCAGTTGTAGCGCTTCGCGCGTCATGCCCTGCTGGAGCGCTGGCAACACCGAGGCTATCTGGGCCAACACTGACGCCTCGCTTTCGCCATAGCGGGCGTAGGGGGTGCCTTCGCCGACGCCTTTCAGCCCCGCTTCCTCCACTTCCACCACGACTACGCTGGCTTCGTTTCGACTGCCGCGCGCAATAACAAAGGGGGAATGCAACGGCCAGGCTTCGGGATAACTTTTAACCCTTCTCATAGTAACTCCTTGTTGAAAAGGCGAATTCGTTGCGGCAGGTAAGATTTCATAACCTTATCGCAATGAAATATGTCATATAATGGCGCTTACACTTGCACTGGCGGCAAGCGTCGTCAGGTTATTATCACGATAAAAGGAACACCTATGTCTCAGACAGTACACTTTAAAGGTAATCCCGTTTCGGTTGCGGGCCAGCTTCCGCAAGCAGGCGACCAGGCAAAACCGTTTTCTCTGGTTGCGCAAGATCTGGCGAATACCTCCCTTTCTGAGTATGCAGGAAAACGTAAGGTTTTGAACATTTTCCCGAGCGTTGATACCGGCGTTTGCGCCGCGTCCGTACGTAAGTTCAACCAACTGGCGGGCGAAATGAATAACGCGGTGGTGCTGTGCATCTCCGCCGATCTGCCGTTTGCTCAGTCGCGTTTTTGCGGCAGCGACGGTTTGAACAATGTCGTGACGCTTTCTACCCTGCGCGGCGGCAACTTCAAACAGGATTACGGCGTGGAAATCGCCGATGGCGCTCTGCAGGGGCTCACCGCGCGTGCGGTTGTGGTGCTGGATGAGCAAGATAAAGTGATCTACAGCCAGCTGGTAAATGAAATCACTGACGAGCCGGATTACGATGCGGCGCTGGCTGCGCTGAAATAAAAAAGCGGATAACCCGGTTATCCGCTTTTACGCTAAAACGCGAGGTTAACGCCTCGCGTTATTGTTTTTCCGCTTTTTTCTGGCTCAGGCCATATTCCCGTAGCTTATTCGCGATCGCCGTATGTGAAACGCCGAGGCGTTTCGCCAGCTTGCGCGTGCTGGGATAGGAGAGATAGAGCCTTGTGAGCACCGAACGCTCAAAGCGGCTGGTGATTTCGTCCAGCGAACCTTCCATCGCTTCATCCCCCAGTGAGACATCCAGCGTCTGCTCAGGCAACACGATATCCTGCGGGCGCAGCTCATAGCCTTCCAGCTGCGTCAGCGCGCGATAGAGCGCATTTTTCAGCTGGCGCACGTTGCCGGGCCAGCTGTAGCGCGTCAGAAAAGCATTGAGCTGCGGCGCCAGGCGCGGGCGCGGCACGCCCTGCTCATCCGCAAAGCGCGCCACGAACATCTCCGTCAGCGGCAGGATATCCTGCGGACGTTCGCGCAGCGGCGGCAGGTTCAGCGTCAGCACGTTGAGGCGATAAAAGAGATCCTCGCGAAACTCGCCGCGCTGCACCAGTTCAACCAGGTTTTTCTGCGTAGCGCAGATCACGCGCACATCTACATGCACTTCATGCTCTTCCCCGACGCGACGGAAGGTGCCGTCGTTGAGAAAGCGCAGCAGTTTGGTCTGCATGCGCGGCGACATCTCGCCAATCTCATCCAGCAACACCGAGCCGCCGTTCGCTTGTTCAAAAAAGCCTTTTTTGCCTTCCAGCGCGTTGGGATAGGCGCCGGCTGCGTGACCAAAAAGTTCGCTTTCGGCGACGTCGTCTGGCAGAGAGGCGCAGTTCAGCGCCAGAAACGGTTTTTTGCCGCGCGCGCTGCGCAAATGACAGGCGCGCGCCAGCATATCTTTGCCGGTGCCGGTATCGCCCACAATCAGCAGCGGCGCGTCATGCATCGCCAGCTTGCGTGCCTGATCCAGTACCTGACGCATTTTTGGGCTGACCGCGACGATATGCTCGAATTCGGAATCGTCGGTGACGGTGAGGTTTTGCAGCTGCTGGCCCATGCGCGCAGTGGATTTCAGCATCACCATCGCGCCGACCGGCTGGTCGCCCTGCTCTTCATCCGCCGCCAGGTAGATGGGACGCGCTTCCATCAGGAAATCACGTCCATTAATCACCACATGCTGCGCCTGTGCATCAACATGTTCGCTCTCCAGCCAGCGGATAAAATTGAAGCCGCTGATTAAGCTGCCCGCGCTATGATTACGCATTTTCTGTTCGTCGAGGCTAAACAGGTTTTGCGCCGCCGGGTTGGCCAGCTCCACTTTGCTTTTCAGATCGATGGAAAAAACCGGCTCCGGCATCGCCACCAGCAACGCGCTTAGCGCCCGGTGCTCGCGCTCCGAAGGCAGATAGGCGACGGTGCGCACGTCGGTGACGCCTGGCGTACGGCGTATTTCCGCCATCAGATTGCTGAACTGTTCAAATTCCAGTGAAGAAAAGTTGAGATAGATGCGTCCGAGCGCCGCAATCTCAATGCCGCGCAGATCGATATTGCGCGCGACCAGCAGGTCGAGCAGCTCGCGCGCCAGACCGATACGGTCCTGGCAAAAAACTTCCAAACGCATTGCGATGGCCTTAATCAGGTTCAGAATTCAGTGATAATACGCTAACTTGCGTCGCCTCAGAAGCATTGTGTCATGAAATGTTGACAGTATTACGCAGGCGATGCAGGAAGTGTAGCGGAAGCACGGAAGATAATCCCGGACAAACAGGTTTAATGAGTTGATAATATCACCATTCAGGCGGTAAGCAGCCTGAACGGTGAGCGAAGCGGCACTATTTAGCCTGTTGATCGGGCTTTACACCGCCTTTTTGCAGCGCTTCTTTTAGCTGGCCAAGCAGCTCGCGTCGGAAATCGCCGAGGCGCGGCTTGTCATCCTTCAGCCAGGGAAGCGGCCGACAAAGCTCCATCGCTTTGATGCCGAGACGCGCAGTGAGCAACCCGGCGCCGATGCCCTGCGCGGCGCGCGCAGAGAGCCGGGCGGCGATATCCTGCGACATCCAGTCCATGCCCACTTCCCGCACCAGCTCCGAGGCGCCAGCAAAGGCCATATTCAGCAGCACCAGACGAAACAGGCGGATGCGGCTAAAGTAGCCCAGCTCAATGCCGTAAATCGCGGCGATACGATTGACCAGCCGCAGATTGCGCCAGGCGATAAACGCCATATCCACCAGCGCCAGCGGACTGACGGCGATCATCAGCGTGGATTCCGCCGCATGACGGCTGATTTCCCGTCGCGCCTGGCGATCCAGCACCGGCTGAACCAGCTGCGCATAAAGCGCGACGATTTCGCGATCGTTATGGGTTTCATGCAACGCGGCGTGCCAACGCTGGAGCGCCGGATGGCCCTGATCCAGGCCAGCCTGCTGCGCCAGCTTCTCGCAAAAAGCGCGCCCTTTGCCGATGCCGTGACTGTTCAGCAGCTCGCGGCCCACATCACGCTCTTCCGCGCGCTGCCGCAGACGCCAGAGACGACGCCATTCGCCTGCCAGCGAACCCACGCCCGCCGCCACAATCAGGCCAGCGGCAACGCCGCCACCCAGCGCGATCCAGTCACGGGTTAGCCAGGCATCATGCAGCCGCTGCGCCCCCTGCGCCACAACGCTGACGCCAAACAACCCCAGCCCGACGCCCACCATTTTGCGCCACAGGCTGCGCTTTGGCCGCAGCGCCGCTTCCACCGCGCGCTCACCGGCGCCCTCCTCCTGCGGCTGCGCCTCGTCAGCCTGCTGTGCCAGAAAGCGCGCCTCGCTTTCAGCGTCAAAAACGTGTGCCGGACGCAGCGGCATTTCTGGCTGCGGACCCAGCGGCTCGGCAAAATCAATTCTCGGTTTGAGCGGTGACTCGTCGTTCATCGCAATTTATCTCCCAGTAAAAATTCCAGCGCCGCATCCATACGAATGTGCGGCAGCGGTCGGTCCACATCGAGCGGCTTTGGCCGGAACGCTTCAAACTGAAACCCCTGCTGCTGCCAGAACGCGTTTCCCGGCAGACGCGGCGGCACCTCGCCCGGATAAAAGGTCAGCGCTTCGCCGTCGCTGAGACGATGTCCGCGCAGCGCCGGCATTTTCTCGCCCCGATGATCCACCAGACCGCTTTCGGTGGCCTGCACCGAAGCCAGACCCAGGCAATCCATGTTAATGCCCTCAAAGGCGGCGTTTTGCCAGGCGTCCTGCACCAGCTGTTGCAGCAGCGAAACCAGATTGGCATGCTGATCGGCGGTAACATGATCGGCCTTGGTGGCGGCAAACAGCAGCTTATCAATGACCGGGGAAAAGAGACGGCGAAACAGCGTGCGCTGCCCATAGTGAAAACTTTGCATCAGCTGCGTCAGCGCCAGACGCATATCGTTGAACGCCTGCGGCCCGCTGTTCAGCGGCTGCAGACAGTCCACCAGCACGATTTGCCGATCGAAGCGCAGAAAATGATTTTTATAAAAGCCTTTCACCACATGCTGGCAGTAGTAGTTGAAGCGCGCCTGCAACATGCCGAAGTTGCTGCCTTTATCCGCCTGCGCCAGCCGGGTTGCGCTGGCGTCATCCAGGTCAGGCCAGGGAAAGAATTGCAACGCAGGCGCGCCCGCCATATCTCCCGGCAGCACAAATCGGCCAGGCTGAATAAAATGCAGCCCCTGCGCTTTACACTGATGCAGATAATCGGTCCAGGCGGCGGCAATTTGCGCCAGACGATTCTCATCCGCCGGCGCAAGGGGATCGAGTCCGGCACAAAGCGCGCGCCAGGGTTTTGCCCATTCAGCGCGATCGCCCTGCAACAGCGCGTTCATCTGCCGCGACCAGGCGAAGTAATCCTGCGCCAGCATCGGCAGATCAAGCAGCCATTCACCGGGGTAATCGACGATTTCAAGATAAAGGGTGGACGTTTCTTTGAAGTGGCGCAGCAGCGAATCACTGGCGCGATAACGTAGCGCCAGCCGCATTTCGCTGACGCCGCGCGTCGGGGTCGGCCAGCCGGGCGGCGAGCCGTAGAGCTGCGCCAGCCCTTCATCATAGGTAAAGCGCTGAATGCCCATATCGCGCTGCGGCACGCGCTTCACCCCCAGCAGCCGCTCTTCGCGTACCACGGAGAACAGCGGCAGCCGTGCGCCGTTGTGGACGGTGAGCAGCTGGTTAACCAGCGAGGTGATAAAGGCGGTTTTTCCGCTGCGGCTCAGTCCGGTGACCGCCAGGCGGAGATGACGGTCAACGCCGCGGTTGACCAGTGAGATCAGTTCATCTTGCAGTCTTTTCATCGTTCTCCCTGATGAAGCGCGCCGAAATGCGCTTCATCACTTTTGCCAGCAGCGGTTCCAGAGCCAGCGAAAGGAGAATACGTAACGGTCGGCGCGCCACAGATTTAACTGCCCAACCGGCAATACCAGCGGGACCGTAGGTGACAGCACTGATAATGATGAATTTCGCCGCCGACTTCAACGCGGGAGCCGCACGGCGGCGAAATGTGGATTGTGCCTGCAAGGACATGGTGACCTCCGGAAACAGTAAAAATAAAGGCCCGTTACCGGGCCGTGCGTCAGGCTCAGAGCTGACGGAAGCGACTGCGGACGCTAAAGGTTTCTGACGTGACGTAACGCTCAATATCACGCACGCTTTTTTCGTCACGGTTCAGCGCCTCATCCAGCTGGTCCAGCAACTCCGCCGCGCTGGGGACGCGCTGGTCGGGGGCGTTTGCCGGTTTCACGTCAAGGACGAAGCCCAGAAACAGGTAGGCGATAACGGTAAACATAAACAGGCCGAGAAACAGCGACAGCACCACGATAACGCGGATCAGCCGCACCGGAATATCAAGGTATTCGGCCAGACCGGCGCAGACGCCCATCAGTTTGCCCTGTTCAGGCAGGCGCCAGAGCTTACGGCCCTTAAAGGTCATGCTGCTCATGGCTGCCTCCAGTGCGGATGCTCGGCATCCAGAATCGCTTCCAGCGCTT
Source organism: Pantoea osteomyelitidis (assembly GCF_044342975.1). Taxonomy (NCBI): domain Bacteria; kingdom Pseudomonadati; phylum Pseudomonadota; class Gammaproteobacteria; order Enterobacterales; family Erwiniaceae; genus Pantoea; species Pantoea osteomyelitidis. The sequence continues at coordinate 1,156,428 of NZ_JBGFSN010000004.1, forward strand.
CGATGCGTTCACGCATGCGGCGCGCATCCTGCGTCAGCTGTTGCAGACGCTGTATCTCGCCCGACGACAGCTCTGCGCCGCCGTTGCGTTTGCTGTAATGCAGCCATAACCAGATCGGCGCCACAAACAGCACAAAAATCGTCAAAGGTATGGCCAGAAAAAGTGCGCTCATCGACTCTCCTTAATCATTAATTGGTCGCATGACAATTGGGCGCAGGGCCCAATTGCTTATTCGTCGCGATTCATTTTCGCTTTCAGCGCGGCCAGCTGCTCGCTGATCTCATCATCCGCCTTCAGTTCGGCAAACTGCTGATCCAGACCTTTCGGCTTACCGAAACGCTGGCTTTCCGCCTCAGCTTCCATATGGTCAATGCGACGTTCGAACGACTCGAAACGCGCCATCGCTTCATCAATCTTGCCGCTGTCGAGCTGACGACGCACATCGCGTGATGAAGAAGCGGCCTGATGACGCAGCGTCAGCGCCTGCTGGCGCGCGCGGGTTTCGCTCAGCTTTTTCTCCAGCTCACCGATTTCGCCTTTCATACGTTCCAGCGTCTCTTCAACCTGGGTCGCTTCCTGCTGCAAAGCGGCGATCAGATCGGTCAGCTTCTGTTTTTCAATCAGCGCCGAGCGGGCCAGATCGTCTTTATCTCTGCGCAGCGCCAGCTCCGCTTTTTCCTGCCATTCGGCCTGCTGAATGTCCGCCTGCTCGATACGGCGCAGCAGCTGTTTCTTTTCTGCCAGCGCGCGGGCAGAGGTCGAGCGAACTTCGACCAGGGTGTCTTCCATTTCCTGAATCATCAGGCGTACCAGTTTCTGCGGATCTTCTGCACGCTCCAGCAGCGAATTAATATTAGCGTTCACGATATCGGCGAAACGAGAAAAAATACCCATAATGATGTTCCTCTTGATGTAATGGTTATTGCGCCAGGCGCGGTATAGCCTATTCAATTGCCATGCCAACTTTTATCTATTTGTTTTTTAATAACTTTTAAATTTTACAGGTTCACTCTGGTCGCGTAAGGTAGTGAAATTGATTAACTGATAGTGAAATTCATCATGGCGGGTAGTAACGAAAATCTGTTGGGCGAATCCAATAACTTTCTTGAAGTGCTTGAGCAGGTATCAAAACTGGCGCCGCTGGAGAAGCCGGTGCTGGTGGTCGGCGAGCGCGGCACTGGGAAAGAGCTGATCGCCAGCCGTCTGCACTATCTCTCCGATCGCTGGCAAGGACCCTTTATCTCGCTGAACTGCGCAGCGCTGAATGAAAACCTGCTCGACTCAGAGCTGTTCGGTCACGAAGCCGGCGCCTTTACCGGCGCGCAAAAACGCCATCTGGGCCGCTTTGAGCGCGCCGACGGCGGAACGCTGTTTCTCGACGAGCTGGCGACGGCGCCGATGCTGGTGCAGGAAAAACTACTGCGCGTGATTGAATACGGCCAGCTGGAGCGCGTCGGGGGCAATCAGTCCTTACAGGTTAATGTGCGCCTGGTGTGCGCGACCAATGAAAATCTGCCGGCGCTGGCCGCTGCGGGCCAGTTTCGCGCCGATCTGCTGGATCGTCTGGCGTTTGACGTGGTGCAGCTACCGCCGCTGCGAGAACGACGCAGCGACATTCTGGTGATGGCTAACCATTTCGCCATTCAGATGTGCCGCGAGCTGGGACTGCCGCTTTTTCCCGGCTTCACGCCGCAGGCGGAGCGCACGCTGCTGGACTATCACTGGCCGGGCAACGTGCGCGAACTGAAGAACGTGGTTGAGCGCTCGGTCTATCGTCACCACAGCAGCGAAGAGGAGCTGGAAAACATTATCGTTAACCCCTTTTCTCCTCGCGAGTCCGTGCCGGAGGCGTCCGACACGCCAGCGCACCACGCCCTGCCCGCGCTGCCGATCGACCTGCGTGCATGGCAAAACCAGCAGGAACGTGAACTGGTAGAGCGTAGCCTGCAACAGGCGAAATATAATCAGCGCCGCGCCGCCGGTCTGCTTGGCGTGACCTATCACCAGCTGCGAGCGATGCTGAAAAAGCATGATATCCAGGCGGAGCGCTGAAGCCGGGACAAAAAAAAGCCCGCTGGTAGCGGGCAAGAATACTGGAAGCAATGTGAGCAATGTCGTGCTCTTCTTCGGTAGAGCCACCGTCGAAGCGCAAATGAATAATAATCATTCTTATTATCATCTGTAAAGAGGTTATTGAGAATTTTTCTCATTTCCACACAGAAGGTGGGATTATCCTGACGGCTAAGCGCCGCGCCTCAACAGAAAAACCATGATTAACGCGGCAGATTTTGGGTCAGCGCCACCTTTGCGATACACTCTGCCTATTGCCCGAGAATCGTTGAGTTCTATGTCAAAATTAATCCCCGCGCTGTTGCTTGCTCTCAGCGTTTTGAGTGCGCCTGCCTGGTCTGCGCCTGTCAGCGATATCCGCCAGAGCGGTTTCGTCTACTGCGTCAACGGTGTGATGAATACTTTTAATCCGCAGATGGCAAGCAGCGGCCTGACGGTGGATACCCTCGCCGCACAGCTTTATGACCGTTTGCTGGATGTCGATCCCTATACTTATCGCCTGATGCCGGAGTTGGCGAAAAGCTGGGAGGTGCGTGATAACGGTGCCACCTACCGTTTTCATTTGCGTCATCAGGTGACATTTCAGCACACCAACTGGTTTACCCCTACGCGCAGCATGAATGCGGATGATGTGGTATTCAGCTTCGCCCGTATGTTTGACCGTCATCATCCCTGGCATAACGTCAACGGCGGCAGCTATCCCTATTTTGACAGCCTGCAGTTTGCCGACTCGGTGCAGAGCGTGAAAAAGCTGAACAACGATACGGTGGAGATTCGTCTCAACAGCCCTGACGCCTCCTTTCTATGGCACCTCGCGACCCATTACGCGCCGGTGCTATCAAAAGAGTACGCCGACCAGCTCAGCGCCGCAGGCAAACAGGAGCAGATGGATCGCGTGCCCGTGGGCACCGGCCCGTTTCAGCTGAGCGAGTATCGCGCCGGACAGTATATTCGCCTGGCGCGCAATCCACGCTACTGGCGAGGCGTGCCGCGCCTGCAACAGGTGGTGATCGATATGGGCGCAGGCGGCACCGGTCGTTTATCCAAGCTGTTAACTGGCGAGTGTGATGTGCTGGCCTACCCGGCAGCCAGTCAGCTCACTATTCTGCGCGACGATCCGCGCCTGCGCATGACGCTGCGTCCCGGCATGAACATCGCCTATCTGGCGTTTAATACGCGTAAGGCGCCGCTCGATCGCCCTGAGGTGCGCCACGCGCTGGCGCTGGCGATTAATAATGAACGCCTGATGGAGTCGATTTATTACGGCACCGCCGAAACCGCGGCCTCGGTGCTGCCGCGCGCCTCCTGGGCCTATGACAGCGACGCCCGTGTGACTGAATACGATCCGCGCCGCGCGCGCGAACGGTTAAAGGCGCTCGGTGTGAAAAATCTCCACCTGAATCTGGTGGTGCCCTCAGCATCGCAATCCTGGAATCCCAGTCCGCTGAAAACCGCCGAGCTGATACAGGCCGATCTGGCGCAGATCGGCGTCAAGGTAACCATTGTGTCGGTAGAAGGGCGTTTTCAGGAAGCACAGCTGATGGCGATGGATAACGATTTAACGCTTGCCGGTTGGGCCACCGACAGCAACGATCCTGACAGCTTTTTCCGTCCGCTGCTGAGCTGTGCCGCCATCAACTCGCAAACTAACTATGCACACTGGTGTTCCCCCGCCTTCGACGAGGTGCTGCAAAAAGCGCTGCTGTCGCAGCAGCTGGCGGCGCGTATCGACAATTACGATCGGGCCCAGCAGATTCTGGCGCAGGAGCTGCCGGTGCTGCCGCTCGCCTCATCGCTGCGCCTGCAGGCCTACCGGCATGATATTAAAGGCCTGGTGCTGAGTCCCTTTGGCAACGCCTCGTTTGCTGGCGTCTACCGCGATGAGAGTGAGGAGACGCAACCATGATTATCTATATTCTGCGCCGCCTGCTGCTGCTGCTGATCACCCTGTTTCTGCTTTCGCTGGTGAGCTTCAGTCTGAGCTACTTTACTCCCCACGCGCCGTTGCAGGGCGCGTCGCTGCTGGATGCCTGGTGGTTCTGGTTTAAGGGCCTGTTGCAGCTCGATTTCGGCATCTCCAGCACCAACGGGCAGGCGATTGGCCTCCAGCTGCGCGAAGTTTTTCCCGCCACGCTGGAGCTTTGCGTGTTGGCCTTTGTGCTGGCGCTGCTGCTGGGGATCCCCCTCGGCATCTGCGCGGGGGTGATGCGTAATAAATGGCAGGATAAGGCGATCAGCGGACTGGCGCTGCTCGGCTTCTCCATGCCGGTGTTCTGGCTGGCGCTGCTGTTTACCCTGTTTTTCTCGCTGACGCTGGGCTGGCTGCCGGTTTCCGGCCGGTTCGATCTGCTTTATCCGGTGAAAAACATTACCGGCTTTGCCCTGATCGATGCCTGGATGAGCCCCTCCCCCTGGCGTCATGAGATGTTGATCAGCGCCCTCAGCCATATGATTCTGCCAGTGATTGCGCTGGCGGTGGCACCCACTACCGAAGTGGTCCGCCTGCTGCGTAACAGCACCAGCGAGGTGATGGATCAAAATTATGTCAAAGCCGCCGCCACGCGCGGTCTTTCGCGCTTTACGGTGATTCGCCGTCATGTGCTGCATAACGCCCTGCCGCCGGTTATCCCGCGCCTCGGCCTGCAATTTTCCACCATGCTGACGCTGGCGATGATCACGGAAGTGGTATTTAACTGGCCAGGGCTGGGCCGCTGGCTGATCAGCGCCATTCGCCAGCAGGATTACGCCGCGATCTCCGCTGGCGTGATGGTGGTCGGCGGGCTGGTGATTCTGGTGAATGTTTTTTCAGATATCCTTGGTGCGATGATGAATCCGCTGAAGCATAAGGAGTGGTATGCCCTCCGATAATATTTACGACGAGAAGCGGCTGCCTGGCGCGTTTCGTCGAACCTGGCGACAGTTTTACCACGACGCTCAGGCGATGATTGGCCTGTATGGCTTTGGCGCGCTGCTGTTTCTCTGCCTGTTTGGCGGACTGCTGGCGCCTTATGGCATCGATCAACAGTTTCTCGGCTACCAGCTGTTGCCGCCTTCCTGGTCGCATTACGGCGATGTCTCGTTCTTTCTCGGTACTGACGATCTTGGCCGCGATGTGTTGAGCCGCCTGCTGAGCGGCGTGATGCCCACTGTCGGATCGGCGATTCTGGTAACGATTTTTGCTGCGATCTGCGCGTTGGTGCTCGGCGTGCTGGCCGGGATCACCCATGGCCTGCGTTCCGCAGTAATGAACCACGTACTGGATACGCTGCTCTCTCTTCCCTCGCTGCTGCTGGCGATCATCGTGGTGGCCTTTTTAGGCCCGCGTCTGGAGCATGCGCTGCTGGCGGTCTGGCTGGCGCTGATGCCGCGTCTGGTTCGCGCTATTTACAGCGCGGTGCATGACGAGCTGAAAAAAGAGTATGTGGTGGCGGCACGTCTTGACGGCGCCAGCAATGCCAATATTCTCTGGTATACCATACTGCCTAATGTACTGCCTTTATTGATCAGCGAGCTTACCCGCGCCCTGTCGATGGCGATCCTGGATATCGCCGCCCTTGGGTTTCTCGACCTGGGCGCTCAGCTCCCCTCGCCGGAATGGGGCGCGATGCTGGGTGACTCGCTGGAGCTGATCTATGTGGCGCCCTGGACCGTAATGTTGCCGGGCGCTGCGCTGATGGTCAGCGTATTAATTGTTAACCTGCTGGGCGATGGCATCCGACGGGCCATCGAAGCGGGAGTAGAATAATGCCGTTACTTGATATCCGTAATCTGACCATAGAGTTTATGACCGCCGACGGCCCGGTTAAAGCGGTAGACCGTGTTAATCTCACGCTGGCGGAAGGGGAATTTCGCGGTCTGGTGGGCGAGTCGGGATCGGGCAAAAGCCTGGTGGCGAAAGCGATTTGCGGCGTCACCAAAGACAACTGGCGCGTCACCGCTGACCGTATGCGCTTCAACGACATCGACCTGCTGCGTCTGTCGCCGCGTGAGCGTCGCCGTATCATTGGTCACCATATCTCGATGATTTTTCAGGAGCCGCAGTCCTGTCTCGATCCTTCGGAAAATATCGGACGTCAGCTGATGCAGGCGATCCCCGGCTGGACCGTAAAAGGACGCTGGTATCGTCGTCTCTGGTTCTGGCGTAAAGCGCGCGCCATTGAGCTGCTGCATCGCGTCGGCATCAAAGATCATAAAGACATTATGCGCAGCTTCCCGTACGAACTCACCGAAGGTGAGTGCCAAAAAGTGATGATCGCCATCGCGCTGGCGAACCAGCCGCGCTTGCTGATTGCCGATGAGCCGACCAACGCCATGGAACCGACCACCCAGGCGCAGATTTTTCGCCTGCTGAGCCGTCTCAATCAAAACAACAACACCACGATTTTGCTGATCAGCCATGACCTGCGTACCCTGAGTCACTGGGCAGAACGCATTAACGTGATGTATTGCGGCCAGACGGTGGAGGTAGCGCACAGCGAAGAGCTGATGACCATGCCACATCATCCTTATACCCAGGCGCTGATCCGCGCCATGCCCGACTTCGGTCGCGCGCTGCCGCACAAAAGCCGTCTCAATACGCTTTCTGGCGCCATTCCTTCGCTTGAGCATCTGCCTATTGGCTGCCGTCTCGGCCCTCGCTGCCCCTATGCACAGCGCAAGTGCGTGGAGACCCCGCGCCTCGACGGCGGCAAATCGCACCTGTTCGCCTGTCACTTCCCGCTGAATATGGAGAGCAAGTGAACATGGAAACTTTGCTGGAAGTACGCAACCTGAGTAAAACCTTCCGTTACCGCACCGGGCTGTTTCGTCGACAGCATGTCGAGGCGGTGCGGGATGTGAGTTTTACCCTGCGCGAAAAGCAGACACTGGCGATCATCGGCGAAAACGGCTCGGGCAAGTCAACCCTGGCGAAAATGCTCAGCGGCATGACAGAACCTTCCGCCGGCAAAATCATCATTGATAATCACCCGCTCAGCTTTGGCGATTACAGCTACCGCAGCCAGCGTATCCGTATGATTTTTCAGGATCCCTCGACGTCGCTGAACCCGCGCCAGCGCATCAGCCAAATCCTCGATTTCCCGCTGCGCCTGAATACCGATCTTGATGCGCACGCGCGCGAGAAGCGCATCATCGCCACGCTGCGCCAGGTCGGTCTGCTGCGCGATCACGCCGGTTACTATCCCCATATGCTGGCTCCCGGACAGAAACAGCGCCTCGGCCTGGCGCGCGCGCTGATCCTGCAACCCAAGGTGATTATTGCCGACGAAGCCCTGGCTTCGCTGGATATGACCATGCGTTCGCAGCTGGTAAACCTGATGCTGGAACTGCAGGAAAAGCACGGGATCGCCTATATTTATGTTACTCAGCATATCGGCATGATGAAGCACGTTAGCGATCAGGTGATCGTGATGCATCAGGGCGAAGTGGTGGAGCGCGGCGGCACGGCTGACGTGCTCGCCTCGCCGCTGCACGATCTGACCAAACGCCTGATCGCCAGCCATTTTGGCGAAGCGCTGACCGCCGAAGCCTGGCGCATTGACGGATGATTTGCGTACTGTACGGCGGAATTCGCGGCGTGGTTTACCTGATTCCGCAGAGACGTGTTAGAATCGCCCGTCTATTAACGTCGGTCGCTCTTTTTTTAACCATGGCGACCGCCAACAACAGTGACCATAAGGATTACAGCTATGGGTTTTCTTTCCGGTAAGCGCATTCTGATTACTGGCGTTGCCAGTAAACTCTCCATCGCCTGGGGTATTGCACAGGCGATGCACAAGCAGGGCGCAGAGCTGGCTTTCACCTACCAGAACGACAAATTAAAAGGTCGTGTGGAAGAGTTTGCTAAAGAATTGGGTTCCGACATTGTTCTGCCTTGCGATGTGGCGGAAGACGAAAGCATTACTGCCCTTTTTGCTGAGCTGGCAAAAACCTGGCCAAAATTTGACGGTTTCGTTCACTCCATCGGTTTCGCTCCGGGCGACCAGCTGGACGGCGACTACGTTAACGCCGTTACCCGTGAAGGTTTCAAAATCGCGCACGACATCAGCGCTTACAGCTTCGTCGCGATGGCGAAAGCGTGCCGCGCTATGCTGAATCCGGGCGCGGGCCTGCTGACCCTCTCTTATCTGGGTGCCGAGCGCGCGATCCCGAACTATAACGTGATGGGCCTGGCAAAAGCGTCGCTGGAAGCCAACGTACGTTATATGGCTAACGCCATGGGTCCGGAAGGCGTGCGCGTCAATGCCGTCTCTGCCGGTCCGATCCGTACCCTGGCTGCTTCCGGCATCAAAGATTTCCGTAAGATGCTGGCGCACTGCGAAGCGGTTACCCCGATTCGCCGCACCGTAACCATCGAAGACGTGGGCAACTCCGCTGCCTTCCTGGTTTCTGACCTCGCGGGTGGCATCACCGGCGAAGTGGTTCACGTTGACGGCGGCTTCAGCATCGCTGCAATGAATGAACTGGAACTGAAATAAGTTTCTTTTGGGCGAGCCTGGCTCGCCCTTCTCTTTTCTGCTTTCCCGCCCCGTTTCTGCCGTTATAGCTCAACGCTATTAATTATCACCGATCAATCTTTTGCCCCGGACAGACCTTCGGCGACGATAGGCTAGCCCTTCGGCTCTGGTCGCTTTTCAGATTTTTTCTGCCTGCGTCGGGTCCGCCATTAGCAAAAGGAATAACCATGGAACAACGCCGCTATCCCGGCCATAACCACTGGTTCTATGAAAGCCAGGCCAGTCCGCGAACCAGCCAGGCCGCGCCGCTGGTGCCCGACGCAGCGGATCTGGAAGATCGCTTTCTGCTCGGTTTGCATCAGCACAGCGCCGCGCCAGAATCCCTGCTTGCCGCTTTCCAGCCCGCGCTGCTGGCCGCACGCGATTTGAGCCAGCTGCTGTTTCCCGACGCCCTGACCACCGATTTAACCCATACTCTGACTCTTTACGATCGCCTCAGCACCGCGCTGACGGTGGCGCAGGTTGCTGGCGTGCAGCGCCTGTGTAATCACTATGCGGCGCGGCTGAATCCGCTGCCAGGCCCCGACTCGTCGCGCGAAAGCAATAACCGCCTGACGCAGATCACTCAGTATGCGCGTCAGCTGGCTATGCAGCCGGAGCTGATTACCCCGTCGGCGCTAACGGCGCTGGATGCGGTGGGACTGAGCGCCCCGGATATCGTTACCCTGAATCAGGTGGTGGGCTTTGTCAGCTATCAGGCGCGCGTGGTGGCAGGCTTACAAGCGGTGATGGGTCTGCCGGTGCGCTGGCTGCCTGGTGCTGCGCCGCCGCCGGATGCTGATGCCGCAATTTTTGTTGCGCCGCCGCGCTGGCGCCCGGCGCTCAATCCTGTCGAGCTGCGTTACGCCAGCGCCGATCAGCTCTCGGCCGTGACCTTTTGCCAGTTGATGCCTGAGCTTGCTGACGCCGTCTGGCTGTTAGCGCAGGATGCGCAGCTGCTCTACGGTTGGGCCACGCTGCATCAGCGGCTGGCCGATCGGGAGAAAAGTGAGGTTAACGATCTGGCTCGGGCCGTGAGCGCCCGCATTAACGGCAGCGCGCGTTGTTTTCAGGCCTGTCCGGGAAAAGCGCGAGACACGCTTATCGCTGGGGTAGATGAGGCGGCAGCCAACGCTGATGCTGAATCCGGCGCGGTTATCGCCCTCGCCGCCCGGCTTACCCGCTCGCCCGAACAATTCAGCGCGGCACATTTGCAGCCGCTGATAGAGCATGGCTGGCAGCCCGCCTCACTGTTTGCATTGATACAACGCGTGGCGCTGGCAAACTGGGATAATCGTTTGTTCTCCGCGCTGGGCGAAAAACCTTAGCCCGGCAGGTGGCGCCGCGCCTCGTCAAAAAAGTGCTGCGCCAGCGGCGTTGCCCTGCCCGCTTCGGCAATCACCAGCGCCGCCTGACGCGTCATCGCGGGTAGCTGGATTTGACGCTGTTCCAGCCTCAGTAAAGTTTCCGGATGCAGATGCCCTACCGGCCCCACCAGTATGCCCAACCCCACCTGCGCGCTTTGCAACAGCTGCATAATCGACGCGCTTTCCACAATCACCCGCGGCGCGATTTCCGCCTCGCGAAACGCGCTGTCCAGGTAGCGACGAAAGTAGCGCGTGGGCTCCGCCAGGCAGAGCGGCAGCGTCGCCAGCGATCGCAGCGTTAAGCGCTCTTCCTGCATCAGTTGAGGAAAATGGTCAGGATGAAATATCGCCTCGACGCCGCGATCCGCCAGCAGAGAAGCCTGCAAATGCAGCTCACGCAGCGTGGCCAGCTCAAAAAAACCGATGCCGACATCAACGGTGTGGCTGTTAAGCGCCTCAAGAAGCTGATCGGCGCTCAGCACGGAAATGCGGTAATCGAGCTGCGGATAGCGAAACTCTACCGCCTTGAGCAGTGCGGGCAGCGATACGCTGCACTGCGGCATAACGCCCAGCCGCAGGGTGCCATTAACGCCGTGCTTGAGGGACTCTACCTCCAGTTTCAAGCCCTGGTAGACCGAAACGATCTCGCGCGCCCAGGCCAGAACGCGCTCACCTTCGGGGGTAAATCCGGCAAAGTTGTTGCTGCGATTGATCAGGGAAAGTCCCAGTTCCCCTTCCAGATTTTTCAGCCGCATCGAGAGTGTGGGCTGGCTGACGAAACTCGCCTCTGCCGCGCGGCCAAAATGGCGCTCGCGTTCCAGATTACAGAGATAGATAAGTTGCTTGATGTCTATTTTTGTTACCTTTCAATAACTTAAGGTTATTCAGAATCGGCAACATAAAAATTATGTACTACCGTGTGGGCCAAACAAAATTTTACCTGTAGCGGCAATCGTTTGTTAGTGAAGCGTAAATGTTTATAGAATGCTGCCCGGATGTCAATTTAAACGCGCCCAACTATTATACCACAGCCCTGTACCCTGACCGTCTGCGGCTGAGCAGGCGATGAGCGGCAGAAGAGTCTCAGTAGATTGAAGTGGCGGGCTTTTTTCCTGGCAGGTACGACGCTTTTGTCTATTCTTTAAGTTCTCGACTTAACTTTTGACCCAAGGGAAACGCTATGAAAAACTTCGCAAAAGGAATCTGTGCGCTGGTAGCGCTGGTGGCTTTATCCGGCTGTATGCATCGCAGTGAAGCAGTTGGCAACGATGGCCGACCGCATGCGCCCAGCGGCCAGCAGGCGCCCGGTGGCACGCTTGGCGCAGGTCCGGTCGGCCAGCCGCAATCCTGATCTCCCGCTGACGTCACTAATCGCATGCCGGCCTTGTGCCGGTTTTTTTTATTATGGTATTAAAATAAACCTGTTCCCCCCTCCTCTTCCCGCTAATCTGTGAGCAACATAACATTAAGCGAAACGGCAAGTTACGCTAAAACAGGCTGAATAAAAGATATTTTTTTATGTGTTCCAGGTTTAAACGGCGCAGGGAGATGTGAAATATCTGGAAATAACTTCAGGTGTTATTTTGTGCGTCAATATCATTGAAAGCATTCCTAAGGAACCCAGGCGCCGCAATAAACACGATCCGGCTCACTGTTTGCTATTTTCTGTGAGGTGAAATGAGGCTGAATAAGCGTTAAAAAAGGACCGGAGGCTGGCAATGCTGATCGAATATCAGGATGTTTCTGGCAGACAAATCGGGATAGGGTGAAGACTCAGCCAGTCTGAAGTCAGGATACAGACGCACACAGCAAAGGAGGAATGGCTGACTTCCTCTGAAAGGAGAATAAAATGGAAATCGCACGCCTTAATGAAGTTAATTTTAATCTTGAGTCTTTAGAAGTAGCCGCTTTTGAAATATGTAAAACCAAAGGTATGCTGGGTCTGTTACTGACCTACGTGCCGCCTGAGATACAGCACTCCTATTTTGAGCGATTGAAAGATGCTGGTCTTGAAGATGATTTAGTCTGGCTCCAGCAGATTGTCGAAACACAGTAATAAGACCGCCTTTTGCCCCAGCCTGAACACTCAGGCTGGGGTTTTTATATTTTTCTGCCCGGTAATACTGGCCGCTTATAATTGATGATAATAACATTAGAAAACAGAGGTCGTCATATCGCTGCTATTCAGCTCGACCACGGCAATGTTGTTTAACACAGCCGCATTTTTTGACTAAAGGGCTGTTTCACCTCAGGCGACACCCAGCGCGCTCTTCACCTCGTTAGCGATTTTTTCCACCTGTGGACCATAAATCACCTGCACATCATGGTCGCTGACGCGGTTTACGCCATTGGCGCCGGTGGTCATTAACGTCTGATCGACCACTTCATTCATATCTTTGACGCGCACGCGCAGGCGTGTGAAGCAGCAGTCGATATCCTCAATATTGCCCTGACCGCCAAGGCCGCTGATGATTACCTTGGTGCGCTCGTCCGCAGCCACCGCAGCAGGCTTTTGTTCCTCGTCCGATTCACGGCCCGGCGTTTCCACATTCATGCGCCTGATGACAAATGTAAACCCATAGTAGTAAACCGGCGCGTAGATGACGCCCAGCGCCAAAGTCCACCACCAGTGGGTTTTGCTGCCGCCCAGTATGCCGAACACCACAAGGTCGATGACCCCGCCCTGCACGTTGCCGATCATCAGATGCAACATCGACATCAACATAAACGAAAGGCCGGTCAGCAGCGCATGTAACACGTAAAGCACCGGCGACACGAAAATAAAACAGAACTCCAGCGGCTCGGTAATCCCGGTGGTAAAGGAGGTCAGCGCGCCAGCCAGCACCAGCGCTTTTACCCGCTGCTTATGCTCCGGACGCGCGGTGTGATAGATCGCCAGCGCCGCCGCCGGCAGGCCAAACATCATCACCGGTATCTTGCCCTGCGCCAGAAACTGCGTGGCGGCGCGCACGGTATCGTCCGGAATGGTGCCGGGGTTGGTAAGCGAAGTATTGAAGATGGTAAGCGCGCCGACGATGGTCTGTCCGTCCACTGTGGCGATGCCGCCAATCGGCGTGAAACGCACGGTTTCGTTCAGGATATGGTGCAAACCGGTGGGGATCAGCAGGCGTTCGCAGGCGCCGAGCAGAAATGCGCCGTACTGGCCGCTTTTGCCGATCATCTCGCCGATCCAGGCGATGCCCGCGCCCAGCGTCGGCCAGATCATCGCCAACAGCACCCCGACCAGCGGCAGAACCACCACCGTCACGATCGGCACAAAGCGTCTGCCGCCGAAAAAGCTGATCGCCGTCGGCAGCTGCTGGGTATAAAAACGGTTATGCAGCACTACCGTCAGCAGCCCGGCAATCACGCCGCCCAACACGCTCATGTTGTAGGTAAAGACGCCGAGCATTTCGATATATTCCGCCGAGGTCATCATCGCCGCGGTTTGATCCATGCCCGCCTGCTGTAATGCTTCCGGCGTGGTGGTCGCCGCCGTGAGACCTTTGGCCGCCAGCGTGGCGCTGATGCCGACGTTCATGGCGATGTAACCAATCACCGCCGCAAACGCCGCCGTGGGCTTTTCCGCTTTGGCGAGGCCGATGGCGCTGGCGACGGCAAAAAACACCGGCAGGTTGGCGAAAAGCGCGCCCGCCACCTTACGGATGAAGCCGATGATCAGCTGCGGCACCTGCATAGCGGCAAAGGCATCGCCGGTCACCGCCGGGTTCTGCATCGCAGCGGCAAGGCCAAGGAAAATACCCGCCGCTGCTATCACCGATATCGGCATCATTAACGCTTTGCCGAAAGCATGAATCTGGCTGCCCAAATTTTTCATGGTTGCGCCTTTCTACTCAGGAGAAAGAGCAAGTATTAGCCACTTCCCGGTGTTCGACGCGAAACGGCAGGTTAACAGCGGATAAAGTTTGAGCAGCTTCACATTTTTAACGCAACGGCGATAAACGCTGACTATCGCACCATTAAGTCAATCAATTAGACAAGCTTTGCTACAAGTCGCACACTCCCCTCCCATATTAAGACATAATCTCTTAACAAAACTTCTACATAAAAAAAGCCTGCACTCACCATGAAATTCAAACGCAAAATTAAACCCTACCGCGCGGCTGCGGGCGGCTGGGGCTCATTGGAAGCCACTACACGTTTCGTCTTCGACAGCAAAGCTGCCCTGAAAAACATGCGCAACCTGATGCGTATGAACAAAGCGCGCGGTTTCGACTGTCCCGGCTGCGCCTGGGGCGATGATAACAAAAGCACCTTTAGTTTCTGTGAGAACGGCGCGAAAGCCGTGACCTGGGAAGCGACGCGCCGCGTTGTCGATACGGACTTCTTTGCCCGCCACAGCGTCACCACCCTTTATGCTCAGAGCGACTACTTCCTTGAGTATCAGGGACGCCTGACGCATCCGCTGCGCTACAACGCGGAAACCGATCATTACGAGCCGATCGGCTGGGATGACGCCTTTGCGCTCATCGGTCGCCATATCAAGGCGATGGACAATCCCAACCAGATGGAGCTGTACACCTCGGGCCGCGCCAGCAACGAAGCATCCTGGCTCTATCAGCTGTTCGGCCGTATGCTGGGCACTAACAACTTCCCGGACTGCTCCAACATGTGTCACGAAGCGAGCGGCACCGGCCTGAAGCGCAGTATCGGCGTGGGCAAAGGCACCATCCGCCTCGACGATTTCGATCATGCTGACGCCATTTTTGTCTTCGGACAAAACCCCGGCACCAACCATCCGCGTATGCTGCACAGCCTGCGTCACGCTGCCGATCACGGCGCGAAAATCGTGACCTTCAATACCCTGCGTGAGCGCGGCCTGGAGCGTTTCGCCGATCCGCAAAAACCGCTGGAAGTGGTCACTTCGATGGCGGGCACCATCAGCTCCGCTTATTACCAGCCGAATCTGGGCGGCGACATGGCCGCCGTGCGCGGCATGGTCAAAACGCTGCTGGAGACGCATCGCGCCCGTCTGGCCGCCGGAGAAAATGGTCTGTTCGATCAGACTTTCCTGAATGCTAAAACGCAGGGCGTAGATGCCTATCTGGCCGCCGTCGACGCCACCGAGTGGGCGGATATCGTGAAGCAGTCCGGCCTGAGCGAGCAGCAGATCCGTGAAGCTGCCGCCATCTACCAGAACTCCGATCGCGTTATCCTCACCTGGGCGATGGGCATTACCCAGCACAAACACTCCGTGGATACCGTGCGCGAGCTGGTCAACCTGCAACTGCTGTTTGGTCAGCTGGGCAAAAAAGGCGCAGGTCTTTGTCCGGTACGTGGTCACAGCAACGTTCAGGGCAACCGCACCATGGGCATTGATGAGAAGCCAAACAAGGCATTTCTCGACGCGATGGCCGCCCACTTCAACTTTGAGCCGCCGCGTGAACATGGTCACAACACCGTGGAAGCGCTGAACGCCATGCTGCGCGACGAGATCAAAGTTCTCATCGCTCTCGGCGGCAATCTGGCCGCTGCCGCGCCCGATTCGCCGCGTACCGAAGAAGCGCTCTCGCGCTGTGGTCTGACCGTGCATATCAGCACCAAGCTGAACCGCAGCCACCTTGTGCCGGGCCATGAAGGTTTGATTCTGCCGACGCTGGGCCGTACCGAACGCGACATGCAGGCCAGCGGCTCGCAGTTCATCACGGTGGAAGACTCCTTCAGCATGGTGCATGCCTCTGAAGGCGTCGGCATCCCGCTGGCGGAGACGCAGCGCTCAGAAACCGCCATCGTCGCCGGTATCGCTAATGCCGTACTCGGCAACGAGAAGCTGGACTGGCTGGCGCTGGCAGACGATTACAACCTGATCCGCGAGCATATCGCCGCCACCATTCCGGGTTTCGCTGACTTCAATACCAAATGCGACATCCCCGGTGGTTTCTACCTCGGCAACGCCGCGGCGGAACTGCGTTTCAATACGCCGTCGCAGAAAGCGGAATTCAGCGCGGCCATGCTGCCGGATTCGCTGTTCCCGCAGCTGGGCGAAGTGAACGTGCCCTTCACGCTGCAAACGCTGCGCTCGCACGACCAGTACAACACCACGATTTACGGCCTCGATGACCGCTATCGCGGCGTATATGGTCAGCGCGAAGTGGTGTTTATCCACCCGGAAGATATGCAGGAGATGGGCTTCAGCGAAGGCCAGCTGGTCGACATTGAAACGCTGTGGAACGATGGTATCCACCGTCGCGTCAGCGGCTTTAAGCTGGTGCCCTATAATATTCCACGAGGCAACCTGGCCGCTTATTACCCTGAAACCAACCCGCTGGTTCCCCTTTCCAGCTTTGGTGACGGCAGCGGCACGCCGACCTCAAAATCGGTTCCGGTGAAGCTGGAACTGACCGCAACAATGCCGACGCAGCGGATAGCGTAACGGGGTTGTTTTTTCAGGTAAAAAGCCGGTTCGTCCGGCTTTTTCCATTGTTTTGGCCTTGCCGCGCGGCGTTGATTCGCGTAAAACTGTCTGCCGCTGTTAGGCCACGAAACTAAATAAACTATGTTCCAGGATAATCCGCTGCTCGCGCAGCTCAAAGAGAAACTCCACGCACAGACGCCGCGTGCGGAAGGTGTGGTGAAAGGCACCGAAAAAGGATTCGGCTTTCTTGAAGTCGACGCGCAAAAAAGCTACTTCATTCCGCCGCCGCAGATGAAAAAAGTGATGCACGGCGACCGCGTCGTTGCCATCATCCACACCGACAAAGATCGTGAGAGCGCCGAGCCGGAAACGCTGGTTGAGCCTTTTCTGAGCCGCTTTGTTGGCCGCGTGCAGAAAAAAGACGATCGTCTTTCTATTGTGCCCGATCATCCGTTGCTGAAAGATGCCATCCCCTGTCGTGCGGTACGTGGCCTGACCCATGATTTTCAAGCGGGCGACTGGGCGGTAGCGGAAATGCGTCGCCACCCGCTCAAGGGCGATCGCGGTTTCTATGCTGAACTCACTGAATTTATCACCACCGCCGACGATCATCTCGCGCCCTGGTGGGTCACGCTGTCGCGCCATAATCTCGAGCGTGAAGCGCCGGATGTCGCCTTTGGCGAAATGCTTGACGATCGGCTGGCGCGTGAAGATCTTACCGCGCTGGAGTTTGTCACCATCGACAGCGCCAGCACCGAAGATATGGACGATGCGCTCTATGTAGAAGAGACGCCGGAAGGCGCGCTGCGCCTGACCATCGCCATCGCCGATCCCACCGCTTACGTTACCGAAGGCAGCGAGCTGGATAAGCTGGCCGCCGAGCGCGCCTTTACCAACTATCTGCCGGGCTTCAACATTCCGATGCTGCCGCGTCAACTCTCTGACGATGTCTGCTCGCTGCGTCCGCAGGTGCGTCGTCCGGCGCTGGTCTGCCGCGTCACGGTTGAGAAAGATGGCAGCCTGGCAGACGATATTCACTTCTTCGCTGCCTGGATCGAGTCAAAAGCCAAGCTGGTGTATGACGAAGTGTCCGACTGGCTGGAGAATATCGGCGACTGGCAGCCCGCCAGCGAGGCTGTCGCTCAGCAGATCCGTCTGCTGCACCGCATCTGCCTGGCACGCGGCGAATGGCGTCAGAATCATGCGCTGGTATTCAAAGATCGCCCCGATTACCGCTTCCTGCTGGGCGAGAAAGGCGAAGTGCTGGATATTATTGCCGAGCCGCGTCGCATCGCCAACCGCATGGTGGAAGAGTCGATGATCCTGGCGAACGTCTGCGCGGCAAAAGTGCTGCGCGACAAGCTGGGCTTCGGCATCTATAACGTGCACAACGGCTTTGACGCCGCCAATGCCGAACAGGTAGCGGGCGTGCTTGCCGGACACGGGCTGACCGTGGATGCGCAGCACATTACCACACTGGAAGGCTTCCGTACGCTGCGCCGTGAGCTGGACGCCCTGCCGACGCAGTTCCTCGACAGCCGTATTCGCCGTTTTCAGGCTTTTGCGGAGATAAGCACCGAGCCGGGTCCGCACTTTGGCCTGGGTCTGGAAGCCTATGCGACCTGGACCTCGCCGATCCGTAAGTATGGCGACATGATCAACCATCGCCTGCTGAAGGCGATAATTCGCGGCGAAGAGATTGCCCGTCCGCAGGACACCCTGACGCTGACCATGGGCGAACGTCGTCGTCTGAACCGCATGGCGGAACGTGATGTCGGCGACTGGCTCTATGCCCGCTACCTGGCGCCCGTTGCTGGCAGCGATCGCAAGTTCAGCGCCGAGATTATCGACGTGTCCCGTGGCGGTATGCGGGTGCGTCTGCAGGAAAACGGCGCCGTCGCCTTTATTCCCGCGCCCTTCATCCATGCGGTGCGTGATGAGCTGGTCTGCAGCCAGGAGAATGGCACGGTGCAGATCAAAGGCGAAATCGCGTATCGCGTCACCGATGTGATCGACGTGACCATCGCCGAAGTACGTATGGAAACGCGCAGCATTGTGGCGCGTCCTGCCGCCTGAGCATGAAACACTGCGGGATAACCTTGTTTATCCCGCATTTTTTTCTCTGCTTTACGACAAACGCTAAATTTGTTTCCCGCTTCACACTTCTCCACCGAAAAACTTTCCCTGACAATCTATTACATTACTTTTGACTTGTTGCTTTCGAGCAGTTACCTCTTGGTCCAACAAGGAGTCAGTAATGAACAACGTCAAAACCGGTATTATCTGGTTAGCAGTGGCGTTACTCGGTGCCTTCGCTTTTGCCATGCTGGCCATCAGCCGGGGTGAACAGGTTAATGCCGTCTGGCTGGTGATCGCTGCCGTCGCCTGCTACAGCATTGCCTACCGTTTTTACAGCCTTTTTATCTCCCGCAATATTTTCGAGCTGGACGATCGCCGCCGTACCCCGGCGGAGCGTCATAACGATGGACTTGACTATGTCCCGACCAACAAATGGGTGCTGTTTGGTCATCATTTTGCCGCCATCGCCGGCGCCGGACCGCTGGTCGGGCCGATTCTGGCGGCGCAGATGGGATTTCTGCCCGGCACCATCTGGATTCTGGTGGGAGTGATGTTCGCCGGGGCGGTGCAGGATTTCCTGGTGCTGTTTATCTCCACACGGCGTGATGGCCGCTCGCTCGGCGAGATGGCGCGTCAGGAACTGGGTGCCTTTGCCGGGGTGATTACCATGCTGGGCGCGCTGGGCGTGATGATCATCATTCTCTCCGCGCTGGCGCTGGTGGTGGTGAAAGCGCTGGCAAACAGTCCCTGGGGTCTGTTCACCATCGCCGCCACCATTCCTGTCGCGCTGTTTATGGGCGTTTACATGCGCTTTCTGCGTCCGGGCAAAATCGCCGAGGTGTCGGTTATCGGCTTTGTGCTGATGATGGCGGCGATTATCTATGGCGGCGACATCGCTCAGCATCCTTTCTGGGGACCCTTTTTCACCCTGAAAGGCACTTCGCTGACCTGGGTGCTGGTGATTTATGGCTTTATTGCCTCGGTGCTGCCGGTCTGGCTGCTGCTGGCGCCGCGTGACTATCTCTCCACCTTTCTGAAAATCGGCGTGATACTCGGCCTGGCGGTGGGCATTCTGTTCGCCATGCCGGAGCTGAAGATGCCTGCCGTTACCCGTTTTATTGATGGCAGCGGCCCGGTTTTTTCCGGCGCGCTTTTTCCTTTCCTGTTTATCACCATCGCCTGCGGCGCGATCTCCGGTTTTCATGCGCTGGTCGCCAGCGGCACCACGCCCAAGCTGATCGAGCGTGAAAGCCATATCCGCTTTATTGGCTACGGCGCGATGTTGATGGAGTCGTTTGTGGCGATCATGGCGCTGATTTGCGCCTCGGTGATCGATCCCGGCGTCTATTTCGCCATGAACGCGCCCGCGGCGCTGATTGGCAGCACGGTGGAGAACGCCTCGCAGGTAATCAACGGCTGGGGCTTTGTGGTGACGCCGGAGATGCTGAGCGGCATCGCGCGCGATGTGGGCGAAGGCTCGATCCTCTCCCGCGCGGGCGGTGCGCCGACCTTTGCCGTCGGCATGGCGCATATCATCACCGACGTGTTTAACAGCCGTGCCATGATGGCCTTCTGGTATCACTTCGCCATTCTGTTTGAGGCGTTGTTTATTTTGACCGCCGTAGACGCCGGTACGCGCGCCTGTCGCTTTATGGTACAGGACCTGGTGGGCACCGTTGTGCCATCGCTGGCAAACAACCGCTCCTGGTTTGGCAATATGGCGGGCACCACGGTTGCCGTCGCGGGCTGGGGCTTTTTTGTTTATCAGGGCGTGGTCGATCCGCTCGGCGGCATCAATACTCTCTGGCCGCTGTTTGGTATCGGTAACCAGATGCTGGCGTCGATGGCGCTGATCCTCGGCACCGTGGTGCTGTTCAAGATGAAGAAGCAGCGCTATGCCTGGGTGACCATTCTGCCGACCATCTGGCTGTTTGTGACGTCGATGACAGCAGGCTGGCAAAAGATATTTCATGAAAAGCCCTCTATCGGCTTTCTGGCACAGGCGAATAAGTACAGCAAGGGCATCGCGGAAGGCGTGGTTATCGCCCCGGCGAAAAGCGTGGCGGATATGCAGACCATCGTTTTCAGCAATCAGATCAACGCCGTGCTCTGCGGGTTCTTTATGCTGGTCGCCGTGACCATGCTGTGCGCCGCCTTCTTCGTTATCCGCCGTGCGCTGAAAAGCGATGTGCCTACCATTCATGAAGCGGAAGTCTCGCTGCGTAAGGAGGCACATCATGTCTGACGCCATTCGTCGCGCCGCTCGCCCCAGCGGCCCCTTGCAGATACGCTGCTGTCACCCGCAGACGCCGCCCCCGCGCGGTTTTAGCTGGCGTGTTCTCTGGCAGGGATTACAGCAAAGCTTTCGCCTGATGGTAGGCGTACAGGATTACCAGAACTATCTGCAGCATATGCGCTTGCATCATCCGGAGACCACGCCGATGAACGAACGCGCCTTTCATCGTTACTGTCTTGAGGCCCGTTTTCCCAGCCAGGCAGGCAAGCTGGGCAAATGTCCCTGCTGACTCAGTAAGCCCCGCGCAGCGGGGCTATTTCGTGCCATTTTTCGCGCAAAGAAAAAATAAATAGCCTGGGTCACTTGTGCTGGCCTCAGATGATGAATACTGTTGCTAAAATAATGAGATAACACACCTGCAGAGCATTCTCCCGGAGGAATTTTTCATGACCGATGAACAAGGGCAAACGTTGCTGTATACCTTGTTTGGTACCACCAGCCCTCATTGGCGCCTTACCACGGACAGCGATGCTCTGCAGTTAGCGCAGGATGAAAATGCGCATACTAATCTTGCCGTGTCGCTGGCGCCTGCTCAGGCCAGCCTGCTGCGCTCGATGACGGTGATCACCTCCAGCATTAACCTGACGCTTTCCCTGCATGGCGACATGGTGCCGATGCACTTCGTTGGCCGTAAGGTCAATCAGTCAAGCTGGGCAGGCACCGCTTCCGCCTGGGGTGATACCTCATCTGTCGCGCGCGATCTCACGCTCGGCCTCTCCTTTGCTGAACAGGTGGTGTCGGAAGCCAACTCGGTGATTGTCATTCTTGATCAGCGCGGCAACATCCAGCGCTTCAACCGCCTGTGTGAAGAGTACACCGGGCTGAAAGAGCAGGAAGTGATTGGCCGTAACGTCTTTCAGCTCTTTATGACCAAACAGGAAGCCGCCGCCTCACGCCGCAACATTGCCGGTTTCTTTCGCGACGGCAACTCCTACGAAGTGGAACGCTGGGTCAAAACCAAAAAGGGCCAGCGATTGTTTCTGTTTCGTAATAAGTTCGTGCACAGCGGCAGCGGTAAAAATGAAATTTTCCTCATCTGTTCAGGCACGGACATAACAGAGGAGAGACGCGCCCAGGAACGCCTGCGCGTGCTCGCCAACACCGATACCGTCACCGGTTTGCCTAATCGTAACGCCATTCACCAGCAAATCAGCCTGGCACTGGAGCAGGCGGGCAAGGATGAAACCGGCGTGGTCTATCTGGATCTCGATAATTTCAAAAAAGTAAATGACGCCTACGGTCATATGTTTGGCGACCAGCTGTTGCAGGCGGTATCGCTGGCGATTCTGAGCTGTCTGGGCAAAGAGCAGACGCTGGCCCGTCTCGGCGGCGATGAGTTTGTGGTGCTGGCTGAACATACCAGCCAGCCGGCGCTGGAAGCAATGGCGGCCCGCATCCTGGATCGTCTGCGCCAGCCGTTTCGCATCGGCTTAATCGAGGTATACAGCGGCTGTTCCATTGGCGTCGCCCTCGCCCCGGCGCACGGTGAAGATCGTGAAAGCCTGATCAGGAACGCCGATACCGCGATGTATCATGCCAAAGAAAACGGACGCGGTAAGTTTTGCGTCTTTGCCAGCGAAATGAATCAGCGAGTGTTTGAATATCTCTGGCTGGATACCAACCTGCGCAAGGCGCTGGAGCAGGATCAGCTGGTGGTTTTTTATCAGCCGAAAATTGACCGCGATGGCGAGGTGCGCAGCGCCGAGGCGCTGGTGCGCTGGCACTCGCCGGAGCGCGGTCTGGTGCCGCCGGGCGATTTTATCTCTTATGCAGAAGAGTCCGGCCTGATTGTGCCGCTCGGTCGCTGGGTGATGCTCAACGTGCTGAAACAGATTATGCAGTGGCGCAGCCAGGGCATCGATTTGCGCGTGGCGGTAAACGTCTCGGCGCGGCAGCTGATCGACCAAAGTATTTATAGCGATCTCAAGCAGGCGCTGGCGGAAAGCAATCTGGAGAGCAGCCCGATCGATATTGAACTCACAGAAAGCTGTCTGATAGAGAATGAAACGCAGGCGCTGGCGCTGATGAAGCAGTTCCAGGAGCTGGGCGCTCAGGTGCATCTTGATGACTTTGGTACCGGCTACTCGTCGCTGTCGCAGCTGGCGCGCGTGCCGATCAACGCCATCAAACTGGATCAGAGTTTTATCCGTAATGTGAATCAGCAGCCTGTGTCTCAGTCGCTGGTGCGCGCCATTGTTGCGGTCGCCAGGGCGCTTGATTTGCAGGTGATCGCTGAAGGCATCGAAACCCGGTCGGAAGAACAATTCGTTATTAACAGCGGCGTGGATGGTCGTCAGGGCTATTACTATGCAAAACCAATGCCCGCAGAACAGTTTGGGCATTGGCTGGCTAAGCATCCTGCCCGCGTTTAACGTTACCTCATGTTATTAACCGGCTTTGCGCAACGCCGCGCTATGCCGGTTTTGTAACTGCACCAGGCGCTCCATATAGGCGATATCTTTTGGCTCCAGGGTAAAGGCGTAATCCACCCAGTCCTCGGTGATATCCATCAGTTCCGCCCGCGAAAGTTGCAGGACGCGCTGGCGCGCTTTCAGCATCGCCCGCACGCCGTTTAGCTTAGGCCGTAACGTATCGATGAAGGTGCGCGTGGCGCGATAGCTTTCTCCCTGTTGAAACACCTTGTCCACCAGACCGCGGGTTTCATACCATTCCGCGCTGTGCGACTCCCCTTCGATGATCAGCTCTTCCGCCAGCTTCATGCCTGCGCGGCGCGCCACCAGTGAGTAGCCTCCCATGCCCGGAAACAGGTTAAAGGCAATTTCCGGGAATCCCATGCGCGCATTGTTTTGCGCCAGAATGAAGTGATGCGCCAGCGCCGCTTCAAACCCACCGCCCAGCGCGCTGCCTTCGATCATCGCCAGCGTGACTGCGCCGGTATCAAAGCCTTTTGCCGCCGAGTGAATGCAGTCTACACAGGCGCGCGCATAGGCACGCAGCGCTTCACGCCGCCCGTTGCGGATGCACTCAACGAAAAAGCGCAGATCGCCGCCTGCGTTGAACATCTGCGGCACCAGCGAACCGGTGACCCAGAAATCGATAGGCAGGCCGGAACGTTGCGCCGCATAGCTCAGGTTCATGATCTCTTCGATCAGTTCATGGTTAAAACTCGGGCGCGGTTGCGCCCGCAGCATCATCCACATGGTGTGACGACCTTCCTCGTAATAGGCCACGAGTTGAGTGGTTTGTCCGGCTTCGGTGAACAGTCTGCATGTGG
The DNA here is from genome assembly GCF_044342975.1 of Pantoea osteomyelitidis. Lineage (NCBI taxonomy): Bacteria > Pseudomonadati > Pseudomonadota > Gammaproteobacteria > Enterobacterales > Erwiniaceae > Pantoea > Pantoea osteomyelitidis. Next base: position 1,180,345 of record NZ_JBGFSN010000004.1, read on the forward strand.
GCTGGTTAATAACTGACATAATTGATTCCTCTGATTAAATTGATGCGTTCTACGCCACATCAGCGTAATCCAGAGTGAGGCCAGACCAAATGAGAGATTGATTTGTAAAGTAAAATACAGAGATATCCCCGACTCAGAGGTCGGGGACTGATTAGCAGGCTTACTTGATCGCTGCGCGTTGACCTACAGCAACATGGGCGCGTTTAACGCGTCGGGAATAAATGGCAGTAATGATTGGCACCAGAACCGAGGTGACGATGACTGAGGTAGCCACCAGCGCCGTCGCCGCAGGCGCCATCGGCTTGAACTGCGGGATCATTTCTGCAATCAGCACCGGCGTGGCGACCGCAGCCCCCGCTGTGCTGGAGGCGGCAATCCCTGCCGTGCCGTCGCCGCCGCCAATCAGGCGATCGGCCAGGATTAACGGAATGCCGGTGATAATGATCACCGCAACGCCTAACATCACGCCCAGCAGGCCAGTTTGCGCAATCACCGAGAGGTCGATGGTATTGCCCAGCGCGAAAGCAAAAAATGGAATCAGCGCATGCACCGCTTTGCCAAACAGTTCACGCAGCTCCGGATCAAGGTTGCCCAGCGCAAAGCCCACCAGGAAAGGCAGCACCGCGCCGACAAACAGGTGCGGCTCGAAAGAGGCGATTCCGGCGGTGCCGAGGATCACCATGGTCATCAGCGGCCCCGACTCCAGCGACATCAGCACAAACGCACCCGCCTCTTCTTTCGATCCATACTGCTGCATGATCGAGGCGTAAAGACCGCCGTTGGTCATATCCATCGCGGCGACCAGCGCCAGGGTGGAGAAACCGGCAAACATCCCTACTTCAACGCCGTTTTCCGGCATCACGCGGGCGGCAATCGCGGCCACTACCCAAGCCACGGCGATTTTTGTTAATACCAGCGTCCCCGATTTACGCAACACGGTGCCCGTGGCGCTGAGCTTGATGGAGGCGCCCATGCAGAAGAACCAGACCGCCAGGATCGGCACCGTGCCGGTCATCAGCCCATTAGTAAATGAGCCAAAGTATTTACCGGCATCCGGGGAGAAGGTATGGCAAAGAGCGCCAATGAATAATGGCAGCAGCATCATGCCGCCAGGAATCTTATCTATCGCACGCTTGATATGCATTTGGTGTCACCTTTGCTGATCCAGAGGAGAATGCGTTTGGGAAGCCCGAAGGCGAGATCGGCAAGATAACGCGAGTAAAAAGAGAAAAAAGTGATCGCTGATTATTTTTGAAACGCTGTTTTATTTTTAAAGATATATTGTTTCATAAATTTGATCGGCATCGCCATACAAGCGAAAAGAGAGCGCGATGGCTCTCTTTTCAAGAAACAAGCTGGCGAGGATTATTGCTGCCCGTACCAGGCGTTTTTGCCATGCTTACGCTGGTAATGCAGATCGAGCAAGCTTTGCTGAATCGGGGGTAGATTGACCTGCAACTGCTGCGTATGCAGCGCCATGTAAGCCACCTCCTCCAGAACCACGGCGCTGTGCACCGCGGCGGCGGCATCGCGCCCCCAGGCAAAGGGACCGTGAGAATTGACCAGCGCGGCAGGAATGGTTTCCGGGGCAATATCGCGCATCGCCAGGGTTTCAATGATCACCTGACCGGTATTCCACTCATATTCTTGCTGAATCTCCTCATCGCGCATGGCGCGGGTACAGGGAATTTCACCGTAAAAATCGTCAGCGTGCGTGGTGCCCCAGGCAGGAATAGCCCGACCGGCCTGCGCCCAGATGGTGGCGTGGCGGGAATGGGTATGCACAATGCCGCCTACCTGTGACCAGGCAAGATAGAGGGCGCGATGCGTTGCGGTATCGGAAGAGGGTCGCTTATCCCCTTCGATCACCTTGCCGCTTTCCAGCTCAACCACCACCATATCGTCGCGCTGCATTTTATCGTAGCTGACCCCGGAAGGCTTAATCACCAGCAGCCCGCGCTCGCGATCCACTGCGCTGACGTTGCCCCAGGTAAAAGTGACCAGATGATAACGCGGCAAATCGAGATTCGCTTCCAGCACCTGCTGCTTCAGTTCTTCCAGCATGAGTTGATTCTCCTGATAGTGTCATCAGATGATTTTTGCGTAATGGCGCGCTTGAGCGTTATGGAAGGAATGGCTGGAAAAGCAGCGGAATATGGCTGTCTGTGAAAAAATGTGTCTCAGATTAAGAGTTTTCCACCTTCGCAAAGCGGCGCTTGTGATTAGACTTATCTGCAGCAATCTACGGATCTGTTTTTGACAGCCGCACGCGATTGCCGCTCACCTGATTTGCACTTAAGCGCTCATGAAGGCCAGCATTATGCGTGCCTTACGGACGAGACGCCGTTGTGATTCTGACGGGTGAAAAAAATCAGAGCAGACCTTCTATACTTGAGGTGTTGCCTCTGCGAATAACTAAGGAGAAGTTTATGACAACAACGATGAAACGAATCACTGCAACAGTACTGGCTACAACTCTGGTCGTTGCCCTGAGCGGCTGTTCACACTGGTCTAAACGCGACCGCAATACTGCAATCGGTGCGGGCGCAGGTGCGATTGGCGGCTCGGTCCTGACCAATGGTAGTGGATTAGGCACCATCGGCGGTGCGGCAGTGGGCGGCATTATCGGTCATCAGGTAGATTGATAGCCGATTGACGAAAATAAAATTTTGGCTTTACGCAGCGCATCTACACTTTTCGGGCCACATTGTGGCCCGTTCTCGTTTTAACCGCCCGCCAACTTCACCTTCATTCCTTTCGCTTCAAGCAGGCTTTTCAACAGATCGCGCTTGTCGCCCTGAATTTCGATAACGCCTTCTTTTACCGCACCGCCGCAGCCGCATTTTTTCTTCAGCTCTGCCGCCAGTTTCGCCAGCGCATCGTCATCCAGATCGATGCCGCTGATCAGGCAGACGCCTTTGCCTTTGCGTCCGCTGGTCTGGCGCTGGATGCGTACTATGCCGTCTCCTTTAGGGCGCACGGCTTTTTCTTGCGGCTGTTCGATGCGGCCGCTGTCAGTGGAGTAAACCAGAGGATTGTCCTGACGCATTACGCCTCCTGTAGGCTGGCGAGAATAGATTGCAGCATGGTCGCCGGATCGGCGGATTGCGTAATCGGTCTGCCAATGACCATATAATCGACGCCAGCCTGTTTCGCCTGCTGCGGGGTCATAATACGGCGCTGATCGCCCGCGTCGCTGCCGGCAGGACGAATGCCCGGCGTTACCAGCGCAAAGTTTTGTCCCAGCAGCTGTTTGAAATGCGCCGCCTCCTGGGCGGAACAGACGACGCCATCCAGACCACAGTCATGCGTGAGACGCGCCAGACGCTCAGCCTGCTCTGCCGGGGTGAGCGTAATGCCGAGGCCTTTCAAATCGTCCTCGTCCATGCTGGTAAGTACCGTGACGGCAATCAGCATCGGCGCATCCTGACCATACGGCACCAGGGCTTCGCGCGCCGCGTTCATCATACGCGCACCGCCGCTGGCGTGAACGTTAACCATCCAGACGCCGAGATCCGCCGCCGCCGCCACTGCGCGTGCGGTGGTGTTAGGAATATCGTGGAATTTCAGGTCGAGAAAAATGTCGAAGCCGCGCGCCTGCAGGGTTTTCACCAGCGACGGGCCAAACAGGGTGAACATCTCTTTACCGACTTTCAGGCGGCAGCTTTGCGGATCAATCTGGTCAACAAACGCCAGCGCGCGATCGAGATCATGATAATCCAGTGCCACCAGAACAGGAGAAGCGGTCACGATGTGGGGTGAAGGCATGAAAATTCCTCGACAGTTGGCACCTTTAACAGGCGCGATGGGCAAACGGCAAGCATTCTACCCGCCGTGCGCGGCGACTGCCAATGATTCATCCCTGCCTTTACCGGATTGAGGGTTGTTAAAGGTGTTTCTTGAGTATAAACTTTTAGTATGTTGTAACTATCAGCGGGCACGCAACGACATCCGGATGACAGCCGTTACTGGCCGTCAAGTCCTCGGATCGGTTTAACGGATGACCAGGCGCGGCAGGAAGGACAGTGCCAGTAGAGCGCATGGGCGGTGAAGCCGCACTTCTGGCAGCGGTAACGGGGTTTGGTGCGAATCTGCTCGCCGACCATGTCACGCAGCACCATCAGGCTCTCTTTAGCGCGGCCATCTTCCGCTTCGTGCAGGTGGAAATCCATCAGGCGATGGAAAACGCGCATCGTCGGATGTCGCTGTAGCTGGCGGTTGATGTAATTCTGCGCCGCCTCGGCCCCCTCCTGCTTTTCAATGATGTCGGCAAGGTAGAGTTCCGCCGCCGCACCGGTATTTTCTTCCACGCAACGATGAAGAAATTCGGCCCAGGCGTCCGGCTGCTCAAGACGCTGATAGCAGGTTTCCAGCATCGCCAGCGTTTCACTGACCAGCTCTTTATCCTGATCCAGCACGCGCTTCAGGCGCTCAACCGCTTTGGTATACTCGCTCTGTTCCATCAGAATGCGTCCCATCATGATAGAGACCCTGGCGCTCTGGCGATCCGCCGCCTCGCCTTTTTTCAACAGACTCATGGCGCGTTCCAGGTCGTCACTGCTCATCGCCTGCAAAGCCAGCTCGCAATAAAAGTGGGCGATTTCCGCCTTTTGCTTTTCCTTGCCCAGCTTCACCAGCCGCTCGGCCACCTCTATAGCCTGCTGCCAGTCGCTGGTGGCCTGATGGATCAGCAGCAGCTGTTGCAGCGCCCCGATGCGAAAGTCGGTTTCATCTGTCAGCTGATTAAACATATCCTCTGCGCGATCGTATAAGCCCGCCGCCATGTAATCACGGCCAAGCTGCTGCACAGCCAGCAAACGCTGCTCATAATTCAGCGAGGCGCTCTCCATCAACGCCTGATGGATACGGATCGCACGATCGACTTCGCCGCGCGAGCGGAACAGGTTACCCAACGTCAGATGGGCTTCCACCGTGCCGCTGTCCTCTTTCAGCATATCGAGAAACAGATCGACCGCTTTATCCTGCTGGTTGGAGAGGAGAAAGTTGACCCCGGCGACATACTCGCGGGAAAGACGATTCGCTTCCTGTTGCTTATCCTGCTGCGCGCTGCGTCGGCCCATATACCAGCCATAGGCCGCCGCAACAGGAAGTAACAGAAACAGCAGTTCAAGCATTAGCGGTTATTCCCTGCTGGCAGGCACGTTTGCCGATGTCACAGCGGCGTTGCCCTGCTCAATCTGCTGTTGCAGGCGTTTGACTTTGCGCTGTGCATTACCCAGCGAAACGCGGACGCGCAGCCAGAACAGCCCGCAAATCGCCCAGCCGAGAACAAAGCCTGCGCCAAAAAGCACGGCCAGCAGCGTAGAGATGCGGAATTCGCCCTGAGCAAGCAAGTAATTGAAGGTGATGATCTGATCGTTATGCGCACCCAAGGTGACAGAAATAATGAAAATGACCAAAACCACTAAGAAGATCAGCAAATATTTCACAGTGCATCCTGTTGTGAGGTAATCCAGATGAATTATGCCAAAAAAACCGCCAGGATGCTGCTTCCTGACAGGCTGCGAACCGGGATTTACGCAGACATCCTTTACGATATGGGGATGAAACGCCGCTTTACAATCATGTTTCCCGTTCCTTTATCTCTTTATGCTCGTCTGGCGGCACCGTTAAAGGTCCGCAAAAACGCTGCGCCAGCCAGGTGGCGACGGTGACTAACAGCGCGGAGATCAGGGTTGCCACCGCTAAATCTCGCGGCCAGTGCATTCCCAACAGCAGACGGCTGCCCATCACGGCGCTGGCCCAGGCAAACAGCAGAACAATGGTTTTAATATGGCGGCGCGGCCAGAGCAATCCTGTCGCCAGCAGCGCCCAGCTAACGGCAAACAGGGTGTGACCAGACGGAAAAGCGAAGCCGGTTTCAAAGGCCCAGTGCTGTTTCAGCCAGGCGGGGAGTTGGGTATCGCTGGCGAGCAAGGCGGAAACCATGTCGCCACGCTGCTGACGTTTCAATCGGTAAAAGGTTTCTTCATTCACACCGTGCGTTTTTTCCAGCCAAACCACATAAGGACGCGGCTCCTGTACCTGCTCTTTAAGCCAGGATTTCGTATATTGTCCCGTCAGGATCGCGCCGTTCATGATGATCAGTAATAAAATGGCGGGCTTGAGACGGAAGCGCAGGCACCACAATACCCAGGCGCTGAGGATCAGGCTGGTCAGGGTTCCCCAGGGGCGGGTCACGGTTTCCGTCATCCAGAAGAAAAATTTCAGTACGCTGTTGCTTTCACCGGGTTGCCATTGCCAGCCAGAGAGCCAGACGCTTACTGGCATAATCAGCAACAGCAAGGCGCCAAGGGTGATTCGTTGCGCAATTTTAAACATCCATTTTCCTTTTTTCCTGCGTGATCACACGACCGGGAATAACTTTAGCTTTAAAAATAATAACATAACTCTTGCGGCTTAGATAAATGTGCTTTATCACTACAATCGCTCTGACAGATTAACAGCCCATTGCGGGTTGTGGCACAATAATGCCAGTTTTGTCAGGCCACGCTGGCCTGTGCGCTATCATGATGATAGCGCATCCTCTGAAGGTTCTGGAGAGTCACATGCAGCTTAAACGGGTGGCAGAAGCCAAACTGCCAACGCCATGGGGAGATTTCCTGATGGTAGGTTTTGAAGAATTGGCAACGGGTCATGATCATGTCGCACTGGTCTATGGCGATATCAGCGATAACAGTTCGGTGCTGGCGCGCGTTCACTCGGAGTGTCTGACCGGCGATGCCCTGTTCAGCCTGCGTTGCGACTGCGGCTTTCAGCTGGAAGCGGCTTTAACCGCTATCGCTGAAGAAGGTCACGGTGTACTGCTTTATCACCGCCAGGAAGGCCGCAATATCGGTCTGCTGAACAAGATCCGCGCCTATGCGCTGCAGGATAAAGGATACGATACCGTTGAAGCCAACCATCAGCTGGGCTTTGCCGCTGATGAGCGCGACTTTACCCTGTGTGCCGACATGTTCAAATTGCTGGGTGTTAATGAGGTTCGCCTGTTAACCAACAATCCGCGTAAGGTGGAAATCCTCAGCGAAGCCGGTATTAATATTGTGGAACGCGTTCCGCTGGTGGTGGGGCGTAACCCGAAAAACGCCCACTATCTCGATACCAAAGCGGCGAAGATGGGTCATCTGCTGCCAAAAGAATAAAAAAGAAAAAGCCGGGAAAACCCGGCTTTTTTATTTCAGGTCAGCATATTACGTATCACGTAATGCAGAATGCCATCGTTACGGTAATAGGTCAGCTCATTCCCGGTGTCGATGCGGCAGCGCGTTTCCAGCGTCTCCGATTCGCCATTTGCGCGCGTCAGCGTCACCTTCACCTTACAGCCTGGTTGCAAATCCTTGAGGTTTTCCACATCAATACGCTCTTCGCCCGTCAGCCCAAGGGTTTTGCGCGTCACGCCCTGTGGAAACTCCAGCGGCAGAATCCCCATACCGATCAGGTTGGAACGGTGAATACGTTCAAAAGATTCGGCAATCACCACACGCACGCCCTGCAAACGCGGGCCTTTTGCTGCCCAGTCACGGCTGGAGCCTGAGCCATACTCTTTACCGGCAATCACCGCCAGCGGCACGCCCTCTTCCTGATATTTCATCGCCGCATCGTAGATCGCTAACTGCTCGCCGCTGGGAATATGTTTGGTATAGCCCCCTTCCACACCCGGAACCATTTCGTTGCGGATACGGATATTGGCAAAGGTGCCGCGCATCATCACTTCGTGGTTGCCGCGACGGGAACCGTAGGAGTTAAAGTCGTTGCGCTCGACCCCGTGCGCCTGCAAATAGCGCCCCGCCGGGCTTTCTGTTTTGATGCTGCCCGCCGGTGAAATGTGGTCAGTGGTGACGGAGTCTCCAAGCATCGCCAGGATGCGCGCGCCATGGATATCCTGCACCGGCTTCGGCTCTTTCTCCATATCATCAAAGAACGGCGACAGGCGAATATAGGTTGAGCCTTCATCCCATGCGTAGGTTGCCGCTTCACTGACTTTGATTTCCTGCCATTCCGGCGTGCCGTCAAACACCTCGGAATACTCTTTGTGGAACATATCGCTGGTGACCATCTGTACCGCATCGGAAATCTCTTCCGGGGTCGGCCAGATATCTTTCAGATAAACCGGCTTACCGCTGTGATCCTTGCCGAGAGGATCGCTTTGCAGATTGATCTTCATATTGCCCGCCAGCGCGTAGGCAACCACCAACGGCGGCGAGGCGAGCCAGTTGGTTTTTACCAGCGGATGAATACGACCTTCGAAGTTACGGTTGCCGGAGAGCACCGCGCCCACGGTAATGTCGCCCTGTTTGATGGCGCTTTCGATAGCGTCAGGCAGCGGCCCCGAGTTACCGATACAGGTGGTGCAGCCGTAGCCGACCAGGTTGAAGCCCAGCGTATCGAGATAAGAGGTCAGCCGCGCCACGGCAAGGTAATCGGAAACTACTTTGGAGCCGGGCGCCAGTGAGGCCTTCACCCAAGGCTTACGTTTCAGCCCGCGATCTACCGCCTTTTTAGCCAACAGCCCGGCGGCCATCAGTACGCTGGGGTTGGAGGTATTGGTGCAGGAGGTAATGGCGGAGATCACCACGGCGCCATCTTCCAGCTCATGGGTCAGCCCGGTGTTGCTGTCGACATAGCTCACCGTTTTATGCGCTTTTTGCGCATGGTTCACTTCCAGTTGGTTGCTGGCTTCAAAAGCAGCAGGCACTTCGCCCAGCGAGACGCGATCCTGAGGCCGTTTCGGCCCGGCAATGCTTGACTCCACCTCACCCATATCCAGCGACAGCGTGCTGGTAAAAATCGGTTCTTCACCCGGATTGCGCCACAGCCCCTGGGCTTTGGCGTAAGCTTCAACCAGTTCCACCTGTTCCGCATCGCGCCCGGTAAGGGTCATGTAGCCGACGGTCACTTCATCAATCGGGAAGAAGCCGCAGGTTGCGCCATATTCCGGCGCCATATTGGCAATGGTTGCGCGGTCCGCCAGCGGCAAGTCAGCCAGCCCGTCGCCATAAAACTCAACGAATTTACCTACTACCCCATGCTTACGCAGCATCTGCGTCACGGTCAGCACCAGGTCAGTGGCGGTAATACCGGGAGAGAGCTTACCGGTAAGCTTAAAGCCCACCACATCAGGGATCAGCATTGATACCGGCTGGCCCAGCATCGCTGCTTCCGCTTCAATACCGCCTACGCCCCAGCCGAGCACGCCCAGCGCATTGATCATCGTGGTATGCGAATCGGTGCCGACCAGCGTATCAGGATAGGCCACTTCGCTGCCGTCTTCGCGGGTTTCATGCCATATCGCTTTGCCGAGATATTCCAGGTTAACCTGGTGGCAGATACCGGTTCCCGGCGGCACCACGCGGAATTTGTTGAACGCTTTTTGTCCCCAGCGCAGGAACACATAGCGTTCGTGGTTGCGATCCATCTCCAGACGCACGTTCTCTTCGAACGCGTCATCATCACCAAAGCGGTCTACCGTCACCGAATGGTCAATAACCAGGTCCACTGGCGACAGCGGGTTCACTTTCTCCACATTGCCGCCGAGACGTTTCACTGCCTCACGCATGGCGGCCAGATCCACAACCGACGGCACGCCGGTAAAGTCCTGCATTAAAACGCGCGCGGGGCGATAAGCGATTTCACGGTCAGCGTGCGCATCTTTTTGCCAGTCCACCAGCGCCTGAATATCATCGGCCGTGACGGAATCGCCATCCTGCCAGCGCAACAGGTTTTCCAGCAGCACCTTCAGGGATTTGGGTAGACGGTCTACATTTCCCAGTTGTTGAGCCGCGCGCGGCAAGCTGTAGAAGTGATATGTTTGCGCTTTCACCTCCAGTGTGTCCTGACTCTGCTCGTGTAGGGTTAACGACGACATAGCTCCTCCTTTTTATCGTAATCTGACATAACCTCTGCGGGCACAAGGTTTATGTTAAAGATAGACCACAATCTTGTTAACGTTTTGATTACAAGAGGAGCGAACTGTAAACAAAAATGCCCCGCAGGCGATGCGAGGCATTTAGCGATATCAGAAGGGTAAAATCAGAGAACGATCCAGGCTGCGGCTGCCCAAAACGCGAAGGAAAAGGCGTAAGCGCTGAGCCAGGACATTTTAATAATATTCATTGTATTCACTCCCGCCGGATGTCGGCTGACAAAAAGGTACGGACCGTCCTCAACGCAGGGTTGATGACACCATTTTTATGCTGAGTGGTAAGAAGGGCTTTTAATATGCCCGCCAGAATAATCCGGCAAAAGAAAGAGTTATAACTTTGAAGCGAACAACGTAAAACTTATTTACTTTTCGGGTCGAGAAAAGATTCAATGAAATGACGCTGATTTTCACTCAGGTCCCAGGATTCCGGGATCATGACCTTTTCATCTTTTATTGCCGTCGACTCCTTTCCCTTACAGGAACGAGTATTAATCTGACGTGCTGATAAGGGCTGTTTACTGCTGAGTGTATTTGCCCACATGGCTTAACCCCACATACGCCAAATCATTAATGCTACAACCACCCAGAAGAGCGCAGAAGCAGCGAAGACAGTTAACCAGGCTTTGCGACGAATGTTGCCAGTGCGCTTAACCTTGGTGCTTTTAGCCCGGAACTCCGGTTGTACAGTTATTCTCGTAGCCATAGTTTTTGATAATCACTCTCAATAAAACGATTGTTAACATCAATCAAGATTTAGGACGAATCCTAAACTCAATAAGGCCAGAAATCCAGTTATTTTTATTGAGTAAAACGATTAACTCTATTTATCAACATAGCGCTGAAACATGAGTTAAATTGAACACTCAATTACCTTAAGAAATAAAAAGTTGCCATTAAAATTTGCCTTAAAACAATATTAGATCCAGCAACAATTTAAGTGCACCTTATAAAGCCCCATTACGTCAGGCTTCGTTACAAGGCTTAACTGGAGTATGGGAATATTCCTGGCAGGTCGCAAAGCGGCAAGCTAAAAACTGTGTACTGATTCTCATTAAATTAACAACAATGAAAAAACATGTGATCGATGTGTCATTTACAGGAAAATGTTTAAAACTTTCAAGCCACTGCTGGTTCTAAGTCTGTTCAATAAAAAAGGCCGTAAGCACGGCCTGAGCACAGAAATTATTGCCTGTGAAATTATTTAAACGGCAATTTTATATCTTTAAACATCGCTTCAATATCTTCATTTGAGCGTAACGCCACGGCAGTATCAACCACGTCGCGTGTCAGGTGCGGCGCAAAGCGCTGAATAAAATCATACATATAGCTGCGCAGGAAGGTGCTGCGACGAAAGCCGATTTTCGTGGTGCTGTTGGTAAATATTTCTGATGCTTCAATACGCACCAGATCGGGATCGGCATGCGGGTCGACCGCCATGCTGGCAATTACCCCAACGCCTAACCCCAGACGCACATAGGTTTTGATTACATCCGCATCCGTTGCCGTAAATACAATGCGCGGCGTTAATCCCGCACGGTTAAAGGCGGTATCGAGTTCCGAGCGCCCGGTAAAGCCAAACGTGTAGGTCACAATCGGATATTCCGCAAGCTCCTCGATAGTGACCTGCGCTTTGCCTGCCAGCGGATGATCGGGCGTCACCACAATGGCGCGGTTCCAGTGATAGCACGGCAGCATGATGAGATCGTCATAGAGATGCAGCGCTTCGGTGGCGATGGCAAAGTCCGCATTGCCTTTGGAAACCGCTTCAGCAATTTGCGTAGGGGAACCCTGATGCATGTGCAGAGAGACGCGTGGGTAGCGTTCGATAAAGCCTTTGATCACGCCGGGCAAGGCGTAACGCGCCTGGGTATGGGTTGTTGCAACGTAGAGGGAGCCTTTATCAGGCCAGGTATGTTCGCCAGCGACAGATTTTATCGCATCCACTTTCGAGAGCACTTCCCGCGCGATGCGAATGATCTCCTCGCCGGCCGGCGTTACCTGCGTCAGATGCTTTCCGCTGCGGGCAAAGATTTGTACGCCGAGTTCATCCTCAAGCATGCGCACCTGCTTACTGATGCCGGGCTGCGACGTGTAAAGACCTTCCGCCGTCGAAGAGACATTAAGATTATGATTCACCACTTCGACGATATAGCGCAACTGCTGCAATTTCATAATTTTTCATCCCGGTAAGGCTACAGAGCCGCGTTTCCCCGATGGCGTGTTCCCGCGTTGTTGGGGTTGGCGGTGCATAGGGTGAGGGGCGTTATTAAGGGAGTCGCTAACGCTATAACCACTATATCATTTTCGTCCGGAGAGTAGAACTTTTCGCTATAAGGCAATAAAAAAGGCCAGCGCGAAGGCTGGCCTGTTATAAAAACGTGATTGCTCAGGAAGTTATTTTTTTGCGTCCTGCCAGCTGCCGTCAATATAGAAAGCGGACCAGCCGGTCGCTTTGCCCTCTTTTTCCGACGCGACATACTGCTGCCGGGTTTTACGGCTGTAACGCACCAGGGTTTTATTGCCCTCTGGATCGGTGGCAGGTGCCTGCGCCAGATATTTCAGTTTTTCCGGCAGACGATCGCTGAAGCGCTGAAGCTCTTCCACCAGCGGCGCTCGGGTTTCGCGCGATTTGGGGAAGGTATTCGCCGCGAGGAACACGCCCGCAGCGCCATCACGCAACACAAAATAGGCATCCGATTTCTCGCAGGGCAGCTCCGGCAGCGGCACCGGATCCTCTTTCGGCGGCGCGACTTCGCCATTTTTCAGGATCTTGCGCGTGTTTTTACAATCGTCGTTGGTGCAGGCCATGTATTTGCCGAAGCGCCCCATTTTCAGGTGCATTTCCGAACCACACTTCTCACACTCTACGATCGGACCGTCATAACCCTTGATACGGAACTCGCCCTGCTCTATCTCATAACCGTCGCACTCCGGATTGTTACCGCAGACATGCAGCTTGCGCTGGTTGTCGATCAGGTAACTGTCCATCGCGGTGCCGCATTTCTCACAGCGACGACGGGCGCGCAGGGCGTTGGTTTCCGCATCATCCCCTTCGAGGATGTTCAGAACTTCGTTTTCCGGGATCAGGTTGATGGTTTGCTTACAGCGCTCTTTCGGCGGCAAGGCGTAGCCCGAACAGCCCAGGAAAACGCCGGTGCTGGCGGTACGGATCCCCATTTTGCGGCCACAGGTCGGGCAATCAATAGAGGTCAATACCATCTGGTTGGGCTGCATTCCGCCCTCTTCCGGATCCTTTTCCGCCTGGTCAAGCTGCTGACTGAAATCGGCAAAAAAGTTGTCCAGCACCCCTTTCCATTCCGCGTGGTTGTTCGCCACCTGGTCAAGGCTGTCTTCCATATGCGCGGTGAAGTCGTAATTCATCAGCTCGCGGAAGTTCTCTTCCAGACGATCGGTAACAATCTCGCCCATCTTTTCAGCATAGAAACGACGGTTTTCCACATGCACGTAACCGCGATCCTGAATGGTGGAGATGATAGAAGCATAGGTCGAAGGACGACCGATACCGCGTTTCTCCAGCTCACGCACCAGTGAGGCTTCGCTGAAACGCGCCGGTGGTTTAGTAAAGTGCTGGCTCGGCATCAGCTGTTGTAGATTCAACTCATCGCCGACGTTGACCGGTGGTAAGGTGCGATCTTCATCATTTTTACGCAACGCAGGCATCACACGCGTCCAGCCGTCAAAACGCAGCGTACGACCTTTCGCTTTAAGTTTGAAGTCGCCAGCCGCCACGGTGAGCGTGGTGGAATCGTACTGCGCCGGCACCATCTGACAGGCCACGAACTGGCGCCAGATCAGCTGATAGAGCTTCTGCGCGTCCGCTTCCATATCTTTGAGCTGCTCGGCAGCGACGTTTACGTCGGAAGGACGAATCGCTTCGTGTGCTTCCTGCGAGTTCTCTTTGCTGGCGTAAGTGTTCGCCGAGTCCGGCAGGTATTTGGCGCCGAAGCTGCTGTCGATGTAGCCGCGCGCCATGGCAATCGCGTCCTGGCTCAGGTTCGTTGAGTCGGTACGCATATAGGTGATATGCCCCGCCTCATAGAGACGCTGCGCCATCATCATGGTTTTTTTCACGCCGAAGCCAAGGCGGGTGCTCGCCGCCTGCTGCAGCGTCGAGGTAATAAAAGGCGCGCCAGGTTTGCTGCTGGTGGGTTTATCTTCGCGATCCACCACCTCAAAGCGTGCTTTTTCCAGCAGCGCCACGGCAGCCTGGGTTTGTTCGCCGTTTACCGGACGAAACGCCTTATCGTTCTGATGCGTCACCTGCATCGGCAGATCGTCGCCTTTCGGCGTGGTGAGCGCAGCGTTCAGCTCCCAGTACTCTTCCGGGACGAAAGCTTTGATTTCGCGTTCGCGTTCTACCACCAGACGTACGGCCACGGACTGCACGCGCCCCGCCGATAAGCCACGGGCGATTTTCTTCCACAGCAGCGGGGAGACCATGTAGCCCACTACGCGATCCATAAAGCGTCGCGCCTGCTGAGCATTAACACGATCGATATTCAGCTCGCCTGGCTTTTCAAACGCCTGACGAATCGCATTTTTGGTGATTTCGTTAAATACCACGCGGCTGAAGCGTTTGTCGTCGCCGCCAATGATTTCGCGCAGATGCCAGGCAATGGCTTCCCCTTCGCGGTCAAGGTCGGTTGCGAGATAGATGTGATCGGCGCTGGCGGCAAGGGCTTTCAGTTCAGCGACAACTTTCTCTTTGCCCGGCAAAATCTGATAGTCGGCTTTCCAGCCATGCCAGGGGTCAACGCCCATACGGTTGACCAGCGCCGCCTTTTCATCTTTTTTGCCTTTTTTGACGGTTTTTGCGCTTGTCCCGTCAGCACTCTTTTTGGCGGTTGAACCACTGGTCGGCAAATCACGGATATGACCGACGCTGGATTTCACCACGTAGTCACTGCCGAGGTATTTATTGATTGTTTTGGCTTTTGCCGGGGACTCAACGATGACGAGTGCTTTACCCATATTAACCTTTACCTAATGAAAACGTCCTGATAAACGGGAGTGGATTAGATACCCTAAAACCCATCGGGTTCAATATTGCTGCGCCTTTTTACTTTTCAAGGCCGCCGGGTCAATCTCAGGTCAGATTGCATTAACTTATGCAACTTTTTGATTAGAAGCGAGTTTTCCATCTGACATCATCACGCATCCTGACGTGATCTCCCTGAATTCTGAATCGCCCACACTCTACCTGATAAAATCCGTTACGCAACTTAATTAGCATTCTGTTTAATTTTCCGCCACTTTTCATTCCGGCTATCGATTTATCGCACAGAGGATTGGCAAGTAATATAGAAAGGTTTTTCGTTCTGTCAAAAAATGAGAGGAGGCAGATGAAAAGAAACAGCAGTGATTTCACGCCAGGCTTTAGTGGGAAAAGCCAATAGCCGGATTAAAGAACACAATGATTATTTTGCCGCTTTACGGACGCTACCGCTTTTGACCCAGTAACGTCTGGAATAAAAAACCCGGCCTGAGCCGGGCTTCCGTTACAGCAGGGGTTTATCGCCGCGCTGCCACAATTTAAGAATCAGCCGTTCTGCCACCGATCCCATGCTGTGTGTCACGCGATCGATCATTTTTTTACGCCGCGCATAGCGCACACCTAACACATTATAAGCCGCCATCTGACTGATGATCAGCTCGTCACTGGTGCCGATCTCATCAACCAGTTTTTTCTCCAGCGCCTGACGGCCAAACCAGTACTCGCCGGTCGCGACTTCATCAATATCCAGTACCGGACGCATCTGCTGGACAAAATCTTTGAAAAGCAGATGGGTTTCGTTGAGATCGTCGCGGAATTTCTCCCGTCCCTCTTCAGTATTTTCACCAAACATGGTGAGCGTGCGTTTGTACTGACCTGCGGTATGCAGTTCTACCTCAATATCATTGCGCTTCAGCAGACGATTGAAGTTAGGGATCTGCGCCACCACGCCGATAGAGCCAATAATAGAGAAAGGCGCCGCCACGATGCGATCCGCCACGCAGGCCATCATATAGCCGCCGCTGGCGGCGACTTTATCCACCGCCGCCGTGAGGCGTAAACCGTGATCGCGCAGGCGCTGAAGCTGCGAGGCCGCCAGACCGTAACCGTGCACCACGCCGCCCGGACTTTCCAGACGCAGCAGCACCTCATCGCCGGGCGTGGCGACGGCCAGCACGGCGGAAACCTCTTCGCGCAGGGAAGCGACTTCGGCCGCATCGACGCTGCCGCGGAAGTCGAGCACAAAAAGCGTGGGTTTGGCTGAAGTCGTCACGCCCTGTTTCGCCTGCTGCTTTTCCGCTTTCGCCTTCTCTTTTTTCGCTTTTTTATCTCTTTTCAGCCACAGCTTCTGTTCATGCGGCTTCATTTTCGCCAGTAGCAAATCTTCCTTCATTTGCTGAAAGTCGTCACCCAGATGACTCAGCCGTAGCTGACCGCTCTGGCCGCGTTTGCGCTGGCTGACATTAATAATAATGAGGGCGATTGCCGCGATCGCGACCACGACCGTTACCGCCTTCGCCAGAAATAATCCATAATGAAACAGTAAATCCATTCTGCCGCCTTATTAAACAGAGAATTAGAGCCAGTGCGCTAGTTTACCGGCTTCACGCACATTCGTCGCCTGAAATGCCACCGGCCGGCACAGAATGCGCCTGTCGATGATTGCACCCGCAGAGGAAATCAGGCATAAAGCCAAAAAACCACTCAGATCTTCGTTAAAGGATATTGCTGTGCACTACCAACCGAAAAGCGATCTGCTTACTGACCGCATCATCCTTGTTACCGGCGCTTCCGACGGCATTGGCCGCGAAGCGGCGCTTACTTACGCCCGCTACGGCGCCGAAGTGATACTGCTGGGACGTAACCCGGAAAAGCTGCAGACAGTCGAGCTTGCCATCGCCCGGCTGAATAAGCGAGCGGCGCGCAGCTTTGTCTTTGATCTTGCCGACGCCACGCCGGAAAAATGCCATCAGCTTGCGGACGCCATCGGCCAGCAGGTCTCCCGTCTGGATGGCGTGCTGCACAATGCCGGTATTTTAGGCGAAATCGTGCCGCTGGCAGAGCTGGATCCGCATATATGGCAGCAGGTGATGAAAATCAACCTCGATGCCACCTTTTATCTCACCCAGGCCCTGCTGCCGCTGCTGTTGAAATCTTCCGCTGGCTCGCTGGTCTTTACCACCTCAAGCGTGGGACGTACAGGTCGTGCGGGCTGGGGGGCCTATGCCGTGTCGAAATTCGCCACCGAAGGCCTGATGCAGGTGCTGGCTGACGAATACAAAAACCATCATCTGCGGGTTAACTGCATCAATCCCGGCGGCACCCGCACCAGCATGCGCGCCAGCGCCTTTCCGGAAGAAGATGCCAATAAGCTGAAAACCCCGGCGGATTTGATGCCGCTCTATCTCTATCTGATGGGCGACGACAGCCGTCGTAAAACCGGCATCAGCTTCGATGCGCAGCCAGGCAGAAAACCAGGACCGGCAGAATAATGAGCGAAGAACGTCATCAGCAGCGACAACAGCGCCTGAAAGAACAGGTCGATGCGCGAGTCGCCTCGGCGACCGAACAGCGTGGCATCCTGATGGTTTTTACCGGCAACGGCAAAGGCAAAACCACTGCCGCCTTCGGCACGGCGCTGCGCGCTACCGGCCACGGTAAAAAAGCGGCGGCGATTCAGTTTATCAAAGGCGAGTGGCCAAACGGGGAGCGCAATCTGCTGGAACAGCATGGCGTGGAGTTTCAGGTGATGGCGACCGGCTTTACCTGGGAGACCCAGAATCGCCAGACCGATACCGACGCCTGTCTGGCCGTATGGCAACATGCAAAACGTATGCTGGCCGACCCCGCCGTCGATTTAGTGATTCTCGATGAGATCACCTACATGGTTAGCATGGATTATCTGCCGCTGGAGGAGCTGGTTGCAGTGCTGAACAACCGGCCTGCGCAGCAAAGCGTCATCGTTACCGGACGTGGATGCCATCGTACGTTGCTGGAAATGGCCGATACGGTCACAGAGATGCGTCCGGTTAAGCACGCGTTTGATGCGGGCATCCAGGCGCAACAGGGAATTGACTGGTAATCCGGGGAAAGACGCAGCCGCGGAAACGGCTGCGTCAGGCGCTTAGCTGCGTTTGCCGCTGCTGCGGCGCGCGCCGCTCACCTGGCTGTGACGCTTCACGGCACGACGGATCTGGTTCGCCTTAGTGCGACGACGATCCTTTTCCACCGCCAGTTTGGTAACGGTCTCTTCTTTCATCTCGACCAGGGTGCGCAGATAGTTCACCGCCGCAAGATCCAGCTCCATCCAGCCGCCGCGCGGCAGTCCTTTTGGCAACGCAATATCGCCATAACGCACGCGAATCAGTCGGCTCACCTGCACGCCGACCGCTTCCCACAAACGACGCACTTCACGGTTGCGCCCTTCGGTCAGTGTGACGTTGAACCACTGGTTGATCCCTTCACCGCCGCCAAACTTAATGGTTTTGAATGCGGCCGGGCCATCTTCCAGCTGTACGCCACGGCTGAGCTGGCGCACTTTATCATCATCCACCTGACCAAACACGCGTACCGCATATTCACGCTCAACTTCACGGCTCGGATGCATCAAACGATTTGCCAGTTCGCCATCGGTGGTGAACAGCATCAGACCGCAGGTATTCACATCAAGTCGCCCTACCGCAATCCAGCGCGAACCGCGCAGTTTTGGCAGACGATCAAATACCGTCGGGCGTCCTTCCGGATCGTTGCGCGTGCAAAGCTCACCTTCAGGCTTGTAATAAGCGAGAACGCGGCACACTTCGGTCGCGGACTCGGCGATCGAGACGAGATGTCCGTCGATACGTATTTTCAGGGATTTATCGGTTTCGATACGATCGCCCAGGGTGGCCAGTTTGCCATCCACGCTAACGCGACCCGCAGAAATCATCGTTTCGATTTCGCGACGCGAACCGTGGCCGGCGCGCGCTAATACTTTCTGTAATTTTTCGCTCATTGAGCAGCCTCACTGTCGCCTTCACAGGCGTCGTGGTAATGGACAGGTTCGTCAGGGATTACCAGCCCCTGACCAGATATTCCGGGTTAACTGCGCGGCGCAGTAGCGAACACGGGCAGACCGGCTATTCTACACCACTCCTTAATCATCTGGACAGGTTTTCCTTGCATAGAGAGTCAGCCCTGGCTTGCTCCTTTCAGACAGACGCCTCAAATTCACCGGCCAGCATAAAAATTTCCTGCAAGAATAAGCAGTTTCATCCATGGGTTCAGTCAGTAAAATAATTAAGCAGCACTGAACACTGAAGAAAACATTAAGATGGATAGCAAAATCTGGCACCTGGATATTTTATGGTATTTAATGCTTCTCATTTGACTTAAGTTGTAAAAGTTATTTTGTTTAAACCCAACCTTCAGGCCTTATTCACCGAAGATTGGATTAACGCCTTATTTTAGGCATTTTTTACATTGACAACACCTGCTTTTAATTGCCTGCCGGTTAAATCTGTGTAGAATTTCCCTGGTAGAGTAAAGATTCATGTTTTCATAATTAAAACGGCTTAAGCCAAATATTTAATAATAATTTATCGTTCATGAATGTTTTATTTTCATAAAAAATAGCCGGCGTAAAACGGATACTTGCGTCAATCCACTTAAGGATGAGCCTGTATTGCATGTCAAAAGTCTTCACCAGGGATTTTCCGACATGCCTGTTTAAAGATGACTATCATGAGAAAACTGCCACTACTGTCTGTGCTGACCGCACTGGCGCTGAGCGGTTGTTCCGTGGGACAAACCCAGTACAGCCGCACTGCGATGCAACACGTCGATATGAGCCTGACCGGCATTCCGACCATTCTGGGTTTAGGCACGCTCGGCACCAGCATTCCCATTACGCCTGAATATAGTCTTACCGCCGCCCACGTAGCGAAATATGCCGTCCAGCGCGTAAAGGCGTATCACCCTTATTGCGACCTTGCGATTATTTACCACAAGAATGATGCGGCTACTTTGGCGAAATTCCGAACCAGCGACATCGGCGATCCGGTTAAAATGTACGGTTATAGTTTTATTTCCGCCATGCCGGTTGAATCATCCGGCGTCAATTTAGGGCGCACCGCCATTCGTAACGACTGGAATAAAAGTCCCTGCCTGGCAATGGCGTCTAATGCCGGTGTGGTTCAGGGAATGTCCGGCGGCGGCGTCTATAATGCCGATGAAACGCTGGGTGGGGTTATTGTGGGCTACAGCAGTGAAATTAAGAATCGTCGCAGCGGCAAAGTGATAATGAAAGATGTGTCGCTCTATATACCCTACGGCGATTTCAGAAACTGGCTGCTGCATAATATCGGTCAGGCGCCGATATCGGGCGCCTGACCAGAGCAAATCACAGGAAGGGGCGCGTGTCTCCCACCCCTTCACGCACCACGACAGGCACGTCGTCGGTGAGATCGATCACCGTGGTGGGATGCTGGCCAATGGTCCCGCCATGGATGATCAGGTCAACCTGTTTACCGATGCTCATCTGAATCTCTTCCGGGTCGGATTCGGTAAAATCGTTGCCCGGCAGCATCAGCGAGGTGGACATCATCGGCTCGTTCAGCGCCTCCAGCAGCGCCAGCGCCACCGGATTCGACGGCACGCGCAGGCCAATGGTTTTACGCTTCTCGTTCAGCAGACGTCGCGGCACCTCTTTGGTGCCCTTGAGAATAAAGGTGTAGCTGCCTGGCGTGTTGTTTTTGATCAGGCGGAACGCTGTGTTGTCGACATGTGAATAGGTCGACAGCTCCGACAGATCGCGACACATCAGGGTAAAGTTGTGGCGTCCATCCAACTGGCGGATGCGGCAGATGCGCTCCAGCGCATTTTTCTCTTCCAGACGGCAGCCGAGCGCGTAGCCCGAGTCCGTGGGATAGACGATAACGCTGCCCTTATTCAAATACTCCACCGCCTGGTTGATCAGACGCGGCTGAGGATTGTCAGGATGGATATGAAACAGTTGACTCATAAAAACCTCTTGTCACCCCGCCGTGTCGTTGATGGCCGGGCCGATAGCAGGAAATCGTTCCCAGATCGGTTCTACGCCACCCGGTAACCAGAGCTTGCGGCCCAGCTCTATCCACGGACAGGGTTGATGAAAATCGGATCCTTGCGATGCGGCCAGCCCGTTGTCGCGCGCATACTGCGCCAACTGGCTGCGCTCATTCGGTGCCTGCTGACACTGCGCCACCTCCATCGCATCGCCCCCTTCCTGTGTAAAGTGCGCGATCAGACGTTTCAGCCATTTCGCTGAAAGGCCATAACGACCGGGATGCGCCAGCACAGCATAACCACCAGAATGGTGAATCGCATCAATAGCTTGTTTAATAGTACACCATTGAGGCGGTACATAGCCGGTTTTACCGCGTGCCAGATAATGCTTAAACACCTGGGCAAGATTGTCCGCTTTGCCCAGCTCAACCAGATAGCGGGCAAAATGGCCGCGCGTCAGCACGCCGTCCCCTGCCAGACGCTGCGCGCCCGCCAGCGCATCGGGGATCTGCGCTTTCGCCAGACGTTCTGCGATCAGCTCTGCACGCGCCTGGCGCAGGTCGCTCTGCTGCGCGAGAAAGCTCACCATCACAGGATGATCAATATCGATGTTCAGCCCGACGATATGAATTTCGTGGTTTTCCCACAGTGTTGAGGCTTCCACCCCGGCAATGACCTTCAGGGGCAACGCCAGCCGCGTCGCCGCTTCCTGCGCCGCCAGCACGCCCGCCACCGTATCGTGATCGGTTATCGCCAGCACGCCGACTCGCATCGAAACGGCGCGCTGTACCAGTGCTTCAGGCGTGAGCAAGCCGTCAGATGCCTGGGTATGGCTGTGCAAATCGTAAATTGGAAAACGCGCAATTTCCGTCAAGATAACTCCCGCTGGATAACAATCTGGCGGGCATCATAACGATTTTGCTGCTAAGTGAAAAAGAGTATTGACTTTTCCCGCCTGAACCCGTTAACTAGTACACAAGTTCACACGCAACGGGTATCTCATCATGACTGCTGTTTATACGCTGGTAAATTGTTGGTGGCGCGCTTCTCCCGAATCCGGGCGACGCTGTCGCGCACAACTTGCGTAAGCACTGTGCAGATACCTGAGCCCGCCACCCAGCGGGCTTTTTTTTGAGCGAAATTCAGAGAATTCATCATGCCAAATGCGAAACCTACATTGAAGTTGATTACCGGCACCGCGCCCTACCGCGAAGATCCGGCCGCAGTGTTTCATCAGTTATGCGGCGCACGACCGGCAACCCTGCTGCTTGAGTCCGCCGATATCGACAGCAAGCGCAACCTGAAAAGCCTGCTGATCGTGGACAGCGCGCTGCGTATTACCGCACTCGGCAATTGCGTGACGCTGCAGGCGCTGTCAGAAAATGGCCGCGCGCTGCTGCCGCTGCTGGACGCCGCGCTGCCGCAAAGCGTGAAGACAGACGTGCGTCCCGATGGCCGCGAGCTGCATTTTCCGCAGATCGAAGGGGTGCAGGATGAAGACTCCCGCTTACAGGCGCTGTCAGTGTTTGACGCGCTGCGCCTGATTCCCCAACTGGTGAACACGCCGGAGGACGAGCGTGAAGCGATGCTGCTCGGCGGGCTGTTTGCTTACGATCTGGTGGCGGGCTTTGAAAATCTGCCCGCGCTGAAGAACGAGCAGCGCTGCCCCGATTACTGCTTTTATCTGGCGGAAACCTTACTGGTGATCGACCATCAGCAGCGCAGCGCCCGGCTACAGGCCAGCCTGTTCGCGCCCTCCACCAGCGAATTTCAGCGCCTGCAGGGACGTATTGAGCAGCTGCATGGTCAGATGGCGCAGCCTGCCCCCGCGCTGCCGGTACAGTGGGTTGAGCAGATGGCGCTGAGCTGCAACCAGAGCGATGAAGCCTATTGCGACGTGGTGCGCCAAATGCAGAGCGCCATTCGCATCGGCGAAATCTTCCAGGTGGTGCCGTCACGCCGCTTTTCGCTGCCCTGCCCGTCACCGCTTGCGGCGTACGATACGCTGAAAAATAGCAATCCCAGCCCCTATATGTTCTTTATGCAGGATCGCGACTTTAGCCTGTTCGGCGCCTCGCCGGAGAGCTCGCTGAAATATGACGCCGCCTCGCGCCAGATTGAAATTTATCCGATAGCCGGTACGCGCCCGCGCGGACGTCACGCGGACGGCTCGCTGGATCGCGATCTCGACAGCCGCATTGAGCTGGAGATGCGCACCGACCATAAAGAGCTGGCAGAACACTTAATGCTGGTGGATCTGGCGCGCAACGACCTGGCGCGTATCTGCGAACCCGGCAGCCGCTATGTTGCCGACCTGACCAAAGTTGACCGCTACTCGTTCGTGATGCATCTGGTTTCGCGCGTGGTGGGCAAGCTGCGCAGCGATCTCGACGTGCTGCACGCCTACCGCGCCTGCATGAACATGGGCACGCTGAGCGGCGCGCCGAAGGTCCGCGCCATGCAGCTGATTGCCGATGCCGAAGGCACGCGCCGCGGCAGCTACGGCGGCGCGGTGGGTTACTTTACCGCCCACGGCGATCTTGATACCTGCATCGTTATCCGCTCTGCTTACGTGGAGGATGGCGTTGCCACCGTCCAGGCAGGCGCTGGCGTGGTGCTCGACTCCCATCCTCAGGCGGAAGCGGATGAAAGCCGCAACAAAGCACGTGCGGTGCTGCGCGCCATCGCGACAGCCCATCACTGCAAGGAGATTTTCTGATGGCCGATATCCTGCTGCTCGATAATATCGACTCCTTTACCTACAACCTCGTTGACCAGCTACGCACCTTCGGCCACAACGTGGTGATTTATCGTAATAACGTACCGGCAGAGGTGCTGACCGAGCGCCTGCAAAGCATGGAAAATCCGATACTGATGCTCTCTCCTGGCCCGGGCGCGCCAGCCGATGCGGGCTGTATGCCTGCGCTGTTGCAGGCGCTGCGCGGTCGCCTGCCGATCATCGGCATCTGCCTCGGCCATCAGGCGATTGTGGAAGCGTACGGCGGTCAGGTGGGTCAGGCGGGGGAAATTCTGCACGGTAAAGCCTCGGCGATTACCCATGATGGCGAAGCGATGTTCGCCGGGTTGAGTAATCCGCTGCCGGTGGCGCGTTACCACTCGCTGGTGGGCAGCAACACGCCAGCCGGGCTGACGGTGAACGCCAGCTTCAACGGCATGGTGATGGCGGTGCGTCACGATGCTGACCGCGTGTGCGGTTTCCAGTTCCATCCTGAATCCATTCTTACCACTCAGGGCGCTCGTCTGCTGGAGCAGACGCTGGCCTGGGCGTTGGCGAAATAACAGGGAAATTGATATGCAACCGATCCTGGAAAAGCTTTATCAGGCGCAAACGCTGAGTCAGGCAGAGAGCCACCAGCTGTTCAACGCCATTATTACCGGTCAGCTTGAGCCGACGCAGCTGGCGGCGGCTTTAATCGCCATGAAGGTGCGCGGCGAGCGCCCGGAAGAGATCGCCGGTGCCGCCACTGCGCTGCTGGAAGACGCCAAACCCTTTCCGCGTCCCGATTATGCCTTTGCCGATATCGTCGGCACCGGCGGCGACGGCAGCAACAGCATTAATATCTCTACCGCCAGCGCCTTTGTCGCCGCGACCTGCGGCGTGAAAGTCGCGAAGCACGGCAACCGCAGCGTCTCCAGCAAGTCAGGCTCCTCCGATCTGTTGGCGGCGTTCGGCATCGCGCTCGACATGCCCGCCGAGCAGGCGCGTCGCGCGTTGGATGAACTCAACGTCTGTTTTCTCTTCGCGCCGCAGTATCACAGCGGTTTCCGCCATGCGATGCCGGTGCGTCAGCAGCTGAAAACACGCACGCTGTTTAATGTCCTCGGCCCGCTGATCAACCCGGCACGCCCGCCGCTGGCGGTGATTGGCGTCTACAGCCCTGAGCTGGTACTGCCGATTGCGCAGACCCTGCGCGTGCTGGGCTACCAGCGTGCGGCGGTGGTGCATGGCGGTGGCATGGATGAAGTGGCGCTTCACAGTGTCACTCATGTGGCGGAACTGCGCGAAGGGGAAATTACCAGCTATCAGCTCTCGCCGGAGGACTTCGGCCTGAGCTTCCATCCCAAAGAGGCGCTGGCAGGCGGCACCCCGGAAGAAAACCGTGACATTCTGAGTCGTTTGCTCCAGGGTAAAGGCCAACAGGCGCACGAGGAAGCGGTCGCTATCAACGTGGCCATGCTTCTGAAGGTATTTGGCAACGAAGATTTGCGTGACAACGCGCAGCGCGCGCTGACCGCTATCCGCAGCGGCCAGGCTTACGAGCGCGTGGTTGCACTGGCAGCAAGAGGATAATCATGCAGGAAACTGTACTTCATAAAATTGTTCAGGATAAAGCGGTTTGGGTCGAAGCGCGTAAGGCGCAACAGCCGCTGGCCTCGTTCCAGAATGATATCGAACCCGCCACACGCAGCTTTTATGATGCGCTGCAGGGTGCCCGCACCGCGTTTATTCTTGAATGCAAAAAAGCGTCACCCTCGAAAGGGGTTATCCGCGAGGATTTCGATCCGGCGGCAATCGCGGCGGTTTATCGTCATTACGCCTCGGCGGTGTCGGTTCTGACCGATGAAAAATATTTTCAAGGCAGCTTCGACTTTCTGCCCGTCGTCAGCGCTGCCATTACCCAGCCGGTGCTGTGCAAAGATTTTATTATCGATCCCTATCAGATTTACCTGGCGCGCCACTATCAGGCGGATGCGATTCTGTTGATGCTCTCTGTGCTGGATGATGATGCATATCGCCAGCTTGCCGCCGTGGCGCACAGCCTGAAAATGGGCGTGCTGACGGAAGTAAGTAATGAAGAGGAGCTGGAGCGCGCCATTGCGCTGGAAGCGAAGGTGGTAGGCATCAACAACCGCGACCTGCGCGACCTCTCCATCGATTTAAACCGTACACGCCAGCTGGCGCCGCGTCTCTCGCACGGCGTGACGGTGATCAGCGAATCGGGTATCGACAGTTACGCACACATTCGCGAGCTGAGCCATTTCGCCAACGGCTTTTTGATCGGTTCGGCCCTGATGGGCGAAGCGGATCTGAACAGTGCGGTTCGCCGCGTGCTGCTGGGCGACAATAAAGTCTGCGGCCTGACCCGCGCCGAAGATGCGCGCGCCGCGTATGAAGCGGGCGCGATGTATGGCGGGATTATTTTCGCCGTTGGTTCGCCGCGTCAGGTGGATATCGACCAGGCGCGCAGCGTAATTGCGGGCGCCCCGCTGCGCTATGTCGGCGTGTTCCGTAATGCGACAGTCAGTGACGTTGTCACTACCGCCAGTGAATTGCAGCTTGCGGCGGTACAGCTGCATGGCGAGGAAGATCGCGCTTACGTCGCTGAACTGCGCCAGGCGCTACCCGCGAAGATCAAGATCTGGAAAGCGATGAGTATTAAATCTGTGCTGCCTGTCCGCGACTGGGCGCACGTAGATCGCTATGTCTTTGATAACGGCACGGGCGGCAGCGGCGAGCGTTTCGACTGGAGCCTGCTGCAGGATCAGGACTTAAGCAATGTGCTGCTGGCGGGCGGCCTGGGCGCTGACAACAGCGTAGAAGCCGCGCAGCTGGGCTGTGCCGGTCTTGATTTCAATTCGGGTGTCGAGAGCACGCCGGGTATCAAAGAGAGCAGCAAAATCGTTGCGGTGTTCCGTACCCTGCGCGCTTACTGATTTGCCTGACCCGCAGCAGGCGGGCCGGAAAAAGAGAGATGATAAAATGACGTTACTGAATCCCTATTTTGGCGAATTTGGCGGCATGTATGTGCCGCAGATCCTGATGCCAGCCTTACGCCAGCTGGAAGAAGCTTTTGTCAGCGCCCAGCGCGACCCGGAGTTTCAGGCCGAATTTACCGATCTGTTGAAGAACTATGCGGGTCGTCCTACCGCGTTAACGCTCTGCCGCAACCTGACCAAAGGCAGCAAAACCCGTCTTTACCTGAAGCGTGAAGATTTGCTGCACGGCGGCGCGCACAAAACCAATCAGGTTCTGGGCCAGGCGCTGCTGGCGAAACGCATGGGCAAAAATGAGATCATCGCGGAAACCGGCGCCGGTCAACATGGCGTGGCCTCCGCCCTTGCCAGCGCGCTGCTGGGCATGAAATGCCGCATCTATATGGGCGCCAAAGATGTGGAACGCCAGTCGCCGAACGTGTTCCGTATGCGCCTGATGGGTGCGGAAGTGATTCCGGTGCACAGCGGCTCCGCCACGCTGAAAGATGCCTGTAACGAGGCGCTGCGCGACTGGTCCGGCAGCTACGAAACCGCGCACTATATGCTCGGCACCGCTGCGGGTCCGCACCCTTATCCTACTATCGTGCGTGAATTCCAGCGCATGATTGGCGAAGAGACCAAAGCGCAGATCCTTGAAAAAGAGGGTCGGCTGCCGGATGCGGTGATCGCCTGCGTCGGCGGTGGCTCGAACGCCATCGGTATGTTTGCCGATTTTATCGACGACGCCTCTGTGGGCCTGATTGGCGTTGAGCCAGCCGGACACGGTATCGAAACCGGCGAGCACGGCGCGCCGCTGAAGCATGGCCGCGTGGGGATCTATTTCGGCATGAAAGCGCCGATGATGCAGACCGAAGAGGGTCAGATTGAAGAGTCTTACTCGATCTCAGCCGGTCTCGATTTCCCTTCCGTCGGGCCGCAGCACGCCCACCTTAATAGCATTGGTCGCGCAGAGTATGTCTCCATCACCGATGATGAAGCGATGGAGGCCTTTAAGCAGCTTTGCCGTGCCGAAGGTATTATTCCCGCGCTGGAATCATCCCATGCCCTGGCGCACGCGCTGAAAATGGTGCGTGATAACCCGGAGAAAGAGCAGTTGCTGGTGGTTAACCTTTCCGGTCGCGGCGATAAAGATATTTTTACCGTTCACGATATTTTGACAGCCAAGGGAGAAATTTGATGGAACGTTACGATCAGCTGTTTAAACGTCTCTCGGCGAAAAAAGAAGGTGCCTTTGTGCCTTTCGTTACCCTCGGCGATCCCACGCCCGCGCTGTCACTGCAAATCATTGATGCGCTGGTCGCTGGCGGCGCGGATGCGCTTGAGCTGGGGATCCCCTTCTCCGATCCGCTGGCGGATGGCCCGACCATTCAGAACGCTACGCTGCGTGCTTTTGCTGCAGGTACTACCACAGCGCACTGTTTTGAAATTCTTGCCGCCGTGCGCGAAAAATATCCTGACCTGCCCATCGGCCTGCTGATGTACGCTAACCTGGTATTCAGCAAAGGCATTGATAACTTTTATGCCCAGTGCGCCGCGGTGGGTGTGGATTCGGTGCTGGTGGCCGACGTGCCGGTGGAAGAGTCTGCGCCCTTCCGCCAGGCCGCGATGCGCCATGATATTGCGCCGATCTTTATCTGCCCGCCGAACGCGGACGACGATCTGCTGCGTGAGATTGCCTCCCATGGTCGTGGCTACACCTATCTGCTCTCCCGTGCTGGCGTCACCGGCTCAGAGAAGCGCGCCAGCCTGCCGTTGCAGCATCTGATCGCCAAACTGCAAGAGTATCATGCCGCTCCGCCATTGCAGGGCTTTGGTATCTCCGAGCCGGGCCAGGTAAAAGAAGCGATTGCCGCCGGGGCCGCCGGGGCGATCTCCGGCTCGGCGATTGTAAAGATCATTGAGCAGCATCATAACCAGCCGGAAACCATGCTGGCTGAGCTGAGCGCCTTTGTCAGCCAACTTAAGGCGGGCACCCGTTGATCGCAGCATGCCTTATCCCCGGATAAGGCATGATCGCGTTCTTTATTTACGTTTCGCATTTGTACATTTCTTTTCTTCTGCACCACACTGTAAGCGCGCCGTTATGGTAACGACGCAACTTTGATTGTGACAGGGAGAAAAGCAATGAAATTATTCAAAGTCCTTGCAGGTGCGCTGATTACCGCAGTAATGGCACTGACGCTGAGCGCCTGCGCGCCAGGGCCAGCTAAAGAAGGTACCGGTGGCTATATTGATGACACGGTCATCACCACCAAAGTCAAAACCGAACTGCTGAAAGATGACCAGCTGAAATCAACCGAGATCAACGTGGAAACCTTCAAGGGCCGCGTGCAGCTGAGCGGCTTTGTCTCCTCGCCGCAGATGGCCAGCCATGCGGTTGAGGTCACGCGCCGGGTTCAGGGCGTGTCGGCGGTAACCAACAATATGCAAATCAAGTAACGCCAGAGACAGGCATCAGACAAAAAAGGCCGGTAATCCCGGCCTTTTTTACGGCTTCAGAAACGGTAACCCGCACCAAAGAAGAACACCCAAGGATCGATGCGCGTATCGATATTCTGCTGCACGCCGCCTGCCTTGAATTTCACTTCCGTATCGATATCCATGTACCAGAGCGATGCGTTCAGCATCCAGTTGCGGTTGATTTCATAATCGAGCCCCACCTGTCCGGCGATACCCCAGGAATCTTTTACGCTGAGATCGCTCAGGCCTGCTTCGCGTCCGGTCTGGTTAAAGCTATTGTCGAAGAAGGTGGTGTAGTTGATTCCGACGCCCACATAAGGACGCACTTTGCTGCGGCTGTCAAAAAAGTAATATTGAGCCATCAGCGTCGGCGGTAACTGATGCACCGTGGCCAGGTTGCCTGTTGCGGCCAGTCCAACCTTATGGCGAAACGGCGTGGCGGCTAACAACTCGACGCCAACGTTATCCGTTGCCATATATGTGAAGGTTAAGCCGAGCTGGGTGTTATTACTGACGTCAAAGGATCCCAGGCCCAATACATTGTCTGAGCCTTCGGTCGGCCGAACCGTTGCTGAACCGGCGCGCATAAAGAAATCCCCAGCCTGATGCGCCAGCGCCATGCCCGGTAAAATCAGCGCTATTGCCGCAGCCAGTGTTGCCCGTTTCATATTCGCTCCTTGATCAAAAAAAGGTGTTTAACTTGTAAGGTGGATTTTCAGGAATGTTTCGGCAACAAGATCTAACCTGAATTCAGGCAAAAATCATGCAGAACAATGTTGGTTAATCATTTAAAAAACAAAGGGTTGATTTAGATCAATTTTGCCCGCTGGCAATGTTGGAATATTGTGCTTGCGGAAATTCTGCGGCTTGATTATTTTGCTGATTCCGAGTGATTTTGGTTCGAAGCCTCAGGAGTGGCGGGCGATCAAATGAGCGATAATCTTAATCCTTGTATGACCTGTGGCGCCTGCTGCGCCCATTTTCGTGTCTCTTTCTACTGGGCTGAAGCGGATGATGGTGGCGGCGCTGTGCCTGCGTCGCTGACGGAACCGCTCAACCTGTTTTTGCGCGCTATGCGCGGCACCAACAGCCTTGCGCCCCGCTGCGTAGCGCTGCAAGGCGAGATTGGCGGCTGCGTTTCCTGCGGCATTTACGCTGAGCGCCCCTCTCCCTGCCGTGAATTCAACATGTCGGGAGAAGACGGCATTGCCAACGACGCCTGCGATCGCGCGCGGGCGCGCTATGGGCTGCCGCCGCTTTTGCATTCTGCTTTACCAACGATTACTGAAAGTTATGTAAGTCTGGGTGCCAGCGACCAGCCAGACCATGTACAATCGCCGGGTTAATCAACCCGGTACCATCCAAGGAGTGTACATGTCTATCACGGCAAGCTCGTTATACCGTGACACAGGAAACTTTCTGCGCCATCAGCTGATCACCATTGTGCTGATGTCGTTATTGACCTCTTTCATTACGGTTATTATCGGCCATGTGCTGACGCCCGGCGCCGATCAGCTTTCGCTGCTGGGCCAGGGTGATGAAAACGCCTCGTCGCTGTTTGAACTGGTGCAGAACATGTCGCCAGATCAACAACGCATTCTGCTGCGCGCCTCGGCGGCAGGCACTTTTGCCGCGCTGATCGGCAATACGCTGCTGCTGGGCGGGATGCTTTGCCTCATTCCCATGGTTTCCTCTGGTCAGCGGGTCAGCGCCCTGCGCGCTATCGGCGCTTCAGCGCCGTTGCTGCCCAAACTGCTGGTGCAGACCTTCCTGATTACCCTGCTGGTGCAGATCGGCTTTATGCTGCTGATGTTGCCCGGCGTGCTGCTCGCGATTGTGCTGGCGCTGGCGCCGGTGATGCTGGTGAGCGAAAAGATGGGTATTATCGCTGCGATGCGCGCCAGCATGCGGATGGCGTGGAAAAATGTCAGGCTCATCGCCCCAGCCATAATCCTCTGGCTGCTGGCTAAAATCGTGCTGATGTTTTTCTTCTCCTCACTGACGGTATTGCCGGCTAATGTGGCTTCCATCGTGCTGAATGCGTTAGGCAATCTGGTTTCAGCCATACTGATTATCTATTTGTACCGGCTTTATATGCTGTTACGTTAAGGGTCTGCGCGTCGGCTTTGTCTGGCGCGCAGGCTTAACGCTCCTGCCCTGACTGGAATTTTTATGAAGCAGTTACTCGATTTTCTTCCGCTGGTTGTGTTCTTCATTTTCTATAAGCTGTACGACATTTTTGTTGCTTCCGGCGCGCTGATTGTGGCGACTGGTTTAGCGCTGGTGGCGAGCTGGCTGCTCTGGCGCAAGCTGGAAAAAATGACCATTGTGACCTTTGTGCTGGTAGCGGTATTCGGCACCCTGACGCTGGTCTTCCATAATGATGAGTTCATCAAATGGAAGGTTACGGTGATTTACTGCCTGTTTGCCCTGGCGCTGCTTTACAGCCAGTGGTGGATGAAGCAGCCGCTGATTCAGAGCATGCTGGGCAAAGAGTTGCAGTTGCCCGATCGCACCTGGCGTCGTCTGAATGTCGCCTGGGCGATCTTTTTCTTTGCCTGCGGCCTGGCAAATATCTATGTGGCGTTTTGGTTGCCTCAGGCATTTTGGGTTAACTTTAAGGTGTTTGGGCTGACCGGTCTGACCCTGCTGTTCACCCTGTTTAGCGGCCTGTACATCTGGCGACAGCTGCCGCAAGAAGAGAAATAATCTCCTGCCCGGCGCGGCTTGCCGGGCGCTGTGGCGCTTTGCGCCCTCATCTGCATAAGAACCGAAGCAATGGACGATAAACATAAGCTGCCGCAAGGCGAAATGGTGCTGCGAACCCTGGCTATGCCAGCTGACACTAACGCCAACGGCGATATTTTTGGCGGCTGGCTGATGTCGCAGATGGATATGGGCGGCGCCATTCTGGCGAAAGAGATCGCGAAAGGCCGCGTGGTGACAGTGCGCGTCGACGGCATGTCATTCCTCAAGCCGGTTGCGGTGGGCGATGTGGTGAGCTGTCATGCGCGCTGCATTCGCACCGGCAACAGTTCCATGACGGTTAACGTGGAAGTGTGGATCAAAAAAGTCTCATCGGAGCCGATCGGGCAAACTTACTGCGCGACGGAAGCGGTGTTTGTTTACGTCGCGGTGGATAATGAGGGAAAATCACGGCCGCTGCCCGTGGATAAAGCCAACCAGAGCGCAGAAACGAAAGCCTAAAAAAGGCGGTCATCTGACCGCCTTGTTTTATTCGATGCTTGCCCCGCCGCTGATGCGGAACACGATATTCATCGTCAGGTTTTGTCCCGGACGTCCGCTCTGGTAACGCCATTTTCTCATCGCCTCTTTGACCGTACGCTCGAACATATTGCGCGGCTCGGCAGAAAGAATGCGAATGTTATCGACGCGACCATCACTGTCCACATCAAACTGCACACGTACACGTCCTTCCACCCGTAAGGCCAGGGCGCGTGGCGGATAGCCAGGCTTGCTGACGCTCACCGCTTTTGGGCCATCAGAGACCGTTTTGCTCGGCGCGGGCGAAGGCGTCGGCGCGGTGGCAGGTTTGGTCTGCGTAACAGGCGCATCGTGATTGAACGGATTCGCTTGCTCACGCGGTTCCTGACGTGGTTTCACCTCGCGCTTCGGCTGCACATGTTTCTTTTCCGGCTTCGGTTTTGGCTTCGGCTGCGGTTTAGGTTCCGGTTTGGGAATCGGCACCGGCACCGGCTTAGGCGGCTCCGGTACAGGCTCCGGTTCGGGCTGCGGCTCAGGCACCGGCTGTGGCGGCGGCTGCACGGCAGGCGCGGGTTCCGGCTGAACCACCGGCGCGACCATGGTTACGCTGATCGGCTGCGACGCTGTCGGGACTTCAATCACCTGATGAAACGAGGCATAAAGTAAACCGGCAATGGCACTACCGTGCAACACAACGGAAAGCAGCACGGAAACAGGCGCACGTTTTGGAAAAGAGGTAGTCAGCGTCGTCATAACAATCGAGTTAATGGAGTGAAGCGCCAATATTAAATGCAAATAGCAATCAATTTCAATAAGTACAAGAAAGGGCATCGTGGAAAGATCATGCTTTTAACCCTTCCTGCGCTCTGCAATCGCGCCGATATCTTTCGTTTGCACTTCGATCGGCGATCACTTAACGTGTTGGCAAATCTGACGAGTTAACGGGAGTCCCAACGTGCTTTACGTCATTTATGCCGAAGATAATGCTGATTCACTGGAAAAACGGAATTCGGTACGCCCTGCGCATCTGGCGCGTCTGCAGCTCCTGCACGATGAGGGACGCGTGATTGTCGCCGGTCCGATGCCAGCGGTAGACAGCAACGATCCGGGGGCGGCAGGCTTTACGGGTTCAACGATTATCGCAGAATTCCCTTCACTGGAAGCGGCGCAATCCTGGGCAGAGGGCGATCCCTATATTGCTGCCGGGGTGTATAAGCAAGTTTCGGTAAAGCCTTTTAAGCGGACGTTTTGATATTTAAAACAACGCAGTGACCCGATTTTTATAAAAACAGACAAAGCGCAGCGAGAGATAACCCGGTAAATCACATTTTACTTGCTCGCTTTTTCTGTTCCGCCACACGATTATACCTTCAGTTTTAATCAGCCAAAAAAAACCGCCCGCAGGCGGTTAGTTTTACATTTTTTCTCTTCTGGCGTCTGAAAACAGAATAAAAAACAATTAAGCCGGAACGACAGGCTTTGTCGTGGACTTAACAGTACGATATAAACTGCCATCGCAATGCCCCGGCCCGACGCGCCCTGCTTCCAGCAACATTGCCTTCAGCACATCTTCAAATACATCTGCGCCATGACGATGGCGCATCGTGCTTATATGCTTCGCGACTATGTCTGGTCGTAAATCCCCACGCAAAGCCGCTATCAGCATGAGCGATGCCCACCTTCGGGCCTCCGGTTCTGTCAGCATACAGCCTCCTCAGGTAGCGAAACTCTCTCATCGGATGATGCGTACACCTTCAGCCTGGCACGCCTTAGGCTGACAGAATTGTGATCTGGTTAACACTTCGGTCAACGGTAATCATTGGTCGCACCAGCGTTTCGCACAACAGACGCCGCTTATTTTCCGCTGCGTCAATCTGATCACAACGGCTGAAACATTAATTTCACTTAAACTTACGACGTGTAAATTTTTTGACTAAACGAGAATCCTGGCCTTGACTGAAGAAACGGTGTGAACGGAATGGAGGCGAGAAATGATGGAGTTAATTCATATTTTATCAGTCAGCGT
This sequence comes from Pantoea osteomyelitidis, assembly GCF_044342975.1. Taxonomy (NCBI): domain Bacteria; kingdom Pseudomonadati; phylum Pseudomonadota; class Gammaproteobacteria; order Enterobacterales; family Erwiniaceae; genus Pantoea; species Pantoea osteomyelitidis. The sequence continues at coordinate 1,214,773 of NZ_JBGFSN010000004.1, forward strand.
CATTGTTGGCGGCTTGTATCTGATTATGTAATCAGGCGCGCCAGCCTCACAAAGGTGCTGCTTTTCTGACCAATCGCCGCTTTGCTTTGTTCAGTATTATTTATTTGATAAGTACTATTTTTATGCCTTGCGCAGCGGAATTATTTTTCACTTTTGCGCCTGACTTTATAAACAAAGCGGCTGATTCTGTATCAGACGGGAAACGCAACCGCGCGGTAACTGACGTGCATAATTGATTTACAAAAGATGCAGACAGCGCCATGGGGATTTTTATGGGTGACATCAAACAGGGAGAGGCGATACTGATGACCGAGGCAGCCCGGACACTGGAATTTTAAATTTAAGATAGAAACCTTCATTTTTTTACTTTAAGAGAAACTACCTTAACACCTTTTTCGCATTGCGTCTGTTTTATCTCAGCATTGAGCCTGATCAACGGAAGTTACGTTCAGCCCTTCGCAAAACAGGGGCGAAAAGCAAAGACAACGGGCAACGCTGTCAGAGATTCTGCGTAATAAACAGAATAGAGCGACGTTGTTGCTGAGCCAGCTGATGGCGAATAGCATGGATGCGTTTATAGCGGCGCGACTGTGCTTCCAGCCAACGGGCGCGTCGGAGCTTTACCTGACGCAACATTCTCCAGCGGGCAACTTCATTTCTGCTTCGTCTCATCACATCCTCTCTGACGGCGTTTACGCGGCGCATTATAAAGATCTCTGGCGTAATGCCAAATCGGATCTCTTATCAAAAGCACTTAACGATTAAGGGTTTCGTTGCCGTGCGTCTGCACGTACACTTTCCACATCAAAGCGCGAACGGGATGTCCACTTACATGACCACTTTTTACACGCTTGTCAGCTGGCTGCTGCTGTTTGGATACTGGCTGCTGATCGCCAGCGTGACGCTGCGGATTCTGATGAAGCGACGAGCCGTCACTTCGGCGATGGCCTGGCTGTTGATTATTTTTATCCTGCCGCTGGTCGGCATTATCGCTTACCTCTCCTTTGGGGAATTGCATCTCGGCAAGCGGCGCGCCGAGCGTGCGCGCACCATGTGGCCCTCAACGGCCCGTTGGCTGAATGAGCTGAAGCAGTGCCGCCACATCTTTGCCAGCGAGCACAGCGATGTTGCGCGCTCGCTGTTTGAGCTGTGCCGCAATCGTCAGGGCATCGCTGGCGTAAAAGGCAATCAGCTGCAACTACTGACCAGCTCCGATGATGTGATGCAGGCGCTGATCCGCGATATCCAGCTGGCGCGTCATAATATTGAGATGGTGTTCTATATCTGGCAGCCCGGCGGGCTGGCGGATGAGGTGGCCGAGTCGTTGATGGCCGCCTCGCGACGCGGCGTACACTGTCGTCTGATGCTGGACTCCGCCGGCAGCGTTGCGTTTTTCCGCAGCCCCTGGGCCGGTATGATGCGCAATGCTGGCATTGATGTGGTTGAAGCGCTGAAGGTAAGCCTGCTGCGCGTGTTCCTGCGTCGTATGGATCTGCGCCAGCATCGCAAAGTGGTGCTGATCGATAATTACATCGCCTATACCGGCAGCATGAATCTGGTGGATCCGCGCTTCTTTAAACAGGATGCGGGCGTAGGTCAATGGGTTGACCTGATGGCGCGCATGGAAGGTCCGGTCGCCACCACCATGGGCATTGTCTACGCCTGCGACTGGGAGATCGAGACCGGCAGGCGCATCCTGCCGCCGCCGCCAGATGGCAATATCATGCCTTTTGAACAGGAGAGCGGTCATACCATCCAGGTCATCGCCTCCGGTCCGGGCTTCCCGGAAGATATGATCCATCAGGCCTTGCTGACGGCGGTTTATTCCGCGCGCGAGCAGCTGATCATGACTACGCCCTACTTCGTGCCCAGCGACGACCTGCTACATGCCATCTGTACCGCCGCGCTGCGCGGGGTGGATGTCAGCATCATCGTGCCGCGCCACAATGACTCGTTGCTGGTGGGCTGGGCGAGTCGCGCATTCTTTACCGAGCTGCTCGAGGCGGGGGTAAAAATTTATCAGTTCGAAGGCGGCCTGCTGCATACCAAAAGCGTGCTGGTTGACGGGCAGCTGAGCATGGTCGGCACGGTGAATCTTGATATGCGCAGCCTGTGGCTTAACTTTGAAATTACGCTGGTTGTGGACGATGCCGGGTTTGGCAGCGATCTCGCCTGCGTGCAGGATGATTATATCGCCCGCGCGCGCCTGCTGGATGGACGCCGCTGGTCTAAACGCGCCTGGTGGCAACGTATCGTTGAACGACTGTTTTACTTCTTCAGTCCTTTGCTGTAAAACGAGCGAAATTGTTAAATGCCTGCGGGCGCACGGGACACACCATGGATTTAAATAATCGCCTTACTGAAGATGAAACGCTGGAACAGGCCTACGATATTTTTCTCGAACTGGCAGGCGATAACCTCGATCCGGCAGATATCATCCTTTTCAACCTACAGTTTGAAGAGCGCGGCGGCGCCGAGCTGTTTGATCCCTCTGAGGACTGGCAGGAGCATGTGGATTTCGATATCAATCCTGACTTCTTCTCAGAAGTGGTGATTGGCTTGGGTGAAGCGGATGGCGAGCCTATTACCGATGTTTTTGCCCGCGTTCTGCTCTGCCGCGAGAAAGACCACAAGCTGTGTCATATTCTCTGGCGCGAATAACACATGCGCGATAAAAAAAGCCGGGCTTTCTGACCCGGCTTTTTTGTGCCCCTTACAGCGGATCAACCTTGAGACAGGAGACCGCATGACGGAAGCTGCCTTCCAGCAGCGGGCGGGTTTTCGCGCACTCCGGCCCGGCAATCGGGCAACGGGTACGGAAAACGCAGCCGGACGGCGGGTTGATCGGCGACGGCAGCTCCCCTTCCAGTAGCTGAATCTGCTTGTTTTTTTCCAGATCGGGATCGGGGATCGGCACCGCCGACATCAGCGCTTTGGTGTAAGGATGCAGGGGGTTGCTGTAGACCTCATCATAGGTTCCCAGCTCGACCGCATGTCCCAGATACATCACCAGCACGCGATCGGAGATATGCTTCACCACCGCCAGATCGTGCGCGATAAAGATCAGCGAAAGCCCCATTTCGCGCTGCAGTTGCTGCAGCAGGTTCACCACCTGCGCCTGAATCGACACGTCAAGCGCGGAAACCGGCTCGTCACAGATAATCAGTTTCGGCTCCAGAATCAGCGCCCTGGCGATACCGATACGCTGGCACTGCCCGCCGGAGAACTCGTGGGGATAGCGGTTAATCAGGTTCGGCAGAAGGCCGACCTTCATCATCATCGCCTTGACGCGATCCTTCACCTCCTGACGCGGCATGTCAGGATGATAGGTGCGCAGCGGCTCGGCGATAATGTCGCCGATGGTCATGCGCGGGTTCAGCGATGCCAGCGGATCCTGGAAAATCATCTGGATATCGCTGCGCGCTTTGCGCCACTCATCGGCGCTCTGCCCGAGCAGATCGCGGCCCAACCAGGCAACGCGTCCGTCAGTGGCCTTCACCAGCCCGATAATGGCGCGCGCCAGCGTCGATTTGCCGCAGCCTGACTCGCCCACTACGCCCAGCGTCTCCCCTTCATAGAGACGCAGGCTGACGCCATCCACAGCCTTCAGGGTTTTTGGCGGCTGCCAGAACCACTGCTTGCCATCTTTGATATCGAAATGCACCTTGAGATCGGCGATTTCCAGTAACACTTTTTTCTCAGCTACGGCGCTCATACTAACTCCTCCACCGGCTTAAAGCAGGCGCGCAGACGGCCCTCCGCAAACGGCTCAAGCGGCGGCGATTTGGCGCAGATATCCATCGCGTAAGGACAACGCGGCTGGAAAGGACACCCCTGCGGCAGACGCAGCAGGTTCGGCGGATTGCCCGGAATAGTCATCAGCGCTTCGCCTTCCGCATCCAGCCGCGGCACCGCGTTAAGCAGGCCGATGGAATAAGGATGAGCGGGCTGATAGAACACGTCGCGCGCGCGACCATATTCCATGGTGCGTCCGGCATACATCACCAGCACTTTATCGCAAATCCCGGCGACCACCCCGAGATCGTGGGTGATCATGATGATCGCGGTATTAAACTCGCTTTTCAGCTCATTGAGCAGCGTCATGATCTGCGCCTGCACGGTCACGTCGAGCGCGGTGGTCGGCTCATCGGCGATCAGCAGCTTTGGCCGACAAAGCAGCGCCATGGCGATCATCACGCGCTGACGCATCCCGCCGGAGAACTCGTGCGGATACATTTTCATGCGCTTGCGCGCTTCCGGCATTTTTACCGCGTCCAGCATCCGCACCGACTCTTCAAACGCCTGCGCGCTGTTCAGGCCTTTATGCAGCTTCAGCACTTCCATCAGTTGCTCGCCGACGCGCATATAGGGGTTCAGCGAAGTCATCGGGTCCTGAAAAATCATCGCGATCTGCTCGGCGCGCAGACGGTTCAATGCGTTTTCCGGCAGGTTGAGAATTTCCTGGCCGTTGAAGCGCGCAGAGCCGCCGATGCGGCCATTTTTCGCCAACAGCCCCATCAGGGCAAAAGCGGTCTGCGATTTACCGGAGCCGGATTCGCCGACAATCCCCAGCGTCTCTCCCGCCCGCAGCGAGAAGTTGAGATCGTTCACCGCCGTGACGTCGCCATCGTGCGTACCGAAGGTGACGCGCAGATCTTTAACATCCAGCAGCAGTTCGTTTCCCGCACCGGCAGCCTGCCTCGGCTGAAATTCATGAATAGTCATCGGGAAACTCCTTACCTGTCTTTCGGGTCGAGGGCATCACGCAGGCCATCACCGATAAAGTTAAAACAAAACAGCGTTACAACGAGGAAACCGGCCGGGAACATCAGCAGCCACGGCGAGACTTCCATTGAGTTGGCGCCGTCGCTGAGCAGCGCGCCCCAGCTGCTCAACGGCTCCTGCGTACCCAGACCCAGAAAGCTGAGGAAAGATTCAAACAGAATCATGCTGGGCACCAGCAGCGAGGCATAAACCACCACCACGCCGAGCACGTTCGGCACAATATGACGCAGCACGATGCTGGCGGTTGAGACCCCGCCTACCTGCGCCGCCTCGATAAACTCTTTGCGCTTCAGCCCGAGGGTTTGCCCGCGTACGATACGCGCCATATCCAGCCAGGAAACCATGCCGATAGCGACAAAAATCAGCAGAATGTTGCGGCCAAAAAAGGTCACCAGCAGGATAACAAAGAACATAAAGGGAAATGAGTTGAGGATCTCCAGGATGCGCATCATCACCGAGTCGGTTTTGCCGCCCAGATAACCGGCAGCGGAACCGTACAGCGTACCGACGATCACCGCGATCAGCGCCGAGGCGATACCCACCATCAACGAAATGCGGCCGCCAATCGCCACGCGTACCAGCAGGTCGCGTCCGGAGGAGTCGGTGCCGAACCAGTGGCCGGATGTGGTGTCCGGCGGCGCGGACATCATTCCCCAGTCGGTATCGTCATAGGCAAACTGCGATAACAAAGGGGCAAAAATCACAAACAGCGCGATCAGCAGCAGAATCAACAGGCTCAGCAGTGCGGCGCGGTTATGGATAAAACGGCGGCGGGCATCCTGCCACAGGCTACGCCCTTCCACTTCCAGTTTTTCACTAAAAGCATCAAGAGCTTCGCTGTTTTTCTTACTCAATATCATGGCGAGCTCCGTAATCAGTAACGAATTTTCGGGTCGATCACGGCGTAAAGCACGTCGACAATCGCGTTAAACAGAATGGTCAGGATGCCAACCAGAATTGTCAGGCTCATCACCAGGGAGTAGTCACGGTTCAGCGCGCCATTCACAAACAGCTGGCCGATGCCCGGCAGGCCATAAATCGATTCGATCACCATCGAGCCGGTAATAATACCGACAAAGGCGGGCCCCATATAGGAGATCACCGGCAGCAGCGCTGGTTTCAGCGCATGGCGTAGCACGATACGGCGCAGCGGCAGACCTTTAGCGCGCGCGGTGCGGATAAAGTTAGAGTGCATCACTTCAATCATCGAGCCGCGCGTAATGCGCGCGATGCTGGCGATATAGGCCAGGGAGAGCGCCACCATCGGCAGCAGCATATATTGCCACTGACCGCCGTTCCATCCACCGCCGGGCAGCCATTTCAGCGTGATGGCGAAAATCAGCACCAGCAACGGCGCTACCACGAAGCTGGGTATCACCACGCCGGTCATTGCCACCCCCATCACCGCATAGTCCCACAGGCTGTTTTGCCGCAGCGCGGCGATCACCCCTGCCGTGACGCCCAGAATCACCGCCAGAATAAAGGCGGCCAACCCGAGCTTGGCGGAAACCGGAAAGGCGTGGGCTACCAGGTAGTTAACGCTGTAATCCTTGTACTTGAACGACGGGCCGAAGTCGCCATGGGCCAGCTGAACCAGATAATCCACATACTGTTTGCCGATGGGATCGTTCAGATGGTATTTCGCTTCGATATTGGCCATCACTTCCGGCGAGAGCGTGCGCTCGCCGCTGAACGGACTGCCGGGCGCCAGACGCATCATGAAAAAGGAGATGGTGATGAGCACAAAGAGCGTCGGAATCGCTTCCAGAAGCCGACGCAGAATGAATTTTAACATTGCCGTACCTACCAGGCTGTTGCTTCACGTATGTGAATATGGTGCTAAAAGGCGGCGCGTACGCCGCCACTGTCGATAGCCTGTCTGCTATTAATGCTTAATGATATACAGGTTCTTGTCGTACACGTTGTCCAGCGGATCTTTACCGGTGTAGCCGCCCACGTAAGTTTTCACCAGACGCGCGTTGACGTAGTAGAAGACCGGTACAATAGCGGAATCTTTGTCCAGAATCTGCTCGGCCTGCTGATAATCTGCCGCACGGGCTTTATCGTCAGCCGCACCCAACGCATTATGCACCGCTTTGTCATAGGCCGCGCTCTTGTAATGCGAGGTGTTGTTGCTGCTGTCAGAGAGCAGAATGTTCAGGAAAGAGGTCGGCTCGTTGTAGTCCGCACACCAGGCGGCGCGCGCTACATCAAAGTTGCCCTGATGACGCGTATCCAGATAGGTTTTCCACTCCTGGTTCTCCAGCTTGACGTTCACGCCGATGTTTTTCTTCCAGATCGAAGAGGCGGCGATCGCCAGCTTTTTATGCAGGTCGGAAGTGTTGTAAAGCAGGTTAAAGGTCAGCGGTTTGTCGGCGGTGTAGCCGGCTTCGGCCAGCAGTTTTTTCGCCTCTTCGTTACGTTTTTCCTGTGTCCACTTGAACCAGTCCGGCGGCAGCAGATCAACGCCGTCGGTGGCCGGCGGTGTAAAACCGAAGGCCGGCATCTGACCCTGTGCCAGAACCTTGTTAACGATGATGTCACGATCGATACCCAGCTTCAGCGCGGCACGTACGCGCGGATCGGTGAACGGCGCTTTCTGGTCATTGATTTCGTAGTAATAGGTGCAGAGATAAGGATCGACATGCAATTCTTTGCCGTTTTCACGCTGCAGCTTTTTGAACAGCTCGATCGGCATGTTGTTGTAGGTCATGTCGCTGCCGTTTTCAGAGAAATAACGGTTAACGTCGCTCACTTCAGATGAGATCGGCAGGAAAGTGACCTTGTTCAGTACAGTATGGGCGTTATCCCAGTATTGCGGGTTACGTACCAGCACAATACGCTCGTTGATCACGTGTGACTCGAGCTTAAACGCGCCGTTGCCGACCCAGTTTTGCGGCTGCGTCCATTTGTCGCCAAATTTCTCTACTGCCGGCTTGTAAACCGGAGACATGGAAGGGTGAATCAGCAGTTTGTAGAAGTAAGGCACCGCCTCGCTCAGCGTCACTTCCAGGGTGTGATCGTCAATCGCTTTTACGCCCAGCTCTTCTGGCTTTTTCTTACCGGCGATGATGTCGTCAACGTTGAGCAGATGACCATACTGCAGGTAGCTGGCATAAGGGGAAGCAGTCTTGGGATCCGCCAGACGCTGCCAGCTGTAAACGAAGTCCTGTGCAGTAACCGGCTCGCCGTTCGACCATTTAGCCTCTTTGCGCAGGTGGAAGGTCCAGACTTTACCGTCTTTATTGTCCCAACTTTCCGCGACGCCCGGTACCGGATGGCCCTGCTGATCGCTGATCACCAGACCTTCGAGCAGATCATGGTTTACGTTCGCTTCCGGCACGCCTTCGATTTTATGCGGATCCAGCGACTGCACTTCATCGCCATTGCCTTTCACCAGCTCTTGCTTTGCAGCCAGCTCTACGCCGGCGGGAACGGTCGCCGCCAGAACGCTATTCCCTGCCAGTGCGCCCAGCGCCGCCACGACTCCGATGGCTGCCAGGCTCTTTTTCGTGATGTTGGTCATTATTACACTCCAGTTTTTTTATTGTCACCGCAGGCGTATCCGCTGCGGCGTCCCCCGTTTCCGGGACGCTCCCTGTGGTTTTAATCAGGAAGCATTCGCTGACCCCTAATGGTGGTCTTGCCATGGCGGCGCGCATCCTGACTGTCTCGTCGGGTATGCCCGCCACACAATGCTGTTTGATAAAATGGGTTATTTGATGTGCAGTTAAGAAGGATATTCAGAAAAATGAAGAATGGGTTATACCCCGCACGTGAGGCAGCGCGCGCGACATGATAAATCACGGTAGACAACACTCTTTTTCGCGGCGCAATAATCCATCTCATCAAAAAACATCAACCTTCAAACCAAATGCCCGATAGCGGGTAAGCAAAAACCATACTCACTTTACGACCAGACCAGAAAAAAATGCGGTGCGCCGAAAATTAACAGAACGATCGCCGGTATACCAAAGCAAAATAACGAAAATGTTACCTGATTCTCTTTTATCATGACTTTCGGTATGAGGGAAGCGTTAATTTACAGGCAAAATTATCGCTTAACCTGTTGATATATATTTTATTTGTCAGGAAATATCGGCTATGGTGCAAGGATAACTGTGCAGTGAAGGATTTTTTTAGCTTATCTGGTTTTTCATGGAAAATGACTGATGCAAAACAGCCATAAAGATTATTACCCGAATTAAAATTATGCAGATAACTGCAAAAGCAGTATTTTATATTGTGATAATAATCACATTATTTTTCCTGCTCTGCCGCCAGACAAAGCAATTCAGTAACAGAAGTGATAATGCAGCCACGCTGTTAAGCAGGATGAATAATTGCTTTGATTTGGTGCATTAATTCCCGTAAATGCACCAAATAAGGTCAAATGAAGCTTCGTTTTAAAAATTAACCGCATCCAACAAAGGCTGATTAATTCAGCAGGCCTGGGAAAATAGATTTCATGCCGGTTACAACGAATTCAATACCCAAAGCCATCAGCAGCAACCCCATAATACGGGTGATGACGTTGATTCCCGTCTGCCCTAACACTCTGACCATTAAAGGCGCAGCGCGAAAAAGCAGCCAACAGCAAAAAGCGAAAACAGCGATGGCCAGACTGAATCCCAACAGGTTCAGCCAGCTGTGGTAGCGTGTACTCCAGACGATAGTGGAGCTGATGGCGCCCGGCCCCGCCATCAGCGGCAATGCCAGCGGCACCACGCCGATGCTTTCACGGATGGCCGTCTCTGATTTTTCCTGCTTATTCTGTTTATCCTCGCCCAGCTTGCCGCTGATCATCGACATCGCAATCGTCACCACCAGGATACCGCCGGCGATGCGGAAAGAATCGATAGAAATGCCGAAGAGACGCAAAATGGCATCGCCAAGAAACAGTGAGGTCCAGAGAATAATCGCCACGGCAAGGTTTGCCGTCATATTGGTTTTGTTTCGTTCCGCTGCCGCCTGGTAACTGGTCATACTGATGAAAACCGGAATGATGCCAACCGGATTGACCAGAGCGAACAGGCCGATAAAAAACTTGATGTAACCTGATAGATCGAGGATGGCAGGATTCAATGGACGCTCCGTCACAGTAGGAAATTTCGCGCATAATGTAGAGTAAAAGCCGTAGCTGAACCAGCGATGCCGGAAATTATCATCATTAACTTATTTTCTTAATTCTGGCCCTTACTGCCTGGGTTGACTACCCACCCGTCGGCACCTTCTGTAAGTGAATGCCAGAGCTGAAAATGGGACAAGGCTCGTCCAGGTAAAAATCACAGCTGAAAGGTGTCAGCATGAATAAAAATTGATCCACATCAAGCCAAACCTACCTCATACCAGGTAATCTTTTCGCAACGAAAGCAGTTTTGGGCAAGGTTTCTTCCATGCACCTCAGACTCTTTTAGTAAACAAAGTTGTGATCAGCCTGACGTTATCGCTACCCACTGTAACTACACTCAGCGTTCAGGATTGTTTACTAAAAAGTTTAACTTCCTCAGGAGAGCATTATGGCCGTTACCAATGTCGCTGAACTCAATGCACTGGTTCACCGTGTAAAACAGGCGCAGCGTGAATACGCTAACTTCACCCAGGAACAGGTCGACAAGATATTTCGCGCAGCCGCACTGGCCGCTGCTGACGCCCGTATCCCCCTTGCAAAAATGGCGGTTGCCGAATCCGGCATGGGGATTGTTGAAGATAAAGTCATTAAAAATCACTTCGCTTCCGAATATATCTATAACGCCTATAAAGATGAGCGCACCTGCGGCGTGCTGGAAACCGATGACACTTTTGGCACCCTGACGATAGCTGAACCCATCGGCGTGATTTGCGGTATCGTCCCAACCACTAACCCCACCTCTACCGCTATCTTTAAGGCGCTCATCAGCCTGAAAACCCGCAACGGCATTATTTTCTCGCCCCATCCGCGAGCAAAAGATGCCACCAACAAAGCGGCAGATATCGTGCTGCAGGCGGCCATCGCGGCTGGCGCGCCGAGAGATATTATCGGCTGGATTGATGCCCCTTCCGTCGAGCTGTCGAATCAGCTAATGCACCATCCGGATATTAACCTCATCCTCGCCACCGGCGGGCCGGGCATGGTGAAAGCAGCCTACAGTTCCGGTAAGCCTGCGATTGGCGTCGGCGCCGGCAACACGCCGGTCGTAATTGATGAAAGCGCCGATATCAAACGGGCGGTTGCCTCTATTCTGATGTCTAAAACCTTCGATAATGGCGTGATATGTGCGTCTGAGCAGTCGGTCATCGTGGTGGATTCCGTTTATGACGCCGTGCGCGAACGTTTCTCCAGCCATGGCGGTTATATGCTGCAGGGTAAAGAGCTGCAGGCAGTTCAGGAGATCATCCTGAAAAACGGCGCGCTCAATGCGGCGATTGTGGGACAGCCAGCGGTGAAAATTGCCGCGATGGCGGGCCTCACGCTGCCGGGCGATACCAAAATTTTGATTGGCGAAGTGGAACGGGTGGATGAATCAGAACCCTTTGCCCATGAAAAACTTTCTCCGACGCTGGCAATGTATCGCGCGAAGGATTTTGCAGATGCCGTAGATAAAGCAGAGAAACTCGTGGCAATGGGCGGTATCGGCCACACCTCTTGTCTTTATACTGACCAGGACAACCAGCGCGAGCGTGTGAATTTCTTTGGCGCAAGAATGAAAACTGCGCGTATTCTGATCAATACGCCCGCATCGCAAGGGGGTATCGGCGACCTGTACAACTTCAAGCTGGCGCCTTCTCTGACGCTGGGCTGCGGATCCTGGGGCGGTAACTCAATTTCTGAAAACGTGGGACCGAAACACCTGATCAACAAAAAAACCGTGGCTAAGCGAGCTGAAAATATGTTGTGGCATAAACTTCCGAAGTCTATCTACTTCCGTCGCGGCTCGCTGCCCGTTGCGCTGGAAGAAGTCGCCAGCGACGGCGCGAAACGCGCCTTTATCGTTACCGACCGCTTCCTGTTTAATAATGGTTATGCGGATCAGGTCATCCGGGTGCTTAAGTCTCACGGCATTGAAACAGAGGTGTTCTTTGAGGTTGAAGCCGATCCCACACTCAGCACCGTGCGCAAAGGCACGGAGCAGATGGAGAGCTTCAGGCCTGACGTGATTATCGCGCTTGGCGGCGGTTCGCCGATGGACGCGGCGAAAATCATGTGGGTGATGTATGAGCATCCTGAAACGCATTTTGAAGAGCTGGCGCTGCGGTTTATGGATATCCGTAAACGCATCTACAAATTCCCGAAAATGGGTATCAAAGCGCGGATGATTGCCATTACTACCACCTCGGGTACGGGTTCTGAAGTAACGCCTTTCGCCGTGGTAACAGATGATGCCACAGGACAAAAATATCCGCTGGCGGATTACGCCCTGACGCCCGATATGGCAATTGTGGATGCGAACCTGGTGATGGATATGCCGAAATCCCTTTGCGCCTTTGGCGGTCTGGATGCGGTTACCCACTCGCTGGAAGCCTATGTGTCGGTGCTGGCGAACGAATACTCTGACGGTCAGGCACTGCAGGCGCTGAAATTGTTGAAAGAATATCTGCCGGCCAGCTATCGTGAAGGCGCGAAAAATCCTGTGGCGCGTGAACGCGTTCATAACGCGGCGACCATCGCCGGCATCGCGTTTGCCAACGCTTTCCTTGGCGTCTGTCACTCAATGGCGCACAAACTGGGCTCGGAATTTCACATTCCGCACGGTCTGACCAATGCGCTGCTGATCGCCAACGTCATTCGCTACAACGCCAATGATAATCCGACCAAACAGACCGCATTCAGCCAGTACGACCGTCCGCAGGCGCGTCGTCGCTATGCAGAAATTGCTGACCACCTTAAGCTAAGCGCGCCCGGCGATCGTACGGCGCAGAAAATCGAGAAGCTGGTGGCATGGCTGGAGGAGCTCAAAACAGAGCTGGGCATTCCAAAATCCTTCCGTGAAGCAGGCGTCCAGGAAGCGGATTTCCTGGCGAAAGTGGACAAGCTGGCGGATGACGCCTTTGATGACCAGTGTACCGGTGCTAACCCTCGCTATCCGTTGATTGCTGAACTGAAACAGATCATGCTGGACTGCTATTATGGTCGGGAATATGTTGAGCCCTTCGCTAATCTGGGCGAAGCCATCGTCGCTACTCAGCCGGTGAAAGCGGAAAAAACAGATAAAAAAGCGAAACAGGTATAACTCAGTCGCATAAAAAAACCCGCTCCGGCGGGTTTTTATTTTTGTTCAGCAGGCGGAATTCGATGAAAGATGGCCGCCATGAATTGCCTGTAGCGATCCTTCTTGTATCGCCTGCTTATAATGCTTACGACAGACCGAAATATAACGCTCATTGCCCCCTATCACTACCTGCTCACCTTCGCTGAACGGTTTACCCTGACTGTCCAGTCGCAGCACCATGGTTGCCTTGCGGCCACAATGACAGATGGTTTTTAGCTCAACCAGCTTATCTGACCAGGCGAGCAGATAATGGCTGCCGCTAAACAGCTCGCCGCGAAAATCGGTGCGTAAGCCATAGCAAAGCACAGGTATATCCAGCTCATCGACGACGTCTGACAGCGCCTCAACCTGGTCGCGCGTCAGGAACTGGCTTTCGTCTACCAACACACAATGAATGGGTTGGCTTGCATGCTCAGCGGCAATCTCGGCGGCGATATCGGTTTGGCTATTAAAAAGGCGGGCCGCAGAAGAAAGTCCGATACGCGAACTAACTTTGCCGCTGCCGAACCGGTCATCAATTTCGGCCGTATAGACCAGGGTACGCATGCCGCGTTCCTGATAATTATAAGAGGATTGCAATAAAGCCGTTGATTTTCCGGCGTTCATTGCAGAGTAATAAAAATATAGCTGTGCCATTACCTGCCGCTCTCGTTCATATGCTCAAACTTACCGGCGCGAAGTTTACCATAAAGCACAGCGCACGCCGGAGGCCTTTATTTAAGAAACCTGCATAAAAGGCAAGCAAAACTGCTGCGCAATCACTCGCTCTTCATGGTTAATGGCATCAAAAGATAAAAAATTAACCTCAGAAAGCTTATGCTCGCGCGTCTTTTTTGCGTTATCGGCATTTTCTGATTTCCCTGCTGATCGACGGGATTAATTGCTGCCGTCATTCGGGTTGAATCTAACTCACCATCACAAAACCCGAAAATAACTATTAAACGGCTCCGGAGACTTCTGCAAAAAATAGGCTGCGTGATATTCCTTTTTAACGCTTTTTTCGTATCTCTCGACTTAACTATTGAAGTTCTTTTTTGCCAACACTATTATTAGCGGGCAGAACAATTCTCCCACCATTATATTCAGAGATTAGGACAATGAGCGAAGCACTTAAAATTCTTAATAATATCCGTACATTGCGTGCGCAAGCCAGAGAATGTTCACTGGAAACGCTGGAAGAATGCCTGGAAAAACTCGAAGTTGTGGTGAATGAACGTCGCGAAGAAGAGACGCATTTTCAGGCTGAAAATGAAGAACGTACCCGCAAATTAGAACAGTATCGTGAAATGCTGATTGCCGATGGTATCGATCCCAATGAATTACTGCAGGCAATGTCGGAAACCAAAACAACGGGTAAAGCGAAACGCGCTGTACGTCCGGCAAAATATCAATATACCGATGAAAATGGTGAAACCCGTACCTGGACTGGCCAGGGTCGCACACCTGCCGTGATTAAAAAAGCAATTGAAGAACAAGGTAAACAGCTGGAAGATTTTCTGCTTTAAATCGCCTGCAATGTGCTTCGTCAGGTCAGCTTAGCCAGGGAGAGGTTTTGACATGTTGTCGCCAGCATCAGGTAAAAAAAGGAAGCCTCGTGCTTCCTTTTTTATACAATATTAAACCTTATAAAATTCCCGATACCAGTCAACGAAGCGCTGTATACCCTTTTCCATATGAGTTTCTGGTTTGAAACCAATGGCGTTATACAATGCTTGCGTATCTGCGCTGGTTTCCAGTACATCCCCCGGTTGCATTGGCAACATATTCTTTTTGGCCTTAATGCCCAACGCTTTTTCTAAAGCTTCGATATAAGCCATTAGCGTAACAGGCGAGCTGTTGCCAATGTTATAAACCCGATAAGGGGCCGAACTGGTGGCCGGGGAACCGGTTTCAACCGTCCAGTTTTCATCTTTTTGCGGAATGACATCCTGTAGTCTGACGATCGCTTCGGCAATATCGTCAATATAGGTAAAGTCTCGCTTCATTTGTCCGTTGTTATAAACATCAATACTCTCACCGGCAATCATGGCGCGCGTAAATTTAAACAAGGCCATATCCGGACGCCCCCATGGACCATATACGGTAAAGAAACGCAGGCCGGTGGTGGGCAAATTATAAAGATGAGAATAAGTATGTGACATCAGCTCATTGGCTTTTTTCGTCGCGGCGTAAAATGATACCGGATGGTCAACACTGTCATCGGTCGAAAAAGGCATTTTACGATTCAGGCCATAAACTGAGCTGGATGAGGCGTATAATAAATGCTCAATCTTATGTTGGCGGCAACCTTCCAGAATATTCAGGTGGCCGGTAAGATTCGCATCCGCATAGGCATGTGGGTTCTCAATGGAATAGCGTACGCCAGCCTGCGCTCCCAGGTGAATAACGCGTTGCGGCTTGTGCTGTTGAAAAAGCGATGCGATAGCCTGACGATCGGCTAAGTCAGCCTGGATAAACGCAAAGGCGGGATGTTGCCGGATAAGATCAAGACGGGATTGTTTAAGGTTAACGTCGTAGTAATCATTCAGGTTGTCGAGACCAACAACCTGGTGACCGGCAGCCAGCAGGCGTTGGCTGACATGAAAACCAATAAATCCTGCGGCGCCGGTTACCAGAAAGTTCATATATCCCTCATTAATTATGCAATTTGAATAGACGCTCCGCGGCCGATTGCATAATAAACGAAACCGCGGCGGCTCATACGTTCCGGATCATACAGGTTACGACCATCAAAAATCACAGGTTCTTTCAGTGAGTTTTTAATCGTGTCGAAGTCCGGAGCACGGAAGTTTTGCCACTCCGTACAGATAACCAGGCCGTCAGCGCCTTGCAGCGCCGCTTCTTTGGTTCCCATCAGCTTGAGATCGCTGCGATGTCCGTAGATACGCTGCGCTTCGTCCATGGCTTCCGGATCGAATGCCTGCACGGTTGCGCCAGCTTCCCACAGGGTTTCCATCAGCACGCGGCTCGACGCTTCACGCATATCATCGGTGTTAGGCTTAAATGCCAGTCCCCAAAGCGCGAAGGTTTTGCCGCTGAGGTTTTCACCGAAGTGGCGCTTGATGAAGTCCGGCAGCTTGCTCTTCTGGTTATCATTGACCTCTTCGACCGCCTGCAGCAAACGTGGCTTGTAGCCAATCGATTCAGCGGTGCGAATCAACGCCTGCACATCTTTCGGGAAGCAGGAGCCGCCGTAACCACAGCCCGGATAGATAAAATGGTAGCCGATGCGGGAATCTGAGCCGATGCCCTGACGTACCTTTTCAATATCCGCGCCCAGACGTTCAGCCAGGTTTGACATCTCGTTCATAAAGCTGATTTTGGTCGCCAACATGCAGTTAGCCGCATATTTGGTCAGCTCAGCACTACGAATATCCATCAGGATCATACGATCGTGATTGCGATTGAACGGCTCATATAATTCACGCAGCAGTTCAACGACGTCGTCGTTATCGGTGCCGACCACGATACGCTCAGGACGCATACAGTCGTTTACCGCCGCTCCCTCTTTCAGGAACTCCGGGTTCGATACTACATCAAAGTTGATATTGGCATCGCGCGCGCGCAACGTTTCACTCATCACAGTACGAACTCTGTCCGCAGTGCCGACCGGAACGGTGGATTTATCGATAATCACCTTATGGCTATCCATATGCTGCGCAATGGTTCGTGCCACCGCGGTCACATATTTAAGATCAGCCGATCCATCCTCATCGGGCGGTGTACCCACGGCAATGAACTGCATGATGCCATGATTCACCCCCTCTTCCGCATTGGTACTGAATTTCAGGCGACCCGCTTCGTAATTCGACATGACTAACGGCGTCAGGCCGGGTTCGAAAATAGGGATAATGCCTTTTTTCAGATTTTCGACTTTATTTTCATCGACATCAATACAGAGAACGTCATGTCCGACCTCGGCCAACACCGCAGCCTGAACCAGACCAACATAGCCGATACCAAATACAGTGACTTTCATTGAGTTATCCTGTTTTTTAATGAGTTACTTTTTGTTGCCAACCGCTTGATCGAGCCACTGCGTAAAATCTTTGCCCAGAACCGGGTGACGAACACCGTACTCAACGAAAGCCTGCATATAGCCCAGCTTGTTACCACAGTCGTGGCTGACGCCCTTCAGGTGATAAGCTTCAACTGTTTCTTTGTCCATCAGCATGGCGATGGAATCGGTCAGCTGGACTTCTCCGCCTGCGCCCGGAGGCGTTTTAGCTAACAGCGGCCAAATATCAGCTGAGAGCACATAGCGTCCTACAACGGCCAGGTTTGACGGCGCTTCAGCCGCTTTCGGCTTCTCGACCACGCCAACCATCGGCGCGCTGTCGCCCGGGTTCAGCTCTGCGCCCTGGCAGTCAACCACACCGTAAGCGGTCACGTCAGCAACTGGCTCAACCATGATCTGGCTGCGGCCGCTCTCTTCGAAACGAGAAAGCATTTCAGCAAGGTTATCTTTGGTCGGATTAGATTCATATTCATCAATGATCACGTCCGGCAGAATCACCGCCACCGGCTCGTCGCCAATCAACGGGTGCGCGCACATCACAGCGTGACCCAGGCCTTTCGCGATGCCCTGGCGAACCTGCATAATGGTTACATGCGGCGGACAGATTGACTGGATTTCATCCAGCAGCTGACGCTTGACGCGTTTTTCCAGCATCGCTTCCAGTTCGAAACTGGTATCAAAGTGGTTCTCGATGGAGTTTTTAGAAGAGTGGGTAACCAGCACAATCTCATTGATTCCGGCAGCGATACACTCGTTAACGACATACTGAATTAACGGCTTATCAACCAGCGGCAACATCTCTTTTGGAATGGCTTTGGTGGCAGGCAGCATACGCGTACCCAAACCTGCTACCGGGATTACCGCTTTTTTTACTTTAGACTTATAGGCAGACATCAAGATACCTCTCTTATAGGCCGTTCAAGTTACTACTTGATATGTCGGTTTAAAAAATCGAAATGAGTATATCAGTTACCATCCGACGGAATTATCCTGGATGGACTTAATCCGTCGAATTTAAGACTATTACCCAAGTGTAAAGCGTGGAATTGGTCCTGTCTCCAGCGCCCCTGGAATTTAAATTTTTGTGCTCAGGAATCAGCCGATAACATCAGGCGCAGCCGACCACCAGCGCCCCATACGTGACATTGCCAGTTGTCCGCGCGCTGGCTGATTTGGTTAAGATAGGTGTTTCCCATAGTACCGAGCGGAACCCCATTACTGAGTTGAATCTGATGGGCGTTAATCTGAAGCGTTGCGTTTAATCCCGCCGAAACTAAAACCAGATTTTTTAAACCGCGGTGATAATAACCAACCAGCAGGGGAAACTGGCCGCTGAGATTCGCCTGGCGTAATAATAAATTGACCTGTCTCAACAAGCCGTTTAATTCCGGCAGGCGCTGTTTTTGACCGGAGAGTTGCTCCTGAAGCAGACCGTTAAATAACGCACGCAACAATAACGCGGCGAGCACGCCATTATCCCCGGCACGCGTGACGTCGAGACAGTAGAAAGCGAGATCTTTTTCCGACAGCGCGGCGATATCTAATACCAGGCCGGGCTGCTCGGCCATCGTCAACTGGCGATAATTGATGCGGCAGCTTGCGATGGTTTGCTGAACGGGCGGCTGCAGCTGCTTAAGCAGCTTCGCGGCGGCGGAGGGATCGCGCACTAACGCATCCCAGTCCTGAAACAGCTGCTCATCCTCTTCAACTTTTGAGGTGAACATAGATGGATAAAGGCATTCGTAAACGGCTTCGCGAAAACGTTCAAAGTTTTTAAGCGGTTTAAGCAGCACGTCCTGAACGCCCAGACGCAACACATGAGCAATATCCGCCATGTTTTGCGTGGCCGAAATGATGAGGATGGGCACGCTGTTACCGCGAGTTCGTATATGCTCCACGAATTTAATGCCGTTCATGCGCGGCATTTCCAGATCGGAAATCACCAGGTCCACATCATGGCCCTGCAACTGCGCAATAGCATCAAGCCCATCTCCTGCCAGCAGCGTGGTCGCGCCAGACGCCAGCAGAAAATTTTCCAGTAATGAACGGAAAACGACCTCATCTTCGACAATGAGTATCTTTTTGCCGATTAGTGGTTTTTCCATTCTCTCCCCCTGCGTACCAGATCATTCAATAGTGGTTCATAAAACGCAGTTGCGCCTTTCAGAATTGACCGAAGAAACATCTGTGAATGAACAACCCGATTATCTGCTACGGACCAGTGGTAATAGTTCATCCATTTTTTTCTCAACGGCAGCCTTGCCTGCCGCAATGGCTTCTTCAGCACGATGAAAGTCCAGTGTTGAAATCTGCGGACAAAACGGCTGAATCAACACATCCGGCGGATCGCCTGCCATGCGATTACGCTTCAGGCGATTTTCCAGCACCTGGATCGAGGTGGTCATAATTTCCATCGCTCCAGGCGTTTGATAAGCACGACGCTGTGTGAAACCTGTAATACGCTGACGTATCTTCTTGCCCCAGCTCAGCGCTGCAGCCGTGGCCGCCTCTTCGTCGCTCTGCGGCGTGACGGAGAGCAAATCCTGCTGCATCAGATGCGCGTCATGCTGCAGATCCACAGCGATAACGATATCTGCACCCAAGGCGCGCGTCAGTGAAATGGGCACCGGATTCACCACTGCGCCATCCACAAGCCAATAACCATTGTAGCTAACTGGTGGCAATAAGCCTGGCATACTACAGGATGCACGCACAGCTTGATGTAAGTCGCCTTCTGTAAGCCAGAGTTCGCGGCCCGTGCTGAGATTGGTCGCCACCACGCCAAACGGCTTGTTACAGCCTTCCAGCGTATCATGAGGAATAAGTTGACGGACGTGGTTAAATACGCGTTCGCCGCGTAGTAGCCCACCGCGTTGCCAGGAGAGATCCATCAGGCGAATAACGTCCCAGTAGCGAAAAGCGTTTACCCATTTTTCCATCAATCCGAGACGTCCGTTGACATAAGCGGATCCAACTAACGCACCGACGGAACAACCTGCCACCACATCGATTTCGATACCGGCACGCTCAAGCGCAGCGATGACGCCGATATGCGCCCATCCTTTGGCAGCACCTGACCCCAGCGCCAGTCCAATCTTAACCTGTCTCATTTCACCTCTGGTGTCGGCTGCAAAAATGGCTTCACTGCACCGAGTCAGCTACCATAGCCGCAATTATTCTCTTTTCTTACTTCACGCTCAGGAGCCAATGTGTCTGAAAAGTGCCCATGCTGCAGCGGAAAGCAGTATAGCCTATGTTGTGAGCCTTACCTTTCCGGCGCCGCTGTTCCAGCCAGTGCGGAAGCGCTGATGCGCTCACGCTATACCGCTTATGTTAACCAAAACGCGGCTTATCTTGTCTCGACCTGGCACCCTGACAAACGCTTACCCGATATGGCCGGGTTATTATCTGAAAGTTTTCACGATACGCAATGGTTAAGCCTGACTGTAACCCGTTGTAATCATGGAAGCCACGAGAATGAAAGTTTTGTAACATTTTTTGCGCGATACCTCGAAAAAGCGAAGCCGACGAGCCTGCATGAATGTTCGCGCTTTCTTCGCGAGGATCAACGCTGGTACTATGTTGACGGAACCTCGCCTCAAGTGGGGCGAAACGATCGCTGTCCTTGTGGCTCCGAAAAAAAATACAAAAAATGTTGCGGCTAAGGTCCTCTTCGCCCAACGGCATCACCATAATTGCTTTTACAGGACTCTGATCGAGATGCAAGCGCAAACCATGCAAAGAAAAGTTTTACGTACCATTTGCCCCGATGCGAAGGGACTGATCGCGAAAATCACCAATATCTGTTACAAGCATGAGCTGAATATCGTGCAAAACAATGAATTTGTTGATCATCGCACCGGGCGCTTCTTCATGCGCACAGAGCTGGAAGGAATTTTTAACGACAACACCCTGTTGGCGGATCTGGATAGCGCACTGCCCGCAGGCTCGGTTCGCGAGCTGAACAGCGCCGGTCGCCGCCGCGTGGTGATTTTGGTCACCAAAGAGGCGCACTGCCTGGGCGATTTGTTGATGAAAAGCGCCTTTGGCGGCCTGGACATGGAAATCGCTGCGGTCATCGCTAACCATGACACTTTACGTTCGCTGGTCGAGCGTTTCGATATTCCTTTCGTTCTGGTCAGCCACGAGGGCCTGACGCGCGAAGAGCATGACAATAAGATGGTCGATGAGATCGATCGTTATCAGCCCGATTATGTGGTGCTGGCGAAATATATGCGCGTGTTGACCCCTGCCTTTGTGCAACGCTATCCCAATCAGATTATCAACATTCACCACTCCTTCCTGCCAGCGTTTATTGGCGCCCGTCCTTACCATCAGGCTTATGAGCGCGGCGTGAAAATCATCGGCGCTACCGCCCATTATGTGAACGATAATCTGGATGAAGGCCCGATCATCATGCAGGATGTGATTAATGTCGATCACAGCTATACCGCTGAAGAGATGATGCGCGCCGGGCGTGACGTCGAGAAAAACGTGCTGAGCCGGGCACTGTATAAAGTGCTGGGTCAACGCGTGTTTGTTTACGGCAATCGCACCATCATTCTGTAAGTGCTGTGGGCGCTGAATTGCCTGACAATTCAGCGCCTCGGGCAAAAAGTGGGCAAACGATTCATTATTTCACTGGCGGTGCTTTACACCCTGTATTCATTTGGTATGATGCGCCCCGCTTTCAGGCATAATGATTCAGGCCAGTGGTGGGATTCCCGAGCGGCCAAAGGGAGCAGACTGTAAATCTGCCGTCACAGACTTCGAAGGTTCGAATCCTTCTCCCACCACCATCTGAATCTTCTCTTCTCGCCTGAAACAGCTTCACAATTATTTCCCTGGTGGGATTCCCGAGCGGCCAAAGGGAGCAGACTGTAAATCTGCCGTCACAGACTTCGAAGGTTCGAATCCTTCTCCCACCACCATCCTGAATTAACGACATTAGTTTCCCTTTCGATCATCCCCTTGTTGTGCGACCAGACGTAAAACCTTTATTCAGATATCTGCCAGAGATTGCACTCTACCTCACTGCCCTGCCCGATGACTTTTCGTTGAAAAGCCGCTACCATCCTGCCATTCTTTTCTGACAGTGGCTGGCCACATGAAATTTGTTTCATTTAACATCAACGGGTTGCGCGCCCGCCCTCACCAACTTGAAGCCCTTGTCGAGCAGCATCAGCCTGATGTTATCGGTTTGCAGGAAACCAAAGTCCATGACGATATGTTTCCGCTCGAAGAGGTAAGCAAGCTGGGCTACAACGTGTTTTATCACGGACAAAAAGGGCACTATGGCGTCGCGCTGTTAACCAAAGCGCCGCCGGTTATGGTGCGCCGCGGTTTTCCTGGCGATGACGAAGAGGCGCAGCGCCGGTTAATCATGGCTGAAATTCCCAGCCCGATCGGTGATATCACCGTGATCAACGGCTACTTTCCACAGGGAGAAAGCCGCGACCATCCAACCAAATTCCCGGCTAAAGATAAGTTCTACCGTGACCTGCAAAGCTACCTGGAAACGCAGCTGAGCGCGGATAAACCGGTACTGATCATGGGCGATATGAATATCAGCTCCACAGACCTCGATATCGGCATTGGCGAAGAGAGCCGCAAGCGCTGGCTGCGTACCGGCAAATGTTCTTTCCTGCCGGAAGAGCGTGATTGGATGGATCGTCTGTTAGGCTGGGGATTGATTGATACCTGGCGGGCGCAGAATCCCGCTACTGTCGATCGTTTCTCCTGGTTCGATTACCGTTCAAAAGGCTTTGATGATAATCGCGGGCTGCGTATCGATCTGGTACTGGCTAGCCAGCCGCTTGCCGCTCGCTGCATCGAAACCGGTATTGACTACGATATTCGCGCCATGGAAAAGCCATCCGACCACGCGCCCATCTGGGCGACATTCGGATTCTGATCGACAGCGTGGCCTGATGCCACGCTGCTGCTTATTTAATGATTTTCCAGATCAGGTTATTGGTGCCGAGCGACTTTTCGTCGCGCGTGCACTGCAACAGCACATCTTCCGCTTTCACCACCGCGCCTTCTGTGTAGCTACGGTTTTCATAGGTACAGCAGCGCATGCAGTTAGCCTGCTGGTTTTGCCCCTGTGTCCAGACCTCATCAGGCATATCCACCACCACATCGGGCGTGTTGTTGCTGACCACTTCCTCCTGCTGATGACGGCCAGCCAGCGCCGACGTGCTGAGCATTGTCAGAACTAACAGGCCCGCTAACGAATAACGCATTATTCTGTCTCCTTGATCTTACGCCTGAAGGTTTTCCTGGCTCGTTTCTGCCCGGATGCGGGCAGCCCGCGAAAGGCGCGTGCGGCGGGCTGCTGACGCGCCTGATGAATCAGGTCGGTCAGCGTTGTAACCAGCGGCTGCATAAACTCATCATAGCGACACGCCTTTTCACTGATGCGCGTCAGCGTCGATTCCCATTGCGCAGTCATATCCGGCCGCGCCGCCATTTCGGGCAGAGAGTGGATTAATGCCCTTCCGGCTTCGCTGGCGTGAATATAACGCCCCTTTTTCACCAGGAAGGCGCGCCGGAACAGCAATTCAATAATGCCTGCACGCGTGGCTTCCGTTCCTAAACCATCGGTCGCACGCAGCACTTTCTTTAATGCTTTATCCTGAACAAAGCGGGCGATACCGGTCATGGCGGAGAGCAGCGTGGCATCGGTAAAGTGTCTCGGCGGTTGCGTTTGCTTCTCAACCACTTCGCCCCGCTCGCAGAGCAGCTCATCTCCTTTCGCCACAACCGGCAACGGCGTGCCTTCGTTTTCTTCGTCACGCTCTTTATTGCCTAACAGCGCGCGCCATCCCGCTTCGGCCAGGAAACGCGCTTTGGCGACAAACTTACCGCCGGCGATATCGAGTTCGATAACGCATTTACGGAACATTGCATCCGGACAAAACTGCATCAAATACTGACGGGCGATCAGCTCATAGATACGCACTTCATTTTCTGACAGCCGCACCGCGCCGCTACGCGCTGTGGGAATGATGGCATGGTGCGCATCCACTTTCTTATCGTCCCAGCAACGATTTTTCTGCTGCGGGTTGAAATCAGCAGGAGGTTGCAGATCCGGCTGATGAGCGCGGATCGCTTTCAGCACCGATTGTCGTCCGGCGAAATGCTCTTCCGGCAGATAACGGCAGTCAGAGCGCGGATAGGTAATCAGCTTATGAGTTTCATACAGCCGCTGACAGGTATCCAACACGGTTTGCGCGCTGAGCCCGTAGCGTTTAGCCGCTTCGATTTGCAAACTGGAGAGCGAAAATGGCAAAGGCGCCGTTTCACTCTCCCGCTTATCGTTATAGCTGGTGACGATCGCTGGTTTGCCGTTAATGCGGGCAATCACATGATCGGCCAATGGCCGGTGCAGCAAACGCCCCTCTTCATCCTGCCAGGGTTCGCACGCTTCGCTGGGTATCCAGGAGGCGACAAAGCGTTCCTGTTTGGGCGTGACGATATGGGCTTTAACCTCGAAATAATCTTTTGGAATGAAATTTTCGATCTCTTCATCCCGACGCACTACCAGTCCCAGCACCGGCGTTTGCACGCGGCCCACGGAAAGCACGCCATCGTAACCGGCATTACGCCCCAACAGCGTCCAGGCGCGCGTCATATTGATGCCGTACAGCCAGTCGGCGCGCGCGCGAGCCAGCGCCGAAACGCACAGCGGAATGAATTCACGGTTTTCACGCAGACGGCTCACCGCGCGCGCTACGGCCTGCGGGTTGAGATCGTTGATCAGGCAACGCTGCACCTTATCGCGCTTCGCGGCGGGCAGGTGTAAATAATCCAGCACTTCATCTACCAGTAACTGACCTTCACGGTCCGGATCGCCGGCATGAACCACCTCACTGGCTTTTTTCAGTAAGCCTTCAATGACTTTGAGCTGTTTCGCCACTGACGGACGAGGCTGAAGCCGCCATTTTTCCGGAATTATGGGAAGATCGGCCAGCGCCCAGCGCGCATAGCGACTGTCATAGCTGTCTGGCTGCGCCTGTTCAAGCAAATGCCCAACGCACCAGGTCACAACCTGATCGTCGCCACAGGCGATATACCCCTCTCCACGCCGGTGCGGCTTAGGTAAAACATCAGCAATAGCACGCCCTAAACTGGGCTTTTCGGCAATAAACAAACGCATGGATAACGACGATCCTTTACTTCAGGAGACAATAATCTTCTTGATGAGGCCTATGTTAGCCTGGCAGGAGAAATGGCGTAAGCGTTGAGGGAAAGGTTCTCGATCTTTCGCACAATGCGCCGTCAATTTGCAGGGTCAGCGACGACCCTGCCTGAAAGCGCCGATAAAGTTTATCAGAAATAGCTGACGAAATGACGGGTGTCGGGCGGCAGCACGGTGGTGCTGGATTTCAACTGCGGCGTGCCCAGATAGAGGAAGCCGACGATAGCATCCTGTTCGCGACAGCCAAAGGCTTCGCGTACCTGCTGATGTTCGGTCCAGGGACCGCTGCGCCAGATGCCGTTAAAACCCTGAGCCAGCGCCGCCATCTGCATGGCCATCACCGCACAGCCCGCCGACACCACTTGCTCCCAGCGCGGCACTTTGGGATGCGCCTCGCAGTGCGCGACAACGGTAATCATCATCGGCGCGCGAAACGGCGACTGCGTGGCTTTTTCAATCGCTTTCTCATCCAGCCCATCGGCGTTCGCCGCCTGCGCCAGCAGTTGACTCAGACGCTCGCGTCCTTCTTTCTCGACAATAATGAAGCGCCACGGCTGTAACGTGCCGTGATCGGGCGCGCGCATACCGGCGCGCAGGATGTTTTCCAGCGCCTCGCCAGCGGGTGCGGGTTCAGCTAAGCGTGAAGCGGAACGACGGTTAACCAGTAATTCAAGTGCATCCATGTTTATCTCCTGATAATGAAGCGCATGAGTTAATCCTGGCACAGACGATTTTTTTGTAACAGTCCAACGCGATTTCCTGCTGACTTTTAGCACGCTGCTCTTTAGGATGAGGCGTGATCGAGGGTCTGTCTCTGACTTCGGGACTCCCTCAGCTAAGCGAATATGGAGATAGTATGCGCGCATTGTGGCGATTCATCGCGGGTCTGTTTAAGTGGACCTGGCGAGTGCTGAATTTTATCAGGGAATTTATTCTCAATCTGTTCCTGCTTTTATTGATTCTGGTTGGCGTGGGCATCTGGCTGCAAATCAGCGGCTCGGGTTCTTCTTCCTCTACTGCGATACAGCCCGGCGCGTTGCGCGTGGATCTCAGCGGCGTTATCGTCGATAAACCCTCCGTCAGCAATAAGCTGAGCAAGCTCGGACGCCAGCTGCTGGGTGCCAGCAGCGATCGCCTGCAGGAAAACTCGCTGTTTGACGTGGTTGATGCCATCCGTCAGGCAAAAAACGACAAGAACATCACCGGCATGGTGTTGGATCTGCGCGATTTTGCCGGCGGCGATCAACCTTCGCTGCAGTATGTCGGTAAAGCGCTGCGCGAATTCCGTGACAGCGGCAAGCCTGTTTATGCGCTGGGCGATAGCTACAGCCAGGCGCAGTACTATCTTGCCAGCTACGCCAATAAAATTTACTTGTCGCCGCAGGGCGCGGTCGATCTGCACGGCTTCGCCACTAACGGTCTTTACTATAAATCTTTGCTGGATAAGTTAAAGGTCACCTCGCACGTATTCCGCGTCGGCACCTATAAGTCTGCGGTTGAGCCTTTCTTGCGTGACGATATGTCCCCTGCCGCGCGTGATGCGGACAGCCGCTGGGTTGGGCAGCTGTGGCAAAACTATCTGAACACCGTTTCGGCAAATCGACAGATTACGCCGGATCAGCTGTTCCCCGGCGCGCAGGGCATTATTGCAGGACTGCAGGCCGTGCAGGGCGATACGGCGCAGTATGCGTTGAATAACAAACTGGTGGATGCGCTGGATTCGCGCGCTACCGTCGATCAGCTGTTGAGCAAGCAGTTCGGCTGGGACAAGCAGAACAACGATTACCACAGCGTCAGTATTTACGACTATCCGGTCAAGCCTGAACAGACCCGTCAGGACGGCAATATCGCGGTTATCCTGGCTAACGGCGCGATTATGGATGGCGAAGAGACGCCGGGCAACGTCGGCGGCGATACCACCGCAGGCCAGATCCGCGATGCGCGCCTCGATCCCAAAATCAAAGCGATTATTCTACGCGTCAACAGTCCAGGTGGCAGCGTGACGGCATCTGAAGCGATCCGTGAAGAGCTGGCTGCGGCCCACGCGGCGGGTAAACCGGTGGTGGTGTCGATGGGCGGCATGGCCGCATCGGGCGGCTACTGGATCTCGACGCCTGCTGACTACATTGTCGCTAACCCCAGCACCCTGACCGGCTCAATCGGTATTTTCGGCGTGATTAACACCCTGGAGAAGAGTCTCGATTCGGTGGGCGTTCATGGCGACGGCGTGGCAACTTCTCCGCTGGCCGATATCTCCATGACCAAAGCGTTGCCGACGGAAGTGCAGCAGATGATGCAACTCAGCATTGAAAACGGCTATCGCAACTTTGTCGGGCTGGTCGCCACATCACGCCATAAAACGCCGGAGCAGATTGATGCCATTGCTCAGGGCCACGTCTGGACCGGCAGCGATGCCAAAGCTAACGGCCTGGTGGACGCGCTGGGCGATTTTGACGATGCGGTGAAGAAAGCCACCGAGCTGGCGAAAGTCGCGGCGCCTCAGCTGAGCTGGTATCAGGATGAACCCGGCTTCCTTGATATGATGCTCAACCAGGTCAGCGCGTCGGTTAATGCTGTGCTGCCGGAAACGCTGAAAGCCTGGATTCCGGCGCCGATGCTGGCCGTGATGGCTGACGCGAAACAGCAGCCAGGCTTATTCGATAATCTTAACGATCCGCAAAACCGTTACGCCTTCTGCCTTAACTGCGGCAAAGTGCGATAAACCTTGCAGCCCGGCCGCTGGTCGGGCTGCTTTTCCCCCGCTTTCCTCTTATACTGCGCCTTTTAAGGCAAGTTTGAGTTTACTCATGCAAAAGAAAAACATTTACGTTGCTTATACCGGCGGCACCATCGGTATGCAGCGTTCTGCGCAGGGTTATATCCCGGTTTCCGGCCACCTGCAGCAGCAACTGGCGAAAATGCCGGAGTTTCATCGCCCCGAAATGCCCGCATTTACCATTCACGAATATCAGCCGCTGATCGACTCTTCTGATATGACGCCGGCAGACTGGCAGGCGATTGCGGAAGACATCCAACAGAACTATGACAACTATGATGGCTTCGTCATTCTGCACGGCACCGACACCATGGCGTTTACCGCCTCAGCCCTCTCCTTCATGCTGGAAAACCTGGCCAAGCCGGTCATTGTGACAGGGTCACAGATTCCTCTGGCGGAGCTGCGTTCCGATGGGCAACAAAATCTGCTTAACTCGCTCTATGTGGCGGCCAATTATCCGATCAAGGAAGTCACGCTCTTTTTTAATAACACGTTGTTTCGCGGTAACCGTACCACCAAAGCGCATGCCGACGGCTTCAACGCCTTCGCCTCGCCTAACCTGACACCGCTGTTGGAAGCAGGTATTCATATCCGTCGTCTGAACACGCCAGCCGCGCCGCAGGGCCAGGGGGATTTAAAAGTCCACCCCATCACGCCGCAACCGATTGGCGTAGTGACGCTTTATCCCGGCATCTCCGCTGATGTGGTGCGCAACTTTTCACGCCAGCCGGTTAAGGCGCTTATTCTGCGTTCCTATGGCGTGGGCAACGCCCCGCAAAATGCGGAGTTCCTGGCGGAACTGAAGCAGGCGACCGAGCGAGGTATTATTGTGGTTAACCTGACGCAGTGCATGTCGGGTAAAGTAAATATGGGCGGCTATGCTACCGGCAACGCCCTTGAACATGCGGGTGTCATCAGCGGTTTCGATCTGACGGTAGAAGCTACGCTGACTAAACTGCATTTTTTACTGAGCCAAAACCTTACTACCGAGCAAATTCGTGCCAAAATGCAGCAAAATTTGCGTGGTGAACTGACCGAATAGTGATACGGAGCGAGTAATGAAGCGGGCACTGATAATTATCGACATTCAGAACGATTTTTGCCCCGGCGGCCCCATGGCGGTCAAAGAAGGTGATATGACTGTCGCCGTGGCGAACCGCTATGCACGCGAGTTTCAGGCTCGTGGAGAGGACGTTCTGGCGCTGCAGGACTGGCATCCAGCCAATCATGGCAGCTTCGCCTCGGTATCAGGCGAGCCGGTTTACACGCTGGGTGAACTAAATGGTCTGGCGCAGATTTGGTGGCCCGATCATGGTATTCAGCATTCAGCGGGCGCCGATTTCCATCCCGACCTCGACCGTTCCCTGATTAATGCGGTTTTTCATAAGGGCCAGGATGCGGATGTAGACAGCTACAGCGCCTTTTTTGATAACGGGCACCGCCGCAAAACCGAGCTGGACAGCTGGCTGCGCGAGCGCGGCATTACGCATTTGGTGATGTTGGGTTTAGCGACCGATTACTGTGTGAAATACAGCGTACTGGATGCGCTGGAACTGGGTTATCACGTTGAGGTGGTCAGAGAAGGCTGCCGCGGCGTAAACCTGAACGCGGATGACAGTGACATCGCCTTCGCGCAGATGACCGCTCAGGGCGCAGTATTAATCTGAAAAAAGGCTGGCAATGCGCCAGCCTTTTTCTTTAATGCAGATGTATGCGGGTGACGTCCGGCTCGATGCCAAACTCTTCCTTTAACTGTTTCTTTGATTTCGTCACCATTTCGCCGCCTTTGCCGATAGTCATATGCTGCGGCGTCTCGTTATGCTGCGCCTGCCACAACATCACCAGCTGCATAGCGTGTTCGCGCTGTTCCGGCGTCAGCGCCACGCCATCCGGCCATTTGCCGGTTTCGACCGCCGTCGCCAGCCGTTGGTAAACTTCCGGCGTCATCGCCGTCAGAATGGTATTGAGTTCTTGCTTCATCGCTTATCCTTTTACCTGATCGCCCTGCTCGTCGGTAAAGCTCAGCGACGCTGAGTTGACGCAGTAACGCTCGCCGGTTGGCTGCGGCCCATCGGGAAACACGTGACCAAGATGAGAATCACAATTGCCGCAGCGGATTTCAACGCGATG
This sequence comes from Pantoea osteomyelitidis, assembly GCF_044342975.1. Lineage (NCBI taxonomy): Bacteria > Pseudomonadati > Pseudomonadota > Gammaproteobacteria > Enterobacterales > Erwiniaceae > Pantoea > Pantoea osteomyelitidis. The sequence goes on from NZ_JBGFSN010000004.1 coordinate 1,244,934, forward strand.
CATGCCATGGGAGTCATCCTCCAGATAGCGAATCGCGTCATCGCTGAACGGCTGGTAAAAGCTCGGCCAGCCGCAGCCGGAATCATATTTGGTTTCGGAAAGAAATAGCGGTGCGTTGCAAACGAGGCAGTGATAGATGCCCTCTTGTTTATTATGCAACAGCGCGCCGGAGAACGGCGGCTCCGTGCCACGGTTTTGAGTAACGTAGCGCTGCATCTCGGTTAGCTGCGCGGCTTTCGCGTCGGGTGCGGTTTCTTTAGCCATTTTAACAATCCCGGAAGTGTCATTCTGAAAAATTCGACTACTATTCTAACAAATGGCTAACAAGTCCGGAGCTTTTTTCGTGCTTATCGTCGAACCCTGACCATCACTGCGTATATTTGTGACCGCGATCACCCTTTGCAAACCGCATCCCTTTATATTCGGCGATCGGGGCAGCGATGCCCTGGTATGAACACGTTGCGCAAGCGTTTGCGCAACAAATAATTCCTGACGCGTGGATTGACCTGTCGCAACAAGTGACACGATTCCGCTTGACGCCTGGTAAGGTTTTTGTAATTTTACAGCCAACCTTTTATTCACTAACAAATAGCTGGTGGAATATATGACTATCAAAGTAGGTATCAACGGTTTTGGCCGCATCGGTCGCATTGTTTTCCGTGCTGCTCAACAACGTTCCGACATCGAAATCGTTGCAATCAACGATCTGTTGGACGCCGAATACATGGCTTACATGCTGAAGTATGACTCCACTCACGGTCGCTTCGACGGTACCGTTGAAGTGAAGGATGGCGCGCTGATCGTTAACGGCAAAAAAATCCGTGTTACCGCTGAGAGAGATCCGGCTAACCTGAAATGGGACGAAGTGGGCGTGGATGTGGTTGCTGAAGCAACCGGTATCTTCCTGACTGACGAAACCGCACGTAAGCACATCACTGCTGGCGCGAAAAAAGTGGTTATGACCGGCCCGTCCAAAGATGACACCCCGATGTTCGTTCGCGGTGCCAACTTTGATAAATATACCGGTCAGGATATCGTTTCTAACGCATCCTGTACCACTAACTGCCTGGCACCGCTGGCGAAAGTGATCAACGACAACTTTGGTATCGTTGAAGGTCTGATGACCACCGTTCACGCTACTACCGCTACCCAGAAAACCGTTGACGGCCCGTCTCATAAAGACTGGCGCGGCGGTCGCGGCGCATCTCAGAACATCATTCCGTCTTCTACCGGCGCAGCAAAAGCTGTAGGTAAAGTGCTGCCGGAACTGAACGGCAAATTGACCGGTATGGCTTTCCGCGTACCGACGCCAAACGTTTCTGTTGTTGACCTGACTGTGCGTCTGGCCAAACCGGCAAGCTACAAAGAGATCTGTGAAACGATCAAAGCCGCTTCCGAAGGCGATATGAAAGGCGTTCTGGGCTACACCGAAGATGAGCTGGTTTCTACCGATTTCAACGGCGAAACTCTGACCTCTGTATTCGATGCCAAAGCGGGTATCGCGCTGAACGACAACTTCGTGAAGCTGGTTTCCTGGTACGATAACGAAACCGGTTACTCACATAAAGTTCTGGATCTGATTGCCCTGGTTGCTTCTAAATAAGAACAGCCTCGCAATTGGCAAGGGCGACTTCGGTCGCCCTTTTTTATGCTGGTCAGCTTAAAAGAAGGTCTTTTTATGCAAGATAAACTTTTTTCGCTACCCATAGTGAAGCAATTGACTCCCTATATTTCCCAGCGTCAGGCAGGCGAACTGCCGGTGATCGTGGTGAGCCACCCGCAAATGCGCGCGGCTATTACCTTGCAGGGTGCTCAGCTGATCGCCTGGCAGCCGAGTGGTGAAAAGCCAGTGATCTGGCTGAGCGACAAGACGCCCTTTGCCACTGGCAAAGCGATTCGCGGCGGCGTCCCGATCTGCTGGCCCTGGTTTGGCCCGGCAGGCGAACCGGCGCACGGTTTTGCCCGGAATCAGCCCTGGACTCTGTCTGCCCATGATGAAAGTGATGAGGGCGTGCTGTTAACTTTGGTGCTGGAAAGCAACGCGCAAACCAAAAAACTCTGGCCCCATGACTTCACGCTTTTTGCCCGTTTCCGCCTGGGCCAGCATTGTGAAATCGAGCTGGAATCGCACGGCGATTTCGAAGCGACCGGCGCGCTTCACAGCTATTTTCAGATTGCCGACATTAACGGCGTCGAGGTAGGTGGTTTAGGCCCGGTTTATATCGATAAGGTGAATAATGGCGAGGAAGGTAAGCTGGCCAATAAGCAAACCTATTCGGGTCGTATCGATCGTATTTTCACTCAGCCTGAAGACTGTAGTGTAATAAACGATAAAAGCGGCCAGCGCTGTATTGAGGTCTATCACCATTACCACAGTGACGTTGTCACTTGGAACCCGGGTGCAGAACTTTCCTGCAGCATGAGCGATATGGCGAACGATGGCTATAAAACCATGGTCTGCGTAGAAACGGCTCGCATTAACAAAGCGATGACCAGCGCAGGTGAACAGCCTGCCCGACTGGCCACGACCTTTCGGGTTCGTAACAAAACCTGATAGCTGTGCGGCGCGTTACGCGCCGCTAAACCACATCCAGCGGCTGCTTGCTATGCGGCGGCGGGAAAGCCTCGTCGAGACGCGCCAGCTCGTCGCTGTTTAAATCGATCTCAAGCGCGCGCGCATTCTCTTCTACATGGGCTATCGAGCTGGCTTTTGGTATCGCCACAACGCCCGCTTTTCGGATAACCCATGCCAATAGCAGTTGCGCTACGCTAATGCCCTTCTGTTGTGCAAGTTTCTGCAGGGTGACGTGACTCATCAGAGATTGCCGTAGCCGTCCTGCCTGCGCAAGCGGACAATATGCCATCACCGGCATCTGTTGTTGCTGACACCATGGCAAAAGATCGTACTCGATTCCACGCGATGCCAGATGATAGAGCACCTGATTTGTGGCGCAATTTTCACCGCCCGGCAAGTGCGACAGTTTTTGCATCTCATCGGTATCGAAATTGGAGACGCCCCAACGGCGGATTTTGCCCTGCTGCTGCAGCGTTTCCATCGCACGCACCGTTTCCTCCAGCGGCACGCTGCCCGGCCAGTGAAGCAGGTAAAGATCGAGATAATCGGTCTGCAAACGACGTAAACTGCGCTCGCAGGCTTTAATCGCCTCCGTCAGGCCTGCATTCCAGGGATAAACTTTTGATACCAGCCAGGCGCGCTCACGACGTCCCTTCAGCGCCTCGCCCACCACTTCTTCGGCAGCGCCGTCGGCATACATCTCTGCCGTATCGATTATCTTCAGCCCGAGATCCAGGCCAGCCTGCAATGCCTGAATTTCCTGCTGGCGCTGCGCCGCGCTTTCACCCATATACCAGGTTCCCTGACCAATCGCGGGTAATGGGTTTTCTCCGGTAAACATAACGCTGTGAGGCATAACGATCTCCTTGCACCATGGTGAGGCACCAAAAATAAACAGAGGGCAGAAATCGCCCTCTTTTGATGCATTGTATTCAGCCGTCAGAAGCTGTAGCTGATCCCGGTCCAGAGCGTGGTCTGGCCGCTTTTATCGATCATCGGGCTGTCTTTGATTTCATCATCAAAACGGGTATAGCGTCCAACCACGGAAGCGTTCCATTGCTCGTTGAGCCGGTAATTCAGGCTCAGCTCCACATAGGGCGACCAGCTGTCATCAGGTTGATAGCGACTAATGCCGGTGCGCGCGCTTTCATGTCCTGAAACACCATAGTAATAGCGGTTTTGATTCGCGCTGTTCCACATTGCGCCAATGCCTGGCGTGACGCTGAGCTGGCCAAAGTTGAAACGATAGAGCCAGGTCAAATCCCAGAGCATGCCATTGCTGTTATTCAGCACATCGCCCAGCAGCGCCGTTCGCAGGATCCCCCACTCTGCAACGTGCCGATAAGTCGCGCCAGCCATTAACGTCATATGGCGCTTATCGAGGCCTTTCATATCGCCCAGATCGTTATCATCGGGATCGTATTGCTGCGGCGACCCCAACAGGGTTAACGAAAGCTGATTTTGCTGATCTTTCCACAGGTAGTAGCCACCCTGCAGGCTGTGGAACCAGAAGTTTTCACCTTCATAGTTGATGACCGGAATTGGAAGGTAACGGTCCTGGCCGCCCCGATAGGGAGATTGCGCATAAATCACTGATGCTCCAATGGAGAGAGGATCGGCTTGTGCGCTACAGACCGCAAAACAACAAGGTAAAAAAACAGCAAGGGTCTTAAGTTTGAATTGGTTCACAATTTATTCATTCCATAAATATAACAATCACCGCTGAGTCTATCGAATTCTGGCAAAAGATTGAATTTTTACATTATGAGGAGAGCATAACGAAAAGTCGCAGGCAGGCGATTGCGTCAGCGGCTTCACAACAGGCAGACCAGCCCGCGCCAGTAAAATCAGGCCCGCTGTGCTTATCTGACTTTGTTATTGATATATCGCTAAATAAGGAGAAGAGTCTGAGGAAAATTCTTAAATGCCTTCTACAGTTAAAAGTAAGACGAGACTTTTTGTACGAGCAGAGTAACCATAAGATTTGTGTATCCCGATATAAAAACGTCAGGTTGGCATAAGGGTTGCTGTACTCATCAGAGAATATCTTCCGGGAGCTGCATGCGCATCTAATTACGCTCCTTTACCTGTGCTAAAAACGAAAGGACGGGCATCGCTATGAATATATTCGATCACTATCGTCAGCGCTATGAAGCTGCCAAGGACGAAGAGTTCACACTGCAGGAATTTCTTGCAATCTGTAAGCAAGATCGCAGTGCATACGCCAACGCCGCAGAGCGACTGTTAACGGCCATCGGTGAGCCAGTAATGGTCGACACTGCTCAGGAGCCACGCCTTTCCAGACTATTCTCTAACCGCGTTATTGCGCGCTATCCCGCCTTCGAGGAGTTTTACGGCATGGAGGATGCGATTGAGCAAATCGTCTCCTACCTGAAACATGCTGCCCAGGGGCTGGAAGAGAAGAAACAAATTCTGTATCTGCTTGGTCCTGTTGGTGGCGGTAAGTCATCACTGGCCGAGCGTCTGAAATCATTGATGCAGCGCGTACCCATTTATGTGCTGAGCGCAGATGGCGATCGTAGTCCGGTTAACGATCACCCGCTCTGCCTGTTCAATCCACAAGAAGATGCCAATATTCTTGAAAAAGAGTACGGCGTGCCGCGTCGTTATCTTGGTACCATTATGTCTCCCTGGGCAGCAAAAAGGCTGCACGAGTTCGGCGGCGATATTACCCGCTTCAAAGTAGTAAAAGTCTGGCCTTCAATTCTGGAACAGCTGGCGATCGCGAAAACCGAGCCGGGTGATGAAAACAACCAGGACATTTCCGCGCTGGTGGGTAAAGTCGATATCCGTAAACTGGAAAACCATGCGCAAAACGACCCGGACGCCTATGGTTATTCCGGTGCGCTTTGTCGCGCCAACCAGGGCATCATGGAATTTGTGGAGATGTTTAAAGCGCCGATTAAAGTGCTCCATCCGTTGCTGACGGCTACTCAGGAGGGGAACTATAACGGCACCGAGGGCATCTCCGCCCTGCCGTTCAACGGTATCATTCTGGCGCACTCCAACGAATCTGAATGGGTTCAGTTCCGTAATAATAAAAACAATGAGGCGTTCCTTGACCGTGTCTATATTGTCAAAGTGCCTTATTGCCTGCGCGTCTCGGAAGAGATCAAGATTTACGATAAGCTGCTTAACCACAGCGAACTGGCGACATCGCCCTGTGCCCCAGGTACGCTCGAAACTCTGGCGCGTTTCTCTATCCTCTCGCGTTTGAAAGAGCCGGAAAACTCCAGTATTTACTCAAAAATGCGTGTCTACGATGGCGAAAGCCTGAAGGATACCGATCCAAAAGCCAAATCCTGGCAGGAGTATCATGATTACGCGGGCGTAGACGAAGGGATGAACGGCCTTTCCACTCGTTTCGCCTTTAAGATCCTGTCGCGCGTGTTCAACTTTGATCACGCTGAAGTGGCGGCTAACCCGGTTCATCTGTTCTATGTTCTGGAGCAGCAGATTGAACGCGAGCAGTTCCCGCAAGAGCTGGCGGAAAAATACCTTGAGCATCTGAAAGGTTATTTGATCCCGAAATACGCTGAGTTCATTGGTAAAGAGATTCAGACGGCCTATCTGGAATCATACTCCGAGTATGGTCAGAACATTTTTGACCGCTACGTTACCTATGCGGACTTCTGGATCCAGGATCAGGAATATCGCGATCCTGATACCGGACAGCTGTTTGACCGTGAATCTTTGAACGCTGAGCTGGAAAAAATCGAGAAGCCTGCCGGGATCAGTAATCCCAAAGACTTCCGTAATGAGATTGTGAACTTTGTTCTGCGCGCGCGCGCTCAGAATAACGGACGCAATCCTAACTGGACCAGCTATGAAAAACTGCGCACGGTTATCGAGAAGAAAATGTTCTCGAATACGGAGGAGTTGCTGCCGGTTATCTCTTTTAATACCAAAACCTCAACGGATGAACAGAAAAAACACGATGATTTTGTCGATCGCATGATGGAGAAAGGCTATACCCGCAAACAGGTGCGCCTGCTGTGCGAATGGTATCTGCGTGTGCGTAAATCGTCATAATTCATATCTGTAAGCTGATCGGCGCAGGGGCGCCGGGGAAAAGAAGGCCGGCTTGTCCGGCCTGGCTTGCACTGTAGTTTGGGGGAACTCTATGGCCTATTTCATCGATCGGCGACTGAACGGCAAAAACAAAAGCGCAGTCAACCGACAGCGCTTCTTGCGCCGCTATAAGTCGCAAATCAAGCAGTCGATCTCCGAGGCCATCAACAAGCGTTCGGTTACCGACGTGGAAAGCGGTGAGTCTGTCTCTATTCCAATAGATGACATCAATGAGCCGATTTTCCATCAGGGACGCGGCGGTCATCGCCATCGCGTTCATCCGGGTAACGATCACTTTGTGCAAAACGATCGCATCGAGCGCCCGCAAGGGGGCGGCGGCGGTAACGGCGGCGGTCAGGGAAATGCCAGCCAGGATGGTGAAGGTCAGGATGAATTTGTTTTTCAGATTTCCAAAGATGAATATCTCGATCTGCTTTTTGAAGATCTGGCGCTGCCGAATCTGCGTAAGAACCAGCATCGCCAGCTGAACGAGTACAAAACACATCGTGCCGGTTATACCGCCAATGGCGTACCCGCCAATATCAGCGTGGTGCGTTCATTACAAAATTCGCTGGCGCGGCGTACGGCCATGACGGCGGGCAAGCGACGTATGCTGCATGAGCTGGAAGCTGAACTTTCGGACATTGAGAATACCGAACCGGCGCAGCTGCTGGAGGAAGAGCGTTTACGTCAGGAGATTGCCGATCTGCGGGCGCGTATTGAGCGCGTACCCTTTATCGATACCTTTGACCTGCGTTACAAAAACTTTGAGAAGCGGCCGGAACCTTCCAGTCAGGCAGTGATGTTCTGTCTGATGGACGTCTCCGGCTCGATGGATCAGGCGACCAAGGATATGGCGAAACGCTTCTACATTTTGCTTTATCTGTTCCTGAGCCGTACCTATAAAAACGTCGACGTGGTTTATATTCGCCACCATACGCAGGCAAAAGAAGTGGATGAGCAGGAATTCTTTTATTCGCAGGAAACCGGCGGCACTATCGTTTCCAGCGCACTGAAGTTGATGGACGAGGTGGTCAAGGATCGTTACGACCCGGCGCAATGGAATATCTATGCGGCACAGGCGTCCGATGGCGATAACTGGGCAGATGATTCGCCGCTGTGTCACGAAATACTGGCAAAAAATATTTTGCCTGTGGTGCGTTATTACAGTTACATCGAAATTACGCGGCGCGCGCATCAAACGCTCTGGCGTGAATATGAACATCTGCAAAATATCTTTGATAATTTCGCTATCCAGCATATTCGCGAACCGGAAGATATTTATCCGGTATTCCGCGAGCTGTTCCACAAGCAGGCTGCCGAAGCCTGAAAATGCAAAAGCCGGTCAGTGACCGGCTTTTTTCATCGTTTCAGACTCAGGCCGCAGCGCCTTTGGGCTGCGAGGCAACATGGCCCGCCCACAGGCTGGCCACCCATTTCACCCCTTTAGCGGTAAAACGTGCCTGAGAAAATGCATGAAGATTTTCCCCTACTCCTGCGCGCAGCGTAAAGTAACCGGCCTGAAGATGGTGCTGCTGAGGCGTCAGAACACCGTTAGCGCGATACATGATGTTGCGCTCAAGCAGGAACTGACGAAACTCCGGCTCTTTGACTTTGAGCATTTTACACAGCTGACGAAAACCCATCGAGTCCTCGACCTGGACGAAACGGTCAAAGAATTCAGCCTTTGGGGCTGACAAGGCCAGCTGCTGCTCAGCGGCCTGACGCTGTTCAAACTGTTCAGCCCAGGCACGCGCCGCCGCAGCGGGGTTGGTGAAATCGGGCAGATGCGTACTTCTCTCGCGCTCCTGCCAGCGATCCAGCGCTTCGGCAGTAAAGCCCGGCGAAAGACGAGCGACCGCAAGAAGCGAGTCGCGCTTGTTCAGGCAATACTCCTGGCGCATTTCTCCTGCATTTTCATAAGCGCTAACGCTCAACGGCTGCGAAAGACGCTGCGCCGTTTCAAGACTTTTAATCAAACGCTTCACTTCACCGTGCGTTACGCCTGTCATCTTCGCAATTTCACGGCTGCTCATTGTGACCGATTGATTCAGCGAATTCAGGTTTTCTGTCGAAATCATCATAGGCTTCACCATATACATACCAACAGCGTTTACCCGGTCGGGCAGTAGAAATAGTATACAATGACCTGTTTAAATATCCAGTGTTTTTTTTAATCAATTCACTAACGCGACGCTGTAAGATAAAATGCGAATCTGTGGCTGCCGACGCTGACAACTTATTGATTAAGCATTATCTTTTGACAAGGGCCGCGCAGATACAACACACTGTCCGGAAGTCCCCATTCTCAAATCGCAGGAGTAAGCGTCTTGAATGCCAGCATGATTTACAGTGTTTTCATCATCGGTTCCGTGCTGGTTGCAGCAAGTATCCTGTTAAGCTCATTCTCTTCCCGCCTCGGTATTCCTATTCTGGTGATCTTCCTGGCGCTCGGTATGATTACCGGTATTGATGGTATCGGCGGCATCGCCTTTGATAACTATCCCGTGGCTTATCTGGTTTCCAACCTGGCGCTGGCGGTGATTCTGCTGGATGGCGGTATGCGCACCAAGGCGAGCTCTTTCAGAGTGGCGCTGGGACCGGCGCTCTCGCTCTCAACCGTGGGGGTACTCATCACTGCCAGCCTGACGGGCCTGGTCGCGGCCTGGCTGTTCCGGCTGGATCTGATGCAGGGATTTCTGATTGGCGCCATTATCGGCTCCACTGACGCGGCGGCGGTATTTTCCCTGCTGGGCGATAAAGGGCTTAACGAGCGCGTCAGCTCGACGCTGGAGATCGAGTCCGGCAGCAACGATCCCATGGCGGTGTTTCTTACTATTACCCTGATTGAGATGATTCAACAGGGGGAAACCGGCCTGAGCTGGATGTTCCTTGTGCATCTGGTGCAGCAGTTCGGTTTGGGTATCGTGCTCGGCCTCGGCGGCGGCTGGGCGCTACAGCAATTAATTAACCGTATCTCACTGGCGAATGGTTTGTATCCGCTGCTGGCGGTGAGCGGCGGCATTCTGGTGTTTGCCTTAACCACAGTGCTGGAAGGCAGCGGCATTCTCGCCGTCTATCTGTGCGGTTTCCTGTTAGGCAACCGGCCAATCCGTAATCGCCACGGTATCCTGCAAACCTTTGATGGCATGGCGTGGCTGAGCCAGATCGGCATGTTTATCGTGCTTGGCCTGCTGGTCACGCCCTCAGACCTGTGGCATATCGCCGTACCGGCGATGATCCTGTCGCTGTGGCTGATTCTGATTGCGCGTCCGCTTTCCGTTCTGATTGGCCTGCTGCCGTTCCGCGCCTTTAACGGTCGTGAGCGTCTCTTTATCAGTTGGGTAGGCTTACGCGGCGCGGTGCCGATTATCCTCGCAGTGTTCCCGATGATGGCGGGCCTGGAAAACGCCTCGCTCTACTTTAATATCGCCTTCTTTGTGGTGCTGGTGTCGCTGATGCTACAGGGTACCTCGCTGGGTTTCGCCGCCCGCAAATTTCGCGTGATTGTGCCGCCAACCGCCTCGCCGATCAGCCGCGTCGGGCTGGATATTCATCCGGAAAATCCCTGGGAGCAATTTGTTTATCAGCTCAGCGCAGATAAATGGTGCGTGGGCGCCGCGCTGCGCGATTTGAAAATGCCACGAGAAACACGTATTGCCGCGCTGTTTCGCGATAATGTATTGATGCATCCCAGCGGCAATACCCGCCTTAAAGAGGGAGATGTGCTGTGCGTTATCGGTCGTGAGCGCGATCTGCCCGCGCTGGGTAAAATGTTCAGCCAGACCCCGCCGGTATCGCTCGATCAGCGTTTCTTTGGTGATTTCATTCTTGATGCCGAAGCGCGCCTGCGCGATGTCGCGCAAATTTATGGCCTTGAGCTGAATGAAGAGACAAACGATCTGCAAACGCTGGGTCAGCTGATTATGGGCAGATTGAGCAACTCGCCGGTTGTTGGCGATCAGGTTGAGTGGAACCATTTGATCTGGACCGTGGCGGAGAAAGAAGATAATCGAATTATAAAAATTGGCGTTCGCTTTGCTGAAGAGAAGGAATAATCCTGGAGCATTCCGCTCGATATTCCGCGCATAACGACTATGATCTCTATTTAACCCAGAGCACACGGGAGAAAACAATGGGACATATCGTTAAAATTGGTCGGTATGAAATTATAGATGCCGAACTAAATGCAGAAAATCTTGAGACGGTGAGTATTCCCTGTCAAACCAATCCCGGCCTGAGTTATCAACTGGATGGCTGGGATCAGGAGACCAGCGTACCGGCCTGGATTGACGGGGAACCGGTTGACCTGGAGATCGGACATTATGATAAGCAACAAGACCGCTGGGTTTTAAAAAAACCGGCATGATTTCTGCTTTTTACCGCCATTCTTATTGTTTGGCGGTAATTCCGAAAAAGAGGCTTAAAATTTATTGTTATATTCGCCCCCTTCCTGTTTTTACTCTTTTAAATCATCCAGTTACCTTAAGCGAACTTTAGTCAGATTTTACGTTTTCAGATTATTTCCATATTAACTATGTCAAATATCTCCTGCATACTCTTTAACGTTGCTGCTGCTTTTCGTGACGTTAATCACGTTGCCGCAAAAGCTTTTGGTGCAGCGCTTATGGCAGCATTGACTTTTAGCACGCTGAAAAAGCAGGTCTTTTTTCTTTCAGCGGTTTACTCCTGAGCGCGTACTTGATTCTGGTCAGGCCATCTTTTACTTAAGAAAAGAGAGCAGGTTTTATGGCAAGTACATTGGTTTTGAATGATGCAAGCCGTTCCTGGAGCGGGTTGCGTAAAAATATTATTGCGAAATTTGCCCTGAGCATTTCAGATCTTATCGCTTTGAATTTGGCATTGTTTTTATCAGCTGCCACTGTTCAGGGTATTTGGGGAGAACTGGACACTTTTATTCCACCGCAGCAGATCGAATACCGTTTTATTGCCCAGTTTATTATGTCAGTGCTCTGCACAGGTTGGTTTTGGGTACGGATGCGTCATTATTCGTATCGCAAGCCTTTTTGGTTTGAGCTGAAAGAAATTATCAAAACCCTTTTTGTTTTTTCACTGCTGGATTTGGCCTTTATCGCCTTTTCCAAATGGGATTTTTCACGTCTGATTTGGGGCTTCAGCTGGAGTTATGCGCTGCTGCTGCTGCCGTTAATGCGTGCCATGGTGAAACGCGCAATCAACAAAGCGGGTCAGTGGCAGAAAGAGACCATTATCATTGGTTCCGGCAAAAATGCGCTGGAAGCCTACGCCGCGTTACAGAGCGAAGAGATTCTCGGCTATAACGTGCAGGCCTTCGTCGCCATTGACGACGGCAATCATCCTGACAACGTCAACGGCGTGCCGGTGATCACCTTTAAGGACATCAACTGGCAGACCATGGACCGCGATAATACGCAGTTCATCGTGGCGATGGAATATGAGCAGCAGGGCGTGCGTGACAAGTGGCTGAAGTTTCTGTCGAAAATGCAGTGTCGCTCTATCTCCGTGATCCCGACGCTGCGCGGCGTGCCGCTCTACGGCACCGATATGTCTTTTATCTTCAGCCATGAAGTGATGATATTGCGTGTCAGCAATAATCTGGCAAAACGTTCATCACGCTTCCTGAAGCGCGCGTTTGATATCGTGGTCGCCTCGTTGTTGCTACTGTTTCTCGCGCCGGTGTTTGGCCTGCTTTGCTGGATGGTGAAGCGTGACGGCGGCAATGCGATCTATGGACATGAGCGCATCGGACATGAAGGCAAGAAATTTAAGTGCCTTAAGTTCCGTTCGATGGTGACCAACTCGCAAGAGGTACTGCAGAATCTGCTGGCTACCAGCGCCGAGGCGCGTGCCGAATGGGATCGCGACTTCAAACTGAAAAACGACCCACGCATCACCAAAATTGGCGGTTTTTTGCGTAAAACCAGTCTCGACGAACTGCCTCAGCTCTGGAACGTTATCCGTGGCGAAATGAGCCTGGTGGGACCGCGTCCGGTTATCGAAGCAGAGCTGGAGCGTTACGCTGGCGATGTGGACTATTACCTGATGGCGAAACCCGGCATGACCGGCCTGTGGCAGGTCAGTGGCCGTAACGATATCGATTACGATACGCGCGTCTACTTTGACTCCTGGTATGTGAAAAACTGGGCGCTGTGGACCGATATCGCTATTCTGTTTAAAACCGCCGGGGTTGTGCTACGTCGCGACGGCGCTTATTGATTCCCTTCCCGACACGGTGCCTGAGCGCTTTTGCTCAGGCACCGCATTTTCTGTCTGGTTTTCCCTTCCCTTTTCGCCCCTGAGTCATTACCCTCTCCCGCTCTTTTGACAGGATGTTTGCTGGCTGATATGCAAAAATTTACCCTTCTTCTGCTGAGTTTGGTGCTGCTTGCGCCGTTAGGCATTGATCTCTATTTACCTACCCTGCCGCAAATCGCTCAGGGGCTTGCCACGCCGGTGGCGAATATTCAGGCGACAATTCCTCTGTTCCTGCTGGTAATGGGGATCGGTCAGCTCATCACCGGCCCGCTGGTCGACAATTTTGGCCGTAAGCCGGTCGCGCTCATCGGTCTGGCGCTCTATATTCTCGGCAGCGCGGTGGCCGCTACCGCCACTCTCTGGCCGGTATTCCTGTTGGCGCGTCTGATTCAGGGCTGCGCGGTGTGCTGTACTGCCGTGGTCGCCTTCAGCGGCGTGCGCGATCGCCTGAGCGGTGACGATGCGGCGCGCGCCTATGGCTTTCTTAATGGCGCGCTGAATATCGTACCGGCGCTGGCACCGCTATTGGGTGGCCTGCTGGCGGATGCCTTTGGCTGGCGCGCGCCCTTCTGGTTTCTCAGCGCCTATGGCCTGTTGATCGGCCTGATCGTTATCGTCTGGCTGCCGGAGACGCGCCCGGCGGATACGCTGCGGGTAGCCGGACTGCCGCTGCGTCAATACGGCGCGATTTTGCGTCAGCCGCGCTTTCTCGCCTTTGCTTTCGCTAACGCTGGCGCGCTGGGTATGGTGTTAACCTACGTCTCGCTTGCGCCGCATGTCCTGATGACCGAGGGGGAACTCTCCCCGATTCAGTTCTCTTTCGCTTTCGGTGCTAACGGTCTCTGGATCATGCTGGTCAGCGCCTTCGTCAACAAAACTATCCGCAAAGCGGGACGGCCATTCTGTCTGGCGATGGGATTTGTCACCATGCTGTTGGGCGCGCTGCTGATGACCGGCGGACAGCTGCTGTTGCCTGCTCTCTGGCAGACGCACTGGGCGCTCTACATGTTGCCCGTTGCGGTTTCCGTGGCCGGGCTGGCCTTTACCGTGGGTCCGGCCACCAGCTATGCGCTTGAGCCTTATCAGCAGCAGGCGGGTGTGGCGTCAGCATTACAGGGGTTTATCCAGATGGCGGGCGGTGCGGCAGGCAGCCTGCTGATGGTGGCGCTGCCGGTGGCGGAGAAATCGGCGCTGGCGCTGATGATGCTGGCAGGCGCAGTGCTGGCACTGATCGCCTGGCGCTGCAGCAAAAAGATGCGCGGTACGCTGACCGCGCTTTGAATCAGATAATTTCTACCGGCACGCGGGGCGCGAGCGCGCACATCAGCTCGTAACCCACCGTGCCTGCTGCATGGGCAACATCATCAATTTTGACCTGCTCGCCCCACAGCTCCACCTGAGAACCGATCCCCGCCTGTGGACAGGGCGTGAGATCCACCATGAGCATATCCATCGAGACGGCGCCCAGGGTGCGGGTTATCACGCCGTCAACGCTGATCGGCGTGCCGGTGGGAGCATGACGCGGATAGCCGTCGGCATAACCGCAGGCCACGATACCAATGCGCTGCTCGCCGCTGGCATGATAACGATAGCCATAACCTACTCCGTCCCCCGCGCTGAGCTGCTGAACACCAATGATTTCGCTTGCCAGCGTCATGACCGGTTTTAGCCCGGTGCTGGCGATGTCACGCCACTGGCCGCTCGGCGACGCGCCATAGAGCACAATTCCCGGCCGCACCCAGTCAAAATGCGCTTCAGGATGCCAGAGCGTGGCAGCGGAGTTCGACAAAGAACGTGGCGTATCCAGCCCTTCCGCCGCGCGTTCGATGCGCTGTAGCGGCTCAATCAGACCGTCAGCTTTCTCCGCATCCGCGAAATGCGCCATCAGCGTCATCTCATCGACGTTCTCCAGCGAGCGCAGCTTTTTCCACACCGCATGCAGCTGTTCAGGTCGGAAGCCGAGGCGATTCATGCCGCTGTTGATCTTGACGTAAATATCCAGCGGCGCGCTCAGCTGCGCCTTTGCCAGCGCCTGAATTTGCCAGTTGCTGTGGATGCTGGTGGTCAAACGATAGCGATCAAGCAGGGCCAGCTCTTCGCTCTGGAAGAAACCTTCCAGCAGCAAAATAGGCTTTTTCCAGCCCTGCTCACGCAACAGGATCGCCTCTTCCAGGTTAAGCAATGCGAATCCGTCGGTTTCAGCCAGACCCTGCCAGCTGCGGGCGATGCCATGGCCGTAGGCGTTGGCCTTGACCACCGACCAGACGCGCGAATGGGGAGCAGCCTGGCGCACTACCGCCAGGTTATGTCGCAACGCCTGTTGGTTGATGGTTGCGACAATTGGACGTGACATACTTCCTCTCTTTGAATGCTTAACGGGTCGCGTTGGCGTTACGCAACGGCGAAGCCTGATGATCGAAACCCGGCAGATAGCGCAGCACCGACAGATCGTCTGCCGCGATAGCCGGTTTCTGTCCGGAGATTAAATCTGCCAGCAGCTGGCCTGAACCACAGGCCATTGTCCAGCCAAGCGTGCCGTGACCGGTGTTGAGATAAAGATTATTGAGCGGCGTACGACCCACGATCGGCGTACCGTCTGGCGTCATCGGGCGCAATCCGCTCCAGAAAGTGGCCTGCTCAATATGGCCGCCTTCAGGATAGAGATCGCGGACCACCATCTCCAGCGTTTCACGTCGTGCCGGCAACAGTTTGTTGTTAAAACCAACAATTTCAGCCATGCCGCCGACGCGGATACGATTATCGAAGCGGGTAACCGCCACTTTGTAGGTTTCGTCAAGGATGGTGGAGACTGGCGCTGCGGCAGGATCTTTAATTGGAATGGTCAGTGAATAGCCTTTCAGCGGATAAACCGGAATAGCCAAAATGCGATTCAGAAGCGCGGTAGAGTAAGAACCAAAGGCAACCACGTAAGCGTCCGCTTTGATCACCTCGTCACCGCACTTCACGCCATAAATTCGGTTGCCTTCACGCAGCAGCTGATCCACGGCGGTATCAAAGCGAAAGGTTACGCCCGCTTCTTCCGCCATTTTTGCCAGACGTTGGGTGAAAAGCTGACAGTCGCCGGTTTCATCATTTGGCAGCCGCAAGCCGCCCGTCAGTTTATGCTGCGTCGCGGCCAGCGCTGGCTCCACGCGCGCAAGCTGGTTCGCTTCCAGCAGTTCATAAGGCACGCCCGCCTGCTGCAACACGGCGATATCTTTGCTGGCGCTTTCATACTGTTGCGCCGTGCGAAACAACTGTAGCGTTCCGCCCTGACGCCCTTCATAGGCGATGCCGGTCTCTTCGCGCAGCGCCTTGAGGCAATCGCGGCTGTATTCCGCGATGCGCACCATACGGCTTTTATTTTGCTGATAGTGGCGCATATCGCAGTTGCGCAGCATGTTCCACATCCACTCCAGCTGAAAGCGACTGCCGTCCAGGCGAATCGCCAGCGGCGCATGACGTTCAAACATCCATTTCACCGCTTTCAGCGGCACGCCCGGCGCGGCCCAGGGCGCGGCGTAGCCTGGCGAAATCTGTCCGGCATTTCCGGCGCTGGTTTCCAGCGCGGCGCCGGGCTGACGATCGATCACCGTAACCTCATGCCCCGCCTTCGCCAGATACCAGGCGCTCGCCACGCCGACCACTCCACTTCCGAGAATCACAATGCGCATACGTACCCCACCGCCATCAACAAAAGCATAATTCACTGCTCATTCCGCCATCAACAGCATGAATGAATCAGCCCTTTTTGCCACTCTTTCCGATAACTTATTTCACATGTTTTTCACCAAAGCGGTAACTAAAATCATGCAGCGGATCAAAATTCAGTGTTTTTTCCGGCAAAAGCGCATTTATCAGTGGTTAATCAAGATTGCCTCAGTGAAATTCACTTTTTTCAGGAGAATCACTCATCGCCATATAAAACCCTTATGAACAGCATTTTATTCCGGTATTAAAAGCGAGGCTGAAATTTCACGCCATGAAATCTGGCTACCTGAAGGTTTGGATGATTTTCTGCCGAAGAATTCATTTGAGTTCCGGTTTCGGATAGACGACAGTGAACTATCATAGAAGTGTTCGCTCAGTTCTTTGGGCTCTCTTTACGCAGGATGTAGCCTTACATAACCGGAACAGGCTGTGCCCGCCGGGCCAGACCCGTTTGCATAACAGAGGTGCGCTATGACGACTATCTTAGACGATGCCATTAAGGACAGCAAACGACTCGATGACGGACCTGACTGGACATTCGACCTGCTCGATGTCTACCTGGAAGAGATTGACCGCGTAGCCAAGCTCTATCGCCTCGATACCTACCCCCATCAGATTGAAGTCATCACTTCCGAGCAGATGATGGATGCCTATTCCAGTGTCGGTATGCCGATAAACTATGCCCACTGGTCGTTCGGCAAAAAATTCATTGAGACCGAACAGCGCTACAAGCATGGTCAGCAGGGTCTGGCCTATGAGATTGTTATCAACTCCAATCCCTGCATTGCCTACCTGATGGAAGAGAACACCATGACCATGCAGGCGCTGGTGATGGCGCACGCCTGTTACGGCCACAACTCTTTCTTTAAAAATAATTACCTGTTCCGCAGCTGGACAGATGCCAGCTCAATCGTCGACTACCTGCTGTTTGCTAAAAACTACATTACCGACTGTGAAGAGCGCTTTGGCGTCGAGGTGGTGGAACGGCTGCTCGACTCCTGCCACGCGCTGATGAATTACGGCGTTGATCGCTATAAACGTCCGCAAAAAATTTCGCTGCAGGAAGAGAAGGCGCGCCAGAAAAGTCGCGAAGAGTATCTGCAGAGTCAGGTGAATACCCTGTGGCGCACGCTGCCGCGCCGGGAAAAAGAGGCGGTACACGTAGAAGCGGCGCGCTATCCCTCTGAGCCGCAGGAAAACCTGCTCTACTTTATGGAAAAAAATGCGCCGCTGCTGGAATCCTGGCAGCGTGAAATCCTGCGCATCGTGCGTAAGGTGAGCCAGTATTTTTATCCGCAGAAACAGACGCAGGTAATGAATGAAGGTTGGGCCACGTTCTGGCACTACACCATCCTGAATCACCTCTATGACGAAGGCAAAGTGTCTGAACGCTTTATGATGGAGTTTCTGCACAGCCACACCAATGTGGTGTTTCAGCCGCCCTATAACAGTCCCTGGTACAACGGCATTAACCCTTACGCCCTCGGCTTTGCTATGTTTCAGGATATCAAGCGCATCTGCCAGTCGCCCACGGAAGAGGACCGCTACTGGTTCCCGGATATTGCCGGTTCAGACTGGTTGGAAACGGTGCATTTTGCCATGCGCGAATTCAAAGATGAGAGCTTTATCAGTCAGTTCCTCTCGCCGAAAATTATGCGTGAT
Organism: Pantoea osteomyelitidis; assembly: GCF_044342975.1. Lineage (NCBI taxonomy): Bacteria > Pseudomonadati > Pseudomonadota > Gammaproteobacteria > Enterobacterales > Erwiniaceae > Pantoea > Pantoea osteomyelitidis. Next base: position 1,263,229 of record NZ_JBGFSN010000004.1, read on the forward strand.
TTCCGCCTGTTCACTGTGCTCGACGACGATCGCAACAATTATCTGGAAATCGCCGCTATCCACGACGAGGCGGGTTACCGCGCGATTCGCCAGCAGCTTTCGGCACAATACAACCTGAGCAATCTGGAACCGAACATCCAGGTGTATAACGTCGATTTGCGTGGCGACCGTTCATTAACCTTGCGTTATGTGCCGCAAAGCCGCGCGCCGCTGGATAAAAGCCGTCGCGAGGTGCTGAAACACGTTCATCGTCTCTGGGGCTTCGATGTCAATCTGGAGCAGCAGAATGAGGATGGCAGCGTCGAGCTGCTGGAGCGCTGTCCATCGCGCGGTTCTGCGCTGTAAAAGAGAAAACCGGACGCAAGGTCCGGTTTTTTTATTAACGTTTGCTGCCTAAATCTTCCGGCAGATTTTTCTGCATCCCATGCCAGATTTCACCGCTGCGGCGGCCATAGTCACGCACCGCATCAACAATCTGATCCTGGGACGGCTGCGCGCTACAGAGCGTCAGCAGCAGTTGATAAAAGCTGCGCGCCAGTTCTCGCGCCTCATGGTTAGAGAAATAGTGGCGACCTACCCGCGTATATAAACCTTTCAGTCCGTTCAGGATCAGGCCATAAATGGGATTGCCGGAGGCGAAAGCGAGACCGCGGAACACGCGATAATCCATCTCGGTAAAGGTGTCCGCCTGATCTTCCGCTTCGCCGATGCTTTCCAGCACCAGCTTCGCTTTGTCAGGATGATGACGCAGCGCGCGGCTGATAAAAATCGAGGCGATATTTGTGCGTACTGAAAGCAGATTATCAATCAGCTGCGGCACGCTGTCGTGGTCGAGCCTGGCAAGGGTTTCCAGAATATTCAGACCCGAGGTTTCCCAAAAATCATTTACCCGCGTCGGCTTCCCATGCTGAATGGTCAGCCAGCCGTCACGAGCCAGGCGCTGCAGGACTTCACGCAGCGTGGTGCGCGTTACTCCGATTAATTCAGAAAGCTCACGTTCAGCTGGTAAAATCGACCCCGGAGGAAAACGGCTGTTCCAGATGCTTTCAATAATATACTCTTCAGCAAATCCCGCAGGGCTCTGCGCCTTGATTACCATAACGTTAATATCTCATTACTTTCTTCATCATAATTTGCACTCATCATACCAGACGGCCTGTAACGGATATAGCCTGCTCAGGGATTAAAAGCGCGCGCTGCCGCAAAAATCAAGGTCTGCGCATTGCCTGAGCGGCCAGCGACGTTTACCCTTGGCCGCACAACCTAAAAAATTGCTAAAAGAGGATAGCTAAACAGATGGAGATTTCATACGGACAGGCGTTCAGCCGCAATTTTCTCGGGCAGTCGCCGAACTGGTACAAAGGGACGTTGCTCTTTTTTCTGCTGCTGAATCCGCTGTTATTCTTTTTCGTCAGCCCTTTTCTCGCTGGCTGGCTGCTGGTGGCCGAATTTATTTTCACGCTGGGTATGGCGCTGAAATGCTACCCGCTGCTGCCGGGCGGCCTGCTGGCGCTGGAGGCGATCTTTATCGGCATGGCCAGCCCGGAGCAGGTGAAGGAAGAGCTGGCGGGCAATCTCGAAGTCTTGCTGCTGCTGATTTTTATGGTCGCTGGCATCTTTTTTATGAAGCAGCTGCTGCTGTTTGTTTTTACCCGCCTGCTGCTCTCTATTCACTCGAAAATTGTGCTCAGCCTGGCCTTTTGTCTCGCAGCGGCGTTTCTTTCCGCCTTTCTTGATGCGCTGACGGTCATCGCAGTGGTGATCAGCGTCGCGATCGGCTTTTACGGCATTTATCATCGCGTGGTTTCCAGCCAGCACGCTGATGACGACGGTTTCCTTGACGAAAATATCCATGACGAGACGCATCGCGCCACGCTGGACAAGTTCCGCGCTTTCCTGCGCAGCCTGATGATGCATGCGGGCGTGGGCACCGCGCTGGGCGGCGTGATGACCATGGTGGGTGAGCCGCAAAACCTGATTATCGCCAAAGCGGCTGAATGGGATTTTATCGGCTTTTTTCTACGTATGGCCCCGGTAACGGTACCGGTGCTGATCTGCGGCATCATTACCTGCATGCTGGTGGAGCGTTTTAAGGTGTTTGGCTATGGCGAGCCGCTGCCAGCGAAGGTGCGTGAAATCCTGCTGGATTACGATCGTCAAACCAGCAAACAGCGTACGCGTCAGGAGTGGATTAAGTTGTGGATTCAGGGGGGGATTGGCGTCTGGCTGATTGTCGCGCTGGCTTTCCATCTGGCGGAAGTAGGCCTGATTGGCCTGTCGGTGATTATTCTGGCTACCTCGCTGTGCGGCGTCACCGATGAACATACTATCGGCAAGGCGTTTACCGAAGCGCTGCCCTTTACCGCTCTGCTGGCGGTGTTTTTCGCTATCGTGGCAGTGATTGTTGAACAGAACCTTTTCAGCCCGTTAATTCACTTCGTGCTTCAGGCGGAACCCGGCGCGCAGCTCACCTGGTTTTATGTGTTTAACGGCCTGTTATCGTCTATTTCGGATAACGTTTTTGTCGGCTCGGTCTATATCAACGAGGCCAAACATGCCTTTACCAGCGGCGCCATTAATGCACGTCAGTTTGAGATGCTGGCGGTGGCGGTGAATACCGGTACGAATTTGCCTTCAGTCGCGACGCCCAACGGTCAGGCGGCGTTTTTGTTCCTGCTGACCTCGGCGCTGGCTCCGCTGATTCGTCTCTCCTATGGCCGTATGGCCTGGATGGCGTTGCCCTATACCATTGTGCTGTCGCTGGTTGGGCTATTTTGCATTGAGTATACGTTGGTACCCCTTACTGATTACTTTATCCAGCAGGGCTGGGTCAGCCAACCGCACTTTTAAGATATTACGTTAGCCTGGATCAGTTTTAAGTCATTTTTTTTAATGATTTTTTTCGGATGCCAGGCTGGCACTGCTCTGCTTTTGGTTTACACTGCGGGGCATTAACGACTACAGGGAAAGCAACATGTTGCGATTTTTAAATCAATGTTCCCGTGGACGCGGCGCCTGGCTGTTACTGGCTTTAACCGCGCTGGCGCTTGAACTGATCGCGCTCTGGTTTCAGCATGTAATGATGCTGAAACCCTGTGTAATGTGCATTTATGAGCGCTGTGCGCTGTTTGGTGTGATGGGCGCCGGAATTGTGGGCGCTGTCGCCCCGAAAACGCCGTTACGCTATGTGGCATTGCTGATCTGGCTGGGCAGCGCCTGGGAGGGCTTACGCCTCTCTTACGAGCACACCATGATCCAGCTGCATCCCAACCCGTTTGTTACCTGCGATTTCGCCGCGCGTTTCCCCGGCTGGCTGCCGCTGGATAAATGGTTGCCGTCGGTATTTGTCGCCAGCGGTGACTGTGCGGAGCGAGGCTGGAGCTTTCTGACCCTGAGCATGCCGCAATGGATGATAGTGATCTTTGCCGCTTATCTGTTGGTAGCGCTGCTGGTACTGATTGCGCAGCCGTTTAAACCCAAACGCCGCGATCTTTTCTCACGCTAATCCCGTACGAACACGGCCTGCGCATGGCAGGCCGTTAATCTCTTCTCTTCGCTTACGAATCGCGCCCTTCTCAGCCGTTTCGGTCAGGCCGATCGATAATGTGATCTTCCCAGTCGCGAACTTCGCTTTCACGAACTGCAATGTAGCGCACCGAAATGCGCTGGGCGTGCATCGCTTTCTTTGAACCGGTAAGCAGCGGATGCCAGGCGGGCAACCCTTTCCCTTCCGCCAACAGACGATAGGCGCAGGTGCGGGGTAGCCAGTTAAAGGTGGTCAGGTTTTCGCGCGTCAGCTTGATGCAGTCCTCTTCATATTCAAAACGGCGCTCGTAGTTACGGCACTGGCAGGTTTGGATATTCAGTTGATTACAGGCGACGTTGGTGAAATAAATTTCATCGGTATCGGCATCCTGCAACTTGTTCAGACAGCACTGTCCGCAGCCATCACACAAGGATTCCCATTCCTCATCGTTCATTTCATCAAGGCGTTTACGTTGCCAGAAAGGGGTCTCGGTCATGGTTGCTGTTCCGCATTCAAATCAAAGCGCACCTTATAAAGCCTCAGGTGCGTCGATGCAAGCTTTAGAGCACGCGCGTGCTGACGCCGTGTCCTGCCAGGGAAAGTTCCAGCGTATCGCCGGAACGCATCGGGCCGACGCCTTCCGGCGTACCGGTCAGCACCACGTCACCGGCGCGCAGAGTGAAAAACTGGCTCATATAGGCGATAAGCGGCAGAATTTTATGGATCATATCTGACGTCGAACCCTGCTGACGCACTTCGCCGTTTACCAACAGTTTCAGCTCCACATTTTGCGGATCGCCGCTGAATTCGCCCGCGGGAATAAAGCCGGAAAGCGGACAGGAATTATCAAAGCCTTTCGATTTCTCCCACGGCTGTCCCGCTTTTTTCAGTCCGGACTGCATGTCGCGCAGCGTCAGGTCCAGCGCCACGCCATAGCCAGCAATTGCTTTCGCCACATGCTCTTCGCTGGCCTGCTTCAGCGTGGCGCCAATCAGCACCGCCAGCTCAACTTCGTGGTGCACTTCACCAAAGGCGGAAGGTATCGACAGCGGCTGGCGCAGATCGCACAGCGCCGTTTCCGGCTTGATAAAGACAACGGGTTCGGTCGGCGTCTGACTGCCCATCTCCTTGATGTGCTTTGCATAGTTGCTGCCAACGCAAACCACCTTGCTGACCGGATAGTCCAACAGAGCGCCCTGCCAGTTACGATGCTGATACATGCTGTTCCCCTGCTTTCAGTTGAGTGTGACGCCAGATAAGCTGGCGCTTTATTTTGCGATAGCGTCGGCGAGCATGCCGACGCTGATAGCGAAATAATAAGATCGATTCCAGCGCATGAGTGTGCGGAAATTGTCATAAACCATAAAAGCCCGTCCCTTAGCATCATCCGGCAGCACAATCCAGGCGGTTTGCGTTAGCAACGGCGTGGCGTCTTGCATGATTACGCCCCGCTGCCGCCACCAGGCGATGGTTTTCCCCTGTGCCTTTTTCGTGCCGCTCAGCGCGGGATCGAATCTTTCAGGCAGCGTGACCTCACTGCCCCAGCTTTGCTGCGCGCGCCAGCCCTCACGCGCCAGGTAATGCGCCGTAGAGGCGAAAACGTCGTCAGGATTGTTCCAGATATCGATGCGGCCATCTCCGTCGCCATCCGCGCCATAGTGCAGATAGGAACCCGGCATAAACTGATTTTGCCCCATCGCGCCGGCCCAGGAGCCTTTCATGCTGCCCGCATCAATGGCGCCTCGTTGAATCATCTGCAGCGCGGCGAACAGCTCTTTTTTGAAAAACGCCTCACGCCGCCCTTCAAACGCCAGCGTCGCCAGCGCCGAGACGATATCCTCTTTGCCTTGAATGGCACCGTACTGGCTCTCCATGCCCCACAGCGCCACGATATATTGTGGCGCAACGCCATAACGCTCGCTTACCGCTTGCAGCTGCGGCCGGTATTGCACCAGCATCATTTTGCCCTGAGCGATGCGTTTTGCAGTCAGCACCCGTGTCAGATAATCATCAAGCGTCACCTTCGCTTCCGGCTGGTTACGATCGGCACGGATAACATGATCGACGAAGTGAACGTTGGCAAAAGCGTCATTGATAACCGCTTCCGGCACGCCTTGCGCATGCGCTTCCGCCTTGAGCATTTCAATATAAGCGGGAAATTCAGCCGGATCGCGCCCCTGGGCGGAAAGTCGTGTCGCGTCCGCTAAAGGCGCAGGTTTGGTGATCGCCGGGGCGGAGGCGTGCGCGTGGTTGGTTTTTGCGGCGCAGCCCGATAACAGCAACGAAATAAAGATGATACTCAATGCTGAATGCTTCATCCCAAGCGCCTTATATTCAGTTAACGCGATGCGCCAAATATTTCATCCTGCGTTTAACAGCCAGCGCAGATAATATTTACAGATGAATCCGAATTAAACTTTTTTACCTGATTCCAAATGAATCTTGAGCAGACTTTCCGGCGGTGGCGGAAGCTGTAAATAAAAACCCGTTTCACTTAACGCCTGCTTCACTTTATTGATATCGGCGCCAGCCAGCTTCTCACGCTGCGTCAGCGATAACACCATTGCTAACTGAGGCTTACCGAAACCCTTCAGCAATTCCTCGGGCACGCGGGAGAAATCGTCCTTTTTTTCAACGTAGAGATAAGTCTGGTCACGGAGTGGACTTCTGTAGATCACACAAAACATATTTTTTACTCGAATTAACCGGGGTGGTCCCTTGCCTGAATATAGCAGTAACTATAACATGCTTGCAGTACTTCGAATATTCACCGTTCTGGCTTAAATGGCGATTTTATCAGCGCTTATCAGACGGTAAAGATAACAGGACTGAGTCAGGACGATGTCGCAAACGCCAATCGAATTCAAAGGCAGCAGTTTTACCCTGTCTGTAGTTCATCTGCATCATTCGCAGCCCGAGGTGATTCGTCAGGCACTTCAGGACAAAATCGACCAGGCGCCCGATTTTTTGAAAAACGCCCCGGTAGTGTTAAACGTGGCCGGACTGAGCGGCAATGTTAACTGGAAGCAGTTGCAGCAGGCGGTGGCGTCAACCGGGCTGCGTATTGTGGGCGTTAGCGGCTGCAAGGACGAGAACCTGAAGCGGATGATCGTCAAGGCGGGCTTGCCGGTGCTCTCTGAAGGCAAAGAAGCGAAAAAACGCAGCGATGAGCCCGCGCCGGTCGAAGCGGCACCAGTGCCGGAACCGGCCGCCAGAACGCGTATCATCACCACGCCGGTACGCTCCGGGCAGCAGATCTACGCCCGTAACGCCGATTTAATCGTCACCAGCAGCGTCAGCGCCGGCGCCGAACTGGTGGCCGACGGCAATATTCATGTTTACGGCATGATGCGTGGTCGCGCGCTAGCGGGCGCTGGCGGCGACCGCGACTGCCAGATTTTCTGTACCAACCTCGCCGCAGAGTTGGTTTCGATCGCCGGTGAATACTGGATCATGGATCAGATACCGGCGGAATTTTTCGGTAAAGCCGCGCGCCTGTGCCTTAAAGAGGGCGCGCTTACCATCCAGACATTAATTTAGGCCCCTTTTCTTTCGTTAAGGAAATCAATATTTATGGCACGCATCATTGTAGTTACATCAGGTAAGGGGGGCGTTGGCAAGACCACGTCAAGCGCGGCCATTGCCACCGGTTTAGCGCAAAAAGGCAAAAAAACCGTCGTTATCGATTTTGACATCGGCCTGCGTAACCTCGATCTGATCATGGGCTGCGAACGCCGCGTGGTATATGACTTTGTCAACGTGATTCAGGGTGATGCCACGCTGAATCAGGCACTTATTAAAGATAAACGCACCGAGCAGCTTTACATTTTGCCCGCATCCCAGACGCGTGATAAAGACGCCCTGACGCGTGAAGGCGTAGAAAAAGTGCTAAACGATCTCACCGCGATGGACTTTGATTTTGTGGTTTGCGATTCCCCGGCAGGCATCGAAACCGGCGCGCTGATGGCGCTCTATTTTGCCGACGAAGCGATTATTACTACCAACCCGGAAGTTTCTTCGGTGCGCGACTCTGACCGTATTCTCGGTATTATCGCCTCCAAATCCCGCCGCGCTGAAACCAGCGCCGAGCCGGTAAAAGAGCATCTGTTGCTCACCCGTTATAACCCAGGCCGCGTCAACCGTGGCGACATGCTGAGTATGGAAGACGTACTGGAAATTTTGCGTATTCCGCTGGTTGGCGTGATTCCTGAAGATCAATCGGTCCTGCGCGCCTCTAACCAGGGCGAACCGGTGATCCTGGACACAACATCTGATGCGGGTAAAGCCTATGCTGACACCGTAGACCGCTTGCTCGGCGAAGAACGTCCCTTCCGCTTTATTGAAGAAGAGAAGAAGGGTTTCCTGAAACGCCTGTTCGGGGGATAAACCATGGCATTACTCGATTTCTTTTTATCCCGGAAGAAGAACACTGCCAATATAGCCAAGGAAAGGCTTCAGATTATCGTGGCAGAACGCAGAAGGGGGGACAATGAGCCTCACTATCTTCCGCAGCTCAAGCGCGACATTTTGGAAGTGATCTGTAAATACGTCAAAATTGACCCTGATATGGTCACCGTTCAGCTCGATCAGAAAGGTGATGATATTTCGATTCTGGAGCTGAACGTGACGCTGCCGGAAACAGAAGAAGTGACCAAATGACGCCCTGTTTTTCCTGACAATCCCCTGCGTTGCGGCAGGGGAAGCTGGCCGCGGGTTACTGGCCTGAGACTATTTTGTCAATGCCCGCTTTCAGCAAGTCGCCGCGCCAGCCTGTCAGTAGTTCCGGCATCCGCGCCTGCGGTTTAAGTTCCCAGTACCCGTTCAATACCTGATTGATTTGTCGACGCGAAGCAAGCAGTTCCTGACTGTATCCCGACTGTTCACTCACCTGCTGAACCAGCGCCTTGATCGCTTTGAACATTTGCTTGTATTGCGGATGGTCAATTAAATTACTCAGCGGTGCGGGCAGGCTCTCTTCTTCCTGCGCCTGCGCCTCGGCGACCAGCGCCAGCAGAGTTTTGCCGTGAAAGCGGATCTCATGACCTGAAAGCCCAAGGTGATCAAGCTCCCCCAGCGAACCAGGCAGGAAACGCGCCACTTTCCACAAGTTTTCCTCGCGCACGACGAAATTCACCGCCATATCTTTTTCCCGCGCCAGGTTTAAACGCCAGGCGGCGAGGCGCTGCAGCGCGGCCAGCTGGCGTGAGCGCAGCTGCCAGGCATTGGTAATGTCGCGCCAGGCATCGATCGGCTGCAGAATATCGAGCCGGCGCTGGCAGAGCGTGTCGCACTCGCTCAGGGCGGCGGCCAGGTTGCCCGCCTCTTCCGCCTGCGTCATAAGTTGACGGGCGATCGGCAGCAGATAAGCCACGTCCGCTGCGGCATAGTCGCACTGGCGTTCCGTTAAGGGACGCGCCAGCCAGTCGGTGCGGGATTCACTTTTATCCAGCTGCACCTGGGTGAAATGCGCCACCATCGCGGCAAAACCCCAGGAGAGCGGCTGGCCCGCAAAGGCCGCCAGGATTTGCGTGTCGATCATTGGCTGCGGCAGCACTTTAAAGCGGTGCAGGAAAACTTCCAAATCTTCCCCGCCGGCATGCAGAAATTTCGTCACGCCAGTGTCGGTCAGCAGCTCGATAAAAGGCGACCAGTCGGTGATTTGCAGCGGATCGATCAATACCAGCTGTTCGCCGTCATACAGCTGGATCAGGCCGAGCTGCGGATAATATGTGCGGGTGCGAACAAATTCGGTATCCAGCGCAACGGCGTCATGTTGGCGTGCCGCCTGGCATACGCTGGCCAGTTGGTGGTTATCGTCGATCAGGGAATAATTCACGTTCAGATATTTTCACCGCGGCAAACTCCGCGCAGTGCTCCATGTTGAAAACAATAAAAACGCCGGTCGGTACCGGCGTTCAACCCATTTTGCCACGCGCGCTCAGCGTATTGCGGCTTTTGCTTCATCGCGCAGTTCGCGGCGTAAAATTTTACCCACGTTTGTCTTGGGCAACTCATCGCGAAACTCAATGATTTTTGGCACTTTATAGCCGGTCAGCTGTCGGCGGCAGTGATCAAGCAGCTCCTCTTTGGTCAGCGTGTGATCTTTCTTCACCACGCAGACTTTTACCGCCTCGCCGGAAAGGTCGCTCGGCACGCCAATGGCGGCCGCTTCGCGCACTTTAGGATGCTGCATCAACACATCTTCGATCTCGTTCGGATAGACGTTGAAGCCGGAGACCAGAATCATATCTTTTTTGCGATCGACAATGCGGATAAAGCCTTCCTGATCAACGGTAACAATATCACCGCTATGGAGCCAGCCATTTTTCAACACCTCCTCCGTCTCTATGGGCCGCTGCCAGTAGCCGGACATCACCTGCGGGCCGCGAATACAGAGCTCACCCGGCTCGCCCTCCTGCACGTCGTTGCCCTGTTCATCCACAATGCGGATATCGGTAGAAGGTACCGGCAGGCCGATGCTGCCAGTATGGCTGGTAATGTTATAGGGGTTAACAGAGACCAGCGGGGAACACTCCGTCAGGCCGTAGCCCTCCAGTAAATAGTGGCCGGTGAGTTTCTCCCAACGCTCCGCTACCGCTTTCTGTACCGCCATGCCGCCGCCCGCGGACAAACGCAGGGTAGAAAAATCGAGCTTGTGGAACTGTGGTTCATTCAGCAGCGCGTTAAACAGAGTGTTCACGCCGGTAAGCGCCGTAAAGGGGAATTTGTTGAGCGCCTTGACGAAGCCGGGAATGTCGCGCGGATTGGTAATCAGCAGGTTATGGCCGCCCAGCTCCAGAAACAGCAGTCCGTTTACCGTCAGGGCAAAAATATGATAAAGCGGCAGCGCTGTGACTACACACTCTTTGCCATCGCGCAGCAGAGAGCCGTAGGTCGCTTTGGTCTGTTCCAGATTCGCCTGCATATTGCGGTGCGTTAACATGGCTCCTTTCGCTACGCCGGTGGTGCCGCCGGTATATTGCAGGAAAGCCAGATCGTCATTCAGGATATCAGGGCGTTGATACGCCATCAGTTCGCCCTGCTGTAAAACGCTGCGAAAGGCGATCGCCCCTGGCAAATCGTATTTAGGCACCAGCCTTTTGACATATTTGACGACAAAGTTGACCAGCGTGGCTTTAACCGGCGTCAGCTGATCACCCATACGCGTCAGGATCACCTGTTTTACCGCCGTTTCCGCCACCACTTTTTCCAGCGTGTGGGCGAAGTTTGAGACGATGACGATGGCGCAGGCTCCGCTGTCGTTCAGCTGATGTTTCAGCTCGCGTGGGGTATAGAGAGGATTCACATTCACCACCACCATACCGGCACGCAACACACCAAACAGGGCCACCGGATATTGCAGCAGATTAGGCATCATCAGCGCAACGCGATCCCCTTTCTTAAGCTTCAGCCCCTGTTGCAGATAAGCAGCAAACGCCCGGCTTTGCGAATCAAGCTGACGATAGGTCAGTTGCTGTCCCATATTTTCAAACGCCGGTTTATCGGCGTAGCGCGCAACAGCCTGTTCAAACAGATCGATCAGAGAGGTATAACGGTTCGCATCAATTTCGGCAGGGACATCTGCCGGATAGCGTTTCAGCCAAACCTTATTCAAGGATTCACTCCGGGATTTATGTTGTATTGCCATCGCCGCCTCTGCTGAATCGAGTATTAACAATATTTTAACTGATTGTACCAGTATGCCCGGTTCAGCCTGTTCAGGTTGCGAAGCCCATCACTAAATTTTACGCTTCGTTACTGCATGAATAAAATGGCCCGGTCGCGTATGCCACGACCGGGCCGAAAATTGCCATTCTGCCCTGGCTGAAACGCTATTCTGTCAAAATCGTTTCGACCTGTGCCGGGCCGGAGTTATACATTCCCCAGTAAGGGTTTGGCCCCCAGTAGCCGGGGCGGTGACGCGAAGGACCATACCAGATCCAGGGATCGATCGGCTGCGGCGGCGTCATCACCTGTTTCACCAGATGCCAGCGCTGATAGCCTTTCACATCCACCACAATAAAGTTGTAGCTGGCCTGACCGATCTCGCCTTTTTCACTGCCCTTAATGGTGCCCAGCACCGTGACATACTGGTTGTTGAGATCGATGGGATCAACAAAACCGTGGATGTCGGCATAGATGCGTCCCACCGAGGCGGCGCCCAGCCGGGGTCGCGCGCCGTCGTCCAGCGGCTGCGTGGCGATCTCCACACGCGTTAAGCCGTTAAGGTTGGCCACCTTGACGACTTTCCCACCGAAGCGCGACTCCTGGCCGACATAAAGCTGCGGCGCATTCATCACGCGTAATAAATCTTGCTGTGGAAGCGGGGAAGTCCCTTGCAGCGTCGTCGGCACGGAAACGCAGCCGCTGAGCAGCAGCGTGGCCGCTAACAGGAAGCCAGAGATTCCGATAATAGGGTTTGGCATAATTACTCCTTTTTTCCTGTTAGACTGAATGCACAGCGATTAGTTGCGCCTGACTCAGCGTCCCGGCAATTTTTTCCAGGCCACTTCATTCCGCAGATAAACCGGCTCCGCATGCTCCGCCGTCACCGTTTTGCCCGCCTGCCACGCCTGCAACGCCAGAGGCAACATATCCTCTGCCGTCGGCAAGGAAATATCACTGGCGCTAAGGGTAACGGAATGTCCCTGTTGCAGCTGTGGATAAGCCTGCCAGCCGGTTCCGACCGTGGTCCACTCGCCGCTCAGGCTCTGTAATCGCTCCAGCGCCGCTTCCGGTTTGAGTACGCTTTCTGTGGTGTCGCCTTGCCAGTTGCCTTCAGCGTCGCGCTGGTATTCCGCCCAGTAAACTTCACCCATACGCGCATCGATCGCCGCCAGCACGCGCGTTGCGCCCGTGGTGCGCCAGGCGCCCTGCGCCATAGTGGCCAGCGTTGAAACGCCAATCATCGGCAGCGCCGCGCCCAGCGCCAGTCCCTGCGCAATACCGATGCCAATACGTACGCCGGTAAAACTGCCGGGACCGCGGCCAAAGGCCAGCGCGTCGAGCGAGAGGAGCTTGAGCTGCCGCGCCTGCAGCAACTCGTTGATCAGAGGCAAAATACGTTGGGTGTGATCGCGGGGAGCGATTTCAAAGCGGGCATCAATATGACCATCGCTGATTAATGCCACGGAACAGGCTTCCGTCGCCGTGTCCAGCGCTAAAATTCGGGCAGACATAACAACCTCAGGGTAATCCGAAATGGCGCGCATCTTAACATAGCCTGCCACAAATTACTGAACCTCCTCCGCCCGGACAAATTGCACCGCGCGGGCTAAATCGCGTGTGCGCGGGGTTGGCGGCAGGCTGTTAAGAAAAAGCGCGCCGTAAGGCCGCGAAACCAGCCGCTGGTCGCAAATCACCAGCACGCCGCGATCCTCAACGTCACGAATAAGGCGGCCGACGCCCTGCTTCAGGGTAATCACCGCATCCGGCAGCTGAACGTCGCTAAAGGGATCGCCGCCGCGCAGACGACAATCTTCCATGCGCGCTTTCAGCAGGGGATCTTCCGGCGAGGTAAAGGGCAGCTTATCGATAATCACCAGCGAGAGCGCGTCGCCGCGCACGTCGACCCCCTCCCAGAAGCTGCTGGTGGCGACCAGCAACGCGTTCCCCGCCTCGATAAACTGCTTCAGCAGCTGACCTTTGCTGGTTTCGCCCTGTACCAGCACCGGCAGCGTCATTGAGGCGCGAAATTCCGCCGCCAGCTCGCGCATCATCAAATGCGAGGTACAGAGAAAGAAACAGCGTCCTTTATTGGCATCGATCAGGGGTTTCATCATGCGCGCAAGCTGGCGCGCGCCGCCGGGCCGGTTCGGCTCCGGCAGATTGCGCGGCACACAGAGCAATGCCTGCCGGGCATAATCAAAAGGACTGCTCAGGATCAGGCTCTTCGCCTGACTGACGCCCAGCCGATCGGCAAAATGGCCCATCTGCTCGTTCACCGCCAGGGTGGCGGAAGTGAAAATCCATGCGGCCTTGCGGTTATCCATCACCTCGCGAAAACGTTCGGCTACCGACAGGGGCGTCAGGGCAAGCGTGAAATGGCGCGAGCTACATTCATACCAGTAGCTGTAGCCTGGTTCGTTAATCGCCCGCAGGCGCTTAAGACGGCCCCGATAGAGCGCCGCGCGCTCAAAGGCCGCATCCAGCAGAGCTGAACGCCCCAGGGAGAGTTTGATAACGTCGTAACAAAGCTCCAGCGCATCATCCAGTAACGTCAGCATGCGCAGGATATTTGCATCGCTCAGCAATTCGCGCAGATTGCCGCGAAAACCGGGTTCGCCCAGCGACAGACGGAAATCCTGCGCGCACTGCGCCAGACGATCCGCCGATTTTTGCAGCTGCTGAGCGTCACGCACCTCGGTGCGGTAGGCGATAATAATATCTTTTGCCAGATCCTGAAGCTGACGGCTGGAGAGCTGCTGACCAAAGTACTGGCTGGCGATATCGGGAATCTGATGGGCTTCGTCGAAGATCATCACTTCGGCTTCCGGTATCAGCTCGCCAAAACCGCTCTCTTTCACCACCAGATCGGCCAGAAACAGGTGATGGTTGACCACTACCACATCGGCATCCATCGCCCGCTTGCGTGCCTTGACCACAAAGCACTCTTTATAGAGCGGGCAATCACTGCCGAGGCAGTTATCATTGGTGCTGGTGACCATCGGCCAAATGGGGCTGTCTTCCGCCACGCCGCCGCAACTGCTGATATCGCCATCAATGGTTTCTGACGACCAGCCGCGTAAGGTGACCAGATCGCCCAGCGCCTGGTGGTTCAGCTCGCCGCCCGCCATGGTTTGCTGTTCAAGGCGTTCAAGGCAGAGATAGTTAGAGCGACCCTTCAGCAGCGCCGTTTTGCCGGTAAACTTCAGGGCGCCTGCGATGGTCGGCAAATCGCGATTGTAGAGCTGATCCTGCAAGGCTTTCGAGCCGGTCGAAATAATCACTTTTTTTCCGGCGCGTAGTGCCGGCGCGAGATAGGCATAGGTTTTGCCCGTGCCGGTTCCGGCTTCTACCACCAGCTCCCCACCTTCTTTCACCGCCGTCGCTACCGCCTCGGCCATCTCCTGCTGCGCTGCGCGCGGTCTGAAGCCTGAAATAGCCTGCGCCAGCGCGCCATCTGTTGCAAAATCGTCAGCCACACTTCCTCTCTTAACCCGGCAAAAACACTGTAATTATGTCAGTATTCCACAACAGATGACAGCCCGGTCGCAGTTGTGCCAGGCTAACGCGCATGTCGCTTAAGGAGAAACAGATGACTATTACACGAATCGATCCTGAACACCGTATGTCTGAAGCAGTAATCCATAACAATACGGTTTACTACACCAGCGTGCCGGAAAATCTCGATGAGGATGCGGAAGCGCAAACCGCCAATGCGCTGGCGGTTATTGATGCGTTGTTAACGCGTGTGGGATCGGACAAGAGCAAAATTCTGGATGCCACAATTTTTCTGGTGGATAAAGCAGACTTTCCCGCCATGAATCGCGCCTGGGACGCCTGGGTCTCACCAGACAACGCCCCGGTACGTTGCACGGTTCAGGCCGGGCTGATGAACCCGAAGTACAAGGTTGAGATCAAAATCATCGCGGCGATCTGATCCCTGCGGGCGCGCTATTCGTCGTCGTCTTCAAAGCGTGCCCGAATCTGCTCGCCCTGATGGTTCTGGCGGATCTCCTGCGCAACCTGCGCGATGGCCTGGCCGCTGGACATGCCCGCCGCCATCAGTTCCTGGATACGCTCTACGGCCTGCTGCTGCTGTTCATGAGAAAGTGCCGGTAAACCTGTAAACATATGTCACTCCTGAAATGGCGAAGCGCTATTATTTCACGGGGAACAAACAGGTGCCAGTAACAAAAAATTATGGCAGGCTGGCACCCCTGACTTTCTTGTTTTGCTCTCTTCATGACCCCTGAAACTGTTAGCTTAGCTTATACCCCGAATGCGCTGATGCAGCGTTTTTCCCGCCTTGCCCATCTGCCCTGGGCGATGCTGCTCTCTTCTGGCAGCGCCGAACATATTGATAATCGTTTCGATATTCTGACGGCCGATCCTCGCGTTATGCTGATTACCCGTGGCGGTGAAACAGAAATCAAAAAAGGTGACGTTGTCACCTGCTCCCCGGCGGATCCACTCGCGCTTGTGCAGCAATATTGTGCTGAAATGGGCGCGGTGCCTGAAAGCAATGCCGATTTGCCTTTTCAGGGCGGCGCGCTGGGGCTGTTTGGCTATGATCTGGGCCGCCGCTTCGAAAATCTGCCTGCCCTGGCAAAAGCCGAACTCTCCACGCCCGATATGGCGGTGGGCATTTATGACTGGGCGCTGATTGCCGATCACCATCTCAAGCGGCTGACGCTGGTGGCATTAACCGATGTCCAACAGCGACTCGCCTGGCTTGAGAGCAGGCCGCAACCTCAGTCGTTGCCATTCAGCCTAATTACCGAATGGCGATCCAATCTCAGTTATGGCGCGTACGCAGCGCGCTTTGCCGCCGTACAGGCCTATATTCAGGCAGGCGATTGTTACCAGGTAAATCTGGCCCAGCGTTTTCAGGCCAGCTATCAGGGCGACGAGTGGCAGGCTTTCTGTTTGCTGAATGCGGCAAACCGGGCGCCATTCAGCGCTTTCTTACGCCTCCCCGACAGCGCTATTCTCAGTATTTCCCCGGAGCGTTTTTTGAAGCTGGAAGATGGCGCGATCGAAACCCGACCGATTAAAGGCACGCTGCCGCGTCTCGACGATGCGCAAGCCGATCGCCAGCAGGCGCAAAAGCTCGCCTTGTCGCCAAAAGATCGCGCGGAAAACCTGATGATTGTCGATCTGCTGCGCAACGATATTGGCCGCGTTGCCGCGCCAGGCTCGGTCTCGGTGCCGGAACTCTTTGTGGTAGAGCCTTTTCCCGCCGTGCATCATCTGGTGAGCACAGTACACGCCCGTTTACAGGCGGGGTTACAGGCCACCGATCTGCTGCGCGCCTGTTTCCCCGGCGGTTCGATAACCGGCGCGCCGAAGATTCGTGCGATGGAGATTATTGAGGAGCTGGAGCCGCATCGCCGCAATGCCTGGTGCGGCAGCATTGGCTATCTCAGTCTGTGCGGCCGTATGGATACCAGCATCGCCATCCGCACGCTGATTGCCGAGAATCAACAGATATACTGTGCCGCTGGCGGCGGTCTGGTAGCGGACAGCGATGTCGATGCGGAATATCAGGAAACCTTGCATAAAATAAACCGAATTCTGCCCTGCCTTTCCGGAGCCTGACGTGACGACACACTCCCTGACGTTAAATCACTTTCTCAACCGCTTTGTGCTGCAAATTCCGGCCGCTGACGCGCCTGCTTTACCCGCCGGGCGTCGTGCCGCCGTGCTGGTGCCGCTGGTGGATCGCGACATACCCGGACTGCTGCTGACGCGTCGCTCAGCGCATCTGCGCAAGCATGCGGGACAGGTGGCTTTTCCCGGCGGGATGCAGGATGCGGAAGACAGCTCCCTTATCGCTACCGCGCTGCGTGAGGCGGAGGAGGAGGTAGGGATCTGCGCGCAGCAGGTGCGCATTATCGGCACCCTGCCTGCCGTTACCAGCAGCACCGGCTTTCAGGTAACGCCGGTGATCGGCATTATTCCGCCTGATCTGCCGCTGCGTCTTAATCCTGATGAAGTGGAAAGCGCCTTTGAAATGCCGCTGGCCGAAGCGTTACGCCTTAGCCGCTATTCGCCGCTCAATGTACACCGACGCGGCCTCACGCATCAGGTATGGTTATCCTGGTATCAGGATTACTTTGTCTGGGGCATGACGGCAGGTATCATTCGGGCGCTCGGTCATCAAATCTCCTCAAGCTGAGAGAAAAGTTAACGCCTCCTCTAGCGTAACGGCTCCCGCTACTGAGTGGCGGCTTTTCATCTCTGCCGTCTCCATCCCATTTAAAATCATGGCAGCATGATAAATTCTGCCTGTAAGAATTAGTTTTTTTCATGTGAAAAAGCCATTTTTTCCCGGTGTGTCCGTTTACTATTAGCGCCATTACCGCGCCAGCGGCAGCTACAAAAATAATACTGTTAAGGAGTATCACTGTGATTAGCGTTTTTGACATGTTCAAAGTGGGTATCGGTCCATCGAGCTCCCATACTGTTGGCCCCATGAAAGCGGGCAAGCAGTTTGTTGACATGCTGACTGAACAGGGAAAAGTGCAGGACGTTACGCGTATTACGGTCGATGTTTACGGTTCGCTCTCCCTGACCGGCAAAGGTCACCACACCGATATCGCCATTATTATGGGTCTGTCAGGCGCATCGCCTGACACGGTTGAGATTGATGCCATTCCCGCCTTTATCAAAGATGTTGAGCAGCGCCAGCGCCTGTGGATCGCCAACGGCGCGCAGGAGGTCGATTTTCCGCGTGAAGGCGGTATGGTGTTCCGCAGCGAAAACCTCTCTTTGCATGAAAACGGTATGCGCCTCTCCGCCTGGGCCGACGATCGGCTGGTACTGAGCAAAACCTACTACTCTATCGGCGGCGGCTTTATTGTAGATGAAGAACATTTCGGTCAGTCCACGCTGGATGAAGTCAGCGTGCCCTGGCCTTTCCATTCCGCTAAAGCGCTGCTGGCTCACTGCCATGAAACCGGTTTGTCCCTCTCCGGGCTGGTGATGAAAAACGAGCTGGCGCTGCATTCCCGTCAGGAGATCGAAGATTATTTCGGCCATGTCTGGCAGACCATGCTGGCCTGCATCGATCGCGGTCTGAATACCGAAGGAGTGCTGCCCGGCCCGCTGCGTGTGCCGCGACGCGCGGCATCGCTGCGTCGCCTGCTGGTTTCCAATTCCAGACACTCAAACGATCCGATGGACGTTATCGATTGGGTTAACATGTTTGCCCTGGCGGTGAACGAAGAGAATGCCGCAGGCGGACGCGTGGTGACTGCGCCGACCAACGGCGCCTGCGGTATCGTTCCGGCGGTGCTCGCCTATTACGATCACTTTATCGAAAAGGTGACGCCCGATATCTTTATCCGCTATTTCCTCGCCTGCGGAGCCATTGGCGTGCTGTATAAAATGAACGCCTCCATTTCCGGCGCGGAGGTGGGCTGTCAGGGGGAAGTGGGCGTCGCCTGTTCGATGGCGGCGGCGGGTCTCGCCGAGCTGTTGGGCGGCAGCCCGGAACAGGTTTGCGTGGCGGCCGAAATCGGTATGGAGCATAACCTCGGTTTGACCTGCGATCCGGTTGCTGGTCAGGTACAGGTGCCCTGTATTGAGCGTAACGCCATCGCCTCAGTGAAAGCGATTAACTCCGCGCGCATGGCGCTGCGTCGTACCAGCCAACCGCGTGTATCACTGGATAAAGTGATCGAAACCATGTATGAAACTGGCAAGGATATGAACGCCAAATACCGCGAAACCTCACGCGGCGGGCTGGCTATCAAAGTCCAGTGCGATTAGTGACAAGGTCACCGAACGCACCCTGTCCCCTGTCTGATTTTCGTTCAATCAGAGCGAAAAGCGCATCCAGCTCTATCCCCATTGCCCCGAAATGGGTAGAGTAATTTCTCGCGCGGCTTAGCCCCGCCGCGCGGTTATCAGAACCGCTTTTTTTCTCAAGCACCGCTAAACCTGGCTCGTGTGATGCCGATAACAAACCCGTTAAGTTGGCTCTTATATTTGTTCCTGGAAGGTGGTTACTGATGCAAATGGCCCAGCAATTTGTTGGACAGTTTCGCCGTAAGCGTTTGCTGATTGCGTTGGTGATTGCCGCACTGGTTTTAATTCTCACCCTCGCCTTTCGTTTTATAGAAGAAAAGTCACGCATTGAGCAGCAGTCCCTTGATTTTGCGGACAATGCCATTCAGCGCTTCGATCGCATGTTCTCTCCGCTGGACGTCTCCGCGAACAACATGCTCGGCCTGGTGGGATTACCCTGTCAGGAAATTCGCTTTCCGCTGATCGAGAAAATTTCCGCGCTGCAAACGGTGCGCGCTATTTTGCTGATCGATGAGGATACTCTTTATTGCTCGAGCATTTATGGCAAGCGCGCGATCCCCTTTAGTCAGAACTTCCCGGAGCTGGCGGTTTATAATC
This sequence comes from Pantoea osteomyelitidis, assembly GCF_044342975.1. Lineage (NCBI taxonomy): Bacteria > Pseudomonadati > Pseudomonadota > Gammaproteobacteria > Enterobacterales > Erwiniaceae > Pantoea > Pantoea osteomyelitidis. The sequence continues at coordinate 1,282,829 of NZ_JBGFSN010000004.1, forward strand.
AGCGCATGATGCTGACCACGGATAATTTTCTGCTGAAAGGCTCGCCCGTACTGCTGCTCTGGACGCCGAAAAGCCTTGATAACCGCTCCGGCATTCTGCAAGTGATCAATATCGAGCTGATGAGCAATTACCTGCTCGAGCCGCAGCTGCCCTGGGTTGAGCGCGCCATTTTTAACGTTGGCGGCGAAAGCCTGGAATACGGCAATCCCATGATTGAACCGACGCACCCTTCGGAAGATGAGGTGAGCTACAATCAGGCTTCGTTACGCTATCCCTTTACCATTACGCTGTATGGTCCTTCACCGGCCCGGCTGGCGTTATCTACCCTGCCGTCGCAGCTGCCGCTGGCGGTGCTGTTGAGCCTGCTGATGGGCTACATCGTCTGGCTGGCCACCGCTAACCGCATGAGCCTCTCCTGGCAGATCAGCTATGGCATCAGCGCGAATGAATTCATGGTTTATTGTCAGCCGTTAATCAACGCCAAAAGCGGGTTGTGCGACGGCATTGAGCTGCTGCTGCGCTGGCATAATCCGCGTCAGGGCTGGATTTCGCCCGACGTGTTTATTCCGCTGGCAGAGCGCCAGAACCTGATTGCGCCGCTGACGCGCTTTGTGATTACCAAAGCGGTTCAGCAGCTGCCCAGCCTGCCGCACAGCGCTTCGTTTCATATCGCCATTAACGTGGCGGCCAGCCATTTTCACGATCGGGCCATCGTGGAAGATCTGCAACGTATCTGGTGGCCGGCCAACCCCCAGCCCGGACTGGTGGTTGAACTGACAGAACGCGATGCGCTGCCGATTATCGATCAGACTGTAGTTGCGCAACTGCACGATATTGGCGTGCGCCTGGCGATTGACGATTTCGGCACCGGGCATAGCTCGCTCTCTTATCTCAAAGACTTACAGCCGGACGTGCTTAAAATCGACAAGATATTCACCGCGGCGATCGGCACCGATGCGATTAACGCCACGGTAACAGATATGGTGATTTCACTGGCGCAACGGCTCAACATCGGCCTGGTGGCAGAAGGCGTGGAGACCGCCGAGCAGGCGGAGTATTTATGCGAGCGCGGTGTGGATCATTTGCAGGGCTACTTCTATGCGCGCCCGATGCCGATTGAAGATTTTCCCGCCTGGCTGCAACTGCATCAGGCCGGAAAAAACGCATAAAAAACGGCGCCGCAGCGCCGTATGGTTTATTCGTGTTCTTCTTCCGGTGGTTGATCTTTCGTCACCCGCACCAGATCGACGCGATAGTCGGTTGCTTCGACAATGCGGAAGTGCAGCGGTGGCAGATCGATCACCTCGCCCGGCTGCGGCAACTGTCCTTTCTGAGCAATCAGCAAACCGGCCAGCGAGGCGTGATCGTCTTCCGGCCTGACCAGCTCGTGGAAATCCAGCAGCTGCTGCAGCGAATGGAGATCGGTGCCGCCTTTGACCAGCCAGCCATCCCCGTCAGCGATAATATCAGGAGTTTCATCCTCATCCGGGAATTCGCCCGCAATCGCTTCCAGCACGTCCAGCGGGGTAATCAGCCCCTGCACCACGCCAAACTCATTGGTGACGATGACAAAGCTGCCTTTCGCCCGTCTCAGTACGCCCAGCAGATTAATCGGATCCAGCGTTTCGGGTACGATAATCGGCGGCGCGGCGGCGGCAAAGGTCGCCACGTCCATGCCATGATCCAGCGCTACCAGCAGCTCTTTGGCCCGCACCACGCCGATAATTTCATCCAGCTCGCCGCGACACACCGGAAACAGGCTGTGCGGCGTATCCAGCAGCTGCATGCGCACTTCATCCAGCGGACGCGCCACGTCAACCCAGGAGATTTCGCCGCGCGGCGTCATGATGCTGCGAATGGAGCGTGACGCCAGCGTCAGAACGCCGTTGATCATATAACGCTCTTCATCCTTAAAGGTCTCCTGCGGCATCGCTTCTGTCAGCGCTGACTCTTCCGGATTCGCCTGCTGTTTCCGCTGGCGTCCGCCCATCAGACGCAGAATTGCCTCTGCGGTGCGCTCACGCATCGGGCGGTGCGCCTGATGGCGAATAAAGTTACGACGCGCAATCTGGTTAAACAACTCAATCAGAATCGAGAAGCCGATCGCCGCATAGAGATATCCTTTCGGAATATGGAAGCCAAAACCTTCAGCCAGCAGGCTCAGACCAATCATCAGCAGGAAGCTGAGGCAGAGCACCACTACCGTGGGATGCGCATTGACGAAGCGCGTCAGCGGTTTTGAGGCCAGCAGCATGATGCCCATCGCGATCACTACCGCAGTCATCATCACCGGCAGATGGTTCACCATACCCACTGCGGTAATCACAGCGTCCAGTGAAAATACCGCGTCCAGCACCACAATCTGAATCACTACCGCCCAGAAGCTGGCGTAAGCTTTATTGCCCTCATGTTCCAGATGACGGTTCTCAAGCCGCTCATGCAGTTCCATCGTCGCTTTAAATAACAGGAATACTCCACCCACAAGCAGAATCAAATCACGCCCGGAAAAGCTGAAATCGCCTACGCTGAATAAAGGTCGCGTCAGCGTGACCATCCAGGAGATCAATGACAGCAGGCCCAGACGCATCACCAGCGCCAGCGAGAGGCCAATAAGACGCGCCTTATCACGCTGTTTAGGCGGCAGCTTATCCGCCAGAATGGCGATAAAGACCAGGTTATCGATGCCCAGTACGATTTCAAGCACGATGAGCGTTAGTAATCCCGCCCAGATAGAGGGATCGAAAAGGAATTCCATTAATGACTCCTCAGCAAGCTACGGACAGCATAATGCCGGATCAGAGCATGACGTTCTGACAGCAGGACAGATGAAACAGGAGGCATAAAGGCGCGCGCCAGCAGGCGCAAAGAGAAGGTGAAGCGACGTCGGTGACGATCCATAAGGTGGGCTGAAGCCCGTTACTCCTGAATAATGAACAGATTGTTAATGTATCAGTTACATCAGAGGCGTCAAAAAATTTTCTTACATTTACAAACAGTTTAATCAGACGTAACGGCCTGTTGCCGATGCAAATCGTTGGCGTTATGGCTTATTTGCTGATCGGCATCACATAATTTAATTTTTTACTCACTAAAATAAATCCCGACCTTTCTCCCTTTGGCTGTTAGCTGATGAAATTCTTAAACGTTTGCGCTTTGTGACAGAGCAGCATCAGGCTCAGCAACAATAATATCTCACCGATCTTAAGCAGCTCATTAAGATCTTTATAACGATCGGAGGTAGCAGGTGACCATTGCTCTTGTGATAGGTACACATGGTTGGGCGGCAGAACAGCTGCTGAAAACAACGGAAATGCTGTTAGGTGAACAGGAAAATGTCGCATGGATCGATTTTGTCCCCGGAGAAAATGCAGAAACCCTGATTGAAAAATATCAGGCACGCCTGAAAGATCTCGACGTCTCGCAAGGGGTGCTATTCCTGGTGGATACATGGGGCGGAAGCCCATTTAACGCCGCCAGCCGCATCGTGGTTGAGCATGAGAATTACGATGTTATCGCCGGGGTGAATATCCCGATGCTGGTCGAAACCCTGATGGCCCGCGATGATAACCCCACCCTTGCCGAACTGGTGGCGCTGGCGGTCGAAACCGGTCGTGAAGGCGTCAAAGCATTGAAAACCGAGCCGCCTCCCTCTGCTGCCGCACCCGTGGCGAAACCGGCGCAATCTGCCCGGCCCTCCCAGCCGCTTGCGCCGGGCGATCATATGAAAATCGGCCTTGCGCGTATTGACGATCGCCTGATCCACGGCCAGGTCGCTACGCGCTGGACCAAGGAGACCAACGTCGCGCGGATTATTGTCGTCAGCGATGAGGTCGCTAACGATCATGTGCGTAAAACCCTGCTGACTCAGGTCGCGCCGCCGGGCGTGACGGCGCATGTTGTGGATGTCGATAAAATGGTGCGCGTCTGGAACAACCCAAAATATGCGCAGGATCGCGTAATGCTGCTGTTTACCAATCCCACCGACGTGCTGCGCATTGTGGAACAGGGCGTGGTGATCAAATCGGTCAACATTGGCGGCATGGCGTTTCGTCAGGGCAAAACCCAGGTGAATAACGCCGTATCGGTCGATGACAAAGACATCGCGGCCTTTCGCAAACTGAACGAACGCGGGATTGAGCTGGAAGTGCGTAAAGTTTCAAACGACCCCAAACTGAAAATGATGGATCTGATTGCGAAAGTGAACGCGTAATTCACCGACGAAATGGCCTGCCTGAGCAGGTTAATTTCCGCTACTTCGTGAAGGAGAAGTGTAATGGAAATAACCACGCTACAAATTGTTCTGATATTTGTTGTCGCCTGTATCGCCGGTATGGGCTCTATTCTTGATGAGTTCCAGTTTCACCGTCCGCTGGTCGCCTGCACCCTGATTGGTATGGTGTTGGGTGATATGAAAACCGGGATTATTATCGGCGGTACGCTGGAGATGATTGCGCTGGGCTGGATGAACATTGGCGCCGCCGTGGCGCCGGATGCCGCCCTCGCCTCGATTATTTCCACCATTCTGGTTATTGCCGGTGGACAGAGCGTTGGGGCCGGTATTGCGCTGGCGATTCCGCTGGCCGCTGCCGGTCAGGTGCTGACCATTATCGTGCGTACCATTACCGTGGCGTTTCAACATGCGGCGGACAAGGCGGCCGATAAAGGCAACCTCACCGCCATTTCCTGGATTCATGTTTCCGCCCTCCTGCTTCAGGCGATGCGTATCGCGATTCCGGCGCTGATTGTCGCTATTTCCGTCGGCACCGAAGCGGTGCATAACCTGCTGAGTTCCATTCCGGAAGTTGTCACCAACGGGCTGAATATCGCGGGCGGCATGATTGTCGTGGTGGGTTACGCCATGGTGATTAACATGATGCGCGCCGGTTATCTGATGCCTTTCTTCTACCTGGGTTTTGTCACGGCGGCGTTCACCAACTTCAATCTGGTGGCGCTGGGCGTGATTGGCGTGGTGATGGCAGTGCTCTATATCCAGCTCAGTCCTAAATATAACCGTGTCGCTGGCGCGCCAGGCGCCGGTCCGTCGAATAACGATCTTGATAACGAACTCGATTAAGGAACAGGTGACAACATGGTTGATACTTCTGGCTCTTCAAAGAAAATCACCCCAGGCGACATTCGCGCGGTATTTGTACGATCTAATCTGTTTCAGGGTTCCTGGAACTTTGAACGTATGCAGGCGCTCGGCTTTTGCTTCTCGATGGTGCCGGTGATCCGCCGTCTCTATCCGGAAAATAATGACGACCGCAGGCAGGCAATTAAGCGTCATCTGGAATTTTTCAACACCCAACCCTTTGTTGCGGCGCCGGTGCTGGGCGTCACCATCGCCATGGAGGAGCAGCGCGCCAACGGTGCCCCTATCGACGACGGCGCCATTAACGGCATCAAAGTGGGATTAATGGGGCCGTTGGCGGGGGTGGGCGATCCCATTTTCTGGGGAACGGTGCGTCCGGTGTTTGCCGCGCTGGGCGCCGGTATCGCCATGAGCGGCAGCTTGCTCGGCCCACTGCTTTTTTTCGTGCTGTTTAATATTGCCCGTCTTTTAACGCGTTATTACGGCGTGGCTTACGGCTACCGGAAAGGGGTTAATATCGTCAGCGACATGGGCGGCGGCTTCTTGCAAAAGCTCACTGAAGGGGCATCTATCCTCGGCCTGTTTGTCATGGGGGCGCTGGTTAACAAGTGGACCCACGTCAACATTCCGTTGGTGGTGTCGCGCATTACCGATCCCACCGGTAAAACCACCGTCACTACGGTACAGACGATTCTTGATCAGCTGATGCCTGGCGTGGTGCCACTGCTGCTCACCTTTGGTTGTATGTGGCTGCTGCGCCGCAAGGTGAATGCGCTGTGGATTATCATCGGTTTCTTCGCTATCGGCATCATCGGCTACGCGCTCGGCGTGCTTGGGGTGTAACAACGGCGCCGGGAGTATCTCTCCCGGCTTTCTCTTTGATCCTCAGGTCAGAGGTCATTTCGTGAAGGAAAAGTCATGTCGTTGACCGACGCCCTGCTCCTGCTGTTTATTATTCTCAGCCTGGCTTACGCTATTTATGATGAAGCGGTTATGCCGCGTCTGAAGGGGCCGACGCGCCTGCAGGTGTCGCTGCAACGGCGCAGTAAACCCGACAGTCTGATATTTATCGCTCTGTTGATCATTCTGTTATGGAACAACCTCAGCCATCAGGGATCACAGCTCACCACCTCACTGCTGCTGATGCTCGCCTTTCTCGCCGTCTGGCTGTTCTGGGTACGTCGGCCAAAGCTGCTGCTGAAAGATCAGGGGATGTATTTTGCTAACGCCTGGATTGCTTATCCCCGTATTCAGAGCATGAACCTTTCCGAAGATGGCATTCTGGTGGTTCAGTTAGAGCAGAGGCGACTGCTGATTGCCGTGCACAAGCTGGACGACCTGGAGCGCATTTACCATACGCTGGTGGAGATCCGCTAGTCGCGCTGCCAGAGCATCAGGCAAAAATCGACTTCGCAGCTAAAGCTATCCGTCTGTTCCAGCTTTTGCCAGACCTCCGCCCTTGCGCGCCAGGCAAAGGGCGTCATTTGCAGCAGGGTTTTCGCTTCCGGGCTGGAAAGCTGCATTGGATAATCCAGGCGCTGTTGCTTAATGCGCGTAAAGCCGGCATAAGATTTTTCCTCTGCCGTATGCAAACGCACTTCACGGTAGATAAGCGCTTTAAACTGCAGCAAATGACGCGGGCCTGGCGTTACCGTCAACAGATAACCGCCCGGTTTCACCACGCGCTTCAGCTCTTGCTCATTGCAGGGCGCATAGATGCGCAGAATGGCATCCAGCGAGGCGTCGGCAAAAGGCAGCCGGTTGCTGGAGGCGACGCAAAACAGAATGTCGCGGTAACGTTTCGCCGCCGCGCGTATCGCCACTTTCGCCACATCCAGGCCAAAAATCTCCGCGCTTTGATGCTGATGCAGCGCGTCGGCAACGGCGGCGGTGTAGTAACCCTCACCGCAGCCAATATCAAGCAGCTTTGGCGCGCTGGCAGGCAGTAGCGCCGACAGCCAGTCAGCCACCTTCTGCTGCAGCGGCTGATAGTGTCCGGCATCCAGAAATGCGCGTCGCGCCTGCATCATCTCTGCGCTGTCGCCAGGTTCGCGCGAACCTTTATGCTGAGCGGGCAACAGATTGACGTAGCCCTCTTTCGCCTGGTCAAACTGATGGTGATTGTCACAGCGCCACCCGGCGTGTTGCAGGGATAAAGGATGCTGACACAGCGGACAAATCAGGGACATAGTAAACTCCAGAGAAAGAAACGCGCCGCAGTTTACCCTGTTCCGTCAGGGGCAGGAAGCCCAAAAGAAAAGCCCCGGTCAGATGACCGGGGCTTTAAGATTCGTTTCAGTGGTGCACGGCACCGAGGCAGGAGACGAAATCAGATGGCAACAACGTTAACTGCTGCCGGGCCTTTCTGGCCGTCCTGAATTTCAAACTCAACGCTTTGACCTTCGGCAAGAGTTTTGAAGCCATTACCCTGGATTGCAGAGAAGTGTACAAACACATCTTTGCTGCCATCAGCAGGAGTAATAAAACCAAAGCCTTTAGACTCGTTGAACCACTTAACCTGACCTTTAATCTTTGCCATTTTGCAAATTCCTTAGAGTGTTTATATTGCCCGGAGGCTGACCTACAGAGAAACCAGAGACGTTACTGAATGAGGCACTAATTAAGGTTCGGCAAGGAAGCGGTATTCAACGTCAACGTTTTTACTCGAAACTTCTTTACTGAAGATGCCATACATAAACAGAACTGTACCTCGTTTAACCCACGAATTGTTATCACATATCCGCAAATTATTGGCAAGTTATTTTTAATCATCCATTGATACGATGCATACCATTGCGAAGTTCATCGCACAATATGACCATTTATCTGTCAGGCCAATATCTTTGCCAAAGGGAAAAAACACCTCCTGCTAATCTCTTACGGGTGTTGCCCACCGTAGTGTGAACAGGGGTTTACGGCTCAATATGCGCCATTTTGATGAAAAACTATAGCCAAAAAATATTGCATAAATAAGGCAATGATAAATTTTTAATCACTTTTTTATTATCCGCCGTGAGGTTTATCTGAGGAAGTGAAGTTGTACAACTATTGTTATTTAGCACAAGTTGTTTATTTATTTGCACCAAAATCAGGAAAATAAGTCTCGCTTCGCCCCCAATAAAAGCAAAGCCCTATTTATCGCTTATCTGTTTTGTTTCTTACGACCCGACAAATTCTCGTTAAAAAAATCTGTTCGGTTAAGATATGCCGTTTTACGTTTTAGGATTATTCCTGGTTTATATTAGCCAGGCTGCGTCCTTCCCCTATTCGCCAGGGTTTAAACCGGTCGCGTTGATACCCGGCTGCGCTTATTATGCGCATCAGTTCCGTTGGCGGCTCATCAAGGGATTCATCGGCTAATTCAAAAACGCCCCAGTGTATCGGCAAGGTGACTGGCTGGCCGACAGCATCCCACAGCCTGACCGCCTGCTCCGGATCCATATGCTGTCCGCGCATGAACCATTTTGGTGCGTAAGCACCTACCGGCAAGGCGGCGAGATTAAACGGTCCCAGCCGCTCGGCCACTTCGAGCAAATTTTCAGAATAACCGCTATCGCCGGAAAACCAGAAGTTAACTTTGGCGGTACGAATCGTCCAGCCGCACCAGAGCGAGCGGTTGCGATCATAGAACGTTCGCATACTCCAGTGCCGTGCCGGAACGGCATCGATGCGAATGCCTTCCGCCTCGCTATGCTGCCACCAGTCGAGCTGTTTAACCTTGCGCACGCCGTGTCGTTTACACCAGGCTTCCAGCCCCAGCGGCACAATAAAGGTCGCGTCCGGAAAGCGGCGAACAATGCGTTTAATGGTGGGCTTATCCAGATGGTCATAATGATTATGCGAGATAAGCACATAGTCGAGCCGGGGCAGTTGTTTGATCAGCAGTGGCGCAGGCGTTTTGCGTTCCGGGCCGGCAAAAGGTAAAGGAGAGGCGCGCCGGGAAAGCGCCGGATCGATGAGAATATAATGCTGATTTAAACGCAGCAGCACAGCGGCGTGTCCCAGCCACCAGACGCGATCGTCATGGCCGCTGAGGTCTGCCTGCTGCCACCAGCGCGCAATAAATGCCGGATATCCCTCCTGCGGCGGATGCGGCAACCCCTGCTCTTTGCGCTCTTTACGCCAGCGTTGCAAATCGCCCTCCTGACGCAGCTCGCCTTCCGGATTGCGAAACCCGTCCGGCGTGTGGTGAGGTTTGCTTGCATCGTACCAGGGATTACGCCATGCCATACAGCCTCCTTGCGGTTGATTTAGCGCTCAGGGATGAGCCGGATAAAATCGCGCTTCTCATTCTCTTCCCCGCTTCGCTTCTCAACGGCATCAGGAAGTTGCGCCTCTACCAGGCGACGCAGCAGCGCATTTTGTTTTTTCTGTTCTTCCAGCAAATTCTCAAGCAAACGAATCTGCTCACTGGCGCGTACACTGGCGCGATTGACAAAAAACCAGACGATAAGCCCAATAATGATGATCCCTGCCACCATGCCTGGTGCGATCAGGCCGGATGAACCCGCTGCCATTTCATTCATAACTGCCTCAGAATATGCTGTTTATATTGGCTCTGGATACAAAGCGCCAATTTTACCTGCTGTGAAAAAAAAAGTAATGGCATCGCAACGAAAGCAGATTTAGCCGTACCAGCCCGGAGATGCTTTCAGTTATCTCTGATCGATCCCATAACAAAAGCGATGCAAGATAGCATTGTAAAAAGCGGCAGCAAAGCCTGGATAGCTGCGTTATCTATCACACGGAGACAAAATGAAAATTTTTATCAGGGCGCTGATTATGGTGGTTGTCATCTGGGTGGCAATGCTGTTTACAGGCTACGGTGTTCTGGCTGGCAGCAATAAAAATGCCGCCGGACTGGGATTACAATGCAGTTACCTGACAGCGCGCGGCGTAGTGACAGCGCAATATCTGCATACGGACAGCGGCGTTATTGGCGTTACCGATTGTCCTCTGCTGAAAAAGAACCAGGACGTGGTGGATAATTAACAGCAAAAAGCGGGTTGAAGGCAACCCGCTTTTTATTCAAAACGGATAATCGTGGTAGCCCATCTGTTCTGATACGTTTTTGGCCGCGCGGTGCAGCATCGCAACATAATCTTTTTTCGCCTCTTCCGAGAAGCGAATGGTGGGAAAGGAGATGCTCAGCCCGGCGATCACCACGCCAAAGCGATCGAAAACCGGTACCGCAATGCAGCGTAGCCCCTCTTCCTGTTCCTCATTATCCTCACCAAAACCCTGCTGCTTAACCTGCTCCAGCACCTTCAGCAGGTCGCCCTGGCTGGTAATGGTGTTGGCGGTGCTGCGCTTAAACTCCACGTCCTGCAGAATATCCTCGACTTCGTCACGATCGCGCCAGGCAAGCAGCACTTTGCCGATTGCCGTGGTGTGCAGCGGATTGCGGCGGCCAATGCGCGAATACATGCGCAGGTTATAGAGCGAGTCGATTTTATGAATATAAACGATGCTCTCTTCTTCCAGCGCACCGAGATGAATTGTCTCTTTTGTCAGGCGCGACAGCTCGCGCATCTGAATATCCGCGCTGCGGATAAGGTCGACGTTTTGCAACGCTCTGGCGCCCAGCTCAAACAACTTCAGAGTAAGGGAATATTTTTCGCTTTCACCTTCCTGCGCCACGTAACCCAATGACTTCATGGTCTGTAAAAAACGATATACGGTGCTTTTGGACATCATAACCCGCTGCGCCAGTTCGGTTATGCCGTGATCGCGCTCTTCACCCAGCGCCTGCAAAATGCCGAATACCTTCAGCACGGATGAGACGGAATCGGGCTGTTTGTCATTGTCAGCGTTGGCCATAAGCGCAATCCTTTCGAAATTGTTTTATAAAAAATGGAACAGGGTTGTCAGTATACGTTCAGGAGAGGGAGTGCAGCAATTGCAGAACAGAGCCAGACATATTCCCTGATAATTTTTTCCTGCAAAATGCGATGCTTTCGTCAGGTGAATTGATTAGCATGGTGATATTCACCCACTTTAATTGTCTGCTCTATGTCACCCTCTTCTTCTCAGGATGGTTTACCTGTTCCTCAGCGTTATTACGCCATCGTCACCATTGCGCTTGGTATTATGATGGCGGTTCTGGACGGTGCGATTGCCAATGTGGCGCTTCCCACCATTTCGCGTGAACTGCATGCCAGTCCGGCGGAGTCGATCTGGATTGTTAACGCTTACCAGATCGCCATTATCATATCGCTGCTCTCGCTCTCATTTCTCGGGGATATGCTGGGTTATCGCCGCGTTTATCAGGTGGGCCTGGGACTTTTTATCGCTACCTCGCTGTTTTGTGCGCTTTCTTCTTCACTGAGCATGCTGATAGTGGCGCGCGTATTACAGGGCTTCGGCGGCGCGGCATTAATGAGCGTCAATACCGCGCTGATTCGCATTATCTACCCTCAGCGCTATCTGGGCCGCGGCATGGCGATAAACTCGCTGATTGTCGCCGTATCGACTGCAGCCGGTCCCACGGTAGCCGCCGCGATCCTCTCTGTTGCCAGCTGGAAATGGCTGTTTCTGATCAATGTGCCGCTGGGCGCCGTGGCACTCTGGCTGGCGCTGCGCTATCTGCCTGACAATACACAGAAAGCCAAAGGCCAGAAATTTGATGTGCCGAGCGCGCTGATGAACGCCCTGTTCTTCGGCCTGCTGATCGCCTCGCTGAGCGGCTTTGCCCAGAAGCAAAATGGCTGGCTGACAGGGGCGGAAGTGGTATTGCTGCTGCTGGTGGGTTACGTCTTTATCCGCCGCCAGTTGAGAATGGAAATTCCGCTTTTGCCGGTTGACCTGCTGCGCATTCCCATTTTTTCGCTCTCGCTTTGCACCTCGGTCTGTTCCTTTTGCGCCCAGATGCTGGCAATGGTCTCGCTGCCCTTCTTTCTGCAAAACGTTCTGGGCCGGGATGAGGTGGCCACCGGCCTGTTACTGACGCCCTGGCCGCTGGCGACCATGGTGATGGCGCCCATTGCGGGTCGTCTGATTGAACGGGTTCATGCTGGCCTGTTAGGCGGTATCGGACTGGCGCTGTTTGCCGCCGGGCTGTTCCTGCTCGCCTTTCTGCCCGCCCATCCGCAGGACGGCGATATTATCTGGCGCATGATGCTGTGCGGCGCTGGCTTTGGTCTGTTCCAGTCTCCCAATAATCACACCATTATCTCTTCCGCTCCGCGCCAGCGCAGCGGCGGCGCCAGCGGCATGCTGGGCACGGCACGTTTGCTGGGACAGAGCAGCGGCGCGGCGCTGGTAGCGCTGATGTTTAATCTGTTTAACGAAAACGGCACGCACGCCTCGCTCATTCTCGCTGGCGTTTTTTCAGCGGTTGCCGCTGTGGTCAGCACCTCTCGCATGACACAGACGCGTCAGGTCGCCAGCTGATGCAAACAGGCAATAAAAAAGGCGACATCACTGTCGCCTTTTTTGTCTGCTGCGGTTACTTCAGATACTGACCGCTGCGCAGCGCTTCGATACGTTTATCTAACGGCGGATGCGACATAAACATCTCGCTCAGGGATTTTCCTTTGCCATTGATGCAGAACGCCATCATGCTGCTCGGCTCCTGCGGTTCGTAACTGGTTTTCAGGCGCTGCAGCGCGGCGATCATTTTCTCGCGGCCCACCAGCCTGGCGGAGCCGGCATCGGCATGGAATTCGCGGTGACGGGAAAACCACATGGTGATGATGCTGGCCAGGATGCCGAATACCAGCTCCAGCACCGTGGCAACGGCAAAGTAGACCAGCGGATTGCCGTTGCTGCTTTCTTCATCGTCACGGTTACCCGACAGAAAGCCGGAAGCAACCTGCGCGATAATGCGCGAGATGAAGATCACAAAGGTGTTCACAATCCCCTGAATCAGCGTCATGGTCACCATGTCGCCATTGGCGATATGGCTGATCTCATGCGCCAGTACCGCTTCAGCCTCATCACGACTCATGTTTTGCAGCAAACCGGTAGAAACCGCAACCAGCGACGCGTCGCGACGCGCGCCGGTGGCAAACGCATTGATATCGGGCGCATGATAGATAGCGACCTGCGGCATGCCGATTCCGGCCTGCTGCGCCTGACGCCCTACCGTTTCCATCAGCCAGCGCTCGGTTTCATTACGGGGTTGTTCAATGACTTCACCGCCAACGGAACGCAAGGCCATCCATTTCGACATCAGCAGTGAAACAAACGCACCGCCAAAGCCAAACAGACCTGCCATGATCATCAGGCCCTGAACACTGCTTGACCGGATTCCTGTCAGGCTGAGGATCAGCCCGAATACCAACATCACAGCCAGGTTGGTGACCAGGAAAAGAGCAATACGCATCATAAAGGTTAATCTTCCTCAATTGTTCACGCGCTTATACGCGAATCTACATCCTAAGGTCAAACATCAGCTTTTCAAGCGACCTTAACGTTTAAGTGTTTAAAAAGACATAACTTTACATTTTGACACAGGGGGCAGGCCAGGGTTTAAGCGCGACGCATTAGCCGTGTTGATACGTAACGCGGCGCCCGCCCTGGCCGCAGGTAAACGGGCAAAAAAAAGCACCGCGACGCGGTGCTTGGTTTCATGCCGGAACCCAGGCGTTATTTCGTGCTGGCTTGTTGTGACTGCGGCTGGGATTTCTCCAGTTGCGCAAGATCATTGGCGATATTTACCGTTTCATCCAGATACGGATCCGGCTCTTTATAATCTTTCGGCAGCTCGTCCAGGTTCTTCAGCGGTTTTTTTCCTTCCGCCTGATAACGCGCATTGATACGCTCAAGACGTAACGCATCCTCATCATGATTCTCTTTCTCGCGCTGGGCCAGATTCAGAGAGACAATGTTGCGTTTATCCTTCAGGGCGTTGAAACGCGCAATATCCTTCATGATGTACTGGAATTCGCGATCCTGTGCGATACGTGCATCATGATCCTTAGTCAACTGCGGCACCAGCGGTTTGACGTCGCCGCTGCGGGTATAGCTTGCCGCATTGATGCTGTCCCAGGGCAGCGCGTTATCTTCGAACTTCTCGCCCGTCTCCGCCGCTTCAACGCCGGTCGGCATCAGCAGATCGGGCGTGACGCCTTTACGCTGCGTACTGCCGCCGTTGATACGATAGAACTTCTGAATGGTGTACTGGACCGAACCCAGCGCCGGCCATTCCGGACGCAACATCTGATCGTAGATGCGGTTCAGCGAGCGGTACTGCTGTACGGTGCCTTTACCAAAGGTCGGCTCGCCCACAATCAGCGCACGACCATAGTCCTGCATAGCGGCGGCAAAGATTTCCGATGCCGAGGCGCTGAAGCGGTCCACCAGCACCACCAGCGGGCCTTTGTAATAAACCACGCCGTCGGTATCGCTGTCTTCACGCACGCGGCCATTATTGTCGCGCACCTGAACCACCGGGCCGCTGGGAATAAACAGACCCGAGAGCGAAACGGCCTCGGTCAGCGCGCCGCCACCGTTGGTGCGCAGATCGATCACCACGCTGTCCACGTTCTGCTTCTGCAGCTTCTGCAACTGAACCTTCACGTCATCGGTGAGGCCAACGTAGAAGCCCGGAATATCCAGCACGCCGACTTTCTCTTTGCCGACGTTATGCACCGTCATTTTCACTGCGCGATCTTCAAGGCGAATTTTTTCGCGCGTCAGGGTAATGGTACGGGTTTTGGTGCCTTTGCCAGCGGGCAAAATCTCAAGGCGCACTTTGCTGCCTTTCGGCCCTTTGATTTTTGCCACCACATCGTCGAGACGCCAGCCAATCACATCTTCTATCGGCTTGCCCGGTTGACCCACGCCGACGATGCGATCGCCAACGCTGATCGACTTACTCTTGGCTGCCGGCCCGCCGGCAACCATGGAGTTAATCACTGTGTAATCTTCATCCATTTGCAGCACCGCGCCGATGCCTTCAAGCGAAAGGCTCATTTCGGTGTTGAACTGTTCGGTGTTGCGCGGCGACAGGTAGTTGGTGTGCGGATCGATTTCGTGGGCAAACGAATTCATCGCCAGCTGGAAAACGTCCTCGCTATTGCTTTGCGCCAGACGGCGAATAGCAAAGTTATAGCGTTTGGTCAGGATATCGCGAATCTCTTTCTCTTCTTTCCCGGTGAGTTTGAGATTCAGCTCATCATATTTGACCTTGGCGTCCCAGAGCGCGTTGAGTTCAGACTGACTCTTCGGCCAGGGCGCTTTGGCGCGATCGATATCAATGGTGTCGTTGCCATTGAAGTTCATCGGCTGGCTCAGCACGCTCAGCGCATACTGATAACGCTCAAAGCGACGCTTCTGCGCCAGGTTATAAATTTCGTAGAAGAGATCCAGCTTGCCGCTGCGCAGCTCATCGCCCAGCGTCGTTTTCTTATCAGCAAACTGCGCCACGTCGGAAGCCAGCAGCACGTTATGGCTGTAATCCAACAGGTTCAGATAGCGGTCAAAGATTTTCGCCGAAAAATCCTGGTTGAGATCAAACTGGCGATAGTGTGAACGGGTAAAACGGGAAGTCACGCGTTCACTGACGGTAGGATGCTGCGGTTCTTCGTGAAGCTGTGGAATCTGGTCGGCGCGGGTAATGTTATCTGCGCCAAATGACTGGCCTGCTAACAGCAGGCCAGCGATCATTCCGATCTTAAAAATGGTGTTCATGCCGGGGTCAGCCTCCGTTTCAGAACTGCAAATGTTCTGCGCGCACAATCATTGCCATGCCGGAAGCGAGCTGTACCCGAACGCCGTCTTTGGAAACTTCCAGAACGGTGGCGTCCATCGCACTTTTGCCTGCTTTAACTTTAATATTCTGGCCGGGTTGCAAAGTTGAGGTATCAGTGATGGGTTTACGGGAAACCGGTTCAGGCTCCTGAGACGCAGCACGCGGCGCCTGAGGACGAGGTGCTTGAGCACGCGGTTGCGGTTTACGCACAGCATCGCCTTCTGCGGCTTTGCGCGGCGCGGGCTTACGTGCACGGCGTTCGCCGCTCTCTTCGCCTGCTTCACGCTTTTTCGCTCTTTGCTGCTCGCGCTGCGCCTGAACACGCGCTTTCGCCTCTTCCAGCTGCTTACGCGCATGCTCAACGTGTTGTTCATCCAACACGCCGCAGGCGTTGCCATCCAGATCGACGCGCGTCGCTCCCGCTTTGATACCGTAAAGGTAACGCCAGCTTGAGGTATAGAGGCGTAAAGCGGAACGCAGCTGCGTTTTGCTCAAACTCATTTCGCCCTGAACGCGCTCGACGAGATCCTGAAAGATACCGATTTTAAGCGGGCGCGCTTCACCCTCGGCGCTAAAGCAGTGAGGAAAACGTTCCGCCAGAAAGGCGATGACTTCTTTACTGCTGTTCAACTTAGGTTGATTTTCCATGAAATTTCCTGATTACAACGGGTTTGCCGACCAGTGCAGGCATGAACAGGCGACATTATAATGACAACATCGCTAAATGCCATGTGATCCAGTCGATTAGCTGCGCATCAGCTGAAGAAATTTTTCAATTTCGCTGTGCGCAAGCACTTCACAAAGCCCATCAGTAATAGTGACCAGCCCGGCTTCGTCATCGCTGTCGAAGCGATTATACACAGTGCTGTCGATATCCAGCACGCCCACCACAACGCCGTTCACTTTCAGCGGAATCACAATTTCTGCGTTACTGGCGGCATCGCAGGCGATATGGCCAGGAAACGCATGCACGTCGTCAACGCGCTGCACTTTCTCTTCCGCAACCGCCGTGCCGCATACGCCCTTGCCCACCGGAATACGCACGCAGGCAATTTTTCCCTGAAAAGGCCCCAGCACCAGCGTTTTCGGCTCGGTCAACAGATAAAAGCCCGCCCAGTTTACGCCTTCAAGACGTTCATACAGGAGTGCACTACAATTACCCAGCGCTGCGAGGAAAGAGGTTTCACCAGCCAGTAAAGCGCGCATATCGCGGTTTAAATCTTCATAAAAAGCTTTTTTGTTCATTGTTTAACCATAACCATTAACAGCAAGGACGCGTTGTCCCGTCGCTCGTTAAAATAAGCACTAAATATCCAGGGCCACAAGGTGAATCATTCTATTAGTTACTATACCCTTAACATCTTGTGGATCGGAAAACTGACGTCGCGCCGGAATTTTCCGGTAGATGACGCCCTGTTATTCCATTGCCAGTCGGATGCCAGGACTTATAACGTAAAAATGGGCCAATATTGCATCACCCTATGAAAATACACGCTATCAGCCAGGCGTTGCCCCACGCACGTTATCAGCGTTGTCCGCAATGCGATACCCTTTTTTCCTTACCGGATGTTAAAACGCACCAGGCGGCACATTGCCCACGCTGTTACGCGCAAATCATCAGCGGACGCGACTGGTCGATGACACGGCTCACGGCGATGGCCGTTACCCTGTTGGTGCTGATGCCCTTTGCTTTTTCGCTGCCGTTGGTGGATATCCGTTTGTTAGGAATGCGTATCAACGCCAGCCTGCTGGAAGGCATCATTCAGATGACGCAACAAGGGGATATCATCACCGCCTCGATGGTGGCCTTCTGCACCATCGGCGCGCCCGTAACACTTATCGTCGCCATCGGCTATCTCTGGATAGGCCGCCATCTTGGGATGAATCTGCGCCCGGTGCTGCTGTTGCTCGAACGGCTGAAAGAGTGGGTGATGCTTGATATTTATCTGGTCGGCATCGCCGTTGCGTCAATCAAGGTGCAGGATTACGCCACGCTCGAAGTGGGCTATGGTCTGGTTGCCTACGTGATGCTGGCACTTCTCAGCCTGTTGACGCTGATCCATCTTAATATGGAGCAGCTCTGGCTCCGTTTTTATCCGCAGCCGCTCCCTAACGTGTCGCCGGAAAAGTTTCGCGTCTGTCTTAACTGCCATCATACCGGATTGCCGGACAGCCGCGGCCGCTGCCCGCGCTGCCACACGCCGCTCTGGTTTCGTCGCCGTCACAGCCTGCAAAAATCCTGGGCGGCGCTGATCGCCTCGATCGTGCTGCTCATTCCCGCCAATCTGCTGCCGATTTCGGTGATTTACCTCAATGGCGCGCGCCAGGAAGATACCATTTTCTCCGGCATTCTCTCGCTCGCCTCCGGCAATATTCCGGTCGCGGCGGTGGTATTTATCGCCAGTATTCTGGTGCCCTTCACCAAAGTGCTGGTCATGCTGACCCTGCTGCTCAGCATTCACTTTAAGTGCGAACAGGGATTAAAAACACGCATTCGCCTGCTGCGCCTGGTGAGCTGGGTGGGCCGCTGGTCGATGCTCGATCTGTTTGTGATTTCGTTAACCATGTCGCTGGTGAATCGTGACCAGCTACTGGCTTTTACCATGGGACCTGCCGCCTTCTATTTTGGGTCGGCAGTGATCCTGACCATTATGGCCGTTGAGTGGCTGGATAGCCGCCTGATCTGGGATGCACATGCAACAGGAAACGCCGACTACACCGACTAGCGCTATCGTGCGAAACAAGCGCAGGATCTCTCCATTCTGGTTATTGCCGCTGATAGCCCTGCTGATTGCCGGCTGGCTACTCTGGACCAATTATCAGGAGCGGGGAACCACCGTTACCATCAATTTCCAGACGGCTGACGGGATCGTGCCGGGACGCACGCCGATTCGTTATCAGGGGGTTGAAGTCGGCACAGTGCAGGGGATTAATCTGAGCGACGATTACCGCGCCATTCAGATCAAAGCCAGCATTAAAAGCGATATGAAAGATGCGCTGCGCGACAATACCAAATTCTGGCTGGTGACGCCGAAAGCGTCGCTGGCAGGCGTATCGGGCCTGGATGCGCTGGTGGGCGGCAACTACATCGGCATGATGCCCGGCGACGGTAAGCCGCGCGAGAATTTTACCGCGCTGGATACCCAGCCCAAATACCGCGTCAATACCGGGGAGTTGTTGATTCATCTGCATGCACCCGATCTCGGCTCGCTCAGCACCGGTTCGCTGGTCTATTACCGCAAAATTCCGGTGGGTCGCGTCTATGATTTCAGCCTCAACAATGGCAGTGACGGCGTCACTATCGACGTGCTGATTGAGCGTCGCTTTACCAACCTGGTGAAAAAGCAGAGCCGTTTCTGGAACGTTTCCGGCGTGAATGCCGACGTCAGCCTGAGCGGCGCCAAAGTGGAGCTGGAGAGCCTGGCGGCGCTGGTTAACGGCGCTGTCGCCTTTGATTCGCCGGAAAACGGCGAACAGGCCACCAGCGAGCAAAACTTCAGCCTCTATCCCGATTTAGCGCACAGCCAGCGCGGCGTACTGATTACGCTCAACTTGCCCAACGGCGATAACCTCAAGGCGGGCCGCACGCCGTTAATGTACCAGGGGCTGGAGGTCGGCACGCTGACCAAACTGAACCTGAACGACGGTGGCAAAGTCACCGGTGAACTCACCATCAACCCTTCGGTCGTCAGCCTGATGCGCAGCAATACCCGCATTGAGATGCGCAGCCCGAAAGTGAGTCTGACGACGCCCAATATCAGCGGCTTGCTGACCGGCAATACGTTTGAGCTGATCCCTGGCGAAGGCCAGCCGCAGAACCATTTCACCGTGCTGGCGGCCGATGAGTCGCTGCTACAGAAACCTGACGTGCTAACGGTGAAGCTCACCGCGCCTGAAAGTTATGGCATTGATGCCGGTCAGCCGCTGATGCTTTATGGCATGCAGATTGGTCAGGTAATGGAGCGCCGACTTGATGAAAAAGGGGTGAATTTTGTGGTGGCGGTCAATCCGGAATATCGCCAGCTGGTGCATGCCGACAGTAAATTTATCGTTAACAGTCGACTGGATGTAAAATTTGGCCTCGACGGCATGCAGGTGCTGGGCGCCAGCGCCCGTGAATGGGTCGATGGCGGCATTCGTCTGGAGCCAGGCAAACAGGGCAACGTGAAGCCGTTCTATCCGCTTTATGCCGATGCAGAAAAAGCGGAGGAAGGCATTATCGGCGATAGTCCCTCCACCACCTTAACCCTGACGGCCAGCAGCCTGCCGGATATCCAGGCCGGATCGGTGGTGCTCTACCGTAAGTTCCAGGTTGGTGAGATTGTCGACGTCACGCCGCGCCCCAACGCGTTTGAGGTGGCAGTACATATCAAGCCGGAATACCGCAAGCTGCTGACCCCGGAAAGCGTGTTTTGGGCTGAAGGCGGCGCGAAAGTGCAGCTGAACGGCGGCGGACTGTCGGTGCAGGCTTCGCCGCTGAATCGGGCGCTGAAAGGCGCCATCAGCTTCGACAACATGCCGGGCGCGCAGCTGGCGAAGGGTGCGAAACGGGTGCTCTATCCGTCAGAAACCGCCGCGCGCGCGGTAGGCAGCCAGATTACCCTGCATACCTATGACGGCAGCAAGCTCTCCGCCGGTATGCCGATTCGCTATCTGGGGATCAATATCGGCCAGATTGAATCGCTGGCGCTGAGTCAGGATAAAAATCAGGTGGTGGCAAAAGCGGTGCTTTATCCTGAATATGAGCAGGATTTTGCCCGCAACGGTAGCCGTTTTTCCGTGGTCTCGCCGGAAATTTCCGCTGCTGGCGTGAACCATCTGGAGACGCTGCTGCAGCCTTATGTCAATGTCGATCCCGGCACTGGCCGCCCGTCACGCATGTTTGAATTGCAGGAATCGACCATTACCGATTCGCGCTACCTGAACGGGCTTAACATTTATGTTGATGCCAGCGAAGCAGGTTCGCTTTCTGTCGGCACGCCGGTGTTGTTCCGCGGCGTGGAGGTCGGGACCGTGACCGGCACCTCGCTCGGTACCATGGCCGATCGCGTGCAGATCGCCCTGCGCATCAGCAAAAGATATCAGCATCTGGTGCGGAACAACTCGGTGTTCTGGCTGGCTTCCGGCTATAACCTCGATTTCGGCCTGATTGGCGGCGTGGTGAAAACCGGCACCTTCCAGCAGTTCATTCGCGGCGGTATTCAGTTCGCCACGCCGCCGACCGTGCCGCTGGCGCCGCAAGCGACGCCCAACAAGCATTTCCTGTTGCAGGACGAAATGCCGAAAGAGTGGCGCAACTGGGGTACGGCGATTCCACAGCCGCCTCAATCTTAAGCGAAACGGGCAGCCTGGCTGCCCGTTTTTCATTAGCGTGGTACACTTCCCGCTTTGCGTTTACTGGATATCTCCCCGTGTCGGATTCCTCTTCCCTTTTTCCCGCTGATTTTCTGGCCTTAATGCGCGACATGCTGCCGGATGACGCCGATCTCAACCGATTTCTCGCCATCAGTCAGCAGCCGCTGCGCCGCAGTCTGCGCGTCAATACTCTGAAAATCAGCGTCGCCGATTTTCTTGCTCAAACCGCCCATTACGGCTGGCGCTTAACGCCGATCCCCTGGTGTGCCGAAGGTTTCTGGATCGATCGCGACGATGAATCTCTGCCGCTGGGCAGCATCGCAGAACACCTGAGCGGCCTGTTTTATATTCAGGAAGCCAGCTCGATGTTGCCGGTGAGCGCATTGTTTGCTGCCGCGCCCGATGCCATGACCGTGATGGATATGGCGGCCGCACCGGGTTCCAAAACCACCCAGATGGCTGCGCGTATGAATAACGGCGGCGTGATTCTGGCGAATGAGTTTTCATCCAGCCGGGTAAAGGTGCTGCATGCCAATATCAGCCGCTGCGGCGTGAGCAACAGTGCGCTGACCCACTTCGACGGTCGCGTGTTTGGCGCCGCCCTGCCGGAACAGTTTGAAGCGATTCTGCTTGATGCGCCCTGCTCGGGTGAAGGGGTTATCCGTAAAGATGCGGATGCGCTGCGCAACTGGACGCTGGAAAGCACTGCGGCGATCGCCGCTACGCAGCGCGAGCTGATCGATAACGCCTTTCATGCGCTGAAGCCGGGCGGCACGTTGGTTTACTCCACCTGTACGCTAAATCGCATAGAGAATCAGGACGTCATCGCCTGGCTGCTGGAGCGTTACCCTGATGCCGTCAGCATCAACCCGCTCGAAGGACTTTTTGCCGGTGCGCAGCAGGCGCTGACGCCGGAAGGCTTTTTGCATGTTTTCCCGCATATTTTTGACAGCGAAGGTTTTTTTGTCGCGCGCCTGCATAAAACCGCCTCGGTGGCGCCGCTGCCCGCTCCCGGTTACAAGGTCGGCAAGTTTCCTTTTACACCGGTCAGCCGCAAACTGAGCGCAGAAATCGCGCAGGCCGCCGCCGCGGTCAGCCTGGTGTGGGAGAGCAACCTGACGCTCTGGCAGCGTGATAAAGAGATTTGGCTTTTCCCGGCCGCCGTGGAGCCGATGCTGGGCAAGGTACGCTTTTCACGCATTGGCCTGAAGCTGGCGGAAACCTTCGCCAAAGGCTATCGCTGGCAGCATGAAGCGGTGATTGCGCTGGCGCGGCCCGATGAGAAGCTGGCGTTTGAGCTGAATGAAGCCGATGCAGAGGAGTGGTATCGCGGTCGGGATGTCTATCCGCACGCGTTGCCGTCTCGGGATGAAGCGCTAGTCACCTTTCGGCAGCAGCCGCTCGGGCTGGCGAAAAAGGTCGGTACGCGCCTGAAAAACAGCTACCCGCGCGAGCTGGTGCGTGACGGCAGGCTGTTCCGCTAAATCGCTTATTGCACCTGCACCATGGTCAGCCGGTTGCCGAATACTGCGCCGGTATCGATATAGTGCTGGTTGGCCACGTCAAACTGCTTTTCCAGCGGCGTATGGCCAAAAAAGAAGGCGTCCGCGCCGGTAATCTCTTCCCGATCGCCCTGCTGGTAGCGGGTGATGCGCTCGCGATTCCAGATCACGCGATGCCAGTCCACTTCCTGTCCCCAGGCATAGTGATCGGATGGATAATCAGCATGCGCCACAACAACGATGCCGCTGCTTAGCTGCAAATGCAACACCAGCGGCATCTCTTCGCAGCGCTTGAGCGCGTGGCGCGCGCTAATCAGCGCCACGCCTTTCAGCTGCCAGAACCAGGCGCCGCCGTTCATGACCCATCTCATCGGCTCATGTCCCGCCAGCGCATCCAGCGCCATCTCTTCATGATTTCCCCGCACACTGCGAAACCACGGTTCTTGCAGCAGTTGCAGACAGCCAAGGCTGTCCGGCCCACGATCGATAAGATCGCCTACCGCTACCAGCAGATCCTGCTGCTTATCGAAGCCATGCGCCAGCAACAGCGCGTCAAGCTGGCTGCGACAGCCATGCAGATCGCCCACCACCCAGATGTGTCGCCAGTTTTCGCCATTCAGATACTGATAGAGCATGTAACGCATCCATACAGTCGGTTGATTTGAGATTTAATAAAACAAAACTAGAGTATAGCCAGGCGAAATTTATCAGCGGAGGAGTAATGAACAGCCGGAAACAGTTTCTCAGAATGCTGGTGGTGCTTTTTATTGGCAGTCTGCTATTGCTGGAGTCTCTTGCCCGGCTGGTGCACATGCTGGTAGTGGGCTGACGCCCGTCAGATTATTTGCAAAAGGCCTCTGGTGCGCGCTGCCGCACAGGATAACCCTGTATAGATCCGATTGATTTCAGGAGGCGTTTATGAATAAGGCTCTCTTTTTTGCAAACAGGGGTTATCTCCATTCCTGTTTGTCAGCGAGTCGACAAGACATTTGCGAATGATCGCTGGCAGGCTGTTAAAGTCATGATATTTCACCGCGATTTCCTGCAAATCTTCCACTAATGCATCAATCTCCGTGACCGGGATGACCTCACAACCGGGCCGGAGATAGTAAATGTTGCTCATACGCTCAACCTCATAATGCAGACCGTTCGGTAAAATTTTACTGACGATATACTGCCCGCTGCAGAATTTTTCTATCGGTCATTAAACACCTCATCTGACCTCTTATTCCACGGTTAACCTGGCCGCCACGTTTACAAGCGATGCGCCTTTAAGCGCCTTCTGTATCGATAGTTAGTACTTGCATTAGCTCACTTTTGTTTGCGGGTAAATGCAAAAAGCGCAGCGGGATGAATGGGTTACCGGGAGATTCTGACTGAGCAGAAGTCACAGAACGAAAATCGGCACCAGGCAGATCGCTGAAACGGCAGCGTATTTATCCAAAAACGCTGCCGTCAGGTATGGAAGGCTATCTGGTAAAAAGCGTAAAGGTGTTGAAATAATAGGAGCCGGCAAACAGCACATAAGCCAGCCAGATCAAGATAAACAGAGTGAGTGAAAGCTTCGATGACATAATCATACCTCTCAGAAAAAGCGAACGGCTGATACGTTGAATGATTTTTCATTAGGGTAATAGCGGAACGCAACGAGGACATTGATCCAGAACAATTTACGTTTGGGTAAGCCAAAAAGCTGTGACGTACTGCCGATCAACTCTGCCTGACTTCTCTGCACAGTGGAAAAATCATCCTGCCAGAGCCAGATCGGTCAGCCGTTAATCCATGAAGATGCTTTAAGCCTCGCCTCCAGGCATTTTGCGCATAGCCATCGGCCGATCGCCGTTTTCGACGCGGCCGATGCTTTCTGTAGTGCAGAGAAAGCGCGTCCATGTCATACCGTCAAAGCAGGCCAAAAACTGAGAAAATAGCTGGATGTAAAGGCAATGCCGCGTTTTTGATGTGCTGTAAATTGTGGAAAATTGGAGAGATTTTTCTCAAGATATATTTTATATTCTTGGTTCAGGCTCTGCCTGAAAATCATGAGGAAACTTTCGCCGCATTCTCAGAACTGACCCGTTCTGTATGTATGCGGTTTTTTTTGTCTGTTGATCGCTAACGCGCGCCTGCAAAATGCCCGTTCTGAGCCTGCGGACCTTCAGACGACTTTTGTTGCCTGAAGGTCCGCGCTATGCCTGTTTGCTGTTACACAATACCGGTGAGGTAGTAAACACCAATCACAAAAAAGGCCCCCAGCACTTTAAACAGGGTAATGCCCAGGATGGGTTTATAGGCCTCACGATGGGTCAGCCCGGTGACGGCCAGCAGGGTAATGATTGCGCCATTATGCGGAAGCGTATCCATGCCGCCCGCCGCCATCGAAGCCACGCGATGCATCACTTCCAGCGGGATGCCTGCGGTTTCCGCCAGCTCTTTAAAGCGATCCGCCATCGCCGCCAGCGCAATACTCATCCCGCCGGAGGAGGAACCGGTAATACCCGACAGAATATTGATGGTAATCGCCTGGTTGAGCAACGGATTGGGAATAGCTTTCAGAGCGTCGGCGACATGCACAAATCCCGGCAGCGCCGCGATAACGCCGCCAAACCCATATTCTGACGCGGTATTCAGCGCCGCCAGCATCGCTCCGCCTACCGCCGCCCTGCTGCCGTCGGCCAGTTTTCCTTTCAGGGTACGCCATGAAAAGATGAAAATAGTCAGGATGCCGCAGAGCAGCGCCGCCATTACCGCCCAGATCGCAATCATCTTTTTGACATCGCTGGTCATCGGCGCTTTCAGGCCGGGCAGATCAATCAGGAAACTCGGGCCGTAGCCGTGAGGGATTGCCCAGGTGAACAGCAGGTTGGCGATGCCCACAACCAGTAACGGCGAAATGGAGATCACCGGGTTTGGCAGGTTCAGGTTGTCGGGAGTGTCAGGCTCATTGTGCAGGTTTTTGCCATACTCTTCGCCGCGTCGTGTGGCTTTGGCGCGTAGCCAGCTGAGATAAATCATGCCGCCGCCCGCGACGAATGCAGAACCCAGCACGCCGAGCCAGGGCGCCGCCCAGGAGGTGGTGCCGTAAAAGGTGGTGGGGATGATGTTCTGGATCTGCGGCGAGCCAGGCAGCGCATCCATGGTAAAGGTAAAAGCGCCCAGCGCGATGGTGGCTGGCATCAGGCGTTTCGGGATATTGCTCTGACGAAACATCTCTGCCGCAAAGGGATAGACGGCAAAAACCACCACAAACAGGGAAACGCCGCCATAGGTCAATAGTGCGCAGACAAAGATAATAACCGGTATGGCTTTATCCTTGCCGATAATGCGGGTCACGGCACTGACAATCGATCGGGAAAATCCCGAGAACTCAATGAGCTTACCGAATACCGCGCCCAGCAAAAACACAGGAAAGTAGAGTTTTACAAACCCCACCATCTTATCCATAAAGATATCGCTGAAAACAGGGGCAACTGCCGAAGGCTGCGTGAGCAAAACCGCGCCCATTGCGGCAATCGGCGCGAACAGAATGACGCTGTAGCCGCGATAGGCGGCAAACATCAACAGCCCGAGAGCCAGAAGAGCAATCAACACGTCCATAGGGGAAATCCGTCAGAGTAGCGTTTGTCTCTTTCCGTCGAATCACAAACGCCAATGTTCTGGCGGGAGACGCATGCCGGTCTCCCGTTATTTGTTTTTATGGGTTATTCAGGGATACCTGCATAGGGCACATCTTTATGGCCGTAGCGGCGCACGCGAATGTTAGCCTGCTCACCGTGACCACTGAACCCTTCCAGTGCGCAGAGACGCGAACAGTATTCTCCGACACGGACAGAGGCTTCGTCGGTCAATACCTTTTGCCAGGTACAGGTTTTCAGGAATTTACCTACCCAAAGTCCACCGGTATAACGGGCGGCTTTTTTCGTCGGCAGCGTATGGTTGGTGCCGATCGCTTTGTCGCCGTAGGCCACGTTGGTGCGCGGTCCAAGGAAAAGCGCGCCGAAATTCTGCATTTTTTCAAGGAACCAGTCGGGATTCTGCGTCATCACCTGAACATGCTCGAACGCCAGCTCATTGGCGATTTTCAACATCTCGTCATCATTTTCCGCAACGATCACTTCGCCATATCTCGCCCATGACTGGCTTGCCACCGGCGCAGTGGGGAGAATTTGCAACAGTCGTTCAATTTCAGCCAGGGTGTCGCGCGCAAGCTGCTCAGAAGTGGTCAGCAGAATGGCTGGCGAATCGGGGCCGTGCTCAGCCTGTCCCAGCAGGTCGGTGGCGCAGATCTCGCCGTCTACGCTCTCATCGGCGATGACCAGGGTTTCCGTCGGACCGGCAAAGAGATCAATCCCTACCCGTCCGAAAAGCTGACGCTTGGCTTCGGCGACGAACGCGTTACCGGGACCGACCAGCATATCTACCGGCGCAATGCTTTCCGTGCCCACCGCCATCGCAGCTACCGCCTGAATACCGCCGAGACAGTAAATCTCATCGGCACCCGCCATATGCTGGGCGACCACAATAGCTGGCGCCGGTTTGCCATTAAACGGCGGAGCGCAGGTTATCACGCGCGGCACGCCGGCCACCTTGGCGGTAATGATCGACATATGGGCCGAGGCCAGCAGAGGATACTTACCGCCCGGCACGTAGCAGCCCGCGGCGCTGACAGGAATATGCTTGTGGCCCAGAATCACGCCAGGCAAGGTTTCCACTTCCACATCTTTCATGCTGTCACGCTGATGTTGCGCAAAGTTGCGAACCTGCTCCTGCGCAAAGCGAATGTCGCTGATGTCGCGCTCGGAAAGCTGAGCATAACACTCAGCAATCTCCTCTTCGCTCAGACGATAATTTTCACGATCCAGCTTATCGAATTTCAGCGAAAGCTCGCGAACCGCCGCGTCTCCCCTGCTCTCCACGTCAGCCAGAATCTGCTCTACCGTCTCGCGTACAGCCTTGTCTTTCTCTTTAACTTCTTCCGGAGCCGCACCACGTTTCAACCATACCGCCATTTTCACTACCTCGCATAAATGTCACGAAAATGTTAATGCATTCGAATTCACTGCTATCCTGGCGCAAAAAAACGCGGTCGTGAACCATGAATGCATTCGAATGCAACATGGATCGCAAAATTCGTGACTTCAGCACTTCATGCTGCATAATGGCCTGCGCAAAAATCATTGTCGGAGGGATTTGATGACAGGTTCGGTTAAACGTCCGGTTACCAGCTACGATGTTGCCAGGCTGGCAGGCGTATCCCAGTCGGCGGTTTCCAGAGCCTTCACCGAAGGCGGTAAAATCTCCCCGGCGACGCGTGAAAAGGTGCGTCAGGCCGCTGCGGAGTTGGGCTATCGCCCCAGCTTTATCGCCCGCTCGCTGATTACCCGTCGCTCAAATCTGGTCGGCGTCGTGGTTCCCGGTCTGGTAAACCCCTTTTTTTCAGCGGTGCTGGATGCGCTTTCCAGAGAGCTAAACGCCATTGGCTATCGCGTTCTGCTTTTCTCAATGGGTCAGGATGATGATACCGATCCGCTGCTGGAAGAGATCCTGCGTCATCGTGTTGAAGCGCTGGTGCTGGTTTCCAGCAGCCTTTCCTCCCACTTTGCGCAGGAGTGTCAGGAGGCGGGGCTTCCTGTGCTGCTGCTGAACCGCAGAAACGACAGTGATTCGGTATCCAGCGTAACCAGTGACAATATCGCCGCCAGCGAAGCCATCGCCGATTTTCTTATTGCGGGTGGACATACGCGGATGGCCTTTATCGCCGGACGGGAAAGTTCCTCCACCAGTCGGGATCGGGAAACGGGCTTCACTTCCCGCTTACGTGAGAGAGGATTCACGACGCAATCTGCTGGCGGCTCCTGGTCTGTTGACGCCGCGATGGCGGCCACGAGAGAGCTGATGTCCTGTTCCGCTCCCCCTGATGCGATCTTCTGCGCCAACGATATGATCGCCATCGGTGCCCTGAACGTGGTGGCTGGTGAGATGAAGCTACAGCCGGGCAAGGATATTTCTGTCGTGGGATTTGATGATATCGCCATGGCAAGCTGGCCGCAGTTCAATCTCACCACCTGGATACAACCCCTGCCAGACATGATTTCACAGGCGATGTCTGTTCTGACGATGCAGCTTGAAAACTCAGCGACGCTGCCTGTACAGCATAAACTGAAAGGCAAACTGATTATCCGGGGAAGCACGCGAACCCCTGACGCCGGGGCAAGATTGCGTCACCAGGATTAATGATTTTCGCGCTGTCGGCTGTTGCTGTCTGCCTGTTTTGCCAACCACCAGGTTGGTTTGCATCAGAACGCCTGAGAAAGCAGAAATAAAACCATCGCGCCGATATCAGGACAGATCTGCACAACAGCATAAAAACTTCTGTTAATGTATGCGTCACAAAAGCAAAAAATCGGGAATACGCCATGTTGTCGACAATCATCTATCGCAGCCATCTTTCTGATGACGTTCCGGTAAAAACACTAGAAGATTTAGCCGTCAAGGCCAATAAGAACAACGAGTTATTTAACGTTACCGGCATTTTGCTTTTCAACGGAACCCATTTTTTTCAGGTGCTGGAAGGCCCGGAAGAGGCTGTTATCTCGATTTATGACGGTATATGTAGAGATCGCCGCCATCATAATCTGGTGGAACTGATGCGCGATTATGCACCATCCCGGCGGTTCGGTAACGTGGGGATGGAACTTTTCGATCTGAGAGAATATGACAAGGATTCCGTTCTTCAGGCGGTGCTTGATAAAGGCACGTCAAAATATCAGCTGACCTATGATGACAGAGCGCTTCAGTTTCTTCGCACCTTCGTTGAAGCGGGAGAAAAAGAAAACTATTTTGAAATCCCGCCGGCAAATGCCTGGGACTTCATCATGGACGAAGACGTGCAGTCGAAAGACGATACTGCCCTGCCCCCTTCCGGCGATTACAGTTTTGCCTTTCAGCCGATTATCGATCCCTTTTCGCGGCGGATTGTCTCGCTTGAAGCCCTGATGCGCAGTGCAAATGGCGATTCGCCACAGAACTATCTCAATCGTTTTCCCGGCGATGAAATTTACCAGGCCGATCTGAAATCGAAAAAGTTGGCCTTTGCGCTGGCAAAAGATCTGGGCATACAGGAACTGACGCTGTCGATAAAACTGTTTCCTATGTCGCTGGTCATGGTCCCTGATGCGGTAAGCTTCCTGCTGCAGGAGATTCAGGCAAACGGTCTGGTGCCTGAACAGGTCGTGGTTGAAGTTACAGAGAATGAAGTAATTTCCCGCATCGACGAGTTCGAATCCGCCATCAAGCAGTTGAAAGCGGCGGGGATCAGCCTGGCTATTGATGATTTTGGTGCCGGCTCCGCGGGTCTGCTGCTCCTGACGCGTTTCCAGCCCGATAAAATCAAAATTGACCGTAATATTATTTGCGATGTGCATAAAAGCGGTCCGAAACAGGCTATCGTTCACGCGATCATCAAGTGCTGTTCTTCAATGAAAATCACCGTGATTGCAGAGGGTGTAGAGAAGCCTGAAGAGTGGATGTGGCTTGAGGCGGCCGGGATTTTTAATTTCCAGGGATCGCTGTTTGCACAACCCAAACTGAACGGCATTCCCGTGGTGGCCTGGCCAGAATTGAAGTAGAGGGTTAGCGGTGATATTGCCTGAATCGTTAATGGTTCAGGCAAATCAAAAGAGGCAGCGATGCATATCCCTGTTACAACAACCATGAACACATCAAAGTGAAGTTAAATGGCCTGAGTCCGTACACGTTTTCATTACGGGTTGGCGCTACAGCATCAAGCGTGGCTTTACACAGCGCATCCTCTTTACCCGGCTTCGCTTTAAACACAGCAAGTAATTCAATCCCCTGAAAACATTTGAAAGATAAATGACTTTTAATCCGGTGTATCTGTCGATAGCCGCCAACCTGCGGATACGGGGTTAGCATCTTTTACATAAGGATTTCTGCCAGAGAGCATCATCAGTTTCACGCGCCATTGCGCCTTATGTGAAAACCTTTTGCGGCCAAATATGCAAGTCCTTAACAGAATTGGACAGGATGTTTTCGGGATCATTTCTGAAAATTGATAACTGGCGGATAACTATTTATATAAAACAACCGCATAAAAAAAGACCGAATACGATTCCTATATTCGGTCCAGGGAAATGGCTCTTTGAGAGCCGTGCGCTAAAAGTTGGCATTAATGCAGGCGATATCGCCTTGCATTTTAAGGGTAGAACAGAGCAGCAGATTTTCCAGCTAACCCCTTTCGGCGCTCAGAAAAGCTGCTCACTCTGTGATCGTTCTTGCAGAAATCTGTGACAGCGAGCGCAGCCACGCGGAACTGCGCTCCGACAAAAAAGCGAAGCGATTACTGGCCGCAAAGCGCCTGCGCGCGTTCAACAAAGGGCTGTAAGCTCATCTTCTGGCCCGGATGATCTTTATCGTCAATCTGGATCACGCTAATCGGCTGTGCATTGACCTGCTTCGCCTTCATACGCGCATCCGCTTTATCGTTCAGCGGATATTGCATCAGTGTGCTGGGATTTATAGCAAACAACGAGCCATCTTTTTCGCAGGTGAGCATCACCTCTTCGCGGTTAAACGCCCATTTCTCCTTGCCTATTTCGAAACGGCTGACGGTAATGATTTGTGCCGCCAGCGCATTGCCGCAGGCGGTTAACAACAGGAGTGCGGGGATCACTTTTTTCATCAAAATAAACACCTTCTGATTCGATCAAGAACAAATTGACTATTCAGGCTGGCGACAGCGTCGCAAACAGGCTGACCAGTCCGATAACACAGCTCGCTAACAGCAGCTCCAGCTGCGTCATGCGAATAAATTGCCGTTGCGCGCCCGCGCCGGCAAGACGGAAACGCGGCACCAGCCAGTAACGATTAATCAATGCGATCAATACCATAAACGCCACCAGCGCGATCTTCCACAGCAGCAGCGTGCTGTAGAGCGACTGGCCCGCCGGCAACGGCCATCCCACTATCAGCAGGCTGTTGATAACGCCGGTCAACAAGGTCAGCGCAACCGCCAGATGGCCATAGCGGGAAAAACGCATCATGGCGCGAATCGCGTCGGTGCGCCGATCGATGTTGCGCGCTTCCGCCATCAGCATCAGCAGCGGCAACAGTCCGCCAGCCCAGAAAGCGGCCGCCGTGAGATGTAACGCCTGGTTGATTTGCTGAAACAAGCCCGGCCAGCCGTCGCGCATGGCGGCATGACCGACGAAAGCCATGCCGATAAGCTGCAGCAGGCCGGTGAGCAATAACAGCTGCTGACGCAAACGGTTCTGTTTTATCACGCTCAGCGTGGCGGCGCAGGCAAACAGAATTTGCCAGCGCCAGACGGTGCCAAAGCGGGTCTGCAACACCGCCTGCCAGATATCCGCATCGGCAACATTGCGCCAGTCGCCGCTCATTAAACCGGTCTGCGCCGCCAGCATCGCCAGCGCGCTCAGCAGTGCCGCAATTGCGCTGCTGCGCATTATTGCTGCCAGCCGCTGCGCCAGCCTGTTGCGGTAACGGGCCGGAGCCAACAGAGCTGTATAGAAAGCGCTGCCTGTTAATAACATCACGGCGGCGAAATGTATGGCGCGCAGCAGGATCCAGATTGTGCTAAGGATCATCACTTCACGCTGAAATCGTAGTTTCCTTTGGTTTTATGGCCATCTACCGAGAGCACATGCCAGTTCACCTGATAATTGCCGGAAGGCAGCGGCTGAGTCAGCGGGACGATCAGCTGGTTATGCTGACGACCATTGCGCTGCACTTTCGCGGTGGGCATTGGCTGCTGCTGCGCATTGAGAATATCAACGCCGCTGAATGCCGGCTCGACATCTTCACTGAAAGTCAGCGTCAGGGCCTGCGGCGACGTTTCCATCATGGCTTTGGCGGCGGGGTACTGGGTTTTCAGGTGGGCATGTGCCAACGCAGAGTCACTGACCAGCAGCGCTGACGCCACAAACAACGAGGCGAGAACGCGGGAAAACGCGGTTTTCTTCATCGGAGCATCCTTATCACTGCAGCAGAAGCTGCAAACGTGGCGCAAGGATACGCCGCCGCTGAAAAGGTGTCGAGACTCTGGGTGCGATTCATACCCCTTGATCCGCGCGGGGGAAAACATTACTTTTGCCCCAGGTAATCAGGAGAAAAGCATGAGTCAAAACCTTGCCCTGCTGTCGCAAGAAGAGAAAGATAAAGTAAATGTGGAATTGGCCGCAGCGGGCGTGGCGTTTAAAGAGCGCTACAATATGCCGGTGGTGGCGGAGATTGTCGAAAGAGAGCAGCCGGAAGCGTTGCGCGACTGGTTTCGCCAGCGTCTGATGCACTATCGCCAGGCTTCCCTCGCCTTCTCTCGCCTGCCTTATGAACCCAAGCAGAAATAATCTATGTTACGCGTGATCGATACCGAAACC
Source organism: Pantoea osteomyelitidis (assembly GCF_044342975.1). Lineage (NCBI taxonomy): Bacteria > Pseudomonadati > Pseudomonadota > Gammaproteobacteria > Enterobacterales > Erwiniaceae > Pantoea > Pantoea osteomyelitidis. The sequence goes on from NZ_JBGFSN010000004.1 coordinate 1,315,886, forward strand.
TGCGGATTACAGGGCGGCGTGGTGGAAGTGGCGTCGGTAGATGTGATTGACGGGCAGATCGTCAATCCGATGAGCGATCTGATCCTGCCCGATCGTCCTATCAGCCGCCAGGCTATGGCCGTACATCGCATTACCGAAGCGATGGTCGTGGGCAAACCCACGATTGAAGAAGCGATTGGCCGCTATCACGGCAGCGCCTGGTACGTGGCGCATAACGCCAGTTTTGATCGGCGCATGCTGCCGGAAATGCCGGGCGAATGGATCTGTACCATGACGCTGGCCCGCCAGCTCTGGCCCGGCATCAAATATGGCAATCAGGCGCTGCGTCACAGCCTGAAACTGGAGGTGACGCCGCCAGCGGATTTACATGCCCACCGCGCGCTGTATGACTGCTATGTGACCGCGGCTCTGCTGATTCGCATTATGGAAACCTCCGGCTGGGATGCGGCCAAAATGGCCTCGCTCACGCAGCCCGCCACCGCGCAAGGCGACATTCTGCCCTTTGGCAAGTATCGCGGCCAGCCGGTAGCGGCCATCGCCAAAAAAGATCCCCGCTATCTGCTCTGGATGCTGGAGAACGTACGCGATTTACGCCCGCCATTACGGCAGGCGCTGCGTAAATATCTCAAGGATATTCAGTTGTAATGGTGTCCAGGCAGGCTGCCCTGCGTCAGCGCGATCAGGAAAGTCAGTTCAAGCGCCACGCCTTCATAGGATTTAAAGCGTCCTGACTTCCCGCCGTGCCCGGAATCCATGTCGGTACAGAGCAGCAGCAAGTTCTGGTCGGTTTTCAGCTCTCGCAGTTTGGCCACCCATTTCGCCGGTTCCCAGTACTGCACCTGAGAATCGTGCAGGCCGGTGGTGACCAGCATATGGGGATAGGCTTTGGCTTCCACGTTGTCAAACGGGCTGTACTGCTTGATATAGTGGTAATAAGCTTCGTTAGCCGGGTTTCCCCACTCATCATACTCCCCGGTCGTGAGTGGAATGCTCTCGTCCAGCATGGTCGTTACCACATCGACAAAAGGCACCTGCGCGATGACGCCCTTAAAGCGCTCCGGCGCCATATTGATCACCCCGCCCATCAGCAGGCCACCGGCGCTGCCGCCCATGGCATAAAGCTGTTGCGGATCGCCGTAGCCCTGCTCCACCAGCGCATTGGTGACGTCGATAAAATCAGTGAAGCTGTTCATCTTGTTCATCAGACGACCGCCGTCATACCACTGCTGCCCCAGCTCGCCGCCGCCGCGCACGTGGACCAGCGCATAGATAAAGCCACGGTCGAGCAGGCTGAGACGGCTGGCGCTGAAATCGGCATCCATACTGCTGCCATAAGCACCATAGCCGTACACCAGCATCGGGTTTTTACCCGGCTGATAATGGCGGCGATGATAGACCAGCGAGACGGGCACTTCGGTGCCGTCGCTGACTTTAATCCACAGATGCTCGCTTTTATAATTCTCCGCGCTGAAGCCGTTTACCGGGCTCTGCTTCAGAATACGCCGCTCGCCGTTATCCATATCCAGTTCAAAAATGGTGGTCGGCATCGTCATGGAGGAGTAGCCGTAGCGCAGCTTGTTGCTCTCTGGCGTTGGGTTATAGGCGAGCCAGGTAACATAGGTAGGATCGTCGAAGGCGATCCCATAGGCTTCGCCGGTTTTGCGACAAATTTGTCGCAGGCTGGAGAGCCCACGCTGGCGCTCTTCAATCACCAGCCAGTCGCGGAAAATCTGGAAATCCTCCATCACCACATGGTCACGCGCAGGCACCAGGGTTTCCCAGCGGTTTTCCGCCAGCCAGGCGCTGCGGTAGAGGCCAAAATTTTTGCCGTCGCGATTGGAGCGGATATAGAAGTGATGATCGTAGTGGTCGAGACTGTACTCGTGATCTTTGCGACGCGGACAGAACACCTGTGGCTGCGCATCGGGATATTCCGCGTCAATTAACATGATTTCGCTGGTAGTGGTGCTGAACAGCGCAATCAAAATAAAGTGTTCGGAGGTGGTTTTATGGACGCTAAGGTGAAAGGTGTCATCTTCTTCTTCATAAACCAGCTCATCGTCATCCTGAGAGGTACCCAATTCATGCCGCCACACCTGATAGGGAAGCAGCGTTTTGTGATGCTTTAGCACGTAATAGATGGTGCGGGAATCGTTTGCCCAGGCAAAGCTGGGGGTGGCACAGCTCAGCACTTCCGGATACCAGCTACCGGTTTCCAGATTGCGAAAGCGGATGCCGTACTGACGACGTGAAAGAAAGTCTTCCGCCAGCGCCATGATGCGGTTATCGGGACTGATATCCAGCGCGCCCATGGTGTAGAACTCGCTATGGGAGGCGCGCTGGTTGGCATCCAGCAACAGCTGCCATTCGGTGTTGGGATCGGCATTATCCGGCTTGCGGTAATAGGCGGCATATTCGTTACCGGTGTCGTAACGGCTCTGATAACAGTAGCCGTTTTTACTGTAAGGCACCGACTGGTCGCGCTGCGGGATGCGATCGACAATCTCTTTCAGCACCCGATCCTGCAGCGCCTGCTGCGACGTCATCACCTTCTGACCGTACTCATTCTCTGCATGAAGATAGTCCAGCACCTCGCTGTTCTCACGCTCATCATCACGCAGCCAGTAATAGTTATCGACACGCGTGTCGCCATGCAGCGTCATGCTGTAAGGCACTTTTTTTGCTGTTGGTTTTTTCATTACGCTCGTCTCCCTGAATACAACGTCTTGTAAGGGTGGCATTTACCGGCCTTTAAGCCAAGCGTAAGCAAGAAATGAGCGGACCTGATGCCACCTCCCTGTGGCAAAAAAACCTTATTCTCCGGCGGGCAAACGCGCTTTCTCCTGGCGGATATCCTGTTCAATGCCCTCCCGCACATCCTGAGGAATTTTCAACGCGTCTCCCAGGGCGCTGAGATAGCTACGCTCCATAAAATGGTCAGGATCAATGGCAGCACAGCTGAGAAAATAGAGTTCCAGCGCCTCCTCTTCATTTTTCACGCCCGCCGCCAACAAGCAGCGCTTTCCCGCCATATTTCGTCAGTAGATTGCGCGTCGATTTACTGGCAATCAACATGCCTGCTAATCCACCCAGCGCGCCAGGCGCGAGCATCCCGCCCAGTGCTTCGCCATTTTGCTTACCGCTTCCGCTCTGGTTTGTCAGAACAGACTGAATTTGTTGCAGCCAGTTATTCATTGTTCACTCCTTTAACATTTCCGCTTTCTATCCTGCTGCAACAGGCGTCAAGAAGCGTCAGAGCGGGAAAAGTAAGGAAAACCCGCGAAGAAAGGGGCAAAAGATGAGAACGCAAACGTTTTCGTTTATACTGCGCGCGCTCTTTGACTGTTAAGGTGATTTTATGACGACTCTCGGAACTGCGCTGCGCCCTGCCGCAACGCGTGTCATGCTGTTAGGCTCAGGTGAATTAGGTAAGGAAGTCGCGCTGGAATGCCAGCGTCTCGGTGTGGAAGTGATTGCCGTGGATCGCTATGCCGATGCGCCTGCGATGCATGTCGCCCATCGCAGCCATGTGATTAATATGCTGGATGGCGATGCGCTGGCTGCCCTGATTGCTCAGGAAAAACCCGATTTTGTCGTGCCGGAAATCGAAGCTATCGCCACTGAAAAATTGGTTGAGCTGGAGCAGCAGGGACAGCGTGTCGTGCCCACCGCACGCGCCGCGCGCCTGACCATGAACCGTGAAGGCATTCGCCGTCTGGCGGCGGAAGAGCTGGCGCTGCCGACCTCAAGCTACCGTTTTGCTGACAGCAAAGAGAATTTCGTTGCCGCCGCCGAAGCGATCGGTTTTCCCTGCATCGTCAAGCCGGTGATGAGTTCTTCCGGCAAGGGGCAGAGCTTTATCCGTAGCGCCAGCCAGCTGGATCAGGCGTGGGAGTATGCCCAACAGGGCGGCCGCGCTGGCGCCGGACGAGTGATTGTGGAAGGCGTAGTAAAATTTGATTTTGAGATCACGCTGCTGACTATCAGCGCCGTTGACGGCATCCACTTCTGTGCGCCGATTGGTCATCGTCAGGAAGATGGCGATTACCGAGAATCCTGGCAGCCGCAGCAGATGAGCGCGCTGGCGCTGGAGCGGGCCCAGGCGATTTCACAGCAGGTGGTGAAAGCGCTGGGCGGTTACGGTCTGTTTGGCGTTGAGCTGTTTGTCTGCGGTGATGAGGTCATTTTCAGCGAGGTGTCGCCGCGCCCGCATGATACCGGCATGGTCACGCTGATTTCGCAGGATCTCTCTGAGTTTGCCCTGCACGTGCGCGCTTTCCTCGGCCTGCCGGTTGGCGGGATTCGCCAGTATGGCCCGGCCGCCTCAGCGGTGATTTTGCCGCAGCTCACCAGCCAGAATGTGCAGTTTGTTAATGTTGAAGCGGCGCTGGGCGCCGGATTGCAGCTGCGCCTGTTTGGTAAGCCAGAAATCGCCGGAACGCGCCGTCTGGGCGTGGCGCTGGCGACCGGTGAATCCACCGATGAAGCCGTTGCGCGCGCGATCGCCAGCGCAGCGGCGGTCACGGTTCAGGGTTAACGCTTATGCGGTGAGCAGCAGGCTCACCGCATCTCTGGTTACTTCGCCCCTTCCACCGCTTCGCGCGCCAGCCTGGTAATACGATCCCAGTCGCCAGCTTCCAATGCGTCATTCGGCACCAGCCAGGAGCCACCAATGCAGAGCACGCTTTTCAACGCCAGATAGTCACGGTAATTGTTGGGTGAAATACCGCCGGTCGGGCAGAAGCGAACCTGTGGGAACGGACCCGCAATCGCCTGTAGCGCTTTCACGCCGCCGTTGGCCTCTGCCGGGAAAAATTTAAACTCGCGCAGGCCATAATCCATACCGGTCATCAGTTCGGAAACGGTGCTGATGCCAGGGATCAATGGAACCGGCCCTTCCGTCGCCGCTTTCAGCAATGACTCCGTCACGCCGGGGCTGATAACAAACTGCGCGCCCGCTTCGGTCACTTCCTGTAGCTGCTGGGTATTGATCACCGTACCGGCGCCAACAATCGCCTCCGGCACCTCTTTGATCATCGCACGCAGCGCGTCCATCGCCACCGGCGTACGCAGCGTCACTTCCAGCACGCGCACGCCGCCCGCGACCAGCGCTTTCGCCATCGGTACCGCATGCTCCAGCTTATTCACCACGATTACCGGTACGACCGGACCGGTTGTGAGAATCTGCTCGGCACTCTGTTTCCAGTTTTTCATACTTCCCCTCTTTCTTCAGACCGGGATGAAAAGCCCGGCTTACGGGCGCTCGGCCCTGTCCTGTGAATTTTCCGCCCTACCATACATGATCGCTTTCGCTGCCGTCTATCTGACTTAACAGATTTTTGAAACCTTGGTTCATTTTCTGTTTGCGATCTGATCGAGCCAAAAAAAAGCCCGCAACATGCGGGCTTGTTTCAGTAGCGCTTACTCGAACTCGTTCCAGGAACGACCATCGCGCGTGATCATCGCGACAGAAGCGACCGGACCCCAGGTCCCCGCCTGATAAGGTTTCGGCGCATCGGCATCCGCTGCCCAGGCATTCATGATGGAGTCGACATAAGTCCATGCAGCCTCCACCTCGTCACGGCGCACAAACAGCGCCTGAATGCCGCGCATGGTTTCCAGCAGCAGACGCTCATAGGCATCCGCCAGATGCGACTGGTTAAAAGTTTCGGAGTAGCTCAGATCCAGCTTGGTGGTTTGCAGCTTGTGCTTGTGATCCAGCCCCGGCACCTTGTTAAGAATTTCGATATCCACGCCTTCGTCCGGCTGCAGACGGATGGTCAGCTTGTTCTGCGGCAGCTCAGCGTAGGAATCTTTAAACAGATTCATCTCCGGGTTCTTGAAGTAAACCACTACTTCGGAGCATTTGGTCGGCAGACGTTTGCCGGTGCGCAGATAGAACGGCACGCCAGCCCAGCGCCAGTTATCGATATCAACGCGGATAGCCACAAAGGTTTCGGTGGCGCTGGTTTTATTCGCGCCCTCTTCTTCCAGGTAACCCGGCACTTTTTTGCCCTGCACGAAGCCAGCGGTATATTGCCCACGCACGGTTTTATCACGCACGTTGGTCTGATCGATACGACGCAGCGAGCGCAGCACCTTTACCTTCTCATCGCGAATGCTGTCGGCGCCTAAATCTGACGGCGGCGACATGGCGATCATGGTGAGGATTTGCAGCAGGTGGTTCTGGATCATGTCGCGCATCTGGCCCGCCTGGTCGAAGTAGCCCCAGCGCCCTTCGATACCCACCTCTTCCGCCACGGTAATCTGTACGTGGTCGATGGTGCGGTTATCCCAGTTATTAACGAAAATCGAGTTAGCAAAACGCAGCGCCAGCAGGTTAAGCACCGTCTCTTTGCCGAGATAGTGGTCGATACGGAACACCTGACTTTCTTCGAAGAATTCGCCAACGGCGTCATTGATCTCCTGCGAGGTTTGCAGCGAGGTGCCCAGCGGCTTTTCCATTACCACGCGCGCCGGTTTGGCATTCAGCTTCGCGGTGCCCAGCCCTTTACAGATCGCGCCGAAGGTGCTCGGCGGCATGGCGAAATAGTTGATGGTGACGCGATTTTCCTGATCGAGCATTTTGCCCAGTTTGGGAAAATGGCTCGTGTCGTTAACATCCAGGTTGCAGAAATCGAGACGTCCGCTGAGTTTATCCCACAGCGCTTCGTCGATTTTCTCCTTCATGAAGGTTTCCAGCGCTTCACGCACGACTTTGGTATATTCCGCTTTATCCCACTCGGCGCGGCCCACCCCAATGATGCGGGAATCTTCATGAATCTGTCCCGCTTTTTCCAGCTGATACAGGGAAGGCAACAGTTTCCGGCGTGCAAGATCGCCTTTGGCACCGAAAATCACCAGATCGCATGCCTGGGCTGTTTGTGTTACCGCCATTTTACTCTCCTCGTTGCAGGATATGCCCGGCGGCTGAACGCCCTCGGCCACCGGGTCCTTATTGTCATTCTCTTTCAACACAATGTACTTTTTTCCCCGCTCCGGGTAAACCGGCGCGAGAATGGATCCTCACGGATAACTGTGGTCGCGATTGCGTTTCTCCGTGTGATGGGTCGTGCGCTTTCCGCGATTTTTTATTTCTGCGTTTGCCGACGTAAAACCCAACCGGCAGCAAAGTATGACAAAAAAAGCGTGCGGCCTTTTATCCGTCCTTGCGTGTCTTGCCGCTTAAAGCGGTATATTCTTTTCAAAATGATAGCGCTTTCTTCTCTGTATGAAATCGCTACATATGATAAGCGGTCGTGCGCTGATATTGTGATCCAGCGCATGAGTTGCACAAATAGTCTCCTTAAGAAGGCGTTTGTCCTCTTTTCACATACTGACCGCATAAAAAATATGGTAGAACTGGCCCGCCTGCGTATGTAAACGCTTCCACCCAGCTGGCGATCAGCTCGGCGGACGAGTCATGTGATGAAAAGCGTTAAGCGGAAGCGAGGCGTCAAAAAAAAATTAACATCACATTCACAATGTGAGTCGAATCACAGCCCAACCTTCATATAGAATAAGTGACCTCAAAGCGGCTGACTGCAAGGTCACGCTTATTTGCCAACGGAGCCTTTCATGTCTAGACGTCTCAGAAGAACCAAGATCGTTACAACCCTCGGACCGGCAACCGATCGTGATAATAATCTCGAAAAAATCATCGCTGCGGGTGCGAACGTTGTACGACTCAACTTCTCACACGGCACGCCGGAAGATCATCAGCTGCGTGCAAACAAAGTGCGTGAAATCGCGGCGAAACTGGGCCGCCACGTCGCTATTCTCGGCGATCTTCAAGGGCCGAAAATCCGCGTCTCTACCTTTAAAGAAGGCAAAGTCTTCCTGAACATTGGCGATCGTTTTCTGCTCGACGCCAGTCTCGGTAAAGGCGAAGGGGATAAAGAGCGGGTCGGCATCGACTATAAAGGATTGCCTGCTGACGTGGTGCCGGGCGATATCCTGCTGCTCGACGATGGCCGCGTACAGCTGAAGGTGCTGGAAGTTCAGGGCATGAAGGTGTTCACCGAAGTGACCGTGGGCGGCCCGCTTTCCAACAACAAAGGCATCAACAAGCTGGGCGGCGGCCTTTCTGCCGAAGCCCTGACGGAAAAAGACAAGGCGGATATTCTGACAGCGGCAAAAATCGCGGTAGATTATCTTGCGGTGTCATTCCCGCGCTGCGGCGAAGATCTCAATTATGCCCGTCGCCTCGCGCGCGACGCCGGTTGCGAAGCCAAGATCGTCGCCAAAGTGGAGCGCGCTGAAGCAGTCGCCTCGCAGGAAGCGATGGATGACATTATCCTTGCCTGTGACGTGGTGATGGTGGCGCGCGGCGATCTCGGCGTGGAAATCGGCGATCCCGAGCTGGTCGGCATTCAGAAAGCGCTGATCCGGCGCGCGCGCCAGCTTAACCGCACCATTATCACCGCCACGCAGATGATGGAGTCGATGATCACCAACCCGATGCCGACGCGTGCGGAAGTGATGGATGTGGCGAACGCCGTGCTGGACGGCACCGATGCGGTGATGCTCTCTGCGGAAACCGCCGCCGGCCAGTACCCGGCCGAAACCGTTTCTGCCATGGCGAAGGTCTGTATCGGCGCGGAGAAAATCCCAAGCGTTAACGTCTCGAAACACCGTCTGGACGTGCAGTTCGACAATATCGAAGAAGCCATTGCCATGTCGGCGATGTACGCAGCGAACCATCTGCAGGGCGTGACGGCGATTATCACTATGACGGAATCAGGCCGTACCGCCCTGATGACCTCGCGCATCACCTCTGGCCTGCCGATTTTCGCTATGTCGCGCCACGAACGCACGCTGAACCTGACGGCGCTCTATCGCGGCGTGACGCCGGTCTTCTTTGACAGCAACAGCGAAGGCGTTGCGGCGGCCCACGATGCGATCAACCTGCTGCGCGACAAAGGCTTCCTGGTTTCCGGCGATCTGGTCATCGTCACCCAGGGCGACGTGATGGGTGCCACCGGCACCACCAACACCAGCCGGGTCCTGCGCGTCGACTAAGTTTGGCTTTTATAACAGCTATAATCCCGGAATAACGCGACTGCTACAGTCGCGTTTTATTTTCTCTGACAAGGAGGCCAGATGGCCCGCTATAAGGCAGCGACTCAGCTGACTCCCCGCGCTTTGCTGTTCCCGCTCGCGCTGGTGCTGTTTGAATTCGCCACCTATATTGCCCATGACATGATCCAGCCGGGGATGCTGATGGTGACGCAGGAATTCGCCGTCGGTCCGGAGTGGGTCTCCACCTCTCTTACCGCCTATCTGATGGGCGGCATGGTGTTGCAATGGCTGCTGGGGCCGCTCTCTGATAAATATGGACGTCGCCCGGTGATGCTGACCGGCATCCTGTTTTTTATCGCCGCCTGCCTGCTGATGACCTGGGTTGAAAACATTGAGCAGTTCGTTACCCTGCGCTTTATCCAGGGCATCAGCCTCTGCTTTATTGGCGCGGTAGGCTATGCCGCCGTGCAGGAGGCGTTCGATGAGGCGCTGGCGGTTCGTATGATGGCGCTGATGGCAAACGTCGCGCTGCTGGCGCCGTTGGCTGGTCCGCTGGTCGGGGCCGCCTGGCTCACGGTGGCAAGCTGGCGCAGCATGTTCTGGCTGTTTGCCGCCACCAGCGCCCTGGCGTTAGTGGTGTTGCTGCGTGTCATGCCGGAAACCGCTGGCGATCGCAGCCATTCCATCGCCATCAACAATCTGGCGCGCGGCTATGGTCGACTGGCGAAGGATCGTCAGGTGATGTACGGCTCGTTCGCCATTGGTCTGGTGTTTATCCCTATCCTGACCTGGGTTGCGCTCTCGCCGGTGATCCTAATCCACGACGAAGGGCTGTCGCGCCTGCACTATGCGCTGCTGCAGCTGCCGGTGTTTCTGGCGATGATTTTGGGCAACCTGACGCTGGGGAAACTGGCCGGACGCGTACCCATTGAGCAGCCGGTAAGGTTTGCCGCCTGGCCGATTCTGCTGGGGCTGGGGCTGGCGCTGGCCGCCAACCTGTACGACCGCCACACTTATCTGCTGCTGACCGCAGGGCTGAGCCTCTACGCCTTTGGCGCCGGGATGGTGAATGCCGGACTCTATCGCCTGACGCTCTATGCCAGCAACGAAGGGAAAGGCAACGTCGCGGCGATGCTGGGGATGATCAGCATCCTGACGCTGGCGATTGGCATTGAGCTGGCGAAAAGCGGCTACTTCAGCGGCGGCACGCCCTGGTTCAGCGCCATTAACTTTGCCAGCGGCCTGCTCTGGTTCGGCCTGGTGCTACTGTTTTTGCAGGAGCATAAGCGCCGCAGTCGGCTGCACGCCGCATAATGCAAAACGGGCCGCTCAGTGCGGCCCGTTTTATTCATCAGCGCGGATAAATATCCTTGCGCTTATAGGGTTCAATATCCCCCTCTTTGCGCGTTTTCAGCAGCTTCAGAATCCAGGTATACTGCTCGGGATGGGGACGAACAAACAGCTCTACCTCTTCGTTCATGCGGCGCGCAATGGTTTTGTCATCGGCTTCCAGCAGATCATCCATCGGCGTATGAACATGGATTTCCAGCCGGTGCGTTTCGCTGTTATATACCGGAAACAGGGGCACCACCCGGGCTCGACAGACCTTCATTAAACGCCCAACCGCCGGTAGCGTCGCTTTGTAAGTGGCGAAGAAATCCACAAACTCACTGTGCTCCTCGCCATGATCCTGATCCGGCAGATAGTAGCCCCAAAAGCCCTGGCGTACCGAGCTGATAAACGGCTTGATACCGTCGTCACGCGCATGCAGGCGGCCGCCGAAACGGAGACGTACGCTGTTCCAGATATAATCCATCAGCGGATCGCTCTGGTGATGAAACATTCCCGCGACTTTTTTCCCTTCCAGAGAAAGCAACATGGCCGGAATATCGATGCCCCAGCCGTGGGGAACCAGCAAGATAACCTTCTGATTTTCAGCTTGTATCTGATCAAGGATCTCGCGACCATGCCATTCAACGCGTTGTTGAAACTTTTGCGGATCGCGGACCGCCAGTTCAGCCATCATCGCCATTGCCTGAGGCGCGGTGGCAAACATGCGATCGAGAATAGCTTCGCGTTCTTCTTCAGAACGTTCAGGCAGGCAGTAAAAGAGATTAATACGGGCGCGACGGCGCGCGCTTTTAGCCAGCTTGCCGGCCATTTTGCCCAAACCGCCCAGAACCGGATCGCGCAATTTTGCCGGAATACAGGCTATGCCCGCCAGCGCGCCGATAGCGAGCCAGCTGCCCCAGTATCCAGGCTTTAAAAACGATCGTTGAAAAACGGGAACAAACCCGACGTTAGTTTTCTTATTGGTTTCCATGCACTCGCCTCAATCAATGACCGGCTAATGATAATGTTGGCGTTCTAATTTGCAATCATCCTGCCTGAGATAACAAAAAACCCCCGACTTTCTTGTCGGCTTACGCAACGTGACCGGCGGAAAACACTTAATTCAGCGCCAGCTGCGGGCTCCATTCTTTCACCTGCTTCATATAATCAGCGCGGTCTTTACCGGTCAGCCCTTCCATACGCGGCAGCTTCGCCGTCAGCGGATTGACGGCCTGATTATTGATCCAGATTTCATAATGCAGATGAGGACCGGTTGAGCGGCCGGTATTGCCGGAGAGCGCGATACGATCGCCCCGCTTCACCTTCTGACCCGGCTTCACCAGTACCTTTTTCAGGTGCATGTAGCGCGTCATATACTGACGGCCATGGCGAATGGCGACATAGTTACCTGCGGCGCCGCCATTTTTCGCCAGCACTACTTCGCCATCGCCCACGGCCAGCACTGGCGTGCCGATGGGCAGCGCGAAATCAACCCCTTTATGCGGCGCGATGCGTCCGGTAACCGGATTCAGGCGGCGCGGATTGAAGTTGGACGAGACGCGATACTGCTTCACGGTAGGGAAACGCATAAAGCCGCGCGCCAGCCCGGAGCCGTTACGATCGTAGAATTTGCCGTCTTCGGCGCGGAAGGCGTAATAATCTTTGCCCGAGGCGCGCAGGCGCACGCCCAACAGCTGGCTTTGCTCGCTCTTGCCGTCGAAAATTTCACGCGACATCAGCACGCTGAACTGATCGCCGGAACGCAGCTTGCGAAAATCCATCTGCCACTGCATCGCTTTGATGACGTTACTGATTTCCGTACTGCTCAGACCGGCGCGGCGCGCGCTGGCGGCAAAGCTGCCGCTCACATCGCCATTCAGCACGCTGTTTTTCCACTCACCTTTTTGCAGCTCCTGCTTCATCGTGAAGCCGCCGTTATCGGTGCGTTGATAGGTGCGCGTTTCGCGGCGGGAGATCTCCCAGGTCGCGCTTTTCAGCCCGCCGTCGTCGGTGAGTGTCCAGGATAGCGTTTGACCAATCTGAATATTGCGCAGATCTTTGTCGCTGCTGACCAGGGCGCTGATATCGCCTAACTCAATGCCATACTGATTGAGCGCGCTGCTTAGCGTATCGCCGGCCGAGATAGTGTATTCATGCATATCGGGGGTATCGGGCACGTCGCGATCGATATCATCATTCGGCAGATCCTCTTCCGGCTCTGGCGGACTTTGATCGATCGGTTCGCTCGCTTCCGGCAGCAGCGTACGCAGCTGATTGGTATCCAGCTCGATGCTTTTGACAACCGGCGCGACGTCGGCGGGATGATAAACATAAGGCCGCCAGACAGCGACGGCCAGAGTAATAACAGTTAAAGAACCCAGCATAACGCGGTGGGGGCGCGGCAAATTATTAAATGCGAGGGCGACAGAGCGGGCTATCTGCTGCACTTTTACCTTTTCCTCTATGCTCCGTTCAGGCAGCTCACATACTGGCTCGACAGCTGTGAGAGGAATTTCACATAGCTGTCTTTGGTTAAGCTGATACCCATTCCCAGCGGATCGAGCGTGCCTTTATGCACCTGCGTTCCCCGGGCAACGGCATCGATGACTGCCGGCCTGAATTGTGGTTCAGCGAAAACGCAAACGGCTTTCTGCTCAACCAGCTGTGTTCGTATTTGATGTAAACGCTGTGCGCCCGGCTGAATTTCAGGATTTACGGTAAAATGTCCCAGCGGAGACAAGCCGTAGTGTTTTTCAAAATAGCTGTACGCGTCGTGAAAAACGAAATAGCCCTTGTTTTTTACCGGTGCGAGTTGCGTGTTAATCTGTTGATCTGCATCTGCCAGGCCAGCCTCGAATTGCTTCAGGTTGGCGTCTAGTTTGGCTCTGCTTTGCGGCATAAGTTCCGATAATTTTTGATGGATTGCAACCGCAGATTGCCTTGCTATCTCTGGGGATAACCAAAGATGCATATTATATTGACCATGATCGTGATGATGATGAGACGCGTCTGATTCTTCAGAATTATCCGTGTCATGGCTCTGATCCTGATGGTCGTCATCGTCGTCACCGGCGATCAGTAACGGCTTCACCGTATTGATATCGGCAAGCTCCAGGTTTTTTTCAGCAGGCAATGAAGCGGCGGACCGGGTCAGAAAGGCTTCCATATTCGGGCCGACCCAAACCACTAAGTCTGCGTTTTTTATACGTTTTACGTCAGAAGGGCGCAGCGCGTAATCGTGCTCGGAAGCGCCGTCAGGCAACAGCACATCCACGGGCGTCACGCCGTCGGCAATGGCGGCGGCAATAAAGCCCAGGGGCTTGATTGATGCCACAACATCAGCGTGCGCCGGAGCGGCGAGCGAACCGGCCAGCGTAACCGCAGAAAGGGTAAAAGCCAGGCGCTTATTTATATGTAACATAATGCTTCATTCCATCGTGACCCAGTGATGGGATGTGATATTATAACATTCGAAATTTGGTGCAACCTGTAAATAACATGTCATCACTCGTCTCGCTTGAAAATGTCTCGGTCAAATTTGACCAACGCCCGGTGCTCTCCGGCATCAGCCTGTCGCTGGCCCCCGGACGCATCCTGACGCTGCTCGGCCCAAACGGCGCCGGCAAATCGACGCTGGTGCGCGTTGTGCTGGGCCTGATAGCCCCCACGGGCGGAAAAGTCCAGCGCAGCGCCGGTCTGCGCATCGGTTATGTGCCGCAAAAGTTGCATATCGATCCTACCCTGCCGCTGACGGTGGAACGCTTTATGCGCCTGTCGCCCGGAAGCCTTGCCTCAGGGATTCTGCCTGCGCTTAAACGCGTGCAGGCGGGCCATCTGCTCAACGCGCCGCTGCAAAAACTCTCCGGCGGAGAAACCCAGCGCGTGCTGCTGGCGCGGGCGCTGCTGAATCAGCCGCAGCTGCTGGTGCTGGATGAGCCGACGCAGGGGGTGGATGTGAACGGCCAGGTCGCGCTCTATGATCTGATCGATCAGCTGCGCCAGGAGCTTAACTGCGGCGTGCTGATGGTTTCGCACGATCTTCATCTGGTGATGGCGAAAACCGACGAGGTGCTCTGCCTAAACCATCATATCTGTTGCTCAGGCACGCCGGAGGCGGTTTCCCAACATCCGGAATTTATCGCCATGTTCGGCCCGCGCGGCGCGCAGCAGCTGGCGCTCTATCGCCATCAGCATAATCACCGTCACGACCTTCAGGGACGCATCGTTTTACGCAAGGGACAGGGTCCATCATGATTGAATTATTACTACCGGGCTGGCTGGGCGGCGTGATGCTGGCGCTGGCGGCGGGTCCACTGGGGTCTTTTGTGGTCTGGCGCCGCATGTCCTACTTTGGCGATACCCTTGCCCACGCCTCGCTGCTCGGTGTGGCGTTCGGCCTGCTGCTGAACGTGAATCCCTATTATGCAGTGATTCTGGTGACTGTCTGCCTGGCGCTGGGTCTGGTCTGGCTGGAGCGACGTCCACACCTGGCGATCGATACCCTGCTGGGGATTATGGCGCACAGCGCGCTGTCGCTGGGTCTGGTGGTGGTGAGCCTGATGTCTGACGTGCGCGTCGATCTGATGGCCTACCTGTTCGGCGATCTGTTGGCCGTGACGCCTCAGGATCTCTGGACCATTGGCGGCGGCGTGATGGTGGTGTTAGTGGTGATGGCGTGGCAGTGGCGCGCGCTATTGTCGATGACCATCAGTCCGGAGCTGGCGCAGGTGGACGGGGTGAACATTCAGCGCACACGCATGATGCTGATGCTGGTCACGGCGCTAACCATCGGCGTGGCGATGAAGTTTGTCGGCGCGCTGATTATTACTTCGTTGCTGATCATTCCGGCGGCGACCGCGCGGCGCTTCGCCCGCTCCCCGGAACAGATGGCGGGAATGGCAGTGGTATGCGGCATCGCTGCCGTCAGCGGCGGCCTGTGTTTTTCAGCGTTTTACGATACGCCTGCCGGTCCGTCCGTGGTGCTCTGCGCCGCCGTGCTGTTTATTCTTAGTATGATAAAAAAACCGGCCAACTGAGAGGCCGGTTACGCTTCGCGCGTCAGCCCGAAGTGACGAAACGCATGCTGCGTCGCCATCCGGCCGCGCGGCGTGCGCTGAATAAAGCCCTGCTGGATCAGGAAGGGTTCAATCACATCTTCGATGGTTTCCCGCTCTTCGCCAATCGCTGCCGCCAGGTTATCCAGCCCGACCGGGCCGCCGGTAAACTTGTCGATAATCGCCAGCAGCAGCTTGCGGTCCATATAGTCGAAGCCTTCGCTGTCAACGTTCAGCATATCAAGGGCGCTGGCCGCCACCTCGCCGCTCATATCCCCTGCTGCCCGCACCTCGGCAAAGTCACGCACGCGGCGCAGCAGCCGATTGGCGATACGCGGCGTGCCGCGCGCGCGACGCGCCACTTCCCGCGCCCCTTCCTCGCTCAGGCTTAAGCCGAGGCAGGCCGCGCTGCGGCTGACGATGTGCTGCAAATCCGCCACGTTATAGAATTCGAGACGCTGCACAATGCCGAAGCGGTCGCGCAGCGGCGAGGTCAGCGAACCGGCGCGGGTGGTAGCGCCAATCAGCGTAAAGGGCGGCAGGTCGAGCTTGATCGAACGCGCCGCCGGTCCTTCGCCAATCATGATATCCAGCTGATAATCTTCCATTGCCGGATAGAGCACCTCTTCCACCACCGGCGACAGGCGATGGATTTCGTCGATAAACAGCACGTCATGCGGCTCAAGGTTGGTGAGCATCGCGGCGAGATCGCCCGCCTTTTCCAGCACCGGGCCGGAGGTGGTGCGCAGATTCACGCCCATCTCGTTGGCGACGATATTCGCCAGCGTGGTTTTACCCAGGCCGGGAGGACCGAAAATCAGCAGATGATCCAGCGCGTCGCCGCGCATTTTCGCGGCTTTGATGAAGATCTCCATCTGCTCGCGCACCTGCGGCTGGCCGACATACTCTTCGAGAAATTTTGGCCGGATAGCCCGGTCAAGACTCTCTTCTTCGTTAATAGTGCCGGCGGAAACCAGGCGATCGGCTTCAATCATGTTTTACCTCAGATGGCGGCGCGCAGCGCTTCGCGAATCAATGTCTCACAATCCGCCTCGGGGCGGCCAACCTTGCTGATCATGCGGCTGGCCTCCTGCGGTTTATAACCCAGCGCCACCAGCGCCGAAACCGCTTCGGCTTCAGCATCGTTGGTGGCAGGCGTGGCGGAAGGCGCGCTTAGCGTAAAGGCCGCGTCGCCGCCAAACAGATCGCCATGCATGCCGATGAAACGATCCTTCATCTCCACCACCAGACGCTCAGCGGTTTTTTTGCCCACGCCAGGCAGTTTCACCAGGGTGGAGACCTCTTCACGCTCAACGGCAGTGACAAACTGCTGCGCAGACATGCCGGAGAGGATCGCCAGCGCCAGCTTCGGTCCGACGCCGTTTACCTTAACCAGCTCGCGAAACAGCGTGCGCTCCTGCTTGCTGTTAAAGCCAAACAGCAGCTGGGCATCTTCACGCACCACAAACTGGGTAAAGATCACCGCTTCCTGGTTGAGTTCAGGCAGCTCATAGAAACAGGTCATCGGCATATGCACTTCGTAACCCACGCCATTCGCTTCAATTAACACCAGCGGCGGCTGTTTTTCCAGAATGTTGCCACGTAAACGACCTATCACCTGAACGCTTCCTTAAAATAAGAATGAGGCAGGATTTATAACATAAAAAAGGCTGGATGAATATCCAGCCTGAAAACAACCTGTTGGCGTGCGCCCGCCTAGCCGGAACGCAGCCTGCCGCGCGTCAGCGTGAGTTTGCTGTCGCTCAGGCGGCTGGCATTCTGGCTGACGTGACAATGCGTGATGGCGATAGCCAGCGCATCTGCGGCATCCGCCTGCGGATTCGCGGGCAGTTTCAATAACGTGCGCACCATATGCTGCACCTGGCTTTTCTCTGCGCTGCCGATACCTACCACGGTCTGCTTGACCTGGCGCGCCGCATACTCAAACACCGGCAGATCGAGGTTAACCGCAGCGACTATCGCCGCGCCGCGCGCCTGCCCCAGCTTTAATGCCGAGTCGGCGTTTTTCGCCATAAACACTTGTTCAATGGCGAAATAATCGGGCGAGAACTGGGTGATGATCTCCGTCACGCCAGCATAGATCAACTTCAGGCGCGACGGCAGATCGGTGACGTTGGTGCGAATACAGCCGCTGCCGAGATAGCTCAACTGGCGGCCGGTTTGCCGGATTACGCCATAGCCAGTAATGCGCGAGCCGGGATCGATGCCAAGAATTATCGCCATGCTGCGCCTCCGGCGGGCCATTGCGTATACGCCATTACAGCGTAGCCGCCACCTCGTCAGAAATTTCACCGTTGTGGTAAACTTCCTGCACGTCGTCACAATCTTCCAGCATATCGATAAGACGCAGCAGCTTCGGCGCGGTTTCCTCATCCATTTCTGCTTTGGTCGAGGGGATCATTGAGACTTCAGCACCGTCCGCCTTCAGTCCGGCCGCGTCGAGCGCATCTTTCACCGTCCCCAGATCTTCCCAGGCGGTAAAAATATCGATGGCGCCGTCGTCATAGGTCACCACATCTTCCGCACCCGCTTCCAGCGCTGCCTCCATCAGACTATCTTCATCCTGGCCCGGCGCGAAGGAGATAATGCCCTTTTTGCTGAACAGGTAGCTGACGGAGCCGTCAGTGCCGAGGTTGCCGCCGGTTTTGGTGAAGGCATGGCGCACTTCAGAGACTGTGCGGTTACGGTTGTCGCTCAGGCATTCCACCATAATGGCGGTGCCGCCCGGCCCGTAGCCTTCATAAATGATGGTTTCCATGTTGGAGTTATCATCACCGCCCACGCCACGCGCAATGGCGCGATCCATGGTGTCGCGCGTCATGTTGTTGGCGAGCGCTTTGTCCATCGCCGCACGCAGGCGCGGGTTAGAGGTCGCATCGCCACCGCCCAGCTTGGCCGCCGTGACCAGCTCACGAATGATTTTGGTGAAGATTTTACCGCGTTTGGCATCCTGCGCCGCTTTGCGGTGCTTGGTATTTGCCCACTTACTGTGTCCCGCCATCTGATTTTTTCTCCGATCCTGGCATCGTTCAGGCTATCTTGCTTGCGATCTTGTCCGCCAGCAGTGCTCGCACAGGTTGCTTGCACAACCTGAACGCCTTGAAAAGGCGGCCCCGAAGGGGTGAGCAACGCGAATCATCCTCACGTACAGAAGTACGCTCTGGTTGCTGCGCGCTGGCAGCGAACAACCTCGCTGCGCCAATTACGCCTGCTTTTTTTGGTGCGACGCTGACGCTTTTTGCTTGAGTGTCAACGTCCGTTTCAGGTGTTGAACGGTAATGTGTTTACCGATACCGTTCGTGTATGAGGAATATACACAGGATCGGGGCGGTAAAAACACGCCCGGATCGGCTGTCAGATAAATTCCTCAATTGCCTGGCGATTACTCCAGGACTTGGTTAATGTGGCGGCGTCAGCCGGGGAGAGCCAACGCGCGGCGAGATGTTCCGTCAGGATAACCTCGCGCTCGGCGGGCAGCGCCAGACGAAACCAGAACTCACGGTTATGGGTCACGCCCGGCGCGTAGCGATGGCGATAGTGCGGAAAGATTTCGAACTCGATTTGTCGTCCGCAATCCTCGACGGCTAACTGCTCCGCCACCACATCAATCGCCAGCTCCTCCATCACTTCCCGCTGCGCCGCCTGCAACGGCGTCTCGCCTGCCTCCAGGCTGCCGGTTACCGACTGCCAGAACGCCGTATCGTCACGCCGCTGCAACATCAGCACCCGGCCAGTATCGCGCGCAAAAATCACCACCAATACCGACACGGGATGCTTGTAAGCCATTATTGCTTCTCTGCGCTGTCGCCTGCAGGCTTCTCTTTTTTCACTACCTGGATAGCCAGCTCTTCCAGCGCAGCCGGATTAGCGAGGCTCGGCGCTTCCGTCATCAGACAGGCTGCCGCCGTGGTTTTCGGGAAGGCGATCACATCACGGATGTTGTCCGTGCCGGTCAGCAGCATCACCAGACGATCCAGACCAAAAGCCAGGCCCGCGTGCGGAGGCGTACCGTATTTCAGCGCATCCAGCAGGAAGCCGAACTTCTCGCGCTGCTCATGCTCATTGATGCCCAGAATGGTGAATACCGCCTGCTGCATCTTGCCGTTATGAATACGCACTGAACCGCCGCCCACTTCATAGCCGTTGATTACCATGTCGTATGCGTTGGCGATGGCGCTTTCCGGCGCAATGCTCAGCTCTTCCGGGCTCATGTCACGCGGCGCGGTGAACGGATGGTGCATCGCCGCCAGGCCGCCTTCGTCGTCCGCTTCAAACATCGGGAAGTCAACCACCCACAGCGGTGCCCAGGTTTTATCGTTGGTGATCTGCAGGTCGCGGCCTACTTTCAGACGCAGCGCGCCCAGCGCATCCGCCACCACTTTCGCACGATCGGCGCCGAAGAAAATGATGTCGCCATCCTGCGCGCCGCTGCGTGCCAGAATCGCTTCCACGATGTCGCCATTCAGGAACTTCGCTACCGGGCTTTGTACCCCTTCCAGGCCGTCGGCGCGCATGTTGACCTTCATCCAGGCCAGCCCTTTCGCGCCGTAAATTTCAACAAACTTGCCGTATTCGTCAATCTGTTTACGGCTCAGCTGCGCGCCGCCCGGCACGCGCAGCGCTGCTACGCGGCCTTTGGCGTCGTTGGCCGGACCAGAGAAGACCTGGAACTCGACTGACTTCAGCAGATCGCCCACATCTACCAGCTCCATCGGGTTACGCAGATCGGGCTTGTCGGAACCGTAGCGACGCATCGCTTCTTCAAAGGTCATCTGTGGGAACGCGCCGAGATCAACCCCCTTCACCTCCAGCCACAGCTCGCGGATCAGACGCTCCATCACTTCACGCACCTGCGGCGCGGTCATAAAGGAAGTTTCCACATCGATCTGGGTAAATTCCGGCTGGCGGTCAGCACGCAAATCCTCATCACGGAAACATTTTACGATCTGATAGTAGCGGTCGAAGCCGGACATCATCAGCAGCTGTTTGAACAGCTGCGGCGACTGCGGCAGCGCGTAGAATTTGCCTTTATGGACGCGGCTCGGCACCAGATAGTCGCGCGCGCCTTCCGGCGTCGCTTTGGTCAGCATCGGCGTTTCGATATCAAGGAAGTTTTCACTGTCCATGAAACGACGCACGAAGCTGGTAATGCGCGCGCGCGCTTTCAGACGCTGCGCCATCTCAGGGCGACGCAGATCGAGATAACGATATTTCAGACGCGCCTCTTCGCTGTTGTTCTGGTTGGAATCCAACGGCAGCGGCTCGGCGCGGTTGATGATGGTGAGATCGGTGGCAAACACCTCGATTTCGCCGGTGGCCATATCGGGGTTTTTATTCTTGTCGTCGCGCGCACGCACGGTTCCGCTGATCTGAATACAGAATTCGTTGCGCAGCTCAGACGCCAGCTGGAAAGCTTCCTGTCGATCGGGATCGAAAAAGACCTGAACGATGCCTTCGCGATCGCGCATATCGATAAATATCAGGCTGCCCAGATCGCGGCGGCGATTGACCCAGCCGCAAAGAGTGACTTGCTGACCTACATGAGACAGATTGAGCTGTCCGCAATATTCTGTACGCATAACGCTATCCTTTTAACTTCGCCGCTGCAGCCTGGCAGCATCCGGCCGCATAACCTTCTGTGATGCTGCCGCAAAAAAGGCGGTCATTATAATGGAAAAAGCCAGCCAGGATAAGTAGAGCCGCGCCAAAGCGGACATTTCATCGCCGTTTGCACGCGTAATCGCTCGCTGGCGTGATAAACGCGCTAACATACAAGGTAATTTGACCTCTGACGGAGAGCCAGGAGTGACCATTCGTATCGGTTTACCCCAGTGGCAACATGCGCACTGGAAGCGTCTGGGACTGGAAACCCTCGCA
This sequence comes from Pantoea osteomyelitidis, assembly GCF_044342975.1. Lineage (NCBI taxonomy): Bacteria > Pseudomonadati > Pseudomonadota > Gammaproteobacteria > Enterobacterales > Erwiniaceae > Pantoea > Pantoea osteomyelitidis. The sequence goes on from NZ_JBGFSN010000004.1 coordinate 1,337,191, forward strand.
GATTACGCGCGCTACTTTAACTGCGTCGAAGGCAACACCACGCTCTACTCCGTACCGAAAACGGAGACGGTGCTGCGCTGGCGCGACATGACCAGCGAACATTTTCGCTTCTGCTTCAAGTTTCCGGCCACCATCAGCCATCAATCCGGGCTGCAATATACCGACGATCTGCAGGCGGATTTTTTCCGCACCCTGGATCCGCTGGCCGATCGCATCGGACAATACTGGCTGCAGTTGCCCGCCGCCTTTTCCCCTGCCCAGCTGGATGCGCTCTGGGCCTTTCTCGATGGCTTGCCGCGCCGCTTCGCCTATGGCGTCGAGGTGCGACATCAGGCTTTCTTTAACAAGGGCGAGGCGGAGCGCGCGCTGAATCGCGGTTTGCTGGCGCGCGGCATCAACCGGGTGATCCTCGACAGCAGGCCGGTTCACGCCTCCCGCTCGCAAAGCCCCGCCGCGATTGATGCGCGCAGCAAAAAGCCGCGCGTGCCGCCTCATGCGGTGCGCACCGGCAGCCAGCCGATGGTGCGCTTTATCGGCAGCGACAGCGTGGAGGAAAGCGTGCCGCTGTTTCAGCCCTGGCTGAGTACGCTGGCTGCCTGGCAGCAGGAGAGCACACCGATGCTGTTTATCCATACCCCCGATATGGGCCAGGTGTTTCCTTTAGTACAGGCGCTCTGGCCGCAGCTTCAACAGATCGCCCCTGACCTCGGCCCGCCGCCCGACTGGCCGCAGCAGAGCGCCCTGTTCTGAGCGCGATTTTCAGCTATAACAGCGCAGTGATGCGGGACAGCGCCTTTTTTCGCCGCTATGATAGCCGCTGCCCGAATTTCTATTGGAGTGCCTGATGGTCAGCGCCCTTTACGTTGTGTTTGGCGCCCTGCTCGTAATGAAGCTGGCCCTGAATGTTGTGAGTTACCGTCGTCAGTACCGTGTGGCGCACGGCGATGGCGGTTTTTATGCGTTGCAGATGGCGATCCGCATTCACGGCAACGCCATTGAAACGGTTCCGCTGGCTTTGCTGCTGCTGGTGCTGATGGAGATGAACGGCGCGGATATCTGGATGCTGCATCTGACCGGCCTGCTGTTTTTTCTTGCGCGCCTGATCCACATACGCGGCCTGCGTCACAGCCTGATGCGCTGGCGCAAATATGGCATGATGCTGACGCTTTTTTCCCTGTGCGGCATGGTGGTGTTTAATCTCATCTACCTGCCCTGGGAGCTGGTATTGACGCTACACTGAGTGAAAGGATGCAGCAGACAACACTTTCTGCCAGAATAGCGCCCTTTCCGTCGTCTCTTCGGATTTTTTGTTATGTCTGACCGCGATACGCTATTTTCCGCCCCCATTGCAAGGCTGGGTGACTGGACATTTGACGAGCGCGTGGCTGAAGTCTTCCCGGACATGATTCAGCGCTCGGTCCCCGGTTACTCCAATATTATTTCCATGATCGGCATGCTGGCGGAGCGCTTTGTCCAGCCCGACAGCGTCGTTTACGATCTCGGCTGCTCGCTGGGCGCCGCCACCCTGTCCGTCCGGCGCAATATTCATGTACCGGGCTGCACCATTGTGGCAGTGGATAACTCCCCGGCGATGGTGGAGCGCTGCCGCCGCCATCTCGACGCCTTCCGCGCCGACACGCCGGTTAACGTCATCGAAGCGGATATCCGCGATATTCCCATCGAGAACGCTTCGCTGGTGGTGCTGAATTTTACCCTGCAATTTCTTGAGCCGGATGCGCGTCTGCAACTGCTGAGCAAAATCTGGCAGGGGCTGAATCCGGGCGGCGCGCTGGTGCTGTCGGAGAAATTCAGCTTTGAGGATGCGGAAGTGGGTGAGCTGCTGTTCAACATGCACCATGACTTCAAGCGCGCCAACGGCTACAGCGAGCTGGAGATCAGCCAGAAGCGCAGCATGCTGGAAAACGTGATGCTCACCGACAGCGTGGAAACTCATAAGGCGCGTCTCAAACAGGCGGGCTTCTCTCACGCGGAGCTGTGGTTCCAGTGCTTTAACTTTGGTTCACTGGTGGCGCTGAAATGATCGACTTCGGCAAATTTTATCAGCAGATCGCTACCGGCCCGCTCGCCAGCTGGCTGGAAGTGCTGCCGGCGCAGATTGCCGCCTGGCAGCGGGAAAACCTGCACGGTCACTTTCGCAACTGGGAAAGATCGATTGAGCATTTGCCTGAGCTTACGCCGCAGCGGCTCGACCTGCTGCACAGCGTGAGCGTCGATCGCGACGACCTCAGCGATCGTCAGCGTCAGGGCATTGAAAAGCTGCTGCGTAACCTGATGCCATGGCGCAAAGGCCCTTATTCGTTGTATGGCACCCATATCGATACCGAATGGCGTTCCGACTGGAAGTGGCAGCGCGTATTGCCGCATATCTCGCCGCTGTCGGGCCGCACGGTGCTGGATGTGGGCTGCGGCAGCGGCTATCACATGTGGCGCATGGTGGGTGCCGGCGCGCAGCTGGCGGTCGGCATCGATCCCATGCAGCTGTTTCTCTGTCAGTTTGAGGCGGTGCGCAAGCTGCTGGGCGACGATCGTCGTGCCCATCTGCTGCCGTTAGGCATTGAGCAACTGCCAGAGCTGAAGGCGTTTGATACCCTGTTTTCCATGGGCGTGCTCTATCATCGTCGCTCGCCGCTGGATCATCTGCTACAGCTGAAAAATCAGCTGGTAAACGAGGGTGAGCTGGTCCTGGAGACGCTGGTAATTGAAGGCGGCGTGAACGATGTGCTGGTGCCGGGCGAACGCTACGCGCAGATGCGCAACGTTTACTTTATTCCCTCCGCCGACGCGCTGAAAAACTGGCTGGAGAAGTGCGGCTTTGTCGATGTCCGCATCGTCGACTATGCCGTCACCTCGACGGAAGAGCAGCGCCGCACCGACTGGATGACCAGCGAGTCTCTGGCGGAATTCCTTGATCCTCGCGACAGCAGCAAAACGGTGGAAGGCTATCCCGCCCCGCTACGCGCCGTGCTGGTGGCGCGCAAGCCCTGATGCTCAGCGGCGAGACAACGCCAGTTTCGCCGCAAAACCAATAAATACGCATCCCGTTACGCGATCCATCACTTTGATCACGCCCGGCTGGCGCAGCTGCCGGGCGAAATAGTGACTGCCCGCGATCAGCAACGCATTCCACACCAGCCCAATCAGCATATGCGTCAACGCCATCAGGCTGCACCACAAGGGTACCGACGCTCCCGCCGGAATAAACTGTGGCAGAAAAGTGACGTAAAACACGCCGACTTTGGGATTAAGCATGTTGCCCAGCAGCCCACGGCTGAAAAACGCCAGATAGCCGCCCGAATCGCGCGTATCGCTATCGGCGCTTTGTAGCGCCGTGCGGGGTTTCAGCAGCAGGTTGATGCCGAGCCATAACAGATACGCCGCGCCGATCCATTTCAGCAGGTTATAAGCCATTTCTGACGCCAGCAGCAGCGCGCCCAGCCCTACCCCGACCGCAACGCCCCAAACCAGACAACCGAGCGTAACGCCAAACGCCGTGGCGCTGGCGCGTCGCCAGCCCTGAGCCGCAGAGGTGCGCAGAACCAACGCGGTATCAAAGCCGGGGGTAACGGTGAGTATGATAATGGCAAAAAGAAAGGAGATCAGCGTCGCGGTCATTGTCATCTTCCTGAAAAATTTATCCGTACTATAGCAACCGCGAAAGGTTAAAACGAGGATAACAAGATGTTATCAAATGAGATTTATTCGCAACCTGCCAGCATTCGCTAAAGCCTGTCTCTGGCGTTGTGCCAGGATAAGTCAGGCCGACAATTTTCTTTCACGTTAGGAGTAGAGGTTATGAGTAAGTTTATTTTCTCTTCACCACGGAAGTATGTTCAGGGCGCGGGCGTGCTGGATGAGCTGGGCCAGTACGTTGCAGAGCTGGGCAGCCGCGCTTTTCTTGTCGCCGATGAGATTGTCTGGAAGCTGATCGGCGAGCGCGCCGGGCAGGCATTAACGTCCTCCGGCATTGAATTCCACTATCAACAGTTTAATGGCGAAGCCTCCGGCAATGAAATTAGCCGCCTGACGAAGCTGGCGCAGGAACAGGGCTGTGATATCGTCGTGGGTCTCGGCGGCGGCAAAACGCTGGATACGGTGAAAGCGGTGGCGGATGAGCTGAAACAGCCGGTGGCGATTGTGCCGACCGTGGCCTCCACCGACGCTCCCTGCAGCGCCCTTTCCGTTATCTATTCCGACAACGGCGTGTTTGAAAGCTATCGCTTCTACAGTAAAAATCCCGATCTGGTGCTGGTGGATACCGCCGTATGCGCTGGCGCGCCGGTGCGCCTGTTTGCCTCCGGCATCGCCGACGGGCTGGCGACCTGGGTTGAGGCGCAGGCGGTGCTGCGCTCTCATGCCAAATCGATGGTAAATGGCGATCCTACCATTGCCGGTATGGCGATTGCCCGTGCCTGCGAAGAGACGCTGCTCACCTGGGGCTACAGCGCTTACACTGCCGTAGAGCAGAAACGCGTTACGCCAGCGGTTGAAGCGGTGGTAGAGGCCAATACACTGCTCTCCGGGCTGGGCTTTGAAAATGCTGGTCTCGCTGGCGCGCACGCGATTCATAACGGTTTTACCGCCATCGACGGCGATATCCATCATCTGACGCACGGCGAAAAAGTCGCTTACGGTACGCTGACGCAGATGGTGTTGGAAAAACGTCCCGATGACGAAATCGCGCGCTATATCCGTTTCTATCGCTCCATCAAGATGCCAACCACCTTGCAGGAACTGCATCTGGAAAACGAAAGCTGGGAAAACCTGGTGAAAGTGGGCGCGCTGGCGAACAGCGAAGGGGATACGCTGAAAAACCTTAATCCTAATCTGTCGGCGGAAGATATCGCCAATGCCATTCTGGCGGTGGACGCCTTCAGCAAAACGGTGAAATAACGCCTGCGGGGCGGCCATTGCCGTCCCGATTTACTCGACTGGCCGATCCCAGTATTCATATTTATAGGCCGAGCTGAGATGGCGCTCGATGGTGCCCTGCTCAAACACCTCGGTTTCGTGCAGATAGCTCAGCGTACAGTTTCCGACCTCATCCCAAAGCTGGCACTCGCCCACCGAGCGAATGGTGCTTACCGGCGTGCTGGCGCGGCCATCGAGCCGCAGCTCGCGAAACTGTTTATCGTAGGTGTAGGTATCTTCGCTGCGTGACGAGCGGGTGCTGATCACCAGCCCCTGCGGATTCCAGCGGTAATGGCTTTCGCCGTTGGTCATCTTATCGGTGCCGCGCGAAACGCTTTCCTGCAGACGGAGCTGTTTGTCATAGCGATAGGTCGTATCGGTGAAACCGCTTTTGCCCATACTGGTGAACTTGTCTGATGCGCTGACGATATTGCCCTGGCGGCCCATCAGCCAGTTAATCGTGCCCTGACGATTGTCCACCACCACCTCTTTGCCCTGTTTTGTCACCCTGACCAGATAAGCATATTCCCCGACCCAGCCGTCCTGCACCCGGGCGATATGCTGCTCCATGCTCAGCTTCACGTTGCTCTCAATCTTGTCATAACTGACATCGGCAACCATCAAATCGCCGCACGGATCGAACTGACCCAGCACCCGCTTTTGCGAATTGACATCTTTACCGAACTCGCCGGCAATCACCTGACGCACTGCCCCTTTGGCGTTGCCGCCCAGCATAATCCAGCTATTGCTGCTGGCGACCATCTGGCTTAGCGGCCCGCAGTTGGCGGCGAAAACGGGGTGATTGACAAGGTTGGCCGTCAACGTCATTAAAGCCAGAGTAATCAGGCGTTTCATGTTGGGCGTCCGTAAGGGAGGATGATTTAAGTGTAACCGCTTCTGCGTCAGCATGACGACCCGCAGCCGATCATCAGACAAAAATAACCCCAGCAAGATACTGGGGTTTGGTACAGGCAAACATCACGTCGGTTTCGGCGTGCTGCGCGGCAAAATCATCGGCGATCAGGCCCCGCGGTCGGGGTTCATCTGCATCACGCTTTTCATGGCTTCCACCACATCACTATCCACGCAGTAGCGGCTGAATTCATCCGTTTCGGCTTCGGAACACATGGAGACACCGGCTTTACGGTAACGCATCGGGGAAGGAACAAGACGGCTGGCCGAGCTGTGAACTTCCTTGATTCCCGTATCAAGAAACTTTTGCAGGTTGCTCACCCGCACGCCTGCACCGGCCATAATGATTGGACCCGTGCTGAGCTGATTAAGTTCCCGTAACATCGCAATTCCGTTTTCCGCGCTCTGCTGCTGACCTGAAGTCAGAATGCGCGCGATACCCAAACTGGTCAACTCCTTCAATGCACGTTTCGGACTATGGCACAGGTCAAAGGCACGGTGAAAGGTCACCGCCATGCCGTTGCACAGCATCATGATCTGCCGCATGCGCGCATGGTCGATATGACCATCTTCGTCCAGCATGCCGATCACCAGACCGGGAAAACCCAGCTCGCGCATCATCGCCACATCCGACTTCATCGCTTCAAATTCACGCGCGGTATAGCAAAAATCCCCGCCGCGCGGCCGCACGATAGGATGGACGTCAATGGTGACTTCGCGCCGCACCGTTTCCAGCATACCCGCCGAGGGCGTCAATCCCCCTTCCCGCGGCGACGCGCAGAGCTCAACGCGGTCTGCCCCCGCCTGCTGCGCCGCGACTGCGCAATCCACGCCATAGCAACAAATTTCCAGTATTGTCATTCCCTTCTCCTTTATATTTGGCTGCTGGCTCGGGAAAGCGGTATCGGTTAGTCTGAACAAGAAACTTATTTTAGGCGGAAACTTAACTATGGCATTCAATTTTGACCAATGGCTCGATCGACGTCACAGCGATAGTTTAAAATGGAACAAGTATGGCGATCGCGACGTGTTGCCGTTATGGGTAGCCGATACCGATTTCCGTTCCCCTGAATGCATTATTGAAGCCTTGCAAGCGCGTGTTGCGCATGGCGTTTTCGGTTATGGCGGCGCCCCGCATGAGCTGATAGAAATTGTGGTCCAGCGCATGGCTGAACGCTATGGCTGGCAGATCCAGCCTGAATGGATAGTGATGCTGCCCGGCATCGTTAGCGGGCTTAACCTGAGCGTGCGCGCCTTTACCGCGCCGGACGAAGGCACTATCGCGCCCACCCCCATTTATCCGCCGTTTCGCGGCGCCGCCCGACTGGCCGAACGCCGTCAGGTGAATCTGCCGCTGACCTTACAGGATGGCCGCTGGGTGATGGATCTCAGCGAGGCTGAGGCGCAACTGGATGGCAAAGAGAAACTGCTGATGTTGTGCAACCCGCAAAATCCGGGCGGCACGGTTTACCGGCGGGATGAACTTCTGGCGCAGCTGCAATTTGCACAGCGCCACGACCTGATTGTCTGCTCCGACGAGATTCACTGCGACCTGATCCTGACGCCAGGGCTGCGTCATACCCCCTTCGCTTCGCTGAGCGAAGATGCCGCCCAACGTACCATTACCCTGCTTTCGCCTTCTAAAACCTTTAATATCGCCGGGCTGGGCGCGTCGATGGCGATTATTCCCAACCCGGCGCTGCGCCAGCGTTTTAACAGCGTGCGGCAGGGCATTGTGCCTCAGGTCGATATTCTGGCGCTGGTTGCCGCCAACGCGGCCTGGCGCGGCGGCGAATCCTGGCTGGCGGCACAAATTGACTATCTGCGCGCTAACCGCGACTGGCTGACGCAACAGGTTAACGCGCTGCCCGGCCTGTCAATGGCCACGCCGGAAGCTACCTACCTCGGCTGGATTGACGCCAGCGGCGTTGATGTTGCCAGTCCGGCGCTTTACTTTGAAAAACATGGGCTGGGCTTCTCCCCCGGACGCGATTTCGGCGACGACCACTTTGTACGCTTTAACTTCGGCTGTACGCGCGCCACGCTGGAGGAGGCGGTTTCCCGCCTGACGCGCGCCATTCAGGATCGCGCGGAATCCGCTTCGCTGGCGACGATCTCCTCCAGACGCCATGGGTGAAATTTGATCGTGGTCTGCCCATCCGTCACCGCCAGGGTCGGATTGGGCAACCGTTCATTCTCGCCTTTTGGCGAACTGGTTTTAAACGAGATGCCCGGCTGTGATAATCCTGCATCAGAGAGCAGCGCCATGGCGCGCGCTCCCAGCGTTTCCGGTTCGCCGCGCAAAACCACCTCCACGTGCTCCCATCCTTCATGGCGATAAAGTTTTTGTCCGGGCCACGGCAGTTCGATCACCCTGATCTGCCAGCTTGCTACCTGGATCGGCTGATGCAGCCGGAACAGCGCGATTGGACGTCCGTTAATCATCGCTTCTGAAAACAGCGTGCCGATCTGCACTAAGCCGCGCATCCAGCGTTCGGCCGTCGTATTCTGATTACAGCGTACCGCGATATGGTCAGCCTCCAACCCGGTCAGCGCTAAGCCCAGTCGCCGCGCCAGATCCTGCAGGGCAGTTTCGAAACGCGGCAAATCGATTCGCAGGTCGTCCAGTTCTGGCGGTAAAAGCGCATTATGAATCATGTTTCCTCAATATATGTTCAAATATTTTAATCAATATCACCTGCCGTGGCGGCTGGCGTAAACACGATAAACGGTTCAGATTCCTCTGATTCAGCCAAGTTTCCGTCAAAAAAATGCATAAACTGGCCTTTCATTTCAGAATTATCACCTATTTAGTACCAATGTTAAATGAATAAAACACAGTTATCTCTATGTTTTTATTTATCTTTATTACTACAATGAGATAACTCTTAATTAGCCGCCAAACGTTTGCAGGGGCGTAACCTTTCTTATAGATTTGACATAACCCTCATACAAGGAATGGCTCTATGTCTATGCTCATTGTTGTCGCGGTACTTATCGCCTTGATGGGATTTGCCATCTCTCGCCACTGGAAGGTGCGTGAAGACAAAAGCGTTAAAAATCCCCGCCGTCATCTGAGACGCCGTTAAATCGCATTTTGGGAAGCAACGCTGCCCTTGTTTCCCTGCGTTATCCGGCTGCTGACGCCCGGTAACAATTCACGTATACTTTCCCCTCTTTTTTCCATTCTGCCTGTCACCTCTTCACTCCGGGCAGGGTGATGACAACGGCTCGCTGCGCTGCAGACGAGCCTTTTTCAGCATACTAAGGTAACTCGGTGAATATTCAGGCTCTTCTTTCCGAAAAAGTCAGTCAGGCAATGATTGCGGCTGGCGCACCGGCTGATTGTGAACCTCAGGTTCGTCAGGCCGCTAAAGCACAGTTTGGTGACTATCAGGCCAACGGTATTATGGCCGTAGCGAAAAAGCTGGGGCAAGCGCCGCGTCAGTTGGCAGAGCAGGTTTTACAACACCTCGATTTAACGGGCATCGCCAGCAAGGTTGAGATCGCCGGTCCCGGCTTTATCAATATCTTTATCGACAATCAGTGGCTGGCGCAACAGGTAGAACAGGCGCTGACCCAACCCCGTCTGGGCGTCACCGCCGTCACGCCGGAAACCATCGTGGTGGATTACTCTGCGCCAAACGTGGCGAAGCAGATGCATGTCGGCCATGTTCGCTCCACCATTATCGGCGACGCCGCGGTGCGCACGCTGGAATTCCTCGGTCATAAAGTGATTCGCGCCAACCATGTAGGCGACTGGGGCACTCAGTTCGGTATGCTGATCGCCTGGCTGGAAAAGCAGCAGAGCGAGCATCATGAAGAGATCGCGCTCGCCGATCTGGAGGAGTTCTATCGCGAAGCGAAACGCGCCTATGACGAGGATGAAGCGTTTGCCGAGCGCGCACGCGGCTACGTGGTCAAGCTGCAGGGCGGCGACGAATATTGCCGTGCGATGTGGAAAAAGCTGGTGGATATCACCATGGCGCAAAACCAGCTGGTTTATGATCGCCTGAACGTTACCCTGACGCGCAAAGATGTGATGGGTGAAAGCCTGTATAACGATATGCTGCCAGGCATTGTCGCCGATCTGAAAGCCAAAGGGCTGGCCCAGGAGAGCGAAGGCGCGACCGTGGTATTCCTCAACGAATTCCAGAACAAAGAAGGCGAGCCGATGGGCGTCATCATCCAGAAGAAGGATGGCGGCTACCTCTACACCACCACCGATATCGCCTGCGCCAAATACCGCTATGAGACGCTGCATGCCGACCGCGTGCTTTACTACATCGACTCTCGTCAGCATCAGCATTTGATGCAGGCCTGGACCATCGTGCGTAAGGCGGGTTACGTGCCGGAGTCAGTTCCGCTTGAGCACCATGCGTTCGGCATGATGCTGGGCAAAGATGGGCGTCCGTTCAAAACCCGCAGCGGCGGCACCATCAAGCTTGCCGATCTGCTGGATGAGGCGCACGAGCGCGCGCTGGCGCTGGTGAAAGAGAAAAATCCGGAGATGAGTCTGGAAGAGGCGAACGAACTGGCTGAAGTGGTCGGCATTGGCGCGGTAAAATATGCCGATCTCTCTAAAAGCCGTACCACGGATTACATTTTCGACTGGGATAACATGTTGGCGTTCGAAGGCAACACGGCGCCCTACCTGCAGTATGCCTACACGCGCGTGCTTTCGGTGTTCCGTAAAGCCGGTATCGATGCCGACAGCCTGAGCGGCGATGTGGTTTTGAGCGAAGAGCGCGAAGCGACGCTGGCGACGCGCCTGATGCAGTTTGAAGAGATTATTATCCAGGTCGCGCGTGACGGTACGCCGCATGTGATGTGCGCTTACCTCTACGACCTCGCCGGTCTCTTCTCCGGCTTCTACGAGCACTGTCCAATTCTGTCAGCGGAAGATGAAGCCACGCGTCAAAGCCGTCTGAAGCTGGCGGCCCTGACAGCGAAAACCCTGAAGCAGGGACTGGATACGCTGGGCATCAAAACCATCGAACGGATGTAATCTGACTGCATAATCTGCGCTAGCGCCTGACCAACAGCGTTAAACCCCGCTCCGGCGGGGTTTTTTATTGCTGACCGTGCCCCAGGTAGTTCACCATCACTTCGCTGCTCACTACCCGCAGTCCCGGCGGCAGTCTGCCTTTCCCCATCACGCCAAACACCAGACGCAGCGGCTCATCGGCCGCCACGTTGGCGAGGCTGCGAGTGGTACCGCTTGCTCCCTCCAGCACGGCGCAGCGCTGTAGCGCGCAGAGCCGCACCTGTAAGCCCGACGGCGCCGGGCCGCTCAGCTGATAGCGCCAGTTTACCACCCGGATACTGCCGTGGGTTTTCGCGGGCGGCGTGAGCGGCGGAGAACGCAGCCAGCTGCCGCGCTGGCTCAGGGTCGGCCCGCTGGCGCTGGCATGCCAGGCGAAATCAGCGGCATTGACCAGACCCGGCAGCAGCAAGAACGCCAGCAGCAGCCTGCGCAACATTACTTGCCTCCAATGGTGGCGGTCATGCGGATCTGACGGTTATCGGTCAGCTCCATATTGGAGAGTACCACCAGCTGCGGCAGATTGCGGCGCAGGAAGCGCGCCAGCAGCGCACGCAGCGGATGGTTAACCAGCAGAACCGGCGGCGCGCCCAGCATCTCCTGACGCTGAAGAGCAGCCTGCGCCTGATGCAGCAAACGATCCGCCAGACCCGGCTCCAGCCCGCCGCCGCCCTGCAACGCCTGCAGCAGCAGACGTTCCAGCGTGGCGTCCAGGCCAATCACCTGTACTTCGCCGTTGCCGGGGAACCATTGCTGGGTAATCGCGCGACCCAGCGCCACACGCACCACGCTGGTCAACTCCTGCGGATCGTTCTGTACCGGCGCATGTTCCGCCAGCGTTTCAATAATGGTACGCATATCGCGAATCGAAATGCGTTCGGTCAGCAGGTTCTGCAAGACCTTGTGCAGCGTGGTCAGCGAGATCACGCCGGGCACCAGATCTTCAGTCAGCTTCGGCATCTCCTGCGTCACGCGATCCAACAGCTGCTGCGCCTCCTGACGGCCAAACAGCTCGCTGGCGTATTGTCCAATCAGATGATTCAGGTGCGTCGCCACTACGGTGCTGGCTTCCACCACGGTAAAGCCCTGAATCTGCGCCTGCTCTTTCAACGCGCTGTCGATCCAGATGGCGGCCAGGCCAAACGCGGGATCCACGGTGGCTTCGCCCGGCAAGGTGCCTGCGGCGGTGCCGGGGTTAATCGCCATCCAGCGGCCAGGGAACGCGTCGCCGCTGCCGATTTCCACGCCCTTCATCAGGATGCGGTAGCGCGCCGGCGGCAGCTCAAGGTTGTCACGGATATGCACCACTGGCGGCAGGAAACCCACCTCCTGCGCCACTTTTTTACGAATACTGCGGATGCGCCCTAACAGTTCGCCATTCTGTTGATGATCCACCATCGGAATCAGGCGGTAGCCCACTTCCATGCCGAGCGTATCTTCCAGCTGCACATCTTTCCAGGAGGCCTCGGCGGCGGTCTGGGTTTCCTGCGGTTTGCTTACGCCGCTCTGCGCGGCACCTGCGGCGGCGGCTGTCTTCGGCTGCAATTCACGCCCGCGCATCCACCAGGCCAGACCAAGCAGCCCGCCGGTGAACAGCAGGAAAACAAAGTTCGGCATGCCGGGTACCAGCCCGAGCAGACCCAAAACGCCGGCGCTCAGCATCATCACGCGCGGGTTTTTGAACAGCTGGCTCACCATCTGCTCGCCCACATCCTGATCGGTGCTGACGCGCGTCACGATGACACCCGCAGCGGTGGAGATCACCAGCGCCGGGATCTGCGCCACCAGGCCATCGCCGATGGTGAGCAGCGTATAGCTTTCTGCCGCATGGCCGATATCCATGCTGTGTTGCAACACGCCCACCAGCAGTCCGCCGATGACGTTAATTACCATGATCATGATGCCGGCGATGGCGTCGCCACGCACAAACTTACTGGCGCCGTCCATCGAGCCGTAAAAGTCCGCTTCTTGCGTCACCTCAGAACGGCGCTTTTTCGCCTCATCTTCGCCAATCAGACCGGCGTTAAGGTCGGCGTCGATCGCCATCTGTTTACCAGGCATTCCGTCGAGCACAAAGCGCGCGCCCACTTCCGCGATACGACCGGCGCCCTTGGTGATGACCATGAAGTTGATGATCACGAGGATGATAAACACCACGATGCCGATGGCAAAGTTGCCGCCCACCAGGAAGTGGCCGAAAGCCTCGACCACGCGTCCTGCGGCCGCGCCGCCGGTATGCCCTTCCATCAGAATGATACGCGTGGAGGCGACGTTCAACGCCAGGCGCAGCAAGGTAGAGAACAGCAGAATGGTCGGGAACGCGGCGAACTCCAGCGTGCGCTGGGTAAACATCGCCACCAGCAACACCATCAGGGAGAGCGCAATGTTGAAGGTAAACAGCAGATCCAGGATGAAGGGCGGCAGCGGCAGCACCATCATCGACAGGATCATCAGGATCAGCACCGGTCCGGCCAGCACCTGCCATTGCGTGTCTTTGAAGTTATTGGGTAAACGCAGTTTAGCGGCCAGATTAGCCATCGTTTCTGTTCTCTCCAGCAAAGTCCATCTCTGCCGGTACCGGCAGAGTTTGAGGTTTCTTCGGAATCAGGCCGCCTTCGCGTTTCCAGCGACGCAGCTGCCAGACCCAAGCCAGCACTTCCGCCACTGCCGCATAGAGCGCGCCGGGGATGTGCTGATCGATTTCCGTGTGACGATAAAGCGCACGCGCCAGCGGCGGCGCTTCCAGAATCGGAATGCGATGCTCTTTTGCCAGCTCGCGAATTTTCAGGGCGATTTCACCGGCCCCTTTTGCCACCACTTTAGGCGCGCTCATTTTCTTTTCGTTATATTGCAGCGCGACGGAGTAGTGTGTGGGGTTAGTGACGATCACATCCGCTTTCGGCACGTTCGCCATCATGCGGCGGCGGGCGGCGGCGCGCATCTGTTGACGAATACGCCCTTTAACGTGGGGATCGCCCTCCTGCTGCTTGTGTTCGTCGCGGATTTCCTGGCGCGACATACGCAGACGTTTGTAGTAACTGTAGAGCTGCCAGAAGACGTCAAAGCCCACCATCGGGATCATGCCCAGCACGATCATCAGGCAGCAAACCGCTATCATATCCAGGCCGTGTCCCAGGGCGTTCATCGGCGATTCGCTGATCAGGCGCAGCATTTCCGGCCAGTGCGACCAGATGTACCAGCCACCCACGCAGCCAACCAGTACCGCCTTGAGGATCGCTTTCAGCAGTTCCGCCCAGGCCTGCGCGGCGAACATGCGCTTCAGCCCGGAGAGCGGGTTCAGCTTGGTGAAGTCGACTTTGATCGCTTTGCCGCTGATGACGATGCCGCCCAGCAGCATGGGTGCGGCGATAGCAATCATCACCAGCCCGGCCATTAACGGCAGCAGCGCCAGAATCGCCTGGCCGATCAGATTGCCGATATGCGCGATGATTAACTTATCGTCGGTCACCATGCCGTGATCGAAGTTCAGCCCGGCGGCGACCATGCTCGCCAGCCGACGCGCCATGATTTTGCCGCCCATCCAGAGGATCATCAAACCGCCCGCCAGCATCAACAAGGAAGTCAGCTCGCGCGATCGCGGAATCTGCCCCTCTTCACGCGCTTTTTCAAGTCGGTGGGCTGTGGGTGATTCTGTTTTATCCTCGTCGCTATCTTCAGCCACGACAAACCTCTGCTGGCAGGAATTCTCAGCATAGGATGCCAAAGATAGCTACAGCTAAAGCGGGGATTAGGGGGGGAAAAGTGGGCTTATTTGCCCATAAGGGAAATTGGCCTGCTGGCGTAGGGCGTGTTCTGTCGCCACAGGGGCGATCGAAAACCCTCCGCGGCAAGCGGGCTGCCTCAGCAGCCAGCCCGCCGCTCTCCATCAGAAACCCAGACTGTCCAGCAAATCATCCACCTGATCCTGGTTCGCCACCACGCCCGGCGCGGCGGTGTCAATCTGTGGACCATTCAACAGGCCGCTGCCCTCTTTACGCTGAGAAGCATTAACTTCCGGCATATTTTCCAGCAGCACCATCAGCAGCTGACGTTCAATCTCCTGGATTACATCCATCATGCGCTTGATCACCTGACCGGTAAGGTCCTGGAAATCCTGCGCCATCATAATGTCCAGCAGCTGCTTGTTGGTGAACGAGGTGTGCTCAGGCACCGATGCAAGATAATCGCGCGTATCCGTCACCAACACGCGCGCATCCGACAGCTCGATCGGGTTCTCAAACCAGGCGTCCCAGCGACCTTTCAGGTCGCCCGCGCCCGCTTCCAGCGCGTCCTGATGCGGCTGCGCCGCCTCTACGCTGTTCAGGGCGCGATCGGCGGCCTGAGCTGTCATTTGCACCACGTAATCGAGACGATCACGGGCATCCGGGATGGCTTCTGCCGCTTCAGCAATCGCCTGATCCAAACCCAGTTCGCGCAAGCTGTCACGCAGCATGCGCGTCAGTGCGCCAACGCGGGCAATAATATCGTGCGCGGTTGCGTCCGGTGTTGGCTTCGGAAGTTCGCTCATCACATCTCCTTACATGCCCAGTTTTTCGAAGATTTTGCCTAACTTTTCTTCGAGGGTGGCAGCGGTAAAAGGTTTAACCACATAACCGCTGGCGCCAGCTTGCGCAGCCGCGATGATGTTCTCTTTTTTCGCTTCGGCGGTGACCATCAATACCGGCAGCTTGCCCAGCGCGCCGTCGGCGCGAATGGTTTGCAGCAACTCCAGTCCGTCCATGTTCGGCATATTCCAGTCGGAAATGACGAAGTCAAAGCCGCCGGCACGCAGTTTGGTCAGCGCATCGACGCCGTCTTCTGCTTCTTCAACGTTATTGAAGCCCAGCTCTTTCAGCAGGTTACGCACAATACGACGCATCGTATTGAAGTCGTCCACTACCAAAAAGCGCATGTTTTTATCAGCCATATCTACTCCTGAGTTGTCTCGTCCGGCAGGACGGGCTTGTTAAATTCGCAATGCCTGTCCGGCGCTAATTTTGGCCAGCATGTGCTGGCTGATGTGACCTAAGTCCACCACTTCACTGGTCCCCCCGCAGGCAATTGCCTCGCGCGGCATACCGAATACCACACAGGTCGCTTCGCTCTGGGCGATGGTCCAGGCGCCAGCGCGATGCATCGCCAGCATCCCGGCAGCGCCGTCGTTACCCATTCCGGTAAGAATGACGCCCACCGCGTTACGTCCGGCATGGACCGCCACCGAGTTGAACAGCACATCCACCGAGGGTTTGTGACGGTTCACCGGCGGCCCTTCGTTCAGTTTCACCACATAGTTTGCCCCGCTGCGCGCCAGCTCCATGTGCATGGCGCCCGGCGCGATATAGGCGTGGCCGGGCAGAATACGCTCGCCGTCTTCCGCCTCTTTCACCGTGATCTGGCACAGCTTGTTCAGCCGATCGGCAAAGGAACGGGTAAAGCCTGGCGGCATATGCTGGGTAATCAGCAGCGCCGGGCTGGTGGCCGGCAGCGGCTGCAGCACATGCCGAATCGCTTCGGTGCCGCCGGTAGAGGAACCGATGGCGATCAGCTTCTCGCTGCTGAGCAGCGGACCCGCTTTCAGCGTCACCGGCGGCGGCGTGGCGACACGCGCATGTAGCCTGGCGCGCGCGGCGGCGCGGATCTTGTCGGCGATCATCTGGCTGTAGGCCAGCATCCCTTCGCGGATGCCGAGCTGCGGCTTGGTGACAAAATCCACCGCTCCCAGCTCCAGCGCGCGCAGCGTCACTTCCGACCCTTTCCCGGTCAGGGACGACACCATCACGACCGGCATCGGACGCAGACGCATCAACTTCTCCAGAAAGTCGAGTCCGTCCATGCGCGGCATTTCCACATCCAGCGTCAGCACCTGCGGGTTGTACTGTTTGATCAAGTCGCGTGCCACCAATGGATCCGGCGCCGTGGCGACCATTTCCATATCGGGATGACTGTTGATGATTTCGGTCATCAGCTGTCGCATCAGCGCCGAGTCATCCACGCACATAACGGAGATTTTGCTCATCGTCTTTCCTTAGTCAGTCCATAGACGGTTTGTCCCCGCAGCCAGAATTCTTTACTGATCTGGCTGAAGTTTTCTGAATGTCCGGCGAAGAGCAGTCCACCCGGTTTCAGCAAGGGAACGAAACGGCGCAGAATTTTTTCCTGCGTCTCTTTATCGAAATAGATCATCACGTTGCGACAAAAAACCGCATCAAACTGCCCCGGTAGCGCCCAGTCGTTAGCCAGCAGGTTAAGCTGGGTGAAGTGCACCTGATTGGCCAGCTCCGGGCGCACGCGCACCATGCCGTCATGCGGACCGGTGCCGCGCAGGAAAAAGCGCTGCAGATGAGGCTGCGACAGAGTGCGCAGCTCCTCGTGGCGATAGATGCCGGCCACTGCTTTCTCCAGCACTTGGGTATCAATGTCGCTGGCGTGTACCTGAAACTTGCCCGGACCGGTGCCCAGAGTTTCCGCCAGCGTCATGGCGATGGAGTACGGCTCCTCGCCAGTGGAGGCGGCCGTGCTCCAGACGCTGTAGTTGCCCGACCGCTGTTTGGCATGTTCCGCGAGAATCGGAAAGTGATGCGCCTCGCGGAAAAATGCTGTCAGGTTGGTGGTAAGCGCGTTGATAAACGCCTGCCACTCCGCGCTGTTGGGATCGTTTTCCAGCAGTGCCAGGTAGCGACCAAAATCATCAATGTTCAACATGCGCAGGCGACGCACGAGGCGGTTATACACCATCTCCCGTTTGTGGTCGGCCAGCACAATGCCAGCGCGCTGGTAAATCAGCTGGCTGATACGACGAAAATGTGCATCCGAAAGCGGCAGACGCTGAACCATCTGCGACAGCAGCGTTGTAGCTTCGTTTTGATCCAATAACGTCGATTTCTTCATTTAGGTTACCTGGCAACGTACTGATTAAGCTGTTAACGCCATATCGTGTTTCTGTAATGCCAGCGACGGATCGGACAGGGCGGCCTCGATGCTGCCGGTCAGCTTGAAACGCTGTACCGTGCCGCTGAGGTGCTCCGCCCGCGCTTCAAGCGCGTCGGTGGCGGCTGCCGCTTGTTCTACCAGCGCGGCGTTCTGTTGTGTGACCTGATCCATCTCACTGACCGCCTGAGCAACCTGCTCGATACCGCGGCGCTGCTCGTCCGACGCCGAGGCGATTTCACCCATGATGTCGTTGACGCGCGTTACGGACTGCACGATCTCCTCCATGGTGCTGCCAGCGGTGGCGACCAGCTCGGAGCCTTGATCGACCCGGCTGATGGAATCTTCAATCAGCGTTTTAATCTCTTTGGCCGCCTGTGCGCTGCGCTGCGCCAGACTGCGCACCTCGCCCGCCACGACGGCAAAGCCGCGTCCCTGCTCGCCGGCGCGCGCCGCTTCCACCGCGGCGTTCAGCGCCAGAATGTTGGTCTGGAAGGCGATGCCGTCGATCACGCCGGTGATATCGCCGATCTTCTTCGACCGGGTAGCGATATCGCTCATCGTCTCCACCACGTTGCGCGTCAGCTCGCCGCCTTTATGGGCGGTTGTAGATGCTTCACGCGCCAGCTGCGCCGCCTGGCGGGCGTTATCCGCGTTGCCGGTTACCGTGGCGGTAAGCTGCTCCATGCTGGCCGCAGTCTGCGCCAGCGATGCCGCCTGTTGTTCAGTGCGCGAGGAGAGATCGTTATTGCCTGCGGCAATTTCCTGAATACCGACCTGCATCGCCTGGCTGCCGTCGCGCACCTGCGCCACGGTCTCCGCCAGCTTTTGCTGCATCTGGCGCAGGCCGTCAAACAGCAGCGTCATTTCGTTGCGGCCAGAGACCTGAATCTCGCTGTGCAGATCGCCGGACGCGATGCGCTCAAAGTGACGGCGCACCACTGCCAGCGGCGTGATCAGCGCGCGCTTCAGCCAGAACAGCGACAGCAGCGTAATGGCCAGCGACAGCGCCACGGCGGCGATAAAAGTCAGCAGCGACTGCTGATAAAAGCCTTCGCTCGCCGTGCGCGCATGGCCAATTACCTCGCCGATATGGCTGTTCCAGTTGTTGTACTGCTTCAGGAAGTTGTCCTGAATGCCCTGCGTCGGCGAGTCGAGAAAGTCCTGCAACTGGAAGTTCTCCAGATAAACAATCAGATGCGCCAGCTCTTCGTGATAGGCGCTGTAGCTGGTCTGCACCGATTTGGTCAACGCCTCGCTTTCTGCGGAATTGCGCGGAATCGACAGAAACGTCTTAAAACTTTTGTCCGCCTTGTCGAGATCGGCCTGTGCGCTGGTCATCAGGCTGACCACCTGATCGCGCGGCATGCTAAGCGCAGCACGGGTGCCCGCTCGGCTCAGGGTAACGCGCGCGCTCAGCAACGAAGCCCAGGTCTGGCTCAGGGCGTTGCGCTGCTGCGCGCCCTGATCAACCTGCGTCAGGTTTTTCGCGTCGAGGCGGAAAGCGTTAAAGGACAATCCGCTGCCCGCAATCTGCATCATGCAGAACACCAGCAGTACGGCAATCAACGTGGTGGATACTCGTATACGACTCAACATCACACACTTCCCCCGTCCAGGCCGCCCAACGCGGGCAGCCAAAAGTAGTTAAAAGGTTTCCCAGTTATCGTCAGATGCAGCCGCGCTGGCTTTAGGTGGCGCGCTCAGCAAGGCTTTTTTCGGCCCTGTAGTTAGGTTAACGGCCTGAGTGACAATTTCTTTACCAATATTGAACACGGAAACCGCCTGTTTTAAGCGGCTGGCCTGATCTTCCAGCGCTGCCGCCGCTGCCGCCGACTGCTCAACCAACGAAGCGTTCTGCTGGGTGACGCGATCCATCTCGCTCACCGCCAGCCCCACCTGGTCGATACCGCGGCTCTGCTCGTCCGACGCCGAAGCGATTTCACCCATAATGTCGGTGACGCGCGTTACCGCGCTGACAATGTCGCTCATGGTTTCACCGGCGCTTTCTACCAGCACGGAACCGGTATCGACGCGGCTGACGGAATCTTCAATCAGTCCCTTAATTTCTTTCGCCGCCTGGGCGCTGCGCTGCGCCAGATTACGCACCTCGCCCGCCACCACGGCAAAACCGCGCCCCTGCTCGCCGGCACGCGCCGCTTCCACCGCCGCGTTCAGCGCCAGGATATTGGTCTGGAAGGCGATGCCGTCAATCACGCTGATAATGTCAGCGATTTTCTTCGAGCTGCCGGCGATCTCTTTCATCGTCGAGACCACGCCATCCACCACTTTGCCGCCCTGCTGCGCGGTTTCCGACGCGCTGAGCGCCAGCTTTGACGCCTGACGGGCGTTTTCTGCGTTCTGCTTCACCGTGGCGGTAAGCTGCTCCATGCTGGCGGCGGTCTGCTCCAGCGAGGCGGCCTGTTCTTCGGTACGCGAAGAGAGATCGTTGTTGCCCGCCGCGATTTCGCTGGCGCCGATATAGATAGCGTCGGAACCGTCGCGCACCGTACCCACAGTGCGCTTCAGCGCTTGCTGCATATGCTGGAGCGAACCAAGAAGTTCGCCCATCTCATTCCGGCTGGTGACGTGAATGGGCTGAGTCAGATCGCCACGGGCGATATGCCGGATATGTTCAACGCTCTGCTTCAGGGGATGGATAAGCACTTTGTCCATGCCGCTCCACACCAGCGCCATCACCGCCAGGGTGACGATCAGCAGCCCAAGCAGCATCCAGAGAGTCTTAGCGTAAGCAGCCTGATTCTCTTCGATGCCCTTTTGGGTCAGCACATTGTTGTCGCTCAGCCAGGCGTTATAGCTTTTTTCAAACGCATTCTGGAGACCCTGAGTCGGCTGATCCACGAACGCGCTAAAGTTGCCGGCCTGCAGAAAACCCGTCAGCTCGTCCAGCGCAGTGCGGAAAGCTTTAAAATTCTCCTGCAACGCCAGGACGTTTGGCGCTTTGCGCCCGTTTTCCGACAGATGCGAGTTAAAGCTGGCCAGCGCGCCGTCGGCGGTTTTCAGCTCATCCTGCGCCAGCGCCACCAGCTCTTTTACCGTTGCGCCCGAACCGGATTGCGTACTGTCGAGCAAATAGCGGATCCCGGCGCGGTTCAGCGTATTACGTGACTGCACCAGCGAAACCCACGCGGTGCCCATCGACTGCTGCAGATCGCGCAGTTGCTGGCTAACCGCAAAATTTTCTTTATCGGCTTTGACCGTCTGAAAAAACATCCCCCCCGAACCCAACTGCAACGCAGCAAAAAGCACCAGCACGCTGAGCAGGCCGGTAACCACACGAACACGATTAAACATAGGCACCTCATTATTACGAATCGGCACTGTTATCGGCGCGGGTGGCAGAATCTTTATTCAGGGCGGGTGAGACAGCTCACCCGCAACGGCATCAGAAGGTTTCCCAGTTAGCGTCACTGCTGCTGCCGGAGGTAGCCAGCGCTTTACGCGGCGCGCCTGCCCGCGGCGACTTCACTACCGGCGCGGCTTTCAGCGCCTGACCGCGCGGGATTTTGAACACCGCGACTGACTGGCTCAGGCGGCTCGCCTGCTCTTCCAGCGAGGCCGCCGCCGAGGCAGATTCTTCCACCAGCGAGGCGTTCTGCTGGGTAACGCGATCCATCTCGGTTACCGCCTGGCCTACCTGGTCGATACCGCGGCTCTGTTCGTCCGACGCCGAGGCGATTTCACCCATGATATCGGTGACGCGTGTTACCGCGCTGACGATGTCGCTCATGGTTTCACCGGCGCTCTCCACCAGCACGGAACCGGTATCGACGCGGCTGACAGAATCTTCAATCAATCCTTTGATCTCCTTCGCCGCCTGGGCGCTGCGCTGCGCCAGACTGCGCACCTCGCCCGCCACCACGGCAAAACCGCGCCCCTGCTCGCCGGCACGCGCCGCTTCCACCGCCGCGTTCAGCGCCAGGATGTTGGTCTGGAAGGCGATACCGTCGATCACGCTGATAATGTCAGCGATTTTCTTCGAGCTGCCGGCGATATCTTTCATGGTAGAAACCACGCCATCCACCACTTTGCCGCCTTTCTGCGCGGTTTCCGAGGCGGTAAGCGCCAGCTGCGACGCCTGACGGGCATTTTCCGCGTTTTGCTTCACGGTAGCGGTAAGCTGTTCCATGCTGGCAGCGGTCTGCTCCAGCGAGGCGGCCTGCTCTTCGGTACGGGCGGAGAGATCGTTATTGCCCGCGGAGATTTCGCTGGCGCCGGTAAAGATAGCGTCAGAGCCGTCGCGCACGTCGCTGACGGTACGTACCAGCGACTGCTGCATATCACGCAGGCTGGCCGCCAGCTGTCCCATCTCGTTACGACCTTCCGCATCGATGGTGTGGGTCAGATCGCCGCTGGCGATCGCTTTAATATGTTGCATCACGGCGAGCAGCGGCTGAATCAGCAGACGACGCAGACCCACCCAGCAAAGCACGATCACGGCCACGACCAGCAGCAGGATGGCGGAAAGGGTCCAGATGGTATGCTGGAATGCTGATTCATTCTGCTCAATGCCCTGGTTTGCCAGCACGGCCTGTGCGGCGCGCCATTCAGTGTAGGCCGCCTGCATCTCATCCTGCTTTTGTTCGATATTCTGCTTGAACATCGCTTCAAGCTGTTTGCCTTCCAGCTGGTCTATCATCGTCGCCAGCGTCTGCTGATAGATGCTGTAATTTGCCTCCAGACGCTTGCCGATCGCAGGGTCAAGGCCGGGGGTATCCGGAATAGCTTTATAGCGAGCGTAATGTTGTTCCGCGCTGGCCAGCTGGCTTTTGCCATGTTTGACCAGCTCGTCGAGCGGCCCGCCGTTAATCTCGGCGGCCATGCTGTTTTGCAGGCGCAACATGCCACGGTTGAGGGTAATGCGCGTTTGGTTCAGCGCAATCCAGGCATCGGTAAAGGCGGCGACGTTCTGGCTGGCACTTTGCGAAACGGCGAAACTTTGTTTGTCCTGCTTCAGCGCCTTGAAGAACAGCCCGCCGGTCAACAGCTGAAGCAGACCGAAAATAGCCAGCACTAAAATCAGGCTGGTGACGACTTTGAGATTTTTAAACATAAGATTCCCTGGTATTAAAAAATAAGCTGCAAAGGATTTATCGGCGGGCTATTGCGTTTACTTATAGTTGCGCAGCGTTATTTACAAAATATTTAACTATAAAAAAGGCGTTATGGCGGAGATTAGTTCTTAGTTAGAAAAAATGGCAGCATAACGCTGCCATTTTGTTTAATTATCATTCTGCTCAGAAGGTTTCCCAGTTGGCGTCGCCAGCCGGGGCAGCCAGCGCTTTACGCGGCGCGGCCAGCACCGGTGCTTTCGCCAGCGGCGCGGCGGCTTTCAGCACCTGCCCGCGCGGGATTTTGAACACCGCAACTGACTGGCTCAGGCGGCTCGCCTGCTCTTCCAGCGAGGCCGCCGCCGAGGCAGATTCTTCCACCAGCGAGGCGTTCTGCTGGGTAACGCGATCCATCTCGGTTACCGCCTGGCCTACCTGGTCGATACCGCGGCTCTGTTCGTCCGACGCCGAGGCGATTTCACCCATGATGTCGGTAACGCGCGTTACCGCGCTGACGATGTCGCTCATGGTGTCACCGGCAGTGCCGACCAGCGTTGAGCCGGTATTGACGCGGTTTACCGAGTCTTCAATCAGTCCTTTGATCTCCTTCGCCGCCTGGGCGCTGCGCTGCGCCAGACTGCGCACCTCGCCCGCCACCACGGCAAAACCGCGCCCCTGCTCGCCGGCGCGCGCCGCTTCCACCGCCGCGTTCAGCGCCAGGATGTTGGTCTGGAAGGCGATGCCGTCGATCACGCTGATAATGTCGGCGATCTTCTTCGAGCTGCCAGCGATGTCGTGCATGGTTTTCACCACGCCATCCACCACCTGACCGCCCTTCTGCGCGGTTTCCGAGGCGCTGAGCGCCAGCTTCGACGCCTGGCGGGCGTTTTCCGCGTTCTGTTTCACGGTAGCGGTAAGTTGCTCCATGCTGGCAGCGGTCTGCTCCAGCGAAGCGGCCTGCTCCTCGGTACGGGCGGAAAGATCGTTATTGCCTGCGGAGATTTCGCTGGCGCCGGTAAAGATAGCGTCGGAGCCGTCGCGCACGTCGCTGACGGTACGTACCAGCGCCTGCTGCATCTCATGCAGGTTGCTCGCCAGCTGACTCATTTCGTTACGGCCTTCAACCTGAATATGCTGGGTCAGGTCGCCGTGGGCGATATGTTTGATATGCTCAATATTGCTGTTAAGGGGGTTGATCAATACCTTGCGCAGGCCGATCCAGCAGAGCACGATCACCAGCGCCACCACTGCCATGATAGCGCCCAGAATCCACATCATCTGGCTAAAAGCGTCCGAATTTTGCTGCACGCCAAGCTTCATCAGGCGCGCCTGATCGGCACGCCAGCCGGCATACAGTTTCTGAAAGGCGGACTGATTCGGCGCCACCGGCAGCTTGCCAGCCTGATCGATCTCATTAGCCATAATCGCCGCCTGCATCTGACCCAGCACATCGGCATAAGCGGTGTAACTGTCGTTGACCTGTTTAACTAAATCTTTATCCTGGCCCGGCGTGTCGGGGGTATCGATATAGCGCTTAAAGCTCGCCGCCGCCTTATCCTGAAAGGTTTTGCTCTGCTCAAACAGGTCATCAATATCCGCATCTTTTTCGGACAGCTTGCTGGTAGCGATACGCAACAGCGCGCGCGTCAGTACTACCCGACTCTGGTTGAGGCTCATATAGGCATCGCTCAGCGCGGAATTATTTTCGCTGGCAAGCTGGGAGACGTTAAAACTCTGTTTATCGTTGCTCAGCGCAGTAAAAAACACACTGCCAGAGACAACTTGTAAAATGCCAAACATTAACAACACCAGCAATAAGCTGGTTACGACACGTATTTTCGTCAGCATAGATAACCCTGGAGAAGTAAAAAAGAATAATTGGTACCACAAGCTTATCGGCGCAACGGGAGGGGAGTTTAGAAATATAAATGGCTTTATTTCTTATTTAGTCATTTATTTTTTATTTATTAAAAAGGCGGAAATATATTCCGCCTTATCGGTTAAACCGCGTTTTATTACGCGCTGCGCAAGGTATCCATCAGCGCCATCTCTTCGCTGCTCAACAGCTTTTCGATATCCACCAGGATCAGCATACGTTCGCCCAGCGCACCGAGGCCGGTGAGGTATTCGGTAGACATGGTAACAGCGAATTCCGGCGCCGGACGGATCTGATCCTGCGTCAGCGACAGCACGTCAGACACGCCATCCACCACTATGCCGACCACGCGCTGAACCAGATTCAGCACAATCACCACGGTGTTGTCGTTATACTCCACGTCCGGCTGGGCGAATTTAATGCGTAGATCGATAATCGGCACAATAACGCCGCGCAGGTTGGTGACCCCTTTAATAAACCCTGGCGTGTTGGCGATGCGCGTCACCTGATCGTAGCCGCGAATCTCCTGCACCTTGAGAATATCGATGCCGTACTCTTCATCACCCAGTGTGAAAACTAAAAACTCCTGGCCCACGGTTTCGCCAGCGAGCTTAGTAACGGTTGCCATTCCAGTCATTATTTTTACCCTTTCGTTATCAGTTACGCTGCGGCCCCGGCCACACGTTTTTCACGGTTAAGCGATTGCAGTGCGGAAACATCGACGATCAGCGCCACGCTGCCATCACCGAGGATGGTGGCGGCAGAGATGCCCGGCACTTTGCGGTAGTTGCTTTCTAAGTTTTTTACCACCACCTGATGCTGGCCGATCAGCTGATCCACCAACAGCGCGTAGCGCTTACCGGCGCTTTGCAGAATCACCACGATGCCCTGCGTCGCTTCGGTTTTCGCTCCCTGCACATCAAAGACGTTCCAGAGTTCCACCAACGGCAGATATTCACCGCGCACTTCCAGCACGCATTCGCCACCAGCCAGCGGTTTCAGCTCTTCGGCGCGCGGTTGCAGCGATTCCATTACCGCGTTCAGCGGCAGAATAAATACTTCATCCGCCACGCGGACCGACATGCCGTCCAGAATCGCCAGCGTCAGCGGCAGCAGAATGCGGATCGTGGTGCCTTTGCCCTGCTTAGAAGCAATCTCAACATGGCCGCCCATCTCCTGGATGTTACGTTTTACCACGTCCATGCCGACGCCGCGCCCGGAGACATCGGTCACCTGCTCGGCGGTGGAGAAGCCCGGCGCGAAAATCAGCATGCCGACTTCTTCGTCGCTCATGTTCTCGCTTACCGGCAGCCCGGACGAGAGCGCTTTCGCCAGGATTCGCTCGCGGTTAAGGCCGGCTCCATCGTCGCTAACCTCGATGCAGATGTTGCCGCCCTGATGTTCAGCGGAAAGCGTCAGGTTGCCGGTCGCCACTTTGCCCGCGGCAAGGCGTTTTTCCGGTGACTCGATACCGTGATCCAGGCTGTTGCGCACCAGGTGCGTTAACGGATCGATGATGCGTTCAATCAGGCTTTTGTCCAGCTCGGTGGAGCTGCCCAGCAGCGTCAGCTCGACCTCTTTACCCAGTTTGCTCGCCAGGTCGCGCACCAGGCGCGGGAAACGGCTGAAAACATATTCCATTGGCATCATACGGATGGACATCACCGACTCTTGCAGGTCACGCGCGTTGCGCTCCAGCTGGCCCATGCTGTTCAGCAGATCGCCATGGGCTACCGGATCGAGTTCGCCGGAGCGCTGCGCCAGCATCGACTGGGTGATTACCAGTTCACCGACCAGGTTGATCAGCTGATCGACCTTTTCCACCGCCACACGAATGCTGCTCGACTCGCTGGCTTTCGCCGGAGCCGCCGCTGCGCGCTTCGCGTCGCGCTTCACCGCAGGCGTGATTTCAGTGACCGTCGCGGTCTGTGCCACAGGCGCGGGCGTCTCCGCCACGGCAGCTACGGCAGCTACGGCAGCTACGGCAGCTACGGCCGGAGCCTCTGACGGCGCGGCGGCCTCAGGGAAGCGAATCTGCGCTTCATCAATCACAAAGCAGAGTACCGCAACGATATCGTCTTTGCTGACGCCTTCAATGTTAGCTTCCAGCGCGGTCGGTGCTTTCTGAATGTTGCTGAGCTGGCCCAGATTGCCCAGCTCCTCCAGCATCAGATCGACCTCTTTCTCTTTCAGATCGACCAGCTGAACGCGCAAGCCGCTGGCGGATGCTGCAGCAGGCTCTGCGGCGGCGGCCGGTTGTGCCGCGGCGGGCACGTCAACAGGCAAGCCTTTGGCTTCTAATGCCAACTGGCGCAGCGCTTCGCAGATGTAGTTAAAGCTCTCTGCATTCGGCTCCTGCGCGGTTTTATAAGCATCGAGCTGTTCCTGCATAATATCTTTGGTTTCCAAAAACAGGTTGATGATGTCGGTGCTGAGCTGCATCTCGCCGCGGCGAGCACCATCCAGAATATTTTCCAGAATATGGGTGGTTTCCTGTAATACCGTAAAGCCGAAGGTACCGGCCCCGCCCTTGATGGAGTGGGCGGCGCGGAAAATGGCATTAAGCTGTTCGGAATCGGGCTCCTGGGGATCCAGTCCCAACAGGTGTTGCTCCATGTCCGCTAACAGCTCATCGGCCTCGTCGAAAAAGGTCTGGTAAAAATCGCTGATGTCCATGCTCACGGGATCACCTCTGCTGTGAGGAGTGGTCTGTATTCACTGCGCTGTCGCCAGGCGGTTTCGGCTCAGTGATTTGTTGAATCGCCGCCGGGTCGTTCACCTGGACGGCGTCGCTTTCGGCGTTCTCTTTTTCTATTGCCGCTTCGGTGTCATGGTTCAACACCAGCAGGCTGATGCGGCGGTTGACCGCGTCGTCACCGCCACGGTTTTTCAGCTTCATGGTGTCAGCCATGCCCACCACGCGCAGCATCTTGCTGCTTTCCAGCCCGCCGATAATCAGCTCACGGCGCGAGGCGTTGGCGCGATCGGCAGAAAGTTCCCAGTTGCTGTAGCCGCGATCGCCATTGGCATAGGGAATATCATCGGTATGGCCCGCCAGGCTGATTTTGTTCGGAATATCGTTCAGAATCGGCGCGATGGCGCGCAGGATATCGCGCATGTAAGGCTCCACCTCGGCGCTGCCAGTTTTAAACATTGGCCGGTTCTGGCTGTCGATAATCTGAATACGTAATCCTTCCTCTACCATATTGATGATCAGGTGCGGCCGCAGGGCTTTCAGGCGCGGATCGGCTTCAATAAGCTGGTCCAGCTTCTCCCGCAGACGGTTAAGACGAATCTCATCCAGCTGACGTTTCTGCGCATCCATATCCACGACCTTGTGCACTTCGCCCTCTTTACGGGTCGGATCGTCGCCGCCGCCAGGAATCGGACTTTCGCTGTCGCTGCTGCGCTGACCGCCGGTCATTGCCACCTTGAGCGGCGTACGGAAATATTCGGCAATCTGAGTCAGCTCTTTCGGGCTGGCGATCGCGATCAGCCACATCACCATAAAAAATGCCATCATCGCCGTCATGAAGTCGGCATAAGCGATTTTCCATGAGCCATGTGCGCCCTCATGTTTCCCCCCCTTGTGCCGTTTAACCACCACAATGGGGCGATTATCATTCTTCATGCATTTTCACCCGATGTCTGTTTAGCGGGGTTTTTCGCGTTACGTACGTGCTCTTCCAGCTCGCTGAAAGAGGGACGCTCGGCGGAGTAGAGCGTTTTACGGCCAAACTCCACTGCAATCTGCGGTGCGTAACCGTTCAGGCTGGACAGCAGCGTGACCTTAATGCACTGCATTATCTTGGTGGATTCGGAACACTTCTGACGCAGCACCGATGCAAGCGGCGAAATAAAGCCATATGCCAGCAGAATGCCGAGGAAAGTTCCTACCATCGCATGCGCAATCAACTCGCCCAGTTCCGCCGGCGGACGATCCGCTGAAGCCAGGGTATGCACCACGCCCATAACCGCCGCCACGATACCGAATGCCGGCAGTCCGTCGCCCACTGCGGCTATACTTTGCGCTGGCACCTCACATTCGTGTTCGTAGGTCTCAATCTCTTCATCCATTAACGCTTCAATTTCAAAAGCGTTCATATTTCCGCTGACCATCAGGCGCAAATAGTCGGTAATAAAATCGACCAATTGCTTATCGGCAAGAATGCGTGGGTAATTAGCAAAAATTTCGCTCTGGCTGGGATCTTCAATATCGCTTTCCAGCGATAACATCCCCTGCTGACGCGATTTCGCCATCAGACGATAGAGCAGCGCCATTAAATCCATGTAAATAGCTTTGTTATATTTTGAGCCACGAAATAACAAGGGCAGCGCTTTTACGGTTTTCTTAATGGCTTTTCCGTTGTTGCCGACCAAAAAGGCACCGAGACCTGCCCCACCGATAATCAATAATTCCGAGGGCTGGTAAAGCGCGCCAAGATGGCCGCCGACCATCACGTAGCCCCCCAACACGGAACCCATGACCACGATATAACCCAATATAATCAGCACACAAAAATCCTTACGTCCGTAACGTGTTGGTGGAAGTTAAGCCAGAGAGCCGCAGGTGTTATTCCCAAACGCAAGGCAAAAAAAAGCAGCGGTAATAACCGCTGCTGGATTTCTTCC
This sequence comes from Pantoea osteomyelitidis, assembly GCF_044342975.1. Taxonomy (NCBI): domain Bacteria; kingdom Pseudomonadati; phylum Pseudomonadota; class Gammaproteobacteria; order Enterobacterales; family Erwiniaceae; genus Pantoea; species Pantoea osteomyelitidis. The sequence goes on from NZ_JBGFSN010000004.1 coordinate 1,366,583, forward strand.
ACGTTGCGAACAAACTTAAACGGCGTGTTTAACCTGTTCATCCAGCAGTTGTGGAAAGGTATCGGCAGAATCTGCAGAAAGTTTACGTCTTTTTACCGCGCGCGAAGGCGGCTGGCACAGGCTGCAAACGAAGCTGCCAACTGGCTGATGGGCGTGGTTAATAAAACTTCCGCCGCAGCATTTGCAGTCAGCAAGCTCGAGCATGCCACTTTCAACGAATCGCACCAGGGTCCAGGCGCGCGTCAGCGCCAACAGCGGGCCCTCGTCCGATTGCGGACACTGTTCGAGGTAAAGGCGATAGGCCTTGATGATTGCATCCACGCCGCTGCTCAGCTTGGTTTTCAGCAAAAACTGCCAGGCGTTGCAGAACATAGAAGCATGAATATTTTGTTCCCAGGTCATAAACCAGTCGGTCGAGAACGGCAGCATGCCTTTTGGCGGCGGGCTGCCGCGCAGCTCTTTATACAGCTTGATCAGACGACCACGGCTGAGCTGAGTTTCGCTCTCCAGCATTTGTAAGCGCGCACCCAGCGTAATTAATTCCATCGCCAGCTGAATATCACGTGCTTCCTGAACGATACTCTTTTCGCTCATTACACCGCCCTCTTCTTCGCAACGGTTTCTTCTTTAGAAGCGTTACGCAATAAACGACTGGAAAGTAATATGCCGGTATGAATCTGCTGTAAATCGTCAACGCGCGATTCCTGCGTCAGGCGACTAATATGGTTATGATCGTTGAAACGAAACTGGCAAACCAATTGATTGGTTTCGGCTAATTTAACCATTTCCGGCAAGGTTAATTTTGACAATGCATCCGCCATCGGCTCATCGATACCTAAACGAAACATTGCTGAAGCTTTTTCCTGGTTAATTAAACGCTGCGCAAGCAGTAAGTACGACAGGTTGATGTCATAAATATGTTTTAGTAATTCTGATGTACCCATTTTTTCCATCCTGATAGACGCTACATGAAACTACCGCAGAAAAAATATCTGCGTTTTAGGTTGCTGGTTGGTAAATCTAAAGATGGCAAAAATAATCAGGCAAAAGCCAAACGTTTTACTGAAAGCTGTTTCATTTCCCGTCAGGGAGTGAGTCAGTAATAGTCATAACCCCAGGCCAATCTTTTCTTGAGTCGTAACCATCTTCCGTGACGTCTGCTTACATTTTTTAAGACTAATCCGAAAACAACGCAAATCTATCCGTTCTGATTTCCACATACAACGAGGGCCAGGCAAAATTTTAGATAAAGTGTGATCCACATCACACTTTTAAGGCAAATTTTTTTCTGGAAGCTTCAGCAACGCTTTTCTGTTGTACTTTTTTTGTACAAAAAACCTGCGGATCGCTAATATTTCTTCCAAAATCCGGTTTCGTAAATGTAAACGGGCCAGAGCGCTTCGGCCTCGATCTTTTCTCTGTGTAATCGTTATTAATGACAAACAGATAACTATTTATGCAGCGATATGCAGCATAAAGCACTGTTTATGCGCTTATGCAATTGCTTTAAAATTAGTAACTTGAAGTAATCACGCCGGGTAATTGGCTGCCAAAAGAGAAGGTTTGTGAAAAGCCATTACGGGCGTAGCGTTAACAGTTGAAGTCTGATGTTTAGTAAGAGGCAGGAGATGTAACAATGAGTTACATTAGAGATATGAATGAATTAACAGATTGATACTTCGCTTCAGCAAAAGTATCGGCAGTCTGTAGATGACCTTAACAACAAGTCTGAAAAAGTTGTTTTGCAGCGGCTATATGATGAAAAGATGAACAACTGTATAAAAGCGATACAATACAGGCAGTTGGAACGTTAAGACCCGGACAACAGTTTATGCTGATAAAAAGGGGGCGAAACAGCAAAAAATGGCAGGATGTAACAATTTCTCGGCGGGAGGAAAAATCCTTCTGACGCGCCGTCAATCGGCGCGTCAGAAGTGCAGGGTCAGGCCAGTTTAGGGAGGGTCGCGACCTTGCTGTCAGCATCGTGATCGTCATGACGCTCAGCGACGGTGCGTAAATCCTTCAAAAAAGTCTCGCGCCAGTTGGCGATGTCGTTCTTACGTAGCACATTCATCATGTCGTTGTAGCGAGAAATACGTTCGGTACGCGGCATCGTCAGCGCTTTATCCAGGGCGGCAGCTACCTCATCGCGATCGTAGGGGTTAACGATCAGCGCTGAAGTCAGCTCATTAGCGGCGCCGGCAAAGCGTGACAGTACCAGCACGCCCGGATCGTCAGGGTCCTGAGCAGCAACATACTCTTTCGCCACCAGATTCATGCCGTCACGCAGCGGCGTAACCAGACCGACATCAGTTAAGCGGAAAATTTTCATCAGCAGACGGCGATCAAAGTGCTGGTTGAGATAGTAAAGCGGCGTCCAGCCGAGGGTGCCATATTTACCGTTAATACGCCCGGCCTCGGTTTCCAGCTGATGCCTGATATCCTGATAGGCCTGCACATCGCCACGGGATGTTGGGGCAATTTGCGAATAACGAATTTTCCCACGATGCTGGGGATAATTTTCCAGCAGCGCTTCATAAGCGAGAAAACGCTCCGGCAATCCTTTGGAATAATCGAGACGTTCACAGGCAATAATATTTTTCGCATCGCCCAGCTCGCGTTTCATTGCCGCCATTTTTGGCGGCAGCGGGCCTTCCGCCATCTCTTTAATACTGTCTGGCTCTATACCGATGGGATACGTCTCGGTCATAAAGGTATTACCAAAGGCGCGATGGATTTTCTCGCCTTTATTTTTCACCTGGGTCAGCTGGCCCAGACATTCAAGAAATGCCTGACGATCCGACTCTGTCTGGAATCCCAACAGATCATAGTCAGAGAGCATTTCCAGTAATTCCTGGTGCGGCGGTAATGCATTGAAGATTTCCGGCGTAGGGAACGGAATATGCAGGAAAAATCCGATACGGTTAGTGATGCCCTGTTTACGCAGCGCGGCGGCAAACGGTAACAGATGATAGTCATGAATCCACAAGATATCGTCTGGTTTAAGCAGCGGTTGAAGGCGCTTCGCCAGATGCTCGTTCACGTTGCAGTAGCCTTCCCAGGCTTCGCGCTGGAACTGAACCAGATCGAGGCGATAGTGAAAAGCGGGCCAGATAACGGTGTTTGAAAACTGACAGTAATACAGATCGTAATCGTTCTGACTAAGGGGAAAAGAGGCATAGGTAATGCCGTCATGTTCCATTTTCGATAAAGCTTCCTCGTCTTCATCTTCTCCGGAAATTTCGCTTATTTCTCCATTCCAGCCAAACCATAAACCTCCGGTGGTTTTTAATGCGTCAAGAATACCCACAGCGAGACCGCCTGCGCTGGCTTTTGACCCATCAGGAATAGCGATACGGTTAGATACGACCACTAAGCGACTCATAACCTTGACTCCTTACCGACGTTGTCTTGTCTTGCTCTAATTGTAATAGTAATTGTTCAAGCCAATGGTGAACCTCGTCTACGCCCTTCAGGCGATAACGGGCCTGGCTGGAACCTTCTCCAATTTTTACGGAAATGCCCTGCATGGCATTGACTACCAGAAATCCTTTCTCATCCGTCAGATCGTCACCAACAAATACCGGGATCCGACCGGTAAAAGGCACTTCACGCATGAAAGCATCGATGGCAGCGCCTTTATCAATGCCCTGCGGCTTAATTTCAACCACACATTTGCCTGGCTGCAGGGCCAGCGCCGGAAAACGGGCGACGGCCTGCTCCGCCAGCTGCAGAATAGCCTGTTCATACTGCATCGCCTGACGATAGTGCAGCGCAAAGGCCATGCCTTTCACTTCCAGCTGCGTGCCGGGCCATTGATCGATGGCGCTTTGCAGTTGCTGACGCAACGCCTGCTCAACATCCGCGTCTAATGTTGCGCGCTGGATATCGCCCTGCACATTGCGGCGTTCTGCGCCATGTACGCCTGCGGCGGGCACCTTCAGCGGCGCCGCAAGCTGATCGAGCTGTGCAATGGGTCGGCCGGAGACCAGCGCCAGCGCCCCATGACAGAGATCGGAAAGTTGTTGCAGGTGCGAACGCACCGCTTCAGGAATAAAAACATCTTCAGGACGCGGCTGTATCGCCGCCAGCGTGCCGTCCACGTCAAAAAAGAAGGCGTACAGGCCGCCGCTTAATGCGGGCAGCGTACTATGTTCATAAGCAGCCTGGGTCACACCTCTCCTCCTGTTTGCATGGTGTTACGCGATGCGCAATCTGACATTCGGCGCCTGTTCAGACGGGTCAGATTACGTACCTGAATCGCCATCGCGTCAGGAATTACTGATGTCACGGAGTGGTTGAGCAGAGTCAGAACAGGCAACGAGGGGAGGATACGGTATGCCTGACAGCGAGGAGGTTTGGCCTTAAAGCTAATGATTTTAATGGGTAACGCTCCACAAGAACTAAGTTATTTCTGACTCATCAACCTGACTGCGAACATCATCAAAATAAAGTGTAGACAACATTTCGGGTTTTGCCAGATGAGGTGTTGCCGTAACGATTGCAGGTAGCGGATTTGCCTGGTTAATCGACGATTTCGTGGTGTTAAGCGGCTCCGGGCCAGGGCGTTACCACTACACTTAAAAACGGATTCCTGCACAGAGGAGTAACGCCATGAGTCAACGCATCCATAAAATCGATTTTCCCGTCGAGAAAGCGCGCAAATATCTGGAGCCTGGTCCGGTGGTGCTGCTCAGCTCTGAGTTTGAGGGGCACAGCGACATTATGACGCTGGGCTGGCATACCATTCTGGAGTTTTCACCCTCGCTGGTGGGCTGCATGATTTCCGGTATGAACCACAGCCACGAGCTGATTCGCAACAGCGGCCAGTGTGTGATCAATGTTCCAACGGTAGAGCTTACTGACGTCGTGGTGGCCATTGGCAACAGCCACGGCGATAAGCTGGATAAATTCGCCGCCTTTCATCTCACCGCTGAACCTGCCAGCAAGGTGAATGCGCCGCTGATTGGTGAATGCTTCGCCAGCTTCGAGTGTCAGCTCTATGACGACTCGATGGTCGATAACTATAACCTGTTTATTTTCGAGATTGTGAAAGCGCACGTAGCGGAGAAACCGGAGTTCCCTGCCACCCTGCACTATACCGGTGAAGGACGTTTTACCGTGATGAGCGAGAAGGTGCTGGACCAAAGCCGCGATTTCAAACCGGAGATGTTAATTTGACGCCGGTTGAATTTCCTTCTGGCTGTCCCCACAGTTAAAGCACTATACCTTTACAGGAGTAAGCAATTATGGCAATCGAATACGCAGTGATCGCGGGTGGCTGTTTCTGGTGTACGGAAGCGGTGTTTAAGGACGTGATCGGCGTCGAGTCGGTTGAGAGCGGCTATACCGGTGGCAATCGCCCGAATCCCACTTATGAGCAGGTTTGCAGCGGCGCAACCGGTCATGCAGAAGCGATCCGTATCGGTTTTGATCCGGACCAGTTACGCTACGGCGATCTGCTGGATATCAGCTTTGCCACGCACGATCCTACCCAGCTGAACCGCCAGGGCAACGATATCGGTACGCAGTACCGCTCGGCCATTTTCCCGGCAAATGCGCAGCAGGAAGCGGAAGCCCGTGCGGCAATCGCGCGTGCGCAGGAAGATCATCAGGATCCGATTGTCACTACCATCGAACCGCTGAAAGAGTGGTATCCGGCGGAAGATTATCATCAGGATTACTGGGAAGGCGCGGGTCAGCGCAACGGCTACTGCATGGCCGTGATCCCGCCGAAGCTGCAAAAACTGCGTAAGAGCTTCGCCAACCGGGTGAAAAGCTAAACGTGAGGGCGGACAGATGTCCGCCCTTTTTCTTTACTGGATGCCCATGGCGTCGCACATGGTATAGAAAAGATCGGTCTGATCGGTCAGCCCCACCACGTTAGCCGCATGCGGGCCGTAGGCGGCAACACGCAGCTGCGTGCCGGTATGTTCCTGCGATTCCCCTTCCGAGTTGCCATAGCTGATAGTCATCACCGCGCCATCTTTGGTATTCAGCGCCTGGGTCAGGCCCGGCGCTTTGGTGCCGTTTTCCACGATCTGGCTGCTGTGCGCATGGTCTGCGGTCACAATCACCAGCGTGTTGCCCTCTTTACGCGCGAACTCCAGCGCTTTCTGCACCGCTTCGTCGAGATCCACCGTCTCACCAATCTGGCCGCACGGATTGGCCGCATGATCCTGTTTGTCGATAGAAGCGCCCTCAACCTGCAGGAAAAAGCCTTTCTGATTTTCGCTTAGCAGGGCGATCGCTTTTTCTGTCATCTGCGCCAGTGTCGGCACCGAAGCCGCACGATCCTTCGCCGGTTCGCAGGTGACCACCGGCTTATCGATATTGCCATGATAGCTGGCTTTGGGGCCCTGCCAGCGCACCGGCATATTGCCGTCGGCAAACAGGCCCAGCACTGGTTTATCCTGGCTGGCGCTGCTGACGGCATTCAGACCGTTCAGATCGCTGACCAGCTGATAACCCATGCTCTGTGCCTGCTTACGCAGGGTTTTGCCCTGATAGTCGCCCGCTTTGGCGACTTCGCTAAAGGTTTTGCCGCCGCCACCCAGCGTGACGTCGGCGCGAGTTTTTAGCAGCTGTTCGGCAATCGATCCCTTGCCGCCCTGCTCCAGCGCGTTGCCTGCACATAGCTCGCTGGTTTTTTCCGGGCCGTAACATTTACGTGAGATGACATGGGAAACCAGCGCAGCGGGCGTGGCATCCTCCAGCTCAGCGGTAGAGACGTTTCCTGTGGCTTTGCCCGCTGCTTTCGCCAGTTCCAGAATGGTGACGTGATCTTTGCCGTTCACATCCACGCCCAGCGCGCCGTTATAGGTTTTGGTGCCGGTAGACCAGGCGGTGGCCGAGGCGGCGGAGTCGGTGACGTAGCTCGGCTTGTGGCTCTCTTTATCCAGCGAGTAGTGGGTATACTGTCCGGTGAGCGGCAACGCATCAATGCCCTTGAAGAAGCCGCCCGCCCCCATCGCCAGGTTACGCGCTGCGGTGATTTCCGAGTCGCCCATACCGTCGCCAATCAGCAGGATGACATTTTTCGCCGTGCCGTTGCTGAGCGACGCTTTCAGCATCTCAGTTTGATCCTGCGTCAGGCGACGCGCGCCACCCGGCTGGGTCAAATCGCCCTGCGCCGCACGGGAATAATCTTGCGTTTCGGCAACGGCGTGAGCGGAAATCAGGCTGGCGAGCCATGTAACCGTAAAAAGGCGAGCATATTTCATCTGATTTATCCTTGTGAGCAACAATAAGCTGGTTTTTCAGGATGTAAGTCTGAGAAATATTTGTGACGCTTTTGTATCTTTTATGTTTAATTTTAATGACACCCGGGAAGAGCTGGCGAGAGATAAAGCGATTCGCTCACGCCTTAAGCGGATAGAAAAAAAGAGAAAGATAGTGCTTGACCGTTTTAAGCTCCCCCCCTATAGTAGCGCCCCGTTGACCCGGCGCGGTCAGCGAAAAAATGTGGTGAGGTGTCCGAGTGGCTGAAGGAGCACGCCTGGAAAGTGTGTATACGGCAACGTATCGGGGGTTCGAATCCCCCCCTCACCGCCATCATTTCAGAAGAGAGCCTGAACGCAAGTTCAGGCTTTTTTCGTTTATATTCTGCCTGCGAGGGGTACAGCGTAGCGGGCCGGGTCTAATCTGCGAGCTTTCTTAATACATCCGCTACATACTGTAAATCATGAAGCCCCTGAGCGGCTTCAACAACGTAATCAGCAAAGCCCTCAACTGGCGTGATCGGTGAACCATTCATATCTAAAAAAATCATGGCCGATGCTACCGAGGTTCTTTTGTTGGCGTCGTTGAAGCCGTGGCCGCGAGCGATTGAGAGCAGAAGCGCAGCAGCTAAGACAAACAAGTCTGTTTCGCTCTCATAAACATGAAGGTTTTCAACCCGCGCTACCATGCCTTCAACCAGGCCAAGATCTCTAAATCCAGGAAGGCCGCCATAGGTTTCTAACTGACTGTCGTGGATTGCAATAACCTGCTCAACAGTTAAAAAGAAAATCATTTATCAGCCAGTTCCTGGAACAAAGCTTGATTTTTCGGTTTGCTCATTACGCGGGCCAGAGATGCCTCAAATTTGGCCTGCTGCAATTCTGCGAACTGCTCAGCCGTAATAACAACGACATCCGGCGCAGAGCGACGAGTTATCGTTACCGGCTGATTGATAGCAGTATCAAGAATGCTGGCGAGCTTTTGGCGAGCTTCAGAAAATGGGATAGTCAGCATGGCGGTAATCTCTTTATTAGCTACAAAGTAACAACTGAGTTGTACAATTCAGTTACTGTTGCCGCCAGTCTAATGCGCCTACCCTGTTTCCGCAAACAGAGTTTGTCAGCAATAGAGTAAAGCTTGCATGAACGCCATCATTTCAGAAGAGAGCCTGAACGTAAGTTCAGGCTTTTTTCGTTTATATACTGCCCAAACTTCGATAAAAAAACCCGGCCGCAGCCGGGTTTGCTTTCACTTTTCTCAATCAACCGTAGGCATGTAGCGTGCGCTGGCACAGCGCCGACCGCACACAATCCTCTTTACCGAAACGCACGATGCCGATCATCTCATCCTCTTCGAAGCGCGCCAGCGCATCGCCGAGGCCAGACTTCACGTTAGAGGGCAGATCGCACTGGGTAATATCCCCGTTAACGATCACCGTGACGTTCTCCCCAAGACGGGTAAGGAACATCTTCATCTGTGCGGCGGTAACGTTCTGCGCCTCATCCAGAATCACCACGGCGTTTTCAAAGGTTCTGCCGCGCATATAAGCAAACGGCGCGATCTCGACCTTGCCGATTTCCGGACGCAGGCAGTATTGCATAAAGGAAGCGCCAAGACGTTTAACCAGAACGTCATATACCGGCCGGAAGTAGGGGGCGAACTTCTCAGAAATATCTCCAGGGAGAAAACCGAGATCTTCATCCGCCTGCAGTACCGGGCGCGTAACGATAATCCTTTCAACATCCTTGTTTATCAGGGCCTCCGCCGCTTTCGCGGCACTGATCCAGGTTTTACCGCAACCCGCTTCACCGATTGCAAAGATCAGCTGTTTCTTTTCTATGGCATTAAGATAGTGCGCCTGAGCATCATTTCTGGCTTCAATTGGCGAACGGTCGCGCGAATCGCGCGCCATACCAATGGCATCCAACCCACCCATTTGCACGAGCGAAGTGACCGATTCATCTTCACGCTGACGATGACTGCGAGAGTCATTACGAAGCACTCGTCTTGCTTCCCGACGCGCTTTGATCACTGCTTTCTGTCTTCCCATAGTGGCACCTTACAGTTGGTTTCATTTCCCGCTTCGGGCTCTCGCCCGCAGCGATTACGTGAACGCTTTAGAGGTTTTTTGGCTTCCTTGTAAGCCGTGACAAGCCCTTGAGAAAAGTGTGCAACAGCGCCGAAACGCCATTGCGCACCGGTTGAAGGAATACATTGATTGATTTAAGAGAAATAAAAAGTGAAGAAGAGTTACCCGGAGGAGAAAAACCCCCGTGTGATGACGCGATGTCAGAAGATAATCCCATTGTCCTTGTAAGGACCTACCCATTCGCGATCTCCAGAGTGAAACATCAACACGTCCGATTACGCATATGATTAAAGTGCATCACATTTAAGGCAATTTGCAACTCTATTTTTACCTGCCGATAAACAAAACAGAACGACAGCGGGTTAATCGCTCTGCGAAGCAATTAAATTTCCCTTTTATTTCAAATAATTATTAATTTATCATCCGGCGGAATCCTTTCAGATATTTCGTAAAAATGTGAAACAACCGCAGCGAAGAGAAAGCAAAGAGAAAAGCCTTCTGCAAAAAGAGAAACAGAAGGCAAACGGCGAAAAAATAATCAAACTTCCAGTAAAGTCTGCGCCAGATAATGTTTTTTATCGGTGACGCCGGGTAATACAAAAAAATAACCGCCGCCAGTGGGACGTATATATTCCTCCAGCGCTTCGCCGTTAAGACGTTTTTGCACGCTGATAAAGCCTTTTTCTAAATCGTGCTGATAACAAACAAACAGCAGACCCATTTCAAGCTGGCCCGACGCGGAAATACCCTCAGAATAGCTATAGCTCCGACGCAGCATCAGGCTGTCAGCGGTTTCCGGCGTGCGCGGATTAGCCAGCCGGATGTGCGCATCCAGCGCGATGATTTCGCCATCGGGATCCCGCGCATAATCAGGTTCATCGTGTTCATGCTGCATACCCAGCGGCGCGCCGCTCAGCTTTTCACGGCCAAAAATGGTTTGCTGTTCGCCCAAAGGCGTGCGATCCCACATTTCCACATGGAAACGAATGATACGCACCGCCTGATAGCTGCCGCCGCGCGTCCACGCAGGCTCCTGCTGATCGGGAGTCACCCACAACAGCTGATTCATCAGCTTCTCGTCCTGCGTATCGGGATTGGCAGTGCCGTCCTTGAATCCCAGCAGATTGATCGGCGTCTCCCTGTCCTGGCTTCGCGCCGCGTGATCGGAAATAAAACCGTCGCGCCGCCAGCGGATGCTCAGCAGATCGGGAGTTTGTTTGATGATGTCGCGCAGGGCATGAATCACCGTGTCGTTGGTATTGGCGCAAATTTGCAACAGCAGATCGCCGTGACACTGGCTGGCATCCAGGGAATCGTTGGGAAAGCGCGTCATTGCCTGTAGCTTTTTCGGCTTTTGCGCCTGGAGTCCGAAGCGCTCATCAAACAGCGTCTGCCCTACCGAGACCGTAATGGTGAGATTGTCGGGATAGATCTGCGCGCCGAGAATGCCGGAATCTGCCGGCGGCAGCTGTGGATTCTGCACCTGCGGCGCGCTCCCGCCCTGGGTAAGAAAGGCGATACGCTGCGTCAACAGGGTAAAAAGCCGCACCAGATCGGCTTTATCGCTGGCCAACACGTCAAAGGCCACCAGCATCATTGCCGCCTGCTGCGGCGTGACAATGCCTGCCTGATGCGTGCCCCAGAAAGGTTGCGCCTGATGGCGCGCATCGGGTGCAACCGTACCCGGCGAAAAGCTCCCGGCGGCAGCATGAAACGGACAGCCCCCCGCGACGGCAGCCGCCCCGCCTAATAAACCTAACCCCTGTAACAGGCGACGACGCGACGGCTGCGCCGCATCCTTTTTCTTACTCATACTTAATTCAGACCTAATGTTCCACGCAGCATTGCAAGATCTTCCGCCAGCGCGGTGATCGGTCCTTTCATCGCGTTGCGATCGGCACTGGTGAGCTTGTCATAAGATTCAAAGCCCTGCTTGCTGCGGTATTTATTGAGAATGGCATCGACCTTGCCGAAATTGCCGTCGATTTTTGTCAAAAGCGCGGGGTTGGCTTTTTCCAGCTGCGGACGCAGCAGGTTAACGATCTTCTGCGCGCCCTCAACGTTCGCCTGGAAATCCCACAGATCGGTACGACTGTAGCGATCTTCCTCGCCGGAAATTTTACTGGAGGCGACTTCTTCGATTAACCCTGCCGCACCGCCGACCACTTTCACAGGCGGGAAGGCCAGCTGGCTGATGCGCTGCTGCAGCTCCTGAGTATCCTTGTAAAGACGATCGGCATAGCTTTCCATGCCTTTGCTGCTGTTGTCCGCAAACAACGCTTTTTCCAGCCGGTGGAATCCGGTAAACGCGGGATCGTCCGCCTTTTTCTCGTAGTCATCTTCGCGGGCATCGATACTGCCATCCAAATCGGAAAAAAGCTCGGCGATAGGTTCAATGCGCTCATAATGCTGGCGCGTAGGGGCGTAAAGCGCTTTCGCTTTCTCGACATCCCCTGCTTTTATCGCGTCAGTAAAGGCTTTGGTGCCCGCGACCAGCTTCTCAGTCTCTTCCATCACGTAAGCTTTGTAGTCGGTAATGGCCCCTGCCAGCTGTAGCAGATCGCGCTGACCGCCTGCCACCGCTTCGCCTTTCCCCTTCACGATAAGCTTGCCTTTCGGATTGCTCAGCAGGCCGCAGGTCATCTCATATTCGCCCGCTTCAAGACTGGCGGTGAGCTTTTGCGTAAAGCCCGGCGCGATATTCTCGCGCTCTTCCACCACCATCACGCCTTTCAGGATCTCCCACTCCAGCCCTTTCTGGCTATTGTTTTTGATAATGAACTGCGTTTTACCGGCATTAACCGACAGCGTCATCGGGTCGCACTGCTTATCGTTTACGCTGACGGTTACCTGCGGCACATTAGCGGCTGCGGCGGTGCCGGAAAGCGCCAGCAGCGAGGCCAGCAATGTGTTACGGCGAAAGCGAATCGTCATACTCATTTCCCTGTTAATAAATGCTCTGGCACAAAGTGGCGTGCCGGGTAAAAGGCTCAGCGCGCCACGCCTGCACCCGCCGTGGAAAGGCGTGCAGGCAGCAAAAACAGCAGCAGCGCCGGAATCAGATAAAAGAGATAAACGGCAACTTCGCTTATGCTGGGCGCTTCCTGATAGCCCAGAACCCCTTCAAGCAAAGTGCCGAAAAAAGAATGCGTGGAGAGCGTGGCGCTCAGGTCGAAAGCGATCCGCTGAAAATGGTTCCACAGCCCCGCCTCGTGGAAAGCGCGAATCGCACCGGCGGCAAGGCCCGCCGCAACGAACAAAATGAACAGGCTGGTCCAGCGGAAAAACTGCGCCAGATTAAGGCGTACGCCGCCCCAGTAGAGCAACATGCCCAGCACCACGGCGGTAATCAGACCGAGCACCGCGCCAAGCGGCGGCGCATAGCCCACATCCTGGGTAAAAGCGGCCAGCAGGAAAAACACTGATTCCAGCCCTTCCCGCGCCACGGCCAGAAACACCATCAGTACCAGCGGCAGGCCGCTGCCGCTCGCCTTATGCAGCGCCTGATCTACCGCTACTTCCAGCTGCGCTCTGACATTGCGCGCTACTTTGCGCATCCAGAACACCATCGAGGTGAGGATAATCACGGCGACGACCGCAACAATGCCCTCAAACAGCTCCTGCTGCTTTTGCGGGAATTCGCCGGTGGTTTCATTGATGGCGATACCCAGCGCGAGGCAGAGCGCGACGGCAATAAACACGCCTGCCCACATAGCCGGAAACCAGCGGGTACGCTGCGTACGTTTCAGGTAGCTGGCGATCAGGCTGACAATCAGCGCTGCTTCCAGACCTTCGCGCAGCATAATGAGAAACGGAACAAACATCGCCAACCTCTGCAGCAATAAGAAGCGCACGGCTTCGTAAATAAATGTAAATAAAAACGATACCGATTATCATTATCGTCAGAAAAAATACAAGCGCCTGCCGGAAAGAATTTTGCTTTTGCGAGGGCGGGTGCGGGAAGCTGAAAGAAAAACGCCCATTTTCACGAAAAAAATGGGCGTTTTTCAGGCAAAGCGGAGAGTTATTTGGTTAAAAATTCCGCTTCGGCAGCACTGAAACGTTGCTGTGCGGCGGCCGAAGGTTCACGCCCCATCAGGCTCACCACCACTATGGCGATGCTGGCAAACAGGAAGCCCGGAATGATCTCATACAGATCCAGCCAGCCGTACTGTTTCCACACCAGCACGGTCATCGCACCGATAATCATGCCGGCCAGCGCGCCGTTGCGTGTCATTCGTTTCCAGCAGACGCCGAACAGCACCACCGGACCAAAGGCGGCGCCAAAGCCCGCCCAGGCATAGCTCACCAGGCCAAGCACACGGTTATTCGGGTTCGCCGCCAGCGCAATGGCGATCAAGGCCACCAGCAGAACCATCAACCGCCCTACCCACACCAGCTCTTTCTGGCTGGCATTTTTACGCAGGAAGCCTTTATACAGGTCTTCCGTCAGGGCGCTGGAGCAGACCAGCAGCTGACAGCTCAGCGTTGACATCACCGCCGCCAGAATCGCTGAAAGCAGAATACCGGCAATCCACGGATTAAACAGAATACGCGCCAGCTCAATGAAGATGCGCTCGCCGTTTTCGCTGACGCCCGCCGCCTGGCCCGGGTTGTTCTGGAAATAGGCGATGCCGAAGAAACCTACCGCCACGGCGCCAGCGAGACAGAGGATCATCCAGGCCATACCGATGCGGCGTGCGGTGCGAATAGAGCGATGCGAGTCCGCCGCCATAAAGCGCGCCAGGATATGCGGCTGGCCGAAATAGCCCAGCCCCCAGCCCAGCAAAGAGATCACCGCGACAAAGTTAAGTCCTTTCAGCATGTCGAGGTTCTCAAGGCTTTTCGCTTCTATTACTGCCATCGAGTCGTTCAGTCCGCCCACGGCGACAATCACCATCAGCGGCGTCAGCAGCAGCGCGAAGAACATCAGGCCCGCCTGCACGGTATCGGTCCAGCTCACGGCCAGGAAGCCTCCCACCAGGGTATAGAGAATGGTGGCAGCAGCGCCAGCCCAGATAGCAGTTTCGTAGCTCATGCCAAAGGTGCTTTCAAACAGGCGCGCGCCCGCCACGATGCCTGAGGCGCAGTAGATGGTAAAAAAGACCAGGATAACGAGCGCCGAGATGACACGCAGCACTTTACTGTGGTCTTCAAAGCGGCTGGTAAAGAAATCAGGCAGCGTCAGCGCATTGTTATGATGCTCCGTCTGTACACGCAGACGTCCCGCCACGATTTTCCAGTTCAGCCAGGCGCCGATGATCAGGCCAATAGCGATCCAGCTTTCTGAGATACCGGAGAGGAAGATCGCGCCCGGCAGTCCCATCAGCAGCCAGCCGCTCATGTCAGAAGCGCCGGCAGAGAGCGCGGTCACCATGCTGCCGAGACTACGTCCACCGAGAATGTAATCGTCGAAGTTTTTGGTTGATCGGTAAGCGATGAAGCCAATCAACACCATCCCAAGTATGTAAATAATAAAGGTCACCAGCATCGGTGTACTTACAGTCATCTGTCTCTCCACTTAATATTGATTTCCTCAGGGAAACCTTTTCCTTTCTTCATGCCGGAACGAGGCACAAAGTCAGGCTATCTCGCACCACAGAAGCAGGTGCGGTTTCCTGCGGCGCGGTATCCTGCCGTAAAGGCGCGGCGCGCACAATGGATTTAACACACCAGTTACAGGCATTTCACCTGTTGTTTGTGTAAAGATGCAAAGAGGTTGCACTGGCTCACAGAAATCCAGTTGCACCTGGCTACAACCCGCATATTCACCCGCTTTGCCAGATTGGCGAGATTCTTGCAGCAATATCCATGCCGTTTTTGAATTGTTAAATTTGGCCTGCACGCCGAGGGTGTTAACTGGCTCACATTTGCACGGTTGCACAAAGTTGCAACCTGGGTGATATTGCTCGCCACGCAGGATTTTTACTTTTTTGAGGAGTATTTCATTCATGGGTACGACCACCATGGGGGTGAAGCTCGATGAAGCCACCCGCGACCGCATTAAACAAGCTGCGCAGAAAGTGGACCGCACGCCGCACTGGCTGATTAAACAGGCCATTTTCAATTACTTAACTCAGGTGGAAGCGGGTGAATCATTGCCGGAAATTCCTCTGCACAATGGCCAGGCAGAAGGCGACGACCCGCCGCAGGAACAGGGACACCAGCCTTTTCTGGAGTTCGCTGAGCATATTTTGCCGCAGTCGGTATCTCGTTCGGCGATAACCGCCGCATGGCGTCGTCCCGAGACCGATGCGGTGCCCATGATGCTGGAACAGGCGCGCCTGCCCGCCCCGCTGGCAGAGAAAACGCATCAGCTGGCTTACCGCCTCGCCGACAAGCTTCGGCACCAAAAAGGTGCGACAGGACGCGCCGGAATGGTGCAAAGCCTGTTGCAGGAGTTCTCCCTCTCCTCGCAGGAAGGGGTGGCGCTAATGTGTCTGGCGGAGGCGCTGCTGCGCATTCCCGATAAGCCGACACGCGATGCGCTGATCCGCGACAAAATCAGCAACGGTAACTGGCAATCCCATTTGGGCCGCAGCCCTTCAATGTTTGTTAACGCGGCGACATGGGGCCTGCTGTTTACCGGCCGCTTGGTCTCGACCCATAACGAAGCCAACCTGAGCCGCTCGCTGAACCGTATTATCGGTAAAAGCGGCGAGCCGCTGATCCGTAAGGGCGTCGATATGGCGATGCGCCTGATGGGCGAGCAGTTCGTTACCGGCGAAACCATTGCCGAGGCGCTGGCCAATGCGCGCAAGCTGGAGGAAAAAGGCTTCCGCTACTCCTATGATATGCTGGGCGAAGCGGCCCTGACCGCCAGCGATGCCAAAGCCTACCTGCTCTCTTATCAGCAGGCGATTCACGCCATTGGCAAAGCCTCCAACGGTCGCGGCATTTATGAAGGTCCGGGCATCTCCATCAAGCTTTCCGCGCTGCATCCGCGCTACAGCCGCGCCCAATATGAGCGTGTGATGGAGGAGCTTTATCCAATTCTGAAATCGCTGACGCTGCTGGCGCGTTCCTACGATATCGGCATTAATATCGATGCTGAAGAGGCGGACCGCCTGGAGCTTTCCCTCGACCTGCTGGAAAAACTCTGTTTCGAGCCGGAGCTGGAAGGCTGGAACGGCATCGGCTTTGTGATTCAGGCCTACCAGAAGCGCTGCCCGTTCGTGATCGATTATTTGATCGATCTGGCGCAGCGCAGCCGTCGTCGTCTGATGATCCGTCTGGTGAAAGGCGCTTACTGGGACAGCGAAATCAAACGCGCCCAGATGGAAGGGCTGGAAGGCTATCCGGTTTATACCCGTAAGATCTACACCGATATTTCTTACCTTGCCTGCGCGCGCAAGCTGCTGGCAGCGCCAAACCTCATCTATCCGCAGTTCGCGACGCATAACGCTCATACCCTGGCGGCAATCTATCAGCTGGCGGGCAATAACTATTATCCGGGCCAGTATGAGTTTCAGTGCCTGCACGGCATGGGCGAGCCGCTCTATGAGCAGGTGGTGGGCAAAGTGGCCGACGGCAAACTCAACCGTCCATGCCGTATCTACGCCCCGGTGGGCACTCATGAAACGCTGCTGGCCTATCTGGTGCGTCGTCTGCTGGAAAACGGCGCCAATACCTCATTCGTGAACCGTATTGCTGATACCTCGCTGCCGCTTGATGAGCTGGTCGCGGATCCGGTTACGGCGGTGGAAAAGCAGGCTCTCAGCGAAGGCGCTGTCGGGCTGCCGCATCCGAAGATTCCGCTGCCGCGCGATCTTTACGGCGAAAAACGCGCTAACTCGGCCGGTCTGGATATGGCGAACGAACATCGCCTCGCCTCGCTCTCCAGCGCGCTGCTGAACAGCGCGACCCATCCGTGGCTGGCGCAGCCGATGATCGATGGCGCGCCGGGTGAGGGCGAAGCCCGTCCGGTGCTGAACCCTGCCGCACCTACAGATGTGGTGGGTCAGGTGCGTGAGGCGACGGAGCAGGAAGTGTCTCAGGCGCTGGATGCCGCAGTGAATGCCGGTCCGATCTGGTTCGCCACGCCGCCGCAGGAGCGCGCTGCGATCCTTGAGCGTGCCGCGCTATTGATGGAAGGCCAGATGCAACAGCTGATCGGCATTCTGGTGCGCGAAGCGGGTAAAACCTATAACAACGCCATCGCTGAAGTGCGTGAAGCGGTGGATTTCCTCTACTACTACGCGGGCATGGTGCGCGACGACTTTGATAACGAAACCCATCGCCCGCTGGGGCCGGTGGTCTGTATCAGTCCATGGAACTTCCCGCTGGCGATCTTTACCGGACAGATCGCCGCCGCGCTGGCGGCTGGCAACAGCGTGCTGGCCAAACCTGCCGAGCAGACGCCGTTGATCGCCGCTCAGGCGGTACAGATTCTGCTGGATGCCGGCGTGCCGCTGGGCGTGATTCAATTGCTGCCAGGCCAGGGCGAAACCGTGGGCGCGCAGCTCACCGGCGACGATCGGGTACGCGGCGTGATGTTCACCGGCTCAACCGCCGTCGCCACCCTGCTCCAGCGTAACATTGCCGGTCGTCTTGATCCCCAGGGTCGTCCGACGCCGCTGATTGCGGAAACCGGCGGGCTTAACGCCATGATCGTTGACTCTTCCGCCCTGACGGAGCAGGTGGTGATCGATATCGTCGCCTCTGCCTTCGACAGCGCCGGTCAACGCTGCTCGGCGCTGCGTCTGCTCTGTATTCAGGAAGATGTGGCCGATCACACGCTGAAGATGCTGCGTGGCGCGATGGCGGAGTGTCGCATGGGCAATCCGGAGCGGCTTTCCACCGATATCGGTCCGGTGATTGATGCCGAAGCGAAAGACAACATCGAACGCCATATTCAGGCGATGCGCAATAAAGGCTTTAAGGTTTATCAGGCAGTGCAGGAGATCCCACTGGACAGCAAAGAGTGGGTAACCGGCACCTTCGTTAAGCCGACGCTGATTGAATTGGACCAGGTCGCCGATCTCGACAAAGAGGTATTCGGCCCGGTACTGCATGTGGTGCGCTTCTCGCGCAGCAGCCTGCCGCAGCTGATTGAGCAGATCAACGCTTCGGGTTATGGCCTGACGCTGGGGGTGCATACGCGCATCGACGAAACCATCGCCCAGGTGACGGCAGGCGTTAAGGTGGGCAACCTTTACGTTAACCGCAACATGGTGGGCGCGGTCGTTGGTGTGCAGCCCTTCGGCGGCGAAGGCCTCTCCGGCACCGGTCCTAAAGCGGGCGGTCCGCTCTATCTCTATCGTCTGCTGGCGCACCGCCCGGACGGCGCGCTGCGTCTGACCTTTGATCGTCAGGATAGCGAACGTCCGGTTGATGCGGCGCTGCGTCAGGCGTTGACCGCCTCGCATCAGGCGCTGAGCGACTGGGCGAAAGATAAGCCCGGCTTGTCCACTGTCTGTCAGCGCTACAGCGAACTGGCGCAGGCGGGTACCGTGCACCTGTTGCCGGGTCCTACCGGCGAGCGTAACACCTTTACGCTGCTACCGCGTGAGCGCGTGCTTTGCGTAGCTGACAACGAGCAGGATGCCCTGGTGCAGCTCGCTGCGGTGACCAGCGTCGGCAGCCGCGCGCTGTGGCAGGACGACGAGCTGCATCGCAACCTGGTAAAATCACTGCCGAAGGCGGTACAGGATCGTATCGATCTGGCGCAGGATGCGCTGAACGATGAGTTCGACGCAGTGATTTACCACGGCGATGCCGATCAGCTGCGCAGCCTGTGCGCGGAGATTGCCGCACGCGAAGGCGCGATCGTTTCGGTGCAGGGCTTCGCCCGCGGCGAAACCAATCTGCTGCTGGAGCGTCTGCTGATCGAGCGCTCGCTGAGCGTGAACACCGCTGCGGCGGGCGGCAACGCCAGCCTGATGACCATAGGGTAAGGGGGCGCTGACCGCGCAGGTGTTTCGCTTGCGCGGGCTGTCCGCTAGCCGCGGGGCGGTCCGCTTGCCGCAGAGATGTTTCGATCGCCCATACGTGACGCAGTTTCAGCCCGCCCGTGCGGGCGACCGACGAGGGGGCGCCAGTCGCCGCGCCCCCTCGACCCCGGGCTCGCGGCCCGCTTTATCGCCGCTTCGCGGTGCCTTCGCTTCCTCAGGATTTCTCACGGACCGTTCGGGACGCGCCATCCCTGGCGCGGCCCTTCACTCTCGCCGACGTCCTGTCGGCTCGCCCTGAAATCCTTCCTCCGCTCAGCGATGAAAAGGCCGCCCCAACCCCCCCGCTGCAAGCGATGACTTACTTCTTTAAACAACCGCGTTGCTGAAAATTGTTTATCCGGCCATCAGACAACGCTGCGCGAAATAAAAAAACAATGAACATGCAGGCGGGGGTGTTGGTTCCGGCTTCCGACGCGCTGAGGAAAGAACGCAGGCCAGGACGAGCCGCATGGATGCGGCGAGAGGGAGGGTTGAGCCATGGATGGCGAATCCCGACCGTTCCGTGAGGCCGGAGTGAGTGACGAAGGCACAGCGCGCAGCGCTGCGCGGAGGCTGCCGGTCGCGGGGATTGTTAAGGGGCCAGCAAAACGGCCCCTTAACACGGCCGCATGTACTGCGGCTCCTGAAACTGCCTGCCGCCTGGCGGGCGGAACCCTGCGGAGCAACATATCGCCCCTGCGGTGACAGAGCAGGGCCGCCCCTTCCCTTACGCTACCTGCGTGCCCTTCTTCTTCCAACCGATCAGCGTCGGGAAAATAAACAGCGATTTCCCCAGGCCACGGTTGGTCAATGACCAGACGCCAATTGAACAGAGCGAACAGATGCCGACAATCGCCAGCGGATAGAAACAGGCCCACAGTATTGAGAACCAGGCATATTCAAACAGATGATGATGCAGCGCGAACAGAATGGCCGACATGCCGAAAAACTCAATAAAAATACGGTGGATAACGTAAATTTGCAGCGTGTTTCGTCCTATCCAGTTCATAAAAGACATATTGAAATGCGCGTTCAGCCAGCGACAGAGCGCCACGCTACACAATACGGCGATGAGACAGAGAAACAGACTCTTATCCAGCCCGAAAATGATATGGATACCTGACAAAGCAGCCAGTCCCGCCCAGGGAAGGAAATTCTCACGCCGCCATTCGCTCAGACGCAGCATTCTCTGGCTCCAGAATGCGCCCAACAGGAAAAACAGGAAATATTGCGCCACACTCTGCGGCCCCCAGTAAGGGATGATCTTTTCCACCGCCAGATAGTTAAGCACCACGGCAGCTACCAGCAGCACTAACTTCTGTTTGTGGAATAATTTCGCAAACAGGAAATAGATACCCAGACCATATAAATACCAGGATGTACTCATCGCGAGAAAGGTTAACTTCAGGAATTCATACAATGAACCGGCATAGGCCGCGTTCAAATTCTGTGAAATTCGCTGGCCGGTAATTTCCGTGGAGATGCCGATAATTGACCACCACTGGATAAAACCCCAAAGAATATAGAGATAAAATAAATTGGTGATTCGGCTGGTAAACACCTGCTTCCAGGGCCGGTTCAAAATGCCGTTTGTCGCCAGCAATCCTGAAACAAAAAAGAAAGCAGGCATACGTAAAGGTGAAAGCACGGTATTAAACTGTACCCATATTTCCGCAGGGAACCATCCCGCAGAAAGATATTTCAACGTACTCTCAAAACCCGGTAGCACCGTATGGTAAAGCACCACCAGCAAAATACAGGCGCCCTTCAGGGTGTTTACCCATAATATCTCGTCCCGCTTGGCATTATTCATTGTTCGACTCCCGCTGTGTAGGTCAGATTTCTCAAATTGAAATGCGCTAAAATGCGCGAGGCTTTTATGATTATTCAGCGAGTATTAGGGAATCGTAACGCGATGGATGTAGCTATAATCTTAAAAATATTGCGCTGGACCTGCCTATACAATAATTTACCTGACAAGGTATTTTTTTACATTTCTGTTTAACGATTTATTCTGCTCTTATTTTAATTAGTAACATGAAAATAATTATGTTACTAACCCGCCATACCACGACCATTATTTAAGACAAAGCAGCGATAATAAAAACCAGAAAATAATTGACCCACTACCCCGATGAAATATTACAACAGGAGATGGTACTGTTTAATGGATTATTACGTTAATAAAAAATTCTAACAGTCTGATAAGCGGGAAATTGGCTATATTAAAAAGGCCAGCGATGCTGGCCTTTAATTGCTGATATCAGGGGGCAGGCGCCGCATTTGGCGCAATCGGCGGCTTACGCAGCAGAGGCGGGTAAATAAATAGCGCGCGCCCCGGCCCGCGATTCAGTAATGACCAACTCAGCAGCGACAATGAAGTACAAAGCGAGACGGCGACAACTGGCAGCAGCAAAGCCCAGCTCAGGGAAAACCAGAAATGGGAAAACCAGCCATAGTGTCGTGCTACTGCCAGCATGCTCAGTCCCAACACTTCAATATAAATGCGATGCAGGACATAAATCGGCAGCGTATGACGGCCTACCCAGTTCAGCCACGCCATGTTCAGACGTTCATTTAACGTCCGGCACAGCACAATACCGCCCACAATCGCCAGCAGACTGTAAAACGGATTTTTATAGCTTCCCAGGGTATGGTGCATAACCCCTGCCAGGGCAATGGCGACCAGCAGCCAGAGATGGCGGCGCTTACATTGGCTTAACGCTATCAGCGAAGCACTAAAAAATGCGCCGAGCAGGAACCAGAGATAGTTCTGCGCCACGCTGGCCGGTCCCCAGCCGGGAATCAGACTGAATTGCGCAGCGTAGTTCGCCAGGATCGCCAGTACCAGCAGTGTGACTTTCTGGCGATGAAATAATTTACTCAGCAAAAAGTAACCGGCCAGCGCGTAAAGATACCAGAGGCTGGTCATGGAGAACGCCAGCAGCTTAATAAATTCCGCTGGCGAAGCGGCATAAGCGGCGTTTTTTGTCGCTGAAAGTTTTTCCCCCATTAAATTGAGCGAGAAACCGGAAATACATAACCATTGAATCGTGCCCCAAAGCAGATAAATATAAACAACGTTGCTGAATTTTTTGCTGAATACGTCACGCCAGCTTTTTTTGCTGATGGCGCTGGCCGATAGTAGACCTGAGACGAAAAAGAAGGCGGGCATTCGTAATGGTGAAAGATATTTATTGAACAGGATCCATATTTCTGCGGGTAGCGAGCCAGCAGTAAGAAAAGAGACAGAGGGCGCAAAGGTGGTAATAATGGTGTGGTGTAGCACCACAAGCAGAATCGCCCCTCCTTTCAGCGTATTAATCCAGAGCACTTCTTTTTCAGCATTGGCACGCATCTTTACTTCTCCGGTAACGGGTTTTGTAAAGAATTATTTATATTTGTGAGGAATTAACAATAAGGCATGGTCTTAAAGCGTTGTGATTGTTGACATAAGTGACTACTACGCCGGTGCAGAACAGAATAACCATAAAAAATTCAAGGCGATAATAAAAGCAATTTCAGATTTAGCCGGTGGGATAGCGTGATGACGCGCAGAGTAAGCGTGCCGCCAGTGAAATGGCGGCACCAGGATTATTGATTAAGAAATTTGTCGAGAAACTGACGCGTACGGGCATGTTGCGGCTCACTGAAAAGCCTTTTCGCCGGTCCCTGCTCCACAATCTGTCCTTGATCCATAAAGATGGCGCGGTCAGCCACGTCGCGGGCAAAGCTCATCTCATGAGTGACGATCACCATGGTGCGCTTCTCTTCCGCCAGCGCCCGGATGGTACTGAGTACTTCACCGACCAGCTCTGGATCGAGCGCGGAGGTCGGCTCGTCAAACAGAATCACTTCCGGACGCATCGCCAGCGCACGCGCAATCGCCACGCGCTGCTGCTGCCCTCCGGACAGACGACGCGGGAAACTGTTCTCTTTTCCGGTTAAGCCCACTTTTTCCAGCAGCTCGCGCGCCCGTGCTGTGGCTTCCGCTTTCGCTTCCCCTTTCACAATCACCGGTCCTTCGATGATATTTTCCAGCACCGAACGATGGGGGAACAGATTAAAGCTCTGGAACACGAACCCCACCTGTTGCCGCAGTCGTCTCACCTGCTCTTTCTGCTTGCTGATGGGCAGCGCGGCATCAATGGTAATCCCACCCACTTTGATGGTGCCGCTATCGGGCACTTCCAGCAGGTTAATGCTGCGCAGCAGCGTGGTTTTGCCGGAGCCGCTGGGCCCGATAATCGCCACCACTTCCCCGGACGCAACCTCCAGATCGATGCCATGCAGCACCGTCTGCCCGTTAAACTGTTTCACCAGTTTACTGACTTCAATGGCGCTCATTTTGACTCCCGATCCTGACGGTTAACATGATTTTCCAGCCGGTTTTGCAATGCCGAAAGCAGCGTCGCCATCACCCAATAGATCAGCGAGGCGGCAAGATACATGGTGAAAACTTCCAGCGTACGCGAGGTGATCAGCTGCGCCTGACGGAACAGCTCCGGCACCTGAATGGTGGCCGCCAGCGAGGTGTCTTTCACCAGGCTGATAAAACTGTTGCCGAGCGGCGGCAGCGCGGTCCGTGCCGCCTGCGGCAGAATCACCCGGCGCAGGGTTTGCCAGGAGGTCATCCCGATACTGGCGGCCGCTTCCCACTGGCCGCGCTCAATCGACGCGATGGCGCCACGCAGCGACTCTGAGGCGTAAGCCGCAGTATTCAGCGACAGGCCGATCATCGCTGAAGGGATGGGATCCAGCTCGATACCAAACTGTGGCAGACCGTAATAGATCATAAACAGCTGGGCAATCAGCGGCGTGCCGCGAAATACAGAGACGTAAAACCGCGCCAGCCAGGCAACCGGCCAGAAGCGGGAGAGCCGCATCAGCGCCAGCACGAAGCCGAGCACCAGGCCAAAAAACATCCCGCCGATGCTCAGCTGCAGGGTGAACAGCGCCCCTTTAAGCAAAAAAGGTGCTGAATCCAGCACCAGTTGTAAACTTTCCTGCATTATTTGGTTACGTCCGCGCCGAACCATTTCTCAGAAAGCTTGCTCATTGAGCCATCTTTCTGCATCTCAGCAATCGCCTGATTTACTGCCTTCAGCAGATCCTCATTGCCCTTGCGCAGCGCAACGCCTGATTCCTGACGAGAGAATGCCGGACCCGCTACCGCCATGGTGTTGCCGGTTTTCTTCACCAGATCCAGTGCGGCAAGACGATCCACCAGAATGGCGTCCACACGACCGGAACGCAGATCCTGATATTTGGTCGGATCGTCATCATAGGTGCGGATATCCACGCCTTTCACGTTCTCACGCAGCCACTGTTCATAGTTGGTGCCAAGGCCTACGCCCACTTTCTTGCCCGCCAGATCTTCCGGCTTGGTGATGCTGCCCTCTTTATCCTTACGCACTAACGCCTGGATGCCGGAAATGGTGTAAGGGGTAGAGAAGTCATATTTCTTTTTACGCTCATCGGAAATGGTAACCTGATTGATCACCACGTCGATGCGTTTTGAGTCGAGCGACGCCAGCATACCGTCCCACTTGGTCGGCTTCAGGCTCGCTTTCACGCCCAGATGCTGCGCCAGCTGCTGGGCAAATTCTACTTCGAAACCGGCCAGCTTGCCGCTCTCATCCTGAAAACTGAATGGCGGATAGGTGCCTTCCAGCCCAACCAGCAGCGTACCCCGCTCTTTGATCTTACTGAGCAAATTTTCTGCCGCAAACGTTTTGACGTTAATACCGGCGACCAACGCCACCGCCATCACTCCCATCACCAGCTGGCGACGAACCTGAGAGAAAGCCATAAGTACCCCATTTTTATTGATGTGTTGTCTGATGTAGCCTGTTACCGCTGCTGTCCGGCAGCGCGTCTGTTTGCACGCTGCCTGCGATTAACAAACGGATTATAAACCCTTTTCTGATGTGACATCAGACCGAAGGGTGATAAGCAAATAACGCCGGCGCGCCGCCGGTATGAATAAACAGCAGTGGTCCTTCGCGTTGGAAGCGTTGCTGACTAATGCCGTCAATCAATCCCGCCATCGCTTTACCGGTGTAAACCGGATCCAGCATGATCCCTTCCAGCCGCGCCAGCAGCTTCACCGCTTCCATGCCTTCTTCGTTCGGCTCGCCGTAACGCGGGGCAAAATAGTCATCCCACAGCGTAATGGGCGCGCGGGTTTGCACTTCAAGCTTTTCCGCCAGCTGCTGGCGGATGCGCTCCACGACCGGCAGTTGATCGGCCACTTTACGCGACACCGTCACGCCCACCAGCTCGCTCTCCGGCAGCAGCTGCTCCAGCCCGATCGCCAGCCCGGCGTGCGTGCCTGCGCTGCCCGAGGCGACCACCACCGCCGCGAAGTCGACCACCTCCTCGCTCTGATGAGCGATTTCCTGCGCGCACTCCACGTAGCCGAGCGCGCCCAGCGCGTTGGAGCCGCCAACAGGCACCACGTAAGGACGAAAGCCCTGCGCTTCCAGCCGTGTTGCCTGCTCTGCCAGTTGCGCCATCGGATCATGCAGCGCCTCGACCATGATCACCTCCGCATCCATCAGATCCAGCAGCAGGCGGTTGCCGTTATGCAGATAGTTAGGGGCGGTGGTCGCAATGGGGTTTTCCAGCAGCGCCACGCATTTCAGCCCGAGCTTTGCCGCGACCGCCGCCGTCTGGCGCACATGGTTAGACTGAATTGCCCCTGCCGTCAGCAGGACGTCGGCACCCTCGTGCAGCGCATCGGCGGCGAGGAATTCCAGCTTGCGCAACTTATTGCCGCCCATGGCGACCGGCGTGACATCGTCACGTTTTATAAAGATTTCGCGGCCAAGGTAGTCGGAGAGCCGTGGCAGATGCTCAAGGGATGTCGGGGCGCCAAGCAGCTCAAGGCGGGGGAATTGATGCAAAAGATGTAAGGACAATGCAGCCTCCGGGGCATTTCACAATTATCCTTACAGTGTTACAGAAGAGCGGAAAAGGATCACTCTGAATCCCACATATCGCGCCATTGTTGCTGGCTGAGTCAACAGCAACAATGGCGGGACAATGCTTAGCTACGCTGCCAGCCTAAAAATTGGTCATATTTGCGCAGGGCAATGCGATAGTTGTTATGACCCGCGTCCGGTAAATCACTTTCCAGCCTTTCATGCCAGCTGCCGCCGCGTAGCCTCTCGGCGGGATAATTTTTGGCTTTCAGCATCTCATCCAGCCGACGCAGACGCACCACATATTCACGGATCGTGCTGTGGCTCATCTCTGTCTGCTCAAACAGGTACTGTTTAAACGCCATAATGTCGAAGTAATTAGGATGTGTATTACAAAAAATATCGCTGCAAAAGCGACACAACGCTGTTAACTCGGGCTGTAATTTCATCCAGACCTGTTCATCAATCATTTGGTCCATACGCGCGATGGCCTCTTTATTGATGATCTGACCGCGAAATACCAGCGCCATACGATCTAACACCTTGCCACAGTGCGAGCAGTTACTCTGGCTGTGTTTGTAGTCTTTAAGGTAACGGCTTAAAGGTCTGGCTTTAGTTTTGGCTCCCATTGCTGAGTCCCCGGTTTTTTATATTTTTGGATCGCCAGGAACTGAGTGCCGTCAGCGCGCTCCCGTTAGCCGGGCGCGCAGGCGTTTGATCGCCTGACTGTGCAGTTGGCTGACGCGGGACTCACCCACTTCCAGCACCGCGCCAATCTCTTTCAGGTTCAGTTCTTCCTGGTAGTACAGTGTGAGCACCAGCTTTTCGCGCTCGGGCAGAGCCTCGATCGCGTCAATCACGCGCTCACGCAGATTCCCTTCCATTAACTGATGAAGCGGATTGGCCTCCTCGTGCCCTTCCGTCACCAGTTCCGCACTGTCGCCGTGCTCTTCCCGATACTCGTCGTAAGAGAAGAGTTGGCTGTTATTGGTATCGAGCAGAATCTGTCGGTACTCATCAAGAGAGACATTTAACCGCTGTGCCACTTCCAGTTCGCTGGCGGCGCGTCCCATGCTCTGCTCCACCTGATGCATGGCGCTGGCCACTTCGCGCGCGTTACGACGCACGCTGCGTGGTGCCCAGTCCCGGCTGCGCAGCTCATCCAGCATCGCACCCCGGATGCGCTGTACGGCATAGGTGGTAAAAGCGGTACCCTGAAGCGCGTCGTAGCGTTCCACCGCGTTCAGCAAGCCGATGCCGCCCGCCTGGAGCAGATCGTCAAGCTCAACGCTGGCAGGCAGCCGCACCTGCAGACGCAACGCTTCGTGGCGTACCAGCGGGACATATCGCTGCCAGAGCGAATGTTTATCCATCACGCCTTCGGCGGTATAGAGATCGTTCACGTTGACTACCCTGCGTTAATGAAGTTATCGGCATGATTATCCAATTCTGTAGGGCGATCGATTGAAGGAATAGGCGGGGAAAAGCAAGGTTATTTCAAATTTGTAATATTTAATGGCGAATCCTTTCGCCATCAGGCCAACAATCAGCGCGGATGCCGCAGTCTGTCCCGCGTGGCAGGCGGCACGGCATCCCATAAGGCGCAAATCTGCCCCTCAAGATCCTGATAAAAAACGCTAATGTTTTCCTGGGTTTCTGTGCCCGGATGAAAGCGCACGCGCCCGCTTTCTGCATCAATAGTCAGTAAGCGGTTGATAAACAAACGATGCAGATCGCTGCGCAGAAAGAGCCCGTTATCGACGCTGTTGTCGGCGAGAATGCCATCCTCATTTTCTGCGGTGTCGATATGGCAAGCTTCCAGCCAGGGCCAACTGTAGCGATCGATAAGGCGTGTGCCGGTGATGACGCAGCCGCTGTAGCGTGCCTTGAGCGCCGTGATAAATTCAGCCTGGCTGGCGCGCTGCAATACCTTCGCTTTGACCTTGCGACCCACTTCGGTGCCCGCGATCACCGCCGTAGGCACTTTGTGCTGCGGCGTGCTCAGCACCACGATAAACTGGATGCGGCGTGAGGTGGCGAAACAGGGATGGGCTTCACGGTCAAACAGCTGCCACCAGCTCTCTTCTTCATCCTGTCGCATCAGCACCAGCTTATAGCCCCGGCTGGTCAGCAGGTTTTGCGCCGCCGCCGAGTGGGGATCGAGCATCGCATAAACCTGGCTCTCTCCCATCACCCGCCACAGGTTCTGTTTTTTATCCTCGCTGCTGCGATGGAAATAAAGGAAGCGCTGTTGTGACTTCAGATAATGCTCGAAGCGGCGCAGGTAGTTTTTGCGCTCATTGTCGCTGGAGATAAACAGCAGATCCTCCAGCGGGCTGTTGCTCTCCTGATGCGCGAAGATCGCGCGGATCACCATTTTACGCGGGCTGGTGGAGGGGCTGAGCAAGGCGCGCGCCGTGAGTTCTTTATCCTCCGGGTGCTGCAAGGCGTAGCGCTTTGCGATCTCCTCGAAGGCAAGGCGTTCGCCCGGTAACAAGTCATAATTGAAGCGCATGGACACTCCAGAAGTTAAGCAAAAGAGAAATGAAACAATCTTCAGAAGTTATCGGCAAAAGGGGCGGGATCTGTAACAAAAGGGTTACGATTAAGAATAAACTGAAGCAATAAAAAAACCCCGCCGAAGCGGGGTTTGCAGTAACGCTGTTTGTTGAGAGCGATTAGCCCTGCAGCAGAGACAGAACCTGCTGCGGAACCTGGTTCGCTTTCGCCAGCACGGAGTTACCTGCCTGCTGGATGATCTGCGCTTTAGACATGTTAGAAACTTCGGTCGCGTAGTCAGCATCCTGGATACGAGACTGTGCTTCTGACAGGTTAGTGGTGGTGTTGTTCAGGTTGGTGATAGCAGAGTCCAGACGGTTCTGCACCGCACCCAGGCTTGAACGGAAGGTGTCAACCTGTGCAATCGCTTTGTCCAGCAGCGCCAGCGGATCGGCAGTCGCAGTACCTTCATACAGGCTGGTGTTGGCATCATCAGCGATATCACCGATGTCAGTAGGCTCGTTCTGAGTACCGGTTGCGTCACCGCTGTTGGTCAATGCGTTAGCTGCGGTTTCATAGTTTTTACCCTGGACGGTCACATAACCAACCGCATTGCCGGATGCATCGGTACCCACCTTAACCAGTTTGCCAGTTTGTTCAGCATCAGTTACACCGTTGTCGCCATCGTCATAAGTCACGTCGGTGGTATTCAGCGTAACAGTACCATCAGTGGCAACAGAGGCAGCATAGTAGTCATCACCGCTCTGAACAACGTAATCAGAAGTGGCGTCGCCGTTACTATCCAGTACGTTGTGCAGGCTCAGTGAAGAAGCGCTAACAGTTGATCCGGTAGCTGTGGTTAAAGAGGTTGCCGCACCTGACAAATTTACCGCAGCAGGCGTCGTGGTGCCATCGCCAACTTCAGTGACTGCATCGCCTACTTTCAGTGCGTTGCTGGTTACGGAGAAACCGCTCAGGCCCAGAGTAGAAGAATCGATTTTCTGCAGGTCGATAGAGATAGTTTCACCATCGTTCGCGCCAACCTGGATTTTCATGGTGCCGTCTTTTGCCAGCACGTTCACGCCGTTGAACTGAGTCTGACCGGATACGCGGTCAATTTCGTCCAGACGGGATTTGATTTCGTCCTGGATTGATGACAGGTCGGAATCAGAGTTGGTGCCGTTCTGTGCCTGTACGGTCAGTTCACGAACACGCTGTAAGTTGTTGTTGATTTCAGACAGTGCGCCTTCAGTGGTCTGCGCAGCAGAGATACCGTCGTTGGCGTTACGCGCTGCCTGAGTCAGGCCGTTGATGTTAGAGGTAAAGCGGTTAGCAATCGCCTGACCAGCAGCGTCATCTTTTGCGCTGTTGATACGCAGACCTGAAGACAGACGCTCAATAGAAGTAGACAGAGCAGACTGGTTTTTGTTGATGTTGTTCTGAGTGATCAGCGAGAGGCTGTTGGTATTAATGACTTGTGCCATGATTAAAGTTCCTGTATTTCAAGTCGTTCGGTTAAGTTGTGGGCTTCAACCCGTCGGCTTCATCGCCGTCAAACCTGTTATCGTCTGCCTCAAAACAACCTTTAGAATTTTTTTACGTTGTGGCCAAATTTTTTTTAGCCGCTGAATTGCCCTTCTCTCTATGCCCTATTCCCCTTATCAGCCGATTGGAATTAACCGTAAACTTTCCACATTGATGGCCGATAACTCAGGTATTCATTCTCCGTGTCGTTGTGATAAGGATAAAATATGGCAAGTATTTCTACCCTGGGTGTGGGTTCCGGCCTGGATTTGAGCAGTATTCTGGATAGCCTGGAGACGGCGGAAAAAGCCTCGCTCGATCCTATTTCCGCTCAACAAACCTCTTATACCTCTAAGCTGAGCGCTTACGGCACGTTAAAGAGCGCCTTGACTGATTTTCAGACCGCGAATACCGCGCTGAATAGCGCCGATCTTTTTACGGCAACCAAGGCCTCCAGTAGTTCGAGCGCATTCAGTGCGACGACATCAGGCAGCACCATTGCCGGTAAGTACACCATCAGCGTGTCGCAGCTGGCACAGGCGCAGACCCTGACTTCCGCTGTCAAAAGCGATACCTCAACGGCTATCGCCAGTTCCGACAGTACCATTACCATTCAGCAGGCGAACGGCGATGATCCCATCACCATCTCTCTGACTGCGGCTAACTCTTCTCTGAGCGGCATTCGCGATGCGATCAACAACGCGGATGCTGGCGTCAGCGCCAGCATCATCAAGGTGTCTGACGGCAGTTATCGCCTTTCTCTGACCTCTGACGATACCGGCACCGATAATGCCATGACCGTCAGCGTTAGCGGCGATGACACCCTGCAAAGCTTTATGGGTTATGACGCCAGCGCCAGCAGCAACGGCATGACGGAAAGCGTCACGGCGCAGAACGCTAAGCTGACGGTAAATAACGTTGAGATTGAAAACAGTAGCAATACCATCAGCGATGCGCTGGAAGGCATTGAACTGACGTTGAGCGACACCACGACCGGCAACCAGACGCTGACCATTACCAAGGACACATCGAAAGCGGAAAGCGCAATCAGTGACTGGGTGGATGCTTATAACTCATTACAGGACACCTTCGCCACGCTGACCAAATACACGGCGGTGGATGTGAATTCTGATTCCCAGGATTCCAGCAACGGTGCCCTGCTCGGCGACAGTACGCTGCGCACCATTCAGACCCAGCTTAAAAGCATGCTGACCAATGCGGCCAGTTCCTCTACCTTTAAGACACTGGCGCAGATTGGTATTACTACCGATCCGACCAGCGGCGACCTTGAGCTTGATTCTGATAAACTGGAAAGCGCTCTCTCCAGCGATCCGGCTGGCGTGAAAGAGATGATCGTCGGCGACGGTACAACCACCGGCATTACCACCACCATCTCTACCAATCTGACCAGCTGGCTCTCCAGCACCGGTATCGTACAGGCGGCCACCGATGGCGTCAGCAAAACGCTGAACGACCTCACCGACCAGTACAACGACATGAGCGATCGCATCGATAATTTGATTGCTCGCTATAAAGAACAATTTACTCAGCTTGACGTGCTGATGAGCTCGCTGAACAGCACCAGCGATTACCTGACGACGCAGTTTGACACGTCCAGCAGCAGCTCAAGCAGCAGCTCTTCATAAGTAAGGGGACAACATGTACAGCGCTAACGGCACCCAGGCCTATGCGAAAATCGGCGTTGAAAGCGCGGTAATGAGCGCCAGCCAGCAACAGCTGGTGGTGATGCTCTTTGACGGCGCGCTTAGCGCGCTGGTGCGCGCCCGCCTGTTTATGCAGGACGGTAATCTGGAAGGCAAAGGGCTTTCTCTCTCAAAGGCCATTAATATTATTGAAGGCGGCCTGAAACAGGGCCTTGATGACAACAGCGGCGATGCACTGGCGGCAAACCTGACGGAGCTTTACAGCTACATGGTTCGTCGTCTGCTAAAAGCCAACCTGCATAACGATGTGGCGGCGGTGGAAGAAGTTGAAAGCCTGCTGCGCAATATCGCCGATGCGTGGAAAGAAGTTGTTCAGCCGCAAACTCTGGTTCAGGACGCCGTTTAATGACAATTGCACCGCATCTGCTCGCTGCTTATCAGCAGCTTCTTGAGCTCAGCCAGGGAATGCTGCGCCTCGCTTCCGAGGGTAGCTGGGATGAGTTAATCAAAAAAGAGATGGAGTATGTCAGAGCGGTGCAACAGCTGGCGCGATCGAGCGAGACGGCGTCGCTGTCCAGCCAGACGCTGGAGCAGCTGCGCCCGGTGTTACGCCATATTCTTGATAACGAAGGCGAAGTCAGACGCCTGTTGCAGGCGCGCATGGCTGAACTCTCTACGCTGGTCGGTCAGTCAACCCGACAAAAGTCTGTAATGTCGACTTACGGCAAAAGCGGCACCGTGCTGGTGCCGCGAGACAACCTCTGATTTCACGCCTCTTCTGCCGTTCTTCGCGCCGCGCCGGTAAAAAATAATTTTACCGCGCGGCGCGCCTTTTCTGGCCTGTACTCCATACTTGTTTCAGTGAACGTAAAACGGAGCCTGAAACATGCAAAACCCCACGCTGTTGCAATATTTTCATTGGTACTACCCTGAAGGTGGAAAACTTTGGTCAGAAGTTGCAGATAAAGCGGCCTGGCTGAGCGAGATTGGCATTAGCATGGTGTGGTTGCCGCCCGCGTACAAAGGCTCTAATGGCGCGCAGTCGGTGGGTTATGAGGCCTACGATCTGTTCGATCTGGGTGAGTTTGACCAGAAAGGCAGCGTGGCAACGAAGTATGGGGATAAGCAACAGTTACTGGCGGCGATAGATACCTTGCGCAGCCATAACGTGGGCGTGCTGATGGATGTGGTGCTCAATCATAAAATGGGCGCCGACGCCAAAGAGAAGATCAAGGTCAACCGCGTTAATCCTGAAAACCGCGAAGAGATTGATGACGAAGTGGTGGAAGCGGAAGCCTGGACGCGCTTTACCTTTCCGGGACGCGGCGGAAAATACTCAAAGTTTGTCTGGGATTACAAATGTTTCAGCGGCGTTGACTGCATTGAAAATCCCGAGGAATACGGCGTGTTCAAGATCATCAATGATTACACCGTTGATGGCTGGAACGATCAGGTGGACGATGAGCTGGGCAATTTCGACTACCTGATGGGCGCGAATATTGATTTTCGCAACAACGCGGTAAGCGAAGAGCTGAAGTACTGGGCGCGCTGGATGATGGAACAGGTGCCTTGCACCGGCTTCCGTCTCGATGCGGTGAAACATATTCCGGCCTGGTTTTACAAAGACTGGATCGATCATATTCAGGCGGCGGCCGAGCAGCCGATGTTTATCGTGGCGGAATATTGGGCCTATGAGGTCGATAAACTGATGCTTTATGAACATCAGGTCGAAGGCAAAACCATGCTGTTTGACGCGCCGATGCAGATGAATTTTCATCACGCCTCACGCGAAGGACGCGAATACGATCTCAGCCAGATTTTTGAGGGCACGCTGGTCGCCGCCGATCCCTGGCATGCTGTGACCATTGTCGCCAACCACGATACGCAACCGCTACAGTCGCTGGAAGCGCCGGTAGAACCCTGGTTTAAACCGCTCGCTTATGCGCTGATCCTGCTGCGTGAACAAGGCGTGCCCACGGTGTTCTATCCGGACCTGTTCGGTGCCACCTATGAAGATACCGGCCACGATGGCGAAACCTATCAGATTGAGATGCCTGCGATCCCCGAGCTGGAAGCACTGATCCGGGCGCGTCAGATCTACGCCTTTGGCGTGCAGACCGACTATTTCGACCATGCAAACTGCATCGCCTTCAGCCGCAGCGGCACCGATGAACATCCGGGCTGCGTGGTAGTTATGTCGAACGGGGATGACGGTGAAAAACAGGTAGAGATGGGTGAAGGCTTCGCCGGTAAAAGCTGGCGCGACCACTTAGGTAACAGGGAAGATATTATCACCTGTGATGAGAACGGCAGCGGGCTGTTTCACTGCAATGCGGGCAGCGTCAGCGTTTGGGTGCTGGCGGAATAAAATATCGGCCTGGCCCCTTCTCGTCTGTGGGAAAGGGCCAGGAAATGATTATTGCGCGCTGGCGGCGTTGCTCGTCGCGGGTCGCATAATCTCCGGCTCGATATTCTGGATCACGCTGGCGTCAGACTGCTTTGCCACCTCAGCCAGCGCCTTCTGACACTCCAGCGTTGGATTGTCGACTTTGCGCAGCACCAAATCGTCATAATGCAGCTCGCCATTCTTTAGCACCAGCGGCATCACGCGCAGCTGTCGGGTGACGTTAACATAATCGTCGTTCAGACGCGTCAGCTTGCCCGGCTTGGCAATGACACGTTGCCACTGGCGACAATCCAGCGTATCGCCTTGAGCACCGATGATCAGCGAACCGATGGCGCGATCGTTGATTAAGCCACTCGCTTCCACGGTCTGCCAGTTGCCTTTCAGTTGAGCGGGCGCCGGCGTTTTCACCACACCATCATAGTCATTGATTTGCGCACAACCGCCTAATGCCAGTGCCGCAACGACAATCCACTTTTTCATGCTGTATCCCTGTCCTCTGTTCAATGGCGGCTACGTTATAATTTTTCCCTGGGGTTGCGCAAGGCATTGGCTTATACAGGCGGGCATGCGCGTGATTTTTCCTCTGCCGGCGTGCAAAGCGCGTTTTATTCAATACGCTAAAGCCAGGAAAAGTCTGTGTGCCTGACAAGCTTCTTTCCAGAGGTTACACTTGCGCAGTGAATAAAACGCAGGAAAAGCGCATGAAAACCCCAGAAGAGTATTACGCCCGCGCGCGTGAAATGTTTTTAACCGCCCATCCCGATTTTCAGGCCGCGCTCAATGAACTCAGCGAGGCGGAGGCGCGTGAAGCAGGTATGTCGCTGACGGCATTGAAAAATTTGCATGCCGAGCGCATCTACGCTGCCTTTTTACGTCAGAAGAAGCTCGACGGTATACTGTTTTCCATTCAGCTCGCCGAGCCGGATAAGGCCGTGGCGGCAGATGCTATCGAAGCCTATCTCAAATCCCATGCAGAAGCGTTAGGGATGAGCTGGGAAGAGTTTTGCCGCAAAAACGAGCTGTAAAAGGCGCTGGCGTAAAATTGCATTATTTATACACCTCCAACCAGACGCCCTTTGCCAGTATAAAGTTGTACAAGCTGTGCAATGTCGTATAAGTTTACTCCACGACTCAGGTCGTAGATTGTCCTTGAACGAATAGTGCTTGTGCACAACCTCTGGAGGTGTCGCTGGATTTCCACCTCCAGAGGTTCATTTTTTTACCCCGCCTGCTCCGCTTTAACCTCTACAAAACGCGCGACAGCCAATAAACGATTAACGTGCGTCAGCAACAAATCCACATCGGTCTGCAAAAATTCCGCCGAGGAGCGTGACGCCGTTACGATAGCTTCCTGTACCGTTTCTGTGATTGTCAGTGAATTCTCTGATTTCGCCTGAATCAGCAAGGCCGCAACAAGCAACGATTGCGCTTCCACCTGCGCGGTTAACTCCTTCGCCTCTACATCCATCGTTGCCATTTTCATTAACATATCAATGACCAACTGTTTCATGTCTGTGCTCCTGAGCGTTCCACCTGGTCACTATCCGCTGTTTAAAGCCTGATTAAACAACAATGCGACGAGTTTGCGAAATGCGCCGTAAAAATAAATTATTCCTCTGGCAGAGGGGTTCCGCTCTTGATACTGTTTGGATTTACAGTATTATTGCGCAGTTTAGTGTTAGCCTAATGGAACCCTCAAATGTTTGTTGAACTGATTTACGACAAGCGCAACGTTGCCGGTCTGCCCGGCGCCCGCGAGATGATTTTGCAGGAACTGGAGAAGCGTGTACATCGGGTTTTCCCTGAGCTGGAAGTCAAGGTGAAACCCATGGAACGTAACGCCATTGAAACCGATATGAGCAAGAATGATAAAGCGACGCTGGCGCGTATTATTGAAGAGATGTTTGACGAAGCGGAGATGTGGCTGGTAGCAGACTAAGCCCGTCACCTCAGCGATAAAATGCGCTGCTGATGGCCGCAACAGAGGCGATTCCGCTACCCCGAATCGCCATTGTCACGGCTTCGCCGTTCACACTCTGCGACTTATTGATCCTTAAGGTTAAATATCACAGAACCTAATAAAGGTTTTCTTTAATTCAGAATGCATGACTGAATTTATAAAGAATTATCCCGCCGATATGCTATTAGCTCAGCCGGAAATTTTACTGCTTTAATCATCCGCTTCACTCTACTTTTCGTGCAGAAAATAAAGCGCATCCGTAAATCAAATAACAGCAGTGAAAGAATATATTTACGCCTTTATCTACAGGAAAGCACGTTACAACTAAAATTATTATCATCCTGACCGATAATCAAAAGCGATAGTGATAAGATAAAAGGAGAAACCTGTATGTATGTAAGGCTGAAAAAAAAGAAGATTTTTTTTCTGAAAACGATTTTCCCTGCTGTTTTCTTTTCTGCGTTATCGCTGCCGATGACCGCCGCTGCAGATACCGGGACGGTGCATTTTCAGGGGAAGATCGTTGAGGATGGCTGTGAAACCAGCGGTGCCGACACGGCTCCCCGTATACGCTGTTACCGTCAGGGTAAATGGCTGTCGCAGCCAATAATGATGAAAGCAGATACTCAAGGTTATCTGCCAGGTAACATCGGCACCACGCAACTACGCTGGATAGATAAAGATAAAAAATTAGCGATTATGACTATTAGCTATCGCTGATTACGTCCCGCTGACTCGCCTTTTGTCGCTTCGCATTTTTTTCACCTCTGTTCAGACTGGCAGAAAGTGACTGATGGATAACTGAAAGTTGATATTTGCAACTGAAGGCATTTATTTATCAAAGCGATAAAGTCAGATTAAATCAAACCCGATGCGTTATTTTTTTATTTTATACAATCGGGTTGTCAATTTCCTCAATCAGATCTTTACTCTGATTTTTAACGCTGCCTACTTTTATCGTGACCGGATGCCAGATAAATTCATCTTCTTTTACCGCCCCGTCATGCGCTATCTCCGCAGCACGCGTTGGTGAGGTTTCCTCACTCATCCACGCCAATGCCGCTTCGGCAGTCAGCACTAATGGCCGCCGGTCATGAATATCCACCATTCCCTTATCACTGGCGGCGGTGACAATCACAAATCCCTCTTTCTCATGCGGTCGGTCGTAAGGCGCTTTACCAATGGCGGCAAAATAGAGCGGCGCGTCGTTGCCGGCATGGATAAAATAAGGTTGTTTTTTATCTGCCGCCCGTTTCCATTCAAACCAGCCGTCTGCCGGGACGATAGCCCGCCCGTGGTTCCAGAGGGGTTTAAACATACGTCCGCTAGCCGCCGTTTCGCTGCGCGCATTGATCAGCGGCGCTTTAT
Source organism: Pantoea osteomyelitidis (assembly GCF_044342975.1). NCBI lineage: Bacteria > Pseudomonadati > Pseudomonadota > Gammaproteobacteria > Enterobacterales > Erwiniaceae > Pantoea > Pantoea osteomyelitidis. The sequence continues at coordinate 1,404,173 of NZ_JBGFSN010000004.1, forward strand.
CCCACCATTCAGGCGCATAGCCCCATAAAACAGGATCCAGATGCAAGCTGCCGTCTCGCTGGTTAAGCAACAGCACCTTAGTGCCCGGCGCCACGTTAAAGCGCTCGATGGGCATGGGATCGTAAGGGATATCGTTATCTTCTCCCTTGAGAGGGTTCAGATAAGCTTCCCGTGGCTGATACTGAGCAAATCGTCCGCACATATGTTCCTCCTTTTTTCAAGCATAGCGCGCATAGTGGAAAGCTGCTGTGCCCTGCTCTGCGGCTGAAGGAATAATGGTCCTCCCTGACCAGATGCATGTTGTAACCAATCTCATGGCATTTACAGGTACTTCTGAGCCAATACTTTCAGTTCCGCTTTCGCGGCATTGCCCAACAGCGCAACTCCCTGCTCAACGAAACTAAACGCCCGGTCAAAGTCTTCAACCCCTTTCTTAATCTCCGCCGTCAGGCTGGAAACGTCAGGCTCTGATACCTGAGCCGTGGAAGCCTGCTCGCTGGCCGTAGCCGTGCTTTCCGTTGCCGGGGCAATCACGTCTGTGGCCGCGCTCTGGCCGCTCGTCGCTTCAGGGTTAACCGCTGTGGTATCGTCAGCAGGATTTTGTGTCGCTGCGGTGATGTCAGTCATGGTGTACTCCTTGGTTTTTGGCTTAAAGAGGAAGCTCCGAAGAGCATTCCGGACTCGTTGGAAAATCGTTATTTGCTGTTGAGGCACGGGCTGGATCATGGCGTTTCCTCCCCTCTTACCGCCTCCTTCACCTTATCCGCCGTCTTGTTGGCGGTGCGGTCCGGCAGCGCATCCAGTTTCTTTTGTAGCTCAGAAACCTGGTTGGCCAGCGCATCAACTTTGGCCTCGCGCCGGTCTGCCACGAAGCTGTATTCCTGCCGGATGCTGGCAATCCTTCTGTTCGCCTCATTACTCACGTAGAGAAAAATAATCGTCATCACGATGCAGAGCAGCGAGCAGATGAGAAACAAACATCCCAGGATAAGGCTCCGCTTGTAACTTTGGGGTCGGGCTTCGTTACTGGTTAATATCATGGCTGCTGTCCTCCAGAGTTTTGATCAGCCGGTCTACTTCGTTTCTGAACTTATCGTCCTTGTCTACTTCGGTCACCGCCAGAAGGATGGTGACCGAGCTTTTAATCAGACGCAGATCCGTCTCCAGGGTAGAGATGCGGCGCAGATTTCTGTCGTGCCGTCCCCGAAGCTCATCGTTTTCCTTTCTGAGCAAACCGTTGCTCTCTTTCAACAACACAACCTGCTCTTTGTAACTGGTAATAATTTCGCCGCCAGCTCTGTTATTGGTGACGAAGGAGGCGATGCCTGCTAACAGCGGTCTCCAGAAAAGCGCGGCGGCACTTCCCCCCAGCAGCAACGCGCCGACGCTGGTTATTAAGCTATTCTCCATGCCACACCCCTTAAATTCGGCGAAACAGCGTGAATGAACTCTCCTCCCTCGCCTCTTCCTCATGGTTGTGGGCATCAGGGAAGGAGGATGAAACAGGCAAATACTCGCGCCGGTTAAAAATAAAGATTGCTTAAATTATTAGACTAAAGGAAACTTAAGTCAAGCCAATTTAAGATAACTTAACTATGAATAAAGAATCCGCAGGCGATCGCATCAGGGCGAGACGCAAAGAACTGAAGTTAACCCAGAAGGCGCTGGCCGCGAAGGTGGGCGTTTCCCATGTTGCCGTCTCACAGTGGGAAAAAGATGAGACCGTACCGAGAGGGGAAAATCTGCTTCGCGTTTCCGAAGCGTTAGGCTGTGCGCCTGCCTGGATCGTGGATGGCGAAGGAGAGATATTTAACTTTGCTTCACCGCCCGCTAACTTTTGCTCGGTGCCGGTGATTCCGTATGCCCAGGCAGCACACTGGACTGCGGACTATCTGCTGCGCTACCCCGAACATGATGTCGAATTTGTTCAGAGCAATATGGATCTTTCGGCTTCGGCCTTCGCGCTTGTGCTTCAGGGCAGCGCTATGGCGCCGGAATTCTATCAGGGCGATTGCGTTATCATCGAACCCGCTATCTTCCCGCTTCCCGGCGACTTTGTGGCGGCAAAAAATGGCGACGAGGCAGTATTTATGAAATACCGTCCGCGTGGCGTCATCAACGGTGAAAACCTGTTTGAACTGGTGCCGTTAAACGAGGATTATCCTGTGTTGCGGTCTCATCAGTGCCCGCTGCATATCATTGGCACGATGGTTGAGCATCGCCGCTATCGCAGACGAGATGCCTGAAAGCGTCAATAAAAAAGGTCGCTCCGGCGACCTTTTTTATTGACTCACTGTTACTCACCGGAAAGCGTATCCTGGAAGTTTTCTGCAAACGGAACGCCAGATGCTTTCAGCCGGACCAGCTTCTGCGTGATGTCGTTTTTTACCGTATCATCACCCGCCTGCCAGTAAGGCTTCACGGCACTCATTATCTTATCCGCCGTGGATGCGCCGTATCCTGTTGCCTCATCGCCATCCATTATTTCATGAATTTTTTCGTTCATTTCTCGTAAGTCGACCATATCTTCCTCCTTCACGAAACGGTAACTAAGTATAGTCAGGAGAGGATAAGCAGGTATGGCAATAAAAAACCGCCCGAACAGAGGCGGTTAACATGGCGATGGCAGCAAAGCGTGCCGGAGTGGTTAATTTAAAGTTTTATAAGATACTTTCTGGGATCATTAAAGCATTCCGGGCATGGAACGGCGCCAGGATGCCTTAACCGCGACACCTGGACAGCGTCACGCTCGTGATAAAAGCTTCCTAAAAACTCTCGCCTCTTGCTGGCGGGCAGAGTTGCGCACTCTTCCGAATGAATACGAAAACCAGCATGGCTGCGCGATAATTTCGCAATGTAATAATATTTTGGCATTTTTTATCCCCACTTTTATTTTTTGTCAGATAAAAGTAGCTATAAAAAAATGCCTGGTACTCATTTCTTAGCTATTTTAGCGATAAATTTTTTCTGTTGACGAGCAGTGTACGAAAGACGGCCAGATTGAAACGCAGAGGATTGATCAGGCGCGCTTGCCAGCGCGCCTGATAATAAATAATTGATTCAATAACTTAAATGGCTACACCTGCATATTCATCACATCCTGGTACGCCGATACCAGCTTATTACGTACCTGAACCCCCATCTGCATGGAGATCGATGACTTCTGCAGATCGACCATCACGTCGTTCAGCGAAACGCCCGGTTTGCCCAGCTCGAAATCCTGCGCCTGGGTACGTGCGCTAGTCTGGGTTTCACTGATTTTGTCCAGCGCCGACTTCATGGTTGCCGCGAAATCGACGTGGTTAGTGGCTTCACTGGATTTGTTGCTCGCCTGCAGTGAGCCCAGCTGAAGTTGCTGCAGAACGCTATCAATCGCCTGAATGGCCATGCCCTACCTCATAAAAATGGTGTGATTTTTCCTACGTTCGGAAAGTTAGCACACTGTCAATAAGACAAAGGCTTTAAATGACCGCAAAAAGGTGGGCTTTTTCAGCCATCGAATTTCCTGTTTCATCAAATAATGCCATGCATTGGAGTGGAACTTAATTCACGCAGTATCAGGGAGTCAGTTTTGTCACCACAACAAACACGGTTAATTTTGTCAGGCAGGAATCGGTCATGAATGCGAGTGCAGCAGCCACACAGGATTCAGCAAAGAAAGGCTTTAGTGACCTTCTCACCCGCCTGCGCGCTAATCCGCGTATTCCTCTTATTGTAGGAGCAGCGGCGGCGATCGCGATTGTTCTTGCCCTTGTGCTTTGGGCAAAAGCTCCCGACTACAGCGTCCTTTATAGCAATCTGTCCGACGAGGACGGCGGCGCTATCGTCACTCAGCTTACCCAGATGAATGTTCCTTATCGTTTCGAGGAGAACGGCGGCGCGCTGATGGTGCCGGCGGAAAAGGTGCATGAGCTGCGCCTGCGTCTGGCGCAGCAGGGTCTGCCGAAAGGCGGATCGGTGGGCTTTGAACTGCTCGATAAAGAGAAGTTCGGCATCAGCCAGTTCAGCGAGCAGGTGAACTATCAGCGCGCGCTGGAAGGCGAACTGGCGCGCACCATCGAAACGCTCGGCCCGGTGAAGAGCGCACGCATCCATCTGGCGATGCCGAAGCCGACGCTGTTTGTGCGCGAGCAGAAAGCGCCGTCAGCCTCGGTCACCCTGACGCTGCAGCCGGGACGCGCCATGGACGAAGGGCAGATCAACGCCATCGTGCACATGGTTTCCAGCAGCGTTCCTGGCCTGCCGCCGGGCAACGTCACGGTTGTCGATCAGGCTGGTCGTCTGCTGACCCACTCCGATGCTGATGGCCGCAATCTCAACGACACGCAGCTGAAATATACCGGCGATGTGGAAAACCGTTACCAGCAGCGTATCGAAGCAATCCTGAATCCCATTGTGGGCCAGGGGAATGTGCATGCGCAGGTTACCGCGCAGATCAACTTCGACACCAGCGAGCAAACCGATGAGCAGTATAAACCCAACGGCAGCCCTGATAACTCGGCTATCCGCTCGCGTCAGACCAGCACCAACGATCAGTCCGGCAGTCCTTACCCTGGCGGTGTACCGGGCGCGCTGACTAACCAGCCAGCGCCAGCGAATACCGCGCCGGTGAATGCGCCGAACGCCAACAATGCGAACGGACAGAACAACGCTAACGGACAGAACAACGCCAACGGCCAGAATAACGGCAGCACCGCCAGCACCGCACGCAGCGCCGGGCCGACCAGCTCGCGTCGTGATGACACGGTGAACTACGAACTGGACCGCACCATTCGTCATACCAAGATGAATGTGGGTGACGTACAACGTCTCTCGGTCGCAGTGGTAGTGAACTACCGTGCGGATGATAAAGGCAAAGCCGTTGCCCTGACCGATCAGCAGATCAAACAGATTGAAAACCTGACGCGCGAAGCGATCGGCTACTCACAGACGCGTGGCGATACCATTAACGTCGTGAACTCGCCGTTCAACGAGGTGGAGAACAGCGTTGCTGACCTGCCCTTCTGGAAGCAGCAGGCCTTCTTTGATCAGCTAATGAACGGTGGACGCTGGCTGCTGATCGCGCTGGTTGCCTTCATCCTCTACCGTAAGCTGGTGCGTCCGCATCTGGTACGTAAGCAGGAGGCGGAGAAAGCCGCAGCCGAAGCTGCCGCCCTGGCTGCCGAGAAGCAGGAAAATGATGAAGCCTTCAACGTTCAGCTCAGCAAAGACGAGCTGGATCAGGAGCGCAAATCTCAGACCCGCGTAAGCGCCGAAGTGATGAGCCAGCGTATCCGCGAAATGTCTGAAAACGATCCGCGCGTCGTCGCGCTGGTTATCCGCGAATGGATGAGTAACGAACTATGAGTCTGACCGGTACTGAAAAAAGCGCCATCCTGATGATGACCATTGGCGAAGAGCGTGCGGCGGAGGTGTTCAAACACCTCAACCAGCGTGAGGTGCAGCACCTCAGCGCGGCGATGGCCAACATGAAGCAGGTTTCGCACAAGCAGCTCACCGAAGTGCTGCGCCAGTTTGAAATGGACGCCGAGCAGTTTGCCGCGCTGAGCCTCAACTCCAACGACTATCTGCGTTCGGTGTTGGTCAAGGCGCTGGGCGAAGAGCGCGCCTCCAGCCTGCTGGAAGATATTCTGGATACGCGCGAAACCACCAGCGGCATGGAAACGCTCAACTTTATGGAGCCGCAGTCGGCAGCGGATCTTATTCGCGACGAGCATCCGCAGATTATCGCCACCATCCTCGTGCACCTGAAGCGTGGCCAGGCGGCGGACATTCTCGCCCTGTTCGACGAGCGTCTGCGTCACGATGTGATGCTGCGTATCGCCACCTTCGGCGGCGTCCAGCCGGCGGCGCTGGCGGAGCTGACCGAAGTGCTCAACGGCCTGCTGGATGGTCAGAACCTCAAGCGTGCGAAGATGGGCGGCGTAAGAACCGCGGCAGAGATCATCAACCTGATGAAAACACAGCAGGAAGAAGCGGTTATCGAAGCGGTACGCAGCTTCGACGGCGACCTGGCGCAGAAGATCATCGACGAGATGTTCCTGTTCGAAAACCTGGTGGAAGTGGACGACCGCAGCATCCAGCGCCTGTTGCAGGAAGTGGAGTCCGAGCAGTTGCTGGTCGCCCTGAAAGGCGCCGAGCAGCCGCTGCGCGAGAAGTTCCTCAAGAACATGTCTGCGCGTGCCGCCGATATCCTGCGCGACGATCTGGCCAACCGTGGCCCGGTGCGCATGTCGGCAGTGGAGAACGAACAGAAAGCTATCCTGTTGATTGTCCGTCGTCTGGCGGAATCGGGCGAGATGGTGATTGGCGGCGGCGAGGAAACCTATGTCTGATGCCTTTTCCGCCCGTCCGTGGCAGCGCTGGCAGCCTGACGATCTGGGCCGCCTGAACGCGCCGGAAGAGTTTGAGCCGCTGCCGGAAACCGATGCGATTTATGACGCGGTGGATGAACAGCAACAGCAGCTGGAGCAGCTGCAACTGCAGGCGCGTAAAGAGGCGCAGGGTCAGGGTTATAACGAAGGTTTCCAGAAAGGCTCTGCCGAAGGCCAGAAAGCGGGTTATGACGCTGGCTTTCAGCAGGGACTGGCGGAAGCTCAGCAGCAGCAGGCGCCGCTCCAGGCGCGCATGCAGCAGCTGGTGACCGAGTTCCAGCATACGCTTGAAGCCCTCGACAGCGTGATCGCCTCACGCCTGATGCAGCTGGCGCTGGAAGCAGCGCGTCAGGTTATCGGCCAGGCGACCACCGTCGACGGCAGCGCGCTGCTGCGCCAGATTCAGCAGCTGCTGCAACAGGAGCCGATGTTTAACGGCAAGCCGCAGCTGCGCGTCCACCCGGACGATCTGCAGCGCATCGAACAAACCCTCGGCCCGACGCTGGATCTGCACGGCTGGCGTCTGCTGGCGGACAGCACGCTGCACCCTGGCGGCTGTAAGCTCAGCGCCGAAGATGGCGATCTCGACGCCAGCGTGGCGACGCGCTGGCAGGAGCTGTGCCGCCTCGCCGCACCGGGAGAATTTTAATGACCACGACCTCTCGTCTTTCACGCTGGCTCGGCGCGCTCGACGCCTTTGAAAATCGCATTTCGCAAGTGCAGCCGGTACGCCGCTACGGCCGCCTGGTGCGCGCTACGGGTCTGGTGCTGGAAGCCACCGGCCTGCAGCTGCCGCTCGGCGCCACCTGCGTGATTGAACGTAACGATGGCAAAAGCATCACCGAAGTGGAAAGCGAAGTGGTGGGCTTTAACGGTCAGAAGCTGTTTCTGATGCCGCTGGAAGAGGTAGACGGCATTTTGCCTGGCGCGCGCGTCTATGCCCGTCTCTCCGGCGACAATCCCCAGAGCGGCAAACAGCTGCTGCTGGGTCCGCAGCTGCTGGGTCGCGTGCTGGACGGCAGCGGCCGCCCGCTTGACGGTCTGCCCTCGCCCGATACCGGCTACCGCGCGCCGCTGATCACCCCGCCGTTTAACCCGTTGCAGCGTACGCCGATTACCGACGTGCTCGATACCGGCGTGCGCGCCATCAACGCCCTGCTCACCGTGGGACGCGGTCAGCGTATGGGACTGTTTGCCGGTTCCGGCGTGGGTAAGAGCGTGCTGCTCGGCATGATGGCGCGCTACACCCAGGCGGACGTGATCGTGGTCGGCCTGATTGGCGAGCGTGGTCGTGAAGTAAAAGACTTTATTGAAAACATTCTCGGCGCTGAAGGCCGCGCGCGTTCGGTGGTGATCGCCGCACCGGCAGATGTCTCTCCGCTGCTGCGTATGCAGGGCGCCGCCTACGCCACGCGCATCGCCGAAGATTTTCGCGACCGCGGCCAGCATGTTCTGTTGATCATGGACTCCCTGACCCGCTACGCCATGGCGCAGCGCGAAATCGCACTGGCGATCGGCGAGCCGCCCGCCACCAAAGGCTATCCGCCTTCGGTGTTCGCCAAACTGCCGGCGCTGGTGGAGCGCGCCGGAAACGGCATCGACGGCGGCGGTTCGATTACCGCTTTCTATACCGTGCTGACCGAAGGGGATGACCAGCAGGATCCGATTGCCGACTCGGCACGCGCCATCCTCGACGGCCACATCGTGCTGTCGCGCCGTCTGGCGGAAGCGGGCCACTACCCGGCGATCGATATCGAAGCCTCTATCAGTCGTGTGATGACCCATCTGATTGATGAAAACCAGTACGCGCGTGTGCGCCAGTTCAAGCAGCTGCTCTCCAGCTTTCAGCGTAACCGCGATCTGGTGAGCGTCGGCGCCTATGCCGCCGGCAGCGATCCGATGCTGGATAAAGCGATTAAGCTCTATCCGCAGATGGAAGCGTTCCTGCAACAGGGCATTTTTGAACGCAGCGATTATGACAATGCCTGTCTGCATCTGCAGGCGATGTTCGGCTGACCCTGGCCGAGTGCGAGGTTAAGGCAATGAAAACAGCAAGCGCCATTGATACGTTACGCGATCTCGCGGAGAAGGATCTGGAAAAAGCCGTGATCCATCTCGGCGACATGCGGCGCGGCGTGCAGCAGGCCGATGAGCAACTTAACATGTTGCTCAACTATCAGGACGAATATCGCCACAAGCTCAACGAAGATATGTCTGGCGGTATCGCCAGCACCCGCTGGACCAACTATCACCAGTTTATTCTGACGCTGGAAAAAGCGATCGAACAACACCGCCAGCAGCTGCTGCAATGGAATAAGCGACTGGATCAGGCGCTGACCCACTGGCGTGAAAAACAGCAGCGGCTGAACGCCTATCAGACCCTGATTACGCGCGCGGCGGAAAACGCACTACGACAAGAAAACCGTCTCGATCAGAAACGGATGGATGAATTTGCCCAACGGGCCGCATTGAGGAAAGGCGAATGATTACGCTGCCAAACATAGCCACCAGCACCAGCGCTACCACCAGGGTCAGCGGCAAAGCCGACACGCTTGCCAGCGCCGCCGACGCAGACGTTGCTGCAAACGCAGCACCCGGCGATCTGCTGCAGAGCGTCACCGAGCTGCCGCAGGATTTTCTCACCTCCCTCGGCAATCGCCTGCTCACGCTGGCGAAACAGCAAGGCAGCGCGGCGCAAACTGCCGGCAAAACAACGGAAAGCGATGCGAAAAACAGCCCGAAGCAAGACCTGAACGCGCTGCTGGCGGCGCTGGATAAGCCCGATGCGCTGAGCGCGCTGTTACAGCCGGAAAATATTAAAGCCGCAGCGAAATCCGCCGATGATAAAGATAAATCAGATACGACAACGCTGAGCAGCACGGACCAGCAGAATTTACAGGCGCTGTTTGCTATGTTACCCGCAACAGTCGCGCCGACAGTGACGCCGACCCGCGCCGCTGATGCCGCCACGGAAAGTCTGACTGATAAAACGGACGCGAAGCGCCAGCCGCTCTCTGCACTGGATCTGCTCGCCAAACAGAGCACCGCCAAACAGAGCGATGCTGCGGTGAGCGGAAAAGATGCGCAGGCAGGCAGCGCGGCGTTAGCCAGCGACAGTACGCAGAGCGGCGCAGCAGCAGCACAGAACAACACCGCGGCGTTGACGCTGGACAGCAGCTTCCAGCAGGTTATCGGCAGCCTCGGCAAGCAGGATGATAAAAGCGCCGCGGTCAGCGCGCAGCCAGACAGCAGTACGCTGATGACCAGCGCGCCGCTGAGCAGCGCCAGTTTCGTGAACGCGCCAGCCACGGCGTCGGCCAGCGCCAGCACGCCCTCTACCCCGATGCTGAATGCGCAGCTCGGCAGCTCAGAGTGGCAGCAGGCGTTAAGCCAGCAGATCGTGATGTTTACGCGCAACGGTCAGCAGAACGCCGAGCTGCGTCTGCATCCGGAAGACCTGGGCGCTATCCAGATTAGCCTGAAGCTGGATAACGATCAGGCGCAGTTAAATATGGTTTCCAGCCACAGCCATGTCAGGGCGGCGCTGGAAGCGGCTCTGCCGCAGCTGCGCAGCGCGCTGGCGGAGAGCGGAATCAACCTGGGACAGAGCAACGTCAGCAGCGACGCCTTTGCGCAGGGCCAGGGGTATCAGGGCCAGCAACAGGCGCGACGCGACGGCCAGCAAGACAGCTTCTCTCTCTCCCAGGAGAACGACAATGACATCACGCCAATTGCCGTCCCTTCAGCCCTCCAGGCGCGCGTGAACGGCACTGGCGGAGTCGACATCTTTGCCTGACAGCGACAAACGCTGAAGGTAAGCGTAAAACCCGCGTCTTTTCTTCCCATTGTTTGACTTAAGACGCGGGATAATCTGTCCAGGCAAGTCGAGAGGCTTGCCATTAATTCACAGGAAGTTACTGCAAACATGTCTGATAACGCGAAAGCAAAAGGCCGCAAACGTTCAATCTTAATTCCGGTGTTACTGATAGTAACGCTGGCCGCTTGCAGCGTGGCAGGCTATGCAGTGTGGCGAATGATGAATAAACACGGGGGCGACAAGTCGGAAGCGGCAAAAGTAGAACCACCTGCCGCACCCGTATTTTTTGCACTGGATACATTTACGGTTAACCTGGTCAATCCCGATAACGATCCCGACCGTGTGCTGTACGTAGGCTTTACCCTGCGTCTGCCCAACGACGAGACACGTACCCGGCTGAGCGACTATCTGCCTGAGGTGCGCAGCCGTCTGCTGCTGCTGCTCTCCCGCCAGAACGCTGCGGCGCTGGCTTCAGAGCAAGGCAAGCAGGACCTGATTGCGCAGATCAAACAGGTGCTGGCCCCTCCGCTGGTTAAAGGTCAACCGCCGCAGGTAGTAAACGACGTGCTGTTTACCGCCTTCATTTTGAGGTGAATTGATGGGCGATAGCATTCTTTCCCAGGCTGAGATTGATGCGCTGCTTAATGGCGACAGCGACAGCGTGGAAGATGAGAAAAGTCATGTAGCGGGCGAAGGCAACATTCGTCCCTACGATCCGAATACCCAGCGTCGCGTGGTGCGCGAGCGTCTGCAGGCGCTGGAGATCATTAACGAACGCTTTGCCCGTCAGTTTCGTATGGCGCTGTTTAACCTGCTGCGCCGCAGCCCGGACATCAGCGTCGGTGCGATCAAGATTCAGCCTTATCATGAGTTTGCCCGCAACTTGCCGGTGCCGACCAACCTGAACCTGATCCACCTGAAGCCGCTGCGCGGCACCGCGCTGGTGGTGTTTTCACCCAGTCTGGTGTTTATCGCCGTGGATAACCTGTTCGGCGGCGACGGTCGTTTCCCGACCAAGGTCGAGGGACGCGAGTTTACCCATACCGAGCAGCGTGTGATCCGCCGCATGCTGAAGCTGGCGCTGGAAGGCTACAGCGATGCATGGAAAGCGATTTATCCGCTGGACGTGGAATATGTGCGTTCGGAGATGCAGGTGAAATTCACCAACATCACTACCTCCCCCAACGATATCGTGGTGAACACGCCGTTCCAGGTGGAGATTGGCAATCTGGTGGGTGAATTCAATATCTGTATTCCCTTTTCCATGATTGAACCGCTGCGTGAACTGCTGGTTAACCCGCCGCTGGAGAACTCCCGCCAGGAAGATACCCACTGGCGCGATAATCTGGTGAAGCAGGTACAGCACTCGGAGCTGGAGCTGATTGCGCACTTTGCGGAGGTGTCGCTGCGTTTGTCGCGCATCCTGCAGCTGAAACCCGGCGATGTACTGCCGATCGATAAACCGGATCGCATTATTGCCCACGTGGATGGCGTACCGGTACTGACCAGTCAATATGGCACGCTGAACGACCAGTATGCGCTGCGTGTTGAGCATTTGATTAACCCGATTTTGAATTCGCTGAACGAGGAACAGCCCAATGAGTGACAGCAAGAAACCGTCCGATGACAACATCTCTGCGGACGATCTGTGGGCTGAGGCGATGAACGAGCAGGCCGCGACCAGCGCGCCGCAGACCGATAACGTGTTTAAGTCGTTTGAAAGCAACGACATTACCGGTTCGCTGCAGGACATCGATCTGATCATGGATATCCCGGTCAAGCTGACGGTAGAGCTGGGTCGCACCAAAATGACCATCAAAGAGCTGCTGCGCCTGACGCAAGGCTCGGTGGTATCGCTGGATGGCCTGGCCGGTGAGCCGCTGGATATCCTGATCAACGGCTACCTGATCGCGCAGGGCGAAGTGGTGGTGGTCAACGACAAATATGGCGTGCGTATCACCGATATCATTACGCCGTCTGAACGTATGCGTCGTCTGAGCCGCTGATGATGAACACGAATCCTCAGTCACTGCATAACGTCTCTACCCAGCAGCAGACGCCTGCGATCTCCACCGGTTCGGTGCTGACGCAGGTAAGCAGCGTGCTGGCGGCGATTGTGTTGTTGATTCTGGTTTGTGCCTGGCTGGCGCGCCGTCTCGGGTTCGCCCCGAAAACGGTGAGCAGCCAGGCGCTGAAAATGAGCGCCAGCGTACAGGTTGGCCAGCGCGAACGCGTGGTGATTGTGGATACCGCCGACGCCCGTCTGGTGCTTGGCGTTACCGCGCAGCAGATTACTCATCTGCACACCTTGCCGCCCGCCGCGCCTGAAGCGAACAGCCCGGCCGCGCCGCACGATTTTCGTCAGCTTTTACAGACTCTGGTCAAACGCCCCGGAAAACCTTAATGATGCGTCGACTGCTTTCCCTTCTGCCGCTGCTGTTGCTGGCACCTGTCGCCCATGCGCAATTGCCAGGTCTGATGAGCCATCCGCTGCCGAATGGCGGCCAGAGCTGGTCGCTGCCGGTACAGACGCTGGTGTTTATCACCTCGCTGACTTTTATTCCGGCGGTGCTGCTGATGATGACCAGCTTTACGCGCATCATCATCGTTTTTGGTTTGCTGCGTAACGCCCTCGGCACGCCCTCTGCACCGCCGAATCAGGTATTGCTGGGACTGGCCCTGTTTCTGACCTTCTTTATTATGGCGCCGACCTTCGACAAAATTTATCAGGACGCCTATTTGCCGTTCAGCCAGGACAAGATCAGCATGGATGTGGCGCTGGAAAAAGGGGCGCAGCCGCTGCGCGACTTTATGCTGCGTCAGACGCGTGAAGCTGATTTAGCGCTGTTCGCCCGCCTTGCCAACACGCCGCCGATTGCCGGTCCGGAAGCGGTGCCGATGCGCATTTTGCTGCCAGCCTATGTGACCAGCGAGCTGAAAACCGCCTTTCAGATTGGCTTCACGGTGTTTATCCCGTTCCTGATCATCGACCTGGTGGTCGCCAGCGTGCTGATGGCGCTGGGGATGATGATGGTGCCGCCTGCAACCATTTCACTGCCGTTTAAGCTGATGCTGTTTGTATTGGTCGATGGCTGGCAGCTGCTGGTGGGTTCGCTGGCGCAAAGCTTCTATTCGTAACCGTTAATCTTTAACGCGATCACACAGGACACAGAATATGACACCCGAATCGGTGATGGTAATAGGGCAGGAAGCAATGAAGGTGGCGCTGATGATGGCCGCACCCCTGTTGCTGGCCGCCCTGGTCAGCGGTTTGATTATCAGTCTGCTACAGGCGGCAACGCAGGTAAACGAGCAGACCCTCTCCTTTATTCCTAAAATCCTGGCCGTTGCGGCGACCGCTATTATTGCCGGTCCCTGGATGCTCAACCTGGTGCTGGACTATATGCGCACCCTGTTTACCAACCTGCCTTACATGATCGGCTAATGATAGAAGTCGACAGCAGCCAGCTGGTGCACTGGGTCAGTCAGTTTTACTGGCCGCTGGTGCGTATGTTGGCCCTGATTGCCACTGCGCCGGTGCTGAGTGAACGCACCGTCAGCAATCGGGTTAAAATCGGTCTCGCCGTGATGATCACCTGGCTGATGATGCCGCTGCTGCCGCCGGTCGAGGTAACGCTTTTCTCTCCGGCTGGCTTCTGGCTGTTGATTCAGCAGATGCTGATTGGCATTGCCCTCGGCCTGACCATGCAGTTCGCCTTCGCCGCCGTGCGCACGGCCGGTGAAATAATCGGTTTACAGATGGGGTTATCCTTTGCCACCTTCTTTGATCCAGGCAGTCGTCTGAATATGCCGGTACTGGCCCGCTTTCTTGATATGCTTGCCATGCTGCTGTTTCTCAGCTTCGATGGTCACCTCTGGCTGATTTCGATGCTGGCAGACAGTTTTCATATGATGCCGGTCAGCGGCGCGCCGCTAAATGCCAACGCTTTTATGGCACTGGTAAAAGCCGCCGGATTAATTTTCCTTAATGGCATGATGTTAGCGCTGCCATTGATCGTTTTACTCCTCACGTTAAATCTGGCCCTGGGTTTGTTAAACCGGGTTTCACCACAGCTCTCGGTTTTCGCTATCGGCTTCCCGGTTACCTTAACAGTGGGGATCCTTTCCCTGGGTATGATGATGCCGCTACTTGCCCCCTTCTGTGAGCATCTTTTCGGCGAAGTGTTTGATTTACTCGCCCGCTTCCTGACTGAATTATCCCGCGCGTAATCGTTAAGTATCTAACAGAAAATCTGAACCAATAGTTAAGCAAGCGAAATCATTCTGTGCATTTTTCGAACCATTTTTTTCAGAAATCAACTAAGGAAATTCTGATAAGTGCGCCGCTTCGATGAAAATTATTCTTATTAAAAGAGGCTTCGCGTATTTTAATTAGAAGATTCTTAGGGTGCATAACCTTATGTATCTGTTGACTAAGTGCGCAAAGGGTTGTTTTAGAACAGAAAAAATACATAAATGATTTTTCTTGTCAGAATCCCTTTTTTACGGCATTGTCAACACTCGCTGATGCGTCACACTTTCGCGGATCGAATGTTTTTGAGATTTGTCCTATCAGCACCCACTGTATTATGGGCGATAGTGACGTGGCTCTCAAAACTGAGCGATATGAAAACAAAAGACCATCTGCCAGCGATTCCCACTATCGCCGGCAGATAAGTGACGTTACGGCAGCATAAAACTATAACTTCGCAGTTAGGGTCAGGGATGAGTGAACTTGAAGGGCTTTTTTGCCCGTCGCCAAGCTGCTGGCAAAATAAGAGTGTCATTGGAAATCTCTCTTGTACCGCAAACGCGTAATTCATCGTTGATTTAAACGGATAACAAATTGGTGAGGGTCGCTAACATGCCAACGATTATTATGGATTCATGCAACTACACACGCCTGGGTTTGTCGGACTATATGTCGTCAAAAGGAGTAAAAAAGAAAAACATTACGTCGGTATCAGATATTGAGCAGCTACAACAAAAGTGCGAGCAGTTAAAACCTGGCGTCGTTTTTATTAACGAAGAATGTTTCATTCATGAAGCAGACTCCAGCGAGCGCATTCGTAGTGTGATCATGCAGCATCCTGATACGCTGTTTTTTATTTTTATGGCGATCTCTAATATTCATTTTGAAGAATACCTTTACGTACGTAAGAACCTGATTATTACATCAAAATCGGTAAAAACGTCGACTCTGGATTCCCTGCTGAGCACTTATCTGCAAAAGAAAATCAATGCTTCACCTCGTATTAATTCCGGGCTTGACATCCATCCGTTAACGTTGAGCCAGACCGAGTCAAACATGCTGAAAATGTGGATGTCGGGTCATGACACCATTCAGATCTCGGACAAAATGCAAATTAAAGCCAAAACGGTTTCGTCACATAAAGGTAATATTAAGCGTAAGATCAAAACCCATAATAAACAGGTTATCTACCATGTGGTACGTCTTACGGATAATGTGACCTCGGGTATTTATGTCAACGTGAGATAATACTCTTTCCCTGAAAAAAGCCGGCCAGCAGGCCGGCTTTTTTTTCGCGCGAAAATGCGAGATGGATCGCACTCTGGCCCCCTCCCCCACCCTAATCCTTTCTCATAAATTGCCGATGTAATTGTCAATAACCCTTACAACACTATGAGAGCAAGGATATGAACACAGCACTGGTCACTGACGGGCAGAATAAGCTCAGTATCTGGCAGAATCTCCGCCTGATGCCGCTCTTTGCGATGATTTTTGGCAGCATTTTACTGCTATTTGCCCTCTGTATCGGACTCGCCAGCTGGTTTCTGGCGCAGAGCAACCAATCACTCAGCGACGCTACTCAAGAAATCCAGATTCGCATGGGTATTTCTAACAGCTCAAACCATCTGCGTACCGCGCGTCTCTTTATTATTCAGGCTGGCGCGGCGGCGCGTATTGGCGAGATGGAGGATTTCCGCGCCGGCGTCGCCCGTACCGAGCAGCGTATCGAGCAGGCGCGGGAAGGATTCAAGATTTACATGAATCGCCCGAACAAGCTGGCAGAGGGCATAACGCTGGATACCTCGCTACAGCAACGCTTCAATGACTACATCGATAAAGGGCTGGTGCCGATGGTTAACGCCGCCAAACAGGGCAGTTTTGAAACCATCGTCGCGCAGGAGACCGACGTCACGCGTAAGCTTGACGATGCTTATAACGAGGTATTGTTAAAGGCGATAAAAATACGTACTGACCGGGCTGAAGCTATCAATGCCAAAGCGGCGCAGCAGTCGCGTATCAGCTTTATCGCTATGGCCGCAGCCTTTGTCGCCGCGCTGCTGTTAACCCTGCTGACCTTTGTCTTTCTGCGCCGCGTGGTGATTACGCCGCTGCGCCAGTCAGTAGCGCGTATCGAACGCATTGCCCAGGGCGATCTCACCTCCGCGCCCCAGAGTCATGGGCGCAGTGAAATCGGCCTGCTGATCCACAACCTACAGTTGATGCAGGATGCGCTGGTCACCACCGTCGGCACGGTGCGCGAAGGCGCAGTAGCGATTTATCAGGGTTCCGGCGAAATCAGCGCCGGTAATACCGATCTCTCATCCCGTACCGAGCAGCAGGCGGCCGCGCTGGAAGAGACCGCCGCCAGCATGGAGCAGCTCACCGCCACGGTGAAGCAGAATGCGGAGAACGCTCATCACGCCAGCCAGCTGGCTGCGGACGCCTCCGGTAAGGCGCGCAGCGGCGGAGATATCGTTAACGGCGTGGTGCAAACCATGAATAATATCTCCGGCAGCTCGAAGAAAATTGCTGAAATCACCAATGTGATTAACAGCATCGCTTTCCAGACTAACATTCTGGCGCTGAACGCGGCGGTAGAAGCGGCCCGCGCGGGCGAACAGGGTCGCGGTTTTGCCGTGGTGGCAAGCGAAGTGCGCAGCCTGGCGCAACGCAGCGCGCAGGCGGCAAAAGAGATTGAAGGTCTGATCGCCGAGTCGGTGACGTTAATCGGCAATGGCTCAACCCAGGTAAGCCAGGCGGGCGCGACCATGAGCGATATCGTGGAAGCGGTACGTCGCGTCACCGATATCATGGCGGAAATTGCCGCCGCGTCGGATGAGCAGAGCCGGGGTATTCAGCAGGTCAGCCAGGCAGTAACCGAGATGGATAACGTCACGCAGCAGAACGCCTCGCTGGTGGAAGAAGCCTCAGCGGCAGCGGCCTCGCTGGAAGATCAGGCGGGCAAACTTACCAGGGCGGTTGCGGCGTTTCGTCTCACCGATACTCCGGCATTACAAGCGCCAGCGGCGCGCCCCGCCGCGGTAAAAACCCTGCGTCCGGCAGCGCGCCCGGCGCTGGCGTCCGGTGACGATAACTGGGAAACCTTCTGATAGGCGTGGCTTCGCACCGGAAGCCACAGCGGTAAAAAAGGGGCGTTACGCCCCTTGATAAGGTTCTACGAAAACGCCCTGCTGATGGGCGTTTTGATTGAAAAACCAGATCCCCAGCGGGTAATCTTCCAGCGACACCAGATACATGGTGCCTTCATTGAACGCTTCTACCGCCAGGATGGTGCCGATGCGTCGCGGCCCGCCACTGGTTTTCACTGTGACACGGTCATTCACCTTCATTGTCATCACTCCTGATCGCGATTTACCAGGGAAAGCCCTGCGCCAGACTCAGCGACGCGCGATAATCCAGACCGCATGAATGATGCCCGGAATGTAGCCCAGCAGCGTCAACAGGATGTTCAGCCAGAACGCGCCGCCAAAGCCGACCTGTAAGAACACACCGAGCGGCGGCAGCAGAATGGCGATAATGATACGTAACAGATCCATAATCTCTCCTTGAGGCCCACAATAAAATCGGTGAATAGCTGATAAATATAGCCTTTATTGCTGCGCTTTGCCTCGGAAGCAGGTAAAGATTCGTCAGTATTCAGCTTTTCACTTTCTTAACGTTTAGCGACCAGACTTTTGACGCGTTAACCTTTTACACTTATCCGTACTGCACCAACCCCAAAGGCGCAGTCAACCTAAAAGTAACAAGGATTTTTGCCCGCGCAGCGCGGGCTTTTTTTTGCCTGCAATCCTGCCTCGCCTGTTTCCCGCCAGCGTCTATACTCAAAATATATCCTGTCCGGGGGTGCATCATGAATACCATCAAAGTGAACAGCGACAGCGTTAAACGCGAAATTGGTAGCGACGTTGAAACCATGTTACAGGCTATTCATTTGCGCACCTCTGGCGAGGTAAAAAGCTATATGGATAGTGAGCCTACGCCGCAGGCGCGCGCCGAGAACCGCGGCTACGTCGCTTACAGCGAACTGGCGGAAGCCTTTGAGCTTGATATCCGCGACTACGCCAGCTATGAAGTGAACCGGTAAGACGAAAGGCAAAAAAATACCCGGCGGGATCGCCGGGTAGAAGCATTGCATTGAAATTCGTTACACCAGGGAATTCTCTAACACAGCAGCAGATTACGCCTTAACCACCGCAAGACAAGTCTTAGATTTGCATGTTCTGCTCGGCCATGCCGATGCCCCAGCGGGCATGTTACCGCAAACAGTGCGCCGTTCCTGCCCTGAGACCCTGCACAATTCACGCAGCTTCCCTTGTTAACGCTGTTCAGATTAGGACGATTCCTGGTCTGCACGCGAATTAACCCTGTGAAAAACCCAGGATGCGCATAAAGCTATTATACTGAAATTTATCCGCTTTACCGTCGGTGAAGATTGTACAGGAGAGGAAAGATGCCCGATTTGCACCAGCCCTTATTGATTGTGACCGATCTCGACGGATCCCTGCTCGATCATCATACCTACCAGTGGGATGCGGCTGCCGACTGGCTGGCGCGTTTGCAACAGCACCAGGTTCCACTGGTGATCTGCTCCAGTAAAACGGTGGCAGAAATTCTGCCGCTGCAGAAAAAACTGGGGCTTACCCGTTCGCCGTTTATCGCAGAAAACGGTGCCGTAGTGCGGTTAAACGATGACCATATTGAGCGAATACCCGATGCAGGCAGAGATTATTACTCTCTTTGCGCCACGCTGATCGCCTTACAGCGATCGTTTCGCTTTAACGGCTTTAGTGATTTTACCGATCGCGAAGTCTCAGAGATGACCGGTCTCACTCCCGCCGAGTCTGCCCTGGCACGCCAGCGTGATGCGTCTGAAGTGATCGTGTGGCGTGACAGCGAAGAGAAGCTGGAACAGTTTCGCGCTGCGCTGGATGCAGAGGGCCTGGCGCTGACCCAGGGCGGTCGTTTCTGGCATGTAATGGCGAAAGGCAGCGGCAAAGGCGCGGCGCTGGCCTGGCTGCTCAATTATATGCAGAAACTGGAAGGCCAGCGGCGGCAGACCATCGGCCTGGGCGACGGTCCTAATGATGTCCCGATGCTCGACAGCGTCGACTTTGCGGTAGTGATCAAAGGCTACAGCAAGTTCCCCGTCACGCTGACGCGTCAGGATCACGATAACGTATACCACACCGCACACTATGGCCCACAGGGCTGGAGCGAAGGCCTCGACTATTTTCTTGCGCAATCCTGAAGCAATGCGCCCTTTATCTGAAAGAAGGATGATGCGATGAGTGATTTTTACCAAAATGGGGTCATCACCAATTTTCATAATCTCACCCACCGCAGTGTGGATGAGCTGGAAAAAGAGATGGTGCGCTTTGCGCGCAAACGCAAAATGGGCCTGATGCTGCCGTCACTCTTTTCCGAGCTGGAAGGCCCGGCGTTGAGCAATATTGTCGATGAGCTGGCGAAAGTGCCCTATCTGGAGGAGATTGTGATTGGCCTCGATCGTGCCGATCGCGATCAGTTTCTGTTTGCGCGCGAGTTCTTCTCCCGCCTGCCGCAACGTCATCGTATCTTGTGGAATGACGGCCCGCGTCTGAAAGCGCTGGATGCCGAACTGGACAAAGAGGGTTTGTCGCCGAGCCAGCCGGGCAAAGGGCGTAACGTCTGGTTTTGTACCGGCTACACGCTCGCCTCCGATCGTACCAGCTGCGTAGCGCTACACGATTGCGACATTGTCACCTATGAGCGCGGCATGCTGGCTCGCCTGCTCTATCCGCTGGCGAATCCGTCGTTTCAGTATGAGTTCTGTAAAGGCTTTTATGCGCGCGTGGCGGACGGCAAGCTGAATGGCCGCGTGGGACGGCTGCTGGTGGGGCCTCTGCTGCGCTCGCTGCAAAAGGTATATGGTCATTCCGATTATCTCGACTACCTCTCCAGCTTCCGCTATCCGCTCTCCGGTGAGTTCGCCATGCGCACCCATGTGCTGAACAACATTAAAATCCCCGGCGACTGGGGGCTGGAGATTGGCGTGCTGTCAGAAATATATCGTAACTACACCACGCGCCAGAGCTGCCAGGTGGAGATTGCCGATAACTACGATCATAAACATCAGCCGCTCGCCGAAGAGGATGGCACCGGCGGGCTGAAGCGCATGAGCAACGACATTGTGCAGTCAATGCTGCGTAAGCTGGCCACCATGGGGGTCAATCTCACCAGCGACTCGTTTCGCGTGCTGAAAGCGACTTATTACCGCAACGCGCTGGATATGATGGAAACTTACAATCACGAAGCCGCGATGAATGGTCTGAAGTTTGACCAGCATTCCGAAGAGGCGGCGGTAGAGATGTTTACCCAGTCGATTCTGGAGGCCGGGCAGGCCTTTATTGAGCGCCCGAACGAAAAGCCTTTTATTCCGAGCTGGAGCCGCGTGCAGTCCGCTTTCCCCGATATTCTGCAACGCATCTATCAGGCGGTGGAAGAAGATAACGATGGCAAGGTGTGATGAAAGATTATGAAGAAGGATTTTCAGGCGGGGCAATTGCCGCCCCGCCTTCACCGCAGGCAGGGTTAGCTGGCCAGCTGGCGCTGTGGCGACAGGAGAGAAAGCTCATCTTTGCTGAAGGCTTCACGGCGCACGCTGTAACCGTCATACCATCGACACTCAACCATCCCGCTGGCATAACCGGTCACGACCATGATGGGTCCGCCCTCCTTATGCTGAACTTCATCGCTAATCACAAAGTACATACGTCCCCTCCTGCTCGTTAGTTAACACTGTTTTATATATAGCAGGCTCGCATTATTCTTGCAGGTTAAGAGGTGTAAAAAGCGGGGCAAATGCACAATAAGCAGTTGGATATGTTGCAAATAAAAAAAGCGGATAAAAATTATTATCCGCTTTTAACCAAATCAGCCAGGCTGAAATCAGATTTTACAGCCTTCGCAATCCGCTTCGTCATTCAGATCGTCAGGCACTTCACTGGCCTTCTGCTCGGCTTTCGCTTCAGCCTGTTCCAGCTGGGCATCGATATCAAATTCAAACATATCGTCGTTCACTTTTTCCTCCTGACTTCACGAAATGAAGTGCGCTTTATACCGATTTCCCGCGCAGTTTAGCAATCAAATTCACCACTAACAGCACGATAGCGCCAAGGATAAAGCCGAGTACCAGATTGGCGCCGTTGCTGAGCAGCGAGGCGATAAGGCCATTAAAACCTTCGCTGTACTGTTCAATGGCGTGATGCAGCGGCGTAATGCCATGCACCACAATGCCGCCGCCCACCAGAAACATCGCCAGCGTGCCGACCACCGTGAGGATTTTCATCAGCCAGGGAGCAGCGAATAACAGCGCGCTGCCTGTGCCCTGCGCCAGCGTCGAGCTTTTTTCCCGCAGCCAGTAGCCGAGATCGTCCAGCTTGACGATCGCCGCCACAATGCCGTAGACGCCGACGGTGACCAGAATGGCGATCCCAGCCATCACAATCAGCTGATCCAGCAGCGGCGCTTCGGAGACGATGCCTAAAGTAATCGCCACGATCTCAGCCGACAAAATAAAGTCGGTGCGCACCGCGCCTTTGATCTTATTCTTTTCGAAAACGCGCGGATCCTGCTGCGCCAGCTTCTCCAGTCGCTGGCGGCGCGCCTCCGGGCTTTTTTCCTCTTTGTCGCGATGCAGGCTGTGCATCACCTTCTCCACTCCTTCATAGCAGAGGTAGGCGCCGCCAATCATTAGCAGCGGCGTGATCAGCCAGGGGGCAAAAGCGGAAATCAACAGCGCCAGCGGCACCAGAATCAGCTTATTGAGGAAAGAGCCTTTTGCAACGCCCCAGACCACCGGCAGTTCGCGGTTGGCTTTGACGCCGCTGACCTGCTGCGCATTCAGCGACAGATCGTCGCCCAGCACGCCCACGGTCTTTTTCGCGGCCACCTTTCCCATCACGGAAATATCATCCAGAAGTGTTGTAATATCATCAAGTAAAGTCAGTAAACTTGTTCCTGCCAAAATTTTATCCTTATTCCGGTTCGTTATGCTGACAACAGGGGCAGCGCTCAACTTCCATTACGGTCATCTCAGCGATTCCATCGCAATCCCACTCCACACGCACCGGCTGCCCGGTTGATTCATCTGCGTGCAGATATTTACTCACCGGGCTCTCGGTCATTCCGGTGATCTCTTCTGTGGCGACCAGCGACTCGCCAACGTAGATACGTGCCGTGGCGCGGGTATTGACCATGCGCTCGTCATTGATCTGATAAAGACGTTTCACCGTCAGTTTTATACTGCTCATCGAAGCATCCTTCGTCACGAAGCGAGAAGCGATCTAAACAAGTATGGTGTAAATTGGCAATGGTTGCGCAGCTGCGGCGCGTCTGAAAAACGCATTTCGCCGTCCGAAAACCGCTTGCGCCCTGGCCTGTTTCGCCGCAGTCTATGCACCTTCTTTCGTTATGCTGAGATTATGGACAATGTCGCCTCCAGCCCGGCCCCTGCTTCCGTTAGCGCTGTCGTTATTTATCCTCTATGTGGTTTGGGGTTCTACTTACTTTGTGATCCGCGTCGGCGTGGAGAGCTGGCCGCCGCTGTTGATGGCCGGACTGCGCTTTTTCAGCGCCGGGATTTTGCTGCTGTTATTTCTGCGTCTGCGCGGGAAGCCGCTGCCGGGCTGGAAAGAGACGCGCAATGCGGCGATCGTCGGCTTTTTGCTGCTGAGCGTGGGCAATGGTCTGGTGACGCTGGCGGAGCATCAGCAGGTGCCTTCCGGGCTGGCGGCGGTGATGGTCGCCACGGTGCCGCTGTTTGCCCTGATTTTTGGCCGACTGTTCGGCATTGCGTCGCGGCCCATTGAGTGGCTGGGCATCGTTATCGGTATGGCGGGCATCATATTGCTCAACAGCGGCGGCCATCTGGCGGGGAATCCCTGGGGGGCGATGATGATCCTGCTCGCCGCGCTGAGCTGGGCATTCGGCTCGGTCTGGGGCTCGCGCGTGGCGCTGCCGCAAGGCGCGATGGCGGGTGCTATTGAGATGATCGCCGCCGGGATTATTCTGCTGGTGGTCAGCCCGCTCAGCGGCGAACGCTTGCATGCGCTGCCCTCGCTGCACGGCTTTTTCGCACTCGCCTACCTGATCGTTTTCGGCTCGATTATCGCCATCAACGCCTATATGTATCTGATCCGCCATACCACGCCGGCTGTCGCCACCAGCTACGCTTACGTGAATCCGGTGGTGGCCGTGCTGCTGGGCACCGCCTTTGCCGGAGAAACGCTCACGCCGCGCGAATGGCTGGCGTTAGCCATTATCATCGTGGCCGTGGTACTGGTCACGCTGGGCAAATATCTCTTCCCCGCCCCGGCTAAGCCGGAACGCGACGTTTAATTTTCAATGTATTGATGGATGCCGAGATGATCGATTTCGGCGCTTTTCTCCGTTCCCAGCAGCCACTCCTCCAGCCGCTCCGTCAAGGCCCCGTCGCTCAGGCGCAGCTTGCCGCGCAGCGCGCACTCCCAGACGATCAGCACCTTCCAGCCCGCCTGCTGCAACTGCGCCACGTAGCGTCTGTCGCGCTCCACGTTGCTGTTGATCTTGCCAGACCAGAATTCAGTCCGCGTCGCGGGCAGTTTAAACAGATAGCAATGGTGGTGATGCCAGAAGCAGCCGTGGACGAAGATGATCGCCTGCTGGGCGTTGAGCACAAAATCGGGCCGTCCCGGCAGACTTTTATCCTGTACGCGAAAGTCGAAGCCAAGCTCTTTTAGCTGAAGCGCCACGCGCTGCTCAATCAGGGTATCCTGGGTTCGTATGGCGCGCATGTTTTTGCTGCGTATTTCACTGGAATGTACGTCTGCCATAAGCGATTCCTTTTTTTCTTATTACCAGACAACTGTAGTCCGCCGTTCAGAAACAGAAAGCGCAATCCTGGCGGGCGGGCACCTCGCGCTAATGTTTTCGCCGGGCAAGGAGTGGTAGCATACAGCCTTCACTGTTAAGGAAAAACGCATGCACGCCGTTGAGACTTCCGCGCCCGCAGCCCCAAACGATTCGCTTCACCCCGACCTGACTGACGACGCCGCGTTACTGGCGCAGATACTGACGATTTACAGCCCGCGCGCCGTTGCTGCCGCGCTGAATGAAGCAGGCGGGCGCGACTGGACGCATGTGCTGCTGACCCGCATTCGTCAGGGCAAAACACACAGCCTGCCGCTTTCCAGCCAGGAGATCGCGACGTTAACGGCCATGCTGCCTGCCCGTCCCGCTCACTATGATAATCCGCTGTTTCGCTTTATCGATCTCTTCGCCGGTATTGGCGGTATCCGCAAAGGATTTGACGCGATTGGTGGCAAATGCGTCTTTACCAGCGAATGGAACAAAGAGGCGATAAGAACCTACCGGGCGAATCACTACAGCGATCCGGCAGAGCATCGTTTTAACACGGATATTCGTGAGATTACCCAGGCGGCTGGTCTGGCGGATGAAGCGGCGATTTACCAGCATATTGACCGTGAAATCCCCGATCATCAGGTGCTGCTGGCGGGGTTTCCCTGTCAGCCTTTTTCACTGGCGGGGGTCAGCAAGAAGAATGCGCTGGGGCGCGCTCATGGCTTTGAGTGTCAGGCGCAGGGCACGCTGTTTTTTGACGTGGCGCGCATTATTGCCGCGAAAAAGCCCGCTGTTTTTGTGCTGGAAAACGTGAAGAACCTGAAGAGTCACGATAAAGGCCGCACCTTTCAGATCATCATGGAAACCCTTGATGAGCTGGGCTACGACGTGGCGGACGCCCAAGCCAGCGCGCCCGATGCCAAAATCGTCGATGCCCGCCATTTTCTGCCGCAGCATCGCGAGCGTATTGTGCTGGTGGGCATTCGCCGCGATAGCACTGTTCATGACGATTTTACCCTGCAAAACATCCGGCGCTTTTATCCGCAGCAGGTGCCGCCGCTTCACGCCCTGCTGGATAAGCAGGTCGATGAGAAATATATCCTTTCTCCCGATCTCTGGCGCTATCTCTATCAGTATGCGAAAAAGCACAAGGCGAAAGGCAACGGCTTTGGCTTTGGCCTGAACGATCCACGCAACCTGAACTGTTGCGTGCGCACCCTTTCGGCGCGCTATTACAAGGATGGCTCGGAAATCCTTATTGACCGGGGCTGGGACAGCGCGCGCGGCGAAGCGGATTTTCACGATGCAGAGAACATGGCGCGTCGTCCGCGTCGTCTGACGCCGCGTGAATGCGCACGCCTGATGGGTTTTGAAGCTCCCGGCCAACAGACTTTTCGCATTCCCGTCTCCGACACTCAGGCCTATAAGCAGTTTGGCAACTCCGTGGTAGTGCCGGTGTTTGCAGCAGTGGCGCAACTGCTGCTGCCGGTAATTCGCGCGGTGACGCGGTAACCTTTTCCGTCTGGATTGCCGGACGGTTTACCTGAGATTTCTCTTAGCGCACAGCATTATGCTGTTTATTACCGCTGTCGTGACGCCGTCACAAAATTGTCATCAAGGCTGCCAATACTGCTTTTTATTTTTGGGCTGCCTTATGTCGCTAATCACACTGCTTCCGCTCCGTCTGAAAGCGCCGCGCTTTCACTCTCTGCGCCTGCCAGGCTGGATGACCAGCCTGCGCGGCAACTTTATCCTGTTTTTAGTGCTGTTTTGCCTGTTGCAGGGCATCGGCGTTGTGCTGCTGACGCAACAGGTCGATCGCAGCAAAAGCAACGTCACACAGGCGCAGAACCAGCGCGAACGCCTTGCGCTGCTCGACAAAGCGCGCATCGAATTGCTCACCGCCAGCGACAACAGTCATCGCGCCGGTATTTATTTGATGCAGGATCAGCAGAGCGGCTCGGTGGACAGCTGGAAAAGTCTTGCCGCCACTGCCAGTGAGTCGCTGAAGCAGGCGCAAACGCTGTTTGCCCGCTATGGCGCAGCGCAGAACAGCGATCTGCAACAGAGCTTTACCCTGCTGGCGGACGGCCTGAACGAACAGCTTAAAGGCCTGGCGGCGAACAATATGGACAGCTTTTTCATGGTGCCGATGCAGGCGTTCCAGCAGCAGTTCAACGATGCCTGGTTCAACGAGATGAAAACGGCGAATCAGCAGATGGCTGAAGCCAATCGCACCACGCTGGCCTCGCTGACCCACAGTCGCAACCTGTCGCTGGCGATCGGCGCGCTGCTGTTTACGCTGTTACTGCTGGCGGGAACGCTGCTGCTGCGCGGCGTCATCGCCCCGCTACGCCAGGCTGCGCGTCAGCTGCAAAATATCGCCACCGGCGATCTGATTCCTCACGGCACGCGGCCACGCTGGCAATCGCAGGAGACCCAGCAACTGTTTATGGCGATGGAAGAGATGCGTCAGGGATTGCAGCATATTGTGCTGGAGATTAACACCATCGCCGATGCGGTTTCAGCGGGTGCCGCGCAGATGCAGCAGCACAATGCCAGCCTGAGCGAGCAACATCAGGCGCAGAATGCCACCTTTAGCCATCTTTCGCAGCGTCTGCATCGCGTTGCTGAAGAGGTAGAAAACAGCGCCCGCTTCTCCCGGCAGGCGAGCGATCAGGCGCAGTCAGCCGACGCTCTGACGCGCAACTGCGCGCAGCGGGTGGATGAGGTCGAGAAGCAGATGCAGCAGATTGTTGAGGCATCGGGCGAAATTGCCGGAATTGTCGCGATGCTGGACGGGCTTTCCCTGCAAACCCGGCTGCTGTCGCTGAATGCCGCCATCGAATCAGCGCATGCCGGCGTTTATGGCCGCAGTTTTTCCATCGTCGCCAAAGAGATGGGCCAGCTTTCTGATCAGAGCGGTGACTCAACGCGCCAGATTGATGGGCTAATCCAGAATACGCAGCAGCATATCTCGCAGGGATTCACCAAGGTGAAGCTGCTGGAAACGCTGTTTCATCAGATCAGCGACGCGGTGGCGGGCGTGGTCGACCAGCTTCATGACCAGCAGCAAAACGCCACGGCGCAGAGCAAACGCGTGAATCATATTACGCAGCAGATTCTCGATCTCGACAGTCAGGTTCAGCGTAACGAAACTCTGGGGCAGCAAAGCCGTCAGGCGTCGCAGGCGTTAATGCAGCAGGCGGTGCGGCTGGCGCAAAGCGTTGCGCAGTTCAGGCTGGAGAATCGTACAGACAAACAGAGCTGATAAAAAACCCGTCTGGCGACGGGTTTATTGTTACTTCTTCTTTTTAGTCTGCTTTTTCAACAGAGCACGAATTTGCTTCAGCTCCGCAGCATTCAACTGCGTCGGTGAATCTTCTTCGGTATCCTGATTATCAATCGCCGGATGCGGGTGCGTCGTCAGGCTGGACTGTAAACGCTGAACAATCTCCTGACTCATCGAGACCTGATTCTCCAGCGCCAACTGTTTGATATGTTCTTTCAGCTCGGGATCAATTTTAATTGTTAAATTAACGGTTTCTGACATTCCATTTCTCCGGGTTTTATTTTTTCCCCATCCTGGCGGAACTCACCAGGATTTAACAGACTGTCATAAAAATTTAATATTAGGCCCGCAGTGCACTGAAGTCGCGCATCACCGACTCATCCAGAGACAACAGATCGCCCTGCAGCTCGGCGCAGAGTTTCGCCATATAGCCGACCAGAAAGTCGGCGTTGTGCTCGGCCAGCAGGCGACCCGCCTCGGTTTGCATAGTGGCGGGCAGACGCAGCAGCTTTTTCTGGAAGTGGTCCAGCGTCCAGTGCACGTCGTTCAGTTCGCGATCTTTTCCCAGCGGATCTTCACTGTCAAACAGCGGACGACCCAGCGCGCCTGCGGTATAAAACACCCGCGCCAGACCGATCGCCCCCAGCGATTCCAGCCGGTCAGCATCCTGAACAATCTTCGCTTCTGAGGTTTCCGGCGTAATCGCAGCGCTGAAGCTGTGCGCCTGTACGGCGTGGGCGACCGGTTCCAGCAGCTCTGCAGGAAAGTCGAAAAACTCTTCCTGCAAAATGCGCCGCGTCTCGACTGCCGCATACGTGGAGGCGAGATGGCGCTCCGGATGGTTTTTCGCCAGATTAACCACATCATGGAAATAGCAGGCGGTCAGCACTACCAGCGGATTAGCGTCGCTGCCCTGCATAATACGCTGTGCGCTCATCCAGACGCGCCGCAGGTGGGCGATATCATGCGCTTTATCCCCGTGTACCCAGTTTGTCTGGAGCCAGCTTTCGAATCGGGATTGCCAGAGTGTGAGCGACATAGTTCTTCTCCCTGCGAATGGTTTTTTTCGCGCTGACAGCACAGGCCAGCCAGCGTTGACAACAGCGCACATCATACCGTTCGGCTGATGACATTTTTTAAATCGGCAGAAACTTAAATACGAAGTGACAATAATGGCGTGAAAAATGAGATCCAGATCTTATTTATAGACTGATTAACTGCCGTTGCCCAGTGCTGCTGCGGTTTTCGGTTTTTCCTTATTTGCATTTCACTTAAGATAAACAATTAAATAGTGTTAATGTGTATTGGCAAACAGGACAGACAACCGAAGATCAATTTGCAGGTAAAATTAACTGCTTTCAGGGGAAGTATTACGTTAAAAATAGGCGAATTATTCTGAAATAGTTCCTATTGTTGCCGATATAACGTACTGTAACGGGAGAAGATGGTGTGAGAGCAGATAAAGAGAAGCACTGATAAGGCGCTTTTTATCGCGGGTCTATGTTTGAGACCAAAAAATACTAAACTCATGCTGATTATAAGGCGACAAATTATTAAGCAAAATGATTTAAGTCCCTTATGCCGGGGCATAAGGCATACGCCAGACTTTTTTACCGTACATAACGCGGGTTCTACACATAACAAGAGGTAAGCAATGAAAGAACGGCCGATTCAATTTTCCGAACAGAGGGTGCGTGCCCTGTTAATTGGCCAGCAAACTCAGACCCGACGTATCATGAAAACCCAGGCCTTTGGTCCAGGCCAGGATCATCATGAAGGGGTACATGCGTTTGACGTCAGCGCTAATCAGCTTCATGGCTACAAGATGAAGTCGATGACCGATATCAGTTGTCAATGCCCTTACGGCAAACCCGGCGATATTCTCTGGGTACGTGAAACCTGGCGCGGTCCGATTGTGCCGGAGGCGTTGATGGCCGATTTTGAGCGCAACCCGCTAATGTTCAAAGCGCCTGAATTTTGCCAGTATCGCGCCGACAGCGCCGAGCTGGGACATCATCCGGAAGCGGAGCAGTTCGGCTGGCAAACGGCGATTCATATGCCGCGCTGGGCGAGCCGCATCAATCTTGAAATTACGGCGGTACGCGCGGAACAGATTCAGAATATCAGCGAAGACGATATCATGGCGGAAGGGGTGCAGACCGATACCCATTTCCTGAACAACTTCTTCACCATGAATATGAACTCTGAATCGCCGAAAGAGGCCTACCGCAAAGCCTGGCAAAAACAGTATGGCGCAACCAGCTGGGAAGTGAATCCTTGGGTGTGGGTGATAGAATTCCAGCGTGCAGGGCGTGAATAATTGCCGACCGCGCCAGAGTTTGCGGCTTGCATCACAGATTAATCCCGCGCTAACGGTTTGAATATATTGATTTCGTTCCTGTAAACCGTTGTGCGGGTCAGTTCGAGACAGCCTGCCTGTCGGGCTGGTATTGCCAGACAGGCTGCGCCAGGTTCGATACCGTGATTATTCATCATAGCGAGCTGCTCCCATGTTCAGATGGCCCTGGAAAGCGAATACCGACGCGATGCTTGATACCCTGCCCTGGCAGGAGGCACTGGCGCAGCCCATTTTTACCTTGCTTAACGGCGAAGAACAGCAGGCGCTCGCTGCACTGGCCCGGCGTTTTTTACAGCAGAAAAAACTGGTGCCGTTAGAGGATATGGAGCTGGATGCGCTGCGCTCGGTGCGTATCGCCCTGCTGTGTTGCCTGCCGGTGTTAAAGCTGGGTCTCGAATGGCTTGATGGCTTTCATGACGTTCTGATCTACCCCTCGCCTTTCGCCGTGGACGATCGCTGGCAGGATGAGGCGGGACTGGTTCATCAGGCCGTTTCTGTTCACGCCGGGCAAAGCTGGACGCAGGGGCCGGTGGTGCTGAACTGGCTCGATATTCAGGACTCGTTCGATCTTTCCGGCTTTAACCTGGTCATACACGAAGTGGCGCACAAGCTTGATGCGCGCGGCAGCGGTTATACCAATGGCGTTCCGGCGATTCCGCTGCGTGAAGTGGCGGGATGGGAGAACGATCTTCATGCGGCGATGGCTGAAATAGAAACGGAAGTGACGCTGGTGGGCGAACAGGCGGCCACTATCGATCCTTACGCCGCCAGCGATGCGGCCGAATGTTTTGCCGTGCTGTCAGAATATTTTTTCAGCGCGCCGGATCTACTGGCGGAACGTTTTCCGGCGATGTATGCCCGGCTCAGCCAGTTTTATCGTCAACAGCCGCTGGCGCGTTTGCAGGCGATACCCGCGTTTTCTGAATGATATGCCATCAGTTTGCATTAAAGCTAGCCAGTTGAATGCTAATGCGTTTTTTACTGTTGACAGTCAGAAAGCCCATGGTTACTATGCGCTCCATCGAAACGATTCCTCTGTAGTTCAGTCGGTAGAACGGCGGACTGTTAATCCGTATGTCACTGGTTCGAGTCCAGTCAGAGGAGCCAGATTCAAAAAAAGCAGACGCTTAACGGCGTCTGCTTTTTTATTGGCTGTTTGTTAATCAATACGATACAACAGAAACCCAGTTCGCATCCTTGCCGCACGGCGCCTGTGCGGCACGCGTCAGCTTGCCGCTTTGCGGATCAATGGCGTAGCTGCCGACAACCGCGCTTTTCTCTCCGCTCACCAGCAGCCACTTACCGCTGTCATCAACAGCCATGCCGCGCGGCTGTTTCTCTACCGGCCAGCTGCCAATAAGCTGTAATTTTCCGCTTTGCTTATCCACCCGATAGCCGCTCACCGTGCTGGAGGTGCGCTCGCTGGCATAGAGATAACGTCCGTCCGGCGTAATTTTAATATCCGCCGCCCAGATACGCGGCGTGGGATCGCTGTAGTTGGCCGGACGCTCCCTGCCCGGCTGCAAATGATATTGCGCGGCTACCGCGTTCGGCCAGCTCGCCAGCTTCTGCAATGCGCCGTCAGGCAAACGTCGATATTGCGTAATGCTGCCGCCCATCTCCGTCAGGTTATAGACGAAGCGGTTATCGGGCGAGATCGCCGAGTGGCGCGGCCCGCTATTCGCTTCAGCCTGCACATAACCTTTGCCGATGGGCGTAATAGCGCCATTGTCGTGCAGTTCCAGTTGCAGCACCCGATCCGCCCCCAGATTGCCGACATAGAGCGCATGGTTGCTGTAATCCGCAATAACCGAATGCGCATGCGGCCCGGTGTGATAGCGACCGCTCTCCAGTCCGCTCACCACGCCCTGCGGGTTGATGGGCTGACTGGTAACAATATCGCTGTCGTAGGATGCGGCCAGCAGATAATGTCCGCTGCGATCGGTGGCGATATAAGGGTAGCTGGCGGAAACGGGCGTTATCGCCAGCTGATGCAGTTCGCCTGTCTGCTTATCGATGCGCCAGCTGATAATGGACCAGGGTTTGCTGCGCACCGCGCCGTAAAGCCGCTTTTTATCCGGGCTGACCGCCAGCGGCATGATTTTTTTTGCCGCCAGGGTGTCGCCCAGCAGGGTAAGCGCGCCGGATTGGTTATCAAGCTGATAGCGCGACACACTGCCTGAATCGGCGTTAGAGACATAGACGTAGGTTTTTGCCCACAGCGGCGCACTGCTAAACAGCGGCAGCAAAGCCAGGGTACAGGCGAGACGGGAGAAGCGGTTAGCCATAGACACTCCATTAACAGGGTAGAGAGGTTTTTGTTATGCCCTTTTATACAGGGTCTCTTCCCGATATTAATCAGAGACTTATCGCTACGCATCGTGCAACTGTCTGAATTACGCTTCGCCGATCAGGGCAGACAACAGAGGATCTGCCCTGCATTCTCGTCTCGCGCGATGATCCCGGCATCGCTCATGCCTTGTCATTTTCTTTCGCTGCGGCTATCGAGCGCATCGCGCAGTCCGTCGCCAATAAAGTTAAAGCAGGTCACCGCCAGCGTGATAGCGATCCCCGGCACCAGCGCCAGCCAGGGCGCGCGAACCAGATACTGCTGCGCGCCGTTCAGCATATTGCCCCAGCTCGGCAGCGGCGGCTGAATGCCGTAGCCGAGGAAACTGATATAGGCTTCCAGCAGAATGGCGCGCGCTACGGTCAGGGTGGCGGCGACAATAATCGGCCCCACCACGTTGGGCAGCAGCTCGCGGAACATGATCCAGCGTCCGGAAAGACCGAGCATGCGCGCCGCCAGAATATATTCGCGCTCGCGCAGCGAACGCACTTCCGCCTCGACAATACGCGCCACCTCCATCCAGCTGGTGACCGCGATGATGACCGTGATCATTGCCGGGCTGGGCTTGATAAAGGCCGCCAGCGCCAGCAGCAGAAAGACGCTGGGAAACGCCAGAAAGGCGTCCACCACGCGCATCAGCAGCGCGCCGACGCGCCCGCCGTAATAGCCCGCCACAATACCGATCAGGCTGCCGAGCATAATGCTGAGCAGCATGGCAAAAAAGCCCACCAATAGCGAAATGCGCCCCGCCATCAGCAGTCGCGCCAGCAGGTCGCGCCCCAGCGGATCGGTGCCCAGCCAGTGCCAGCCGGTGAGCGGCGGCGCAAAGCGCGCGCGCAGATCGATATGCAGATCGTCAAAGGGCAACAGCGCCGGGCCAAAGGCGCAGGCCAGCGCCATCAGCAGGATAATAATCAGACCGGCGCACGCCAGCCGGTGGCGGAAAAAGCGGCGCAGCGTACGGTTGCGGATGCCACGCGCCACGGGCAGCGGCGGCGTAATCACTGAGGATGCAGACATAATTCCTCCTTAAGAGGGTCGGATACGCGGATCGACCAGGGCGGTAATCACATCCGCCAGCAGGTTGCCGATCAGCACCAGAATGGCAGAACAGATCAGCAGGCCCATCACCACCGGATAATCGCTGTAGCCCAGACTGTCGAGGAACAGGCGTCCCATGCCGGGCCAGGTAAACACCGTCTCGGCCACCAGCGCCCCACCGAGGATAGTGGGCAGCTGCATCCCCGCCAGGGTAATCATCGGCAGCAGCGCATTGCCCACCACATGCTTCATCAGCACCCGGCGCGGCGGCACCCCTTTGGCGCGGGCGGTTTTCACGAAATCCTGATGGATCACCTCCAGGGTGGCGGCGCGCATGTAGCGGCTCCAGATCGCCACATCGACAAAGGTCAGCACCAGCACCGGCAGGATCAGGTGGCGCAGCACGTCCAGAAACGAGCCGTTGCCCACGGTGTACATATTGCCCGCCGGGAGCCATTGCAGCTTCAGGGCGAAGAACCAGATCGCCACCAGGCCAAACCAGAATGTCGGAATCGACAGGGCGATCATCGAGCTGATGGTGGTCAGCTGGTCGAACAGGCCGCCGCGCTTTACCGCGCTGCGAATCCCCACCCAGACGCCGATGGCGATCGACAGCACCATCGAAGAGACCATCAGCAGCAGCGTGGCGGGCAGATGAGAAAAAATAATCTTCAGCACCGGTTCGCCGTCGCGATAGGATCGTCCCCAGTCGCCGCGTAGCAGATGGCTCAGCCAGTCGAGATATTGCACCGGCAGCGGCCGGTTCAGCCCCATCTGTTCAGCGATGCGCTGCATCGCCTCCTGCGTCATGCCGGGCGTGAGCGCATACTGCGACAGCGGCCCGCCCGGCGCGAGATTGAGCGCCGCAAAGCCAATCACCGACACCATAAACAGCAAGATAATGCTCTGACCTGCCCGGCGTAACAGAAAAGCGCCCATCGAATCCTCCCGGAAACGGCGGCGTTAGCGTCCGCCGCTTCCTGCTGTGGCGAAAAACCTGACCTTAAGCCTTGTCCCAGTACCAGCTATTCACGTTCCAGCTATCGATGCGCACGTTGACGTTAGGAATAATGTTCTCCGCCCCCTGCTTATGGCCGCGTACGTTGGCAAAGGTAAACAGCGTCAGAAAAGGCATATCCTGTCGCACCAGTGACTGAACCTGCAAATAGGCGGCCTTGCGTTTCTCCGGCGAGAACTGCTCGCTGCCCTGCGCCAGCAGCTTGTCCACCTGCGGATTTTTATACTGGAAGTAGTTTTGCCCCGCCCCGCCCTGCGCCGGAATGTTGTCGCTGCGCATAAAGTTAGCGGTATCGGGATCGGATCCCACCAGGAAGTTCAGGCCGACTATGGCGGTATCGAATTTCGCCTGCGTCCAGAACTCCCCCCACATCACTGCGGGCGGCAGGTTGGCGATTTTCATCTCCACGCCGATATCCTGAAAGCTCTGTTGCAAAAACTGTTGCATCTGCTCGCGCAGGTGGTTTCCGGCGGTGGTGGAATTGCTGAAGGCGAGGCGAACGCCGTTTTTCTCACGTATCCCTCCGGCTCCCGGCTTCCAGCCCGCGTCATCCAGCAGTTTCTTCGCCTTATCCGGGTTGTATTCATGCTTCGGCAGGTCGGGATTAAACCAGGGAGACTGCATCGGCATATAGGTTTCGGTCGGCTTCGGCAGACCGTAATAGAGCGCGTCGATAATGGTCTGCTTGTCGATGGCGTAATAGAGCGCCTCGCGCACCGCCACTTCCTGAAATTGCGGCCTGCCGAGATTGAAGGCAAAGTTTTCGATGGTGGCGCTCTGGAACACATCCACCACTTTACCCGGCAGCTTTTTCGCTTCGTCATAATGGTCGGCTGAAATCCATTGCAGGCCCACCACGTCGATATCGCCGGAGGCAAACTGGGTATACATCACGTTGAGATCGGGAATGTATTTGTAGATCAGCCGATCCAGCCTCGGCCCGTCGAGGAAATAGCTTTTGTTCGCGACCAGCTCAATATGGTCGCCCGGAACGCGCTGCTGCCATTTGAACGGGCCGGTGCCGACCGGGGCGCTGTTAAAAGGGGCGTTGTTTTTATCGCTGACGTTGGCCAGCAGATGTTTCGGCACGATAAAGGTGGCGGCCAGAATCGAAGTGTAAGGCGAATAGGGTTTTTCCATGCGCCAGCTGATTTCGGTCGGCGATATCACCTTGATGTCACGCACCAGCTCATGGCCCGCACGGCTCCAGCTGCGGAAATTGGGATCCACCAGCAGCTCCAGGGTGAACTTCACATCCTCAGCGGTAAAAGGCTGGCCGTCATGCCACTTCACGCCGTCGCGCAGCTTCAGATGGAATTGCAGCCCGTCGGCGGAGATACCGTGGTTCTCCTGCGTCGGCACCTCGCTGGCCAGCGCCGGAGTAAAATTGCCTTTGTCGTCGATGGCAAACAGCGGATCGAACAGGCTGAAGTGAAGGCCGTCGTCCACCTCAATGTGCGGCATCAGGGGATTGAACACCGTGGGTTCCTGCGAGAAGCCCACCACCATTTGTCCGCCCACGCCGCTGCCGGGCATGGCGGCGCGGGCCAGGCTACCGCCAAACAGACCGGGCAGCGCCAGCGCCGCGGTACCGGATGCCAGATAAACCAGTGCCTGCCGACGCGAGAGTTGTGGCAGGGAGTCTGTAAACTTGTTGCTCATCTCTATTCCTCAGGTGAACGCAAAAGCACCATGCCGCGCCGGGCGCGCAGCAACTCAGTAACCGGTCATGATTTCAATTTTCGAACCATCACTAAAACGTGAGAAACGAAAGGCTTTTGGATCCACAATCGGCGGACGATTCAGTACCAGATCCGCCATCAGTCGTCCCGCCGCCGGGCCGATACCGAAGCCGTGGCCGGAGAAGCCGGTCGCCATAAAGAGGCCGGGATAGCGATCCACCCCGGAAATCACCGGAATGGCATCGGGCAGCACGTCGATACAACCCGCCCAGCGCTGCGCCACCTTCAGATTGGCGAAGGCGGGAAGCTGCTGGCGTAGCTGGCTCAGTACCTTGTCGGTGAGCGAAACGGAGGGCGGCAGATCGAGCACACGGCAATATTCAAACGGGCTTGGCTCATCCATCTCCCAGCGATCGGGAATGCGCATCTCGTCATAAAAGCGGCCGCCCAGACGCAGGCGCAGCGAACCCCACTCGTGGCGCAGCGCAGGCATAAAGTCGCGCGCGAAGCGAAAGGTTTTCGGCACGATATCCACTTCGCTCTCGTGGCCCGACGCGATGCTGTAGCCGCCGTCCTGACGCTTGCGGATGGCGAAGTCGCGCGCCCAAAAGGCGGTTTCCGGCCCGCCCGGCAGCGGCGCAGTACGCACCACGCTGTTCAGTACCTTGAGCTGCGGCAGACGCAGGTCGAAACGACCGGCAAACAGGCTTGACCAGGCGCCGCCAGCCAGCACCACCGACTCGCAGGCGATGGCTCCGCGCTCGGTGATAACGCCTGAAACGCGTCCGGCCTGGGTTTCAATGCCGCGCACCGCGCATTCGGTAAGAAGGGTTGCCCCCTGCTTGCGTGCCGCTTCGGCAATGGCGGGGGCGGCTTTTTGTGGTTCGGCACGGCCATCGTCCGGGGTGTAGAGCGCGCCGACGCCCTGCATGCGCTGGCCGGGAAACAGTTTCTCCACTCCCGCCCGGTCCAGCATCTGCGCGCTGAATCCGCTGCCTTCAAGATGGCGGGACCAGCTGCGCAGCTCCTCAAATTCCCGCTCGCTGGCGCAGTGAAAAGCGATGCCAGCCCGCTGATAGCCGGTATCCGCGCCGAGGCGCTCATCCAGCTGTTGCCAGATGCGCAATGATTCCGCCATCAGCGGCACCTCGCGCGGATCCCGGCGCGCCAGACGCACCCACCCCCAGTTACGGCTCGACTGCTCCTGGCCGATGCCGCCTTTTTCGCACAGCGCCACGCTGATGCCCTGCTCGGCAATTTCCAGCGCGGTAGAGCAGCCGATAATGCCGCCGCCAATCACCACCACATCGACTTTTTCCGGCAAATTCATATCACCGTGAACCGGCACAACAAAGGGACCTGGCATAATTAAACCCGTGATTGATCCTGTTTATTTCGCCCGACTCTGGGGCGATCCCGAAAATAACGCGCACAGCTCTCCCGCCCGCTGCGGAAATAACGTTTCCGCGTGCAGATAATTAATCGTACTTATATTGCTGCAATGCTTTTTTCAGCCGCGCCCGGTATCGCCTTTACCAGCTGCGCGGTATAAGCATGTTGCGGCTGCTGAAATACCGTCTGCGGCGTGCCCTGCTCGACAATTTCGCCGCGATAGAGCACCGCGATACGGTCGCAGATCTCACTGGCGACGCGCAAATCGTGGGTAATGAAGATCATCGCCACCTGCGTCTGCTGCTGGATTTTACGCAGCAGCGCCAGCACCTGCGCCTGAATGGAAACATCCAGCGCTGACACCGACTCATCGGCCACCAGCAGTACCGGATCAAACATCAACGCCCGCGCAATGCCGATGCGCTGGCGCTGCCCGCCGGAAAACTCATGGGGATAACGCGCCCAGGCACCTGCATCCAGACCGACCAGGGTTAACAGTCGCTGCGCCTTTTGCCGCACCTCGTTGGCGCTCATGCCGCCCAGCGCCAGCGGGCCTGCGGAAAGAATGGTGCCGATGGTGTGGCGCGGATTCAGCGAGGCGAAGGGGTCCTGGAAAATCATCTGGATCCAGCGGCGCAGCGGGCGGAACGCATTTTCACTCATCGGCAGGATGTCGCGACCATCAAACAGGATTTCGCCGCTATCGGCGGGCAGCAGCTTGAGCAGCACCCGTCCCAACGAAGATTTACCGGAGCCGGACTCGCCGACAATGCCTAAAGTTTCGCCTTTGTTCAGGCTGAAGCTGATGTTGTTGAGCGCTTTCACTTCGCGGGCGCGGCTCAGCCAGCCGCTTTCACCGCGATAGGTTTTACACAGCTGCTTCACCTGCAACACCCGCGGCGCATCCGGCTTTGCCGGTTTGCTTTGCGGCTGCATACGCGGCACCGCGGCGATCAGCTTTTGCGAATAGGGATGCTGCGGCGCGCGCAGCACCTGCTGCGCCGGGCCGGATTCAACGCGGTTGCCCTTCTCCATCACGATTACCCGATCCGCAATCTCTTCCACCACGCCGAAGTCATGGGTGATAAACATCACGCTCATCCCCTTGCGCTGCTGCAACGCGCGAATCAATTGCAGAATCTGCGCCTGGGTGGTGACGTCGAGCGCGGTCGTGGGTTCATCGGCGATCAGTACGTCGGGATCGAGCGCCAGCGCCATGGCGATCATCACGCGCTGCCGCTGGCCGCCAGAGAGGCGAAACGGATATTGGTGCTGAATTTTTTCCGGTTCCGGCAGGCCAACCTCCTGCAACAGCACCAGCACTTTGTCGCGCCTGCTGCTACTGGTGCCGACCTTATGGGCCAGCATCACTTCATTGATCTGCTCGCCGATGGTCATCAGCGGATTCAGGGCGGAAAGCGGGTCCTGAAAAATAATGGCGATGGTTTTTCCCTGCAGGCCGCGCAGCTGCTCCGGCGTCTGCTGCAACAGATCGGTTCCGCGCAGCCGTATCTCGCCGGAGGTAACGCGCAGCGCCTTTGGCAGCAACCCCATCGCGGCGTGGGCGGTGACCGACTTACCGGAGCCGGACTCGCCGATAATGCAAAGGATCTCGCCGGGCCAGAGATCGAAACTGAGGTTTTCTACCGCGTAACGCCGGTCCATACCGGCAGGCAACGCCACGGAGAGCTGACGAACGGAAAATAGCGGCGCAATCTTTTCTTCAGGCGTATCCAAATCTGTTACTCCTTCTGAAAAATAAAGTTCAGCAGCAGAACATTCTGAGAATAATCTTATTACGGCCCGCGTCTGTGTCCGGGAAAAACAATTAACCTGGCGGGGTTAATAAAAGCAGGAAGCCTTTTCTTATTTTGTCACTTATGAAAATGACACAGAACAACGCCGGGGAAATAATAGCTTTTACTTATTTCCCCGAATTATTATTTAATTTTTAATGGAAATTAAGCGTATCCCCAGGCGCGAGAGTCTCGCGCCTGGGGAATATCAGGGCCCGTTTTTCGCCACCATTTTACGGTAGTTGTTTAGCCATTTTCCGCTTTTCAACCGCCACCAGAAACAGAGGCCACGCACCGCCCAGTCAAGGAACATGCCGAGCCAGACGCCAATTACCCCCATGCCCAGCACAATGCCTAAGTAGTAACCCGCCACCACGCGCGCGCCCCACATGCTGAACATGGAAACGTACATGGTGTAACGCGCATCGCGTGCGCCCTTCAGCCCGGCAGGCAACACCCAGGAGGCGGCCCAGATCGGCATAAAGGCGGCATTCAGCCAGATCAAATGCTGCGTGACGGTAATAACCTCCGGGTCGCGAGTGTAAAAGCGCGCCAGCAGCCCGGAAAACGGCACGGTCAGCAACGCCAGCGAACAGAGACAGATCATCGCCAGCCAGAAAACGTGCTTCACCTGACGTTCCGCCTGAAACACCTCATTTTTGCCGAGGCGCGTGCCGGTGATAATGGTAGAAGCCGAACCCAGTGCGTTACCCGGCAGGTTGATCAGCGAAGCGATAGAGAAGGCGATAAAGTTACCGGCGATTTCGCTGGTGCCCATCCCGGCGACAAACACCTGGGTCAGCAGCTTGCCGCCGTTAAACAGCACCGATTCGATGCTGGCCGGTACGCCGATGCTCAGCACTTCCATCAGGATATTGCTGTTCCAGCGGCGGAAATAGCTCGGCAGGGTAATCTTCATTGAGCCGTTAAAGCCGATCATCAGCACATAAATCACACCGATCGCCCCGATATAGCGGGAAATCGTCAGCCCCAGCCCGGCTCCGACAAAGCCAAGCCCATCCCAGGAGAAGCAGCCATAAATCAGCACGCTGCTGATGACGATATTGAGAATGTTCATGCCGCCGTTAATCAGCATGGGGATTTTGGTATTGCCCGCCCCGCGCAGCGCGCCGCTGCCGATCAGCGCGATAGCCGCCGCCGGGTAGCTCCAGGCGGAGGTTTGCAGATAGCTGAGCGCCAGCTCTTTCACCTGGGGTTCCGCGCTACCGGCAATCAGATCGATAATCACATGCCCCCAGAACTCAATGGCGATCACCAGCACAAAGGCCAGCACCGTCATCAGGCCGAGCGACTGGCGCGTCGCCGCGCGGGCGCGCTTGCCGTTGCGTTTCGCCAGGCTGAAGGCGACCACCACCGTGGTGCCGAGATCGATGGCGGCAAAAAAGGAGATGATCACCATATTGAAGCTGTCAGCGAGCCCGACGCCCGCCATCGCCTCTTTCCCCAGCCAGCTCACCAGGAAGGTGCTCAGTACGCCCATCAACAGCACACAGGTGTTTTCGATCATGATGGGGATCGCCAGCGGCGTGATTTCACGCCAGAACAGCGTGCGATAAGCGCGACGTTTCGGATACCACGCCGTGCGTTTGATCGCCCGCATCACTGCTACGCCAGGATTTTGCAAGTGGATACCAAATCAGAAGAGATTGGACAGGAGATCTAATGATGATAGGGGGCCAGAAATTATGCAAAGTCTTTCCGGCCCGATTTAATATTTATTACGAACTTTTTGCCGCGCTAACGGCAGCCTGTGTCGCTGCCCCCAGATAAGCGCTGCGAACCTCCTCATTATTCAGCAGTTCCGCGCCGCTGCCGCTCAGACGGATCTCGCCGTTTACCATCACATAGCCGCGATCGGCGAGCTTCAGCGCATGGCGCGCGTTCTGCTCCACCAGAAACAGCGTCATCCCCTGCTGCGTCAGCTCGCGCAGAATGGTAAAGATCTGCTTCACCACGATCGGCGCCAGGCCAAGGCTCGGTTCATCCAGCAGCAGCAGTTTGGGACGACTCATCAGCGCGCGCGCAATCGCCAGCATCTGCTGCTCGCCGCCAGAGAGCGTCATGGCGCGCTGCTTACGTCGCTCGAGCAGACGGGGAAAAAGCTGATAGAGACGATCCTTATCCTCCTTCACAAAGCGGTTGCCAATCGCGATGGTGCCCATCAGCAGATTTTCTTCCACCGTCATGTCCGGAAAGATGCGCCTGCCCTCCGGCGCCTGAGCGATACCGTTGCTGGCGATAAAATGGGTCGATTTGTGGCTGATCGCCACACCGCGATAAAAGATCTCCCCGGCGGCGATGCGCGGCTGACCAAAAATCGACATCAGCAGCGTGGATTTTCCCGCGCCGTTGGCGCCAATCAGCGCCACCGTTTCCCCTTCGTTCACCGTCAACGAGACCTTTTTCAGCGCCTGTATCGGGCCATAGAACAGATCCACCGCCTCAAAGGCCAGCATCGGTTCAGCCATGATCGCTCTCCTCTTCATCCACGCCGAGATAAGCGGCGATGACCCGCTCATCATGCTGGATTTGCTGCGGCGTGCCGCGCGCAATCACGTCGCCGTGATCCAGCACCACAATCCGATCGGAAATGCTCATCACCATGCCCATGTCATGTTCAATCAGCAGCACGGTAATGCGGTGATCGGCGCGCAGTCGGTGCAAAATGCGGCTCAGCGCCTCGGTTTCCACCGGATTCAGCCCCGCCGCCGGCTCATCCAGGCAGATCAGCTCCGGCTGCGTACACATGGCGCGGGCGATCTCCAGCCGACGCTGCTGCCCATAGGAGAGCGTGCCCGCCAGCCGGTTGGCGCTCTCCACCAGATCCACCACCTCCAGCCAGTAAAAGGCTCGATCCAGCGCGCGGCTCTCCGCCTCGCGGTAAGCGCGGGTATTAAACACCCCCGCCAGCAGATTGCGGTTCGCCTGCATATGCTGGGCTACCAGCAGGTTCTCGATCACCGACATCTCGCGGAACAGGCGGATATTCTGGAAGGTGCGCGCCAGCCCGGCCCGGTTCACCAGATGCGCGCCGCCAAACATTTTGTACCAGATGCGTGATCCAAGCCGCGCCGGGTTGATCAGGTCGGCGGCACGAATTTTCTGCCCGAGGATCTGGATCACATCGGTGGAGCGCTGGTTGGCGTTCAGCAGAATGCGGCCGCCGCTGGCGCGATAGAAGCCGGTGAGGCAGTTAAACACCGTGGTCTTGCCCGCCCCGTTCGGGCCGATCAGCGCCGTGACTGAACCACGTGCCACCTCCAGGCTGACATCGTTGAGCGCCCGGATGCCGCCGAAATGCATCATCAGGTTTTCCACCTGCAAAATGACGTCACTCATGGCGCACTCCTGAACGCTGAGGCACGCCGACCCGACTGGTGCGCACCAGCCCGCGCGGTCGCCAGATCATCATCAGCACCATCAGCATGCCGAACAGCAGCACGCGATATTCGGCAAAGCTACGCAGCAGTTCCGGCGCCACGGTGAGCACAAAGGCGGCCAGCACGACCCCCAGCGTCGATCCCATACCGCCCAGCACCACAATCGCCAGAATCAATGCCGACTCGAAAAAGGTAAAGGAGGTGGGATTAACGAAGCCCTGATAGCTGGCGAAAAACACCCCGGCGATACCGGCGGTAGAAGCGCCAAGCATAAAGGCGGAGAGCTTGACCAGCACATGATTCAGGCCCATGGCGCGGCAGGCGATCTCATCCTCGCGCAGCGCTTCCCAAGCGCGACCAATCGGCATCCGCGTCAGCCGGTGCTTGATAAACAGTACCAGCAGCACCACCAGAACCAGTACCGCGTAGATAAAGATAAACTTCATGTTCGGGTTGTAGCTGAGATGAAAAAACTCATGAAACGGCGTGCCGCCTTCGCGCGCGCGGCGGCCAAACTCCAGCCCGAGAAAGGTGGGTGAAGGCACCGAGACGCCGTTCGGCCCGCCGGTGAAATCGAGCCAGTTAGTGAGGATCAGGCGGATAATTTCCCCGAAGCCGAGGGTGACAATCGCCAGATAGTCGCCGTGCATGCGCAGCACCGGAAAGCCGAGCAGCGCCCCGGCACAGGCGGCCATCAGCGCCGCCAGCGGCAGCATGCTCCAGAATCCCAGCCCGAGATACTGGTAGCCGAGCGCCAGCCCGTAAGCGCCAATGGCGTAAAACGCCACGTACCCGAGGTCGAGCAGGCCCGCCAGCCCCACCACGATATTCAGCCCCAGCCCGAGCAGCACGTAGATCAGGCCGAGGATCGCCACCGTGAGCAGATATTTGCTGGAGAACACCGGAAAAATTATCGCAGCCACCAGCAGCAGCGGAATGATCCAGCGCAGCGGCGAGCGGTAATCGGGCTGACGAACAAAAACGCCCTGATCCGACCCTCTGAATTTACGGACAAAACGCACCCCGGCAGCGCTTTGCAGGAACAGGCTCAGCAGCAGCCTGCCCGCCATCACAATCACGATCAGCAGCCCCACGCGCGCGGCGGAGAGATGAAAACTGTAACCATCCAACACTACGCCCACTATCGGCCCAAATACCACCAGCGCCACCAGCCCGGCCATCACCGTATCAAGCAGGCTCTGGCGCACATCAATCGCGTCTGTCATCGTCGCTTCCTTATACTTTCGCCACCAGCGGTCGGCCCAGCAGGCCCTGCGGCCGGAAAATCAGAATCACCACCAGCAGGGCAAACGAGAAAACATCTTTGTAATCGGAGTTCACCATGCCGGCGAACTGCGCCTCCGCCACGCCAAGCAGCAGCCCGCCCAGCATCGCTCCCGGCAGCGAGCCGATGCCGCCCAGCACCGCGGCGGTAAAGGCTTTGATGCCGATAATAAAACCGGCATAAAAATCAAAGGTGCCGTAGTTCATGGTGACCAACACCC
The DNA here is from genome assembly GCF_044342975.1 of Pantoea osteomyelitidis. NCBI lineage: Bacteria > Pseudomonadati > Pseudomonadota > Gammaproteobacteria > Enterobacterales > Erwiniaceae > Pantoea > Pantoea osteomyelitidis. The sequence continues at coordinate 1,448,352 of NZ_JBGFSN010000004.1, forward strand.
CCGCCAGACCGGCCATTGCCGCGCCCATGACAAACACCAGCGAAATCACCCGATCGGTGTTGATACCGAGAATCGAGGCCATGCGCCGATCCTGTTGCACCGCGCGACAGATGCGCCCGAGGCGCGTGTACTGGATAATCCAGGTCAGCAGCGCCATGCCGCAAAAAGCCGCAATCAGAATAAACACTTTGGTCCAGGTGATTTGCACCACACCGCCGTCAATCTCCATGCGCAGCACGCCGGTGAGCAGCGTGGGAATGCCCTGCTGATTCGGTCCCTGGCTGATCTGCACATAGTTTTGCAGGATCAACGACATGCCGATGGCAGAGATCAGCGGTGCCAGGCGCGTGGAGTTGCGCAGCGGACGGTAGGCGATGCGCTCAATCGTCCAGCCGTAAACGGCGGTGACGACGATAGTGAACAGCAGCGTGCCGAAAATCAGCAGGGGAAACGACTGCACGCCAAAAAAGGAGAGCAGCGCCAGCGCGATGGCGCACAGGTAGGCGGAGATCATATAGACCTCGCCGTGAGCAAAGTTGATCATGCCGATAATGCCGTAAACCATGGTGTAGCCGATGGCGATCAGGCCGTAGACCGCACCCAGCGTCAGGCCATTCACCAGCTGCTGCAGAAAAAACGCATCCATAGAGTGCTCTCGCCGAAGGTGGGCCAGCACCGGCGCGTGGCCCAACGTGGAGATCTCCCCGCCGTGCGGAGGGGAGCTGTGACGTCATAGCTTACAGCTGGTGATATTTGCCCTTATCATCCCACTGGTAGATCACATAGTCGGAGACTTTAAGATCGCCTTTGCTGTCCCAGGCTTTTTTGCCCATCACGGTATCGACACTGTTGGCCTTCAGCCAGGCGCTCGCTTTCTCATTATCTTTGCCCGCCGCCTTATAGGCCGCCGCCAGCGTCTGAATGGAAGCGTAGGCATAGAGGGTGTAGCCCTCAGGCTCGAAGCCGCTGGCGCGGAACTTCTCAATCACCGTTTTGCCCGCCGGAATCTGACGCGGATCGTTGCCAAAGGTCATATAGACGCCGTTGGTATATTGAGGACCGCCCGCCGCAGTCACCATCTCCTCGGTCACGATGCAGTCGCCGGAGAAGAACTTCGCCTTCATGCCTTGCTCGCGCATCTGGCGCACCAGCGGTCCCGCTTCGGGATGGCAGCCGCCAAAATAGACCACGTCAGGATTCAGCGAGGACATCTTGGTCACCAGCGCGTTGAAATCTTTCTCGCCGCGAGAAAGCCCTTCGTACATTACCTCTTTCACGCCGCGTTTTTGCAGCGCGGCTTTGGTGGCGTCGGCCAGGCCCTGCCCGTAGGTATCTTTATCGTGGATCACCGCTACTTTCTTCGCCTTCAGGGTATCCAGAATGTAGTTAGCGGCAATGCTGCCCTGCTGATCGTCGCGGCCACACATACGGAACATGCCGTTCATGCCGCGCTCGGTGATTTGTGGATTGGTGGAGCCGGGAGTAATGGTGAGAATCCCGGCTTCGTCATAAACCTCCGAGGCGGGCATGGTAGAAGAGGAGCAGAAATGGCCGACCACTGCCATCACCTTGTCCTGATCCGCCAGACGGTTAGCCACCGAGACCGCCTGTTTGGGTTCGCAGGCATCATCGCCCTGCACCAGCACGATTTTCTCGCCGTTGATGCCGCCTGCGGCATTAATATCTTCCGCAGCCTGCGACGCGCCCTTCCAGTACTGCGCGCCGTAGGTGGCATTGGGGCCGGAGAAAGGACCGGCTACGCCGATTTTGATATCTGCCTGTGCGTAAAAGGCAACGCTCAAACACCCTGCAATCACGGCCTTGATGGATAAATTCATTAATTTCAGAGACATTCTGTCAATCCTCAACACGGTTAGGAGCAAATGCCAGACCACGGCTTGGGAGAAATCAATTTCTGAATCAACTTATCGGAGAGTACAGTGCGGCCAGCAGGGCCACGGTTAATCTGTAAGCAAAAAGCTCGCCAGAGGTAACAGCAGGTTGCAAAAATTTTCTGTGCGGCGCGATCCGATATTCTTGTTACGCCGCAGGCGAAGCGACAGCAAGGAAGATACAGGCAGATCCTGCTTTTGCCGCGACGTTATGTTAACAGTATGAAATTACCGGCTTGCTCACTCACAATACCGATTGTCGCCGCGCGCACCAGCACCGCGTTGGTGCAAAATGGGATGGATCACAGATTCTTCACCGGGATGAGAGAGACTACAGCTAAGCTTACCCTCTTAACAGATGACCAAAAGCCAGGAGAAGTTATGGAAACGCAACGGAACGGCCTGACCAGCCAGCAAGCGCTGGATGAGCTGGAGCGCCTTTACGATAACGCCGTCGCCGCCTTGCGCGAGGCGATAAAAACCTTCACGGAACAGGGCACCCTGCCGGATGCCGCAGCGCGGGCGCAGGGGCTGTTTGTCTATCCTGAGCTGCGTATCAGCTGGCTGGGCGATGGCCCGCAGCGCAACCGCACCCGCGCCTGGGGCCGCTTTACCCATACCGGCAGCTACAGCACCACCATCGCGCGCCCGGCGCTGCTGCGTCACTATCTGAGCGAGCAGCTGGCGATGATCGAGAAAGAGTATGAGGTGGTGATTGAAGTGGGTCCGTCGCAGCAGGAGATCCCCTATCCTTACGTGATTGACGGCTCGGATCTGTCGCTGGATCGCACCATGAGCGCCGGTATCGCTCGTTATTTTCCTACCACCGAACTGTCGCAGATTGGCGATGAGACCGCCGATGGCCTGTTTAACCCGAGCACCTTTTACCCGCTCTCCCATTTCGATGCGCTGCGCAGCGATTTCTCCTTTGCCCGCCTGCGCCACTACACCGGCACGGCGGTGGAGCATTTTCAGCCCTTTGTGCTGTTCACCAACTACACGCGTTACGTGGATGAGTTTGTGCGCTGGGCGATTGAGCAGGTGCGCGATCCGCAAACGTCTTACGACAGCCTGGCCTGCGCCGGTGACGTGGTGATCACCGCTGATACGCCGGATGCCGAGGCGATGATGTCCGATCTCGCCTGGAAGAAGCATCAGATGCCCGCCTGGCACCTTACCTCGCCCAACCGGCGCGGCATTACGCTGGTGAATATCGGCGTGGGCCCGTCGAACGCGAAAACCATCTGCGACCATCTGGCGGTGCTGCGTCCGCACGCCTGGCTGATGATTGGTCACTGCGGCGGGCTGCGTGAAAGCCAGACCATCGGCGACTACGTGCTGGCGCACGCCTATTTGCGCGACGATCACGTGCTCGACAGCGTGCTGCCACCCGATATTCCGATTCCCAGCATCGCCGAGGTGCAGCGTGCGCTTTACGACGCCACCAAAGCGGTGAGCGGCATGGACAGCGAGGCGGTTAAGCATCGTCTGCGCACCGGCACGGTAGTGACCACGGACGACCGCAACTGGGAGCTGCGCTATTCCGCCTCCGCGCTGCGCTTTAACCTCAGCCGCGCGGTGGCGGTAGATATGGAGAGCGCCACCATCGCCGCGCAGGGTTACCGTTTCCGCGTGCCCTACGGCACCCTGCTTTGCGTTTCTGACAAACCTCTGCACGGCGAGATCAAGCTGCCCGGCCAGGCGAACCGTTTTTATGAAGGGGCGATTTCGGAACATCTGCAAATTGGTATTTGCGCAGTAGAACTGTTACGCGCCGAAGGGGATAAGCTGCATTCTCGTAAGCTGCGGACGTTTAACGAACCGCCGTTCAGATAAGCGCCAGGGCCAGCCCGGATACCGTTCAGGCTGGCCCTGGGTTTAATGCCGGAGGGGGGATCAGGCGCTCAGCCAGCCCAACTTGATCACAAACAGAATCGAGAGAATCACCAGCGCCGCATTCAGCTCACGCGTACGGCCGCTCAGCAGCTTCACCACCGTCCAGGTGATGAACCCGAACGCGATGCCGTTAGCAATTGAGTAGGTCAGCGGCATCGTCAACGCGGTTACGGTAACTGGCGCGGCAGTGGTGATATCTTTCCAGTCAATCTCCGCCAGACCCGAGGTCATCAGCACCGCCACAAACAGCAGCGCAGGCGCGGTGGCGTAAACCGGTACGCTGGAGGCAAGCGGCGAAAAGAACAGGCTGAGCAGGAACAGAATCGCAACCACCACTGCGGTCAGACCGGTACGGCCACCGGCGCTGACGCCCGCCGCCGATTCCACATAGCTGGTGGTGGTAGAAGTGCCCAACAGCGAACCAAACAGCGCAGCGGCGCTATCGGCCACCAGCGCGCGGCCCATCTTCGGCACATTGCCTTGCTCATCCGCCAGACCGGCGCGCTTGGTCACGCCCAGCAGCGTGCCGGTGTTATCAAACACGTCAACAAACAGGAAGGCGAAAATCACGCTTACCAGGCCTACGTTAAAGGCACCGGCGATATCGAGCTGCATAAAGGTCGGCGCGATAGAGGGCGGCGCGGAGAAAACGCCTGCAAAAGGCGACAGGCCAATCCCCATGGAAATAAAGGTCACCAGCAGAATGCCGATCAGCACTGCGCCGGTCACACGGCGCGCTTCCAGCACCACGATAATGATAAAGCCCAGCATCGCCAGCAGCGGTCCCGGCTTCGTCAGGTCGCCGATGCCGACCAGCGTGGCCGGGTTGTCCACCACGATACCCGCCCCTTCCAGCGCAATCAGCGCCAGAAACAGACCGATACCGGCAGCAATGCCGGCGCGCAGCGGCAGCGGAATGCTGGCGATGATCCATTCACGAATTTTGAAAATCGACAGCGCGAAGAAGATCACTGCGGAGAGGAACACCGCACCCAGCGCGATTTGCCAGGTGTAGCCCATATGCAGCACAACGGTGTAGGTAAAGAAGGCGTTCAGCCCCATGCCCGGTGCCAGCGCGATGGGATAGTTAGCGATCAGACCCATCAGCACGGAGCCGATGGCCGCCGCCAGACAGGTGGCGACAAACACCGAACCTTTATCCATACCGGTCGCGCTGAGAATGCTGGGGTTAACAAACAGGATGTAAGCCATCGCAAGGAAGGTGGTAATCCCCGCGACGATCTCGGTACGAACCGTCGTGTTGTGAGCCTGGAGCTTGAATAGTTTTTCTAACATCATCATCTCTCGTAACATGGAGACGCTACTGACGTGCGTTCTCACTTGCCAATGTGGTTTGCATGCGCATTATTGTGTTGCGGGTCGTCGACTGCATGCTCTGCCGTCAGGTTGCGCGGCTGATGCCTTGTATACAACCTCCCCCTCTGCTCTCATAGCAATTGCTATGCCATGACGTAACGCGGCAAAAACGGCCCGCCGCAGGGTGCGCCACGCAAAATAAGAATAGTCTGAACCAAAGCAAGGCACCAGAAAGGTGCAGTGCTCATTTTTGGTGCAAAGCAGCATGCGCAGCCTCTCCGCCTTGACGCGCGAACTTTGCGCCACTGCACGATTTCAACAGCCGTCGGGCGATGTTTCTCACACTTCCGCGTTTCCGGCGCGCAGGCTTTAACGGCCTGTGTACACTCAGCTTTAACCCAATCGCTACAATAAGAGTCACAGGATGAAGCCCGCGATACTGGTGGTCGATGACGAACGCGCCGTTTGCGAACTGCTGCGCGATGTGCTCAGCGAGCATGTGTTTACCGTGTATACCTGCCATCAGGGTAAAGAGGTGGTGCCGCTGCTGGCGCAGCATCCGGACATTGCGCTGGTGATGCTGGATATGATGTTGCCCGACACCAACGGCCTGCTGGTGCTGCAACAGATGCAGCGCCTGCGCCCGGAACTGCTGGTGATTATGCTGACCGGCATGGGATCGGAGGCGGATATGGTGGTGGGTCTGGAGATGGGCGCGGACGACTATATCGCCAAGCCGTTTAATCCGCGCGTGGTGGTGGCGCGGGCGCGCGCCGCGCTGCGCCGCTGCGGTCGCCTGACGCTGCCCACGCCGGAACAGGACACGGGCTGGCAGTTCAACGGTTGGCAGCTGGACGAAGCGCGCTGTCAGCTGTTTAATCCGCAGCGTGAAGCGGTGGCGCTTACTCAGGGCGAGTATGCGCTGCTGCGTGCGCTGATCCGTCATGCGCGCAAGGTACTGACGCGCGATCAGCTGCTTGAGCTGACCCATAGCGAAAGCCTGGAGGTGTTCGATCGCACCATTGATGTGCTGATTATGCGGCTGCGGCGCAAGATAGAGGTAAACCCCCATCAGCCGACGCTGATCCGCACCATTCGCGGTCTGGGCTATGTCTTTTCCGCTGACGTGGCGCGGCCAGGGGCAGCAATGCTCTCAACGCAAACCGCCTGATCTCGGATCATAGCCAGCGGTGATATTCATTGCAGAGCAGCCAGCGCGGCGCTTCATCCTCGTCAAGAGGATTGAAGCGCGCCAGCGGCGTAAGAAATACATTGTCATGCTCGTCGTCGTTGGGCATCGACACTTCGCCTACCAGCACATCGCCATAGCCCGCCTCGCCCCAGAAGCTGTGCCAGATGCCGGGCGGCAGCGTCACGCTCTCGCCGGGAGACAGCCGTATCTGCGAACCGGCGGCGTGCGTCTGGCTGATGCCGTCCAGCGTCACGCTCACCGTGCTTTCCGCCAGCCGATCGCCTGCGCGGTTATGCAACTCCACAATCAGATTGCCGCCGCCGCGATTGATGATGTCCTCCATCTTTTGCGGATGGTAGTGCATCGGCGTCACCTGGCCATCGCGAATGTGCATCACCTTCTCAGCATAGGGCTTGCGCCAGGGCTGACCGCCGGGAGAGCCGTTGCGCAGGGTAAACAACGTTAGGCCGGTTTGCTGAAAATCAGGCTCGCCAAAGCTGGTGACGTCCCAGCCCAGCCGCAGCGCCAGCAGCTCTGCCGCGCGGCTTTTGTCCAGCGCGCGCCACTGGCTGAGGCCGTAATCCGCCCAGGCGGGCAGATGCACATCCTGGCGCATAAAGAACTCGCGCGTGCGCTGTAAAATGGCGTTGACTTCCGAACGTTGCATAAGCGCCTCTCCCCTTGTCGGACAACGCACGCGGCCTGTGGTGCCGCGCGCCGCCTGATGGTTATTTCACCGTCCAGCCCTTGTAGCTGTTGACGCTGTTGCGGTCGATCAGCGTAACCGGGATCAGCACCGGTTTATCCGGTGCCGGTTTGCCCTGCAGGATGTCGTAACCGATTTCCACCGCTCTGGAGGCCATGACCTGCGGGTCCTGGGCTGGCGTCGCGACAAACAGGGAATTTTTACGTTTCAGCGCCTCTTCGCCGTCGGGCGATCCATCTACGCCGACAATAAAGAATTCGCTGCGCTGCGCCTGTTTCGCCGCCAGATCGGCGCCGATCGCCGTGGGATCGTTGATGGCGAACACCGCATCGATCTTCGGATTGGCGGAGAGCAGCGAGGTCATGATCTCCAGCCCGCCTTCACGACTTCCTTTGGCGTTCTGGTTGTATGACAGCAGCTTGATCTCCGGGTGGCGCTTCAGCTCGGTCATGCAGCCTTCTACACGGTTCTGCACGGCGGAGACCGGCGGTCCGTTGATGATCACCACGTTGCCTTTCGCCTTCAGGCGGTCGGAAATATATTTACAGGCCATCGCCCCCGCCTGGGTGTTATCGGAGGTGATGGTAGCGTTGGCGCCGTCGGCTGCCACGTCCACTGCCACCACTACGATACCGGCGTCACGGGCGCGCTTCACCGCCGGGGCGATACCTTTGGAGTCGGCGGCGTTAAGGATAATCATGTCTACTTTGGCGGCGATAAAGTTATCGATCTGGCCGACCTGTTGGCCGAGGTCGTAACCGCTGGAAACCAACGTCACGTTCACCTTGTCGCCCGCCAGCTCATGCGCCTTCTTCTCCGCCCCTTTGGTGATCTGCACAAAGAACGGGTTGGCGAGATCGCCTACGGTAACGCCAATCGACTTCAGCTCTTTTGCCTGAACCAGCGGAGCGCTGAGCAGCGTCGCCGCCAGCAGCCCGGTTACAATCGGATTGAAACGCATATTTTTTCTCCTGCTGCTATTTTATCGTTGCCAACCGCAAAATGGCCTGAGGTTCTTCTTTTTACTCACCGTTATCACGGGCGTTATCGGCGCAGCCAGTTTGCCGACGGCCAGCGCGCAGTCACCGCAGCGTACAAGCAGTACGTGAGGATGACGAGCACTGCCGGTGGCAATATGGCAAGTAAGATAGCCCGTTAGCTTACGTGATGCCGGGTACGATACTTATCGATCAACACCGCAATAATGATCACCCCGCCCTTAATCACCAGCTGCCAGAAATAGGAGACGCCCATCAGCGTCATGCCGTTATTCAGGGTGGCGATAATCAGCGCGCCGATCAGCGTGCCGGTAATGGTGCCGATACCGCCGACAAAGCTGGTGCCGCCGAGGATCACCGCCGCAATCGCGTCCAGCTCATAGCCGACCCCGAGATTGCCGTTGGCGCTGTAGAGACGTGAAGCGCTCATCAGCCCGCCCAGCCCGGAGAGCAGTCCGCTGACGCCATAGACAAACACCAGCACCGCGCCCACTTTGATCCCGGTCAAACGCGCCGCCTGCATATTGCCGCCCACGGCATAGATATGAATGCCCAGCGTGGTGCGACGCAGCAGGAACCAGCAAAGCGCAATCACCGCAAAAGCGATCACAATCAGCCAGGGAACCGGCCCCAGATAGCCGTTGCCGATCCACTCAAAGTTAATGTCGGAGTTGATCACCGTGGTGCCATCCGCCAGCAGATAGGCCGCGCCGCGCATGGCGGTGTAGGTGCCCAGGGTGACGATAAAGGGCGGTAGCCCCGCCCAGGCGACCAGAATGCCGTTAAACAGCCCCATCAGCAGACCCGCGCCCAGCGCCGCCGGAATGGTCATCGAGGCGAAAGCGGGATCGAGCGAGGTGATCATCGCCACCACCGCCGTGGTGCCAAGCATCGATCCCACCGAAAGGTCGATACCGCCGGTCAGGATCACAAAGGTCATCCCCGCCGCCAGCACGATATTGATCGAGGCCTGGCGCGTAATGTTCAGCAGGTTGGCCTCGGTAAAAAAGTTCGGGGCGACAAAACCAAATACTGCCACGATCAGGATCAGAATCGGCAGGATGCCCACCGTCTGCACCAGGTCGCCCATAAAGGCGCGCTTCAGCGTAGGGGTTTTGGCGCGTGCGCTTTCACTGGTCATGCTGCTTTCTCCTCAAGCTTCTGCGGGCTGCGACGCGTGCGCGCCGGTCGCCAGCGTCATGATATTTTCCTGGCTGATCTGGTCAGCAGCCAGCTCTCCGGCGATGGTTCCCTCGCGCATCACGTAGACCCGATCGCTCATGCCGACCACCTCCGGCAGCTCGCTGGAGATCATCAGAATCGCCACCCCCTGATGCGCCATCTGGTTCATCATGCGGTAGATTTCGCTGCGCGCGCCGACGTCCACACCGCGCGTCGGTTCGTCGAGGATCAAAATGCGTGGATTGATAGCGGCCCAGCGCGAAATCAGCAGCTTCTGCTGATTGCCGCCGGAAAGCCCGCCGGCACGCACCTGCGCATGAGGCACGCGAATATTTAGCGTTTTGATCGCCTCGCTGGAGATCTTTTGTGCTTTGCGCCGGTCCAGCAGGCCATAGCTGGCGTCACGCTCCAGCGTCGCCATCACGATGTTTTCATGCGCCGCCAGCTCCAGAAACAGCCCCTGCTCTTTGCGGTTTTCGGTGAGAAAGCCGATCCCTACAGCGATCGCCTCGCGCGGTGAGTGGATTTTCACCTTTTCGCCATCGATCCAGATATCGCCGCCGCCTGGCTTGCGCACGCCGAAGATCATCTGCGCCAGCTCGCTGCGTCCGGCCCCCACCAGCCCGGCAAGACCGACAATTTCACCGGCGCGTACCTCCAGGCTGCTGGGATGGATTTTGCCGTTGTCGGTGAGGTTATTCAGCGCCAGCCGAATCGCGCCAAACGCAATGGTGCGATCCTTGTTAAACAGGTCGCTGAGCGGCCTGCCGACCATCATGCGCACCAGCTCGCTGGCGTTGAGCTTGTCCCGCGTCAGGCTGCCAACATACTGACCATCCCGCAGCACGCTGACGCGATCGGAAAGCTCATACACCTCCGCCATGCGGTGGCTGATATAGATAATCGCCATGCCCTCGTTGCGCAGCCGTTTAATCAGGGCGAACAGCTGTTCGGTTTCGCGGTTAGAGAGCGCCGCCGTGGGTTCATCCATCACCAGAATGCGGCTGTTGCGGTGCAGCGCGCGCGCAATCTCCACCTGCTGCTGCTCGGCAATGCTCAGCTTGCTCACCAGGTCGGTGGCGGAGAACTGTGCGCCGAGGCGGTCAATCACCTGCTGTGCCTCCAGCGCCATCTGTTTACGCTTCACCATGCCGAGATGGCGGATCTCGCTGCCGAGAAAGATGTTTTCCGCCACCGTGAGATTCGGCGCCAGATTGATCTCCTGATAGATCAGCGTAATGCCCGCCGCCAGCGCCTCTTTTGGCCCTTTGATTACCCAGGGCTTGCCATCGATAATGATTTCCCCGCTGCTGGCGCTATAGGCACCGGCTAAAATTTTCATCAGCGTGCTTTTTCCCGCGCCGTTTTCCCCCATCAGGGCATGCACCTCTCCCGGCCAGACGGTGAGATCCACCTCTTTCAGGGCGTAAAAGGTGCCAAACCGGCGCGATATGCCTTTCATTTCCAGTATCGGTGTCGCTGTCATTGGCCCGCTCCCGCTCAGGGTGATGCAGCGAGTTAACCAGCCGCAGATAAATGGAAAATGTCAGCGCCCGTTCACAATTGTCATATTTGCCGCCGCCCCCGCTTTTATACTCGCGCTAACGCTTCAGGGAGACAGCCGATGGTGCAACGGGTTTACGCATGGCAGGCCGGGGCGCGCGGGCGCCTGCTGCTGTTTAATCTGCTGGTGGTGAGCGTCACGCTGATGGTAAGCGTGGTGGCGATCCTCGGCTTTCGTCACGCCGGACGGATTCAGGAGCTGGCGCAGGCGCAGACGCTGACGGACATGAACGGCAGCCTGGCGCTGGCGCGTGATACCGCGAACGTAGCGACCGCGGCGGTGCGACTGGCGCAGGTAGTGGGCGCGCTGGAATACCAGAGCGAATCGGCGCGTCTGGCGCAGCAGCAGCAGGCATTGCAGCGCTCGCTGGCGCTGCTCGCCCGTGCGCCACTGGCTGCCCGCCAGCCGGAACGGGTGGCGCGGATGCGGATGCGCAGCCTGATGTTACAGGAAACCATCAGCCAGCTGCTGCTGCGCGGCCATCAGCGCCACCTGCAGCGCAACCAGATGCTCAGCGGACTCTGGCAATCGCAGCTGCTGCTGACCCATATCAATACGCTGGCGCAAAACAATCCCGACGCCCCACCTGCGGCGCTGCGCCAGCAGGCGATGGCGCTGATTGAGGTGGCGATTGGCACCGCGTCGCCCTGGGCTGCTATCGATCGATGGCAGGCGGTGATGCGGCAGTGGCCGGAACACCGCGCAGATACGGTGCTGAACAGCAAAATCGAGCGGCTGTTCGCCACCGGACAGTCACTGGTGCCGCTGGCGCAGCAGCTGGAAGAGAGCGATCTGGCGATTGCTTACGCCACTTACCGCATCAAGGCGCTGGTGGCGATGCTGAACGTGGATATTACCGCCTGCGTGCAGCAGGTCGCGCAGCAAAGCGACGCGCGCCTGCAGGAAACCCATCGCGAACTCAACTCCATTATCCTGTTTATCTCCCTGTTTGTGCTGCTGGCGCTGGCGATCACCTGCTACGCCGGTTACTACATCTACCGCAACCTGGGTTCCAGCCTGACCGCTATTGCCCACGCCATGACGCAGCTGGCGCAGGGGGAGAAGCACGTCAGCGTGCCGGGCCTGCAACGGCGCGATGAGCTGGGGGATCTGGCGCGTGCCTTTAACGTTTTTGCGCGCAATACCGCCTCGCTGGAACACACCTCGCGCCTGCTGAAAGAGAAAAGCAGCCAGCTTGAATCCACCTTTCTGGCGATGCGCGACGGCTTCGCCCTGTTCGATAACCACGGTGAGCTGGTGGTATGGAACGCGCAGTATCCGCATTTGCTGGGCCTGTCGCCGCGCGATCTGCATCGCGGCCTGCATTACCAGCAGTTGCTGACGCGTATCGGCATTACGCTGAACGACGTGGGCGATCCGCAGGAGGTGCGGCTGGCGGATGGCAGAACGCTGGAGCTGCGCTTCAGCCCGGTGCCCCGGCGCGGCATGGTGAATACCGTGCTGGAGCGCAGCGCGCGCAAGGCGCTGGAGGAGGCGCTGGTGCACAGCCAGAAGATGAAGGCGGTAGGCCAGCTTACCGGCGGTCTGGCGCACGACTTCAATAATCTGCTGGCGGTGATCGTCGGCAGCCTGGAGCTTACCGTGGGCCAGCTGCCGCCCGGCCCTGTCGCCAGCCGCGTTGAGCGCGCGCGCCAGGCGGCGGATCGCGCCGCCCAGCTGACCCAGCGTCTGCTCGCCTTCTCGCGCAAACAGGCGCTCTACCCGCGCGCGGTGTCGGTGGTGGCGCTGGTGGAGAATTTGCAGGGACTGCTGCAACATTCGCTGTTGCCGGGCCAGCAGCTGGTGATCGACGCGCAGCGCCCCGGCTGGCCCGCGTGGATCGACGCCAGCCAGCTGGAGAACGCATTGATGAATCTGGTGGTGAATGCGCGCGACGCGATGCAGCAGCAGAGCGGCGAAATCTGTCTGCGCATCTGGAATCAGCGTCGCCAGGAACAGGGCGAAAAACGTGACCGCGTCACTATTGAGGTCATCGATCGCGGCTGCGGCATGTCCGCCGGGGTACGCGAGCAGGTTTTCGAACCTTTTTTTACCACCAAGCCCACCGGCAGCGGCAGCGGTCTGGGGCTGTCAATGGTATATGGCTTTGTGCGCCAGTCTGGCGGGCAGGTTGAGCTGGAGACCGCGCCAGGCCAGGGCACCACGGTACGCCTGCTGTTACCGCGCGCGCCGGAGCAGCCTTCTCAACCGTTGCCCCTGGCGCTGCCGGTGGCCGATGCGGCGGAGGAGCGGCTGGTGCTGGTGCTGGACGATGAGCCAGCGGTACGCGAGACGCTCTGCGAGCATCTGCATGCCCTGGGCTATCTGACGCTGGAGTGCGGCGACGGCGAGCAGGCGCTGACGCTGCTGCGCCAGACGCCCGATATCGATCTGCTGATCAGCGACCTGATGCTGCCGGGAAAACTCAGCGGCGCGGAGGTGATTCGCCAGGCGCAGCAGCAGTGGCCGGGCCTCGCCACGCTGCTGATCAGCGGCCAGGATCTGCGCCACCAGCCGGTGACGCTGCCGCTGTGCGAACGGCTGGCGAAGCCCTGGAGCCAGCCGCAGCTGGTGCAGGCGCTGCAGCGCGCCTGGCAGCGCAGCCAGCGGCTTAAGCTTGCGCGTCAGGCTGCCAGAGCGGCACCGTTTTCCCGTTGATATAGCGCTTGCGCAGTCGGGAGGAGATCGCATCCATCGTCATCACAATCGCCACCAGCAGCAGGGTGATAAACATCACCACGTCCCAGTTCCACAGGCGCATATTCTCCGCGTAGACCAGGCCGATGCCGCCCGCCCCGACAAAGCCGAGCACCGCCGCCGAGCGGGTGTTGGATTCAATCTGATAGAGGCTGAGGGCGAGGAAAGCGGGAAACGACTGGGTAAAGATGCCGTAACGGTGTTTTTGCAGGCTGTTGGCCCCTACCGCGCTCAGCCCGCGTCCCGGCGAGCGCTCCACCGCCTCGTGCCCTTCCGCATAAAGCTTGCCGAGCAGCCCGATATCCTGAACCACAATCGCCAGCACCCCGGCCAGCGGTCCCATGCCCACGGCGCGCACAAAGATTAATCCCCAAATCGCCATATCGACGCCGCGCATCAGATCGAACAGGCGACGCACCAGCAGCGCCACGGGACGCGTGGCCCGATCGTGCATCACGTTGCGCGCCGCCAGAAACGACAGCGGCAGTGCCAGCAGCGAGGCGGTAACGGTCCCGGCAAACACAATCCCTAAGGTAATGCCGATCTGCGAGAAATAATAAGCAAAGGGCCAGCTGGCGAAGTCGTGCCAGACAAACATATGCATAAAGTATTGGCCAAGCTGCTGACAGCCCTGAATCGTGCGGCTCCAGCCGATGCCAAACTGATAAAAGAAGAACAGGTAGTAGAGCAGTGCCGCCAGCGCCAGCAGTGCGATGCGGCGCAGATAGCGGCGCTGTACCACGAAGAGTTGCGGGTGTTGCTGCCTGAGTTTTCCTGTGTCCGGGGCCATCGCGATCATTCAGCGTACTCCTTCTACCACGCGGCGACGCAGCCAGCCGGAGAGCATATCCAGCAGCGACACCACCACTACAATCAGCAGCAGCGTAATGCTGACCTGATCGTAACGGTCAAGTTTGATATTGGTCATCAGCTCCTGGCCGATGCCGCCCGCCCCTACCAGTCCGAGAATGGTGGAGGAGCGAAAGTTAACCTCCAGACGCATAAAACTGTAGGAGAGGAAAACCGGCTTAACCTGCGGCCAGAAGGCGAAGCGCATACGTTGCAGCTTGCTGGCACCACAGGCGGCGAGACCGCGCACCGGTTTGTCCGAGGCGCTCTCAATCGCCTCATAAAACAGCTTGGTCAGGCTGCCAATGGTATGCAGCGCCAGCGCCAGAAAGCCGGGGATAGCGCCGATGCCAAACGCCATTACAAACATTACCGCCCAGGCGAGTTCCGGCATGGTGCGTAAAAAGGCCACCAGCGTACGAATGGCGAGACGTACGCTCGCAGGAGACTGGGTATTGTCGGCGGCGAAAAAGGCCAGCACGGCGGCCGTCAATACGGCGACCAGCGTTGAGGAGATCGCCAGCTGCAAGGTTTCCCAAATCAGCGGCAGCTGAATGTGCAGACGATAGCCCCAGTACGCCAGCGAACCCTGGGTTTTGCCGTCGGAAAACAGCAGCGGCAGATGCAGCACCGGCAAGGTTTGACCAATGTAATCGAAGAAATGCGGCAGCGATTGCCAGACGGTGAACAGATTGAATTCAGCGACCTTGCCGGCAGCCAGGTAAAGCGCGATCAGCAGCAGCGACCAGAGCAGGTTGTCGCGCTTTTGCTGGCTGCGGATGCGTTGGTAATAGCGTTCGAAATCGGTCAACGTAACCTCTCGCAGAGTGGTGATGACCCTCACGCCCTGAAGCGTGAGGGTAAAGGTTTATCCGCGGCTGCCCTTCATCAGGTCGCGCTTCATATCAATAATGTTCTGGTAGTCCGCCAGGGTTGCCGGGCCGATATGCTGGGTGCCGCCCATCGCTTTGATGAAGCAGCTGTGATCCTGCGTATCCAGCTTTTTGATTGCCGCAACGACTTTCTGTTTGAAGTCAGCCGGCAGCTGGTTACTCACCAGAATCGGGCCGTTCGGGATCAATGGCGACTGCCAGATAATGCGGATCTGCTTCATCAGATCGGGATGATCCATGCTAATTATGCGGTTAAAGGCGCCTACGCTGTAGCCTTTGTCATAGTCGCCCACCAGCGAGGTCCAGGTGACCGCGCCGTCGAACTGGTTGTTCAGCACGCCGAGCACGTCCTGTTCATGGCCGCCGGAGAAAGTGACGCTGGAGAAGAAGCCGTTGTACTTGTCATCAATGGTGCCGCCAAAGATTTTCTTAAACGCCTGGTTCGGCATCAGGTAGCCGGAAGTGGAGTCGGGGTCGGCCATGCCAAACGATTTCCCCTTCAGGTCTTCCAGCTTCTGGTAAGGACTGTCCGCCTTCACGATCACCACCGAGTGGTAGCCTTTCGACTGATCGTTGTCATCCACGGCGATACCCACGATATCCACCGCTTTGGGATCCTGGAGGTAAACCGAGGCATAGGAGGCGGGCGACATACTCAGCACCAGATCGACCTTGCCGCCCAGCAGACCCTGAATCACGCCCGAGTAGTCGGACGAGTTACGCAGTTTGGTATCAACATTCAGCTCTTTATCGAAAAACTGTTTTACGCACTGGTTGTCGCCAATCTGCTGGGTGGCGTTCTGCCCGCCCAGAATGCCGAGGTTCAGTTCTTTCGGTGCATCCGCTGCATTTGCGCCGTAAGCCATCAGCGCGCCAGTAAAAATTGCCAACATTTTCGCTTTTATTTTCATTGTCTTGCTGTCTCTTAGTGATTTAGTGAAGCTGGTTGATTTCATCGCCGTACAGCTGGTGCAGCACGCTGTCGGTGAGCCGGGAAGGATGACCGTCAAACAGGATTTCGCCGCGCTGAATGCCGATAACGCGCGTACACCAGCTTTTCACCAGTTCGATGGAGTGCAGGTTCACCATCACGCTGATGCCCTGCTCGCTCACCTGACGCAGCACTTCCATAATGCGACGGGTATTTTTCGGATCGAGTGACGCCACCGGCTCGTCGGCCAGCAGGATTTTCGGGTTCTGCATCAGCGCACGGCAGATGGCGACACGCTGCATCTGCCCGCCGGAGAGGTTTTCCGCCCGCTGCAACGCCTGCGGCAGCATGTTCATCCACTGCAACAGCTCAATGGCGTGGGCGCGGTCGGTGTCGGAGAAGATTTTCAGGAACGATTTCAGCGTGGAGGTCTGGCTCAGCCGTCCGAGCAGCACGTTAGTCAATACGTCGAGGCGCGGCACCAGGCAGAAATCCTGGAAGATCATGCCGCATTCGCTGCGCCATTCACGCATCTGACGGCTGCTCAGCGTCACCACATCGCGCCCCGCCCGCCCTTCCTGCATGCTGAGGATCGCGCCTTCGCTGGCGTCGATGGTGCCGTTGAGCATGTGCAGCAGCGTGGATTTGCCCGCGCCTGAGCGGCCAATCACCGCCACCAGCTCACCGGCATGCAGATCGAAACTGACGTTATTCAGCACGCGGTTCTCACCGTACGCCTTGCTGAGGTTCTGTACCGACAGCACTTTGCGGCTGACTGGCAGCGCGGGTTCGAACCCGTTATCAACAACGGTTTTCAGTAGAGGCTGTGCCATATTGCACTCCGTTTCATCTGTGAATGCGTAATTTGCACGCTTATTAGGGCGACGGAGGATGAAGCGTGAATGACAGGAAAATGACCAAACCGTGACAGCGCCATCAGGCCGAAAGAGAAATCTGCTGGCCGTCACGCGCCGCCTGCACCTGTTCCGGCAACGGATTGGTCATCAGCCAGTGATCCATTTCGTGACTGAGGTGAGTGAGCCAGCTCTGGCGCGGCGCGAGCGCGCGCACGATCGCCAGCGCGCGGGAGACATCGTTATGGTTGCGCACTTCGGCGCGCGGGGGGTCATTGCAGTCGACCACCAGATGATCGAGCCGCATGCCGCGCAGAAAATCTTCGGTATCGGGCGGCAGTCCGATAGTGTCGCACAGC
Organism: Pantoea osteomyelitidis; assembly: GCF_044342975.1. Classification (NCBI taxonomy): domain Bacteria; kingdom Pseudomonadati; phylum Pseudomonadota; class Gammaproteobacteria; order Enterobacterales; family Erwiniaceae; genus Pantoea; species Pantoea osteomyelitidis. The sequence continues at coordinate 1,465,682 of NZ_JBGFSN010000004.1, forward strand.
CAGGCGAGCCGCGCGCCGTGCCAGTCGAACAGGTAGCCGTGCGTCAGCTTTGAGTGCTGTAACGGCAGCGGCGTGACCTGGAGATCGCCAAAGGCGTGGGCCACGTAGGGGATTAAAGGCGGACGGAAATCGAGCAGGCCGGGATGCTTCAGCAAATCGTCGCATCCCTTCTCGTCGGGTGGTCCCCAGACCGGAATGCGCACGCCGACGCCCCAGCGCAAGGGAAACAGCCCCTGCACATGATCCATGTGGTAATGGGTAAGCAGGATGCGCGACAGCTCGCCGGGACGAAAGCGTTGCTCCAGCAGCGGCTGCCCGGCATCCAGCAGAATCGTCTCGCGCTCCGTCTCAATCAGCGCGCTACAGGGAGTGCGGCGACAGCGGGGATCCCGCTGCGCGTGCAGGCAGGCCGGGCATTCACAGCCGAACAGCGGCGCGGCCTGCACGCCGCCGGTACCGAGAAAGGTGAGCTTCATGGGGTGGTCTCCAGCAGCCTGCGCAGCTGTTGCAGCGTCTCTGACAGCGCGCCGTCATTATTCAGCATTTCGCACTGCGCAGGCAGCGGCTGCGCCGCCCGCTTCATGCGCTGTTCAATCTCCGCCTCGCTTTCACGCCCGCGCCGCCGCAGCCGGGCTGCCAGCACCTCGGGGGAAACCTGCAGGCAGAGCGGCAGCAGCTGTTTACCGTAGCGCTCGCGCACCTGCGGCAGATGCAGCCGCGAGCCATTCACCAGCACGTTAAGGCCCCGCCCGAGCCAAAGCTCCATCTCCAGCCCCAGCCCGTAGCTGTACCCGTGCGCCTGCCAGCACAGGGCGAACAACCCCATCTCCCGGCGGCGGGCAAACTCCCGTTCGCTGAGCGCGATATGATTTTCGCCCCCTGCATCTGCCGCGCGGGTAATGTAGCGATGGGCGATCACCATGCCTTCCGGCGGATCTTCACGCAGCGCGTTGAGCAGGCTGTCCTTGCCCGATCCCGACGGCCCGGTGAGCCAGATCAGGCGCGCCATCAGTAAACCATCCTGCCCTGCGCCCAGACGTGACGGATATGCGGATGTCCATGTTCGGTATGGGCCAGCACCAGATCGGCGCGCAGCCCTTCCGCAATCACCCCGCGATCGTTCAGTCCCAGCGCCCGCGCCGGATTACGGCTCACCAGCGCGGCGGCCTGCGGCAGATCCAACGTGTTGCGCTCGTCCGCCACCAGGCGGAACACCGCGTCCAGCAGGCTGGCCGGGTAGTAGTCGGAGGAGAGAATATCGAGCAGGCCGCGCTCCGCCAGCTGCCAGGCGGCGACGTTGCCGGAGTGCGATGCGCCGCGCACGATGTTGGGCGCGCCCATCAGGATCTGCATCCCGCACGCGCGTGAGGCGGCTGCGGCCTCCAGCGTGGTCGGAAACTCGGCGATGGCGCTGCCGATAGCGTGCGACTCCTGCACGTGCGCCGACGTGGCGTCGTCATGGCTGGCGATGGCGATGCTGCGCGCCCGGCAGTGGGCGGCGATCGCCTCGCGGTTGGGCTGCGACCAGAGCGCGGCCAGCTCGACCTGCTCGCGCTCATATTCATCCATCTGCTGATCGTTAAGCTGATATTTGCCCTGAAAGTATTCGCGGTACTTCTCCAGCGAGGTGTACTGCCGCTGGCCTGGCGAGTGATCCATCAGCGAGACCAGCGAGAGTTCCGGCGTTTCCATCAGCGCCTCAAACAGCGGCAGCGTGATGTGGTACGGCAGCTCGCAGCGCAGATGCAGGCGATGCTCAACGCGGTTCAGTGCCTTGCGCTGGCTGTCACGAATGGCACCGATCATTTTATTCAGATTGTCGAGGCGATGGCCGCCGTCGCGCACGTCGCCTACCGCAATGGCGTCCAGCACCGTGGTAATGCCGCTGGCGACCATCAGCGCATCGTGGCTGCTCATCGCCGAATGGGCAGGCCAGTCCACTTTCGGGCGCGGCGTAAAGAATTTATCGAGATTGTCGGTATGCAGCTCCACCAGGCCCGGCAGCAGCCAGGCGTCCTCGCCGTCCAGCGCGCCGGGGAGCTGACTGCGGTTTTCGCTGAAGCTGGCTATTATGCCGTCGCGCATCTCCAGCGATCCCGCCACCACTTCGTTTTCCAGCACCAGCCTGACATTATTGACGATCATGCTTCAACTCCCGTCTGTAGCGGTTGCATTACGTGCAGGCGATCCGCCACACGTTCACGCACCGCTTCATCATGAAAAATGCCGACAATGGCGGCGCCACGGGCGCGCGCCTGCTCAATCAGCTCCACCACGGCGGCGCTGTTGGCGTTGTCGAGCGAGGCGGTCGGCTCATCCAGCAGCAGTACCGGGTAATCGGCGATAAAGCCGCGCGCGATATTGACGCGCTGCTGCTCGCCGCCGGAGAAGGTTGAAGGCGCCAGCGACCAGAGCCGTTCCGGCACATTAAGACGCGTGAGCAGATCTTTTGCCCGTCCTTCGCAAAAGGCGCGTTCTACGCCGCGCTCCAGTAACGGCTGCATCACAATCTCCAGCGTCGGCACGCGGGGGATCACGCGCAGAAACTGGCTGACCCAGCCAAGCGTGTCGCGCCGCATGGCGAGGATCTGGCGCGCCGGGGCGTTGACCATATCAACCCACTGTTCCTGATGGCGCAGCCAGATATGGCCGCTGTTGGCCTGATAGTTGCCGTAGAGCGCGCGCAGCAGTGTGGATTTGCCGCTGCCGGAGCGGCCATGCAGCACCACGCATTCGCCGCTGTTAACCTCCAGGCTGGCATCGTGCAGCACCGGCAGCGCCACGCCGCTCTGGTTATGCAGCACGAAGGTTTTGCTGAGATTCTCCACGCGCAGTTGTGTATTCATCATCGTTCCCGTCATTAATTGAGCACCGAAGAGACCAGCAGTTGGGTATAGGCGTGATGCGGGTCGTCCAGCACGCGGTCGGTTAATCCGCTCTCCACTACCCGCCCCTGCTTCATCACCAGCAGGCGATGCGCCAGCAGGCGGGCGACGCCGAGATCGTGGGTGACGATTACCACCGCCAGGTTCAGCTCGCGCACCAAAGTGCGCAGCAGATCGAGCAGGCGTGCCTGCACCGAGACGTCAAGTCCGCCGGTCGGCTCATCCATAAACACCAGCTTCGGTTGAGTGACGAGATTGCGGGCGATTTGCAGACGCTGCTGCATCCCGCCGGAAAAGGTGGTGGGCAGATCGTCAATGCGCCCGACGGGGATCTCCACTTCCTGTAGCCAGCGGCTCGCCTGCTGACGGATGTCACCATAGTGACGCTGTCCTACCGCCATCAGCCGCTCGCCGATATTGCCGCCTGCGGTAACCTGCGGGCGCAGGCCATCCAGCGCATGCTGATGCACCACGCCCCATTCGGTGCGCAGCAGGCGACGGCGGTCGCTTTCGCTCATGTCATAAAGATCGCGCTCGAGATAATGAATGCTGCCCTGCTGCGGCGCGAGGCGCGCAGAGATGCTGCGCAGCAGCGTGGTTTTGCCGGAGCCGGATTCGCCGACGATCCCCAGCACTTCGCCGGGATAGAGATCAAAACTGACCTCTTCAAAGCCTTTGCCCGGCGCATAAAGGTGCGTGAGGTTGTTCACCGCAAGCAGCGGCTGTTCACTGTGCATGTTTTTTTTCCTGCTGCTGGTGGCAAAAGTCGGTGTCGGAGCAGACAAACAGGCGCGTGCCCTGGTCGTCCATCACGATTTCGTCGAGATAGCTGTGGCGCGAACCGCACAGCGCGCAGGGTTCCTCCCACTGCTGAACGCTGAAGGGATGATCGTCAAAATCCAGACTTTCCACTTTGCAATAAGGCGGCAGCGCGTAGATGCGCTTCTCGCGTCCCGCACCGAACAGTTGCAGCGCGGGCATCATGTGCATTTTCGGGTTGTCGAATTTCGGGATTGGCGAAGGGTCCATCACGTAGCGATCGTTGACTTTCACCGGGTAGGCGTAGGTGGTGGCGATATGGCCGTAGCGGGCGATATCTTCATACAGCTTCACCTGCATGATGCCGTACTCCTCCAGCGCGTGCATTTTGCGCGTTTCGGTTTCGCGCGGCTCGATAAAGCGCAGCGGCTCCGGAATCGGCACCTGAAAGATCAGGATCTGATCCTCCTGCAACGGCGTCTCCGGGATGCGGTGACGCGTCTGGATCAGGGTGGCGTCAACCGTGCGCTCGGTGGTTGCCGCGCCGCTGACGCGCTGAAAGAAGCGGCGGATAGAGACGGCGTTGGTGGTGTCGTCCGCCCCCTGGTCAATCACCTTCAGCACATCCTCTTCGCCAATCACACTGGCGGTGAGCTGAATGCCGCCGGTGCCCCAGCCGTAGGGCATCGGCATTTCGCGCCCGGCGAACGGCACCTGATAGCCGGGGATCGCCACCGCTTTCAGAATGGCGCGACGAAGGGTGCGTTTGCTCTGCTCGTCGAGATAGCCGCTGTTATAGCCGCTCAGCTCACTCATGATTTTGCTCCTGATAATCCTGGCGCAGCCGCTTCAGCAGCTCCAGCTCGGCCTGAAAATCGACATAGTGCGGCAGCTTTAGATGAGAGACGAAGCCGGCGGCCTCGACGTTATCGGCGTGCGACAGAACGAACTCTTCATCCTGCGCCGGGCTGGTGATGCGCTCGTCGTGCTCGCGGGTTTGCAGCGCGCGATCCACCAGCGCCATCGCCATGGCTTTGCGTTCGGCGCGGCCAAACACCAGACCGTAGCCGCGGGTAAAGTGCGGCGCGCTGTCGCCCTGGTCGGTAAAGCCGTTGACCATTTCGCACTCCGTCAGCAGCAGCTCCCCGATCTCAAGGGGAAAGCCCAGCTCTTCCGGACAAATCGTCACGCTGAGGTAGCCGGTGCGGATCTCGCCGGCAAAAGGATGAGTGCGGCCATAGCCGCGCTGCGTGGAGTAGCCCAGCGCCAGCAGATAACCTTCGTCGCCGCGCGCCAGCTGCTGTAGCCGCGCCGCGCGTGAGGCGGGATAGCCCATCGGCTCACGCGTGATGTCGCACGGCTCGCTGCCGTCATCCTCTTCCCGCGCCGCCAGCCCCTCATCGCTCATCATGGCGAACATGTGCGGGCAGCTTTCCGGCAGCAGCTGTTGGTCACGCGGCGGCGGCGGCGTTTCGCCATTCGCCAGCAGGGTGAAATCGAGCAGACGGTGGCTGTAATCATAGGTCGGACCCAGCACCTGGCCGCCCGGCAGATCTTTATAAACAGCGGAGATGCGGCGTTCGATGCGCATTGTCTGCGTGCTCAGCGGCTCGCTCTCCGCCAGGCGCGGCAGCGTGGTGCGGTAGGCGCGCAGCAGAAAAATCGCCTCCACCAGATCGCCGCTCGCCTGCTTAATGGCGAGCGCTGCCAGTTCGGTGTCGTAAATGCCGCCTTCGGTCATGACGCGATCCACCGCCAGCCCGAGCTGTTGCGCGATTTGATCGCATCCAAGCTCCGCGACCTCACGGTCGCCGCGACGCAGATCGGCCTGTAGCTGATGGGCGTTGGCGATCGCCTTTTCGCCCCCTTTCACCGCCACGTACATCAGCACACCTCCACTTGGGTGCTGCGCGGCAGCGCCATCATCGCTTCGCCACAGGTAAAGATAAAATCCACCCCCTGCGGAAAAGGATGCGGACGCTCGCGCAGGTAGTGCAGCACGCGCGGCGGCAGCTGCGGCGCAATGGCGCGCGGCTCGCGCAGGCCCGGCCCCGACAGGCGTAGCGTCAGTCCGCCGTTCAGCGCGGGCACTTCAATAATCAGCGTGGTGCTTTTTTCCGGCGCAAGATTGTCGCCAGCGGCGAACAGCAGCGGATCGGGGTTAGCCGTGCCCTGCGTCAGCGCGAAGGGCGCGTCGCGGGTGTCTGAAACCGGCGCGCCGGTATGGAAACGCAGGTTGGCGCGCAGCGTCTCGTTATCTGAGGCGGCGTCAATCCACAGCGGACTTTCCTGATCCACCAGCGTCAGCAGCACGGCGGTGGCGGCGGGCGACAGTGAACCCCAGCCCTGCTGCAACGGCAGCGAAACCATTACGCCCGGCTCGCTCATCGCTTTGAGTATGCGACGAAAGGCGCGCTGCGCATCGGCTACCGGATGGTTAAAACTTGCCAGTAAAGTCATCAGTTATCTCCGCGAACCAGGGTAAAGAAATCCACTTTGCTGCTGGCGATCTCTCGTGCGCGCAGCTGGCGCTGCTCTTCACGTAGCGCCGCCAGCGGCGCAATTATTTTTTCCTGCATCAGCAACCGGGTTTCCGGCTGTTGCAGCAGCGCGTCGATCAGGGCGCAGCGTTCGGCGTGCGGCTTGTCACGGCCAATCACATAGCTGTAGCCCATGGTGCCATCCTCCAGCACCACCACCGCGCGCGTCACGGTGGCATCTCCCAGCACGAAGCGTTTGCCGGTGCCGCCCATCCGCCCCTGCAGGCGCGTCAGGCCGATCTCCGCCGGACGCAGCAGGCGAAATGTCGGGTTAAGATTCAGCGCCTGCCAGTGGGCGTTGAGCGCGCTGGCATCGCTGTGGGCGAGGACCGAAAGCCAGTGCTGGCGTGCGGTTTGCTTTTCCATTAATGCTCCAGGGTCAGTTCAATCATGTCGCCGCGTGTCAGGCTGAGGGAGTATTCCGCCAGCTCGCCGTGGGCGGTTTTGTTCAGGGTGCGCACGCAGAGCAGCGGCGACTGAAGTGCGATCTCCAGCTGCTTGCACTCTTTCGCCTGCGCCCGTCGGGTGCTGATGCGCGTCTGGGCGCGCTGTAGCTGAATGCCGGTCCGCTGGTGTAAAAACGTATGCAGCGACCCGCTGTGAAACTGTTGCAGCGCCGGCCACCAGGCCAGTTCCGGCAGATAGTGGTTAATCACGCTAACCGGCACGCCGTTCACCCGACGCAGAGTGCGCAGATGGATCACGTTGTCCCCGTCGCGGCAGCCGAGCGCCGTTGCCACTTCTTCGCCCGCCGGGCGCAGCACCGCCAGCAGACGTTCGCTGGTGGGATGGCTGCCCTGCTCCAGCAGGTTTTGGCTGAAACGCGCCTGGGCGTGCAACGGATAGTCATAAGGGCGCATCAGCACCAGAATGCCGACGCCATGGCGGCGTTGCAGCAGCCCTTTGTTGACCAGCTCATCCACCGCGCGGCGCAACGTATGGCGATTAACCGCATACTGCGTCGCCAGCTGTTGTTCAGAAGGGAGATAGTCGCCACAGCGATAGCCTTCGCGCAGCGCCTGTTCCAGCCGGGCGGCAACCGCCTGGTAGACAGTGGTCGGATGTCTGGATAACTCCATCACAGGGAAGACCTCACACAGAGAAGGTTGCGGAAACGCAGCGAAAGCAGAGGCTGCGGGATGGCGTTACCTTGACGCAGCCAGATGACAAAACAGTTACGCCTTAATGACGTAGCGATGAATTTGCTTTATGGCAGCACAATGGCGTAGCGGAACCCGTCAATCAGATAAAAAATATTAAACTTTCCGTTATGCGAAGCGGCGCATTATTTTTTTATGCGTTTCAGTGATCTTGCCCGCATCCCTTGTCGTTCCAGACCCCGTATTTTCTGCTAATTTAGATAATGTGAATTCCTTGTTACGTGAACTCTAAATAAATGATTAACAGCAGCAAACTGTCTGAAGGTTTCCGACGCAATTTTGTGCGTGAAGTACTCCTGCCGCTTACGGCGATTTTGATTCTGACTTTTGCTGGCGCAAGTGTGGGTCTGTTCTGGGGCACCTCGCTGACTAACGACGAGGCGAAGTCGCAGCAGCAGCGCATGATAGAAGCCTCCTTTTCCCAGAGTCTGGCGGAACATTTGCGCCAGCTGCGCAGCCTGACGCGCTGGGGACCGCTGGAAGCGCAGCTCGGCCAGCAGCAGATGAATCTGGCCTGGCTGGATGAGAATGTTGGCAGCTGGCTCTATGAGATGTTCGGTCATCAGCTGATTGTGTTGCTGGACCAGAACAACCAGATCGTACAGGTGTGGCGCAACGGCCTCTCTGTTCCCGATAAGCGTATTGGTCCGGGCGTGCGGCAGATGCTCGACCAGCAGGTGGCGCAGTTCAGCGAACGCCTCGACCACCGCGATATGGCCGATTTTGTTCGCGTCGGTCAGCGGGTGGCGGCGATGGCGATGGGCGAGATTGCGCGCTATGAGCAGCAGCCTGCCCGTTATCGCCTGATCAGTCTGAAGTTTCTTGATGATGGCTATCTGCGTGGGCTGGCGGAACGCAGCCAGCTGCAAAATCTGCATTTTACCGACGGCAAGCCGCTCGCCGATGACAACGCGCGCTATCTGCTGTTGTCGCAGCAGGGCGAGCAGGTTGGCTATATCAGCTGGACGCCGTCACGGCCTGGCGCGCAGATGCTGCGCACCCTCGGTCCGTCAACCGCTTTCGCCGTGCTGATGGTAACCCTGCTGTGCATCTTTATGGTCCGACGGCTCTGGACCTCCTCGGTCACGCTGTCGCAGTCGATCCTGAAACTGGGTGCCAGCGAAGCGCAGGCGCAGCATCTCGCCTTTCATGATGTGCTGACCGGGCTACCGAATCGGGCGCTGGTGGAAGATCGTCTCACTCAGGCGCTGGCGCTGGCGACCCGTAACGAACAGCGCGTGGCGCTGCTGCTTATCGATCTCGATCGCTTCAAGACCATCAACGATACCTATGGGCATCACGCCGGGGACGATTTGATCATCGAGGTGGGACACCGGCTAACGTCGCTGGTGCGCACCAGCGATACCGTGGGCCGCATCGGGGGCGACGAGTTTGTTATCGTACTGCCAGAGGTGGAGAACATCGGTCAGGTGCAGGCGCTCGGCAAGCGGATTATCGAGACGCTGGGCCAGCCTTATATGCTGCTGGGCAGCGAGGCCTGGATTGGCGCCAGCATCGGGCTGGTACTGGCCCCGCGTGACGGTATGGATCGGCTGGAGCTGATGCGCAAAGCGGACATCGCCCTGTACGAGGCGAAAAACGGCGGGCGCGGCCAGTACCGTCAGTTTGAGCAGGTGATGGATGAATCGGTTCGCACCCGTCAAACCATTGCGGCGGATCTGCGCAGCGCGCTGCAACATCATGATGGCCTGGCGGTCTGGTATCAGCCGCTGATGGATATCAGCGGGCAACAGGTGGTCGGGCTGGAGGCGCTGCTGCGCTGGGAGCATCCCACGCGCGGCACCATTACGCCGGGTGAGTTTATTTCCATTGCCGAGGAGACCGGGCTGATTATTCCGCTCGGCGAGTGGGTGCTGCGCGAAGCCTGTGCGGTGTCGCAGCGTTTTCCCGAACTGGTGGTGGCGGTCAACGTCTCGCCGGTGCAATTTCGCGCCAGCGGTTTTGTTCAGCGCATGATGGAGATTGTGCAGGAGGCGGGCAGCGATGCGCAGCGGCTGGAGCTGGAAATTACCGAAGGGGTGCTGATTGAGGATGAGCGGGAAGCGCGGGCGATTATCATTGCGCTGCGCGAAGCGGGCTTCCGCATCGCGCTGGATGATTTCGGCACCGGCTACTCCAGCCTTAACTACCTGAGCAATTTCCCGGTCGACAAGATTAAAATCGATCGTTCTTTTACCCAGTCGCTGGGGGTAGCGGAGAACTCCACTGCGATCGTGGAGTCGGTAGTCAGACTGGGACACGCAATGGGCCTGACGGTTACGGCGGAAGGGGTAGAAACCAGCAGCCAGATGTCAGCGCTGGCGGATGCGGGCTGCAATCAATTGCAGGGCTATCTGTTCAGTCAGGCGGTGCCGCTGGAGCAGATTGTGCCGATGGTGGAAGGCGGGATACCTTAGCGGTCAGGCGGTGAAACTCCGTCACAGCTAAAGGAGGAAGAGGCTGGGTTAATAACTTTTGCGCTTTCGTCGCCCGCTCCAGCATGGCGTCATGAACAGCCCAGCCAGTATCAGTCAGCGATAGCAGCGAACGTCTGGCATCCTGCGGATCACGGGGATCGCGCATCATATGCGTACGGACCAGCCGCATTACCATACGTACGGCGTTACTCTCTTCAACCGAGGCCATGGATGCCGCGCTGCGAATATCGATGTTAGGAAAAATCGCGACCACGTTCATCAGGGTGAAAAGGGAACTGCTGATGCTTTCATCAACCTGTTCCCGCCAGAGACGACGAAATTGTCGGCATGCCTGTCTCAGAAAGAACCAGGGATAGTGCCTGAGCGGTGAGACCGTGCCATCTGTGTTCGCCTCTTCAGGATGGGATTCTTTCTGCATCATCTCTTCTGCCAGAATGGCCCAGCTCTGGATTAATGCAGCCTGTTCCGCGAGGTTCAGTGGCGCCATAAGTTGCTGATCTACTGCTTCAACCTGTGGTGCCATTTCCGTCAATATCTCCAGACCCGGCGGTTCAAGGGTCAGTACCGAACGGCGAAAATCCTTTGGATCGTTCTGGCGACTGACTAAATCCTGCTCCGTCATTTTTTTCAGAATCGGGCCGATAGTTGCCCTGTCGATCCCTACCCTGTCTGCCAGATTGTAATGTCCGATCCCGGGGTGATGAAAAATTCCACTGAGAACCAGAAACTGCGGCTGAGTAAAACCGTTTTCAATCGTATTACGCCAGAGCGCAGTACTCATTTGTTCCGCAGCGGTAAGTGCAAATCCCGGCGTGGTAAGAATCGAAGGCAGAATATGACCCATGGCTTATGTCTGAGGCGGCGATAAGGCCGCCATGTTCTCCGGATACAATGTCAGTTTTACTTTCTGGCGTTGAAGTTATTGATAATATTGCCAAGCAGGCGCGCCACGTTATTCTCACCATTATTGACCGGCAACGCCCCGGTGAAAATGATTGAACCTACGGAAAAGACCGCGCCGCCACTCTCATGCTCAACCAATACCATGTCAGATCGCACTTCGCGATTATAATTCGCATTCAGCGTGTTAGATACCGTTGTGACATCTTCTGGTACGGGAACATACCATTCGCTATGCGGCTCAGAAGAAGCCAAAATGATGGTGTTTTCTGGCGTACCGTAGCGGTAATCAACCCGGTCTATTTCATCACCGCTTGTGCCATTCATGATCAGGCCAAAATCACCGATAACCTCATCACAGATGCCGTCAAAAACCCAGGCAGCATCAGGTTGATAAGAGCGTTCCGTGCGTCGATAACCGGGAGCCTTATTGTCCCATCCATGTCCGGCCATTCCGACCCCAAACAGACCATGCGCACTTCTGCCACGACTGCGCCAGATGCCACCCAACTCTCCCGTACTGGCGTGATAGCGCTCCCCCGGCTCGGCATCCCAGTGCCGCAACCCTTCAGATTTACGCACTTCAAGCACATGAGGCAGATCGTTGAAAGGCGTGGTTACCCAGTAAAAACCATCCCCGCCGAGATACAGCAATCCGCCGCCATGGCTAACATGCTCTTCATAAGCGTTTAGCATTTCACCGCTGTAATACTCCGGATGGCTGCCAGTAATAATGGTTTGATAGGGATTTAGTACCGTCTGATGTTCCTGATGCAGATCATGCTCGGTGATAACATCAAAATGAAAACCCATCTGGTGTAAAAACCAAACCATGTAGAGATCGGCCGGAAAGCGACGAGGCGCGTGGAATCCCCAGAAACGGTAGTCGGGCCGCATATTAGGAATGGGGCGTAGTGAGCTGGAGCAGGCCACGCCAGAACCATCGTTGTGCAAATCGTAATGGCTTTTGCCCCACTCCTGATGAAGGGCAACTAAATCTTCCCAGTTGCCCGTTTGAACAGGGATTTCACTTCCTTGTTCAAAATCGCCTTCCGTCAGATGCTCATTGGCATAGGCAACATAGGTGTAAGTCCCGAGCACCAATGCTATTTTGGCATGTTTGGCTCCGCTGGCCGGGCGCACCGTCAGTGGAACATAATCCGGACGTTCTCCCTCGGCCCGCAGCCGCACACCATATACCCCGCTCGCTAACTCAGCAGGGATGGTGATACGGGCACTGACAGGCCAACAGGCATCGGATAAATCGTCTTCGTGAAAATGAATGGCATCATACTGTTCAGGTGCCTGCTTCCAGTCATGGATCTGGTTATTCCATGCAGGACCGGTCATTGCGCGTCCTGGGGTATTAATCAAAGATAAAGGCATATGGTTGTGTCTGTCGATCACCTGCTGGGTATGCATCTCTTCTTCAAAGGCCCAGCGGGCGACTTCATTGCCATCAACGAAAAGCACCGGCCGGGCGATTTTACCGTTGTAGAGATGGCAGGGAAAACGACGCCCTCTGCGATAGTCAATTTGCGCTGCAGCCATAAGGACATGACTTTCCGGCTTCAGAATGCTGCCCTCGCCGGTAAAATGCTGTGCTTTTTTTCCGGCCTGACATACCCGGAGTTGAGAACCTGTGGCTGAGATATCTACAGTCACGTGATACCAGTGACGGTTCAACAGGGCAAAAGAGGTGACGGCAATAAGACGCTGTTCATGGTATATCGCCAGTTTCCCTTCCGGCGTCAGAGCGACAAAGAGTGCGCTGTCTGGCAGGCTAAAGATGGCCTGAATATGGTCCGAAACGGATAAGGTTGGCCACAGGGAAAAATCAATTGTCAGACGCTTGCCCAGAGCAATTTTATTCTGGCTGATAGCCCACGAGCCGATAGGCGTTTCTTGCTCCTGCGCAGAAATTGATTGCGTTGCGACCTGAGCGATCTCTTCATAAAGAAAACCAGGGCCTGCCGGGTTATTATCACCGTGAATAAGGCGGACAAGATCGATGGAAACGTCGGGACAAGTACTGCTTATCATGATATCGACCGTTTCGCCGGCCCGGCAGCTGAGCGCAGATAAGTAACCAATCAACATTTTCGTTTCCCTTATTTCGCTTTGTGAATGTAATAACGCACAGCTTCCAGTGCAGCAGCCATGACCAGCACGCCACCGGTAATAATGCCACTTAGCTCGGTGCCAATATCAAGTAAAATCAATCCATTGCGCAACGTACCTATCAGCCATACGCCGACTAATACTCGCCAGATGCTTCCTTTCCCGCCAGTAAAAGGCACGCCGCCCAACAATACCGCTGTCAGAATGATGACTTCAAAACCCTCTCCCAGGGTGCCGGAGGGTGCGCTATTCAGACGTGAGATTTGCAACAGACCTGCGATGCCAACGGCCAGCCCGGTAAGCGCATAAAGAGCGGTGATCACGAAGCGAACCGGTATGCCAATCAAAAATGCTGCGCGGGCGTTAACGCCGATAGCGATGATTTTTCGACCCACCGGGAAACAGGTAGTGGCAATCACCGCAGCCAAACACACCACTGCCGCGACAAGAACCAGGTTTGGCAGGTCAAGAGTCGTGTCTGATCCAAAGTCAGCAAAAGCATCCGGGAAACCGTAAATGGAGCCTTGTCCCAGATATTGTGCTAGCCCCCTGGCGGCAGCGAGTCCTCCCAATGTGACGACGATCGGTGAGAAAGAGAGCATACCTATCAGTACACCGTTGATAAGGCCCGCAAGCAGACCCACCGCAAGACCCACCAGGATGCCAGGAATCAGCCCCCATGCATTCAGCGCCAACCCGGCGCAAACCCCCACCAGGGCTAAAACGGAGCCTACCGAAAGATCAACATATCCGGCCATCATCAACATGGCAAACATGCTCGCTACGATAAAGGTCGGGGCATTTTGCGTGGCGATCGCCAGCAGGTTATCCACGGTGAAAAATACTGGCGTCTGAGTGGTGAACCAGACCATCAGCGCTATGGTTGCGACGGGCAGAATCCAGCGGGTGATCAGCAAACCAATATGCTTTACGCCCGGTGCGCGACTCTCTTGTTTTGCCTGCGCGTTAGCTGGCGCATTGCGTGAATTTTTAATCGATGTAGTCATAAATAACCGCCGTTATATAAAAAAGATCGTGCCGCAATTAGCCGTGCGCCAGTGCTAACAATTTTTCTTCGCCCACATCCGGAGTGACGATGTCCGCAATTTCTCCCTCCACCAAAATGATGACCCGATCGGCCAGCGCAATAATCTCTTCAGGATCGCTGGAGGCAAAAATCACAGCATGCTCCGGCTGTGCAGCGTATTCGCGTATCAGCTCGTATAAGTCGTGGCGCGCGCCGATATCTACTCCCTGCGTGGGCTCGTCCAGTAAGAGCAGATGGCTGCGATCAATCGTTGTCATCCATCGGCCTACCATTAGCTTTTGCGCGTTTCCGCCTGAGAAATTAGCGCCATCCCGCTCGGGATCGGCTGGTTTCAAACCAACTCGCGCTGCCAAATCAGTAAACAGGGCGCGCTCGCGTTTGAAATGACGCCAGGGCCGGGACAAGGTATTCAGATGTGGCAGCAGCAGGTTATCGCAGGCGCTCATACTGCCAAACAACGACTGGATTTTGCGATCGGATGCCACAAGCACCACGCCTTGTTCCCGAGCTTTTTTTGGCGAGACTGCGCGAATATCGATGCCTTTCAGCAGCAGCCGACCTGAAGTTGCATTAACACCGGCTAACCCTTCCAGTAGATGGGTACGCCCGGAGCCAAGCAGACCAAATATGCCAAGAATTTCTCCTTCTCGCAGCGTAAGGTTGACAGGGCCAGTCCAGGCGGTGCCGTAGTTCTCCAGTTCTATCAACGGCATATGATGGCTGATGTCGCGTTCCGTTTTGGTCATCCGGCTTTCCGGCGAAATGGCATGAACCAAATCATCCAGACTGAGCTCTTCAATCTGCCGGGTCCACAAGACGTTTCCGTCGCGTAATACCGTAACCCTATCAGCAACCTCCATCACCTCACGCAGCAGATGAGTAACATAGATAATGATCAATCCATGCTCCTGCGCGAGGCGACGTACCAGTTCTAACAGGGCGGTCACTTCATGCTCGCTTAATGCGGCAGTAGGCTCATCAAGGATCAGAACTGAAGGTTCCTTTAACAGCGCGCGAGCGATTTCTACCGTTTGCTGCTCTCCTACGCTCAGTTCCTCGACCGGTTTTCCCGCATCGACATCGACACCCAGCGATTCGAGAATTTCCCGACTACGTCGTTTCTGATCGCGCTTGCGCACCATGCCAAATGCGTTACATAATTCGTTTTCAAGGAAAATGTTGTCACTGACTGCCAGCGATCCGATCAGTTGGAAGTGCTGATAAATACTCGCCATTCCCGCCTCAAAAGCGGAGGCAGGAGTAAAATGTTGGTAAGTCTTGTCGCCAATCACCATCTCCCCGGAATCAGGCATTACTGCGCCGCTCAAGCAGCCCAGCAACGTCGATTTACCGGCGCCGTTGGGACCCAGCAGAGCATGCACTTCGCCTGCTTTAAATTCCAGATTGATACCTTTCAGCACCAATTGGGTGCCGAAAGATTTATGGAGCGAACGGATGCTGAGTTTTTGCGTGGCAAGCGCCATGGTCATTATCAATCCTTGTATTGTGCAAGCAGTGCATCGAGGCGGGCTGGATTTTGTAACGTACCGAGCTCAACAGGCGTTTCGTAGTTTTTACGCCCCTTATCTGTAATAGTGGCGATCGAATTATCAATAATTGATTGCGCTAAATCATCGAGCAGAATGGCAGCGGATGCGCGATATGCGCCACCCTGCTTCACTGCTTCCAGTCCCTCTACCGTCCCGTCCTGCCCGGCAACGTACAGATCGTTGGGGCTGATGCCGGCATTCTTAAAGGCACGCAGCGCGCCCAAAGCCGCATCATCATTAATACCAATAAAAACGCGCAGGTTGGGATGCTGTCTTAATGCGTCTTCTGCAATTTGAAGACCGCAGGCCTGAGTTGCGCAATCCTGTTGTGAAACGACCGGCAATCCTGCTGCTTTAAATTGTTTCAGCGGTTCGTCCCAGCGCCCGGCAAATCCTTTCAGGGGCGTCAGAGTGGTTACAGCAGCTGAAATATCACCGTTAGGATAATGCTGTTTGACCCACTTCAGTGCATCCTTTGCAACCAGATTGCCGCTTTGCGTGTTATCAAACCCCACAGAGCCATCTACACCGGGTGTAGCACCCGCATAAGTCAGCCATTTAATCCCTTTTTTTTGCGCCTGGCGTCGCAGACCATCCAACGCCGTAGCCTCTACCGGCAGAACGACAATGGCATCAACTTTACGGGTTACCCAGCTCTCCAGCGTGGCGCGCTGAGACTCCAGATTGCTCTGATGTGTGTTATCCAGCAGCACTTTCACGCAGCCATTCTTTTCTCCTGCCGCTTCAACTTTCTTTTTCAGTGCAATCGCGAATTGCGATTCACCGACCGGATGGCTAAAACCAATGGTGTACACTTTATTACAGCTTTGGTTATCTGCTGCCTGCGCCACCGGCTGGAATGCCAGCAGAAAAGTAATACCACCGGCAGCCGATAAGATTTTTTTAATGTTTTTACTGAATTTCACTGTGTTTCTCCCCTGCATTTGCTGACTGTTTTAAAATGCTTTTTATAAGAAATACCAAAAAAGTCACTCTCTCACTTAGCTTTTCAGCAGGCTAAACTAGAACGTATTACATGTAAATAGCGCAAAAATCAGACAGCCGGTTAACCGCTTTACGCGGTAAAACCTACCTTTTCCGTTTAAAAAGCAGTTTGATGTAGTTGGAAAATGCCAGAATACAGGGGGAGATGCTGATGATGACTTTACTGTTGATGTTTTACTCGATGAGCATTCATAGCAAACCATAGGAAAACACGATGACAAAATCTGCTCTGACTAAAAATACTAGCTGCAAATCTCAATGTATTTCTTTGAAATTAAAAGATAAATTTTTTCAGGCAATGCCCATACAATCAAGGGCAACTCACAAAAACGAGAGATTTCACACGCATTTCCTATCACGTGAGCGTGGTAAGGACGGCTCTGTGCTGCCCAATTCTATAAGCCAGCCTTGTCTGGCATCTGTTTTCGCTCTGCGGCACGATTGCGTGTTTAATCACTAATAAAAAAAAAGCCGCCAGGCTTGAGATCTTCGCAAAGACCAAATGCACTGGCGGCTTAACACTAATTTTACTCCGGGAAATCGGTCCCGACCGACATCGCTTTCCACGCCTCGATCTCTGCCAGGCGCTCTTTCAGCTTGTTCACCACCGCATCGTGACCCCAGGCACCCATCACCAGATGGCGCGGCGGATTGTCGCTCTCGGTGATCTCGATCATCGCTTTGGCCGCGCGAGCCGGATCGCCCTTCTGCGTGCCGCTGTATTCCGAGGTGGTTTTCATACGCGCGGCGGCGGTTTCGGCATATTCCGGCAGCGTGCTCGGCGTCTGATGCAGCGAACGACCCGCCCAGTCGGTGCGGAACGGACCCGGCTCGACGCAGGTCACCTTGATGCCCAGCGATGCAGTTTCCACGGCCAGCGAATCGGACCAGCCTTCCACCGCATGTTTACTGGCGGAGTAGTAGCCGGAGCTGGCGAAGCCGATAAAGCCCGCCACCGAGGTGATGTTGATGATATGTCCGCGGCGCGCTTTACGCATTGTCGGCAGCACGGCGCGCGTCAGAGCAAACAGACCAAACACGTTGGCGTCAAACTGCGCGCGAATATCCTGCTCCACTCCCTCTTCCACCGAGCTTTGATAGCCGTAACCGGCGTTATTCACCAGCACGTCAATGGTGCCGAACTTCTCCAGCGCCGCGCTGACCGCGCTGCCGATGCTGGTTTGATCGGTAACATCCAGCGCCACGGCCAGTGCATTATCATGACCGTTCACCAGATCGGCAACCTTGCCCGGATCGCGCGCCGTCACCACCACGTTGAATCCGCGCGCAATGGTTTGTTGCGCCAGTTCGCGGCCAAAGCCGGTTGAGCATCCTGAAATAAGCCAGACGGGGCTTTTCTCTGCAGCCATCGTTTTTCTCCCAACTGATAATGAGTGTGGCGAAACGCCATGAACCCGACCGCGAGCGCGATCGGGTGAAGTGCCGGTAAAGGGTAGCGGTTTGCCGATGACAAACTTACCCCTTTGTGCTCAGCTTTTTTTCTTGCTGAACAGCTGGCTGGCGGTATCGCCGATAATTTGCGCCGCGCCACGATCCCCTTTCGCCATTGAGGCCATAAAGGCTTTCGCCTGCTTAAAGGTGATATGCGGCGGCAGCGGCGCGACTTCCGGATCGGTTTTCACCTCCAGCACCACCGGCCGATCGGCGCTCAGCGCCTGCTGCCAGGCGGCGGCGAGATCGTCCGGCGAGTCGACGTAGATGCCGGTCAGACCCAGCGACTGGGCGAACTGCGAATAGCGTACGTCCGGCACATCCTGCGACGCCTCAAAGCGTGGGTTGCCTTCCATCACACGCTGCTCCCAGGTGACCTGATTCAGATCCTGGTTGTTGAACACGCAGACGATAAGGCGCGGGTCGGCCCACTGCTGCCAGTATTTCTGGATAGTGATCAGCTCCGCCATGTTATTCATCTGCATCGCGCCGTCGCCCACTAGCGCCACCACCGGCTTGTGCGGATGGGCAAACTTGGCGGCAATGGCATAAGGCACCGCCGCGCCCATACAGGCCAGCCCGCCGGAGAGCGAGGCGCGCTGTCCCTGCTTGACACGGTAATCGCGCGCAAACCAGTTGGCGCAGGAACCCGAGTCGGAAGTCACGATGGCATCTTCCGGCAGCAGCGGCGACATCTCCCATACCACGCGCTGCGGGTTGACCGGATTAGCGGGCGCCATGGCGCGCTCCTCCATCACCTTCCACCAGTCGCGCACCGAGACGGCAATCTCCTCCTGCCAACTGCGATCCTCTTTGTGTTCCAGCAGCGGCAGCAGCGCGCGCAGGGTTTCCGCCGCGTCGCCGTGCAGGTTGATCTCGGTGGGATAGCGCAGGCCGAGCATCGCCGGATCGATATCGATCTGCACCGCGCGCGCCTTGCCCTCTTCCGGCAGAAACTCCGTCCACGGGAAGCCGCTGCCGATCATCAGCAGGGTATCGCAGTTCTGCATCATGTCTGACGAGGGTTTAGTGCCCAGCAGACCGATAGATCCGGTGACGAAGGGCGCATCATCCGGCAGCACATCTTTGCCCAGCAGCGCTTTCGCCACCCCGGCGCCCAACACATTCGCCGCCTGCACCAC
This sequence comes from Pantoea osteomyelitidis, assembly GCF_044342975.1. Lineage (NCBI taxonomy): Bacteria > Pseudomonadati > Pseudomonadota > Gammaproteobacteria > Enterobacterales > Erwiniaceae > Pantoea > Pantoea osteomyelitidis. The sequence continues at coordinate 1,484,682 of NZ_JBGFSN010000004.1, forward strand.
TTCCACCGCCGCGTTACGCGCACCCGCGCCAATCAGAATCGCCACTTTTTTCCCGGCGTTGAGGATCTCGGCGGCGCGCTGCAAGTCCGCCTCGTAAGGCACAACTTTTGGCCGCTGATAGCCGGGGCCGGAATGAGTAAAGCCGTGAACGTGCTGCGGCGGCTGCCAGGGTTCATCCTGGATATCTTTCGGGATGATCAGCACCGCCACGCCGTTTTGCGCAATCGCCAGCCGCACGCCACGATCGATCAGATGACGTATCTGTGCCGGTGCCGCCGCTTCCTGAACGAAATTAGCGACATCGGAAAAGACACGATCGAGATTTAACTCCTGCTGATAGCTGGCGCCGCGGGCGGTGGCTTCCGCCTGACCCGCAATCGCCAACACCGGCGCATGGTCCATTTTGGCGTCGTAGAGACCGGTGAGCAGATGGGTCGCCCCTGGCCCGCCGGTAGAGAGACAGACACCCAGCTCGCCGGTAAATTTGGCGTGGCCCGCCGCCATAAAGGCCGCCATCTCCTCGTGCCGTACCTGAATAAATTCGATGCCGTCGCCCGCTTTATTGGCACGCTGAATCGCCCCCAGCACGCCGTTAATGCCGTCGCCCGGATAACCGTAAATGCGCGTCACGCCCCACTCTTTGAGGCGCTGTACGAAAAAGTCACTGGTTTTGCTGCTCATCGTCCACTCTCCCTTTTGGTTTCCATTGAAACTTTAAGGGTAGCTGACGATAAGCGGCTACGGGGTTAGCGACCATCCGGCAGCGGGATAGCGCTGGCGCAATTCGGTAAAAATTTGTGTCATCTGCGTCGTCAGCGGCAGCTCGCCGTGCTGATTCGTCTCCACGGCTTTAAATACCTGATGCTTGAGGAAATAGCGCCAGCTCACCGGCGCCTGCAACAGAAAGCAGGTCAGCAGCTGATAGCGCGCCCTGTCCCACTGCGCTTCGAACTGCGTGCGCGCCGCGCCGTGGTCGAAATGCGCCGCCGCCTGTTGCGGCATTGCGGCGCGCAGCCGTGCGGTTTCCGCCTCATCGACCCTGCCCTCGACAATCGCCACGCCATAGTCACTGCGCGCGGCGCTGAGGCTGACAAAACCGCAGCGCACATCCTGCAATACCGCCTGCGCCGCACGCTGCGACGGCAGGCCGTAACCGCCCGCGCCCGGCCCGCGCACCTGCACGATGTCGCCCGGCTGGCAGCGGATCACATCAGTATTGCCATGTTCCAGCTGCTGGCCGTCGCGCAGGGTAGTAAAGGTGGAGAGCGCACCTGCTTTGCCGCCCACCGCGCCGGCGGAGGCGAACACCGAGCGGTTGCGGTTGCGTGCGGTGATCAGGGTATCGGGCACAAAGAGTTCAAACGCCATTTCCGTCGCCAGCCCGCCGCGAAAGCGGCCCGCACCGGCGCTGTCCGGCACCAGGCCGTAGCGGTGAAAGCGGATCGGCACTTCCGCCTCGTTAATCTCAATCGGGGTGTTTTTCAGAAAGGCGGAGAGTCCGCCGGAGCCGTCCGGGCCATCGTGGTGCGGCGTGCCGCCCGCCCCGCCGCCTACCGGCCCCAGCGAGGCAACCACGCTGCGGTTCTGCTCATCCACGGTACGGATATTCATGATGGAATTGCCGCCAGGGGAGTTGGCGGGCAGACGATCCGGCATTGCCTGCGAAAAAACGCCGACGGTGGCGATTTGCGAAAGCGCACAGGTAAGTGAGCGCATACCAACCGCAGCGGGCGCTTCGCAGTTCATCACTGTGCCCGGCGGCAGAATGGCGCGCGTGGGGCGCAAGGTTCCGGCATTCAACAGCAGCGAACGGTCGAGGGTAGAGAGCACGTAGGTGACGCCCACCAGCGCCAGCGGATGACGCTCGCGCCCGCCGGTCGGCATATTCAGCGACGAGGCGAGCTGCGGGTCGCTGCCGGTGTAATCCAGCTCCAGCGTCTCGCCCGTGACGCGCAGGGTAATCGCCACGCGGCAGGGATAGCCCCCTTCGCCATCTTCATCGGCATAGTCGGCATAAAAATATTCGCCGTCGGGAATGGTGGCGATAATGCTGCGCGCCTGACGTTCGGCATAGTCGAGAATGCCTTCAATGCCCTGCAGAAAGTCCTCCACGCCGAAGCGGGCGATGATCTCATGGATTTTACGTTCGCCGACGTTAACCGAGGCGATCTGCGCCTTGAAGTCGCCCCAGTTCTGATCCGGCACGCGCACGTTGAGACGCATAATGCTCGCCACCTCTTCATTAAGAGTGCCGTTACGCACGATTTTCAGCGGCGGAATGCGAATCCCTTCCTGCACGATCTCCGTCAGCGATCGCGACAATGACGCCGGTACCGCGCCGCCCACGTCGGTGTTGTGAATGTGCCCCACCACAAAGCAGACAATCTCATCCTGATGAAACACCGGTTTCCAGATGTGGATATCGGGCGAGTGCGTCGCCACGTTACCGGCGTAGGAGTCATTGGTGATGCAGATATCACCTGGCTGATAGCTGTCGATCAGCGCCAGCACCGGGCCGTAATCAATGCCGCTGTACCAGGGCGCGCCGAAGCTGCGCGGCGAGGCGAAGGCCAGCCCGTCGCGGCTGACGATCTGACAGGAGAAATCCTCCGTCTCCTTAACAAATGTGGAGTGCGCGGTGCGCATCAGGGTAAAAGCCATGGCGTCGGCGGCTGCCGCGCAGTAGTTGGCCAGAATTTGCAGGTTACGTCCGTCGATCGCCATATTATGCCCGCTCCTGTGCGGTAATCAGCAGGTTGCCAAACTCATCCACGTTGACCTGCATGCCGGGCGGCACGCAGGTGGTGCAGTCATCCTGGGCGATAATCACCGGCCCGTTAAGCTGATGCCCGGCGCGCAGCTGCTGGCGCAGCACCAGATCTACCTGATGCGATTGTCCGTCAATCCAGGCGCTGACCTGCTTGCTGACCACCACCGGCGCTTCCGCCTGCGCCAGACGCGCCAGCGGCGGTTTCGGCGTGGGTGAAGCGATGACCAGCCTGAGGTTGATCAGCTGGACCGTCGCCGCGCCATCGCAATGACCGAACAGCCGTTCATGCTGACGATCAAACGCCTGATGCAGCTCGCTGACCCCGGCGCACGCCAGCCATGTCTCCTCCAGCGCCACCTCAATCTCAAACGACTGGCCGCGATAGCGCATATCCGCCGACCAGTGCAGGGTAAACGGCAGCGCGCCGTGTTCCTGCGCCAGCCAGCTCTGCGCCCGCTGGCTGAGCGCCTGCGCCTCGCTCGCCAGCTGGTCGGCCAGCGCGGCGTTAAGATCGCCGTAGAGCGTGCAGATAAAGTCGTTGCGAATATCGGCCACCAGCCCGCCGAGCGCCGAGAGCACGCCGGGCGTCGGCGGCACGATTACCCCTTTCAGGTTCAGCTCGCGGGCGAGGAAGCAGGCCATCATCGGCCCGGCACCGCCAAACGCCAGAAACCAGAATTCGCGCGGATCGAGACCAAAGCGCGACAACAATCCGCTGGTATCGCTGTACATGCCGGAGATCGCCTGCTGAATCACCGTCTCCGCCGCTTCTTCAACGCTGATGCCGAGCGGCTGCGCCAGAGTCACACAGGCGCGGCGCGCCGCCTCAATATCCATCTGCACCGCGTTGTATCCCAGATCGCCATGGCCCATCATGCCGCTGACCACAAAGGCGTCGGTGACCGTGGGCTGCGTCCCGCCGCGCTGAAAGCAGACCGGGCCGGGCAGCGATCCGGCGCTATCCGGCCCTACCTGCAATACCCCCTGGCCATCGAGCCGCGCCAGCGTGCCGCCGCCCTGTCCTACCGATGTCACCGCCACCGAGGGGATATGGATGGGAAAGTCGCCGATGATTTCACCGTTGCCCTGCGCTACCCGGCCTCCCACAATCACCGCCACGTCGGCGCTGGTGCCGCCGATATCCAGGCTCAGGATCTTGTCAAAGCCGCAGCGCTGCGCAATATAGCTGGCGCCGATCACCCCGGATGCGGTGCCGGAAAGCACCATCTGCACGCATTCGCGCTTCGCCTGTTCCACGCCCATTACGCCGCCATTGGATTTGGTAATGCGTGGCGGGGGCGTCACGCCCATGGTGGTCAGGGCCCGCTCAAAAGATTCCAGATAGTTGATCACCATCGGCTGCACGTAAGCGTTGATCGTGGCGGTAATGGTGCGCTCATATTCGCGGATAATCGGCCAGATATCGGCGGAACAGGAGGTGAGCAGCTCGGGGGCCGCCTCGTTAACGATCGCCTTCACCGCCGCTTCGTTATGGCGGTTGCGATAGCTGTGCAGCAGCGCCACCACAATGCCCTGACAGCCCGCTGCGCGCGCCTGCTCAACCGCCGCCAGCACGCTTTGCCGATCCACCGGTTGCAGCACCGTGCCATGGCGGTCGGTGCGCTCAACAATGGGAAAAACCCGGTCACGGGTAATCAGCGGGGCCGGACGGCGCGAAAAGAGATCGTGAATATGGGGAATTTTCAGCCGCGCCAGCTCCAGCACATCGCAAAACCCGGCGGTGGCAAACAGCGCCAGCCGCACCCCTTTGCGCTGGATCACCGCGTTGATGCCGACCGTGGTGCCGTGGGTAAAATAGCCAATCTCCGTGGCATCGATGGCGTCACGCTGACGCAACTGTTGCAGGCCGGTGAGAATTTCGCTACCCGGCTGGTCGGGACGCGACAGCACTTTCAGGGTATGAATCTGGTGGGTTTGCCGATCCAGCACAGCAAAATCGGTAAAGGATCCGCCAATATCGACGCCAACGCGATAACGCATCTTGAGTTTGCTCCGGTTCAGGACAAGGGGAATTCCATCAGCTTGTGCGGCTCCTGCACCACACGCCAGCCGAGGCGTTGATAAAGCGCCTGCGCGTCGTTGGTGGAGAGCATCCAGCGATGCACGCTTTGCAGTTCGGGGTGTTCACGCACGCAGGTCGCCAGCCAGCTTCCCAGCCCTTTGCCGCGCCAGGCGTCGTCGATAATCACGTCGCACAGCCAGCCAAAGCGCGTGTAGTCGGTAATCAGCCGGGCGAAACCAATCTGCTGCGTAAGGTGATAAAGGCCAAACGGCAGCGAACCGGCAATGGAACGCGCGGTTTTTTCCCGCGACTGCCCTTTCGCCCAGTAAGTGCGTTCAGAGAGCTGAAAGTGAATCCAGGCGAGGTCCAGTGGTTCACGATCGGTTGAGAGAATAAATTCGTCACGCTGCCACTGGCAGACGGGCACGGTCAGATCGCTCATCGCGGCTCCTTATGAAGTTGCTGAAAGCAGTTTAAAAGTTCAACGCAAGGCGACGGCGTCGAAGCCGCAGAGGCAACAGCGTGAACAGAGGGAATTTTTCGCGGAAATGAAATTTTATGCCGGGCCCCCTCTCCCCTGACGGAGAGAGCGGAAAACCCAGGGAAATCAGATGCCAAACTCGACCTGGTTCTGACGCGAGATCAGCGAGCGCAGCGGCACGCTGCTTTTCATAATGGGGGATTTGATCACGATATAGCTGAAATATTTATCGATGCCGATATGCGCATCAAGCATCTTTTCAATCACTTCCTGGTAGTGCTCGATACTGCGGGTAATAAAACGCAGCAGATAGTCGTAGCCGCCAGTGATCAGGTGGCACTCCATCAATTCATCCACCTCGCGCATCGCGCTTTCAAACTTCATAAAATCTTCGCGACGGTGACCGGTAAGCGTGACTTCAGTGAACACGGTAACCGAGTCGGTGATTTTGGTGAGGTTGATATGCGCTTCGTAACCGGTAATAAAACCGGCCTGTTCAAGCCGCTTTACCCGTTGCAGGCAAGGGCTGGGGGAGAGTCCAACGGCATCGGCCAGATTGACGTTGCTGATACGGCCATCTTTTTGCAGTTGCACGAGGATGTTGATGTCGATGCGGTCAAGTTTCATTAAGCCGTTCATAGCACCCCTCATTGTTGACCAAACGCGCAGGATATCCCGATGGTATAGCACGCTTTCAGGTCGCTGCGCCAGCCTTAACGCGTCACGTACCCATCGGGTTTTTTTATAATAATTCCAGCAATATCAACAGGGAGCAGAGATTTATCCGAGACGGCCGCTGGCACGCGCCAGCGCAATATCAAAAATATGCAACGCTTCCTCCAGCTGCGAGTCGGTGGTGACCAGCGGCGCAAGGAAGCGCACCGTGTTGCGCTGCACGCCGCACTTGATCAGCAGCAACCCTTCCTGGCAGGCGAAATCGAGGATTTTTTGCGTCAGCGCCGCGTCTGGCTGACCGGTTTCAAAGTCGATAATCTCTACCGCCTGCATAAAGCCCAGCCCGCGCACCTCGCCGATGCAGGCATATTTCTCCGCCAGCTGATGCAGACGCGCATTCATCTGCTCGCCGAGCTGATTCGCGCGCGCCAGCAGGTTTTCATTCTCCAGCAGGTCGAGTACCGCCAGCGCCGCCGCGCAGGCCAGCGCGTTGCCGCCATAGGTGCCGCCCAGTCCGCCCGGCAGCGGCGCGTCCATGATCGCCGCTTTCCCCACCACGCCGGAGATCGGCAGCCCGCCGCCGAGGCTTTTCGCCACGGTGACCAGATCCGGCACGATATCGAGATGCTGAAAGGCAAACATTTTGCCGGTGCGTCCAAAGCCGGTCTGCACCTCGTCCAGGATCAGCAGAATGCCATGCTGTTCGGTGATGAGACGCAGCGCCTGCATAAAGCTGGCCCCGGCGGGCAGGAAGCCGCCATCGCCCTGCACCGGCTCGATGATGATGGCCGCCACGCGCTCCGGCAGGATTTGCACTGCAAACAGCTGATCCAGCGCCTTCAGGCAGTCCGCTTCGCTGACGCCGTGATAAGCGTTGGGAAACGGCAGACGATAGATGTCGGCGGGGAACGGGCCGAAGTTCTGCTTGTAGGGTTGGCTCATGCCGGTCAGGGTGCAGCCGAGCAGCGTGCGGCCATGAAACGCGCCGTCAAAAGCGATAATGCCGGGACGTTGAGTATGGGCGCGGGCAATTTTCACCGCATTTTCCACCGCTTCCGCACCGCTGGTGAAGAACACGCTTTTGAACGGCTCGCCGCAGCCTACCAGCTGATTAAGACGCTGCGCCAGCTCGATATAGCCGGGATAGGCGGCCACCTGGAAACAGGCATGGGTTACCAGACCCAGCTGGCGCGTTACTGCGTTCACCACCGCCGGGTGATTGTGTCCTACATTGAGCACGCCGATGCCGCCCACAAAGTCGAGATAGCGATTGCCTTCCACATCCCAGACTTCGCTGCCGCGCGCCCGCTCGATGACCAGCGGATGTGCGGTGACCACGCCACGCGGCACGTTCTGCTCACGGGCATCCAGTAACAGACTGTTATCGGAAAATGTTTGCTGTGCTGCCATGACATTCTGCATCTTTATACCTCATCCACGTAATGTTCGGTTGGCACAAGTATCGCAACCCATGGGTTTCTCGCGCTGCCGTTATGCGCACGGCAGCGGCATATCCTGTTAAATTCCCGTGCCATTCAGCGGGGAAAAGCTGCTCAGTAGCCCCGCCTGCGATCGATCAGGCCAACCATAGCTTCGCCGCGCTGGTAGCGGCGCAGGTTTGCCAGCAGTGCCGCCGCTGCACTCTCGGTTTGCGTCTGGCTGGCGATATGCGGCGTCAGCCAGATAGCGGGATGCGTCCAGAAGGCGTGGCCCGGCGGCAGCGGTTCGGGATCGGTGACGTCAATCACCGCCGCGCGCAGCTGACCCGAATCCAGCGCCGCCAGCAGATGATCCTGATTGAGCTGTGGCCCGCGCCCCACCTGCACCAGCGCCGCGTCACGGGGAAGCTGGCGGAAAAGTTGCTGGTTCAGCATGCCGCGCGTGCTGTCAGTGAGCGGCAGCAGGCAGATCAGGATATCGCTGCGCGCCAGAAAATCGCCTGGCGGCTGCTCGCCATGCCAGCAGGTTACGCCATCTATCATGCGCGGCGTACGGCTCCAGCCGCTGCAGTCGAAGCCGAGCGACACCAGCTGCGCCGCTACCGCCTGGCCCAGCTCGCCCAGCCCCATCACGCCGACGCGGCGCTTTCCGGCGGGTAAACTGGCGTGCCCCAGCCACTGCTGCTGGCGCTGCTGTTGCAGATAGCGCGGCATGTCGCGGTGCAGGCCGAGCACGGCAAAGGTGACGTACTCCACCATGCCCTGCGTCAGGCCTGGCTCAATCATCCGCACCACCGGCAGATCGGGCGGCAGCTGGCTGAGATCGAACTGGTCAGCTCCCGCGCCCACGGAAAGCAGCGCTTTGAGGTTGGGAAACAGCGTGGTGAGATCGTCCGGCGGCTGCCAGGCAATCAGCATTTCAACCTCAGCGGGATCGCCGATTTCCGGCCAGATATGCAGCTGAATATCGGGTGCCTGCTGCGCCAGCCAGCGCTGCCAGTGCGCACCCCGCACCGGCTCTGACTTATAGACGATATGCATCACGCCATCGCCTGGGTCATTAAGCCAAACGCCTGCATCCCCGCAGGATCGGGCTGCCACGGCGTGCCGCGCACCATGGTGGTGGGGGCATCGACCTCATCCAGCCCCAGGCTTTGCAGCCAGGGCGCCAGCGGCAGCGCGGCGTCAACGTCGATGCGCACAAACTCGCCCTGCAACTGCTGCATTAACGCCGCTACCAGCGCCTGCGCGCCAGCGAGGTCGCGGGCGATAATCGGCCCAATCGCCCAGCCGTGACCAAAGCGGCGCAGGCTGGCAAACCCCTGGACGTTGCCCTGCTGATCCTGTAACAGCTGGGTGTTTTCATTTATCAACGTGGTGATCAGCGCAGGCCGCCACATGCCGTGTGCCTGGCGATCGAGGCAGGCAAGCGTCTGCGCATCCTGCGGCGCAGCGCGGCGCAGTTGCACGCCTGCGGGCAGCACAACCGACGGCGCAGCGGCCAGCGCGCGCGTCTGAAGCTGTTTAATCTGACCGGTGACGACAAAGCCGAGCTTCTCGTAGAGTCCTTTGCCCATTTCGGTGGCGTGCAGACGCACGTTATAGCCGTTCAGCGTCTCCAGCAGCGCCAGCATCAGCTGTTTGCCGATGCCGCGTCCCTGCTGCTGGTTATCGACGATCACCAGCCCGATGGTGGCGTACTCGTCGCCCCAGCGCCAGGTGATGGCAGAACCGATTACCTGCTCCTGTTCCTGGGCTACCACGCCTTCGCCTAATTCCAGCGCCTGCTGCCACTCTTCACGGCGATGGGGCCATTTCAGCCGCTGTGTCAGGGCGTAGGTCTGTTCAATATCGCCCGCATGCATCGGGCGCAGTGTAATACTCATGTTTCTCTCCTTACATCATGCCAGGCGCGTTCAGGTCGCTGCCATCTACCAGGCGGGAATAACGATAGGGTGTGGGATCCACAATCGGGGTGACGTCGCTGGCCAGGTCGGCGGCGAGACGGCCCGCGCCCGGTCCGATGCCGAAGCCGTGGGCGCTGTAACCCGCCGAGAGCACGAGGCCCGGCAGTTGCGGCACGGTTGAAATCACCGGAATGGCATCGGGGGTGCTGTCGATCATGCCGCCCCACGCCTGCGCCAGCTGTACATTCGCCAGCGCCGGATACTCCTGACGCATGGCGTTCAGCCCCTGCTGCACCAGCGTAAGATCGGCTGCGGGATCGAGGATGCGGTTGCGTTCAAAGGGCGATTCGCGATCGAACTCCCAGCGCGCCAGCGCTTCCGGCCCGTTAAAAAAAGGCTTCAGACCAAGGTTCAGCTTCAGGTTTTTCCGTCGACGCTTGAAGGTGGGATAGAACTGGCGCGCATAGCGCAGGCCCTGCGCGCCTGGCTCCATGCGGCCACGGCCTGAGACCGCCACCGTGTAGCTGCCATCCAGCTGCGGACGACAGGCGAAGCCGGGGGTGGAGAGCGGCATGCCGATCGCCTGTTCGATGGGACGGGTGCGGAACGCGGTGCCGATAACGTTGCCCAGCGGCAGATCGATGCCGTGACGGCGGCAAAACATCGAGGTCCAGGCGCCCGCTGCGCAGATCACGCGGCTGGTTTTAATCAGGCCGCGCTCGGTCCAGACGCCGCTGACGCGCCCGGCGGCGATATCCAGCCCGCGCACCGCACACTGTTGAAACACCCGCGCGCCACGCCGCTGCGCCGCGATAACCAGCCCCGCCGAGGCGAGAGAGGGTTCGGCATGGCCATCAGTAGGCGAGGAAACCCCGCCACGCCAGGCGGTGGTGCTGCCCGGCGTCATCGCCTTCGCCTGTTCGGCGGTGAGAATATTGCTGCGCACGCCATAAGCTTTCGCCATTTTTCCCCAGTTATCCCAGGCGGCGATTTCGCTTTCGTCGCGCGTGGCGTAGACCAGGCCGGTGCGGCGGAAGCCCAGCTCTTCGCCCGTTTCTTCCTGCAACTCGCTCCAGCGTTGCAGCGCATGGATAATCAGCGGCAGCTCGCGCTCGTCGCGATTCTGCTGGCGGCACCAGCCCCAGTTACGGCTCGACTGCTCGCCCGCGACCAGTCCTTTTTCCACCAATACCACTTTCAGCCCCCGCTTAGTCAGCTCCCAGGTAGCGGCGGAACCGGCAATACCGGCGCCGATAATCACCACGTCGGCTGCGTCGGGGAAATCTGTACTGTCCTGTACGTAACGAATCGGTGCAGGCATCGCCTTTTACCTCTCAAATACATTTAAAATAAAGGCGTTATCGTCGCAGCCAGTTTGTTTACGGCCAGCGCACAGCCACCGGAGCGTACTTGTAGTACGTGAGGATGGCGAGCACTGCCCGGGAACAAAATGGCAAGTAAGATAGCCTTATTCTGCTTTCAGAATCTCTTCGTGCTCATCCAGCCAGCCTTGCCTTAGCTCAGGCACTGCGCGTTTCAGACGTTCGAAATAGAGCTCATTGGTCGGTTTGTCGTAGTCATCCCGCGCCAGCTGAGTCACCACGCGGCCACTCTTCATCACCACAATCTCATCGCATACCGAGCGCACCGCGTGCATATCGTGGCTGATAAAGATCACCGACAGGCCCAGCTCGCGACGCAGTTCGCTGATCAGGTCCAGCACCGCCGCCGCCACCACGCTGTCCAGCGCCGAGGTCACCTCATCGCACAGGATCAGATCCGGCTCCGCCGCCAGCGCACGCGCCAGGTTAACGCGCTGCTTCTGCCCGCCAGAGAGCGCCCAGGGACGACGCCACAACACGCTGCGCGGCAGCTTGACCAGATCGAGCAGCTTATGCAGCTGTTTGACCCGCGCCGCGCCGGTCAGACCGTGGAACAGCGCCAGCGGTCGCGACAGAATACGCTCCACGCTGTGCGCCGGGTTCAGCGCGGTATCTGCCATCTGGAACACATACTGAATGCGGCGCAGCTCATTGTCCGAGCGCTTCTGCATGTCGCCGTTGATGTAATGACCGTTAAACAGAATATGCCCCTGACTCGGCGCATTCAGTCCGGCAATGGCGTGGGCCAGCGTGGTTTTACCCGAGCCAGATTCGCCGATAATGCCAATCGCCTGCCCCTTCCACAGCTTCAGGTTAATCCCTTCCAGAATGGAGATTTTTGGCTTGCCGTGGCTGTCGCGCGGGCCGTACCCGGCTGAGACATCGCGCACCTCCATCAGCGGCTGCTGCTCTCCCTGTTCGGGATGCCAGTTGCCCGGCCTGATTTTTTGCCGCGCCGCGTCCATCAACAGCTGGGTGTACTCCGCCTGCGGCGCGCCAATCAGCCGCTCGGTGGTGCCATATTCGGCAATTTGTCCGCGCAGCAGCACCAGAATGCGGTCCGCCATCTGTGCCACCACGGCAAGGTCGTGACTGACGTAAATCGCCGTCACGCCACGCTGCGCCACCACGCGGCGAAACGCCTTCAGCACCTCGACCTGAGTGGTAACGTCGAGGGCAGTGGTGGGTTCGTCGAGGATCACCACGTCGGGATCGCCAATCAGCGCCATCGCCGTCATCAGGCGTTGCAGCTGGCCGCCCGATACCTGATGGGGATAGCGATCGCCGATGGTTTCCGGGTTCGGCAACGCCAGCTCGCGAAACAGCGTAATCGCTTTGGCTTTCGCCGCTTTGCGGCTCATCACGCCGTGGATCACCACGGGTTCAATCACCTGATCGAGAATCTTCATTCCCGGATTAAAGGAGGCGGCGGCGCTCTGGGCGATATAGGAGACTTTGTTGCCGCGAAAAGCGCGCAGCTGGGTCGGGGTCAGCGCGCTGACGTCAGTACCGGCAACGTGAATATTGCCGTCGGCGATGCGGCAGCCGTGACGCGCGTAGCCCATCAGCGCCATCGCAATGGTGGTTTTTCCCGATCCCGACTCGCCGATCAGCGCCAGCACTTCGCCTTTCTGCACGGTAAAGCGAATGTCGGAAACCAGATTGATCTCTTCGCCACGATCGGTGTGGGCGCTGACGCGCAGATTCTCTACCGAGATGACCGGCATGGCGGTGTGGGGTGTGACGTTCATACGCCCTCCTTCGCCAGCTGTAGCGGACGCATTGCCTGCAGGCTGTCAATGAACAGGTTGGCGCCGATGGTCAGGCTGGCGATCGCCAGCGCGGGCATCAGCACCGCCGGTGAGCCATCAAACAGGCCCTGAATGTTTTCGCGCACCAGCGTGCCCCAGTCAGCGTAAGGCGGCTGAACGCCAAGGCCGAGGAAGCTCAGGCCGCTGAGCAGCAACACGATGTAGACGAAGCGCAGCCCAAAATCGGTCAGCATCGGATGCACCATATTCGGCAGGATATCGTGGATCGCCACGTACCAGCGACTTTCGCCACGCAGGCGCGAGGCGCGCACGTAATCCATTGAGCGCAGGCTGCTGGCCATGGCGAACGCGATACGGAACGCCCCCGGCCAGTAGGTAAACACGGCAGTAAGAATCAGCATCGGCAGCGACGAGCCGAACACCGCAACAATCATCAGCGACAGCACTTTGCCCGGCAACACCAGCAGCGCATCGTTCACGCGGCCTAACACTTCCTCCAGCCAGCGTCCCGCCACCGCCGCCAGCAGCGCCAGCAGGGTGCCGATCAGGCTCGCCAGCAGCGCGGCGCTTAACGCCAGCCCGATGGAGAAACGCGCGCCATAGAGAATGCGGCTGAGAATGTCGCGTCCGAGATAGTCGGTGCCGAGCAGGTTGTCATGGGTGAAGCCGCCAAACATCGGGCCGCCGCCGATATCCTCCACGCTGTGCGGCGCCAGCGCGGTGCCGAACAGCGCCATCAGCAGCCAGAACAGCGAAATCAGCAGGCCGAGACGACCGGCGATCGAAAGCGAAGCAAAGAAGCGCCAGGGAAGCGATAAGAGATTCATGAGCTTCTCCATTTTGGATTGAAGGCGATGGTGAGGATATCCGCCAGCAGCAGCAGCACCAGGTAGCAGAGAGCGAACAGCATCACGCAGAGCTGCACCACCGGCAGGTCACGGTTGCTGACCGCATCCACCAGCTGGCTGGCGAGGCCGGGATAGCTGAAGATGGATTCAATAATGATCACGCCGCCGAACAGGTAGGAAAGGCTAAGCGAAATCGCATTGGCAATCGGCCCTACCGCGTTAGGCAGCGCGTGACGCAGCACCGCGCGCAGCGGGGAGACGCCCTTCAGCAGCGCCATCTCCAGATAGGGGCTGTCGAGCTGATTGATAATGGCGGAACGCGTCATGCGCGCCATCTGCGCCACCAGCACGCAGCAGAGCGTCAGCACCGGCAGCGCATAGGCTTTCAGGTAACTGAGCAGATCCATATCGGGACTGCCGAACGACATCGCCGAGACCCAGTGCAGCTTAACGGCGAAGATCAACACCGCGATGGTGGCGACCAGAAACTCCGGCACCGCCACCGTGGCCATGGTGCCGATCACCAACACGCGATCCAGCAGGGAGCCGCGTTTCATCGCCGCCGTGATGCCGATAATCAACGCCAGCGGTACGCAGATCAGCGTGGTGATCCCCGCCAGCTCAAAGGTGGCGGGTATGCGCTGCGCCACCAGCTGCGCCACCGGCAGATGACTGGCAAAAGAGATGCCGAAGTCGCCGCGCAGCATCCCGCCGAGCCAGCTGAAATAGCGCACTACCAGCGATTGATCCAGCCCCAGCTGCTGACGCAACGCCGCCACCGTTTCCGGCGTGGCGTTCTGTCCCAGAATCATCTGCGCTGCATCCCCCGGCAGCAGACTGGTGATAAAGAACACCACCGCCGAGACGATAAGCAAGGTCAGAATGCCGGCACCCACGCGCCGGGCAATCAGGAACATCATGTATCGGTTCATCGGCGTTCTCCTCGCAGTTAATCAGGCATTCAGCCAGGCGAATTCGTGGAAGCGGTAGCCCATCATCATCCCGGATGGCCAGGCCTCAACGCCGCCCACTTTTTTGCTGTAGCCGTCGGTGGAGCTGATAAAAGTTGGGATCAGCGTGCCGCAGTGGTCGTAGATCAGCTTCTGCATATCGCCATACATCTGCTTGCGTTTCCCCTGGTCGCGCTCGCCGCGCGCCGCGACCACCAGCTGGTCGAACTGATCGTTCTTCCAGCCCGACTCGTTGTTCGGCGCGCTGGAGAGATAAAACTGGGAAAAGAGCATGTCGAGGGTAGGACGTGGATTAATGGAGCCATAGCCCACCGGATCTTTGGTCCAGTGCGTTGACCAGTAACCGTCATAAGGCACGCGCCGCACCTTGAAGTTGATGCCCGCGCCGCGCGCCACCTGCTGGATCAGCTGACCGCCCTCCACCGCCCCTTCAATATTGGGCGTGGTAATGATCTCCACCGTAGCGCCATTCATCCCCGCTTTCTGGATATAGAATTTGGCCTTTTCTACATCGAGAGGACGCGGCTTCAGCTCGTGGTTATAAAGCGGATGCCATGGCGGAACCGGGGTGTCGTTTGCCACGTCGCCATAGCCCTGCAACACGGTTTTCACCAGCATTTCGCGCGGTTGTAGATATTTCATCGCCAGCACAAAATCTTTATTGCTGCCCGGCTTGATGTCGGTGCGGATAATCAGGTTGGTATACATGCCGGATTTGCTTTCCAGCAAGGCAAAATCGTGGGTGGCCTTGATGCGTTTACAGTCGGTGGCGGAGAGCGTCGAAACAATATGCAAATCGCCGGACATCAGCGCGTTGACGCGTGCCGCCTGATCGGTGACGCCCAGCAGTTCTACCTCGTCCAGATGCGGCAGTCCCGGCTTGAAGTAGTTCGGGTTGCGCGTGCCCACGGAGCGCGTCCCCGGCGAGAACTCTTTACAGATGTAGGGACCGGTGCCCACCGCTTTGGTAAAGGATTTGGTGCCGTCCTGGATGATAAGAAAAGGCGAAGTCGCCAGCATATAGGGCAGGTCGAAGTTCGCCTGGCTGAGCACGATCTGCACTTCGCTGTCGCTGAGCGCCTTGATGGTGGTCATCTGCTCCGCCAGCTTAAAGGCGTTGGACGCAACGGCGGGATCTTTATGGCGGCTCAGGGAGTAAACCACATCCTGCGACGTGAAGGGTTTGCCGTCGTGGAAGGTGACGCCCTTGCGCAACACAACCCGCCAGGTGACGCCGTCCGCTGACTCCACCGACTCGGCCAGCGCAGGCTGCACCATCAGGCTTTTATCCAGCTCGGTCAGGCCGTTGTAAAACATATACTGACGGGTATAGTCGCCGCTGTTGTTGCCCTTGGCGGGATCGAGGGTATCGGTCGCAGAGGCGTTCGACATGGCGGCGCGCAGCTTGCCCCCTTTCACCGGCGTATCCGCCGCAAAGCTCAGCGCGGGAAAGCCGATCAGGCCCGAACTCATCACCGCACCGGCGGAGAGCAACTTCATGATACTGCGACGCGACAGCTTTTTTTCACTGATTGCCTGCGTCAGGGTCGGATTCACAGCGCCAAATTCTTTACGAAATTTACTCATCTGCACACCCTTAATATGAAATGGTTAGGAGAGTCGATCCTTCGCCTTGTAATAGAGACCCGCGAGAGGCAAAAACCAGGGTTTCCCATGATAACCGGGCAGCGCGGGCCAGCTGTCGCGCTGCCAGGGGTTTTCGTTGCTTTTTCCCGCCAGCAGATCGGCCATGATGCGCCCCATCAATACCGACATTTGCGTGCCGTGGCCGCTGTAGCCGAGCGAATAAAAAATGCCTTCATGCTCTCCGGCGCGCGGCAGACGATCGGAGGTCATATCCACCATGCCGCCCCAGCAGTAGTCGATGCGCGCCTGCGCCAGCTGCGGGAACATTTTCGTTAACGCCGCCTGCAAAATTTCACCGCTGCGGGAATCGGAGCTGGGGTTACTTACCGCGAAGCGGGCGCGACCGCCGAACACCAACCGCCGGTCGGCGGTGGTGCGGAAGTAGTTGCCGATATTCAGCGAAGTGACGTAGGTGCGATCGTGCGGCAGCACCTGGCGCAGCAGATCGTCATTCAGCGGCTCGGTGACCACAATAAAGCTGCCTACCGGCACGATGCGGCGCTGGAACCAGGGAAAGGGGCCAACGTTGGAACAGCCGGTAGCCATCAATACTTTGTCCGCCACGATGTCGCCCTGCGCGGTCTGCAACCGATGACGATAGCCATCGAGGCGCGTGATGTTGGTGACGGCATGATGCGGAAAAATTTTCGCCCCGCTGCGCGCCGCCGCTTCCGCCAGGCCGACGCCAAATTTGCCCATGTGCATCTGGCCGCCGCGCTTTTGCAGCAGGCCGCCATGAAAATCGTCGCTCGCCACTTCACGACGAATGTCCTCTTTGCCGATCAGCTCAATCTCCGGATCGACGGTACTGCGCATCAGCTGCCAGGCCTCCTTCAGACTGGCAAAATGCGCCGCCTTGCTGGCCAGCTTCAGCTTGCCGCACAGGCGAAAGTCGCAGTCGATCTGCTCGTCATCGACCAGACTCTCCACATAGCTCACCGCGTTATCAAAGGCGCGGTAGAAACGGCTCGCCTGTTCGATTCCCTGGCTCGCCACCAGCGAGGAGAAGTTCTGCGCCACGCCGGTGTTGCAGTGGCCGCCGTTGCGCGCCGAGGCCTGGCTCATCACCTGACCGCTCTCCAGAACCACCACCTCCAGGCCGCTGCGCGCCAGGTTCAGGGCCGCTGAGATACCGGTAAAGCCGCCGCCAATCACTACCACGTCGGCGCGGGACGGCAAGGCGCCGCTGGCCGCGCCGCTAAAGGCCGGGGCGGTGGCTTGCCAGAAAGATTCCAGTTTCATATTGCGGCCCCTCGCTTCAGAGTCCGACCACGGCGGGCAGGCCGCCGATGTCGTTGATTTCGGTATAGCCGTAAGCCGGATTGCCCGGTTCGTGACCGCGATTCACCCAGGCCTTGTGGGTAATGCCGAGATCGTGCGCGGTCATCAGGTCGTAGCGCAGGCTGGAGGAGACGTGAAGAATCTCTTCCGGGCCGCAGTTCAGCTTGTCGAGCATGTACTCGAAGCCTTTCATCTGCGGCTTATAGGCGCCCACTTCTTCAGCGGTGATGGTGAGATGAATCGGCGCGCCGAGACGCGGCACATGATGAGGAATGAGATCCTTCATTGAGTTGGTCAGCAGCACCAGCGGGAACTCTTTGGCGACTTTCGCCAGGCCCGCCGGAACGTCCGGGTGCGGACCCCAGGTGGCGCAGTCGGTGTAGATAAAATCGCTGTCCGCTTTATCACAGGCGATGCCCCACTTTTTGCAGGTGCGCTGTAAGGCATTGCTCACCACATCGTAATAAGGCTTCCACGCGCCCAGCACTTCATCCAGGCGGTAGCGGGCGAAATCGGTAGTGAAGGCGTTCATTTCATCCGGCGCAACCCGATTGGCGAAGCAGCGCGCTGCCGCTCCCGCCATATCAAAGTTGATTAACGTGCCGTAGCAGTCAAAGGTGATGAATTTCGGTTTAAACAGTGCCATCTCGCAACCTCGTGGTTATTGAAAAGGGAAAATTAAAAATCAATTAATACGCTTTTCTGACGCTGACAGGCCTGAAACGCCTGACGACCCAAATCTTTGCCGATGCCAGAGCCGAGAAAGCCGCCGGTGGGGATAATGAAATCGCCGGAACGACCATAGCGGTTAATCCACACGGTGCCCGCCTCAATGGCGCGCATGGCGCGCAGCGCGCGCGGCAGGCTGAGGGTATGCACGCCCGCACAGAGTCCGTAGATGGCGTGTGCCGCCAGTTGCAACCCCTCTTCTTCCTCGTCGAAGATCTGCACCGTCAGCACCGGGCCGAAAATTTCTTGCTCCACTGCCGGGTTATCTGCGCCCGGCGCGCTGAGCAGCGTCGGCTGCCAGAACCAGCCGTCGGCGGTATCGGCAAAACGTTCGCCGCCCACCAGCACTTGCGCGCCCTGCGCTTTCGCCGCCGCGATCACCGAGGCAACCTTGTTGCCCTGACGCGCATCGATCAACGGCGCGTAGCGGCTGGTTTCATCCCAGGTGACGCCAGGACGGAAGGTCTGACAGAGCGCCACCAGACGTGCGATCAGCGGTTCGGCAATGGCGCGCTGTACGATAAGGCGCGTCCCGGCGACGCAGGCCTGGCCGCCGTTGGCGGTAAAGCCGCGCAGAATACGCTGCGCCACGGTGTCGATATCGCCAGCGTCGTCGAACACCAGCTGCGGACTTTTGCCGCCCAGCTCCAGCGTGACCGGCTTCATGCCGTGGTAAGCAGCATCGCTCATGATGCGCGCGCCGGTCAGGGTCGAGCCGGTAAAGGAGACTTTGCGCACCAGCGGATGCGCCACCAGCGCGCTGCCGGTTACCGCCCCGCTGCCCTGCACGATATTCAGCACGCCGGACGGCAGACCCGCCTGCACGGCCAGCTCTGCCATGCGGGCGGTGGAGAAAGGCGTGAGTTCAGAGGGCTTCAGCACCACAGCATTTCCTGCTGCGAGCGCCGGACCGCATTTCCAGGAGGCCATCGATAGCGGAAAATTCCACGGCGTAATTGCTGCGATCACGCCATACGGCTCCGGCACCAGCATGCCGAGGCTGCTGTCGCGGGTAGGAAAGAGATCGCCGCTGTACTTGTCCGCACACTCGGCGTAGAAGCGAATCGCTTCGGCGGTAAAGGGAATTTCGTGATTCACCACGTCAGAAATCGGGCGCGTGGATCCCAGCGCTTCCAGCTGCGGCAGCGTGGCATCCTGCTCAATCAGATCGGCCCAGCGGCGCAGCACTTTGCCGCGTTCGCGCGGGGAGGCGCTGGCCCAGCCGCTGGCTTTCACCGCCTGATGCGCCAGGGTGACGGCGCGATCCACATCGCCGGCCTGCGCTTCGCTCAGGGTAGCGTAAGGTTTGCCATCAGAAGGCCGGTTTACGCTCAGCTGCTCGCCCTGCGTATCACAATGTTGGCCGTCAATATAATGACCGGCGGGCAAAATAACTTTTTCAGGGTCGAAACTTAACATGGAAAATTCCTTATTTGTCACACCCGGCAAACCACAGAGAATTAAACTTTTTATCGCGCTTTTGCGCAGCGTTAATAAGCTAATGCAGAAAGTATGCCAGCCCGTTAAAAAATAAAAATGCGTAAAAAAGAGCGCAAAAAAATTTTCTGCCGTATTACTAAGGCAAATTTTGCGGAATTGCCGAAGCTTTAAACAGATGATTTAGCTCACAAAATATGTGCGTTGATTTGGTGCAGTTTGCATGAAACCTGCACTAAAAAGGCGACAGGCCGGAAGAAGCGGCAAAATACAGCTATAAAAAAACGCCTGCAACTCATGATTGCAGGCGTTTTGATGATGATTTATCAGGTGTAATTTAGAGGCTACCCATATGGAAAGTTTTATTTTCCAGATATTCCTCAATTCCATAGCGCGAGCCTTCGCGTCCAATGCCCGATAATTTAATTCCGCCAAAAGGCGCGACTTCCAGTGAAATGGCGCCGGTATTAAATCCTACCATGCCAAATTCCAGCGCTTCCGCCACACGCCAGGCGCGACGAATATTTTCCGTGAAAAAATAGGCGCCGAGACCGTAAGGCGTATCGTTCGCCATGGCAATCGCCTGTTGTTCATCGTCAAAGATAAACAGCGGCGCCACCGGGCCAAAGGTCTCTTCATGGGCGATTCGCATGCTGCTGGTGACCTCGCCCAGCACCGTAGGTTGCACAAAGGTACCGTTGCGCGGGCCGATACCGCCGCTCAGCAGCGTCGCGCCCAGGCTCAGGGCGTCGTCGATATGGCTGTTCACCTTCTCAACCGCCCGATCGTTAATCAGCGGGCCGATGGTACTGTCCGGCGCGAAGCCGTCGCCGACCTTCAGCTTCGCCACCTCTTCCAACAGGCGCGCGGCAAAGCGATCGTAGATGCCGCGCTGCACCAGGATGCGGTTAGCGCAGACGCAGGTCTGACCCGCGTTGCGGAATTTGCTGGTCATGACGCCCGCAATGGCAATGTCAATATCAGCGTCGTCAAACACGATCAGCGGCGCGTTGCCGCCCAGCTCCAGACTCAGGCGCTTGATGCTGTCGGCGCTCTGCTGCATCAGCAGTTGGCCGATGCGCGTTGAGCCGGTAAAGGAGATTTTGCGCACCGTGCGGCTGCCGGTCAGCGCTGCGCCAATTTCACCAGGCAGGCCGGTGAGAACTTGCAACACGCCAGAGGGGAATCCGGCGCGCTCCGCCAGTACCGCCAGCGCCAGCGCCGAAAGCGGCGTGAGTTCAGAGGGTTTAACGATGATGGGACAGCCCGCCGCCAGCGCCGGGGCCACTTTGCGCGTAATCATCGCGATGGGGAAGTTCCACGGCGTGATGGCGGCGGCCACACCCACCGGCTGTTTAAGCACCAGGATGCGTCGGTCATCGCTCGGCGCCGGAATGGTGTCGCCATAGATGCGACGCGCCTCTTCCGCAAACCATTTCACGAAGCTGGCGCCGTAGATCACTTCGCCTTTCGCTTCCGCCAACGGTTTGCCCTGTTCAGCGGTCATGATGGTAGCGAGATCGTCGGCGTTCTCCACAATCAGCTGATACCACTTCTCCAGCAGCGCCGCGCGCTGAGCATTCGGCGTTTTGCCCCAGGCGATGCGCACCGAATCAGCATAAGCGATCGCCTGTTCCGTCTCTTCGGTGCCCAGCGCCGGGATGGTCACCAGGGTATTGCCGGTAGCGGGATCGATAACCGGCAGCGTCGCGCCCTGGCGGGCATCCTGCCAGCGGCCGGCAAACAGCGCCTGCTGACGTAGTAAATCGCTATCTTTCAGTTTAATACGCGACATAGCCTCTCCTTTTTTCACCTGATCTCACTCTATCGCGTCGGAACAGCGGATGATGGCTTTCTGCCGTTAGCCGTAACGCATCAGCGGGTGTTTTCAGCGCGGAAAAAAAATTTTATGCCGCGCCGCCGGGTGAGGGTTGGAGAGCATGCCCGCTTAAATCTGGAAGTCGATAACCGCCACTTCTTCTTCGGTTGTCTGATAAGAGAGCGCCTGCCGTTTGATCTCCTCCAGCGACAGATTGGCGTTACACAGCTCCAGGAATTGCCAGACGTAGTTGCGCTGAAGCTGGCCGCGCTTCAGGCCGAGCCAGACGGTGCTCGCTTCAAACAGATGCCGCGCATCTACCCGCACCAGTTCCTCATGTTCTTCTGTCTGGCAGGCCTGATCGGCGAGAATGCCGACGCCCAATCCCAGCTCCACATAGGTTTTGACCACGTCAGAATCCTGGGCGCTGAGCACGATATCGGGTTTGAGTCCGGCAGTCTGAAAAGCGCGATCGACACGGGAACGACCGGTAATGCCCTGGCGATAGGTAATCAGCGGATAGCGGCTGAGCATACTGAGCGAGACCGACTCCGCCTGCGCCAGCTCGTGGCCTTTCGGCACCAGCAGCGCATGGTGCCAGCTGAACCAGGGAAACGCCGCCAGGCTGGGGTTGTTGACCAGCTGCTCGCTGGCGATGCCGATATCCGCCTCACCCGCCAGCAGCATGGTGACGATTTCCTGCGGCGATCCCTGATTGAGTTCGAGGCGGACGTTGGGATAGAGCTGGCGAAAAGCTTTGATCACACGCGGCAGGCTGTAGCGCGCCTGGGTATGGGTGGTGGCGATGGTGAGCACGCCGCTGGTTTCATTGGTGAACACATCCGCCAGGCGACGGACCTTACCCGCCTCATCCAGGATGCGTTCCGCAATGCTTAACAGGGCTTTACCCGGTTCCGTCATTCCCAGCAGTCGCTTACCGCGACGAATAAAGATCTCCACGCCGAGTTCATCTTCCAGATCGCGTATATGACGGCTGACGCCCGACTGCGAGGTATAAAGCGTGTTGGCGACTTCCGTCAGGTTAAACTCACAGCGTGCCGCCTCGCGGATGATTTTTAGTTGCTGGAAATTCATACCCTTCACTCCTGTTACCTGCCCATGTTTCTCTCATGTTAAGAAGTGATATCGATAGCAACAAATAATAAAAAAATGCGTGTTATACGGAAAAGTCATAAAGGATGGGATCGGGGGTGCGGCTCGTCCTGGCCTGCGTTCCTTCCTCAGCGCGCCGGAAGCCGGAACCACCTCCCCGCCTGCATGTTCATTGTTTTTATTTAGCGCAGCGTTGCCTGAAAGCACGTAAAACACTTTCAGCAAGGGCGTTGTTTAAAGAAGTAAGTCATCGCTTGCAGCGGGGGTGTTGGGGCGGCCTTTTCATCGCTGAGCGGAAGAAGGATTTCAGGACGAGCCGCATGGATGCGGCGAGAGTGAAGGGCCGCGCCAGGGACGGCGCGTCCCGAACGGTCCGTGAGAAATCCTGAGGAAGCGAAGGCACCGCGAAGCGGCGATGAAGCGGGCCGCGAGCCCGGGGTCAAGGGGGCGCGGCGACTGGCGCCCCCTTGTCGGTCGCCCGCACCGGGGGGCTGAAACTGCATCGCCTGTCGGCGAACGAAACCTTCTCCGCGGTAACGAATAGCTCCGCTCCAGCGGATAGCCCCGCGCCAGCGGACATCCCGGCGGCATGTCTGCCGCCCCTCAACCTCAGCTTACTAACATCAGTTCACGGTCTTCGACCAGCGGCTTATTCAGCAGCGACAGCAGAATATTCTTCACCGCCTGAGCGGATGGCGACAGCGGCAGCCGCGCTGAAACATTCAGCGACAGCGGCAAATTCAGCGACGGGCTGTTAATGCGCGCCATCCAGGCATTGGTTGAGCTGACCAGCGCACGCGCCGCCGACTCCGGCAGTACCGTGACGCCCATACCGCTGGAAACCGCGGCGGTCAGAGTGGAGATCGATTCAATTTCACCAATGATGCGCGCGCTCAGACGACGCAGGGAGAAAGCTTCATCAACACGCTTGCGCACGGCGCTATAGTCGCGCGGCAGGAACAGACTCATCTGTGCGACCTCGGCCAGATCCACCGTCTGTCCCGGACAGTCGGTCGCGCCGACCAGATAAAGCTCCTCTTTCATCAGCGGAATGCTGTTAATACCGGCAGTGGGCGCGCGGTCATACAACACCGCCATATCCAGCTGGCCGCTCATCACCTTCTCATTCAGCGACGCGCCGCTGTTCTCATGCAGGTAAACCAGCACGTCGGGATATTGATCGCGCACCGTCTGCAACAGCGGCATGGTCAGCGATGAAGCCGCCGTGCCCGGCGCCAGGCCAATAGAAACCTGCCCGCTCAACGCCTGACCGGCATTGATCACCGCCGTCTGCGCCTGTTCGCACTGACGCAGAATCGTCCGGGCATGAGCGTAAAGAATCTTTCCGGCCTCGGTGGGCGTCACGCCGCGTTTGGTACGGATTAACAGCTGCTGGTCCAGCTCATTCTCCAGCGTGGCGACCTGTTGACTGAGCGCAGGCTGCGCAATGTGCAGCACTTCTGCCGCCTGTGTCAGGCTGCCGATATCGACGATTTTTACAAAATACTTCAGTCGTCTTAAATTCATGTTGCCTCCGTCAAGGATCCCCGAATGCCAAAGTAATGGTTATGTTTTAAGCCTGCCGGCTTGATGTTGATAAGGATTGCAATATGCAGGCCAGGTTTGGTTTAGCGCTAAAAACCCGTCTCCGGATTTTTCCTAACAGACCGAAAAATAAGCGTTTCTGATTACCCATTTCGGGTTAATAAGCAGCAGAAATAAGAAAGAGATCAGAGCAGAACGGCAAAATGCACCGGAATGGTGCGGGATATGCGTATCAGATGTGCAAAAAAGTGATGACCCACTGGTGGATTTTAATGCAGCTTGCTTCAACGATGGCGGGCGTATTGGCGGTCAGGGCGCGTGACGACTGGCGTCACGCACCTTTTTGCTTATCGGGCTGTCAGTCAGATAACTTATATCCCCCCATCAGCGTTTCTTACGGTTGCGGTGCATGTCGATGGAAACCGCCGCCACGATAATGATCCCTTTGATGATGTCCTGCACATAGGCATCCACCCCGACAAAGGTGAAGCCGCTCTTAATCAGCCCGAGGATCACCGCGCCAATCAGCGTTCCTGTAATGCGTCCTACGCCACCCATCAGGCTGCTGCCGCCAATCACCGCTGCTGCGATGGCGTCCAGCTCATAGGACATCCCCATGCTCGACTGTCCGCTGCTGACGCGTGCAGCCAGCACCACGCCCGCAAGTCCGGAGAGCGCGCCCGCAATGGTATAGACAATAATCAGGTACTTGTTAACTTTAATCCCGGAGACCTTGGCGGAGGTCATGTTGCCGCCGATGGCGTAGACATATTTTCCGTAGCGCGTATGTTTCAGCGCGATATGGAAAACCAGTGCCACCACCAGAAAGATAATCACCGGCATTGCGCCCTGGCCGATAGAGGTAAAGCCATCGGAGAGGAAACTGATCGGGTTGCCTTGGGTATAATATTGCGCCAGGCCGCGTGCCGACACCATCATTCCCAGCGTGGCGATGAAAGGCGGAATGCCGGTACGGGTAATCAGTACGCCATTGACCAGCCCGCACAGCAGCCCCACGCCTATCCCGGCCCCAATGGGGATCACCGCAGGCATGTTAACCAGCGAAGGAAACATCGGCGACAGGCTGTCCGAGGTTTGCGCCAGGCTGGCGGCCACCACCGCCGTCAGGGCGATTACCGAGCCAGAGGAGAGATCGATACCGGTAGTAATGATGACCTGCGTCACGCCCACGGCGATAATGCCGATAATCGCTACCTGCAACACAATCAGCACCAGACGATTGGGATTCAGCAGAAAAGACTGGTCGCGAACATACCAGCCGGCTATTTCGAAAACCAGCGCAATGCCGACCATCACGATAAAAATACCGGTATCTTTCGGCAGCTTATGCCGCAGACCGGCAAAGAACGATGTGGATTCAGTTGCCCGTGGGGCAGTTACTTTAATATTGCTCATAGAATGTCTCGCGCCTCACTCGGATGCCAGCGACAGAATGGTTTCCTGATCGGCTTCTTCTTTATCCAGAATGCCGGTAATACGACCTTCGTGCATCACCATCACCCGATCGCTCATACCCAGAATTTCCGGTAGTTCAGAAGAGACCATGATGATAGCCACGCCGCGATTGGCCAGTTCACTGATCAGACGATAAATCTCCGCCTTGGCCCCTACGTCGATGCCGCGTGTCGGCTCATCGAGGATCAGAATTTTGGGCTGGGCCAGCAGCCAGCGGGCAATCAGTACCTTCTGCTGATTACCGCCGCTCAGGTTATTGATGATTTGGTCCATGGTCGGCGTCTTGATGTTGAGACGACGAATCTGCTCCATGCAGTCCTGCGCCATTTTTACGTGGCTGACAAAACCGCTTTTGCCGATGTAATCCGGCATATTCACGATGCTCATGTTCTCCAGCACCGAGAGCACCAGGAACAGCCCTGACTTTTTGCGATCCTCCGTCAGGAACGCCATGCCTTTTTCAATCGCGGTAGAGGGAGAATCGATATCCGTAGGCACCCCATCAATCAGCACTTCGCCGCTGTCGAAATGCGCCATGCCGAACAGGCACTCCATCACCTCGCTGCGCCCGGCGCCCACCAGCCCGGCCACGCCAAGGATTTCGCCGCGGCGTACGGTAAAGCTGATGTCGTGGAACAGATCTTTGCTGGTGAGGTTGCGCACCGTCAGGACTTCTTCGCCGATGGCGTTGTTGAATTTAGGAAAGAGCTGGGTCAGCTCACGCCCGACCATCTGGGTAATCAGCGACTGACGGGTAAAGCTGGCGGTGTGATCGCTGCCCACCCAGGCGCCGTCACGGAAGATGCTGACCTCATCAGTGATGGCAAAGATCTCATCCATTTTATGGCTGATATAGATAATCGCTTTGCCCTGCTCACGCAGATCGCGAATGATGGTAAACAGGTGCGCCACTTCCCCTTCGGTAAGCGCGGAGGTGGGCTCGTCCATGATCACCACGTCCGCGTTCCAGGAGACCGCTTTGGCAATTTCCACCATCTGCTGGGCGGCGATGCTGAGATCGCCCACCAGCCGGTCGGCTCTTAGCTTGATATTGAGTTTGTTCAGCAGCTCCTGCGTCAGCTTGTTAAGCCTGCCGTGGTCGACAAAGCCATACTTCATCGGCTCGCGGCCCAGCCAGATATTCTCGGCTACCGTCATGTAGGGCACGAGGTTCAGCTCCTGATGAATCATCGAGATGCCTGAATGCAGCGCGTCCATGGTGTCCTGGAACTGCACCGGCTCCCCTTTAATGCGAATGGTGCCGGTATCGGGACGGTAAATCCCGATCAGGCATTTCATTAAGGTAGATTTGCCTGCGCCATTTTCGCCCATCAAGGCATGTACCGATCCAGGACGCACGCGTAGCGAGACGTTATCAAGAGCTTTCACCCCGGGGAAGAACTTGCTGATGCCTTCAGCTTCAAGCGCAAAAGCGGTCATACATCACCTCCGTACTGCTGGGACGTAAACGGTTATTTAAGGTTAAGGCTGGCGAATTTGGCGTAGTTCTCTTTGGTGATCAGCTGGAAGGGAATATCTACTATCTTCTGTACCTCTTCACCCTTCGCCAGTTTCACCGCAGTTTGCACCGCGCCTTCACCCTGTCCTTTGGCATCCTGAAACACGGTGGCAACCATTTTGCCGTTCTTGATCATTTGCAGCGCATCGGGCGTGCCATCCACACCGGCAATCAGCACGTTATCGCTGTTTTTACCTAACGCCTGTAATGCGCCGATCGCCATTTCGTCGTTGTTGGAAGCAATGGCGTTGATATCATCGCCTGCGGTCATCCAGTTGCTCACCACATCGACCGCATCGTTACGCATGAATTTCGCTGTCTGCTTCTGAACGATTTTGATATTCGGATATTTTGCCACTACCGCTTCCACGCCTTTGGTGCGTTCGCGCGTGGATTCGTTAGCCAGATCGCCCAGCAAAATGGCGATATTGCCTTTGCCGTTCATCGCTTTTGCCAGCGCTTCCATTTGCAAACGGCCAGCCAGCTCGGAATCGGATCCGACATAGGCCATCTTGCCCGCCAGCTCAGCCGCAGGACGGCGGTTAACGAAAATCAGCGGGATATTGGCCTTTGTCGCCTGCTCCATAATGGGCTTCACGGCGTTGGTATCAACCGGGTTGACGATAATGGCGTCCACCCCCTGGCCGATAAAGTTCTGAACCTGCTGAAGCTGCTGTGAGACGTCGCCTTTGGCGTCTTCGATCTGGCCTTTCACCCCCTCTTTCTGCATCTCTTTCTGCATGGAAGTCCGGACAATGGTGAGGAAGTTGTCATCAAACAACGCCATAGAAACGCCAACCTGGATATCTTTTGCCATCGCGGCGGCAGGCAACATGCAGGCTAACAGGGACGTTACGATCGCTTTTTTAAAGTTCATGGGTAACCCTTATTCATCGTTAACTTGCGCAGGGTGCAGGCAGATGAATGAAAAATATCTTTTACATTCGCTCAACCTCACCGGCGGTTTTCATCTGCTTTCAGAGCTAAGGCCGACGGAAATCACATTTTTTTCAGCTTCGGGCTCCTTTATCGCAATCTCTTGTTTCATCAGAAGTTAATTTCAACACGGCGTTTCAATTCAGGGAACGGATCGCTGCGGTGATGCAACGCAGTTCATTTGTTCCAAATTTATTTCTTTTGAAATTTTTATCATAAAAGCACTGAAACGCTTGTTTTAAAATCGGCAGATAACAAAACTTTGACTTGCCTCTAACATCTGCAGAGAAAAGCGTTTAAAGTGAGATCCTGTTGGCAGTTTGAAATCTCGCCAGGTGTGATGAAAAAGCGGCAATTCGCTGCTTTTGCGAGCGTTTGAACGCGATAGGGCAAAGAGTGTTTTGACAACGCACATCGGCGTCGTTAATATTCGCCCCGTTCCAACGATTCCTCTGTAGTTCAGTCGGTAGAACGGCGGACTGTTAATCCGTATGTCACTGGTTCGAGTCCAGTCAGAGGAGCCAAATTCAACGCCCCGGCCTTTGCAAAAAGACCGGGGCGTTTCTGTTTCAGCGTTAAATTAGCGGCTTCCCTGCCCGCCGCCCGCTAGTGTCGGGAGGCGATAATCGCTTCGGCGACGTTGCGTGGCGCTTCGGCGTAGTGGTGAAACTCCATGGTGTAGGTGGCGCGCCCTTGCGACATCGAGCGCAGCGCGGTGGAGTAACCAAACATCTCCGCCAGCGGCACCTCGGCGCGAATCACCCGTCCGCCATAGCGTTCATCCATGCCCTGTACCGCGCCGCGCCGCGCCGAGAGATCGCCCATCACGCTGCCCGCATAATCTTCCGGCGTCTCCACTTCCACTTTCATCACAGGTTCGAGGATCACCGGATCGCTCTGCCTCACGGCCGCTTTGAAACCCAAAATCGCCGCCATGCGAAACGCCATTTCCGAGGAGTCAACGTCATGATAAGAGCCAAAGGTAAGCGTGGCTTTGAGATCCACCACCGGATAGCCCGCCAGGATGCCGTTATTCAGCGCTTCACGAATCCCTTTTTCCACCGAAGGAATGAATTCGCGCGGCACCACACCGCCTTTAGTGGCATCTTCAAACTTAAAGCCGCTGCCCGCCGCCAGCGGCTCCAGCGTCAGCACCACATGACCATACTGACCTTTACCGCCGGACTGGCGCACAAATTTTCCTTCCACATCGCGGGCCGCTTTGCGGATGGTTTCACGGTAGGTCACCTGCGGACGTCCGATATTGGCCTCGACGCCGAACTCGCGCTTCATGCGGTCAACAATGATCTCCAGATGCAACTCACCCATGCCGGAGATAATGCTCTGTCCCGACTCCTCATCAGTGTGCAGGTGAAACGAGGGATCTTCCGCCGCCAGCCGCTGTAGCGCGATGCCCATTTTCTCCTGATCGGCTTTGGTTTTCGGCTCAATGGAGAGCGAAATCACCGGATCCGGGAACTCCATGCGCTCCAGGGTAATCTCCGCCTGCGGATCGCACAGGGTTTCGCCGGTGGTCACCTCTTTTAATCCTACACAGGCGGCAATATCCCCCGCGCGGATCTCTTCCACCTCGTGCCGCGCGTTGGCGTGCATCTGCACAATGCGGCCGATGCGCTCTTTCTTGCCTTTTACCGCGTTATACACGCTGTCGCCCTTGTGCAGCACGCCGGAATAAACGCGCACAAACGTGAGCTGCCCGACATAAGGATCGCTCATCAGCTTGAAGGCCAGCGCGGAGAAAGGTTCTTTGTCATCTGCATGACGTTCCGCCGGCTGCCCTTTGGCATCAATGCCCTGCACCGCTGGCACGTCGATGGGCGACGGCATCAGCTCGATCACCGCATCGAGCATGCGCTGGACCCCTTTGTTTTTAAAGGCGCTGCCGCACAGCATCGGCTGAATCTGGTTAACCAGAGTAAGCTGACGCAGCCCCTGAATTATCTCCTGCTCATCAAGATCGCCCTGCTCCAGATATTTATCCATCAGCGTTTCCGACGCCTCCGCCGCGGCAGAGACCATCTTTTCACGCCACTCCTGAGCCTGTGACAGCAGTTCATCAGGGACAGGCGCATAGCTGTAGCTCATGCCCTGGGTCGCATCGTCCCAGTAGATGGCGCGCATTTTGATCAAATCGACCACACCGCGAAAATGCTCTTCGCTACCGACGGGAATCACAATCGGCACCGGCCTGGCCTTGAGGCGATCGATCATCATCTGTACCACATGGAAAAAGTCTGCGCCCGGACGATCCATTTTGTTCACAAACGCCAGCCGCGGTACGTGATATTTGTTCGCCTGGCGCCAGACGGTTTCCGACTGCGGCTGTACGCCACCCACCGAGTCGTACACCATCACCGCGCCATCCAGCACGCGCATGGAACGTTCCACCTCGATGGTGAAATCGACGTGTCCGGGCGTGTCGATAATGTTGATGCGGTGCGGCTCAAAGCTGCGATCCATGCCCGACCAGAAGCAGCTTACCGCCGCAGAGGTAATGGTGATCCCGCGCTCCTGCTCCTGCGCCATCCAGTCGGTTGTTGCAGCGCCATCGTGCACTTCCCCGAGCTTGTGGCTTATTCCGGTGTAGAACAGAATGCGCTCGGTGGTGGTGGTTTTTCCGGCATCAATGTGCGCGGAAATGCCGATGTTGCGATAACGCTCGATAGGAAAGGATCGGGGCATGATGCGTCCTTAGTCACTGTGACAGTAGGCGGACCGGCGTTATTGCCAGTCGCGAGTCATGAATTCATCACAGCATAGTACAATTGTACGCGTATATACGAACAGTTTGCGCTAAAATCAGACAGCGGGCGGCGCAGAGTCTCCGCCGGTAGTTTGCTATAGTAGCCATGCGCTGGCGCTGAACACCGCCTTTGTTTTGACGCTGTAAAGGAAGACTATGATTGCTAACCATCCGGAAACGGAACAGATACGCCTGGAAAATGTGCTTTTTGCCCTGGGTAACCCGCTGCGTCTGGCGATTGTCCGCACGCTTGCCATTGAAGGCGAGCAGGCCTGCGGCACTTTACGTCGTGACGTCGCACGATCAACCATGACCCATCACTGGCGCGTGCTGCGCGACAGCGGCGTGATTTGGCAACGGCCGCAGGGACGAGAAAATCTTATCTCGCTGCGCCGGGAAGATCTCAATGCGCGCTTCCCCGGCCTGCTGGAGACGCTGATGGAAGTGATGGAAGCTTGTGAATCCTGAGCCTTTGCATCACGTTACGCCACTTGCCTGCGATCCCGCTGTGCTACCATGCGGGTCCGGCCTTCCTGTTATTTGAACCATGACTGAAACATTAAAACGAAAAAACGATCCGGAAGGATTGAAAAAACGCATCGTCGCTGGCGCGCTGAAAACCTTTGCTGAATTCGGCATGCAGGGCGCACGCCTGGAGCAGATTGCAGAACACGCGCAGACCACCAAACGCATGGTGGTTTACCATTTCGGCAATAAAGAGAACCTCTACATCGAGGTGCTGGAGCAGGTTTATCAGGCGATTCGTCAGCATGAAACCGGCCTGAACCTCGCCAGCCTGCACCCGGAAGAAGCGATGACGAAACTGGTGGAGGCGAGCTTCGACTACCACGTCTCTCATCCCGATTTTATGCGTCTGGTCTGTACGGAAAACCTGCTGCGTGGCCGCTATATCAGCCAGTCGGCACGCATCAAAGCGCTGAATAAGAGCGCGCTGGATCTGCTGGATGACATTCTTTCCCGTGGGCAGCAGCAGGGCATTTTTATTCAGGAGGTACAGACCATTGATGTGCATCGCCTGATCAGCAGTATCTGTGTACACCATGTTTCAAACCGCTATACCTTTAACGCCCTGTTCAGCCCGGATAACAACGAAGCGGAAAGTATCCACCGCAACCGCCAGTTAGCCGTCACGGCGACACTGCGCTATGTCCGTAAGATGCCTTCGGCGTAAGCCGCTCCGTTTCCCGCTGCTGTGATGGTCTACGCTTGGTAAAGATAAACGGAGCCGCCACAGCATGTTAATAAGGAACGCAGCAGTGAACTCAGATCCTCTTCTCTATCCCTTGCGCCACATCGATGCCGTCCGCCAGAGCGACAGTTTGTGGAACTGGGCCCAGAATGCGCAGCTGGGTAAACAGCATCAGCTGCATCGGCCAGAAAACGAGGCGGCGCTTCAACAGCTGCTGGCGCAGCATAGCGGCAAAGTGCGCGTGCTTGGCAGTCGTCTGGCACCGGGACGGATGCTGAGCGTGGCGGAAGACGATCTGCTGCTCGATCTCAGCGGGCTGAGCGGCCTGCTGCATAGCGATGCGGAGACGGTGACCTTTGGCGGCGGGACGCTGCTGAAAACCCTGTACAACACCCTGACCGGGATGGATCGTATGCTCGCCTCTTCACCTGGCGTGATCGCCATCCAGACCCTGGCGGGTGCGATGGCGACCGGCACGCATGGCCAGGGTTTACAGCAAAGTTCGCTGGCCGATGAGGCGCTGCGCATTCGCATGGTGTTGGCCGACGGCAGCATACGTGAGTTTGACCATGATGACCCCGACTTTTCCGCCGCGCAGGTTTCGCTGGGCGCGCTCGGCATCGTTACGGCGATCACCCTGCGCACGCAGCCGTTTCGTGTTTTTACCTGTCATAAAAAGGCTGTGTCAGACGCGAATCTTGAGCGGGATCTGCTGCACTGGAACAACGACTATGAGCTGAGCAAAGCCTGGTGGTTTATTGATGACAACCTGATGCACGTCTGGAACGCGCACCAAGCCACGCCGGAGGAGCAGCAGCGCTGGCAGCAGAACCACAATATGGTGGTGGAGCACGCTCACAAAGGCGACAGCCGCCTGAACAATACGCTGGATCAAACGCTGGCCCATATGCACCGCGATACGCAGATCCACGGCAAAGGCGGCAAGCAGTTTCGTACCGTGACGCGCTTTCGCGACTTTACCGACGTGACCGGCGATATCTATCAGCTTTTTTGTCGCGGCATCGCCGTTCCGCAGATCAACGTTGAGATTGGCGTGGCGCTGGAACGAACCCCTGCGGTTATCAGTCAAATCAAGCACTGGTATGCGGAAAACCGGCCACATATGCATTATCCGATTATTTTGCGCTGTACCGGGCCATCTGCGGCCTGGCTCAGCCCCGCCTCGCAGCAGCCCACCTGCTTTTTTGGTTTTGTGGTCTATTACGCCGACGACGGCTCGCTGTCGCAGGAGGGTCTGCATTTTCTTACCGAGGTGGAGAAG
The DNA here is from genome assembly GCF_044342975.1 of Pantoea osteomyelitidis. Lineage (NCBI taxonomy): Bacteria > Pseudomonadati > Pseudomonadota > Gammaproteobacteria > Enterobacterales > Erwiniaceae > Pantoea > Pantoea osteomyelitidis. Next base: position 1,517,708 of record NZ_JBGFSN010000004.1, read on the forward strand.
CTGCTGGCGGCGGAAGGCGGTCGGCCGCACTGGGGGAAATATTACGATCCTCAGCGCTATGTCTGGCGCGAGATTTATCCGCAGTGGGATGCGTTTCGTGCGGTGCGTGACGCGCTCGATCCCCAACGAAAATTCAGTAACGACTACATCACCGCACTCTTTGATTGATGCACACAGGGGGAAAGATGTTTGCCTGGGTAACACTATTAACACAGCCTGATTACCTGCCGGGCGTAAAAGCTTTGCACCATTCGTTGCAGCAGAGCAAAACGCGCTGGCCGCTGGTGGTGATGGTCACCGACGCCATTGCCATCCGCGATCGTGAAGCATTGCAGGCGGAGGGCTGCGTGATCCATCCGGTTGAGCCACTCGCGCCGCCTGCCGATCTGCCGCACCATTACGCCTCGGCGCAGTTTGCTGAAGTCTGGACCAAACTGCGCGTCTGGCAGTTAACCGAATGTGAACGCGTGGTGTTTCTCGATGCCGATATGCTGGTTTTGCAGAACATGGATGAGCTTTTTACCCAGGATTTGGCTGATAACCTGCTGGCTGCCTGCCACGCCTGCCGCTGCAATCCCAACAAGGTTGTTACCTATCCTGAATCCTGGCAGCCGGCGCATTGCCACTACACCTGGCAGGAGCGCAATGAAGCGGCGCCCGCCTCGCTGGATCGCTATCTGAACGGCGGCTTTCTGCTGCTGAAGCCGGACAACGCGGTATTCAACGAGCTGGCCGCGCGCGTTACGGCCATCAGCGATCTCGCGGCTTATCCTTTCTCCGAGCAGGATCTGCTGAATGAAGTTTTCGCCGACCGCTGGCTGCCGCTTCCCTGGTTTTACAACGCGCTGAAAACCTTGCCCTATCAGCACCCGGCCATCTGGCGACGGGAGGCGGTAAAGAATCTGCATTATATCCAGGCGAAGCCCTGGAAACGCGATCTTAATCAGCCGGAAAGCGAGCGCGATCGTTATTACGATCTCGACAAGCTGTGGTGGGAGAAAGCGGGCGCGCAGCCCGCTAAGCGCTGAGGATTTTCATCTTTCGCAGTGGGCCGGAGGTGATTAAAGCAGATCGCGCCATTCCATAATTAACGCAGCCGGTAAAGGTTCGGCCCGTAGGGCGGGTTCCGGCTGCCAGCTGTCCCAGTCGCGAAATGCGGCGAAATCAAGGCCGGTCAGCTGCTCCAGCCCGCTGACGGTGATGCGATATTCATCGACATTGGGCGCAGCATCAGGCTGCGCCTGTGGCAGCAGACGGCGCGGCTCATCCAGCAGCATGGCTTGAGAGACCAGCAGCGCCGTAGCCTGCGGTTTGCCTTCCGGGCCGAGACGCAGCACTGCTTTCCAGTACATTAGCGGCACTTTTGCCTCGCCATATTGCCGCCACTGGTCATTTAACACCGGCCCGGTCAGCACGGTAATCTGCCGCTTGTCTTGCAAAACGCCGAATTCCAGAATATATCGTTCAACGCCCTGCCAGTATTGCAGGCTCTGATTAAAGCGAAAGTGTTGCGGCGAGCAGTTGGTAAAATGGAAGGTATCTTTGTTGGCGCGCACCGCCTGTTCAGCGCTGCCCCAGGTGGGATCGCTGCGGCGCGTCAGATGACCACGATCGAACCAGCGGCTGAATTCGCGATAGAACGCCTGACCCAGCATGTAGTCGCTGTCGATGCGGCTATCCTCATACCAGCTGTCCGCCTCCGGCAGCAGCGAGGGCTGACCGCTTCCGCGATCGATAGTGATATAACGCGCGCCATCAATGTTGGTGGCGGTCAGAAACGCCAGACGACGTTCCGCGCTCATCAGTAAAGAGAAATGTTCATAATTGAGTATCGCCTCGCTGCCCTGCCTGCCGTCACGCAGCGGCGCCACCTCAGCCGCGCGCGGGGCGACGATCTCCGCCAGCGCCACCCTTTGTCCCTGCACGAAATCGGCCTGATAGCCGTCGCGATTGGCATAGTTGCTGTCCGGCGCTGCGGCGGTAAAAGCAGCAAACGGTCGCGCGCTTGCGTCCGCGTTTAACGCGCTCAGCAGCAGCGGCTGCATCGGCTCCGGCAGCTGCGACAGCGCCCCTTTCAGCCAGTCCACCAGCGCGCTGACGCGAATTCCCTCGTTGATGCGCGCCCCGCCCGGCGTCTCCTCAACGCTGCCATGATGCAGAGCAACCAGTTGCCAGCCATCGTTAAACACCGGCGCGCCGGACGAACCTTCATCGCTGTCGGCGGCGTAATGCAACAGCTGTTCATGCCGCGCCAGCAGCGGGTTATTACGCAGGGTAAGCTGCTGCGGCGCACCGCCCGGATGGTGGATCAGGTTCAGATTGATGCCCAGCGCATGTTTATCGCTGCGGTCACTGAGGACGATGACACCCGGCAGGCGGCTATCCGCCGGGTTGAGCGCCTCGCCCAGCGCAATAAGCGTGCAGTCAAACGTCTCCAGCGGGCTGGTGAGCCAGAAGCGTTCCGCATCGACATGATAAAGCTTGCCGGACTCTGTCTCGCCCGCCGCCGTTTGCCAGTAACCAAATTCCAGGGTGATCGATCCTTTGCGCGGTTTGGCAGGCAACACATGATGATTGGTGATAAACAGGCCGCCATAAGTCAGAAAGCCGGTGCCTTTCGGTATGCCCTCTTCACGCACCAGCGCCACGGCGCGGGCGCAGGCCATGCCCTGCTGTAAAAAAGCGCTGGGCAGGAAATCTGTCTGCCCGCCGGTAATCACCGTTTGTCGCAGCCGCTGCTGAAAGGCGTAGCGCTGCGCACGCGCTCTGTCCGGCTCCGCATCGTGCGTGGCGTTACGTTGCAGGGCGCGCCGGGTTTGCTGACGTTGTTCACGCGTCAGCATCAGCCGGGACGCGATCAGACGTTCAGGTTCATGTTCCACACGCTTCTCCCGTTGAGAATTTTCACCTGCCTTAACCATAGCCGCTGCCCGTGACGCGTGCATGGCGGCAGAATCGTCAGCAACTGGTGCTTTATTCAGCAGTCGATAAAAATTGTGAAAAAGGGCTTTGACAAGCCCTGCCCTGCCCGATAATATGCGCCCCGTTCCAACGATTCCTCTGTAGTTCAGTCGGTAGAACGGCGGACTGTTAATCCGTATGTCACTGGTTCGAGTCCAGTCAGAGGAGCCAAATTCAACGCCCCGGTCTTTGCAAAAAGACCGGGGCGTTTTTCATTGCGACAAAATCAGCTGCGGCCTGGCCGCAGCAGCGCTTAGCGCCAGCCCAGCGCGGGGGCGACGTGCTTCAGAATCGATTCAATGACGTGTACGTTGTACTCCACGCCCAGCTGGTTCGGCACGGTGAGCAGCAGCGTATCCGCTTCCGCAATCGCCTCATCTTTTTCAAGCTGTTTCACCAGCGCATCCGGTTCGCCAGCATAGCTGCGGCCAAAGATGGCGCGAGTTTTCTCGTCGAGGAAACCGATGGAATCCCCCTCCTGACCGCCGCGTCCAAAGTAGGCGCGATCCATCTCGTTCACCAGCGCAAAGATACTGCGGCTGACGGAGACACGCGGCTCACGGTTATGACCAGCCGCTTTCCAGGCTTCACGATAGGCGCGAATCTGCTTCGCCTGCTGAATATGGAACGGCTCGCCGGTTTCATCATCTTTGAGCGTGGAGCTTTGCAGATTCATGCCCATCTTCGCCGCCCACTCTGCCGTGGCGTTGGAGCCGGAACCCCACCAGATACGCTCACGTAGACCTTCCGAGAAGGGTTCGAGGCGCAGCAATCCCGGCGGATTCGGAAACATTGGCTGCGGATTGGGTTTGGCAAAACCTTCGCCGCGCAGCACCTCAAGCAGCGTTTCGGTATGACGGCGGCCCATATCGGCGTCCGTCTCCCCTTGCTGCGGCGCATAGCCGAAGTGGCGCCAGCCCTCGATCACCTGCTCAGGCGAACCCCGGCTGATGCCGAGCTGTAAACGGCCACCGGCGATCAGATCGGCCGCACCGGCATCTTCAGCCATATAGAACGGGTTTTCATAACGCATATCGATAACGCCGGTGCCGATCTCAATACGGCTGGTTTTAGCGCCGACCGCAGCCAGCAGCGGAAAAGGCGAGCTGAGCTGACGGGCAAAGTGGTGGACGCGGAAATAAGCGCCATCGGCACCCAGCTCCTCCGCCGCCACCGCCAGATCGATCGACTGCAACAGAACATCCTGCGCCGAGCGGGTGGCCGACTGCGATGAGGGCGTCCAGTGACCAAAGGATAAAAAGCCAATCTTTTTCATAGTGAAATTTTCCTCGTGAGCCTTTCAGGCCCTGACGTGATCATTCAGGTTTCGATGCCAAAAGGTTACGCCAGACACGAGGTGACTGATAGCCAATAGTTTTCGCGCGCATCATCAACTTTTTTGCACAAGCTGGAAAATCATCCTCATTGCCCCTTTGTCAGGCGCCAGAGGTCGATCACGGCGCTGCGTGTACAATTTTACACCTTTAAACACTGGAAACCCCTGGGGGTGCGCTTTATGGTAGAAGTTTCACTTTCAAGGAAAAACAGAACGATGCGAATTCTTATTGTGGGCGCCGGAGCCACCGGCGGTTATTTCGGCGCGCGTCTGGCGCAGGCGGGACGTGACGTTACTTTTCTGGTGCGTGAACGACGCAAGCAGCAGCTGGAGCAGCAGGGTTTACAGGTGCAAAGCCCGCTGGGCGATTTCACCCTAACGCCCAATACCCGGCTGGCGAGCGAATTGAACAGCGCATACGATCTGATTATCCTGACGGTGAAGAGTTTTGCGCTGGAGCAGGCGCTGGAAGATATCGCACCGGCAGTGGGCGAACAGACGCTGATCATGCCGATTCTTAACGGCATGCGTCATATCGATACCCTGCGTCAGCGCTTCGGCGCGGAAAAGGTGATTGGCGGCTTGTGTAAGATCCATGCCACGCTCGGTCCGCAGGGCGAAATCGTGCAGATGTCGCCTCTGCATCAGATCTTTTACGGCGAGCTGAGCGGCGAAAACGGCGAACGTTTGCAGGCGCTGGATGAGGCGTTCAGCGGCTGCGGCGTTGATAATATTCTCACCGAAACCATTCTCAGCGACCTGTGGGAAAAATGGCTGCTGCTGAGCACGCTGGGCGCAGTGACCTGCCTGTCGCGCGGCAATACGCAACAGATATTACAGTCGCCCGGCGGCGAAACCCTGTTGCAGGGGCTGTTCAGCGAAATCCTTGCGGTGATGCGCGGCGACGGCTATCAGGAGCGGCCTGCGGTGACGGCGAAAATTTATGAAACGCTGAATAATCCCGCCACGCCGATGACTTCCTCCATGTACCGCGATCTGAACCAGGGCAACGCCGTCGAGGCGGACCATATTATCGGCGATCTGCTGGCACGCGCCACGCGCAACGGCGTGTCGACGCCGCTGCTGAATGCGGTTTACGTTAATCTGTGCGTTTACCAGCACGCCCGCTAAGTTAACGGCTGATGCGCGCTTGGATCTCCGGCACGCGCATCAGCCTTTGCCACGCCTCCTCTACCGCATCCGGCAGCGCAACATGGCCGAAGTATCCTTTGCCGCGTGGGCCGTAACCCTGCTCATCGTCACGCAGACGCTTCACCTCTCCCATCAGCAGGGAGATAAAGCGCTCCAGCGACCATAACCCCTGCGCCTGCGCCCCGGTGATGCGCGTCATCCCGTTATCATCCACCAGCTGCGGCTGAAATACCGGCCAGCTGATAAACTGCGGCGCATCGGGACGATCGCGCCACTGCCAGCGAAAGGTTTCCGTGGCGCGCCGCTGCAATAGCGGATCCTGCACCAGCACTACACGCTGCGGCTGGATGTTGCGCTCATCCAGCAGTTTCTGGCTGTAAGCCGCATTCTCACCGCCGTTGCGGGAGGTGGTTTCCAGCAGCAGTTGATCCTCCTGCAGAGCGGCAAAGGTTTGCGCGATGGCCGCCAGCATTTCCGCCTCGCTTTTGCCGTCGGTAGACAGATCATGGTAAAGCGGATGTGTCGCCATTGCCTGCGCCAGCAGCGGCGTGGCGTGGCCGATTCCGCCGCTGATCAGCAGCGGCAGCTGATATTTTTTCGCCAGCGCGACCGCCCCTTCGATATTGGGCAACACCGCATGACCGGCAAGGATCACCAGATCGGCACTGTCATCTCCCTGAGGAGCCAGTTCATCCAGCGCCAGCCAGGCGGCAATGATATTTACATCGCGTATCTCGTTCTGCTTGAGCGGCATCGCTTTCTCCCGTGGGTGGTTTTGCGCAGTGTAGCGCCTGCGGTCGGGGAGGCGAGGAAAAAATTTGCTACACTCGCCGCTCTGACTTCAGGAGAGAACAATGACTTCGCGCGCTAAAACCCTGGATGACGTCGCCCGCCTGGCTGGCGTCTCCTACCAGACCGTGTCACGGGTGCTTAACCGCTCGGCCCAGGTTTCCGCGCAAACGCAGCAGCGGGTAGAAGCGGCGATGCGGCAGCTTAACTACGTGCCTAATCGCGTTGCGCAGCAGCTGGCGGGAAAAGCCACGCGTACGCTCGGACTGGCGACCAGCGATCTGGCGCTGATGGCGCCTGCGCAGATCGCCTCTGCCATTCAGCACCGGGCGGTGGCCCAGGGTTATCATCTGGTGATTGCGATGGCGGCGAAAAGCGGTGTTGAAGCGGCGCGCGCCACGGTGAACGAGCTGCTGGCGCAGCGCGTGGATGGCCTGTTGATCAATCTGCCGCTGGAGAATGCGGATGCGCAGCAGTTGCAGGCGCTGTGCGGCGAAAAGCCCACGCTGTTCCTTGATGTGGCGACGGAGGCTGAGGTCGCGCAATGTCAGTTCAGCAGCACGGCGGGCGCACAGCAGGGCGTGGCGCATCTGCTGGCGCTCGGTCACCGCAACATCGGCCTGCTGAACGGGCCTGAGCATTCAGTGTCTGCCCGTCAACGCTTTCACGCCTGGGAGGAGGCGCTGGCGGTGCATCAGCTACGTCCATACTGCGTGCTGACCGGCGACTGGAGCGCCCGTTCCGGCTATCAGGCGGTGATGTCGCTGCTGCCGCACAACCTGCCGCAGGCGCTGCTGGTGGCCAACGATCAGATGGCGCTGGGCGCGATGCGTGCGCTGCATCAGCACGGCGTGGCGATTCCGCAGGAAATTTCGCTGATTGGCTATGACGATACGGCGGAAAGCGCCTGGTATCAGCCGCCGCTGACCACGGTGCGGCAGGATTTGCAGCAGCTGGGAGAGGTGAGCGTTGACCGGCTGTTGGCCCGTCTCAATATGGAAGCGGCTCCGCCGTCGGTGCTGGAGACCACGCTGGTGCTGCGCGCCACCACCGCGCCGCCGCCGTCAGGCAAACCGGATATGCAGCAGCTGGCGCGTCAGCTTCAGCGTATTGCGCGTCAGCTGGACGAGCATCAATAAAAAAGCGGCCCTCAGGCCGCTCTTCTCTTAATATTCTGTCAGGTTTACTGCGCTTTCGGCTCGCCCATGGATTTGATCTTTTTCGACAGATCGCGGCGCTCTTTTGACAGATCGGCATTTTTGATGATGTACTCATCGACGCGATCTTCATAGTCGACACGCATGGAGGCGATAATTTCCTGAATCGCTTCGATGCTCATGCCCGGCTTGATGTATTCGCTCAGGTTGTCCAACAGCAGCACACGTTTCTGGTTATCACGAATCTTCTTTTCATTGTCGTGAATTTCGCGCTGCAGCTTGTTCTTACGGCGGAACATACGCACAAACTCCAGTACGTCCTGAAATGATTGCTTGGCATTTTCCATGATGGCACCTTTCATTGGGCCTGCGTGGCAGGCGTAATAGTCATGACCTTCAGCTTAGCGGCTTGGCAGCCCCGTAAGCAATTTTCACATTTAAAATCGGACTGGCGCTTATCTTAGCGCAAAGAGGCGGCGATTCACATTAAGTCATTGTCTGATGAAACTATTTACGCAGCGCCAGGCGAATCAGGTCTGTCTGGCGCTCCAGCTGTTTCGCCAGCTCCAGGCTGAGCCAGACGTAGCCGTAAATCGGCGTCTCTTCCAGCCGCTCGCTGCCCGCATCGGCAATCAGCTGTTTCAGTTCGCGGCTAATCTCTGCCAGCTCATGACTGTTAGCCGCCAGCTTGTCGGTGTTGCCATTCACCAGCATCACAGAGAGCGCACGTAGGGTATTTTCCGTCATCTCCTGCGTACGCCGCAGCGTGGTGGCGTTAAGCATAATCAGATGACTTTCGCGCGACGCCCACCAGGCATTAATCTGCATCTCCACCGTGTAAACCATATTACGGTTGATGGTCTGAATCGCTTCAAACACCGATTTTGGAATGCGCGTCTCTTTACTCGACGGCTCCAGCAGCGCGCGCATTTTAATTACGCTGCTCAGCAGTCGTTGCAGCGGTTTATTGAGGCGCGGTTTGTCTACCAGGTTGGGGGAAAACCCGGCGTGATAGATTTTCGCCATCGACATAAAGGTATCGGAAAGCTGGATGCGCCAGTGCAACCAGGCACGCTGCGCCCAGATGGCGCTGAACAGCAGAGCCATCAGCGACCCCAGTATCACATCGCCGCCGCGCCACAGGGCCAGGGTGAAGTCACCCGCCGGGGCGCCCACCACCACGCTCAGGGTAATGCCGATCAATAACGCCATATAGGGATGTTTGCCAAGGGTGAGAAAACCGCAGACAAACATCACCACGGCGCACCAGGCCAGCATGCCGGGCAGCGAAATCAGCTCCAGCTTCAGGGCGATCAGCCCCGAGATCGAACCGGCGAGGGTGCCGCCGATACGCTGTATGGCGCGGGGAAAGACGTTTCCCCAGGAGGAGATCGGTCCCATCACCACCACCAGGGTGATCAGCGGCCAGGTGCCTTCCGGGATTTTCGTCAGCCGGACAAAGAGAAAAGAGAGAATAAACGCGATGGCGATACGTACGCCATGCACGCTGCGATAGTGGCGATATAACCAGAACTCAACTTTCGATAAGGGTTTGTCAGGGCGCAAAATGGCTTTCCGGCGTCAGGGACTTTTCGTGCGTTATTTTACCCTCTGTGTTTGCACAGCATTAGCATCACTTCTACATTTCAAAACAGTATTGACGCTCTCTTACAATAATCAACATAGCGTTTACAAAACCTCTAATTCTACAGAACAATTTATTCATTACCGCTGAGTCTGGTTCTTTTTTTAGTAACATGGATAAAGGAAGCATTATGCGCAAAAGAGCAAAAACCCTGCCGGGCGTGACACGACGGCAGGTACTGACGTGGTCAACGCTGGGCGTAGCCGCCACGGTCAGCAGCGCCGCCAACGCCGTCTCTCTGAAAGGCACGCCCGGCTGGTCCCCTTTCGCCGATAATCCCCCTGAAACCTTCACCAATACCGGCTGGCTCTTTTTCACCGATACCGAGGCTCGCACCATTGAAGCGATCGTGGATCGTCTGATCCCGGCCGATGAACTCAGTATGGGCGGAAAAGAGGCGGGCTGCGCGGTGTTTATCGATCGTCAGTTGCAGGGCTTTTACGGCACCTTCGAACGCGTTTATATGCAGGGTCCGTTCCACGAGGGCACCGTACAGCAGGGCGACCAGTCGCCGCTGGTGCCGCAGCAGCGCTATCGTCAGGGCATCGCCGCACTAAATCGCTATGTGCAAAAAGTTTCGCAGAAAGATTTCGCCGACCTGACGCCAAAGCAGCAGGATGACCTGCTGGTGGCGATGGAGGGAGGAAAGGTCCATTTTGAAGGCTTTGATGCGCAATCCTTTTTTATCGAAGTATTAAATAACACCATGGAAGGGTTCTTCGCCGATCCCATTTATGGCGGCAACAAGGAGATGACCTCATGGAAGATGCTGGGCTTTCCCGGAGCGCGTTATGACTATCGCGGCTACATCGCGCGGCATAACGAAGATCTCAAGCTCGAACCCCTTAGCATTGGTCAGTGGCAACAAAAGGATAACTCATGAAAAAACTCCCCAAAACCGATGTGGTGGTGGTCGGTCTCGGTTGGGCCGGATCGATTATCGCCAATGAACTGGCTGATGAAGGACTGGAGGTCATCGGCATTGAGCGCGGCCCGTGGCGCGATACCGCCCGCGATTTCAATATCGCTACCGTGACCGATGAGCTGCGTTATGTGATGCGCGAAGAGCTGATGCTGCGCACGCGGCAAAACACCTGCACCATGCGTAACAATCCTTCCGAAACCGCGCTGCCGATGCGCACATGGGGTTCGTTCCATCCCGGCAACGGCACAGGCGGCGCGGGCAACCACTGGGCAGGCATCACCTTTCGTTTTCAGCCCCATGAGTTTCGCCTGAAAAGCTATCTTACCGAGCGTTACGGCGCGGACGCCTTTCCCGAAGAGCTGGTGTTGCAGGACTGGGGCACAACCTGGGAGGAGATGGAGCCGCACTATATGCAGTTTGAACGCGTAGCGGGCACCTCAGGCCGGGCCGGGAATCTGAACGGCGAGGTGCGCGAAGGCGGCAATCCCTTCGAAGGCCCGCGTTCCGGCGAGTACCCTACTCCCCCGCTGAGCCAGCCCTACAGTCCGATGCTGTTTTCCGAGGCGGCAGCCAAAATGGGCTATAAGCCTTTTCCGGTGCCCTCTTCGCTGGTCTCGGAAGCCTATACTAACCCCTATGGCGTCACCATGGGCCCGTGTACCTTCTGCGGCTTCTGCACCAACTACGGCTGCGCCAACTACTCAAAAGCCAGCGCCATCACCACCGTGTTACCGGCGCTGATGCGCAAGCCCAACTTTACCGCCTGGACTAACTCCGAAGTGCTGCAGGTGCTGACCGATTCCACCGGCAAAAAAGCCACCGGCGTGACCTATATCGACTCCTCCGGCGATGAGTGGGAACAGCCTGCCGATCTGGTGATTGTTGCCGCTTTTACCTTTGAAAATGTGCGGCTGATGCTGCTTTCCGGTATCGGCGAGCCTTACGATCCGGTGACCAACAAGGGTACTACCGGCCGCAATTACGCCTATCAAACTGCCAATAACGTGACGTTGTTTTTTGACGACAAGAATTTCAATCCTTTTATCGGCGCAGGCGCGGTCGGCATGGGCATTGATGAGTTTAATAACGATAACTTCGACCACAGCGGCCTCGGCTTCTTTGGCGGCGGCAGCATTCGCGTCACGCCGATTGGCGCAGCGCCGATTGGCTATCGTCCCTTGCCGCCCGGCACGCCCAAATGGGGCAAAAGCTGGAAGCAGGCGCTGAAGAAAAACTATCTCAGCACCATGTCGATTGGCTGTGAGGCGAGCAGCTACACCACGCGCACTAACTATCTGTCGCTTGATCCCAACTACAAAGATCCCCATGGTCGTCCGCTGCTGCGCATTACCTTCGACTTTTCGCAGAACGATTTGAAAATGGCGCAGTACTGCACCGGCAAAGTAGCGGAGATTGCCAAAGCGATGAATCCGCGCGAAATGATCGTGAAGCCAATGACCGGCCACTGGAGCAGCGTGCCCTATCAATCCTCCCATGTGGTAGGCGGTTTTGTCATGGGCGCTGATCCCTCAATCAGCTCGGTAAACAAGCATTTGCAGGTGTGGGATGTGCCGAACCTGTTTGTGGTCGGCGCCTCGGCGTTCCCGCAGAATCCGGGCTATAACCCTACCGGCACCGTCGGCGCGCTGGCGTTTAAAGCGGCGCACGATATCCGCAACTACTATCTGAAACGTCCGGGGGAGATGATTACCGCATGAAAACACGTCATCTTCTCAGCGCAGCCGCGCTACTGTGCAGCGCCCTCAGCACATTCGCAACCCAGGCGCAGCCCGATTACGATCAGATTAAGCGTGGTCAATATATCGCCGTGCTCGGCGACTGTACCGCCTGTCATACTACCGATCCCGCTAAACCCTTTGCGGGCGGCGTAAAGCTGCAAACGCCGTTTGGCACTCTGGTGGGCGCCAATATTACGCCCGACCGGGAAACCGGCATTGGCGACTGGTCATACGAACAGTTCCGCCGCGCAATGAATGAAGGCCTGGGCCAGCATGGTGAGCGTCTCTACGGTGCCATGCCCTATACCGCCTACACCAAAATGAAAGAGAAGGATGTTCAGGATCTCTGGGCTTATATGCAGACTCTGCAACCCTATCACAACCCGGTGGAGACCAACCTGCTGCCCTTCCCGTTCAATATGCGTAACACCCTGATCTTCTGGAACTGGATTAACTTTGGCAAAGGGGAATATCAACCCGACCGCAACAAGTCGGAACAGTGGAATCGCGGCGCCTATCTGGTGCAGAGCCTGGGCCACTGCGGCACCTGCCATACGCCGAAAAATCTGCTGGGCGGCGACAAAAACAGTGAGTTCCTGCACGGTTCCGAGGTGGAGGATTGGTATGCGCCGAACATTACCGCTAACGAGCATATTGGCCTCGGCAAATGGACGCAGGAAGATATCGTGACCTATCTGCGCACCGGCGTGAACCGTTACGCCATCGCTTCCGGCCCGATGGCCGATGCGGTGCGTCACTCAACGCAGCACTGGCGTGATGAGGATCTGCAGGCGGTGGCGGTTTATCTGAAAGACAATGAAAAGTCAGACGATAAGCAGCCGCAGCCCCTTGATGCCAACGATGAGCGTATGAAACAGGGCGCGCTGGTGTACGAGGCGAAGTGTTCCGCCTGCCATGCGCCGGGCGGACGCGGCGAGCGCAACATCTTCCCGCAGCTGGCAAATAATCCGCTGGTGAATCAGCCGAACGTCACTTCGCTGTTGCACGTGGTGCTGGCGGGCAGTCGCGGCGTCGATACCGACGCCAGGCCGACCGCCCCCGCGATGCCTTCCTTCGCCGGTAAGCTGAGCGATGAGCAGATAGCGGCGGTACTGACCTACGTGCGTAACAGCTGGGGCAATGCGGCTGAGCCGGTGAAAGCGGATCAGGTCAAACAGATGAAACAAGATTTGAAGAATTAAAACAGTAACCGCAAAAGGATGGCGTTAAAATGCGAACGCCCGGCAGCGTCTGGCGCGTTCCGCAAAATAGTTCCGGTGAAGCAGCAGAACCTCTGTTCTGCCTGCTTCATTTTTTTCAAACGGTTAGAGCTTCTGCTTCAGATAATCGGTGATACGCGTCACCATGCCCGCTTTTTCCACTGCGTTCAGCGCTACCAGCGGATAGCTTGCCAGCTGTTTGTCTTTATCCATCACCTGAATCTCACCGATCTTCTCATTCGCCTGTAGCGGCGCTTCCAGATCCTTACGGTCGATGATGTATTTCGCCTTCACGTTCTGCATTTCGCTGCGCGGCAGCGAGAGATAAATGTCTTTTTCTGTGCCGACATCTACCTGATGCGGCGCGCCGTACCATACATTCTCCGTGCCGATTTTTTTCCCGGCATGAAACAGCTGCACGGTATCAAAGTTGCTCTGTCCCCAGATCAGCAGTTTACGCGCCTGCTCTTCACGACCTTTCGGGCTTTTGCCGCCCATGATCACCGCGATCAGACGGTGGCGACCAACAATATTCGACGCAATGATGTTAAAACCGGCGCTCTCGGTATGACCGGTTTTTAAACCGTCAACGTGCAGATTATTATCCCACAGCAGGCCGTTGCGGTTGTTCTGCGTGATCCCGTTCCAGGTCAGCGTTTTTTCGCTATACATCTGGTAGAAGTCAGGCTCGCCGGCAATGATGGCGCGCGACAGCACAGCCAAATCGCGCGCGGTGGTGAACTGGCCGGGCGCATCCAGACCGTGCACCGTCTCAAAATGGGTGTTGGTCAGCCCCAACTTTTCGACATACTGGTTCATCAGCGTGACGAAGTTTTGCTGGCTGCCTGCGACGTAATCGGCCAGCGCCACGCAGGCATCGTTGCCGGAATCGATGATCACGCCGCGGCTGAGATCGCGCACCGTCACTTTGTCGCCCGGCTTGAGGAACATCAGCGAGGAGCCTTTGAACACCGGATTGCCCGCCGCCCAGGCATCTTTACCCACGGTAACCTGGTCGTCGCGGGAAATTTTGTGCTGATCGATGGCGCGGTCCACGACGTAGCCGGTCATCAGTTTGGTCAGGCTGGCAGGGTTGCGGCGCTCGTCCGGATTGCCCGCGGTGAGGATTTGCCCGGTGGTGGCATCCATCAATACCCAGGAAGCCGCATCAATAGCCGGTGGCGTCAGGGGAAACGGCATTGCATTATCATCGGCCTGCGCCAGCGATGCCCATAAAACCACTCCAGAAACAGTAAACAACAGACGCCTTTTCAACACTCCATCCTCAAATTGCGGTATTCAGGCGCACGTTGTACGGCAAATGGTTTTAACAGGTTTGAATAAATTGAAAAAAAGTATGAATTGAGGTGCTGTCAGGGAGCCTGACGAATCTACGTCTGGCATTGATTGTGAAAGGTTATCTGCCTGGCTTGTCGGACGATCTGATGCTGAACCAGGCGCAGAGCGCAGCAAAAAACAGCATTAGTAGCCATGCGAAACCGCCGGTGGTGACCCATCGCAAGATGGATCCCAGCAGGAATGCCAGCGCCAGTACGCCAAATAGTATACGTTTGTTCATCATGCTTTATAGCTTAGTTCGCCGTGAACGGGACGCGGGATCATTTTACTCGCCAGGTCAAGCAGCTCTTGCGTCTGACGCTCAAAGGGAGGCTGCCGGGATTTACCGTAGAAACTAAAAATTTTATGGCTGAGCTGGGGAGAGGTTCCGGTAATTTTCAGGAAAAACCTTCCTTAAGAGAGGAAGCCTTTTTCTTCCTGGCCTGGATAAATGGTCTTTCTATATAGCGCCAAGACAGCCAGGCCAGTAAAAAGGAAGCAATCACAGAAATAATTAATCTTCCGTACCCGTCGGCGATACCAAAATGCACAAATCGCTTCCCTATTCCGTTATTCATTAAAGTATGTATGAGATAAAGGGAAAAGGAGATATTACCCAGCCACATAAGAACAGATGGTACATATTTCCCGATAATCCCCTCAGACAAGACGACGCAAAAAAGAATTAAGCTATATATCCATCCGGAACTAAGTATTCCGTGTCCGATAAACAGGCCATGACTAAAGAAGTAAGCGGCGGCAATCAGGCTAAGTACAGTAAAGAATACCATCAAACGAGGGGGTAACCATGTCAGATAGGGAAGAACCAATCCTAAGGCCATGCCTGTAAGAAACAACCAGATAACTGGATTAGTTATCAGCCCCAGCAGCGCCGATTTTGTTGTATAGCCTGATGGATCTAAGCTTAAGTTATGCCATAACATTAAAGGTAGTAAAATTAGGGTCGCTGCGAAAAGTAAAGCTACCCAAACCCAGCGCTTTGCGAACAGCAAAGCGACTGAAACAAATAAATAAAACATAACTTCATAATTCAGCGTCCATCTGACGCCATACAAACCACTATCAGCGACGTAAAAAGGAGCGTGATCGGGATATATTGGCATGAAGGTTAACGCACTGATGAAGTTTTCAGTCTTGTCAGCGTAATGGAAAGTACTCATTGCCCCGCTGAGAAAAAAAGAAATAATCAGAATGATGTAGTAAGCAGGTAATATACGAAATGCTCTTTTTTTCAAAAAAGTTAGTGCGCCGCTTATCCCTTGGGGTGTTTTTGCTGCGCTTAAAGTAATCACAAAGCCACTGATGAGAAAGAAGAGATCTACCCCGGTTGCACCCCATCCAAAAAGCTTATCGCCAAGGCCAGGGCTGACGGCATTAATGTTCCAACGAAAGTGAAACAGCATAACGCTCAGCGCTGCAATTCCTCTCAGCGCCTGTACGCCCTTAAAAGTAGAAGTATTCATATTAACTAAGTCAATTCGCATTTTTCTGTAAGGATAGAAGGATCATCTTACAGGTTATGTCACTGTATTGCACAACTGGCTACAGAAACGAAACAAGAGAGGCGGCCTTCGTTATTCGGGGGATTAATTATCGCGATATCGGCGCAATGCCCTTTCCAGTACTCACTGGTACTGAAAGGCGGTCGCACCTTTTGCAGAGAGCCATGCGCTGAGACCCTCTACATCTGACCTTCTGACTAGCCTGAATATGGTTTACCATATAAAGAAGGCTACTCTGGTTTCTGAACGAAGCGCATCGACATCCCGCAACAGAACGTTAGCGAACAGCAATAGAACGGATAAAAATTTTGGCAAACGACAGCGCACAACCTACCTTCCTCTTTCACGACTACGAAACCTTCGGCAAAAGCCCGTCGCTTGACCGTCCGGCGCAGTTTGCCGGGCTGCGCACCGACAGCGATTTTAATCCCGTCGGCGAACCTCAGGTCTTTTACTGCAAACCAGCCGATGACTATCTGCCGCAGCCGGAAGCGGTGATGATCACCGGCATTACACCACAAGTCGCGCAGGCGCGTGGCGTGCCGGAAGTAGAGTTTGCGCAACGTATCCACGCGCTGTTTACCGAGCCAAATACCTGTGTGGTGGGCTATAACAATGTCCGTTTTGATGATGAAGTCACACGCAACATCCTCTATCGCAACTTCTACGATCCTTACGGCTGGAGCTGGCAAAATGGCAATTCGCGCTGGGATCTGCTGGATGTGATGCGCGCCTGCTACGCCCTGCGCCCGGAGGGTATCGTCTGGCCGGAAAATGATGACGGCTTCCCGAGCTTTAAGCTGGAGCATCTGACGAAAGCCAACGGCGTGGCGCATGAGCAGGCGCATGACGCCATGTCGGATGTGTACGCCACCCTGGCGATAGCGAAGCTGGTGAAAGAGAAGCAGCCGAAGCTGTTCGATTTTCTCTACAGTCATCGCAACAAGCAGAAGCTGATGACGCTGATCGATATTCCTCAGATGAAGCCGATGGTGCATGTCTCCGGCATGTTTGGCAACGCGCGCGGCAACACCAGCTGGATTGTGCCGCTGGCCTGGCATCCCGATAACCGCAACGCCTTGATTGTGGCAGACCTGGCCGGTGAGATGTCGCCGCTGCTGGAGCTGGATGCCGATACCCTGCGCGAACGTCTCTATACCCGTCACAGCGACTTGGGCGATCTCGCTGCGGTGCCGATCAAACTGGTGCACATCAACAAGTGTCCGGTGCTGGCACCGGCCAGTACGCTGCGCCCGGAAGATGCGGAGAGGCTTGGTATCGATCGCCAGCGCTGCCTCGCTAACCTCGCGCTGCTGCGCCAACATCCGGAAGTGCGGGAAAAAGTGGTGACGCTGTTTGCCGAAGCGGAACCTTTCGTGGCGTCCGAGGATGTGGATGCCCAGCTTTATAACGGCTTCTTCAGCGATGCGGATCGCGCCGGGATGAACATTATTCGCCAGACCGCGCCGGTCAATTTACCCGCCCTCGGTCTCACTTTTGAGGATAAGCGCATCGAAAAGCTGCTGTTCCGCTACCGGGCGCGAAACTTCCCCGGCACGCTCGACGATGCGGAACAGCAGCGCTGGCTGCAGCATCGCCGCGAAGCGCTCAATCCCGAGCGCGTGCAGAGTTTTTTGCTGGAGCTGGAATCACTGGCGAATCTGCATGAAGGCGATAACGAGAAAATTGCCCAGCTGAAATCGCTTTATGCTTACGCGCGCGAGCTGGTTTCCTGAGAAAATCCCCTCGTCGGATGACGAGGGGTTCAGCGTGAGGCGTCAGACAAAGGCCCAGATCAGCCAGGTGAAGGCAAATCCGCACAGACCCATCAGCGTGGTGAGTACCGTCCAGGTTTTCAGACCGTCCGCGACCGACAGACCCAGATAGCGTGTAACCACCCAAAATCCCGAATCGTTTACGTGTGACAGGCCCAGCGCGCCAAAACAGGCGGAGAGCGCCACCAGCACCAGTTGCAGATCGTGCAGACCGCTTACGGCTGTGCTCAGCAGGCCGCAGGTGGTGACGATCGCCACCGTTGCCGAACCCTGAGAGGCGCGTAACGCCAGCGAGAGAATAAAGGCTGCCGGGATCAAAGGCAGATGGATGGTTTGCAACGAGCCGGCCAGCGCTTTGCCGACACCCGACTCCACCAACACTTTACCGAAAGCCCCACCTGCGCCGGAAACCAGAATTACCCCGGCGGCATTGCCAATTGCACCGTTGGAAATGGTTTCCAGCTTCTCTTTCGCCCAGCCACGACGCAGCCCAAGCAGCCAGCCCGCCAGCGCCAGCGTAATCAACAGCGCGATGCCCGGTGAACCCACCAGCAGCATGAGGCTGTGCAGCGTGCTGCCCGGCGTCAGATGTGCCGGTACCAGCGTACCCAGCATGATTAATACGATCGGCAGAGCAATCAATCCCGCCACCAGCATAGCGCCAGGCACATTTTTCTCCGTGCCCTGCGACTGCGTCTCATCCACCGTTTTGGTCAGCTGCAGCTGCTCCAGCACCTCAACGGAAAGATGATATTTTCTGCGGTTGAGCGACTTCGCGACAAAATAGCCCACCACGCCAACCGGCACCGCAATCAGGATCCCTAACATCATCAGCCAGCCGATATCCGCGTTAAGCAGACCGGCAGCGGCGGCAGGGCCGGGATGGGTTGGCACCGAGACGTGCACCATCAGCATCATCCCCGCCATCGGTAGACCAAACTTCAGCGGCGAAACACGCAGTACCTTGGTAAAGCCATAGATGAGCGGGACGACGATAATAAAGCCGACGTCGAAAAATACCGGCAGGCCAAGGATAAAAGCGGCGATGGTCAGCGCGGCGACCATGCGCTGCGGGCCTAGCAGATGGGTAAAGCGGTTAGCCAGCGCATCAGCGCCGCCGGAGGCTTCGATAATCGCGCCCAACATGGCGCCCAGCACGATAATCACGGCAATGCTGCCGAGCAGCCCGCCCATACCGCCGAGAATGACTTTCATAATATTCTCGGCCGGAATGCCGGTGGCGATTGCCACAAACAAGCTGGCCACCAGCAGGGCGACAAAGGGATGCACTTTCGCTTTGATCACCAATAGCAGCAACAGGATCACGCTGATCAGGGCGATGGTTAATAACAGAGTGGTGGACATAGGTGAACCTCAGAGATTAATTATTATATTTTTCAATTAATTAACAGAGTCCGTTCAGGGTGATCTTTTTTTTCAGCTACAGCGCGACCAACACCGGCGTGGTAAGCGCCGGTGACCTGAGGTCATGCTGACTTAGCGTTGCACAGCGTAAGGGGTGAACCAGCCCAGGCCATCCTGCGTATTGCCGCGGGGGATATATTCGCAGCCGATCCAGCCGTCGTAGCCCACTTCGTCCAGCAGGCGGAACAGCCACGGATAGTTGATCTCCCCTTCGTCCGGCTCGTGGCGTTCCGGCGCTGAGGCGATCTGGATATGGCGATAACGTCCGGCGTAATCCCGAATCAGTCGGCTGAGGTTGCCATCCACCAGCTGGGCATGGAACAGATCCAGCTGGGTAAAGATACCGGGGCGATCGATACGCTCAACCATCTCCAGCGTCTGATACTGGCTGGCATAGAGGTAGTTGGGTTTGGTTGCCGGGTTGAGCGCTTCAATCAGCAGATTGATACCGTGCGGCGCGAAACGCTCCGCGGCATAGCGCATGTTACTGATAAAAGTGGCGCAGTAAGCTTCGCGATCGGCGCCCGGCGGCACCGTGGCCGCCATGATATGCACCTGCGGACAGTTGAGCGCCAGCGCATAGTCCAGCGCGCGATCGATATCGGCGCGCGCTTCCGCTTCGCGTCCCGGAATTGCCGACACGCCCCACTCCCCTGCCGCCACGTTGCCGGGCGCAGTGTTAAACAGCACCAGCTGCAACTGGTTCTCTTCCAGCAGCTGTTTCAGCTGTTCCGTCGGATAGTCATAGGGAAACAGAAACTCCACGGCGCGAAAACCCGCCTGCGCCGCAGCGGCAAAGCGTTCAGTAAAAGGCACTTCGTTAAACTGGGTGGACAAATTGGCTGCAAACTTTGGCATGATCAGCTCCTTAATTCCGCGACTTCATCAGCGCTGAGATAGCGAATCGCGCGATCGCCAAGGGTAAAGATCAGACGTGCCGTCTCTTCCAGCTCCTCGGTATTGTCCGCCGCTTCGCGCAGCGACTTGCCCATCACCACCGAACCGTGATTCGCCAGCAGGAAAGCGCGATAGCGCGGGGCCAGCACGGCAAGATCTTCCGCCAGGCGCAGGTCGCCGGGACGGTAATAGGGCACTACCGGCACGTCGCCCACGCGCATCACCACGTAAGGGGTAAAGGGGCGGATACAGTTTTGCGTGTCGAGTCCCTGCAGGCAGGAGAGCGCCGTCAGGTAATGGCTGTGCAGATGCACCACCGCTTTACATGCCGGATTATTCAGATAAAGCGCGCGGTGAAAGGCGATCTCTTTGGAGGGTTTATCTCCCTCAATCCAGTCGCCCTGCAAGGTCACCTTCGACAGGCGATCGGCCTGCAGTTCGCCCAGGCAGGAGCCGGTAGGCGTGGCGAGTAAATTGCCATCCTCCAGCAGCATCGAGAGATTTCCCGCCGAACCTGTGGCGTAGCCGCGTTGAAAGAAAGAGGCGCCGAGCTGCACCATCTCCTGACGTGCCTGTTGTTCAGTCATAGCGGAAACTCCATTTGAGCACGAGTAAAGAACTGTTCGTCACCAAAATTGCCCGACTTCAGCGCCAGCGACAGCGGCTGATGGATATCGCGCACCCAGGGCACGCCGGGAGAGATGGTGGGACCAATATGAAATCCGGTTACGCCGAGGCTTTGCGCCACCACGCCGGAGGTTTCGCCACCCGCAACGATAAAGCGTTGCCAGCCGCGCGCCTTGAGCTCGCGCGCTACGGCCGCGAACAGCTGTTCAACCGCCTCGCTGCTGCGAGCGGCGCCATGGCGCTGTTGAATGACCTGCAGCTGTTGGGCGTCGGCGGTGGCATACAGCAACGGCGCCAGCGGCTGCTGACTGTTAGCTTCAACCCAGTCACAGAGCTGCTCTGCATAGGCTGCGCCCTGCTCCAGGCAAGCCTGCACCTCCACTTCGCGCGCCGGTGCCTGCTGGCGATACGCGTTTACCTGACGGTTAGTCATTTGTGAGCAGGAGCCGGAGATCACCACGGCGCGTTCGCCCTGCGGCCGCCCCGCCTGTTCCGCCTGCATGCTGGCGGGCTGCGCGCTGGCCCATTGCCGCGCCAGACCGATAGCCAGCCCTGAGCCGCCAGTCACCAGCCGCATGTCGCGTAGCGCTTCGCCCTGCGTCAGCAGATGTGTTTCATGCAGCGTATCCAGCACCACATAATTCACGCCCTGAGCCGCCAGGGCGGCAAGCTGTTCACGTACCGCATTCGCACCCTGATCCAGCAGAGCAGCCGGGATCAAACCCGCTTTGCCTGTGGCCTGACGCTCCATCAGACGCAACAGGTTGCTGTCGGTCATCGGCGTGACCGGATGGTGGCGCATACCCGATTCCGACAACAGCTGGTCGTTAACGAACAGATAGCCCTGATAGACGGTGCGGCCGTTAACCGGCAGCGCGGGTGAAATCACTGTTTGCGTCTCGCCAAGCGCAGCGAGCAGCGCATCCGTGACCGGGCCGATGTTGCCCTGTTCGGTGCTGTCGAAGGTTGAGCAATATTTGAAATAGAAACGATCGCACCCCTGCTGTTGCAGCCAGCGCAGCGCCTCCAGCGACTGAGCAATCGCCGATTCGACAGCGCAAGAGCGCGATTTCAGGCTAATCACAATCGCCTGAGCGGTGATGTTCTCTATATTTTCCGGCACGCCGTTAAACTGAATGGTGGAAAGCCCGTTCTGCACCAGAAAACTGGCGATGTCCGTGGCGCCGGTAAAGTCGTCAGCGATAACACCTAACCGCATTATGCTTTCTCCTGCGCCTGCGGCAGGGTAATGCCGCTGAAGATTTTGATTACCGCGCTGTCATCTTCACGGCCATATCCGGCATTGCTCGCCTCTGTAAACATACTCAGCGCGGTGGAGGCCAGCGGCAGCGGGAAATGCAACGATTTGGCGGTTTCCGCCACCAGGTTGAGATCTTTGACGAAGATATCGACGGCGGATTTCGCACTATAATCGCCATCTACCACGTGACGCATGCGATTCTCAAACATCCATGAATTGCCTGCGGCATTGGTCACCACGTCATACATGGTGTCGAGCGGGATACCGGCGCGCGCCGCCAGCGCCATCGCTTCTGCCCCAACGGCGATATGCACGCCCGCCAGCAGCTGATGAATAATTTTTACCGTTGAGCCGAGGCCGATTTCGCTGCCTACGCGATAAACTTTTGCCGCCACCGCGTCGAGCACCGGCTGCAGCAGCGTAAATACCTCGTCGCTGCCCGACGCCATTACCGTCATTTCACCGCTGGCCGCCCTGGCTGCGCCGCCGGATACCGGCGCGTCGAGCATCAGCAATTGATGCTGCGCCAGCTGTTGTTCAATTTGCTGCGCGTCCTGGGCAGAAATGGTTGAAGAAACCATCACCACCGTACCTGGCTTCAGCATTGCCGCCAGACCATTGTCACCAAACAGAATCGCCTTGACCTGCGCAGCGTTGACCACCAGCAGCAGCACGGCATCCAGCTCCTGAGCGAAGGTGCGCGCCGAATTCTGCGCATCGCGCGCGCCCGCCTGTCGTAGGGTTTCCAATGCGGCAGGATTCAGATCCACGCCCCAGGTATTTAAACCGGCACGAATACAGGATTGCGCTGCGCCCATGCCCATTGAACCCAGCCCGATAACACAAATGTTGCGTACTGATGAAAGCATTGGCTGCCTCCGCTGTTAAATTAAGTGATTATTTGTTTGTTAGTGTTAATCCTGGCAGGAAAGGCGCGGAAGAAATGTGCCTTGCATCACATTTATTAACATGCATTTCGCCTTTACTTCACATTACTTCACAGGTCAGTGGTGAAAAAACCATGATGGATGGCGAAAAAGAGGAGACAGGGGCAAAACAGGCCAGCGGTTTGTGATTTTTTAATAGCGAAAACCTTGGCTTTCCTTACAATGTGAAAAAATGGTAATCATCAAGGAGGCGATGTGATTCCGGTTGAACGACATCAACAGATCCTGGCGCTGGTCGCTGAACGCGGCGTGGTGAGCATTGCGGAGCTGACAGAGAGGCTGGGCGTTTCACACATGACCATCCGACGCGATGTGCAAAAGCTTGAAGAGCAAGGCGCGGTGCTGTCGGTTTCCGGCGGGGTGCGTTCGGCGGAGCGTCTGGCGGCTGAGCCATCGCATCTGGCAAAAACCGCTATGTACAACGCGGAAAAAGCGGCGATTGGTCAGCTGGCAGCCCGGCATATTCCACGTAACAGCTGCATCTATCTGGACGCCGGGACCACCACGCTGGCGCTGGCGCGTGAACTGGTGGATCGCGACGATCTGCTGGTGGTAACGAATGATTTTGTCATCACTAATTTGTTTATTGATGCCAGCGCCTGCCGCGTGATCCATACCGGCGGCACGTTATGCCGTGAAAACCGCTCCTGCGTCGGCGATGCAGCGGCCCGCACCCTGCGCCAGCTGGCGATCGATATCGCGTTTATCTCCGCCTCCTGCTGGGGGCCGCGCGGTATTTTCACGCCCGATGAAGATAAGATCATCGTGAAGCAAACGGTGAACGAGGTGAGCAGCAAACGCGTGCTGTTAAGCGACAGTTCGAAATACAACAAAATTGCCACCTTCCTCGCTCTGCCGCTCAGTACGTTCGATATTATCGTTACCGACAGGCTGCTGAGCAGCGCCGCGCAGGCGACGTTAAGTGACGGAAGCTGGGAGCTGGCGCTGGCGGGGTAAGCAGGCGCCGGTGTTACAGCGTGGTTCGCCCCTGTGCATCACCGCACCTACACCCCCAGCCGATCCCTCAACGCATACCACACCGCGCCCATCGCGGTTAACGGCACCTTAAAGCGCCGACCGCCAGGAAACTGCAGGTGCGGCAGGTTGGCGAAGGCGTCAAAGCGTTCCGCGTCGCCGCGCAGCACCTCGGCAATCAACTTGCCTGCCAGGTGGGTGCAGGTGACGCCATGCCCGCTGTAGCCCTGCATGTAGTAGACATTCTTTTCCAGTCGGCCAAACTGCGGCATCCGCGTCATGGTCAGCAAAAAGTTGCCGCTCCAGCGATGGCTTATCTTCACCTCCCCTAACTGTGGAAAGGTTTTTCTGAGCTTGGGACGGATCAGCGCTTCAATGTCTTCCGGCTCACGCGCGCCATAGACCACGCCACCGCCAAACAGCAGGCGGTTATCGGCGGTGAGACGAAAGTAGTCGAGCAGGTAATTACAATCTTCCACGCAGTGATTGTTGGGCAGCAGCGACAACGCCTGATCCTGGCTTAACGGCTCGGTGGTGACAATTTGCGATCCGCACGGCATGCTTTTGCGGCTCAGGCGCGGCTCCAGCTGGGAAGGCAGATAGGCGTTTCCGGCAAAAATCACATACTTCGCCTCTACTTCGCCCTGCGGCGTTTTGACCCGATTCGGCTCGCCGTAATGCACCGCCGTCGCGGGCGACGCTTCATAAATACGCCCGCCATGGCGGCGAATCGCTTCCGCCTCGCCCAGCGCAAGATTAAGCGGATGCAGGTGGCCGCCGCGCCGATCCAGCAGGCCGCCAACGTAGCGATCGGTGGCGATTTCCCGGCGAATGCTGCGCTCATCCAACAGCTCCAGCTCATGGTTGCCGTAACGCTCCCACCACTTTTTCTGATGACGTAAATGGTTCATCTGGCGCGCATTCAGCGCGGCGAAAATGCCGCCGGGACGATAGTCGCAGGCGATGGCGTAGCGATCGATGCGATCGCGGATAATATCCGCGCCTTCAAACATCATGCTGCCCAGCATATGGGCGGTCTCTTTCCCGTAGCGCTGCTGAATCACCTCAACATCACGGCTGTAAGAGTTCACCACCTGACCGCCGTTGCGGCCGCTGGCGCCAAAGCCGACGCGCGCCGCCTCCAACACTACCACGTCATATCCCGCCTCGGTAAGAAACAGCGCGGCGGAAAGACCGGTAAAACCGCCGCCAATGATGCAGACATCACAGTGTACGGTGCCCAGCAGGGGCGGCCAGGGAGCATGGTGGTTGGCTGATGCTGCGTAATAACTTTCCACATGGTTCATCTCAACCTCCTGCATGCTCATTGATAACCCGCTCAAAAATTCGCGGGGGTATGGGCGCTAACGATGCGACACGGCCGGGCAGACGTGTTGGTAAAGCTGTGCGGCAGGCCCGTATCGATCACATAGCTTTCTCCGGCATTAAGGCGATAACTCTGCCCGTTGATCACCAGCGTGATCTCGCCTTCTAATAACGTACCGGTCTCTTCCCCGGCGTGGCGCAGTTTTTCGCCGGTACTGGCGCCCGGCTCGTAGGTCTCCAGCAGCATCGCCAGCGTGCGCTGCGCCTGGCCGTTATGGATCAGCTTCAGCGACACGCCCTGACCGCCCAGCTCCACTAACTCCTCCGGCCTGACGATCACCCGCGGGAGTTCATTCTTTTTCGGCTCGGAGAAAAACTCTGAAAGCGACAACCCGTACACCTTCAGCAGTTTTTGCAGGGTACTCACCGCCGGGCTTACTTTATCCTGCTCAATAGTGCTGATCGCGCTGTGAGTCAGTCCTGACAGCTCGGCGACCCGGCGCTGAGAGAGTCCCAGCTCTTGCCGAATCTGCGACAGGCGCCTTCCGGGCGCCAGCGTAGCGTCGTTCATGATTGCTTTTCCTTGTGATAACAAAGCGAGGCGTGGATAAAACCGTCAAACAACTGGCGCGACGTCGCGGATTCTGCCGCCTGCCATTCCGGGTGCCACTGCACGGCAAGGGCAAAGGGGTGACGACGCAGGCTGACCGCTTCGATCAGCCCGTCGGCGGCACGCGCCTCGATATTCAGCTGCGCGCCCGGCTCACGGATCCCTTGCTGATGCAGCGAATTGACCCACAAACTTTCAGCCCCGTTCAGCAGGCGGCTGAGCAGACCGTCCGGCGTGATAAACACTTCGTGAGCAGGCGCATACTGCTGCGCCAGCGGCTGAGTGCCATCTTCATGATGGGTGATAAATCCCGGCTGGAGAGCCAGCTGACGCCAGAGCGAGCCGCCGTTGATCACCACCAGCTCCTGCAGGCCGCGGCAAATCGCCAGAATCGGCATTTTTTTGCCGATCGCTTTGGTCAACACGCCAAACGCTAGCTGGTCGCGGCCGGGATCGGCATGGGGTTCTTTGCCTTCCTCGCCATAATGCCAGGGTTCAATATTGCTGGTACTGCCGGTGAGCAGCACGCCATCCAGCACCGCCATGGCGCGTTCTAACAGATCGGGCGAGGCAACCAGACCCTGGGGTAATGCCAGCGGGACGCCGCCCGCCAGGATAACGGCCTCAAAATATTTGTTATGTACCGTCTGCGTGGGATGACCGCCTTTATCAATCTGGCACATCACTACGCCAATCAAGGGTTTGTCAAATATAATGCCCATTCTTCCCCCTGCATCGCTGTTAAATATTTTCACCGGCAAGGCACATTTGGCGTAAAAGTGTGCAATATATTGACAATCTAGCAATCGGCTGGCTGTTCTTCAAACAGATTTGTTACATTTGCACACTTTTTGTGTTAGAGCTATGTTTGAAGAGTGGCTGTTATTTTGAGCATTGCGCAAACCATCAAAACGGTAAAAGGCAGGTGGGTTTATGACGAACCTGGTGGAAGTGGAAGACTTCACGCGACACAGTGAAGAGAAACGAACCAGCGCGTTCCAGCTTGAGGTAAAATCTTGGCTGGAACGCCATCCTGAAACGCAGTATGTAGATATTCTTCTTAATGATTTAAATGGCGTTTTTCGTGGTAAACGCATTCCCGTCTCGGCCCTGGCCAGACTGGAAAAAGGGTGTTATTTTCCGGCATCCGTGTTTGCCATGGACATCCTGGGCAATACCGTAGAAGAGGCCGGGCTGGGACAGTCGCTCGGCGAACCCGACAATCTCTGTGTACCGGTAGCCGGCACGCTCATTCCCTCCGCTTCCGACCCCGATCGCATCGCGCAAGTTCTCCTCACCATGCGCAACCAAGATGGTACTCCCTTTGACGTTGAACCCCGGAATGTGCTTAACCAGCTGTGGCAACAGCTACGTAATCGCGGACTCTTTCCGGTGGTAGCGGTAGAGCTGGAGTTCTATCTGGTGGATAAAAAGCGTGATGCGGAAGGCTATATCCAGCCACCGTGCGCGCCAGGCAGCGACGATCGTAATATGCAAAGCCAGGTTTACTCCGTCGACAACCTTGATCACTTTGCTGATGTGCTGCGTGATATCGATGCGCTGGCGAAGTTGCAGGGCATTCCCGCCGACGGAGCGCTGGCGGAAGCCTCGCCAGGCCAGTTCGAAATCAACTTGCATCACACGCGAGACGTGCTGAAGGCCTGCGACGATGCGGTGCAGCTGAAACGGCTGATACGCCAGGTCGCTGAAAACCACGGCATGACCGCCACCTTTATGGCGAAACCTTATGAAGAGTACGCGGGCAGCGGCATGCATGTGCATATCAGCATGCTGGATGCCGCTGACCGTAACGCCTTCGCCAGCGACGACGGCAGCGATTCGCCGCTGTTGAAACGCGCGCTGGCCGGGATGATCGATTTGATGCCCGCCTCCATGGCGCTGCTCGCCCCTAACGTTAACGCCTACCGACGCTTTTTACCGGAATCCTTTGTGCCGCTGCTCGCCTCCTGGGGCCACAATAACCGCACCGTGGCGCTGCGCATTCCCTGCGGCGATCTGGAAAACCGACGCATTGAATATCGCGTGGCGGGGGCGGATGCGAATCCCTATCTGGTGGTCTCGGCGATCCTTGCCGGTCTGTTGCATGGTCTCGACCATCAGCTGCCGCTGCCGCAACCGGTGCAGGGCAACGGCCATGAGGCGGAAGGCATACCGCTGCCGATTCGCCAGAGCGACGCGCTTTGTGAGTTTGAAAACAGCGCTGCCCTGCAAAAACTGCTTGGCGAACGCTTTGGCGTCGTCTGGCACAGTTGCAAGCACTATGAGCTGATGCAGTTTGAACGTTTAATTACCGCGACGGAGATTGACTGGATGCTGAAAAACGCCTGATAAAAGCCTTCTGCGGTTTCAGCATAAAAGAGTGGTCTCAACATCTTGTTTTTCGCCTGTGAGTTAAGGCAGAATATGCGCCCTGCAAAAACAGACCATAACCGACGCTTATCGCGCCGGTTATTTTTTTGCATGTTCTTTACACTGATTGATTACCGAGGCCGGGAACCGTTCCGGATAGATATACACCAGAAAACACGCTGCTTGCGTGAGATTGAGGATACCAAATGGGGCTGTTTACCCGTGCGCCAGCGCAAGCTGGTACTCGCTTACGAGATGATTATGGCGCCGCGCCGGCTGCCCGGACTCATCAGCTTACTCCCACTCATGTGATGTCTGCCGCTATCGGGGGACAAAACCATGTCGCATAACGCCTCACCCGCACCGCAGCGTGCTCATCTGAAAAAAACCTTAACCCTGATGCCGGTGGTGATGATTGGTCTGGCTTACATGCAGCCGATGACCCTGTTCGATACCTTCGGCATTGTCTCCGGGTTAACCAGCGGTCACGTCGCTACCGCTTATGCCTTTGCGCTGATTGCGATTCTGTTTACCGCCGTGAGCTACGGTAAGCTGGTGCGCCGCTTCCCCTCTGCGGGATCGGCCTACACCTACGCTCAGAAAGCGATCAGCCCGCACGTCGGCTTTATGGTGGGCTGGTCATCGCTGCTGGACTACCTGTTCATGCCGATGATCAACATCCTGCTGGCGAAAAGCTATTTTGAATCACTGGTGCCCGGTATTCCGTCATGGATTTTCGTGGTGCTGCTGGTCGGCTTTATGACGCTCTCTAACCTGAGAGGCATTAAAACCGTCGCTAACTTTAACAGCGTGATTGTTGTGCTTCAGGTGCTGGTGATGATCGGCATTACCGGCATGGTGATCTACGGTGTGGCGCACGGTACCGGCGCCGGTACGCTGACCAGCTCGCGTCCGTTCTGGTCGGCGGATGCGCATGTGGTGCCGATGATTACAGGCGCCACCATCCTCTGCTTCTCGTTCCTCGGCTTTGACGGTATCAGCTCATTGTCGGAAGAGACCAAAGATGCAGAGCGCACCATCCCGCGCGCGATTTTCCTCACCGCATTGATTGGCGGCCTGATTTTCATCGTGGTCTCCTACTTCCTGCAGCTCTATTTCCCGGATATTTCGCGTTTCCAGAATCCGGACTCGTCGCAGCCGGAAATCATGCTGTTCGTCGCGGGCAAGGTATTGCAGGTCGGTATCTTGATCTTCTCGGTGGTAACGGTTCTGGCATCGGGAATGGCGGCGCACGCTGGCGTATCGCGTCTGATGTATGTGATGGGCCGTGACGGGGTGTTCCCGGAGCGTTTCTTTGGCTATATCCACCCGAAATGGCGCACGCCGTCACTGAACGTGCTGCTGGTCGGCGCCATTGCGCTGCTGGCGATCAACTTCGATCTGGTTACCGCCACGGCGCTGATTAACTTCGGTGCGCTGGTTGCCTTTACCTTCGTGAACCTGTCGGTGATTGCGCAGTTCTGGATCCGTGAGAAGCGCAACAAAACGCTGATGGATAACGTGCACTTCCTGCTGCTGCCGCTGCTGGGTGCCTTGACGGTCGGCGCGCTGTGGGTGAATCTGGAAGTGAGTTCCATGACCCTGGGTCTGATCTGGGCGGCGATTGGCATTATTTACCTGGCGTTTGTGACGCGCAGCTTCCGTAATCCGGTGCCGCAGTACAGCGAAGAGCTGTAACGCGCCCCTGTTATCCCGGCCGGTTAATCAGGGCCGGGATAACAAGCCTCATCTTTAATTCAGCGGCATCTTAATCGGGTCCGCATAGCTGTACTCAAACCCCAGCTCGTTGCAAATCCGGTTGCCATCAATAATTTTGCCGCTGTCTTTTCCGTCGGTGGGCAGAAACTGCGGCGGCGTCAGGCCGAGCTGGCGCGTGACGCAGGGATAAAACAGGTCGCGCGGCGGATGTTTTGGCGCGCAGAGGTTGTAAAGGTGCCCTCCCTTCGGCGTTTGCAGCAGCAGCATAATCGCTTCCACCACATCGTCCAGATGCACCAGATTCACGCCGTGCGCGCCGTCCGCGACGTCGGTTTTCCCGGCGAGGAAACGGCCCGGATGACGATTCGGCCCCACCAGCCCGGCCAGACGCAGGATATCCACGCTGGTGCCCGGCAGATCGTGCAGCCAGCTCTCCAGCTCCACCAGCGTTTTGCCCGCCACGGTTTCCGGCTGTAGCGGGCTGTTCTCTTTCATCACGCCGCTCGCGTTGCCGTATACGGAGGTCGAACTGGTAAAAATGATGCGCGGGATTTTATAAACCAGCGCGCTATCAACGATGTTCTGCACCGCCTGCATGTAGCGTTCGCCGCCTTCAGCGGTACGGCTGGCCGGTAAGGTGATCACCAGCGCATCCACCGTCAACAGCGGCGCCAGATTGTCCGCCTCAATTTCCATTTCCGGCGTCAGCTCCAGCTGAAAGGCTTCGATACCGCAGCGGCGCGCTGCCTCCACGCCATCCGGCGTGGTTTTGCTGCCCGTAACCTGCCAGCCGCGCGCCGTCAACGCCATCGCCAACGGCATGCCCAGCCATCCCAGTCCTGTAATCGCCACTTTTTTCATACCGACTCCTTGCCATGCTGCTGAAAGACATTCTCCATCTTAGTGCGCGTCACGAAGAGAGGCCACTGCAAAACGCTTTTGGTAAATTCCGGCGGGAAGTTAAAAAAAGGTTGCCAATAGCACATATCTTCGCTAGGTTAATCAGCACACAAATGAATACTCATTCATACGGAATTTTTATGACACGCGTTCAGTTCAACCACCATCATCACCATCATCCTGACTAGTCTTTCAGGCGATGTGTGCTGGGAGACATTCAGATCTTCCAGTGGTGCGAACGCAAAGAGAGCCCCCGGAAGATCATCTTCCGGGGGCTTTTTTTTGGACTGACGTACCGCAGACAGGATTGGATAAGAGGACAGGAACTATGTTAGACAACACCCGCTTACGCATAGCTATGCAGAAATCTGGCCGTTTAAGCGATGATTCACGCGAATTGCTGGCCCGCTGCGGCATTAAAATCAACCTACAGCAGCAGCGATTGATTGCGTTTGCGGAGAACATGCCTATCGACATTCTGCGCGTGCGTGATGACGACATTCCCGGCCTGGTGATGGATGGCGTGGTGGATCTGGGCATCATCGGTGAAAACGTGCTGGAGGAAGAGCTGCTCGACCGTCGCGCTCAGGGCGAAGACCCGCGCTATTTCACCCTGCGCCGTCTCGATTTTGGCGGCTGCCGCCTGTCGCTGGCGATGCCGGTGGATGATGAATATAGCGGCCCGCAGTGTCTGAACAAGGCGCGTATCGCCACCTCCTACCCTCACCTGCTGAAACAATACCTTGATAAACAGGGCGTCGCCTTTAAATCCTGCCTGCTGAATGGTTCGGTGGAAGTCGCGCCGCGCGCGGGTCTGGCGGATGCGATTTGCGATCTGGTCTCCACCGGCGCGACGCTGGAAGCGAACGGTCTGCGCGAAGTGGAAGTGATTTATCGCTCCAAAGCGGTGCTGATCCAGCGCGACGGCGAAATGTCAGGCGCCAAGCAGGAGCTGATCGACAAGCTGATGACGCGTATTCAGGGCGTAATCAAAGCGCGTGAATCGAAATACATCATGCTGCACGCGCCAAGCGATCGTCTGGAAGAGGTGATCGGCCTGCTGCCCGGTGCGGAGCGCCCTACCGTGCTGCCGCTGGCGGGCGACAAAAGCCGCGTTGCCATGCACATGGTGAGCAGCGAAACCCTGTTCTGGGAAACCATGGAGAAGCTGAAGGCGTTGGGCGCCAGCTCTATCCTCGTTCTGCCGATTGAGAAGATGATGGAGTAACACGATGAGCGCATTTAATACCGTGATTGAGTGGCAGCGATGCAGCCGCGAAGAACAACAGGCGCTGCTGACTCGCCCGGCGATTTCCGCCTCTGACGCTATCAGCCAGACGGTAGGTGAAGTGCTGGATAAAGTGAAAAAACAGGGCGACGCCGCGCTGCGTGAGTTCAGCGCCCGTTTTGATAAAACTCAGGTTGACGCCGTGCGCGTCAGCGACGCGCAGATCGCCGCCGCCAGCGAGCGTCTGAGCACTACCCTGAAGCAAGCGATGGCGGTCGCCGTCGCCAATATCGAAACCTTCCACAACGCACAGCAGCTGGCGACGGTGGATATTGAAACCCAACCCGGCGTGCGCTGCCAGCAGATCACCCGTCCGGTGCAGTCGGTGGGCCTCTACATTCCCGGCGGCTCGGCGCCGCTCTTCTCCACGGTATTAATGCTGGCGACGCCAGCGCGCATCGCCGGCTGTGGCCGCGTGGTGCTCTGCTCGCCGCCGCCTGTCGCCGATGAGATTCTTTACGCGGCGCAGTTGTGCGGCGTGAAAGAGGTGTTCCAGGTCGGCGGCGCGCAGGCGATTGCCGCCCTCGCCTTTGGTACCGAATCGGTGCCGAAAGTGGATAAAATTTTCGGCCCCGGCAATGCGTACGTTACCGAAGCCAAACGTCAGGTGAGTCAGCGTCTGGACGGCGCGGCGATCGACATGCCTGCCGGCCCGTCGGAAGTGCTGGTGATCGCGGATGAAGGCGCCACGCCCGCGTTTGTCGCCTCCGATCTGCTCTCCCAGGCGGAGCACGGTCCCGATTCGCAGGTGATTCTGCTGACCCCGTCGCGTCAGTTAGCCGAGGACGTTGCAGCACAGGTTGAACAACAGCTCAGCCAGCTACCGCGCGCCGCCACCGCGCGCCAGGCGCTGGAGAGCAGCCGCCTGATCGTGGCTGCGGATCTGGCGCAGTGCGTGGCCATCTCCAACCAGTACGGCCCGGAGCATCTGATTATTCAGACGCGCCAGCCGCGCCAGCTGGTTGAGGCCATTACCAGCGCCGGATCGGTTTTTCTCGGCGACTGGTCGCCGGAGTCGGCGGGCGATTATGCTTCTGGTACCAACCATGTGTTGCCGACCTACGGCTATACCGCTACCTGTTCCAGCCTTGGGCTGGCCGATTTCCAGAAGCGCATGACGGTGCAGGAGCTGACGCCGCAGGGCTTCCTCAATCTGGCCGCCACCATCGAAACTCTGGCTGCCGCCGAGCAGCTGGAAGCCCATAAAAATGCCGTGACCCTGCGCGTCGCCGCCCTGAAGGAGCAAGCATGAGCGTGAATATTGAAGATCTGGCGCGCGCCAACGTGCGTGCGTTAACCCCTTATCTGTCGGCGCGCCGTCTGGGCGGTAATGGCGATGTCTGGCTGAACGCCAACGAATATCCGCTGCCGGTACCCTTTGAACTCTCACAGCAGACGCTGAACCGCTACCCGGAGTGTCAGCCGAAAGTGGTGATCGATCGCTACGCGGCCTATGCGGGCCTGACGCCGGAGCAGGTGCTGGTGTGTCGCGGCGCGGATGAAGGGATCGAGCTGCTGATGCGCGCCTTCTGCGAGCCGGGCAAAGATGCCATTCTTTTCTGTCCGCCGACCTACGGCATGTACAGCGTCAGCGCCGAAACCATCGGCATTGAGTACCGCACCGTGGAAGCGCTGCCGGACTGGCAGCTCAATCTGCCCGCCATTGCTGACCAGCTGGACGGCGTAAAGCTGGTCTATATGTGCAGCCCGAACAATCCCACCGGCAACCTGATCAGCCGGGAAGATATCCGTGCCCTGCTGGAGATGACCGCCGGTAAAGCGCTGGTGGTGGCGGACGAGGCCTATATTGAATTCTGCCCTGAGGCAACGCTGGCGGGCTGGCTGCAGGCGTATCCGCATCTGGTGGTGCTGCGCACGCTGTCAAAAGCTTTTGCGCTGGCTGGCCTGCGTTGCGGCTTTACCCTTGCCAACAAGCCGGTAATCGACCTGCTGATGAAGGTAATCGCCCCCTACCCGCTGGCGACCCCGGTGGCCGACGTGGCGGGACAGGCGCTCAGTGAAGAAGGAATTGCGCTGATGCGTCGGCACGTCGCGGAGCTGAACGCCAACCGCGACTGGCTCACCGCGCAGCTTCAGCAGATTGCCTGTGTGGAGCGGGTGTTCCCTAGCGAAACCAACTATATTCTGGCGCGTTTTACCGAGTCGCCAAAGGTATTTAAAACGCTGTGGGATCAAGGCATTATCCTGCGTGACCAAAACAAAAACCGGGGCCTGGCGGGGTGCCTGCGCATCTCCATCGGCACCCGTGACGAATGCGAGCGGCTGATCGCCGCGCTGCAAGCCTTACCTGTGGAGCAAGCATGAGCCAGAAGACGCTTTTTATCGACCGTGACGGTACTATTATTTCCGAGCCACCGCAGGATTTTCAGGTGGATCGCATGGACAAACTCGCCTTTGAGCCGAACGTGATCCCGGCGCTGCTCGCCCTGCAGGAGGCGGGCTATACGCTGGTGATGATCACCAATCAGGATGGCCTGGGCACCCACCGCTTCCCGCAGGCGGACTTTGACGGCCCGCATAACCTGATGATGCAGATCCTCACCTCGCAGGGTATCCGCTTCGACGACGTGCTGATCTGCCCGCATATGCCGGATGACAACTGCGACTGCCGCAAGCCGAAAACCAAAATGGTGGAAGCCTGGCTGGCGGAAGGCGCTATCGACACCGCACACAGCTATGTGATTGGCGATCGCCAGACCGATATCGAGCTGGCGCATAATATGGGCATTGAGGGGATCCGCTATAGCGCGGATGGCGCGGACTGGAACACCATCCGGCAGCGCCTGACGCAACGCGACCGCCACGCCATCGTCAACCGCAACACCAAAGAGACGCAGATTCAGGTTGAAGTGTGGCTGGATCGCGAAGGCGGCAGCAAATTCAATACCGGCGTCGGCTTCTTCGACCATATGCTGGATCAGATCGCCACGCACGGCGGCTTCCGCATGAACATCGAGGTGAAAGGCGATCTCTATATTGACGATCACCACACCGTGGAAGATACCGGCCTGGCGCTGGGCGAAGCCTTGCTGAAGGCGCTGGGCGACAAGCGCGGCATCGGCCGTTTCGGTTTTGTGCTGCCGATGGATGAGTGCCTGGCGCGCTGCGCGCTGGATATCTCCGGCCGTCCGCACCTGGAATTTAAAGCGGAGTTTAACTATCAGCGCGTCGGCGATCTCAGCACCGAGATGGTAGAACACTTTTTCCGTTCGCTCTCTTACACCATGGCCAGCACGCTGCACCTGAAAACCAAAGGCAAGAATGACCATCACCGCGTGGAAAGCCTGTTTAAAGCCTTTGGCCGCACGCTGCGCCAGGCAATCCGCGTTGAGGGCAATACTCTGCCGAGCTCGAAAGGAGTGCTGTAAATGAAGGTGGTGATTCTTGATACCGGCTGCGCCAACCTCTCTTCAGTGAGATGGGCGGTTGAGCGCCTCGGCTATGTGCCGGAAGTGAGCCGCGACCCTGACCTGGTGCTGCGTGCCGACAAACTTTTTTTGCCCGGCGTCGGCACTGCGCAGGCGGCGATGGATCAGCTGCGCGAGCGCGATTTGGTTGATCTGATCAAAGCCTGCACCCAGCCGGTGCTGGGCATTTGCTTAGGAATGCAGCTGCTGGGCCGCAGCAGCGACGAGAGCGGCGGCGTGCCTGGCCTCGGCATCATCGACGCACCGGCTACTCTGATGGATACCCAGGGCCTGCCGCTGCCGCATATGGGCTGGAACCAGATCGTGCCGCAGGCGGGTAATCATCTGTTTCGCGGCATCGATGAGGGCAGCTACTTCTACTTCGTCCACAGCTATGCGATGCCGGTAAATGCCAATACTATCGCCCAGTGCCATTACGGTCTCCCCTTCACCGCCGCGGTGCAGAAAGATAACTTCTTCGGCGTGCAGTTCCACCCGGAACGCTCCGGCAAAGCGGGCGCGCAGCTGCTGAAAAATTTCCTGGAGATGTGATGATTATTCCGGCTTTAGATTTAATTGAAGGCAAAGTGGTGCGTCTGCATCAGGGCGATTATGCGCAGCAACGCGATTATGGCAGCGACCCGCTGCCGCGTCTGCAGGAGTATGAGCGTCAGGGGGCGCAGGTGCTGCATCTGGTGGATCTTACCGGCGCGAAAGATCCGGCGAAACGCCAGATCCCGCTGCTGAAAACCCTGCTGGATGGGGTAAAGGTTCCGGTTCAGGTAGGCGGCGGCATCCGCAGCCGCGACGACGTGGCTGCGCTGCTGGAAGCGGGCGCGGCGCGTGTGGTGGTCGGCTCCACGGCGGTGAAGCAGCCCGAAGCGGTGCAGGCCTGGTTTACCGAGTTTGGTCCGGACGCCATTGTGCTGGCGCTGGATGTGCGCATTGATGCCGACAACCGCAAAGAGGTGGCGATCAGCGGCTGGCAGGAAGCGGCTGGCGTGACGCTGGAAGAGGTGATTGAACAGTATCAGCCGTTCGGCCTGAAGCATGTGCTCTGCACCGATATCTCACGCGACGGCACCCTGAGCGGCTCGAACGTGACGCTTTATCAGGAAGTGTCGGCGCGTTATCCCACCATCGCCTTTCAGTCTTCCGGCGGCATCGGTTCGCTGGCGGATATCGCGGCCCTGCGCGGCAGCGGCGCGCAGGGCGTGATCGTCGGTCGCGCCCTGCTGGAAGAAAAATTCACGGTTTCGGAGGCAATCGCATGCTGGCAAAACGGATAATTCCCTGTCTCGACGTACGTGACGGGCAGGTAGTGAAAGGCGTTCAGTTCCGCAATCATGAGATCATTGGCGATATTGTGCCGCTGGCCCAGCGCTATGCGCAGGAAGGCGCCGACGAGCTGGTGTTTTACGATATCACCGCCTCCTCCGATGGCCGCGTGGTGGACAAAAGCTGGGTATCGCGCGTGGCGGAAGTGATTGATATCCCCTTCTGCGTGGCGGGCGGAATTAAAAGCGAAGAGGATGCCGCGCGCATTCTGCAATTTGGCGCCGATAAGATCTCCATTAACTCCCCTGCGCTGGCGGATCCTGAGCTGATTAACCGTCTTGCCGACCGTTTTGGCGTGCAGTGCATCGTGGTGGGTATTGATACCTGGTTCGACGAGGCGAGCGGTAAATACCATGTTAACCAGTACACCGGCGACGAAGCGCGCACCCGGGTGACGCAGTGGGAAACCCAGCAGTGGGTGCAGGAAGTGCAAAAGCGCGGCGCCGGAGAAATCGTGCTGAACATGATGAACCAGGATGGCGTGCGCAACGGCTACGATCTGGTTCAGCTGAAGAAGGTGCGCGAGCTGTGCAAGGTGCCGCTGATCGCCTCCGGCGGCGCGGGCACGATGCAGCATTTCCTTGATGCCTTTGAGCAGGCCAACGTCGACGGCGCCCTCGCCGCCTCGGTGTTTCATAAACAAATTATTAATATCGGCGAGCTGAAGCGCTTTCTGATTGAGAACGATGTGGAGATTCGCCCGTGTTAACTGAAGAACAACTGGCCCGCCTGGACTGGGTTAAAACTGACGGCATGATGCCGATCATCGTCCAGCACAGCGTTTCGGGCGAAGTGCTGATGCACGGCTATATGAATCAGGCAGCCCTGCAAAAAACCCTGAACGAAGGCAAGGTGACCTTTTTCTCGCGCACCAAAAATCGCCTGTGGACCAAGGGAGAAACCTCCGGACACTTCCTGAATGTGGTGAGCATCACGCCGGATTGCGATAACGACACGCTGCTGGTGCTGGCTAACCCCATCGGGCCAACCTGCCATCTCGGCACGTCGAGCTGCTTCTCGCCCGCAGCAGCAGACTGGACCTTTCTTTATCAGCTGGAGCAGCTGCTGGCGTCACGCAAAAGCGCCGACCCGGCCAGCTCCTATACCGCAAAACTCTATGCCAGCGGCACCAAGCGCATCGCGCAGAAAGTGGGTGAAGAAGGGGTGGAAACCGCACTCGCCGCCACGGTGAACGATCGCTTTGAGCTGACCAACGAAGCCTCTGACCTGATGTATCATCTGCTGGTGCTGCTGCAGGATCAGGATCTCAACCTGAGCGCGGTTATCGACAACCTGCGCGCACGCCATAAATAACTCGCCTGTGCAAAATTCTGCTCAAAAATGGCGGTCTCGCTTTTTTTTGAGCAGAATTCTTCTCAAAAATCTCTAACTCCGCTAACATTGAGCAATATTCTGCTCAATCGGTATGGGCTATGCTGACCATCCAACTTTTTATCGATAGCAACTGGCATGATGCGGCGGTGCTGGATATTAAGGAACCGCGTAAAGGACGCAACAGCCAGACAATGTTGGCTTATGAATTCAACTATGCGCTGGATTATCTTGATCGGAATGATCTGGCAAGTTGCAGCCTGCACTGTCCGGTCAGCCTGATAGGCAGCCATCATGCTCAGCCATGGTTCGGTTTTCTGGACGACATCATGCCTGCCGGTGCCAGCCGCCGCTACTGGATTAATCATCTGGGGCTTCAGGGCAAATCGCCTGCCGAGCAGGATTACCAGTTGTTGAAATCCGGCACTATCGCACCCGTAGGCAACCTGCGCATTAAAGAATCTTTACCCGAATTACCTCGTCAGAGCACGCTTCGCGACAGGCGCTTCCCAGTGGAATGGGCAACGGAACGCGATACCGACTTTCTTGAATACGCACAGCAGATGGGTGCAGCCAGCGGCGGCGCAACCGGCGCAGGCGGTGAGGCACCTAAACTGCTGTTGCGCTGCTCACCTGAAAATGAAGTGTGGATTGATACCTGGCAGGACGATCTGCAAAACCAGGATACACATTATCTGGTGAAATATCCGCGCGGCACGCGCAGCGCGATTGATTGTGACATTTTGCGCGCCGAGTATCATTTTTATCATGAGCTCAGCGCCCTCGGGGTTATTACCATTGATACCACGCAGATGCGTTTGCAGGAAGGCAGTCGCTACCCCTCTTTGTGGCTTCCCCGTTTTGATGTGGAATTCATCGCAGGGGAAAAAACCTTGTATGGTCTGGAGTCAGTTTTTTCGCTACTGCAAAAGCCCCCCGGTAGTTATCTCAATCACTTCGATATTATTCGCAAGCTGGTAGCACTGCTTCAACTGAAGGAGAGTGACCGGGAAACCTTTGTGATTGAGTGGGTAAAGCGAGACATGCTGAATATCGCTTTCGGCAATTCTGATAACCATGGGCGTAATAGTGCAATTCTGAAAAAAACAGAGGGTATGGGATTAGCACCGGTTTTTGATTTCGCGCCGATGAAAGCCGATCCGGAAGGTATTGCCCGCACCACGCAGTGGGGATCGCCATTTGAAGAAGGGGGTTACTACCAGTGGGCAAAAATTGCCGATGCGCTGGCTGATCTTGTGCCTCCCCAAACGCTGATACAGGCATTAGCAGCGCTGGCAGAAAAATTGATCGGACTGAAATCACGGCTACAGGAACGCGGCGTGCCCTCTTCCATTATTAACATGCCGGGAATGGGTTTTGATTATCTCGATCAGCGTATCGATTCATGGAGATTACAATGAAGCCATTATCGCCATTTGATCGGGAAGCCATGCTGCTGGAACAACTACAGCGTCTGTTTAAAGATGATATCTCCCCCGGAGAATTGCTTCAGTCGTTGCGAAAGCAGGTGCTGGGCTTCTCTCAGGAGCGCTATGCTGCGCTTGCAGGCATCAGTCGACGCACGCTTTCGGATATTGAACAGAACAAAGAGAGCGCATCGCTGACGACATTAAACCGGGCATTTAAACCTTTGGGGCTAAAAGTTGGCCTGTTGCCGCGCCAGAACGGCATGATGAAGCAGCTGTTAAATCAATTAACGGAGACCGGAGAACCCGATGACCACTCATGAAAAGCTGATCGCTTTACTGGAACAGCACAACGCACATTACAGCCTGATGGAACATGAAGCCACCGGCAAATGCGAAGCGGTGGCGGCGATTCGCGGCACCGACGTGGGCCAGGGCGCCAAGGCGCTGGTGTGTCATGTGAAGGGCAACGGCGTAAAACAGCATGTGCTGGCGATCTTACCTGCCGATCGCCAGGCCGATCTCGGCAAAGTCGCCGCGGCAGTCGGCGGTAGGCGCGCCTCGCTTGCCAGCCCGGCGGAGGTGGATTCTCTGACCGGCTGCGTGTTTGGCGCGATACCGCCGTTCAGCTTTCACAGCGATTTGAAGCTGGTGGTCGATCCGCTGCTGTTTGAACGCTATGAAGAGATCGCCTTCAATGCCGGACGTCTTGATAAATCGGTGGTGTTGAAAACCACGGACTACCGGCGTATCTGTCAGGCTGAAGTGGTAAACATCATCCAGTGACGATCTCCCCAGCGGTCATTCATAGCCAAGCTGGCTGTTAATCTCCTTCAACCCGCTGATCACAAAATATTTTTCGGCATCTTCGCTCCAGTAATCCTGCCAGTTTGAGCGGGTGCCGGAAAAAGTGGGATTCTTTTTGCCATATTGCGCCATCAGCGCGGCGCAAAGCTGTTGCGCAAAACCCGGTTTCAGCCTGTTAAGCTTCGCTTTCACCTCTTCAGAAAAGCTGTCGCTGCACATCTCTTCATACTTCACCGGAATGCTTTCATCATCGCTCAGCATCATCAACGCGATCTCTTTGATATGTGCGATATCACAGGCGGAATAGGTCATTAAAAAAGCGATAAACCGGGTCTGCTCGCTCATTTCTCGCCAGTAGCCGTCAACCTCGTCGCAGGGCTTCACTTTTTTATATTTGAAGCGATAGAGACTCACCAGTACATCTCTTAAATTGCGACGCAGATTAAAGATGCAGATATCCTGCTCACGAATAAAATCGAGCATCAGCGGCGATTCAATGTGCCCGACTACTGCCCGTCCCTTCAGTAACCGGGTCACCAGGTCAACCGGAAAATTAACCCGGCACTGTTTCGGATTAACGTGCACCTCATCGTCCGGGAGTTGTCTGTAGTCATCAATGATATTCGTCCCGGAAAGATGCAGACGAAGAGAAGGAATACCCGCTTCTTTGAGCGCCGCCTCAAGAAAATAGGTGCCGGATTTAGGAATGCTGTTGACCAGGAAACCAGAACAGCGATATTCCCCGGCGTCGCTATGCGCATCGGTTTTCAGCAGCGGCAACAGGTAAAGCGGGAAACCTTGGTTTTCTACCCGCCCCTGCCAGATGCCTTCCGCAATATGTCTGAAGCGGCTGGCGATATCGCCTTCCTGATCCAGTAAACATAATTCACTGCCCGCCATTATCCAGGCGCATAGGTTATCATCGCCATAGCCATAGATTTCGCCATCGGGTTGAAAGACAAGCTCGCCATAAGCTGAGCCGGTCGGTGAGCCGTAAGCGTAAATAGTGGTAAACTCGGGTCTGTGGTCTGCTGGATTTTCTTTGTCACGGAGAGATAAGGCTTGGGGCTGGCTGCTTTGGCTCAATTGCTTCATAAAGGTCTCCAGGCTGCATGTATGCCTCAACAATCTAAGCATATTACAGCGCGGCAGAATCAGCTCCGCCTGTTTAAAAATCCACCACGTTGGTAGTGCCAGTCTGAACACCCGGCCATTGCCATCCCGGCAGCTGGCAGGTACTCTTCCTGCTTTAACAAGACAAAAAGAAGACCGATCTTATGGCAAGTATGAAGTTCTCCGCACGTCTGCGTCAGACGCTGGCGATAGCTGTAATGGCAGGCTGTGCGTTTGGCGCGCAGGCAAAAATTGACCAGGTGCGCTTCGCTGTTGATGCCACCTATCCTCCTTTCGAATCAAAAACGCCGCAGGGAAAACTGGTGGGTTTTGATATCGATCTCGGTAATGCGCTGTGCGAACAGATGCAGGCCAAATGCGTGTGGGTTGAGAGCCAGTTCGACGGCATGATCCCGGCACTGAAAGCGCGTAAATTTGACGCCATCCTGTCAGATATGGGAATTACGGAAGAGCGCCTGAAGCAGATCAACTTTACCGTGCCGCTGTATGACACCCATACGCAGCTGATTGCGCGCAAAGGTTCCGGTCTGCTGCCGACTGCCGACTCGCTGAAGGGTAAAACCGTGGGCGTTGAACAGGGCACGGTTCAGGAGCGTTACGCGCTGGCGAAATGGCAGCCGCACGGCGTCACCGTGGTGCCTTATGGCGATCAGGCTCAGGTTGAAAACGATCTGGTTGCAGGACGTCTTGACGCGGTGTTTACCGATGCGGCTCAGGCGGCGAACGGCTTCCTGAAACAGCCTCAGGGCCAGGCGTTTGAACTGGCGGGCCCGATTGTGCAGGATCCAATTATCGGTCCCGGCACGGCCATCGGGCTGCGTAAAGACGATAGCGAGCTGAAAACCGCGCTGGACAACGCCTTTGCGGAAATCAAAAAGAACGGCACCTTCGACAAGATTCAGAAAAAGTATTTCGCTACCGACATTTCTATTCAGCAATGATAACCAGGGCGGCTTTTTACGCCGCCCTGCGTTAAAAGCGGCACTATACTTTTCTTTTTCTGTTCAGCAAAAGCGCGGGCAGCCGCATCGCTGGCGCTTTGCCCTATTGTGAGACTGCCCTACTGTCATGCAACAACAACATCATCCTCTGCTTTCTGCCTCGCTGGGCACCCAGAGCGAAATTATCAGCTTTCATTTTGGTGAAGAGTGTGACCGTCAGGTCTATATCCAGGCGGCACTACATGGCGATGAGCTG
This sequence comes from Pantoea osteomyelitidis, assembly GCF_044342975.1. Taxonomy (NCBI): domain Bacteria; kingdom Pseudomonadati; phylum Pseudomonadota; class Gammaproteobacteria; order Enterobacterales; family Erwiniaceae; genus Pantoea; species Pantoea osteomyelitidis. The sequence continues at coordinate 1,560,276 of NZ_JBGFSN010000004.1, forward strand.
CCGGGCATGGCGGTCGCCTGGTATCTGAAACAGCGTCTGAAGGCGCTTGAGTCTGCCGGCAAGCTGAATTGCTGTATTACGCTGGTTCCGGTAGCGAACCCGCTGGCGCTGGCTCAGCACTGGCACGGCACTCATCTGGGACGTTTTCATACCCTTTCCGGCCAGGATTTTAACCGTCAGTTTCCCGCATTGGGCGAAGTACTGGCGCAGACGCTGGCAGACACCCTGACGCAAAGCGAAGCGGAGAATAAGCGCCTGATCCGTGACGCCATCGATCGTCATTTCCGTGACCGGATACCACACACCGAGCTTGAGGCGAAGCGATTCACGCTGATGCGGATGGCGTGTCAGGCGGATCTGATGATTGATCTGCATTGTGACTGGGAAGCGTTGCCGCATCTTTATACAACGCCGCAGGCCTGGCCGCATATTGAACCGCTGGCGCGCAGGCTGGGAAGCCAGGCGCATCTGCTGGCGGAAATCTCTGGCGGCGAACCCTTTGATGAAGCCTGCTGCGAACCCTGGCTGACGCTGAAACAACGCTTCGGTAACGACTATCCGATTCCGCAGGGACTGTTGCCGGTCACGCTGGAGCTGCGCGGCGTACGCGATGTTTCTCCAGAGCAGGCTGAACAGGATGCCGAAGCGATTATTCAGGCGCTGGTGGACGGCGAATTTATCAACGACGAGGTTCAACCCTTACCCGATTTGCAGAACAAAGCTACGCCTCTGGCTGGCTGTGAGTATCTTCATGCGCCGCATTCCGGCCTGATTCTGCATCGTCGCAAGTTAGGTGAATGGGTAAAAGCGGGTGAAGTGGTGGCGGAGATTGTGGACCCGATTACCGATCAGATCACGCCGCTGATCGCCGAGTTTGGTGGATTGATCTATGCCAGACATTGGGTGCGCTTTGCTACTGCGGGCATGCTGGTGGTGCGGCTGGCAGGGGAAGATGCGGGAAGAAGTGGGGATTTGTTGGTGGGGTAAATCATTAGCTACCTTAAAAAAGGGCTGCCAAGCAGCCCCGGTTCTCAATTATCAAACATTTCAACCTTTGTCAGATAAATACCTAACACACGATCATCAGGCAGGTTCAAATCCTTAGGGGAGATTGCACCTTGGACTTTTAAATGTAACTGACTTATCGTCGCACCTTGTGTAAATTCATAATCAAAAATCTCCTCACCTCCTTTAGAAATTAAAGTCTTTTCAAAGCCTGGAGCGGCAGAGGAAGTGAATATAACTGATTTGGGTTTCGAAGGCGTGGCACCAAAAACAGAAAAATGGATTCTTGCCGTATGTTTACTCCCTTTGTCCGCATCGATTGGCAGGTTTAGCGTAGCTTCAGGGTAAGACCAGACGTGATCGGGCTCTGCTAAATACCAGCCCTGCCCGGTTAGGCGAAAATTTTTATAGTCATTCAAAGCGTAATTAACTGGATAAGCGATACCTTTATTATTCAGTCTTACAACTGCATATAAAAGGTTATCTTTTATATCAAGATATTTTTCTTTTTGAAGGGCCATTACTACTGGTAAAAATTCGGCCCTGTGTATATTTGAAATCCATTTAGTAGCCTTTCCTTTAGTTGTTAGATTTACTAGTTCACCAGCATCATTTTTAATTGTACCTGCACGCCAAATCATATCAAAGTAAGGAATAATGATAGCATCGGCTTCACCGGTAGAGAGCATTTTAACAATATAACCAGCATTATTTTTATCAATTTTATTAGCGAGAGGACGCATATTTATTGGCCAATGCGGCCAAGCAGCTTCTAGGTTCTTGTCTCCGCCAATATTATATGTACGCTTACCTAGCATGGGAGCAAGGTAGTTAGCAAAAAAATCATTCCCCCACGGAATAAATGCTATTGTCTTAGCACCATGTAAATCCTCTCTCAAAGGCTGAATCAAATAATCATTAATATTGTCAAATGCTTTATATTGATTATTACCGGACGCAAGCTTACTAGGCAATGCAGGCATATATGCAATCAGCATAAAAACAAGAATACAAAGCTTGATCTTTTTAGAAAAAACAGTGCTTAGCACTAAGATAAGCATCCACCAAGACATCATAAAAGATAAGGCTATCCATCGATAAGTTGCTCTCATAACATTTATACCAGGCACATGCTGATAAATAAAAGCACTGCCTGTAGCAAACCAAGCTGCGCTTGCAGGCATAAGCGGTAAACAACTGCCGCAACCTATAGGTTTTAAAGAAAATAATTTGAATGATGGCCCCAAGGCAAGATACATACCCACAGAAAAAAGGAAAAAGCACAGGAGCCAGTTACTATCCAATTTTTTCTTGACACCCCAGTAAATAGCAACAGGCATAATCAATATCAAAGGCAATATAAAGCTAGTAATCCAGACTGAATCATCTCCATAATGATTTTTTGTAGAGCGTGGTAGGTAAAAATGGAGGGTATCAAATAGCCAATGCGTATGCATTGTAGGAATAAACAAATAAGAAAGATCTACTCCCCAACCACGAAAGAAGTCCATATCGGAAAAGGTATAACTACTTTTCCCAATAAAAGCACTATAAAGAAGATATGCTATGGAAAAAACGAAAAAGTGATAAAAGAAAAACCAAGCTGTTCTTGAAATATTTTCACATTTTCCTTTTGCGGCATTAAACAAAAGAAAACATGAACTCATAACAGCAAAAATAACAAAAGTATAACCATCCATAAATATAGAGATTATGGCAGCGAAAGCATAAAGACTATGGGTGAGCATTACATCTAATGATTTTCTTTTAATTTCACGGGAAAATAATACACAGCAATAAAAATAGGACGGCAATAATGCCATCCCAAGAGACAACATTCCATAGCTAGCATGATTCACTACAACCGGTGTAATGAGCCATAGCGCTGCGCACAAGAAAGCATTAATACCTTTTAACCCATAATATTTACAAAATTGGAAACCCCCAATAAAAGAAATGAGAAACCAAGCTGAAAAAACAAGATCATAAGCTAACTTAGGCTCAAAACTAAACCTCAATAGCCATGACATATTTATGACAGCAGGTAGGCCAAAAGATATTGCAGCAGGTATGGGGTAGCCAAAATCAGTAGAAAAAACAGAATAAATTGGCCCATGGGATAATGATTTTGCAAACCCTAATGCCCATATTGCCTGATCTCTGGCTGGAATTGAATAAAAGGGAATGATTCCATTTATAATTAGCACAAAACAAAAAATAATAAAACCATAAAGATAAAATAAAAAAATATTTTTTTTCATAAAAGTCACAGAACTAATCCTTTTTTAAAAAAAATAAAAAAGATCCAAAAAAGAAAAAGATAAAATCACCGCAAACTGAAATTATACGAAATAGAATTGCTGAGGTAAAAACATCATGCTCAGCCAAGCCAGACGGAGACAACAGAAAAATTAGAACTGTTTCACGAACGCCAATTCCAGCTGGCGCCCCCGGAATGACAAAACCGATTAGCCATGCCGTGGAAAATGCTGAAATAATGTAGAAAAAACTTTCTGCATCGTAATCAAAGTGGCTTACTATTTTTAGCACCACTGCGAACAAACCTCCGAGGACGCATAAAAAAATCATATAGAAGAAAAGAGAAATAATTGTTTTTTTCTTAAAAAAATACACAGTCAAATAAATAATAAAATTGCTTAATGCCATCAATGAAAAAGCATAGATCCCATGCTCGTTGAATAGACAGCTATAGCCTATAAATACTGCAAACCCAAGCGCAGATAATAACTGCAGGAAAATTTCATAAAGCTGTGACTTAGCTAATTTTTTCGCTGGTATACCGTACGCTACACCCAAAAATTGTTTCCCTACATAATGGAATATATTTCCGGGTATATATTTTCCAATTTGCGAAATACCGTAAATTGCAAGATAAGATTTTACTGGCAGTTTATAATCTAGGTTAGAAATTATATTACCCCATGCAAGTGCAAGGAACATTGCGCTCCAAGCATAAATAAATGGCATCCAAAAATAAGTAGCCAGATGTGAATCGGTGATAGAATTAATTGTACCATTTAAATCCTGATATTTTCCATACAGAAAGTAAACGGACGCAAGAGTAATAACGAAACCTACCAGATTGAAGATTTTTTTCACTACACCATCCTGCAATGGATTCTAAACTAATTTCTTTTTAGATGACATCTAAGACATAGTGTTTCATAGATGTCATTCAAGTATTTACTTCCTTCGAAAGTTTATTCTTTTTATTAGTCTTTCCCTTATATCTTCTAGAAGCTTTCGATTAGCAGCAAGCAAATCGGCCAAAAAAGACACCAAAATAGTCTGGAATCCCATCATGAGCAGTATGGCTGAGAGAATAAGTGACTGGATATGACCTTGTCCGCTTTCAAATATATAAAAATACATGTATCTGATGCTTATCAATATACCAAGCAACATTAGGACTATACCTATTGACATAAAGAATTTAAAAGGTCGGTATATCACATAAATTCTAATTATTGTAAAAATACTTCTTTGAATATAAGAAGGTATACTTTTTACTAACCGAGAGGGGCGAAGGTCTTCATTAACATTAACGGGAACAGAGGTTATAGCAATATCTTTACGCCCAGCCTGAATAATAGTTTCAAGGGTATAAGTGTATTCGCTGAACACGATAAGTTTTTGCGCAGCATTACGGCTGATTGCCCTGAACCCGCTGGGAGCATCAGGAATAGCGGTTTTGCTGGCACCTCGTACAACCCAACTTCCTAATTTTTGTAAAATTTTTTTTGCGGGTGAAAAGTGCTCAATTGTCGTAATCGGTCTTGCGCCGATAACCATCTCATATTTTCTTTCGAGAATAGGTCTGACTAAATCAGGAATATTAGTGGCGTCATACTGGTTATCCGCATCTGTATTAATAATAACATCAGCACCCAAATTTAAACAGTGATCGATACCAGTCATAAATGCGACTGCTAGTCCTTTGTTACCCATATGCTGAACAATATGATCAACTCCACACTGTTTAGCAACTTCAATTGTATTATCTTTACTACCATCATCAATTACTAGCCACTCTACTTTATCGAAACCTTCAACTTGCCGTGGTAAAGCAGCAAGAGCAATGGCAAGCGTTCCCGATTCATTATAGCAGGGCATTTGAATAATAAGCTTCACGATTTTTACCTAGAAAAATTATACAAAGAAAATAGTTAGTTAAATTTATAGACACAATATTTTGATGTCAAGTAGTTAACAGTTAGTCCTGCGAAGCTTCCTATCGCTACGGCCAATACAGGATAAGATCTAGTAACTGAAATAAATGAAATTGATAAAGCATAAGAAAAATAGTTAATACTGCCGCCAATAAGCATAAATTTGAAATATAGAAAAAACTCTTGCCTTTTGCTACAACCTGATTTTCTACCTCGAAACGTTAAGACTCGATTGAAAAACCAAGTAACCATCACTGCACAAATAAAAGAAATTAATCTTGCAAAATAAAAACCAAAGCTATGTTTAAGAAGGTAGAGCATAGAAGAATCGACAATAAAACCTATGGCCCCAATTACAGCAAAAAGAAAAATATTCATATTCACCTTAGATAAAAAGGGCATACTATGCCCTATGATATTATCAATATGAGGGTTAAACCATACCGAGCCAGAGCAAGTAGGGCCCTTCTTTAAACATTATTAAGGAAAAAATTTTCCCTAGTAAACTTTTAGCATAACTTCATAATCTATACTTACCTTACTAATATTTACTTGCAACTCTGCCAGAGCAATAATCTTTTAATCACTCTCACTAATTTTTCATTTAATGCAGAATCTCTAAGCTCTGATTTTAAGTAAAGATATGTATTATTCCATTCATTGGAACGCAAAAGGATAAAAAATAAATTAAAATAATGTGTGACATGAATGGTTTCTTAGACATAAAAAATTATAAACTTTAAACCTTGACAATCTTACAAACAAAAACCGCTATTTCTTTACAAAAAATGCCCATGTTAATCTCTCAAGATCAAATTGACACATCCCATCTTGAATATGGTAATCGTTAATATATTTTTGAACTCGATTCATATAAGTTGATAAAGGATCTCTGGCAAAATCCCAGCCAGGCGGATTAAAAGTTGAAAAACCATTTATTGTCCTGACATGAAACAATTCAGATATTAACATGGCATCGACATTATGAGGGTAAAGTGAATTCATAATATTTATAGTGCTGTTAGGCAATTCATTTTGCCTTTGCCCTATAACATAAAAAGCTTTACACTCCGCTGGCGGCGGTGGTAAAGATTTTACAAACTCTAATTGTGTCTTTCTATTAAAATTAGCATTAGGGTATACATTTAACTGCTCAATAACAACCATAACACAAAAAGACAACGCTAATGATTTGTATTTAGTTTTTTGAGCAAGATTCATTAAATAAGCAGATATTAGACTGACTGGAAAAATAAGGTACAAGCATAGTCGTGATGTCACTCTCATGCCTTTGGCACCGGGAAAGTATTTCCATACGTATTTCCACAGGAAAAAATCACCTTCTTTGATTACAAGAAGAACTAAAAAAAGAGTAGTAAAGCAAAGCGTCAGAAAAAAAACAGTTTTAATGCTTTGTTTCTTTTTAAAAAGAAGAAATATCGTCGCTAATATTACTAGCATTACGCTAATAGGCGCAAGTCCTACGCTGAATTCTCCCGTACGATCAAGCCCACGTATGCCATTGAGAAGATAATCAGATAATTTCCCATAAATCACACTAGTGGCACCGGGATCGATTACATTCAGCAAATGTGGCGCATATGTTTCAGCGGCATCAAGGCTTTGCCCACCCGTTTCATTTGCTTTAGGCAAATAAACGTTAAGGAAAGGGATAATAAAAACTGCCAGCGTTAATATCGGAAAGATAATCGATTTTAAGCTAAATTTAAATTCTAACTCTCTCCTCAGACGATTATTACTTATACATAACATAAAAAAGACAACAGAAGCAATGCAAAAAAACAAGACAAAATACCATGCCATGTAGAAACTGGTAAATAGCCAAAGCGCTAAAAGCATTGAGGTTGCGCTTCCATTTAACACAGCAGATCTTACTTTGTTATATTTTATCGCAGCAGCATAATTTATTATGAAAATAGTTAGCAATGGTGAAAAGGCAATGCTCAATAATTGAACATGCGGCATTTGCATTATTAATGAATTACCTAACGTAAATGCAACAGCACTACAGATCGAAGGTAAAAAGTTAAATTTTAAGATATTTCTCGTTAACCAGTAGAAGCTAAAGTAGCCAATTACTTTAAGAAAAACATTAACCAGTTCTGCAGAAATAAAAATGTCTAAATTTATAAAGCGAAATATAGAATAAATGACTCCATATAAAAAATAGCCATCATTATAGCCAAGAGTATTTTTGAAGGGATAAAAATAACCGACTGTAGACCAATGAGAATTGCCTGTAAAAAAATTATACCAATGCTGCAAAATATTCGTTTCAATAAGAGTATCGAAACGATCTCCTAGTAAGAGATTGAACCCTGAAAAAAAGAAATTATGAAATAAAAATAAATTAGTTAAAATGCATACCAAAGTAACATATGTTTTTTCAAAGTGTATTTTAGTCTTTGTCCGCATTACTTTTCCCTCGCTTTACAACAGGAACAGACAAATATGCGAGCCGTTTTATTTCTCTCCTTGACAGAGTAACATTTTCAAGCAGCAAACCCGCTAAAAACGAGAGCGTTGATATGATGACGAGACCTGTTGATAAGAGTGCGGTTGGTAGTCGAGGTACAAGTCCTGTTTCCAAGTAATATGTAACCAATGGAAGTGAAAGCAAAATCCCTGCAAGAAAAAGGATGGCAGAAATTATACCGAAGAAAGCCAAAGGTCTTTCAGAGGAATAAAGCTTTATTATCATTTTTAGAATCTTTATACCGTCTTTATAAGTACTTAATTTACTGGATGAGCCTTCCATCCTTGCGGCATAATAAGTTTCATATTCATCATAAGGCATTCGCAATTCTAAAGCATGTACGGTAAGCTCCGTTTCTGTTTCAAAACCTCTTGCCATAGCTGGAAAAGATTTCGCGTAACGAGAAGAAAAAACACGATAACCTGATAACATATCTGAAAAATCGCCGCCAAAAATACTCTTCACACAGCTGGTCAGCATTTTATTACCAAAGGTATGTCCAAGTCTGTAAGCGAGATTATCGTCATGTTTGCGCACGCCAACAACCATATCAAGCCGTTCATTTATTAATTTTTCAATCATAATTGGCGCACAAGCAACATCATAAGTTGCGTCCCCGTCAATCATAATATAAATATCCGCCTCGACATCGGCAAACATTCTTCTCACAACGTTTCCTTTGCCTTGCTCTTTAACACTAAAGACTCTGGCACCAGCCTCACTAGCTTCAATGATAGTATTATCTATTGAATTGTTATCAAAAACAAAAACTTCAGCCTCAGGTAAATATTTTTTGAAATCTGCAACTACTTTCCTGATAGAAATACCTTCGTTATAGCAAGGTATAACAACGGCAATATTATAATTTTCTTTTATAACCATGATATCTTCAAATTAAAAGTTAGGATTTGAAATTCATTTACAAAGTAATTATATTAAAAATTAAAGCTGCTAAAAGTGCTCTTTGTAAGAAGAAAATGCCAGCCCAAATGACATGGGCTGACATAATAGATTAATCTAACCACTCCGTATGGAATACGCCGTCTTTATCAATGCGCTTGTAAGTATGCGCACCGAAGTAGTCACGCTGCGCCTGAATCAGGTTAGCAGGCAGCACTTCTGAACGGTAGCTGTCGTAGTAAGCGATGGCCGCAGAGAAGGTCGGCGTCGGGATACCGTTCTGTACCGCGTAAGCCACCACGTCGCGAAGCGCCTGCTGGTATTCGTCAGCGATATTCTTGAAGTACGGTGCCAGCAGCAGGTTAGCGATGTTGGCGTTTTCTGCGTAAGCATCAGTAATCTTCTGCAGGAACTGAGCGCGGATGATGCAGCCAGCACGGAAGATCTTCGCAATTTCGCCGTAGTGCAGATCCCAGCTGTACTGCTCGGACGCCGCGCGCAGCTGAGAGAAGCCCTGCGCATAAGAAACGATTTTGCCGAGATACAGCGCGCGACGCACTTTCTCAATAAATTCAGCTTTGTCGCCGGTAAAGGCTTGGGCCTGCGGGCCGCTGAGTACTTTAGAGGCTGCAACGCGCTGCGACTTCAAAGAAGAAAGATAACGGGCAAATACAGACTCAGTGATCAGAGAAAGCGGCTCGCCGAGATCCAGTGAACTCTGGCTGGTCCATTTTCCGGTGCCTTTGTTAGCGGCTTCATCCAGAATGACGTCAACCAGGTAATTACCCTCTTCATCTTTCTTAGTGAAGATATCTTTGGTGATGTCGATCAGGTAGCTGCTCAGTTCACCGTTATTCCACTCGGTAAAGGTTTTCGCCAGCTCTTCGTTGCTCAGACCCAGCGCGCCTTTCAACAGTGCGTAAGCTTCGGCAATCAGCTGCATATCGCCATATTCGATGCCGTTATGCACCATCTTCACATAGTGACCTGCGCCATCCGAACCAATATAGGTTACACAGGCTTCGCCATCTTCTGCACGGGCAGCGATTTTATCCAGGATCGGCGCAACCAGCTCATAAGCTTCTTTCTGGCCGCCAGGCATAATGGACGGGCCTTTCAGCGCGCCCTCTTCACCGCCGGATACGCCGGTGCCGATGAAGTTGAAGCCCTGCTCGGACAGCTCTTTGTTACGACGGATAGTATCTTTATAGAAGGTGTTACCGCCGTCGATCAGGATGTCGCCCTTATCAAGGTGAGGCGTCAGGGAAGCGATGGTTTTATCCGTTGCTTCACCCGCCTGTACCATCAGCAGGATACGACGCGGTTTTTCCAGCGAGTCAACAAACTCCTCGATGGTGTAGTAAGGCGCCAGTTTCTTGCCCTGGTTTTCAGCAATGACTTCATCAGTCTTTTCACGCGAACGGTTGAAGATAGACACAGTATAACCGCGGCTCTCAATGTTAAGAGCCAGGTTACGGCCCATAACTGCCATACCTACAACGCCGATCTGTTGCTTGGACATTACATACTCCTGTCTGTGGTCTTGCGAAGTGTTACCAGTAACACCCTGCACTAAGTGACCGATATGTTAACTCAGGATAGCCGATAAGAGGTAATGATTGGTGCGATAGTCACTTGAAATAATCTGAAAATAATTCACACATTTAACAAGGATTTATAGAGACGAGTATAACCTGTAATCATCTTTCTGGCGGTAAACAACGATTCAAAACGAGCATGTGCCGCTTCACCGTAGATTCTGGCCTGTTTAGGATTTTGCCAGATTTTATCCATAGCCTGACGCAGCGCTTGTGGGTTTGATGGCGGAACCACTAGCCCGGTCTCACCGTCTATATTGATATAAGTCGTCCCTGTGCCGATCTCGCTTGAAATAAGCGGCTTAGAATAAAGCGCGCCTTCCAGCAGCGAAATACCAAAGGCTTCTGAACGCAGATGAGAAGGAAACACCAGACAAGTACTAAGCTGTAAAAGCGCTGACTTATCGTCATCGCCAAGCGCGCCGAGAAAATAAATTTTATCTACTCCCAGCCGTTGCGCCTGTGCTTTAAGTTCTTCCTCTATTGGACCGGCACCCACTACAACAATCGGATAATGACTGTTTTGCGCCGCTTCAATCAGGATATGTAACCCTTTATAATAGCGAAACGTGCCGATAAACAGAAAGAAACCTTCGGGAAAACGTGCTCGCCACTTTTCCACTACGGTTGGATCATTATTTTGATAAAAGTCTTTATCGAGACCGTACGGAATGACTTCAACTTTCTCTTTATATTGCTGCAAAATTGGACTGCTTTCTACATAGTTAGGCGAGGCAGCAACAATGCGATCTACGGAAGTAAGAAAGCGATTCATCAGCGGCGTATAGAGCTTGAGCAACGCTTTTTGCTTAACGATATCAGAATGATAACTGACTACCGTGGGCTTTTTTATCCCCGCAGCGAAATGCATAAAATCCATAAATGGATAGGGAAAATGATAATGAATAATATCCGCGTCTTGCGCCAGTTTTTTAAACTCTGATACTGCTGAAAAAGAGAATGGCGTCGAGGCGAATTCATACAGCGTTTTCACCCGATAGATAGTGTGATGATCCAGCTTCGAAATTTTATTTTCGAAACCAGGGCTATGCGTTAACACAGTTGATTCAATATTCTCCTTTACGCCGCCTTCAGCCAGTTGGTAGATTACCTGCTCAATGCCGCCGAAGGTATCAGGATAATATGTTTTGTAACAGTGTAGAACTTTGATCATATAAATTTAGCAACCTGCTCATAGGCTTCTATAGTTTTGTCTGCGCAGTATGACCATGAGAATTGCTGAGCCTGAGCAAGTCCTGACTCTATCATTATCTGCTTTTTACCGACGTCATCTGTCATCATTTCAAGATACAGGGTCAATTTATCTATATCCTCAGGCGCATGCATTAATGCCGCTTCGCCCACAACTTCAGGTAAGGATGTTGCATTTGAGCAAATGACCGGCGTGCCTGACGCCATTGCTTCAAGTACCGGCAGGCCGAAACCTTCATAAATAGAAGGGAATACAAAGCTGGTTGCCGCGCTATAGAGTTCAGGCAGATGCTTGCCAGGAACGAACCCCAGATATTTCAGCCACCCTTCCCTCGCTCCTTTATCAAAAAGCCGGAAGAGTTCTTCATTTTCCCAGCCTTTATAGCCGCTGATGACTAAAGGATATGCGCGTTTTATATCCGGCGATAAACGATCGTAAGCCTTTAACAGCGTGAGAATATTTTTTCTGGGTTCTATCGTGCCGGTATAAAGGAAGAAGCGCCGCCAGTTAAGTTGATATTCATTTAAAACAGATTGAACATCAGCTTCGCTGCGCGGATAAAATTGATTATTACAGGCCAAAGGCGCGACGGCGATCTTCTCATCGGGAATAGTGAAAAACTCAGTCAGCTCTCGTTTGGTATAGTGTGAATCAGTAATCAACATAGACGCCCGCGACACCGTTTTTCTCAACTCTTTTTGCATCAGGTGTACACGTCCTGCCGGATGAAATTGCGGCCAGTGAAAAACCGAAAGATCGTGAAACGTCGCAACGCAATGTTTAACGCCTGGCGGCAAATAATAATTCGGGCTGTGGAATATATGTTCTTTGAACTTTCTCAGCGCCAGCGTCTTCATCATCGGAAAAGTCAGCCGATAAATTTCACTTACCGTTTTACTTTTTTGGAGCTTACGTTTGAGAGACTGAACAGACTGCGCGGACTCACTGGCAACCGCCAGCGAGTCACGCACTTTTGTGCCATGAAGAAAAGTTAAGGTTAATTTTTTTTCACGGCGCTGGAGTTCACTAGCAAGTTCAAACGCGTAACGGCCAATACCGGTCAAAGGATATTTAATGCAATCCGTTGAAAAAACAACGTTTAGTTTTTTGCTTCCAGCATCCATTTCAGCGTTTCTCTCAGTGGAACCTTTTGCAGTTGGTTACCTGTTAAACGATTTAATAAGGAGACATCACCACAAAGCTCTTTGATTTCATTTGCTCTGACAAATTGCGGGTTCACTTCAATACGAATAGTGTGCCCTGTTATCTCTTCACACAGGCTAATTATCTCACGCAAAGAGTACATCTCGCCAGAGGCGACGTTGACAACTTCGCCAGAGGCGGATGAGCAGAGCAGCGCTGCATAACTCTTCGCCAGAAAGCGGACATCGGAAAAGTCACGCCAGACATCAATGTTGCCTAACTCAATGACTTCTTTTCGTTCACGAAAATGCTTAACAATTTTCGGTATCAAAAAATTTTCCGCCTGTCCTACGCCGGTATAATTAAAAGGGCGCGCAATGATTAATGGCAATTTGTCCTGAAAAAGCTTCGCCATATATTCCATTGCCAGTTTGCTGACGGCATAGTCGTTGGCAGGATTAGCAGTTGTGCTTTCGTTTAGTTTTCCAGGCGTGTTGTTTCCATACACATTAGCGCTGCTGGCGATTAAAACGGCCTCGGGCTTTTTAGCCATATCGGCCAAGGCCTGCAATAAATTTCGCGTTCCTGCTAAATTTACCTCGTAAAAGGCATTCGGATTCGCATGACCAACAAAAGCGATTGCGGCAAGATGAACCACGATATCAGGAGAAATTTTGTCAACGGCTTGCCTTACCTGAGCCGCATCCGTGAGATCGACCTGAATGTAATTTTCACTCTGCTGGAATGGTGACGAGCCAAGGCCAAAAATCTCATATCCGGCAGCGGATAACTCCGCTGCCATATAATGGCCAGTAAAGCCCTTGATACCAGTGATCAGTGCTTTTTTGCCATTCGTCATATCAGAAAGAAAACCCTTGGTTGTTGCGACGCAGATCTTCTTCAACCATCATGGCACACAGCTCTTCCAACGTGGTTTTTGGCTCCCAACCAAGAATATCTTTTGCGCGCTGTGGATTACCAATCAGCAGCTCTACTTCTGCCGGACGATAGAATTTCGGGTTAACTTTAACGACGACTTTATTGGTCGCAACATCAATCGCCACTTCCTGCTCTTCTTTACCTTCGAAACGCAGTTCGATGCCCGCCGCTTTGAATGCCATAGCAACGAAATCACGCACCGTTTCAGTACGGTTAGTAGCCAGAACAAAGGTATCCGGCTGGTCGGCCTGCAGCATCAACCACATGCCTTCGACATACTCTTTGGCGAAGCCCCAGTCACGCTTAGCGTCAAGGTTGCCGAGTTCGAGTACATCCAGCTTGCCGAGTTTGATTTTTGCTACGGAATCGGTGATTTTACGCGTCACGAACTCCTGACCACGCAGCGGGGACTCGTGGTTGAACAGGATGCCGCTGGAAGCGAAGATATCGTAACTTTCACGATAGTTGATCGTCATCCAGTGAGCGTACAGTTTAGCAACGCCATATGGACTGCGCGGGTAGAAAGGGGTGTCTTCTTTCTGCGGGATCGCCTGAACCTTACCAAACATTTCAGAAGTTGAAGCCTGATAGAAACGAATCTTCGGGTTAACGATACGGATGGCTTCCAGCAGATTTACCGGACCGATACCCGTGATTTCGGCAGTTGTCAGAGGTTGATCAAAAGAAACGCCAACAAAGCTCTGTGCCGCCAGGTTATATACTTCAGTCGCCTGGCTTTCCTGCAGTAAACGAATGCTTGATGAAAGATCGGTTAAATCATATTCAACCAAGTGAAGGTTAGGATTTGATTTGATCCCCAACTCTTCGATGCGCCAGAAATTTACAGAACTGGTACGACGATAGGTACCGTAGACTTTATAGCCTTTATTAAGCAAAAGTTCAGCCAGGTAGGCACCGTCTTGTCCGGTAATACCAGTGATTAATGCAACTTTAGTCATTACTTTTTTCCTTCGGTAAAATCACAAACATGATACCAATTTTTATTGATGAAAGACTCAATAAACTGCTCCGAACTTTCTTTCCAAGTGAAATATTTCATACCTGCCGAACGAGGATAGTTACCCTGCTCCCAAAGCTCAATCCAATATTTCATTTCTTCTGCCTGAACTTCTGGTTCATTGCCTTTGAAATAATAGGCAAACTGACCTGCTACTTCCCTAAATACAGGTATATCTCGAGCAATGATGGCCAAATCATGCCTTGCTGCTTCAATCAACGGAAGACCGAATCCTTCCGCATTTGAAGCTGCTACAAGGCAATCAGACACATCATAAATAGCTTCAAGATATTCGTCACTCACGCCGTTAAACCAGTAAAGCTTTTTGTTGAGCTCCGGATGGTTGAGTATGTAGTCTGTGATATTATCAGACAGCCACCCTTTTCGCCCAACAATCAAGAGATTTGCTTTATAACCTTGCTGCCAAAGTTCCTCAAAGCTTTTAATAGTATTTAGATGCCCTTTTCTGGGCTCTAAAGTTCCAACCATGATAAAGTTGAGCGTTTCTTTAATTGAAGATAAGATATTATGAGCTTCATCCGGCATACCAACTGTTGGCAGACTGTTATCAATATCCGCACCAAGATGAAAATATCCAACATTAAGTTTTGTAACGCGATTGGGCTTGTTATATTTTAACCAATTGATATATTCGTCAGCTACTGAACGTGAAATACATATTACACCATCAGCATAGCTCGTTGATTTCGCCCAGCCTACAAATTCTTCTGAGAGTTCCTTAACAAAAGCTTCAGGTCGTAATAGAGGTATTAGATCATATATTACATAGTTTATATCAACGCCTAATGATTTAAGTCTGTTATTAATGTTTCTATGTGAGATTGCTAAAGCAGGATGAAGATCCAAATATAGCAACTTATCGCCATGATAAAAATCAACTATTTCATCATGTTCACTACAGCTATACTTTTCATCTGTGACTTGAGCTTTCCAAAAATTAAGATGATTAGCATAGGAATAAATCAACTCAACGTTGGGTAATTTCTTAATTAGCTCATTCGATAGCGCTCTGACTACGCGTTGAATGCCTGTCTTAAAATCGTTATGAACTATTGAGCTAATATCGATGAATATCTTGGGATCTCTTCTTTCAGGCTTGAAGTTTTCGCTTAATAACTTTGCAACCCGTTTCATTTTTTTTTGGTCGAGATCGAGGGATGAGTTGCGGATATTATCTATAACTAAATCTAAAGAAGATATATTTCTTTTTAAAGAAGATGGATTTTTCTGAGAAGCTACTAACTTTAATTCTGCGATGAACTTTTCAGCATTTCTTTCCCATTTATATTGCTGAACATGGATTGCAGCATGTTTATTAAAATTCTCGCGAAAATCAACGTCAGTAAGTGCATATAAAATTTTTGCAGAGATAATATGAGGATCAAATGGAGGAAAGAAAGCATCCATTTTAGTCCCCATCACTTCATGCATTACAGGAATATCACTAGCAATAACAACGGCTCCAGCTGTCATTGCCTCCAAAACCGGTATGCCGAATCCTTCCTGATAGGATGGAAATGCAAATAAGCTTGAAGAACTATACAAAGCGACTAGTTCAACGTCTGAAATATAATCAGTAAAAATTACTTGTTCAAGAATTCCTAAATCGGTGAGAATGTTTTTAATGTTATCGATGTGAGCAGGAATTTTCCCAGCTAATACTAAACAATACTCTGTTCTGGCTTCAGGCGGCAGCAAAGCGTACGCTTTAAATAAATTTTCAAGGTTTTTATGTGGGTTCATGCCCCCTGTATATAATATGAACTTCTTTTTAATATTATATTTTTTTAATACAGCTTGCTTTGTTACCTCATCACTATGGCTAAAAAAATCAATATCAATACCATTTGGAATAACGGCTACGTCATCAAAATTAAGCAATTTCTGAATATCTGCTTTTGAAGATTCAGAAACAGTGATAATTTTTGAGGATTTAGATACATATTCTAATTTTTCAAAGTACCAAGGGCGAATAGGATTACTTTTTGCAAGATATTCATCTTCATATAGTAAAGGTATTACATCATGTAATGTCGAGATGTAATTTTCACTTTCAGAACCTGCTAATTTACCTATTGATATAACCGCGCCATCCTCCCAACCTTCTTGTAGATTAGGCAAAAACACAACATCAGCATTTATATCACGTATTACTCCTTCACGAATAAACTCCGAAATGATTATTTCTTTTTCATCACCATGATAAGCACTAGTATTATCAAATTGTGTCCAGCAATAAAAGTTATTAAATTTTAGTATACCTTCAAATTCAGCTTTGATTTCATCAACAAAACCTAATGTTTCATTGAGCAAAAGTAAGAATTCATTTTCTTTGTCTTTCTTAACAACTGATTTTACCAGCTCAAGGCAATACCTGCCTACACCACGGTATCTGGAGCCAGTCTGGCAAGACTGCATATCTATTAAAATTCGCATGATCTTTTTTCTTATTTATTTAACTTATTTAAAATATCTTCCCCATAGAAAGATAATTTAGCATTTAAGATATCACTATTGTCAACTTCTTGAGGTGGAACCTTTATTATGCCAGCATGGTTTATGAACCTCGAATATAACGGCCTTAAAAGTTTATCGAGACCAGTTCTTTTACATAATTTAACAAAGGCTATACGTCTTTTGGGATTTTTATTTATTTTATTAATAAGCCATGAAAGAACTATCTTTATAGGCTTTTTAATTACTGTTGAAGAAAGGTAACTTATAGGTTCTCCTTTCAAAATCCTTCCAAGCAGCCTTACGGGGAAAGATATTCTCCACGATGTACTGTTACGCATCGCTATAATCATGTCAGCCGAAGCTTTCAGCTCTTCTTGACAGATAAAGAGTTTATCAAGCACCAGTTTATTAGTAGCGAACTCAGCTACTTTTTCATGAATTTTTTTATCAATTTCATCAGAATCTTTAATATCAGTAAACCCGGCTTCGTTCAATTTCTTTTTTAACTCTATATTTACGTTCTGAATTTGAATAGCTTGCTGCTTTAACTCTTTAGTTTCCTCTTCTAAGTTATAAACTGTTGCTTCCAGATCTTTAATTTTAGCTATTATAAAATCTTTTTCTTTAAGTTCACTGGTTGCCTGTTGCAAATTCATTATTTCATTAGCAAGGCTAGTGAATTTTTCCTGAATGCCTTGGTTATATTTATTGGAGAGAGATTTGAGAGAGATACCATATGAAGCAGAAAAGAAATCTGCAAATTTACTTAAAAAATCTGAATCGCCCACTTTCTGAGCGACAACACTATAATCTGGACTAACACCACTGATCACATCATATAGTGTAATATTGTCCCGCGTAAACAGTGAGCTATCTTCCTGAAGACGCAAAATTTTTGTTCTCGCAAATCCGGCATGTTCTGTTAAAAAGCTCAATAGTTGTCTTGGAATCGGATTATTATGGGTGGGATCAAGGAAGTAATTATTACTTGATACAATTAAGTTCTCTGGATTAGGGGTTTCCATTATAAGTATGCCACCAGGCTTTAATACGCGTAACGCTTGTTTGACTAATTCATTTACGTTGTTAAACCCAATGTGTTCTACGAGATGAAAAGACGAGACAATAGCTACTGAATCGTCTGGAAAAGAGGCCAGAATTTCTAATGCATCTTTTTTTTCAACATTAAGATTGAGTTCATGGCAATAGTTAAGCATGCCATCATCAAGATCAACGCCGATTTCCTTGAACCCAAGCTCTCTGACCATTTCAAGCCATTCCCCTCTACCACAACCAAGATCAAGAGCAATAGAGTCAGGAAAGTGTGTAATTAATATTTTCGCTAATTTTATATATACTTTTAAACGTGATTTAATCGAATCACGAGAACCCCGATATTTATTTTCAAACGAACTATAGAAACTATCTTTCATGATGAATCTCGACTTCAGTAGGTAACCAAGATGTTCCGACAGAAATTGGTTTTCCGCCATTCAAAACATTAAATATAAGCGCGAGATCACGCCACTCATAATTATTATTTACATGTGTATCTCGGTCATGTAATGCAATCGATATTGAATAATTACCTTCGCCCACATTCATATTGAAATTCAGGTCAAAATTAACTTTCTCCCCTGCTTTGAGCATAGTTAACTTTTTCCCAAGATGATATGTGTTAGTTCCATAAACGGCTAGCCCAAGCCTGTCCTTAATAACATAGCCCATCACCAACTCATCGATATCGTTTACTATATCAACAGAAACTTTTAAATTAACAGCTTCTCCAATATTAACTATCTCTACTTTCTCACCGTTACGTTTATGTAAAGAAATATTGTTAATTTTTGCTTTACCGTTACCTGAAACAGTCTGGATTTTACCTTCTTGAATAGATTCTTGCTTTAAAGTATTTTCGCCAGTTTTTTCTGCCAGCAGAGCATTATAACAATCCATTATTACATCAGGTGCGCCTTCCATCTGGATTTTTCCCGCATTAAGCAATATTGCTCTGTCACAAATAGTTTGAATAGCTGCTTTATCATGTGACACAAGTAAAAGAGTTGTACCTTGAGAGCGGAACTTTCTTATTCTATCAAAACTTTTATGTTGAAAATAAGAATCGCCTACCGATAACGCCTCATCAACAATAAGGATATCAGGCCTTACTGCTGTTGCAACACTAAAAGCCAGACGCATTTGCATACCACTAGAATAAACTCTAACAGGTCGGTCGATATAATCTCCAATTTCTGCAAAAGCTTCGATTTCGGGCATTAATCTATCGATATCATGCGTTGTCAGGCCTAATAGCTGTCCTGACATATAGGCGTTTTGTCTGCCTGTAAAATCGGGGTGAAACCCCATCCCAAGTTCAAGAAGAGCTGCGACCCTGCCCTGAAGTAAAACAGTACCTTTGGTTGGTTGTACTGTTCCGGTAATGATTTTAAGAAGCGTACTCTTCCCAGCACCATTTATACCAATAATTCCAACGGCTTCTCCTGGACTAACATGAAAACTAATATCATTCAGGACCCACGTTTTTTGGTGCCTAATTGTTTTCACTGGTGATATCCACTCTATTAAACGTCCAAAACGAGATGGATAATTTTTATAAGCCTTCCCAACATTTTTTACCGTAATATTACTCATTAAAGCTCATCCACCATATCTGCAGCATGTCTTTTGAAAAGATAAATGCCCAGCAAACAAAGGCACAGCGTGATAACAATAACCGGCAACATTGCTGACCAATCGATGGTTTCCTGATGAATTATTATTTTTTGATAGTTATCCACCAATGTTGCCAAAGGATTGTATTTTAGGATACCTTGGGCCCACTCTGGAAGGGTACTCATCACATAAACAATCGGCGTAAACCAAAACCAAAACTGTAACATTATGCCTACAAACTGACCAACATCACGAAAAAAGACATTTATTACACCTAAGCTGATCCCTAAACCTATTGAAAAAAATATCTGAATAATTAATAAAGGAATAATATGTACAATTGATAAAAAGTGGAAACTACCGTCTATTACCAAGAAAATAATAAATATTGAAAAAATTATAATGAAGTTAAGTAAAGCCGTGAGCGTAATAATAATCGGTAGGCAAATTCTTGGAAAGTTGAGTTTTTTTATCAACCCTGCACTTTCAATGAAAATGTTTTGCCCTCTGCCTACTATTTCAGCAAAGAGTCCCCAAGTAATAATCCCAATACACAGATAAATACTGTAGGCATAGGTCCCACCTTCACCGGGTAATCTTGCTCTCATTACTTGCGAAAAGACAAGGGTGTAAACCAGAATCATTGCCAAAGGCTGTATTAGTAACCATAGTGCTCCTAACATACTCGTTTTATAACGTGTTTGAAATTCGCGTACAACGCTGCCTAATATAAAACCACGGTATTTATATACGGCTTGGAGCATATCTTTCAATGTTACTTCCCTCCTAGTAACGTCAAAATTTCAATCGTTTTATTTCTCATAAGCTCAGGCGCAGATTTAGATTCGACGTTAAGTCTCACTAAAGGCTCAGTATTTGATGTACGAAGGTTAAACCTCCAGCTTTCAAATTCAAGACTTATGCCATCAGTTTCGTCTATATATTTTGCTTCTTTAAAATAAGCATGTTTTATATTAGCAATGACATTTTTTGCATCTTTTAGCTTACGGTTTATCTCTCCAGAAGCTGGGAAAAATTTAATTCTTTCTGCAACCATGGAGGATAAACAAAGCCCCTTTACCGCCAGTAACTCAGCCACCAGCAGCCACGGAATCATTCCACTATCGCAATACGCAAAGTCACGGAAATAATGATGCGCGCTCATTTCGCCGCCATAGATCGCATCTTCTTCGCGCATACGCTCTTTGATGAACGCATGACCGGTTTTTGACATCACCGGAACGCCACCCGCTTTGGTCACCACGTCAATGGTGTTCCAGGTTAATCGCGGATCATGAATGATTTTCGCGCCTGGCTCTTTCTTCAGGAAAGCTTCCGCCAGCAGGCCGACAATGTAATAACCTTCAATAAACTCAGCGTTTTCATCAAACAGGAAGCAACGGTCAAAATCTCCGTCAAAGGCGATACCCATATCGGCGTTGTGTTCGCGCACCGCATCTGAGGTGTCCTTACGGCATTCCGGCAGCAGCGGATTGGGAATACCGTTCGGGAAGTTGCCATCGGCCTGATGATGGACTTTGATAAAGCTCACCGGCGCTTTCGCCTGTTGGAAGCGTTTTTCGATTTCGTCGATCACATGCCCTGCCGCGCCGTTGCCGGAGTTAATCACCAACTTCATCGGCTGGGTGAAATTCGCCAGATCGATATAACCCATCAGGTGATCAACATAGGCGTCCAGGATGGAAACCTGCTTATAGCTACCGCGTTTCTCTGTATCTACCGCAGCAAATTCATTGGCTTCTGCCAGCCGTTGCACATCACGCAGACCGGTATCGCCACTGATTGGACGAGCGCCCTCACGTACCAGCTTCATGCCATTGTAGTTCATCGGGTTGTGGCTGGCGGTAACTTCAATGCCACCGTCAATGCCCAGATGAAAGGTGGCGAAGTAAATCTCTTCGGTGCCACTCATGCCGATATCCAGCACATCGGTGCCAGCATCCATCAGCCCTTTTGCCAACGCCATTTTCAACGCTTCGCTGGTGAGACGAACATCACCACCCACCACAATCGTTTTTGGCTTCAGGAATTCGCCGTAGGCGCGGCCAATACGGTAGGCGATATCTTCATTCAGCTCTTTGCCCAGCTCGCCACGAATGTCATAGGCTTTAAAACAGGTCAGTGCTTCCATTATGTTCTGTGTCCTTATTTACGGGCAAATTGCTCTTTAATCAGAATCAGGTCATCGTCGCCCAGATAGGATCCCGACTGGATTTCCAGCAACTCAAGGGGGATCTTGCCCGGATTTTCCAGCGTATGCTGATGGCCAATCGGAATGAAGGTAGACTGGTTTTCCGTTAACAGCAGCGTCTTGTCCTGAATGGTGACCTTCGCTGTGCCTGAAAGGATCACCCAGTGTTCGGTACGGTGATAGTGCATCTGCAACTCAAAAGCTTCGCCGGGTTTAACCGTGATTCGGTTAACGTTGAAGCGTCCCGTATTCACCACTAAATCGCAGCGTCCCCATGGCCAGTAAGTTTCACGATGACGGCGATATTCGCTGCGGCATTCGCTTTTCAGGAACTCAACCACGCGCTTAACGTCCTGCACCTGATCTTTGCGTGCCACCAACACGGCGTCTTTAGTGTTCACAATGACCAGATTTTCAACGCCAATCGCCGCAACAAGTTGATCTTCGCTGTTGATGTAACAGTTTTGGGTGTTATGCAGGAAAATATCGCCTTTAAGCGAATTGCCCGCAGCGTCCTTATCGTTCACTTCCCACAGTGCTGACCAGGATCCGACATCGCTCCAGCCTGCGTCCAGCGGCACGACCACGGCATCATTGGTCTGTTCCATTACGGCATAATCCACAGATTCATCCGGACAGGCAGTAAAGTCATCTTTATTGATACTGATAAAGTCGTTGCCTTCCTGCACGTTCGCCATCGCACGGCGGCAGGCGTCAAGGATATCCGGACGGAATTTTTCCAGTTCCTGCAGATAACGTTTGGCGCGGAACATGAACATGCCGCTGTTCCAGTAATACTCGCCGGAAGCCAAATAGTCCTGCGCAGTTTTGAGATTCGGTTTTTCAACAAAACGCTGTACACCAAACGGTGCATTTTCATCGCCTGGCAGCTGTTCGCCGCGATGAATGTAGCCATAACCCGTTTCCGGGCCAGCCGGTACGATACCGAATGTTACCAGATGTCCTTGCTTAGCGTACTTCGTGGCAGTGGCGATGGCCTGATGAAACGCGGCGCGGTTTTCAATCACGTGGTCGGCTGCCAGCACCAGCAGGACCGGATCGTCGCCCTGCTCAATCGCATTGATCGCCGCCAGCGCTATCGCTGGCGCCGTGTTGCGGCCAACCGGCTCAAGAATGATATTGTGCGACAACTTTTTAATTTGACGAAGCTGTTCCGCCACCAGGAAACGATGTTCCTCATTACAGATAACCATTGGTGCCCGTGTTTCCACACCAGACAAACGGTTGACGGTTTCCTGCAGCATGGAGTGCTGTCCGTGCAAGCTAATGAACTGTTTTGGATAGAGTTCGCGTGAAAGGGGCCACAAACGACTGCCGGTTCCTCCGGCCATGATTACGGGTAGTATCATTCCACAACCTCTAATGTGTCTTTTAAAACTGCTTTCTCACTTATAAGCGGGTTATTTTTTCTGCAAAAAATAAAAAACATCCACGCTACCGCCCTTGGCTTGCAGCAACCAATATGCTGTGTAACAAGTCAATCCTGTATTTTCAGGCTCTTATAGTCGAAAGGGTCATAAAACCCGTCTTGTCTGAGACCGTCAATAATACATTTTGTGCTGCTGAATTAACATGGTTATTGTCCTGTGACGGATTCGCTAACCTTAATGTCAACTTATCGGTCCGCTAGCCACAACTGATTGACGTCCAACAATATACCTGCTTAGAGTAAGATTGAAAGTTTTGTCGAAGCCCACCCCAGCTCAAAAAAAATGTGCCTTGAAAACGTAATTTTGCCTCAGGTTCGATTAGGAATTCTCCGGGTTTTTTAGAAGACGAATATTGAATAATAAATGCGCAATTGAGCTCAGGGTATTTTATTAAGATGTAAAAAAACCCGGCATTTGCCGGGTTTTTTCAATTCAGTCAGGATTTAATTAAAACCGTTCGGATTCTTACTCTGCCAGTTCCAGGTATCGCGCATCATCTCATCGATACCGCGCGTTACGCGCCAGTCCAGCTCTTTATCTGCCAGGCTGGCATCTGCCCAGAAGGCTGGCAGGTCGCCGTCGCGACGCGTTTTGATTTCGAAGGGAATCGCTTTGCCTGAGGCTTTTTCAAATGCCTTGATCATCTCCAGCACCGAATACCCCTTGCCGGCGCCCAGATTGTAAGCCTTGTAACCTTCCACCTGCGGCAGCTGGTCCAGCGCTTTCAGATGGCCTTCAGCAAGGTCAACCACATGGATATAGTCGCGCTGTGCCGTGCCGTCCGGCGTGTTGTAGTCATCGCCAAACACGCCCAGCTTCTCCAGACGACCAATTGCCACCTGAGCAATATAGGGCAGCAGGTTATTCGGAATGCCGCTCGGATCTTCGCCAATCTCACCCGATTCATGAGCACCCACCGGATTGAAGTAGCGCAGCGCGATCGCTTTGAATTGCGGTTCCGCTTTGGCGAAATCCTGCATCACAAGTTCGACCATCAGCTTGGAGGTGCCGTACGGGCTGGTTGTGCCGCCAATCGGCGTGGTTTCCACATAGGGGACCGGCGCGTTGGCACCATATACCGTCGCGGAAGAACTGAAGATGAAATTCCATACGCCAGCGTTGCGCATCTCTTCCAGCAGCACCACCGTGCCTGCGACGTTATTCTCGTAGTACTCAAGCGGCATACGGGTGGATTCACCTACCGCTTTTAACGCAGCGAAGTGAATCACAGCTGAGATGTTGTTGGCTGCAAACAGATCGCGCAGACACGCGCGATCACGGATATCGCCTTCAACAAATACCGCTTTTTTGCCTGACAGTTTTTCAACGCGATTGATGGCTTCGCGCGAAGCATTGCAGAGGTTATCCAGGACCACAACGTCGTTGCCGCGCTCTAACAGCGCCAGCACCGTATGGGAGCCGATGTACCCTGCCCCGCCCGTTACCAAAATAGCCATGTGTACTCCTTTAAACCGCGCAAGCGGCGCGGCATGAGAATGGATTATTTCGCCAGGATTTTCTGAATAGCTTCACGGAAATCACGACCCTGCGCGTTATTACGCAGACCGTAAGAAACGAAGGCCTGCATGTAGCCCATTTTTTTACCACAGTCGAAGCTGGTACCCGTCAACAATTGTGCATCAACCGGTTTTTTCTTGCTGAGAGACGCAATCGCATCAGTCAGTTGGATACGGCCCCACGCGCCTGGCTCAGTTTTCTCCAGCTCTTCCCAGATATCTGCAGACAATACATAACGGCCCACCGCTGTCAGGTCAGAATCCAACTGGCCCGCTTCTGGTTTCTCAATGATGTTGGTGATAGAGCTAATATCGCCTGGGTTATCCAGAGGTTGCTCGGTGGTCAGAACGCCGTATTCGGTCAGATCTTCGCCTGGCATATGCTTCGCCAGAATCTGGCTGCGGCCAGTCTCTTCAAAGCGAGCCACCATGGCGGCAAGGTTATAGCGCAGGTGGTCAGCGGTTGAATCATCCAGCAGAACGTCAGGCAGAACCACTACAAACGGGTTATCACCGATCATCGGACGTGCGCACAGCACAGAGTGCCCCAGCCCCAGCGGGTTCGCCTGGCGAACGTTCATGATGGTTACGCCCGGCGGACAGATTGATTGCACTTCGCTCAGCAGTTGGCGTTTAACGCGTGCTTCGAGCAGGGCTTCCAGCTCATAGGTGGTATCAAAATGGTTTTCCACCGCATTTTTGGAAGCATGAGTGACCAGTACAATCTCCTTGATGCCGGCAGCAACGCATTCGTCGACGATGTACTGAATCATCGGTTTGTCGACGATCGGCAGCATCTCTTTCGGAATGGCTTTAGTCGCAGGGAGCATATGCATACCGAGTCCCGCAACCGGGATTACTGCTTTAAGCTTGGTCATATTTATTCCATTTAATGAAGTGAATATATGAGGTCGATTATGCAGGATCGGCCGGAACAGCAAGTATAATCTTAATCTGAAAATCTCACACTAACTGCCTGTCACACCATAGAAAATCGGCTTTTCAGCACTTATCTGCCGCATGAAAAAGCGCAGAACCACAAGCGGTAAGAGCAACGCGCTGATGGCGCCCGCAAGCAACGTCCTGCGCTTAATAAGGCCAAAGATTCTGAGAGACAATCTTGCCGATCGTCTCTCTCCGGTCAGTTACAGCCAGCCTTCAAACCATTGCGGCATAATGAACAGATTGAAATGATTCACCAGCAACATCAAAGCAACGAACACCACCGATACCGACACCCACTGGCGCGCATAGGGTATAAAGCGGATACCGATTACCGGCTTGATAAAGAACGGGTGGGCAAACGCCGAGATCAATACCTGCGAGATTGAGAGCGTCAACGCCACATAAAGCACGTTCGGCCAGATAAAGGTGGTCGCCAGCACGCCCAGCACCACCAGGCTCGCCACGATATTCCAGTAAAACTCGACATTGGTTCTGCCGTTCGCCTGAGAAATCGCGCCGGTCAGGCCGCCCATCGGACGCAGCATGCCAAACAGCAGCATTAGCGGAATCAGGTGATAGACCTGCTCATGAGACGCCCCGTAAAGCACACGGACGATAACCGGCGAAAGGATGCCGATAGCCAGATACATCAGGCTGCTGAATAACATGATGGCCAGCGTGCCCTTCAGGAACAGTTTTTGTAGCTGCTCCGGCTCATGCTGCTTCTCGGCGAAACGTGGCAGCGCCAGGCGGTTGATAACCGGCGACACCAGCTTCAGCGGCTGCAAAACCAGCTCTTTCGCCAGCGAGTACACGCCGAGCATCTCTGCGCCCATCACTTTGCCCACAATCAGCGCATCCGCCTGGGTGCGCAGCTGGTTAATGGTCTGCGAGCCGAGCTGATAAATGCCGTAGCGCACCGCGCTGAAAAAGGTCTGCTTGTCGAACTCCCAGGTTGGCCGCCAGGATTTCTCACCAAAGGCGATCATGCAGAGAATGCGGGTAAAGGCATTGATGAACAGGCCGAGAATGGCCGCTGCCACGGTAAGAGAAGTAAAATAGAGCATCGCGACGGTGCAGAGAAAGGCAAACAGCTTGGTCGCCATCTCAATTTTAGCCAGCATCACCATGCGCTTGGTTTTAATGAAGTGCGCCTGGTACTGAGAGAGATGACCAAGCACCAAAAAGTTCAGGCTGGAAAGAGTAATCAGGCCGACCAGTTCCGGCAAATGATAAAACCAGGCGACCGGCCAGGCGATCGCGATCAATACCAGCCCTGCTCCCAGACTCAGCGAGACGTTTACCCAGTAGATGGTGCTCTGCTCGCGACGGGTAATTTCCTGACGATGAACCAGATAGCTGCTCATACCCATATCCTGCAGCACGCCCGCCACCGCCAGAATAGCGTTGATGATCGCCAGCAGCCCCAGCTCATGCGCCTCCAGCTTGCGCGCCAGCACGCTCAGCTGCAACACCTGCAAAACAGCGGAGAAACAGGTACTGCCAAACAACCATATCGCCTGTGACTTGAATCCACTCACGCCAGTCGCTCCAGAATTTGTGCCAGTTCGCCATAGGCGATATGTTGATTGAACTCCGTTTCCACCTTGTGGCGCGCCGCCGCCACAACCGGAGCCACGTCGATGTCGCCCTGCGAGAGTTGCAGCAGCGTCTCCGCCAGCGCATCGGCGTCGTCTTCCGGCACCAGCCAGCCGGAAACATTATTCTCAATCAGTTCAGGGATCCCGCTGTGCACGGTGGAAACCACCGGCAGCCCCACCGCCATCGCTTCCATCAGCGCTACCGGAATACCTTCCATGTCGCCGTCCGCCGCGGTTTTCGACGGCAGCAGGAAAATATCCGCCTCGTTCAGCGCCTGGCGGATCTCATCCTGCGGCTTAAAGCCCGGCATTTTCACGCTCTCTTCCATACCGGCGCGGGCGATATGTTCATGCAGCATCTCTTCCTGCTCGCCATTGCCGATGATGGTGTATTCGAACTGACCGCCGCGCGCCTGCAAAATTTCACTCGCCTTCACCGCCACATCCAGCCCTTTCTTCTCCGTGAGGCGCGCCACCGAAACGATGCGCAGCGGCGAATGAAAACCCTGACGGGGCTGAAAATTGAATTTCTCCGGCTCAATGCCCATACGCGTCACATGAATCTTCTCCGGCGGGCAACCCATCTCAATCAGCTTGTTTTGCCACAGATAGCTGATAGGCAGCATCAGCTCGCTCTGGGCGAACAAATTAACGTAGTCGAGCTTGTGCTCTTCGAGAATATGACGACGTGAGATATCGGCGCCGTGGAAAACAGTGGCCTGTTTGCCCTCCAGCACGCCGAGTTCGCGCAGCTTGTTGGCCAGCGCGCCGGCGTAGCCGAAATGCACCAGAAAAACATCAGCGACAAAAGTCTGGCTGGCGTTGGCCACGATGGAGGGCAGCAGCAGCTTGCTGGACTGCGCGCCGTAACGGCGCACATTGAGCGAGCGAAGCAGTGCCGGTTTGGCGACTTTGGGCAGCACCAGCTTCAAGCGCTGGTTGAGCTTGTCGAGATTCGAGACTTTTTCATCCGGCAACAGATAGTGCGTTTTCTGCGCCAGACCATATTCATCGAAGGCCGCATGACGATTCACCATATCGCCCGGGAACACTGAGATAATCTCAACGTCATGTCCGGCATCGATAAAGTAGGTTACCTGATTCAGAACGAATGTCTCAGAGGCAACCGGGAAACGCATGGTGAAAAATGTCAGTTTCATTACATCACCCTAATACTTTGAGAATATCTTCAGTGATCTTATTACCGACGTCCCTTTCCTTTTCCACGGCCTCGTTAACCTGCCGCTTGATGTTGTCATAATCTGTGAGGATAGTCTGCACTTTGGCGATCAGAGAGCCGTCCATCAGGCTTTTCACGTCCGTTGCCATTTGCGGCAGGCCGAGCTGGTTCATCACGCCCAGCGATTTATGCTCATAGTTGATGGCAACAGCCGGGGTGCCGAAGTTCATAGAAATGATAGCGGAATGCAGGCGAGTACCAATGGTCAGATGACAGTGGCTTAAAAGGATACCCAGTTCAAGGTCGTTAAACTCATCCATGATGACGTGGTAATGCTCGGGCTGATCCACATGATCGTGCAAGGTCAGCGCAACCATACGATCGTCTTTGGCATAGCTATCAATGCCTGTGCAGGTAGAGAATGCCACTACCTGATAACCTTCGGCAATCATCGCGTTAATCACGCGACCAAATGCCGCCTCGTACTCCCGCTGCGTAACGCCCAGACGTTTATCGAACGGCGCCAGCTCGCGCACGGTAATCGCTATCGTCTTGCGCGCGCTGATAATGTTTTTCCAGTGCTCCAGATTGTGGCTGGGCGCGTCTACCGCGCGCGCGCGCACCAGAAATGCGGTGTCGGCGCCCGACTTCACCTTGGTGGTGGTAATGCCGTCTTTCTTCATCAGATCGTGGCTGACCTCTTCGCGCAGCACCAGCGTATCGACGCGCTCGAAAATAAAGTTCGCCAGCTCGTTAAAGCGCTGATTCTGAAACGGCCCTACGCTGTGACCAATCATATGCAGCGGCTTGTTTGCCATCAGGGCGCAGAGCGCGTGCTCAAACTGCGTCACGCCATAGAGATCGACGAAAAAGGAGCCGCCCACCTGAATAATGGCGTCATACTTTTCCAGACTTTTGGTAAAGCGCTGCAGATGCGGCGGCACGGCAAACGACTTCCAGACGCCGCCTTTGCCCAGATGCGCCATCATGATTTTCGGCATCAGGCGATTGGCGACTTTACGCTTGATGGTGCCGACCAGACCTTTCGCTGATTTGCGGTTATGCAAATAGAGCGTATCCTGCTGAATATTCTGCTGAAGCAAATAACCGGAGCTAGTTGGATAACGGCTAATAACATCAATGTCTAAATTACTGCGAGCTAATTTCAGTGAGTCAATCAGACCCCGGAGAATCGCGCCATCCCCACGATTTCCACACGTATGGTTACCAACTAATAAAATCTTCATTAAAGACTCCAGAAAAATTTTTGTAATTTTACAGGTCGCCATTTCCGATCTGGCAAAGTGAGCTCTGATTTCAAACATAACAACGGGCGCAATTGCCCAAAGGAGTATCCCTTCAATCACAGCCGCGTTCCTGTCAGCGGCTGATAATACGGTAATGCGGGTTAAGCTGGTCAGACTCCTCAGGATTTCAGGGCGAAGTAAGGAATGGCGCACTGCTGGCCGTTGATCACCACCGACACGTAGCCTTGCGGTTTGCTGGTATCCACCTGATCGGCGCTCAGCTTGCGCGACGCCAGCAGCAGATCGCCCTGCTCGTTTCCGCCAATGCCCGCTTTGCCGTTGTGCAGGCTGAAGCGCTGCGGCGCAGCATGGGTGTTTGCGCCGGAAGGCGGATTGCCAGGCTGCATTTTGCTGTCAAAGCGCGCGCAGCGGCCCGCAACAAAGCGATCTTTCGCTGTGGTTTTCATCAGCACCACGGCGGAAGGCATCCAGCCCGCCAGTTTGATAAACAGGCGCGTATCGGTGTCATGCTCCGTTACGTAACGCACCTCCAGAACCGGCGAGGAACCCTCTGCCGACCAGCTGGCCTCCGCCTTGTTTTTCTTGCGCTGAAGATGGATCAGCGCGCGGCCGCCGGTCGCCTTGCCGTTGACCACATCCATCAGGGGTTGGTCATCGCTGCCGTTGTTGAACTGCGACTGACCGAAAATCTCAATCTCCCAGCTATCGCCAACGTCAGGGGAGTAAAGATTCCCCAGTTCATACCAGCTTTCCTGATTGGTATTGTTGACGATGCGGTGACGCGAGGTGATGTAGTTGTACTTCAGGCTGCCGTCGATAGCGACGCCGTACGACTCCACGCGGGTTGAGCCTTGCTCCCAGGCGCTGAGCCATCTTTCGCCCTGACGCGAGTTATCGATCCAGCTTCCCGATTGCAAATTGGTCTGACGCATATTCAGACGCGAGTTATGGGCAATCAGCGGATTTTTACAATCTTCCAGGCTCAACGCGTCGATAATCCACTGGCCGTTGGAGATGTCGCCCGGATTTTCCGTGTGCTCAATCCAGCCGTTATGAATCAGCGACTGGCTACAACGCGGCAGGTTCAGCACCATACCGCCGCTACAGTGCTGTGCGTTGAAATTTGACAGTTCAATCGCCGTGCTGTGGTTCCAGTTGCCTTGTGGCGCGTTGGACCAGCCCGCCTGGATCACGTCGCCGGTGCAGCGCGAGGCGTACCACTGGTCGATTTTACAGTCGAGGGTATCCTGCAAGCTGATCGCCGTGCCGCCGACGAAACTGAAACGCAGGCAGGCGCCGCGAAAGAACTGGCCGCCGGCACAGGTATTGCGAAACAATCCCTGACGGTTGGGATGCTTATCCACGTTGCCGTTAAAGATCAGGTTCGAGATTTCTACCCAGCGCGCATTCACCTGAAACACAAACGGCGATTTACCGTCCGAAACCAGCGTGGTGGCCGGGAAATAGCCGAAGTTCACCATCGCCCCGGAGATACGGAAAAAGCCGCGGTACTCTTTGCTGAAGTCACATTCAGAGACGAAAAAGGCGCCGGCCGGAAACTGGATGCAAATCTGCTGATTGGTATCCTGCGACCACTGATACATCGCCTTGATGGCGGGCGCGCTGTCGGTTTTACCGTCGGCGATAGCGCCGAAATCAAACAGCGTCAGCCGGTTATAATCATCCACCACGCGACGCCAGTGAAAACCGTTGCCGCTGAAGATCACGCCGCCGTCATCTTTTCCCTGAGCGTAGCTGCCGATAAACTCGCCGCCGCCGACCTCCAGCCCCTCGTGCCAGCTTTTCAGCTTGATCTTGGCGCCTTCAAACAGCGGGCGCGTTTTGCGCAGCTCCTCAACGGAGGGCAGTTCGCCGATCAGCTGATAGCCGCTGGGTTGCGCCAGCCGTTGGCTGAAATCGCTGCCGTTGGGTCGCGTCACGTCAGGAATGTAAAACAGCTGTTCGCCGTTGTTGTCATAGACCGCCATGGAATGGGCGGGATCGGCAATCAGCGCGGCATTATCATGAATAAAGCGGGCAAAGTTGCCTTTATTCAGCGCCACAGGCTGTTCGATCTGCGACACCTTGCCGGTGGCGTCACGCAGGTAAACCGGAATCTGATTCCCGGCTTTGCTGGGATCGCTGCCCGCTTTGCCGATCCATAATTTGCCTTCGAAGCGCTGCCAGAACTGCGGCGGCATGGTGTAGATATTTTCCGGCGTCAGGATCGGCACATCGCCTTTCGGAACATCCGACGGGCTGACCTCTTTCAGTGAAACTGAACCATTTTTTGCCGCAAAGCTGGAAAAGGTACTAACGGACAGCGCGGCAACAAGGGAGGAGGCCGCCGTTTGTAAGACTTCTCTTCTTTTCATGCATCAAATCCCGTGGTCAGTGAGCCCCGCGCAGGGCATAAAGGTGTCCCCAGAGGCATGTCGCGAAAGGCAAAATCTCAGCCGCTGCCTGGTATCAAACCAGGGCCAGCCAGCTCTGCTTTATCTCGTTACCATCGAATTTCAATGCGGTAACTTTGGTTTTCTCGCTCATGGCGTAAAACAGTGAATCGTCGCTTGCCAGCTGATCCATCCGCGCCAGGAAAGCGGCTTTGTCGTTCATCGGCACCAGAAACCCGTCTTCGCCATGATTGATGATCTCCTGCGGGCCGGTCGGGCAGTCATAGGCAACCACCGGCAGCGACCAGGATTTCGCCTCCAGCAGCACCAGCGGCAAGCCTTCATAGCGCGAGGTCATCAGCGCCATGTCGCTGCCGCGGTAGTAATCGTTGATATTGCTGACCTTGCCGACGAAGTTAACGCTGTCGCTGATGCCCAGCGTCGCCGCCTGATCCTGCAGCTGCTGGCGCAGCTCGCCGTCGCCGGCAATCACCAGCGTCCAGTCAGGATGGGTTTTGGCAAAGTCGCGCCAGATATCGAGCAGCAGATCGAACCCTTTCTGATGGTCAAGACGTCCTACCGCCAGCGCCTGGCGGCTGCGGTTCTGACGCTGAAAGGCTTTGTATACCACCGGGTTGGGGATTTGCAGACTGGGGATGCGCCAGCGGCTAAATACCTGATGATCTTTGTCGGTCAGAACAATCACCCGGTCGTAATAGCGCAGCAGCAGATATTTGAGGAATTTGATCGGCTTGCTGAAGGAGTTGATGGCGATATGCTCGCAGGCATAGGCTTTGGCGCGCTTTTTCTTCATCGAGAGCAGGCTCCAGAAGGCGAACATCACGCTCAGGCGGCCCATGCTGATCAGGAAAACGGTATCGAAATCTTCGTCATGGATGCGCTTCACAATGCTTTTGATCGGGTTGTTGTGCCCGGCAAAGCTGACAATTTCTTTGACGCGCTCAAAGGGATAAAAGGTTTTCCCGCTTCCCTCCAGGGAATAAATGGTGACGTTGTGCGTTTCGCCGAGACATTCAGACATAAAGTTACAGATGTTTTCCGTACCCGCGTACGAATAAGCATCTTTGATCACCAGGACTATTTTTTTCATGAACAGCCATCCACCTCAAAAAGAAAAAAAACACCATCCCGAAAACGTGCTTTATCGATGTTTCAGGGTAAACAGTACACCGTTCACCATATACCAGCCGTAATAATAATAGATTTTTAAGGGATTGTTTTTATAGATAATTCTTAATAATTCAAGATGCCACTTCGCGGCTTTGTTTTTGTTGCGGGAGAGGGAATCCCCCAGCTCGTAGTAGTTGACCAGGGTTTTCTGAATGACGCGCGCCTGTTTATAGCGGCTGAACAGCTCATAAAGGAAGAGAAAATCTTCGTGTCCTTTACGTTGGAAAAACAGACCCTGCGGCGGTCGGCGAAAACAAACCGATGAAAAGCAGACGCGATACTGTTTTTTGACGAAGTTTTCCTGCTGAAGATAAGGTTTGCTGTAGGTGATATCGTGATCGGCGTTTTTGGTTTTGTAGTGATAATGGGTAATAACAAAATTATCGCCAGCGGCCATCGCAGCGACCTGTTCGGCCAGCTTTTCGGGATGCCACTGATCGTCGCTGTCGAGAAACGCGATGATCTCTTCTTTTGCCGCGCGCAGCCCGACGTTGCGGGTCTCCGCCGCGCCGAGGTTTACCTCGTTATCCAGCAGGGTAATACGCGCGTCCTGACAATGCTCGCGCACAAAGGCGAGTGAGTCATCGGTGGATTTGTCATTAATCAGATAGATATGCCAGTCGGAATAGGTCTGATCAATGACCGATTGTAGCGCACGTAAAATAGTCTGACGTGCGTTATACATTGGAATGACAATGCCAACGGTGCCAACGTGATTATTCATCTGCATACCTGAGCGGAAAATGTGACGTAAAAATTGCCCCTGTGCAGGAGCAATTGAAAAAGAAGTGGGCTGATTTCACGATCAGGAGATCGCTTTTTTACCGCTGAAGCGCGCTCTGACCTTATCTTTCAGACGGTGCATAAAATAAGCGCGATTATCTTTATTGGTCAGAAAGAAGTAGCGGGCAAAGCTCAGACTGGCCATCAGCGAATTGCCATCCATTTTATACCTTAGCGGCAGCTTAAAAGCTTTATAGGTATGAATATCGCGCTGTGTCAGATAAGGCTTCATGGTATCCAACCAGAAAATTGAATATTTGACCGATTCACCTTTATGTTTGGAACCAAACTTCGTCACCAGATGATAATTCGCCAGCGGCTGGGCAACCATAATGAAATCGTAGCCCATACGATCGGCGCGAATACAGAAATCATAATCCTGATGGCGGATATAGCGCGTATCGAATTTGATCGCCTCCGCATCTTCACGCTTCAGAACAATGGTGCTGGTCTGAATAAAGCCGTAGCAGCCAAAGAGATATTCGGCGACGGTCTCATTTTTGCCCGGCGGCTGCATCGGCATCACCTTCAGGAAGCGGCCATCCTGATAGATATTGACCTGGCTATAGAGCACAAAGCGGCTTCTGCCCTCGGCTTCCAGCTGAGTAATTTTTTCAAACGCGAGCTGCAGCTTATCGGCGCGCCACTCATCATCCGCATCGAGGAAACTGATATAGTCGCCCTGCGCCAGCTCAATGCCTTTATTACGCGCGCCGGCGCCATTCAGCTTGATATCGGAAAGCACCAGATTAATATCCAGCTCCCGGTAACGCTCGCTTTTAACAACCTTTTCCAGTTCAGCGGCATCGTTGGATTTATCGTCCACGATGATCACTTCAAAGTTGCGATACGTTTGTGCTTTTACACAATCCAGCGTCGTGACGATCGATTCCGATGCGTTATACGCCGGAATGACTATTGAAAAGCGGATATCCTTCATTGCCAGCACCTTTTAACGTCTTAACAAAAGGGGTAGGGATTAACAGAACCTGAGGAAAAAAACGGGCCGGATATGCCGGCCCGCGCTGTTGATGTCACAGCCTCATCAGCTCTTCACATCTTTGCCGTAATTGTATTCGTAGTAGTCGTAACCATAGCCATAGGCATTCGCGGCCTTACGCACCACGGCGTTGAGGATGACTCCTTTAATTTCAATGCCGTTCTGGGCAAAGCGTTTAAAGCTGACATCAATCTCTTTGGTGGTATTGGTTTCGAAACGCGCCACCATCAGCGAGGTGCCCGCCAGCTTGCCAATAATAGAGGCATCGGTCACGGCCAGAATCGGCGGCGTATCGATCAGCACTAAATCGTAATTCTTGCTCGCCCACTCCAGCAGTTCGCCCATGCGACGATGCATCAGCAGCTCTGAGGGGTTCGGCGGCACCTGACCGCGCGGCAGGAAATCAAAGCCCCAGACGCCGCGCTGAATCATCGCCGGGCTGAACTCCGTTTTGCCGGAGAGCACATTGGAGAGACCCGTCTTGTTTTCCGCGCCCAACAGCTCATGCGTATAGCCACGACGCATATCGCCATCGATGAACAGCACGCGCTGACCCGCTTTTGACACCAGCGTCGCCAGGTTAGAACAGATAAAGGTTTTACCGATACCCGGACTGGCGCCGGTAATCATCAGAATGTTGTTCTTGGCTTCCATCATGGCGAAGTGCAGGCTGGTACGCAGACTACGAATCGCTTCAATGGAAAGGTCGGTGGGATTGCCCAGCGCCAGCAGCGTATCGTGCGGATCGCTTTTCACCTTGTTGCCGCGGCGGGCCAGCGCTTCGGTATCTTTCTTACGCTGCCATTCCGAGAGCGGCACGCTGGCATAGACGTTCATGCCCAGCTCTTCCAGCTGCTCCGGGTTTTCGATGCCGTGATGGAACAGCGCCTTCAGCAGCACCAGCCCCATGGAGAGCGCCAGACCTAAAATCAGGCTCGCCAGGATGATCAGCATCTTTTTCGGCGCAACCGTGGAGTTGCCGGTTTCAGCGCGGTCGATGATACGGACATCGCCGACGGTGCTCGCCTTGCTGATACCCAACTCCTGCTGACGGTTCAGCAGCTGCATATAGATTTCCTGACCGGACTGAACGTCGCGGGTCAGACGCAGAATTTCCTGTTGCGTCTGCGGCATCTGGGAAATGCGTTTATTCAGCTGCGCCTGCTCGCCTTCCAGCGTTTTGCGTTTTTCCAGCAAGGCGCGGTAGGTCGGGTGATCCTTGGTAAACAGCTGTTGCACTTCAGCTTCACGGAAGGTCAGTTCGTTCAGCTGGCTCTGGACGCTGACGGCGGAATCCAGGGCGGATTTCGCTTCCAGCGACATATCCACCGACTCATTCTGGCGGCGGAAAGTGTTCAGCTTATCTTCCGCTTCGTCCAGCTTGCTGCGTACCGCCGGCAGCTGGTTACGCAGGAAGTCGAGACTCTTTTGCGCCTGCTCCGACTTACGCTCCACGTTTTGCAGCAGATAGTTATTCACGATCTGATTCAAAACCTTGCTGATCTGCTCCGGGTCTTCACCCTGATAGGTCAGACCCAGCACGCCGGTATCTTTGCCTTTATCCGCAATCGTCAGGTTCGACAGCACCATATTGATCGCCTGCAGATTGTTCAGCTTGGTCACGGTAAAGCTGGTGCCTTCGTCCGCTTCGATGCCGCTCACCAGGATGGCGACATCGCCATGCTGCTCCAGCTGCCCTACCCGTCCCTTAAACAGCTCATCACCATCTTTGGTGATGGTATAGCTGGTCGGGCTGTTGACCTCCAGCTCCACATTGCGTTTGTCAAAGGAGCGAGGGATTTCCAGGCGCGAGATAGCGATATTGGCCGGCTTGTTGCCCATCAGACGCGCCAGGCCTTTACCAATTATCGGGAAGTAGTTCTGTTCCACGACGGTATCGAGGCCCAGGTCGTCCACCGTTTTACCGATAACCATACGCGACTGAACGATTTCGATTTCCGTATCAGAGGCGGGGGTAGGAGGCAGCGCATCCTGCAGATCGGTAAGCACCGTGCTGGAGTTTTTTTGCTCTACCTGCACCAGCGCGTCGGCACTGTAAATCGGCGTTGCGAAGAGTGTGTAGAGCGTACCGACCAACATAAAGAAGGCGGTAACCGCAACAATGATCCAGCGGTGATCAATAAGCTGTCCCACAAGATGCGCCAGATCCCATCCCGATGAATCCTCTTTCGGCGCGGTCATAACCTTGTTTTTTATATTCATGGATAATCCCAACTATCGGCTTAATACGTTGACCCATTTCTGGGTAGCGTTTTCCAGTAATCCGTAAACGCCTTCGAAGGCCTCACGACTCTTTCTGTACGGGTCCGCTATTTCCTGTTGGTTGAGCCAGTGCCCAAGCAACATGGTTTTGCCACGCGCGGCTGGGTCAATACGGTTAACCTGCTCGACATGATTTTTCTCCATCACCAGAATCAGATCGTATTCACGACACATACGTGCCGTTAACTGCTGTGCCTGATGTCCATCGAGCGAAAGACCATGTTCGGCCGCCACTTCACTGGCCGTCCGATCGGCAGGATAACCGGCCAGGGCGCCCAGCCCCGCCGACGCGACCCGTTTGTCAGGAAGTGCCCGTTTGAACAACCGCTCGCCGGTAGGAGAGCGACAGATGTTGCCCACGCAGACAACTAACACAGAATTAATCATCTCAAGCCTTGATCATTAATAATCTTTGATACGACTGATGCTTGACGTCACATCGTCGATACCCGCGATGGTCGGCAGTAACTGCGAAATCACACGGTTCCAACGGGTAAGCGGCGTCGAGGTGACATACACGATGTCGTAAGGTTCCAGCTGGAATTCCGTACCCATCACCATCGCCGCGGCATCTTTCACGTTAAGCTGATAGATATTGGCGATTTTGTTGCGGTTCGCGCCGCGAATCGGGCGAATAACAAAGACGCCGGTGGCATCGGAGCTGATTTGGCTGATGCCCTGCGCATTGCCCAGCGCTTCGGCCAGCGTCATCCCGCTACGATCCATTTTCAGGGTGGCTTGCTGCGTCACTTCACCCATCACAAAGACTTTCAGATCGTCGTTGCGCGGAACAAACAGAATGTCCCCAGGGTAGAGCAGATGGTTCTGGGTGAGATCGCCATTCTGCATCAGCGCCTGCAGCGATACGCGCTGCTCCTGCCCGTTATGGGTCAGAATAATGTTGCGCCAGTCGGCGTCTGCCGCCAGACCGCCTGCGGCGTTAATCGCGTCGAGAATGGTCAGCGGCACGTTGGTAATCGGCTGCTGCCCTGAAGTGGTCACCGAGCCGGTCACGTACGCCTTCTGCGAACGGAACGAAGCGACGCTGACGTCAACCTGCGGGCTTTCGATATACTGCGCCAGACGACGAGCGATTTCCGTACGGATATCCGATACGGTGCGCCCGGCAACGCGTACTTTGCCGATATAGGGATAGAAGATGGTGCCGTCAGAGTGAACCCAGTTGCCGGTATCGCTGGCGCTGCGGTACTGGCCCGCTGGCGTGGTGAGTTCCGGATGGTCCCAGACGGTGACGTTGATAACATCGCCAACGCCTACCCGATATTCATAATTCTGGATCTCTTGCTGCAGCAATGGATTTGCCTGAGCGACGACCGGTTTCGGCCGCATCGATTCAACTAAACGTGGCGATAAAGGAAAGACGTTAACGTATTTATCGATATCGTAATTGCTGTCTGGCTGTTCAATGACATTTTTTCCGCTCGTGGAGAGATGACTGCCGGGTTCGACAGTACATCCGGCGAGAAAAGTGGCGGATACCAATAAAGGTATCAATTTAATTTTCATTGTAATCATATTGGGATCATCGCTATCAGTTATTGATTGATAGAGGCGAGAACGCCGCTGTGTAGCGTCTAACAAAATAAAAGGTCAGTTCAGGCACTGAAACTGTGCTTCATTATCATTTGCTCCCTATCTTCTTATGCTGTCGCCGTTAAACAGAGCGACATGAATAAAAACGCATTATTTATTGTTCAAGAATAATGCGCTTGCGTCCCCGATAATGGCAGTTATCAGTTTTAAGACACGCCCAACACCGGCATTTACCCGCAGGGCGAGGCCTGTTCCACGCCCTGTTTACTGCCTGTCAATAAGCGCCGTCGCGCTTAAGCACTACACCAATGGTCTTAAAGAGAATGGCGATGTCATTCCACAGTGACCAGTTCTTTACGTACCACGAGTCAAAATAGACGCGGGTTTCATAATCCACATCATTACGTCCGCTCACCTGCCATAATCCCGTCATGCCGGGTTTTGCCATCAGATAATAATCGACGTCACCGGCATAACGGCAGAGCTCATCTTCAATCACCGGACGCGGACCCACCAGGCTCATATCGCCGCGCACCACATTCCACAGCTGCGGCAGTTCATCCAGGCTGGTTTTACGAATGAAATGGCCGACTTTGGTAATCCGGGGATCGTTTTTCAGTTTAAAGTCTTTATCCCACTCGGCGCGAGCGACAGGATCGGTACGCAATACCTCTTCCAGCACCTCTTTGGAATTAATCACCATCGAGCGGAACTTCAGACATTTAAATTTGCGACCGTTCATACCCACGCGCTCATGACCGTAAATCGGCGGTCCGCCATCACGCCCCACCATAAAGCCGAGCACCAGCAGCGCAGGCAGCAGCATAATAATAATCGCCAGCGCGCCAACAATATCGAACGCTCTTTTCAGGAAGCGCGAGGTCCGTTTCGCCAGATTATTATTGACGCGCAGAATCATCACTTCGTGGCTGAAAATATAGGCCATATCGGTGCCGTAGAGCGGAACCCCGCGCAGCGTAGGGATCACCGACACGGAACGGCAGTTATGCATCGCCAGGCTTTTCAGCCAGCTGTCACGGTGCTGACTCTGTTCAAATTCAACCGCGACGATAAATTGCGTTTCGCTGTTTTTCAGCTGCCATAGCGCCTCTTCATCGGTCAGCACCGGCACGCCAAACAAGCTGGTTTGCGAGCAGGAACCATCGACGTCAAAAAAGGCCACCACGTCGAATCCCATAACTTCGTCGCTTTGTAACGCCTGCCAGGCTTCGCGGGCGTTTTTATCGCTGCCGATAATAATGGTCTGCTTTTTCCACAGGCCGTAATTATTCAATACCCGTTTTGACAACGCACGTCCCAGCGGAATAAACATCAGCGCCAGAAGCCAGGTCAATAACCAGACGAAACGCGACATTTGCCACTGCGATAAAGCGGCGATCGATAAATCGATAATAGAAAAAATCAGGATGGTACGAAAAACTTCTTTCAGTTCAAACCAGAAAGGTTTGCGGTAGGTGAAATGACGCAACCTGACCCAGAACCAACCTACACAAATAACCGAGAGACAAATATGGGTAAGTATTTTTGAATTCAGATCCTTTTCAGAAATATCTGCCAGCGGGGAATTCGGCAGCATATTAATAAGCGCCAGAGCGATAAATAACGCGGCATTGAAAAGAATTAAATCTGAACACGCCAACAGCAATTTGGTAATAAGACTTTTTAATGTGAAATCGGTATCGCGCATATTGAACTCTTTATTTTATTTTCCTTAAACCCGTAACACCTTAAGCCTGTGCAATAAGTGAGCGATAATGAATCTCAGGTGTATATCTCTGCTGATGAGAAGCGCCTGGCGTTTATGCCAGTCTTCTTTATTACTTAAACAAGAAAACTGTGATAAAGACCAACAGATTACTCTGACTTACGCAGAAAAGAACTGGTTGATTATTCAGCAGAGAAAGCATTTCAGACACGCTACCGCCCTTGGCTGTCGCTGCCAATACCGCTCTCCTGCACATATTTTTCTCATCTGCGTTGCTGATAAACGCGCACGAATCATCGCGTAAACCAGAAAATGATCACAATTCACAACATCAAAAGCTGAATCCGCGCGCTATTAACAACACCGGCGCAGATATTTACTAACACGTTGCTATACTAGTTATTACTGGCTTGTTTACAAGTAGGCCCTTCCATCCCTGCGCTACTTTAGGAAAAAGACTACCAGTGATAAGTATTGATAGTGCCCGGAGCACTGTTTTTTTCAGGTAAAAATCAGAATTATTCCATATAAACTTTTGGTAAAATTCTCTTTGAAATGTCCCATAGTCATACACCTTCCACTATCGGGAATGTGCAATTCAGATTTATCTTTTACCCTTTTTCAGATATTTCCCTGCTTGCGTAAATATCCGGCCAAATGTCTTAGCACCATCGTCCAGGCGGTTATTCTCGGTTTGGGTGCTATTTGTACCCGTGGCGCGGGTTCACTATCATAAGAATGAGCTTATTTTTACATTAAGGTGATAAAACATGCTGGACTGGATCCTGGATCCGTCTCTCTGGGCTGGGTTGATTACGCTTATCGTTCTTGAGCTGGTACTGGGCATCGATAATCTGGTTTTTATCGCCATTCTTGTGGAAAAACTTTCCGGTAAAGCGCGGGATCGGGCGCGCGTTATCGGTTTGCTGCTTGCCCTTGGCTCA
This sequence comes from Pantoea osteomyelitidis, assembly GCF_044342975.1. NCBI lineage: Bacteria > Pseudomonadati > Pseudomonadota > Gammaproteobacteria > Enterobacterales > Erwiniaceae > Pantoea > Pantoea osteomyelitidis. Next base: position 1,601,978 of record NZ_JBGFSN010000004.1, read on the forward strand.
CGTCTGGTGTTGCTCGCCTCGCTCTCCGGGCTGGTAACGCTTACGCAACCGCTGGTGACGCTGCTGAACCACGCTTTCAGCGCACGCGATCTTATCCTGTTCTTCGGCGGCGTTTTTCTGCTGTTCAAAGCCACCACCGAACTCAACAGCCGACTTGAAGGCGACGACGACGAGGGAAACCAACAAAAAGGCGGCGCTAAATTCTGGCCAGTGGTGGCGCAAATTGTGGTGCTGGACGCCATTTTCTCGCTGGATGCGGTGATTACTGCGGTTGGCATGGTCAATGACCTGCCGGTGATGATGGTCGCCGTGACCATTGCCATTTTGCTGATGCTGCTGGCGAGCAAGCCGCTGACGCGCTTCGTCAACAGCCATCCCACTATCGTTATTCTCTGTCTGAGCTTTTTGCTGATGATTGGCTTCAGCCTGATCGCGGAAGGGCTGGGCTTCGCCATTCCCAAAGGGTATCTCTATGCCGCGATCGGCTTCTCGGTGATTATTGAGGCCTTCAATCAGCTGGCGCAGTTTAACCGCAGGCGCTTTCTTTCGGCCGGTCGGCCGCTGCGCCAGCGTACGGCAGAAACGGTATTGCGCCTGCTGCGCGGCGAGGCGGATCGCGCAGAGCTGGATGCCGGTACCGCCTCCCTGGTTGCCGACAGCGGCGAAAATGCCCTTTTCAACCGTCAGGAACGGCGCATGATTGCCCGCGTGCTGGGTTTAGGCCAGCGTCATATAAGCACAATTATGACCTCGCGCCATGACGTTGAGCATATCGATCTCAGTGACGCCCCGGACGTCATCATGACACAGCTCGATCGCAATCAGCATACGCGCATCCTTATCACGGAAAAGGGCGAAGAGCCGCTGGGGGTGGTGCACATTATTGACCTGCTTCATCACGCCCTGCACGAAAACTCACTGAATTTGCGTGGGCTGATCCGTCAGCCGCTGGTGTTTCCTGAACGCCTGACGCTGCTGCAGGCGCTGGAGCAGTTTCGTCAGGGACGCACGCACTTCGCTTTTGTCGTGGATGAGTTCGGTTCCGTCGAGGGCGTGGTGACGCTGAGCGATTTAATGGAAACCATCGCCGGTAATTTACCGAATCAGGAAGAAGAGAACGATGCGCGCCACGATATCCGTCAGGTCAGCCCAGGCTGCTGGGTCGCCAACGGACATATGGCGCTGGAGGATGTGGTGACTTATGTCAGGTTACCGCTGGATGAACAGCGTAGCTACCATACGCTTGCCGGTCTGCTGATGGATCGCCTGCAACATATTCCGCAGGAAGGGGAGGAGTTACAACTCGGCGATTATCTGCTGCGCACGTTGCAGGTGGAAAATCATCGGGTGCAGAAAGTGGAGATTGTACATCTGAATCGACCTGAAGCCGAAGCCTGAAACCCATACCGGTTCAGCCGCGCTGAACCGGTATGAATAAAATTTATCAGGGACGCAGCAGCTTTTTCAGATCGTCGGTTTTATTATTCTGCGGCTGACGGTCAAGCCACTGGTTAAGACGCGATTTCGCCTCGTCCTGCAGCTGTTGCCGTAAAACCTGATCCACCGGTAAGCTGTACTGCACGTCATCCCAGCTGCCGTATAGCCGCAGCGGAATCGCCTGCTGTGAAAGCGCCGCCACCAGTTTTTCATCGCCTTTCCAGCCGCCCAGCGTCACGCCTAACGTCACATCGAGCGCTCTTTGCGTCAGGTTAACCTGCCCGCCACCCTGTAGCGACAGCCTGTTGCCGTTGCCGTTCAGTTGGTTGAAGGTCACCACGCCCTGATTCAGGTTCGCATGACCGGCCAGTTGCTGAATGCTTTGTTCATTCGGCTCATCGCTGCTGACGCGATTGCTGGCACGCTCAACGGCGCGACGCACCAGCTGTTGCAGATTGAACTGCGTCAGCTGGACATTCTTCAGTTGCATCTCCGCACTGCCCTGCCACTGGCGTTGCGCTGCCTCAAGGCTGAGCTCATCGCCCGTCAGCTGGCCCGACAGGCTCAGCGTGCCCTGAACGCTTTCCGGCAGCGCCAGCGCTTTCAGCAAGGGTTGCAGGGCGATCTCGCTGAGCTGAGGTTGCAGCGTGACATGCGTAACCGGACGGCGGATATCAATCGTGCCGGGCAGAGAAAAATGCCCCGCCCCGAGCTGTCCCTGTAACGTGCTGAGCGTAATCAAACCACGCTGGCTGTTCGCCGCCAGCTGCAAATTGTTCAGCGCCAGCCCGCGCCAGGCGGCATGATCCGCTGCCAGGGTTAAGGCGAGATTCATCCCGTTGAGTAGAGAATCTTCATTGTTGCGCGCCCGCGGCTCAGCAATCACCGGCGCCTGGGCGACGTTTGCCCGCTGTTCGCCCGTTTGCTGCACAACCGTGTTGCTTAACAAATTATCGAGATTTAGCTCAGACGCGTGCAGATTGAGCGCGTAAGTTTGCGGCGCTTTCAGGCTGCCTTCGGCGCTGCCCTGCAATGCGCTGTCATTGGCGCTGAGCTGTAGCTGCGAAAAACGAAAACGTTGTGTATCGCCGCTCCACTCTCCTTTCAGGCTGAGCTGACCTTTGATGCCCTGCGCAGGCAGGCCAGCGCCGGAAAGCGTGTAATTTAGCTGTTCCAGCTCACCCGTTAGCTGGTGAGGATAGTTCGCCGCGTTTAACTGGCCCTTCAGCGACAAATCCGCATTGCGCTGATTGCGCGATATGCGCGAGCTCAGCTCAATCGCAGCCTGCTTACGGCTGTTTTGCTCAAGGCTGAGATTAAGATCGCGAAAGTGAATTTCATCGCCGCCGGGCTGTTGCCAGATAAGCAAACTGTCCGAAACGTTAAGCTGGCCAATATCAAAGGTCCAGCCGCTCTCGGGCGAGGCGGTTTCCGAATCCTGCGGCCCTACCGGCGCATTTTGCGGCTTGCGCGCGGCGCTCTCAGGCGTCGCACGTATTACCGCATTTTTCAGCATTACCTGACTGACGCTAAGCTGATGAGAAAGCAAAGGCAACAGATCGACGTCGAGGCGCATATTCTCCGCCGTCACCATCGGCTCCGGCGCGCCTGGCGCCGTCAGACTCATACGCCCGGCCAGAATGCTGAGCTTCGGCCAGACGTGCCAGCGAAGATTGCCGCTGACCTGAAGCTGATAACCACTGCGTTGTTCCACCTGACGCACCATATAGGCCCGGAAGTCGTTGGGATTTACCAGCAGCACCAGCGCGGTCATTCCCGCGACGACCACCACAAACAGGATGGCCAGCGTGGTTATCACTCTTCTCATTCGATCCTCAAATTCGGTTCAGTCTTTATCGATACGACTGGCAACAGCACCCTGCTGTCCCCGGTATTTTGCGTCTTCACGGCGATTGTAGGGTCGCGCTGCCGGGCCGGAGAGCGGCTCAAAACTCAGAGCACCAATCAGCATGCCCGGACGCAACGCCAGCGGCAGCTTGCCGGAATTATAGAACTCCAGCACGATACGTCCCTGCCAGCCGGGATCGATACGGTGCGCGGTGACATGCACCATCAGCCCAAGGCGCGCCAGCGAGGAGCGCCCATCCAGCCAGCCCACCAGATCGTCGGGAATGGTCACCGATTCCAGCGTGACCGCCAGCGCCAGCTCGCCCGGATGCAGAAAAAACGCTTCCCCTTCCGGCAGAACGATCTCGTCGCTCATCACGCGATCCAGCGCGGCGCTGACTTCATGTTTCGGTCCGCTGAGATCGATAAACGCCGCGGTATGGCCGCTAAAGGTACGAAACTGATTGCCCAAACGCACATCGACCGTGGCGCCGTTGATGCGTTCAACTGGCGGACGCGGCGTAATCGCCAGTTTTCCGCTGTCGAGCCAGGCTTCAATATCGCGGTCGCATAATCTCATCGCCGTTACTCCATAACGTTAGTGTAGCAAGAGCCGCTGCATGCCGTGGCAGCCGCAGCGCTTCACGTCCTGTCGGACGTCGGTTACTCAAAGAACTGGTTGATTTTCGCCTTGAGGATATCAATCGCGATACGATTTTTTCCGCCGCGCGGTACAATGATATCGGCATACTGCTTGGATGGCTCGATGAATTGCAGAAACATCGGACGCACGGTTTTCTGATACTGGCTCATCACCGAATCCATCGAGCGTCCGCGCTCGTTGACGTCGCGCTTCATGCGACGCATCAGACAGATATCCAGCGGCGTATCGACGAAAATAGAAAAGTTTAACTCTTCGCGCAGGCGCGCATCGGTCAACAGCAGAATGCCTTCAAGGATGATGACCTTTTTCGGCTTCAGATGAACGCTTTCCTGAGTACGCGTATGCTCAACGTAGCTGTAGACCGGCAGGTGAATATCCTGACCCGCTTTCAACGCCTGCAGATGCTGTAACAGCAGATCGTGATCCATCGCGCTCGGATGGTCGTAGTTGGTTTTAACCCTCTCTTCCATAGTGAGGTGGCTCTGGTCTTTGTAATAGCAATCTTCGGGAATAACACCGATATGCGCATCACCGACCTGATCACGGATTTCACGATAGAGCGTGCTGGCGATTAAACTTTTTCCGGATGCGGATGCACCTGCAATGCCGACAATCACGCATTGATGAGACTTGTCACTCATACTTTTTTAAGACCTGATAACTGGAGCCTGTCCCTGCATGGTTTTTCACCGCAGCGAAGACGGGCCGAAATGAGAGGGTGAGTTGGCGGCAATTATAGGGATTTCACGGTTTTGATGCCAGAGAAATGCGGCCAGTGGCTTTTCAGAATTTCCCCTTTTTAACCTGATGCTATCATCGATAAACTATGACAGATGCAAAGGTTGCAACGCTACTGGTTGGCCCAGCGTTTGTCTGAACAGCAAGGAAAAGTATGTCCTGGAAAAGTTTAACCTACTTTGGTGACAGCATGTTGCTGATCCCGACAGCGGTGATTATCGCACTGATTCTGCCCTGGAAAAGCGACAATCGCCGCACGGTCTGGTATTGGCTGGTGGCATTCGGCCTGGCCGGACTGCTGGTCAGCGTGTCGAAAATTCTGTTTCTGGGCTTCGGCATCGGCAGCGCACGCTTTAACTTCACCGGCTTCAGCGGCCACAGCGCCATGTCCGCCACGCTGTGGCCGGTGATGCTGTGGCTGATCTCGGGCCGCTGGTCCGCTTTCTGGCGCGCCTTCGCTATCGGCCTTGGCTATCTGATCCCGTTGATGGTCGGCTTTTCGCGTCTGGTGATCCACGCCCACTCCAAAAGCGAAGTGGCCGCCGGTTTGCTGCTGGGCTTTACCCTCAGCACGCTATTTCTTATTTCTCAACGTCGGACTGCGTTAAAGGGCTTTAGCTGGCCGCAGATCGGCGTCGCCTTTCTGGTCCCGCTGCTGCTGATCGGGCATGGCCGTCTTGCCACCACCCAACAATTTCTTGAGCGCTTCTCCGCCGACCTCGCCGGACTGGAAAAACCCTATACGCGCGCCGACCTCTGGCGCCTGCAACAATGAGAATTGTCTCAACAAAGACGCAATCAATCCGCCGAATAACAGCAAAAAGTGAATTGCCGGCGGCTTCTTATATCAGATGTGCTAGCATGCCTGAAAATGAATAACTGGCGCATTTTTCGCCGTTGCGAATTGGTGCGCACTGCTGGATCCGTGCATGCCCTTTGAACTCTTTTCCACCTGGGGTGAAGGGCGTAACAGATGGCTGACAGCCTTGCTGATAGGCGCAGTCTGCTTTCTGCTTACGCTGTTTTGTCTGAAACTGGTACTGGTAAGCGGCCATATTTCTCCGCTGTGGTTTTCCACCACGCTGATGACCATCGTGGTGTTTCGCTGCGCCTCGCGCGCCGTGCCGCTGATCCTGGTGTGCTGTATGCTCGCCACCGCGCTGGCCAATGCGCTGATGTTTGGTCTGGCGCTGGCTAATCTGCAATATGCGCTGCTGAACGGGGTGCAGGCAGTGGTCGGCGGCCTGCTGCTGCGCGCGTTGCTGGATCGCCGCGCCCCGCTAAACTCATTAATAAGCTGGTGCCGCTTCCTGGTTTCGGTAGGTATCATCACGCCGCTGTTTGGCGCTCTTGTCGCGCTCTGGATGCTCAACATCAGCGGACAGGCTTCGCAGCATTTTTTTTATACCTGGATAATTTCCGAAGTGAGCGGCATGCTGGCGCTGGGTCCGGTGCTGCTGCTCTGGCCTTCGCTGTCCCGTCCCGGTCCCCGCCCCTGGCTGTTTGAAACCCTGGTGACGTTGCTGCTCACGCTTTGCGCCAGCTACTTTTCCCTGCGCTTTCTGCCCTGGCCTTTTACCTTTATCATTGTGGTTCTGTTCTGGTGCGCGGTGCGGCTGCCGAAGTTTGAAGCCTTCTTGCTCTTTTTCGCCAATGCCACGCTGATTTCGCTGTTGCTGGCGCTCAATCTGGTCACCATCACGGTAAATAATACCCTGTTCGACACCGTCTCGCCGTGGCTGCCCTTCTTGCTGGTGTTGATCCCCAGCCATATGATGGCGCTGGTGATGGATGCCTTTCGCCAGGAGAAAAACCATATCGCTGAGAGCGAAACCCGCTTTCGTCATGCCATGGAATATTCTGCTATCGGCATGGCGCTGGTTTCGCCGCAGGGCAGCTGGCTACAGGTTAATCAGTCGCTGTGCAGGACGCTGGGCTATCCCGCCGATGAACTGAAAAAGCTCAATTTTCAGCAGATTACTCATCCGGACGATCTGGATAACGATCTTCATCAGATCGAAAAAATCCTTAGCGGCGAAATTGCCTCCTATACGCTGGAAAAACGCTATTTTCGTAAAAATGGCGAGATTGTGTGGGCGCGACTGACCGTATCGTTAGTAAGCGATGCCCACCAGCAGCCGCTCTATTTTATTTCTCAGATTATCGATATTTCTGAACTGAAACAGAGCGAGCAGGTAAACCGTCGCCTGATGGAACGCATTACGCTGGCAAACGAAGCGGGCGGCATCGGCGTCTGGGAGTGGAACCTGGTCACCGGCGAAATGAGCTGGGACAAACGAATGTATGCGCTTTATGACGTTACCCAGCACGAACATCCCAGCTACGATCTCTGGCTGAGTCGTCTGAACCCCTGCGAGCGCCAGCACGCCGCGCTGACCGTGCAGCAGGCGATTGAGCAGCGCAGCGCTTTCAATCTTGAGTTCCGTATCGATCTGCCGCAGGGCGCACGCTATATCCGAACCCAGGCGAACCGCATTCTTACTCAAGATGGGCGCATTGAGCGCATGTTGGGTATCTGTCAGGACATCACTCACCTGCGCGCCCTGAACGAAGCGCTGTATCAGGAAAAAGAGCGCATGATGATCACCCTCGACTCCATTGGCGAGGCGGTGATCAGCACGGATGATAAAATGCGCGTGATCTTTATGAATCCGGTGGCGGAAAAGATGAGCGGCTGGACGCAGGAAGAGGCTGCCGGACGCGCCCTGAGCGACGTGCTGACCATTACCCAGGGCCAGGAAGGACCGGCGATTGAAAGCCAGTGGCTTCAGCAGCTACCGACGCAGAAAATCACACCCGATTTCGATGAGGATCTGGTGCTGAGCAATCGCAGCGGCGAAGGGTTCGCCATTTACTACAGCATCGCCCCGCTGAAAACGCTGGCGGGTGAAGATATCGGCGCCGTGATGGTCATTCAGGATGTCAGCGAGTCGCGCAAACTGTTGAAGAACCTGAGCTACAGCGCTTCACACGATATGCTGACGCGCCTGCCCAACCGCGCCAGCTTTGAACATCAGCTGAAGCGTCTGTTGAAAGACGCCGCCGACTCGCCGCATCAGCATGTGCTGGTGTTTGTGGATCTCGACAGGTTCAAGGCGGTCAATGATAACGCCGGTCACGCCGCCGGCGATGCCCTGCTGCGCGAACTCTCTGAGCTGATGTTGCGCACGCTGCGCAGCAGCGATTTTCTCGCGCGTCTCGGCGGCGATGAGTTCGGGCTTCTGATGCCCGGCTGTGATATCGATCAGGCTGGCAATGTGGTGCAGCGCATCGTTGAGGCCGTTAACAGCTACCGCTTCCAGTGGCAGGGCCGTCTCTATCAGGTTGGCGCCAGTGCCGGTCTGACGCAGATTGACGCGCAGAACTGTCAGAGCAGCGACGTGCTCTCCCAGGCGGATATCGCCTGCTACAACGCCAAACACAGCGGACGCGGTCAGTATGCGATTTTCTCTCCCGATCTCGCGATCACGGAATCACAGGCTGGCGGCCATAGCTGAAGCCGCGGCGCTTCAGTGATTGCCAGCCGCCGCAAGCTGCGCTAAAGTCGCCCCCTTTTTTCTCGCTTGCTGGGGGTAAAATGTTTATCGGTTTTGATTACGGTACGGCGAACTGTGCGGTCGCGGTGATGGACAACGGCACGCCGCGCATGCTGGCGCTGGAAAATGGCGATACGCTGCTGCCCTCGATGATCTGCGCGCCGACGCGGGAAGCAATCAGCGAATGGCTCTATCGCCATCATCACGTCGCCACGCCTGACAGCGAAACCACCGCCCTGCTGCAACGCGCCCTGCGCTTTAATCGCGAAGAGGATATTGAGGTCACGCCCGACAGCGTGAAATTTGGCCTCACTGCGCTGCAACAGTATATGGACGAGCCGGAAGATGTCTGGTTCGTTAAATCCCCCAAATCCTTTCTCGGCGCCAGCGGACTTAAGCCGCAGCAGATCGCCCTGTTTGAAGATTTAGTCTGCGCCATGATGCTGCATATTCGTCAGCAGGGCGAAACGCAGCTCGGGCAGTCAATCGATCAGGCGGTGATTGGCCGTCCGATTAACTTTCAGGGCCTCGGCGGCGGCGATGCCAACCAGCAGGCGCAGGGCATTCTGCTGCGCGCGGCGCAACGTGCCGGTTTCCGCGAGGTGGAATTCCAGTTTGAACCGGTTGCCGCCGGACTCGATTTTGAGGCTACGCTGGATAAAGAGACGCGCGTGCTGGTGGTAGACATCGGCGGCGGCACCACCGACTGCTCGATGCTGTTGATGGGACCAAAGTGGCGCAACAAAATCGATCGCCAGCAGAGCCTGCTGGGCCACAGCGGCTGTCGCGTGGGTGGTAACGATCTCGATATTACGCTGGCGTTTAAAACCCTGATGCCGCTGCTGGGCCTCGGCGGCAATACGCAAAAAGGGATCGCCTTGCCCGCGCTGCCCTGGTGGAACGCGGTGGCGATCAACGATGTGCCAGCCCAGAGCGAGTTTTACTCGGCAGCCTGCGGCAAGCTGCTGCGCGATCTGGTGCGCGATGCGCAGGAGAGCGAGATGGTGGCGCGCCTGCTGAAAGTCTGGCAGCAGAAGTTGAGCTATCGTCTGGTGCGTGCGGCGGAAGAGAGCAAAATCGCGCTGAGCGACCGCGCCGCTACCGAAGCGTCGCTGCCGTTTATCGCGTCGATGTTGCAGACCACGATTACCAATGGGATGTTGCAGGAGGCGATTGCCCAACCGCTGGAGCGGATTCTGGAGCAGGTGAAGCTGGCGCTGGCCAGCAGCGACGTGCGGCCAGATGTGATCTATCTCACCGGCGGCAGCGCACGCTCGCCGCTGTTACGCGCCGCGCTTCAGCAGGAGCTGCCACAGACGCCAATCGCCAGCGGTGACGATTTCGGCTCGGTCACCGCCGGTCTGGCGCGCTGGGCAGAGGTGCTGTTTCGTTAACAAACCGTTATCCCTGAACTGAAACGGCCCGCGCCGGATGCGAATCCGCGCGGGCCGTGTTGTTATCAGAATACGATGTTCGCGCTGATGCCGCCAACAAACGCATCCTTCACTTCGCTCACCGCACCCGGTGCCGTCACATATTGCAGATTCGGACGCAGCGCCAGCCAGTTAGTCAGATGGGCGTTATAGTAAATTTCATAGTCATATTCCGCGCCTTCCTGAATCGGCAGGTAAGTCGGACTATCGAAATCGCTCTCGCCGTTGGCCCGGTTCTGTTCGCGCAGCGAGCGGGTGTAATCGCTGTTTACGTGGATACGCGCCGCGCCAACGCCAATCTCATCCTGCGGACGGGCATCAAACGGCCCTTTCCAGGTAAAGGCGATGGACTGATAGTTGTCGGTTTTTGAGGTTTTGTGGTCGTTCATGACCGCCTGTACGATCACGCCGAGACCGCGGCTGGCATCTCCACCCTGGGATGTCAGCTGCTGCTGAGCAAGGATATAGCCGCCATAAGCATGATCTTTATCCTGATAGCCGCCGTCGCGCCAGCTGCCGTACACATCGCCATTCACCGAAGAGTAGTAATAGCCGATGCGATAGTTACCTGGCAGTTTGTCGGGACCAAAGGTCGGCTGCCAGCCCAGCTCTACCGGCACCAGGTTCCCTTCCGAGTTGTTGGTGTCGAAGCGGAAACCGTCGCCGCGATCGTAGTTGGCGGTGTTCTGATTATAAAAACCAACCTGGAAGAAAACTTCCGGCGTGATGTTCAGCTTCACGCGGCCGCCCCACTGGGAAACCGGCCAGTTGAACCAGCGATCGCCACGCCAGTTGCCCGCCTGCCCGCTGCCGAACGCCAGGTTCTGGAACAGGCTGTCAAACTTGTCAAAGTCCTCGCCCACGGTCACGCGTCCCGCTTTCACATTAACGGCGTTGTCAAACAGACCCTTGCTCAACCAGAACTGCGTCAGACGCCAGGTTTGTCCGCGACCATACACTTCCTGCACCGAGGAAAGCTGGCCGGTGCGGCGATCGGCGACCTGATCAGAGAGGTTTTGCCCGTCGCGATTGGTGATAGTGACCTGAAACTGCGCATCCTGCCAGTCCAGCAGTTTTTGCAGATCGAAACTGGCGCCAAACGCCCACTGGTCGCTGTAACGCATGGTGGTGTTGCTGTTTGCGCCGCCGCCGAGGTTAGCCGCGCTTTCCATGGTGTAGTTGACGTCAAACTTAACGCCTTCTTTCTCAAGCTGCGTGCGGTAGCCGTCCCAGTCGCCAAACATATACTGGGAATCATAGCTGAAGGCGTCCGCCGCCAGCGCGGAGCCGCTCAGCATGGCGAAAACCAGCGTACCCGTTGCCAGGGGACGCAGCGAAAAACAGTGCTCTGCTTTTTTTCTGTTCATGATTGTTTTCTTATGTGTGTATGAAAATTGCAGCGAGAATAATGCTGGAGAAACTTCAGTTTTTGTAAAAATGTGCGGATAAAAGCGCGGCTAAACAGCTAATTAGCGCATTTGTGAAGCAGATCGCTGAATAAAAATTTTCTTCGCATACTTCGCATTTTTTGCGCCGCGAAAAAAAGCAGGCAGGAGTAAGGGCGCAGAGCGCGCCCCGAAATGGCGCTACCAGGCGCTGGCCTGATTCAGCTCGGCAATTTCCTGCTTGCTGAGGAAAAGCTGCGTGGCTTTTACCAAATCTTCCAGCTGTTGCAGAGAGGTGGCGCTGACAATCGGCGCGGTAATGCCGGGACGGGCAATTTGCCAGGCGAGCGCAACCTGGGTGGGCGTTGCGTCATGAGAATCGGCGATATCATCCAATGCGGAAAGGATTTTCAGGCCACGCGGATTAAGATATTTCTCTACCACGCCCTGCCCGCGCGGGCTTTTGCCGGCATCCTCTTTGCTGCGGTATTTCCCGCTGAGAAAGCCGCTCGCCAGAGAATAGTAGTTAATCACGCCGAGGCCATGTTTTATCGCCACCTCTTCCAGCGCGCTTTCATAGCCCTGACGATCGTAAAGATTATATTCCGGTTGCAACGTCTCATAGCGCGCCAGGCCATTTTTCTCACTGGTTTCCAGCGCCTCCTGCAATCGCGCCGCGTTGTAGTTAGAGGCGCCGATGGCGCGTACTTTTCCTTCCTTGATCAGAGAATCGAAAGCGCCCAGGGTTTCCGCCAGCGGCGTATCTTCATCGTCGCGATGGGCCTGATAGAGATCGATATAGTCGGTTTGCAGACGACGCAGCGAATCTTCCACCGCCTGGCGGATGTACTGCGGCTTCAGGCCCTGTTTTTCTGGCGTCAGTTCCATACCGACTTTGGTGGCCAGCACAATGCGATCGCGTTTGCCGCTCTGCTTCAGCCACTTGCCGATAATGGTTTCCGATTCGCCGCCTTTGTTGCCCGGCGCCCAGCGCGAATAGACGTCGGCGGTATCGATAAACCACAGCCCTTTTTCCAACAGCGCATCCAGCAGAGAAAAGGAGGTCTCCTGATCCACCGTCCAGCCAAAAACATTACCGCCAAAAGTGAGTTTTGGTACCTGAATGCCGCTGTCTCCCAGCTGCCGGGTTTCGTTCTGATTCATCATCTGCTCCTTTTGTATAATGAAAAACGTCTGTCACTCAGCATAGCAAAAGCAAAAAGCGGCTTAAGGCTTTCTTCAGTCTGTTTAATTGCAGAACAGCAATACTTACTCTGGCTATACAGTTATCCTTATTTCCTTCAACTTTTCGCCGTTTCAGCCGTCTACAATCAATAGTTTTGCGGGTTCCCGGTTTTTTGCGCCCGCGTTAATTGGATGATTACACCGCAGGAGAGCACCTGAACGCCATGAAAGCCCGACATCCCTTACTGAAAACAAGCCTGATTGTGCTGGTGATTGCCGTCGCCGCTGCAGGCGTTTACTACTGGTGGCAGCATCCGACGCAACCCAATACCGATACCTCAGCCGACGCCCGACCACAACGAGGCAAAGGCGGCGGCGCCCGCCGTCCGCTGGCGCCGGTCCAGGCGGCGACCGCCGAAACGCAAAGCGTGCCGCAATACCTGAGTGGGTTAGGCACCGTGATGGCCGCCAACACGGTAACGATTCGCAGTCGTGTGGATGGCGAGCTGATGGCGATTCACTTCAAAGAGGGTCAGCAGGTAGAAGCGGGCCAGCTGCTGGCGGAGATCGATCCGCGTCCGTTTCAGGTGGCGCTGACCCAGGCCGAAGGGCAGCAGGCGCGCGATCAGGCGACACTGGCTAACGCGCGCCGCGACCTGGCGCGTTATGAAAAGCTGGCAAAATCGCAGGTTGCCACGCAGCAGGAACTGGATACCCAGCGCGCGCTGGTGAGCGAAACGCTCGGCACCCTGAAAGCGGATCAGGGCAGCGTAGAGAGCGCCCGGCTGAATCTCGCCTACAGCCGTATCACCTCGCCGATTGCGGGTCGCGTCGGCCTGAAACAGGTGGATATCGGCAACTACATTACCAGCGGCGACACCAACGGATTAGTGGTGATTACTCAGACCCATCCGATCGATGTGGTATTCAGCGTGGCGGAGAACAACATCAGCCAGATCCTGAAGGCGCAAAAGAACGGCCAGCCGCTGAGCGTGGAGGCCTGGGATCGCAGCAACAAAACGCTGTTAACCACCGGCGCGCTGCTCAGCCTCGACAATCAGATTGACGCCACCACCGGCACCATCAAGCTGAAAGCGCGTTTCGACAATCAGGACGACACGCTGTTTCCCAACCAGTTTGTCAATGCCCGTCTGAAAGTGAACACCTTGCAGGATGCGGTGGTGATCCCCACGGCAGCGCTGCAAATGGGCAATGAAGGCAATTTCGTCTGGGTAGTGAACAGCGACAACAAGGTCAGCAAAAAGAGCGTGACCGCAGGCATTCAGGACAGCCAGAAAGTAGTAATAAATGCCGGGCTGGAAGCGGGCGAACGCGTGGTGACGGACGGGCTGGATCGCCTGACGGAAGGCGCGCAGGTGGAAGTGGTTGCGCCGCAAAGTACCGCAGCGCGCAGCAGCCGCACCGCGCAGCCAGCAAAGGGAGGTCGCGACTGATGCAGGTGATGCCTCCCGATGCCAGCGGCGGGCCCTCCCGCCAGTTTATCCTGCGCCCGGTGGCGACCACGCTGTTGATGATAGCGATTCTGCTGGCGGGCGTGCTGGGCTACCGTTTTCTGCCGGTATCGGCACTGCCAGAGGTCGATTACCCGACCATTCAGGTGGTGACGCTCTATCCCGGTGCCAGCCCGGACGTTGTCACCTCCGCCATCACCGCGCCGCTGGAGCGCCAGTTTGGTCAGATGTCCGGCCTGAAGCAGATGGCGTCGCAAAGTTCGGGCGGCGCGTCGGTGATTACCCTGCAGTTTCAGCTGACGCTGCCGCTGGATGTAGCCGAGCAGGAGGTGCAGGCGGCCATCAACTCCGCCACCAATCTGCTGCCCAACGATCTGCCTAACCCTCCGGTTTATAACAAGGTCAACCCGGCGGATCCGCCCATCGTGACGCTGGCGGTCACCACCACCAGCATGCCGATGACTCAGGTGCAGGACATGGTAGAGACGCGCGTTGCGCAGAAAATCGCCCAGGTCTCCGGTGTGGGGCTGGTGACGCTTTCCGGTGGCCAGCGACCCGCTGTGCGCGTGAAGATGAACAGTCAGGCGCTGGCGGCGCTCGGTCTCAGCAGTGAGGATGTGCGCAGCGCCATCAGCAATGCCAACGTCAACTCGGCGAAAGGCAGTCTTGACGGCCCGACGCGCTCCATCACCCTTTCCGCCAACGATCAGATGAAATCTGCCGAGGATTATCGCCAGCTGATTGTCAGCTACAGCAACGGTTCCGCCGTCAGGCTCGGCGATGTGGCAACCATTGAACAAGGCGCCGAAAACAGTTGGCTCGGCGCCTGGGCCAACCGCCAACAGGCGATTGTGTTGAACGTGCAGCGTCAGCCCGGCGCCAATATCATCGCGACCGCCGATAATATTCGCGCCATGCTGCCCGCCCTCACCGCTTCGCTGCCTAAATCGGTGGAGGTGAAGCTGTTGAGCGATCGCACCACCAATATTCGCGCCTCGGTGGCGGATACGCAGCATGAGCTGATGCTGGCGATCGCGCTGGTGGTGATGATCATTTATCTGTTTCTGCGCAACGTACCGGCGACGATTATTCCCGCCGTGGCGGTGCCGCTGTCGTTGGTCGGCACCTTTGCCGCCATGTACTTTCTCGATTTCTCGATCAATAACCTGACGCTGATGGCGCTCACCATCGCCACCGGCTTTGTGGTAGATGACGCTATCGTGGTAATTGAGAACATTTCGCGCTATATCGAAAAAGGCGAAAAGCCGCTGACGGCTGCGCTGAAGGGTGCGGGCGAGATCGGATTTACCATTATCTCGCTGACCTTTTCGCTGATCGCCGTGCTGATCCCGCTGCTGTTTATGGGCGATGTGATTGGCCGCCTGTTTCGCGAGTTCGCCGTGACGCTGGCAATATCGATCCTGATCTCCGCCGTGGTGTCGCTGACGCTGACGCCGATGATGTGCGCGCGCATGCTGAGCGCCGAATCGCTGCGCAAGCAGAACCGCTTCTCCCGCGCCAGCGAGGCGTTCTTCGATCGGGTGATTGCCGCCTACGGTCGCGGTCTGAAGCGCGTGCTGAATCATCCCTGGCTGACGCTGTCGGTGGCCCTTTCAACTCTGCTGCTTACCGTGCTGCTGTGGCTGTTTATTCCCAAAGGCTTTTTCCCGCAGCAGGATAACGGCATTATTCAGGGCACCTTGCAGGCGCCGCAGAGTGTCTCTTATGCCAATATGGCGCAGCGCACGCGCGATATTGCCTCCATCATCATGAAGGATCCGGCGGTACAGAGCCTGACTTCCTTTGTTGGCGTTGACGGCACTAACGCCGCGCTGAACAGCGCCCGCCTGCAAATCAACCTGAAACCGCTGGCGGAACGCGACGACCGCGTGTTCGCCGTGCAGCAGCGGCTGCAACAGGCGGTTGCTAAAATGCCGGGCGTGCAGCTCTGGCTTCAGCCGGTGCAGAATCTCACCATCGAAACCCAGTCAAGTCGCACCCCTTACCAGTTCACGCTGCAATCGGGTTCGCTGGAGTCGCTGAGCAAATGGGTACCAACGCTGCTCGGCCAGCTGCAAACGCTGCCGCAGCTGCGCGACGTCAGCAGCGACTGGCAGGATCAGGGGCTGGAAGCATATATCAACGTGGACCGCGACAGCGCCAGCCGTCTGGGCATTTCTATGGCGGACGTGGACAATGCCTTGTATAACGCCTTTGGTCAGCGACTCATCTCCACCATCTATACCCAGGCGAACCAGTATCGCGTGGTGCTGGAGCAGGAGAACAGCGCGACGCCGGGACTCGCCGGGCTGGATGGCATTCGTCTCATCAGCAGTGCAGGCGGCAGCGTGCCGCTCAGCGCCATCGCCAGGGTTCAACAACGCCACACCGCGCTGAGCATCAACCATCTGGATCAGTTTCCCTCCGCCACCTTCTCGTTTGATGTCGCTGACGGCTACTCGCTGGGCGATGCGGTACAGGCGGTAAACGACGCGGAGAGTCAGCTCGGCCTGCCCGCCGAGCTGATGACGCAGTTCCAGGGCAGTACGCTGGCGTTTGAGGCGGCGCTTTCCAGCACTGTCTGGCTGATCGTGGCGGCCATCGTGGCGATGTATATCGTGCTGGGGATACTGTATGAAAGCTTTATCCACCCGATCACCATTCTCTCCACGCTGCCGACCGCCGGGGTAGGCGCATTGCTGGCTCTGATGTTAAGCGGTCACGAGCTGGATATCATCGCCATTATCGGCATTATCCTGCTGATCGGCATCGTGAAGAAAAACGCCATCATGATGATCGACTTCGCGCTGGCCGCCGAGCGCGAACAGGGTATGGCGCCCTACGATGCCATTTATCAGGCCTGCCTGCTGCGTTTCCGTCCGATTCTGATGACCACCCTGGCGGCGCTGCTCGGCGCGCTGCCGCTGATGATCAGTAGCGGCGTCGGCGCTGAACTGCGCCATCCGTTGGGCATCGCGATGGTCGGCGGCCTGATCCTCAGCCAGATTCTCACGCTGTTTACCACGCCGGTGATCTATCTGCTGTTTGATCGTCTCGCCCATGCGTCCCGCCGCCGCTTCCATCGCGGGGAGGCTCAGCCGTGAGGTTTTTTGCTCTGTTTATTCACCGGCCGGTCGCCACCACGCTGCTGACGCTGGCCATTGCGCTGGCGGGCATCCTCGGCTTTCGCCTGCTGCCGGTTGCCCCCTTGCCGCAGGTGGATTTCCCGGTGATTCTGGTCTCCGCCTCGCTGCCCGGCGCCTCGCCGGAGACCATGGCCTCGTCGGTGGCGACGCCGCTGGAGCGCTCACTGGGCCGCATCGCGGGCGTCAGCGAGATGACCTCCACCAGCTCGCTCGGCAGCACGCGTATCATTCTGGTGTTTGATTTTGATCGTGACATCAACGGCGCGGCGCGCGATGTTCAGGCGGCGATCAACGCGTCGCAGAGCCTGCTGCCAACGGGCATGCCGAGCCGACCAACCTACCGCAAGGCGAACCCGTCGGACGCGCCGATCATGATCCTGACGCTGACCTCCGATATCTATAATCCGGGTCAGCTCTACGACTACGCCTCTACCCAGCTGGCGCAAAAGCTGTCGCAGATTGAGGGGGTGGGCGACGTCACCGTGGGCGGCAGCTCGTTGCCGGCGGTGCGCGTGGCGCTCAATCCGCAGGCGCTGTTTAATCAGGGCGTGTCGCTGGATGCGGTGCGCGAGGCGATCGGCAACGCCAACCAGCGGCGGCCGCAGGGCGCGCTGGAGGATAGCCAGCAGCGCTGGCAGCTGCGCACCAATGACGAGCTGAAAACGGCGAAAGAGTATCAGCCGCTGATTGTGCACTATAACAACGGCGCGGCGGTCAGGCTGGATGACGTGGCGACGGTGCAGGATTCGGTGCAGGATGTGCGCAACGCCGGGATGTCGAACGGCAAACCGGCGGTGCTGCTGGTGGTGCGCAAAACGCCAGAAGCGAACGTGATCGATACCGTGGATCGCATCCGCGCTGAGCTGCCGGAACTGCATGAGGTGGTTCCGGCAGCAATCGATCTGCAAATCGCGCAGGATCGTTCGCCGACCATTCGCGCCTCGCTGCATGAGGTGGAGCAATCGCTGAGCATCGCCGTGGTACTGGTGATTCTGGTGGTGTTTGTTTTCCTGCGCTCCGCGCGCGCCACGCTGATCCCTGCCGCCGCGGTGCCGGTTTCGCTGATTGGCACCTTCGCTGCGATGTACCTGTGCGGCTTCAGCCTGAATAACCTGTCGCTGATGGCGCTGACCATCGCCACCGGCTTTGTGGTGGATGATGCGATTGTGGTGCTGGAGAATATTTCGCGCCACGTCGAGGCGGGCATGAAACCCTTGCAGGCGGCGTTGCGAGGAGTGCAGGAAGTGGGTTTCACCGTGCTTTCCATGAGCCTGTCGCTGATTGCCGTGTTCCTGCCGCTGGTAATGATCGGCGGACTGATTGGCCGCTTCTTCTCTGAGTTCGCCATCACCCTCTCGGTGGCGATTGTGATTTCGCTTTTTATCTCCGTAACCCTGACGCCCATGATGTGCGCGTATCTGCTGAAGCCGCATCGCCCGCAAAGCCAGCCGCGGCGGCGCGGCGCTGGGCGCGTTCTGCTCGCCGTGCAGCAAGGCTATGGCCGCTCGCTGACCTGGGTGCTGAATCATGCGCGCTGGACGCTGTTGGTGCTGCTCGCCACCATCGGATTAACCATCTGGCTGTTTATCACCATTCCCAAAACCTTTTTGCCGGAACAGGATACCGGCCGCCTGACCGGCTTTATCTCTGCCGATCAGAGCATCTCGTTCCAGGCGATGCGCGGCAAGCTGGAAGATTTTATGCAGATTGTCAGCGCCGATCCGGCGGTGGATAACGTTACCGGCTTCACCGGGGGGTCGCGCACCAATAGCGGTTCGATGTTTATCTCCCTGAAGCCGCTGTCGGAACGCAGCGAGAGCGCGCAGCAGGTGATCGCCCGTCTGCGCGGCAAGCTGGCGAAAGAGCCGGGCGCGAATCTCTACCTTAACGCGGTACAGGATATTCGCGTCGGCGGGCGTGAAGCCAATGCCAGCTATCAGTACACGCTGCTCTCCGATAACCTGGACGATTTGCGCGAGTGGGAGCCGAAGATCCGTCAGGCTTTCTCCGCCCTGCCCCAGCTCACGGACGTAAACTCCGATCAGCAGGACAAAGGCAGCGAGATGGCGCTGATTTACGATCGTGAAAGCATGGCGCGTCTTGGCATTGATGTCGCCGACGCCAATGCCTTGCTGAACAACGCCTTTGGCCAGCGCCAGATCTCCACCATCTATCAGCCGCTGAACCAGTACAAAGTGGTAATGGAGGTGGATCCGCGCTATACCCAGGATATCAGCGCGCTGGATCAGATGTTTGTGGTCAACAGCGACGGCAAAGCGATTCCCCTCTCCTGGTTCGCCCAGTGGCAGCCCGCTAACGCCCCGCTTTCGGTGAATCATCAGGGATTGTCGGCAGCCTCCACTATCGCTTTCAATCTGCCGGAGGGGGTGCCGCTGTCGGAGGCATCCGCCGCCATCGACCGCGCCATGACCGCGCTCGGTGTGCCTTCCAGCGTTCGCGGTAGCTTTGCCGGTACTGCGCAGGTGTTCCAGCAGTCGCAGTCGAGTCAGGTGTGGCTGATGCTGGCGGCCATCGCCGCGGTCTATATCGTGCTGGGGATCCTGTATGAAAGCTATATTCACCCGCTAACGATTCTTTCTACCCTGCCTTCGGCGGGCGTCGGCGCGCTGTTGGCGCTGGAGCTGTTCGATACGCCGTTCAGCCTGATTGCGCTGATCGGCATTTTGCTGCTGATCGGCATCGTGAAGAAAAACGCCATCATGATGGTGGATTTCGCGCTGGAGGCGCAGCGCAACGGCAATCTCAGCGCGCGCGAGGCGATTTTCCAGGCCTGCCTGCTGCGTTTCCGGCCCATTCTGATGACCACGCTTGCGGCGCTGCTGGGCGCGCTGCCGCTGGTGCTGACCAGCGGTGACGGCGCGGAGCTGCGTCAGCCGCTTGGCATCACCATCGCCGGAGGGCTGGTCATGAGCCAACTGTTGACGCTCTATACCACGCCGGTGGTTTATCTGATGATGGATAAGCTGCGGCGCAAAAAACGGCGAGAGCTGGCGCTGCAATAACTGCTCTATACCCTTGCTATCGAGCATAGCAAGGGTAAAATTTAGTCAGACTCTTATTCAGGAGATGGAAATGTCAAAAGGCACTGTGTTTACCAGTAACCGCACGCAAAACGTGCGCATCCCGGCAGACGTTCGTTTTCCGGATAATGTCAAAAGCGTGACGGTACGCGCCATTGGCAAAGAACGAATCCTTTCTCCGGTTGAAAACGCCTGGGATAGCTTTTTTCTTTCAGAGCAAACCGTGAGCGACGATTTCATGAACGAACGGGCATCACAGGAGCAGCCAGACAGGGAGTCGTTCTGATGCACCGCTACATGCTGGATAGCAACATCGTTATTTATGTCATCAAGCGGCGGCCCATTGAAATTCTGGATAAATTTAATGCCAACGCGGGCCGCATGGTGATCTCGACGATTACCCTGGCAGAACTGATTCATGGCGCTGAAAAGAGCGCTTATCCTGAACGCAATCTGCGCACCGTGGAGGATTTTACTTCGCGGCTGGATGTGGTGAGTTATGACGATAAAGCGGCCTTTCATTATGGCGCGATACGCGCAGCCCTTGAACGTAAAGGCATGCCCATCGGCCTGAACGATATGCATATTGCCGCGCACGCACGCAGCGCAGGTTTAACGCTGGTCAGCAACAATTTGCGCGAATTCACGCGTGTTGATGGCCTGATTTGCGAAAACTGGCTTTGAGATAACAGGATTCCGCTATGAGCTCTCAGGACGCCACCATTCGCTGGCAACTCTGGATTGTCGCCTTCGGCTTCTTTATGCAGACGCTGGATACCACCATCGTTAATACCGCCCTGCCGGCGATGGCGAGTGACCTTGGCGTTGATCCGCTGCATATGCACTCGGTGATTGTTTCATACGTGCTCACGGTGGCGGTAACCCTGCCGGTGAGCGGCTGGCTGGCGGATCGCTTCGGCGTCCGCAATGTCTTCTTTTCCGCCATCGTGCTGTTCAGCATCGGTTCGCTGCTCTGCGCCTTCTCCACCAGCCTCGATCAGCTGGTGATGGCACGCGTGGTGCAGGGGATCGGCGGCGCGATGATGGTGCCGGTTGGTCGCCTGACGGTGATGAAAATCGTGCCGCGCGAGCAGTATATGGCGGCGATGACCTTCGTGACGCTGCCGGGACAGATTGGCCCGCTGGTCGGCCCGGCGCTCGGCGGCGTGCTGGTGCAGTATGCCAGCTGGCACTGGATCTTCCTGATTAACATTCCGGTCGGCATCGTCGGCGCGATCGCCACCATGACGCTGATGCCCAACTATCAAATGCAGACGCGGCGTTTCGATTTTTCCGGCTTTCTGCTGCTGGCGGTAGGGATGGCGACCTTGACTCTGGCGCTGGACGGCCAGCGCAGCGCGGGCGGCTCGCCACTGCTGCTCGGCGCGATGGTGCTGGCGGGCGTCTTTTCTCTGCTCTTCTACCTGATGCATGCGCGCGCCAACGACAATGCGCTGTTCAGCCTGAAGCTGTTTGATAATCACATCTATACCCTCGGCCTGCTCGGCAGCCTGACCGGGCGTATCGGCAGCGGAATGCTGCCGTTTATGACGCCGATTTTTTTGCAGATCGGCATGGGCTACAGCCCGTTTCATGCCGGTTTGATGATGATCCCGATGGTGCTCGGCAATATGGGCATGAAGCGGCTGGTGGTGCGCATCGTCAACCTCTTTGGCTACCGCAACGTGCTTACCGTCTCCACCGTGGCGCTGGCGGTGGTGGTGGTGCTGTTTCCGCTAGTGGCGCTGCTTGGCTGGGTCTGGCTGCTGCCGCTGGTGCTGTTTTTACAGGGCATGGTCAACGCCATCCGTTTCTCTTCAATGAATACGCTGACGCTGAAAGAACTGCCGGATGAGCTGGCTTCCAGCGGCAATAGCCTGCTGTCGATGATTATGCAGCTGTCGATGAGTATCGGCGTGACCATCGCAGGCCTGCTGCTGGGCGCCTTTGGTCAGAGCGAGGCGGCCAACAGCGAGGCGGCGCACCAGACCTTTATCTATACCTACCTCTGCATGGCGGTGATCATTATTTTGCCCGCCCTGATCTTCTGGCGCGTACCGAAAGAGATAAGTAAAAACGTTGACCTGAAACGCAGGAGAAAAGCATGACGCAGAAAATGCGTTTCGGGATTGGCGCCAAGCTGTTTATGGCGATCTTCTCTACCTGCATGCTGGTGCTGATTACTATGCATTGGGGCGTGCGCCTGAGCTTTGAGCATGGCTTTGTGGATTACATCAAGCGCAGCAACGAGCAGCGTCTGAATATGCTAAGCGACGCGCTCTCCGATCAATATGAACAGCACGGCAACTGGGATTTTCTGCGCCATAACAACCGGTTGGTCTTCACCATCTTGCGTTCGCTGGAGCAGAATCCCGACAGCAACAATCAGCTGCCGCCGCACGGCTGGCGCACGCAGTTCTGGATTATCGATCAGCAATACAAGGTGCTGGTCGGCCCGCGCTCGCCGGTGCCGCCGGAGGGATCGCGGCGCAATATCACCACCAGCACAGGTAAAATCGTCGGCTGGGTGATCGGATCGCCGCCGGAGCGCCTGACGCGCAGCACCGATATTAATTTTGACCGCCAGCAGCGGCGCACCAGCTGGCTGATTGTCGGGCTTTCCACGCTGCTGGCGGCGCTGGTCACCTGGCTGATGGCGCGTGGCCTGCTGGCGCCGGTGAAACGGCTGGTGGACGGCACCCACCATCTGGCGGCGGGCGATTTCGCCACGCGCGTGGAGGTAAGCAGCCAGGATGAGTTGGGTCAGCTGGCGCAGGATTTCAACCGGCTGGCCAGCTCGCTGGAAAAAAACGAGAGCAACCGGCGCGCATTTATGGCCGATATCTCCCATGAGCTGCGCACGCCGCTGGCGATTTTACGCGGCGAGCTGGAAGCGATGCAGGATGGGGTGCGCAAGCTAACGCCGGAGGCGCTCGCCTCGCTGCAGAGCGAAGTGGTGGTGCTGACCAAGCTGGTGGAGGATCTTCATCAGCTTTCACTCTCCGATGAGGGAGCGCTTGCTTACCGCAAACAGAGCACCGATCTGGTTCATCTGCTGGAAGTGGTGGCCGGCAGCTTTGGCGAGCGCTACCGCGCCCATCCGCTGCGCTTACAGCTGGATCTGCCGGGAAAAGCCACTTTTTTTGGCGATCCCGACCGCCTGATACAGCTGTTTACCAATCTGCTGGAAAACAGTCTGCGCTATACCGATGCAGGCGGCACGGTGCGCGTGCGCCTGTGGGAAGAGGCGCAGCGCTGGCAACTGACCTTTTCCGACAGCGCGCCGGGCGTCGACGCGCCGCAGCAGGCGCAGATTTTCGAGCGTTTTTACCGCACGGAAAGCTCGCGCAACCGCGCCAGCGGCGGCTCCGGCCTGGGCCTGGCGATCTGCAAAAACATTGTCGAAGCGCATGGCGGCACGATTTCTGCGGAGCACTCTGATTTAGGTGGACTGAAAATAGCGCTACAATTGCCCTATGTTTCCCATTAGTCGTTGACCATGAGCCAGGATAAAGCGGATCCCCTGATCCTTGTTGTAGAAGATGAGCCCAAGCTGGCGCAGTTGATGATCGATTATCTGCAGGCGTCCAACTACCGCACCCACCATATTGCTGACGGCGCTCAGGTGCTGGAGTATGTGCAGCAGACGCCGCCCGATTTACTGCTGCTCGATGTGATGCTGCCGGGCCGCGATGGCCTCTCACTCTGTCGCGAAATTCGTCGCTTTTCCGAATTGCCGATCATCATGGTGACCGCGCGCACGGAGGAGATCGATCGCCTGCTCGGTCTGGAAATTGGCGCCGATGACTATATCTGCAAGCCCTTCAGCCCGCGTGAAGTGGTGGCGCGCGTCAAAACCATTCTGCGCCGTTGCAAACGCAGCCCGGAAGAGGTGCAGAAAGCGTCGCTGCTGGTGATCGACGAAGGCCGTTTTCACGCCAGCTGGCGTGAACAGCCGCTGGAGCTGACGCCCGCCGAGTTCCGCCTGCTGAAAACCCTGGCGCTGGAGCCGGGCAAGGTGTTCTCACGCGAGCAGCTGTTGAATCATCTTTATGATGATTACCGCGTGGTCACTGACCGCACCATCGACAGCCACATCAAAAACCTGCGTCGCAAGCTGGAAACCCTCGATAGCGAACAACCTTTTATTCGCGCCGTCTACGGTATGGGCTACCGCTGGGAAGCGGATCTCTGTCGTTTGATCTAGCGCAATTTACTTCCCGCGCTACGCTGCCTACAATTCCCCACCT
Source organism: Pantoea osteomyelitidis (assembly GCF_044342975.1). Classification (NCBI taxonomy): domain Bacteria; kingdom Pseudomonadati; phylum Pseudomonadota; class Gammaproteobacteria; order Enterobacterales; family Erwiniaceae; genus Pantoea; species Pantoea osteomyelitidis. The sequence goes on from NZ_JBGFSN010000004.1 coordinate 1,626,134, forward strand.
TTTGCAGGGCCGTTTCATCACGGCCGCTGCACGTACCCTGCTCTGCGGTACGCTGACCTGATATCAGTGAGAACACCATGTTTAAACCGGAACTGCTCTCCCCGGCGGGAACGCTGAAAAATATGCGCTACGCCTTCGCCTATGGCGCCGATGCCGTTTATGCCGGCCAGCCGCGCTATAGCCTGCGCGTGCGCAACAACGAATTCAATCATGAAAACCTGGCGAAAGGGATTATGGAAGCGCATGCGCTGGGGAAAAAGTTTTATGTGGTGGTGAACATCGCGCCGCATAACGCCAAGCTGAAAACGTTTATTCGCGACCTTGAGCCGGTGGTTGCCATGGAGCCGGACGCGCTAATCATGTCCGACCCCGGCCTGATTATGCTGGTGCGTGCCGCCTTTCCTGCGATGCCGATTCATCTTTCGGTGCAGGCCAACGCGGTCAACTGGGCCACGGTGAAATTCTGGCAGCAGCAGGGGTTAAGCCGTGTCATCCTGTCACGCGAGCTGTCGCTGGAGGAGATCGAGGAGATTCGCCAGCAGGTGCCGGAGATGGAGCTGGAGGTGTTTGTTCACGGCGCGCTCTGCATGGCCTATTCCGGTCGCTGCCTGCTCTCCGGCTACCTGAATAAGCGCGACCCGAACCAGGGCACCTGCACCAACGCCTGCCGCTGGGAATACAGCGTGCAGGAGGGCAAAGAGGATGAGGTGGGCAATATCGTGCAGCAGTATGAGCCGATTCCGGTGCAGCAGGTTGAACCGACCCTTGACGCAGGCCAGCCCAGCGACAAACTCTTTTTGCTGGAAGAGAAGCTCAAGCCCGGCGAGGTGATGTCTGCCTTTGAAGATGAGCATGGCACCTACATCATGAACTCAAAAGATCTGCGCGCCGTGGCGCACGTTGAACGTCTGAGCCGCATGGGCGTGCATTCACTGAAAATTGAAGGCCGCACTAAATCGTTTTACTACTGCGCGCGCACCGCGCAGGTCTATCGCCGCGCCATTGATGATGCAGCGGCGGGCAAACCTTTCGATGCGTCGCTGCTCAGCACGCTGGAAGGTCTGGCGCATCGCGGCTACACCGAGGGTTTTTTACGTCGCCACACCCATGACAGCTACCAGAACTATGAGCAAGGCTACTCCGTCTCCGATCGTCAGCAGTTTGTCGGTGAATTTACCGGCGAGCGGCGCGGTCAGCTGGCGGAAGTGGCGGTGAAAAACAAGTTTATGCTGCAGGACAGCCTGGAGATCATGACGCCAGCGGGCAACATGACCTTTACGTTGCAAGAGATGGAGAATAGCAAAGGCGAAGCGGTGACGGTGGCGCCGGGCGACGGCCATAAGGTCTGGCTGCCGGTGCCACAAAGGGTCGAACTGGCGTACGGACTGCTGCTACGCAACTTTACTAACGGCAGCAGCACGCGCGATCCCCATCGTAAAACCACCGCGGTGTAAAAACGATTCAGGGAAGTTAGAGAGGGATCACAGACCATTGTTACGCGATCTCGTACACTCGCGCCTGCTGTCAACAACCAACAATAAAAAGCAGTCTTCACCAGGAACCACCTCATTCACCCGCCCGGCTCCCCCGTGCGGGTTTTCTTTTTTCCGCTTTCGCCGATATTTTCTCGCTACAGCTATGCTATATCCTGAATGTTCCCGGTTGCAGCAGGCGCGTGCATCCGCCGACATCTCTGCTGCCCGGAATATCAGGGTCAGTTAATTTTATATTTTGTAGCGATTCAAGGACCGAAATATGAATAAACAACCGCTCACGCTGCTCATTCTGAATGGTAAAGGCGCAGGTAACGAAGCGCTGCGCACAGCGGTAAACACGCTGCGCGAGGAAGGTTTCAACATTGCCGTTCGAGTGACCTGGGAAAAAGATGACGGCCTGCGCTACGTCGATGAGGCAATGGCATTGCGGGCAGAAACCGTGGTTGCCGGCGGCGGCGACGGCACCGTTAACGAGATTGCCACCGCGCTGGCGATGTTGCCTGCGGCCAGGCGTCCGGTACTCGGCATCCTGCCGCTCGGCACCGCTAACGATTTCGCTACCAGCGCCGGGATCCCTGAAGAGATGGAGTCCGCGCTGCGTCTGGCGATCCTCGGCAAAGCGGTGATGATTGATATCGCGCAGGTCAACCAGCAACGCTACTTCATCAATATGGCGACCGGCGGCTTCGGCACGCGCATCACCAGCGAAACGCCGGAGAAGCTGAAGTCGGCGCTGGGCGGGGTCTCCTACCTTATTCACGGCCTGACGCGCGTCGATGCGCTCAAGCCCGACAGCTGCCAGATTGAAGGCCCCGGCTTTCACTGGAAAGGCGACGCGCTGGTGATCGGCATCGGCAACGGTCGCCAGGCGGGCGGCGGCCAGCGCCTCTGTCCTGCGGCGCTGGTCAATGACGGCGAGCTTGATGTCAGCATTGTCACTACCCAGGAGCTGCTGCCGACCCTGTTCCACTCCCTGACCAGTGACGAAGAGAATCCCAATATCGTCAGCACCCGCTTAAAGTCGTTAACGATTCGCGCGCCGAGCGAAATGACGTTTAATCTGGATGGCGAACCGCTCTCCGGCCGCGAGTTCAGCATTAAGGTACTACCCGGCGCGCTGGCCTGCCGTTTGCCGCCGCAGTGCCCGCTGATGGCGTAATTTTCCTGCTGCCACCGGGCTTTTCCCGGTGGTGCCCCCTCCTCTGGTCAGCCAATGCAAAAAACATGTGACTCTGTTCACAACTTCATTACATTAACTTGTATGGTAGTATGAACGCGCGTATTTTTTCATCATCAACTGTAAGAAACAGGGCCATTGGGATGAAAATTGTTAACGCTGAAGTATTCGTAACCTGTGCAGGCAGGAACTTTGTTACCGTCAAAATCACCACGGATGACGGCATCACCGGCATTGGCGATGCCACACTCAATGGCCGCGAACTGCCGGTCGCCTCTTATCTGAAAGATCATGTTTGCCCACAGCTGATTGGCCGCGACGCCCATCAAATCGAAGATATCTGGCAGTATTTCTATAAAGGCGCCTACTGGCGTCGCGGACCGGTAACCATGTCGGCGATTTCTGCGGTGGATATGGCGCTGTGGGACATCAAAGGCAAAGCCGCCAATATGCCGGTTTATCAGCTGCTGGGCGGCGCGTCGCGCACCGGGGTGATGGTTTATTGCCACACCACCGGCCACGGTATTGATGAAGTGATGGATGACTACGCCAAACACAAGGAGATGGGCTTTAAAGCGATTCGCGCCCAGTGCGGCGTGCCGGGAATGAAAACCACCTACGGTATGGCGAAAGGCAAAGGGCTGGCCTACGAACCGGCGACCAAAGGCAACTGGCCGGAAGAGCAGCTCTGGTCAACAGAGAAGTACCTCGATTTTACGCCGAAGCTGTTTGCCGCCATCCGTGAAAAGTTCGGCTTCGACGAGCATCTGCTGCATGACATGCACCATCGCTTAACCCCTATTGAAGCGGCGCGCTTCGGCAAAAGCGTGGAAGATTATCGTCTGTTCTGGATGGAAGATCCGACGCCAGCGGAAAATCAGGAATGTTTCCGCCTGATCCGTCAGCACACCGTGACGCCAATTGCCGTGGGCGAAGTGTTCAACAGCATCTGGGATTGCAAGCAGCTGATCGAAGAGCAGCTGATTGACTATATCCGCACCACCATTACCCACGCAGGCGGCATCACCGGCATGCGCCGCATCGCCGACTTCGCCTCGCTTTATCAGGTGCGCACCGGCTCGCACGGTCCTTCCGACCTGTCGCCAGTTTGCATGGCCGCCGCGCTGCACTTCGATCTCTGGGTGCCGAACTTTGGCGTTCAGGAGTATATGGGCTTCTCCGAACAGATGATGGAGCTGTTTGACGCCAACTGGACCTTCGATAACGGCTACATGCATCCGGGCGACAAGCCGGGCCTCGGCATTGAGTTCAACGAAAAGCTGGCCGCGAAATATCCCTATGAACCCGCCTATCTGCCGGTTGCGCGCCTGGAAGACGGCACGCTGTGGAACTGGTAAGGAGCGCAAGATGAAAAGTGTCGTTATTCAGCAACCTGGCGAACTGGCGCTGAGCGAACGTGAACTGCCGCAGCCTGCGGCGGGTGAAGTACGCGTTAAGGTGCAATACGCCAGCATCTGCGGCTCCGATGTCCATATCTGGCACGGCCATAACCCGTTCGCCAAATATCCGCGCGTGATTGGCCATGAGTTTTTCGGTCTGATCGACGCGGTAGGCGACGGCGTGGAGACCAGCCGTGTCGGCGAGCGGGTCGCGGTGGATCCGGTGGTGAGCTGTGGCCACTGCTATCCCTGCTCCGTGGGCCGTCCGAACGTCTGTAAAACGTTGCAGGTGATCGGCGTACACCGCGACGGCGGTTTCAGCGACTATGCGCTGGCGCCCGCGGAGAATGCGTACCGCCTGCCCGCCTCGATCCCCGATAAGCTGGCAAGCCTGGTGGAACCTTTCACGATTGCGGCCAATATCACTGCCTTTTTGCAGCCGCAGTCGGGCGATACCGCGCTGGTATACGGCGCAGGCCCGATGGGGCTGACCGCCATTCAGGTGCTGAAAGGGGTTTACGGCGTGAAACAGGTGCTGGTGGTGGATCGTCTGCCGGAGCGTCTGGATCTGGCGCTGGCGAACGGCGCCGACAACGTCTTTAACAACAGCGAAACGCCGCTTGCGGCGCAGCTGGAAGGGATTCAGCCGACGCTGATTATTGATGCCGCCTGTCATCCCTCCATTCTGGCGGAAGCCGCTGCTCTCGCCTCGCCAGCGGCGCGTATCGGCCTGCTGGGCTTCTCGGGTGAGCCGTGCAGCATTACGCAGCAGAGCCTGACGAGCAAGGAGCTGTCGCTATTCACCTCGCGTCTTAACAGTAAGCGTTTTCCGCAGGTGATTGAATGGATGGATAAAGGGCTGATCCAACCGGAAAAACTGGTCACGCACTATTTTCCGTTGAATGAAATCGAACGTGCCATGACGCTGTTCGAAAAAGACCCACGTACCTGCTGCAAAGTCATTCTGCAAATGGGGTAAGCTCACCCCAACGCCAGGTCCCCCTGTCGGTGCGTACCCGCCGGCAGTATTACTATAAGATGAGATGTCGGAGCTTCTATGTTCAAGAACCTGCGCTGGACCCTCGTACTGCTGTTATTCCTTGTCTACATGATTAACTACCTCGATCGTGTGGCGCTCTCCCTGACCGTACCCATGGTGGAAAAAGATCTGATGATCAATGCCGAGCAGTTCGGCATGATTTTCGGCAGCTTCTTCTTTGGCTACGCCATGTTCAATTTCGTCGGCGGCCTCGCCACCGATAAGTTCGGCCCGAAAATCGTGCTGGGCGCGGCGGTGGGCCTCTGGTCAATCTTCTGCGGCATGACGGCGCTGGCTACCGGCTTCTGGTCGCTGCTGATCCTGCGCGTGCTGTTCGGCATGGCGGAAGGTCCGATTTGCGCCTCGGCGAACAAAGCGATCAACGGCTGGTTTCCCAAGAAACAGGCGGCTACCGCGATGGGCCTGCTGAGCGCCGGTTCGCCGCTGGGTGGCGCCGTTGCCGGTCCGATTATTGGTTATCTGGCGCTGGCTTATGGCTGGCGTCCCGCCTTCGCCATCATTTGTCTGATCGGTTTGATTTGGATGGCGATTTGGTTCTTTGTCGCGGCGGACAATCCGGCGAAAAGTAAACATGTCTCTGCGGAAGAGCGTGCGCTGGTGGAAAGAATGAAGGCGCAGCAATCATCAGGCGACGAGGCCGATCTGGCTGAAGCGTCGCACGGTCTGGGCTACTACCTGCGCCAGCCGATTATTCTGGTCACCGCCTTCGCCTTCTTCAGCTACAACTACATTCTGTTTTTCTTCCTGAGCTGGTTCCCCGCCTATCTGGTGCAGGCGCACGGCCTGGATATCAAAGCGATGAGCATCACCACTATGATCCCGTGGATCGTGGGCTTCGTTGGCCTGGCGCTGGGCGGCTGGATCTCCGATAAGATCTTTAACATCACCGGTAAGCTGCTGCTGTCACGCAAAATTGTGCTGGTGGTCTCACTGCTTGCCGCTGCGGTTTGCGTCGCGCTGGCCGGTACGATAAAAGAGGTGAATTCTGCGGTGATGATGATGTCGATCTCCATCTTCTTCCTCTACATCACCGGCGCTATCTACTGGGCGATAATTCAGGATGTGGTGCATAAGAGTCGCGTCGGCAGCGTCAGCGGTTTTATCCACCTGATCGGCAGCCTCTCCGGCATCATCGGCCCGATTGTGACCGGTTTTATCGTGCAGCACACCGGCAAATTCGACAGCGCCTTTGTGCTGGCTGGCGTGATTGCCGCGCTGGGCGCGCTGCTGGTGATGTTTGTGATTCGCAGCCCGAAGGTGACCAACAAAGCGGTTTCCGTCTGAGGGCGCGTTCCTGATTTATCACACTGTTTACGGGGCGCAAGGCGCCCCGTTTGCCATAAGGACACACTATGTTAGAGCTTGATCGCCTTCCTGCCGATATCCCGCGTCCCGCCTGGGACCGCAGCCGGTTAAAAACCCGTATGGTGCATATTGGCTTCGGCGCCTTTCATCGCGCCCATCAGGCGCTGTGCAGCGATAAGCTGGCCGAACAGGGCAGCGACTGGGGCTATTGCGAAGTGAATCTCAACAGCGGCGCGCTGATTCAGGCGCTGCGCGATCAGCAGTTGCTCTATACCGTTACCGAAATGGCGGGCGACAGTCTCTCTACCCGCGTGATTGGGGTGATTACCGCCGCGCTGCATGGCAAAGGCGACGGTATTGAGGCGGTGATCGAGGCGATGAGCCAGCCCGATATCGCCATCGTTTCCATGACCGTGACGGAAAAAGGTTACTGCCACTCCCCCGCCAGCGGCAACCTGAATGCCGATCACCCCGATATTCAGCATGACCTGCAACAACCGGACGCGCCGCGTTCGTTGCCGGGAGTGATCCTCGCCGCCATTCGCCGCCGCCGCGATCGCGGATTTGCGCCGTTCAGCGTAATGTCCTGTGACAATATGCCGGAAAACGGCCATGTGACGCGCAACGTCATCACGCAACTGGCGCAGCTACAGGATAGCGATCTGGCGAGCTATATTCAGGAACACCTGAGCTTTCCCTCAAGCATGGTGGATCGCATCGTTCCGGCAATGACCGACGAAGCCTTTGCTGCCCTGAGCGCGCGGCTCGGCTGTGAGGATCCGGTCGCGGTAGAGGCGGAGCCTTTCTTTCAGTGGGTTATTGAAGATAATTTTGTCAGCGGACGTCCCGCCTGGGAAAAAGCGGGCGCCGAGCTGGTGAACGATGTATTGCCGTTTGAAGAGATGAAGCTGCGCATGCTGAACGGCAGCCACTCTTTCCTCGCTTATATCGGCTATCTGGCGGGCTATCAGCACATCAGCGATTGCATGGCCGACCCGCATTTGAAGCAGGCCGCCCGTGCGCTGATGTTGCAGGAACAGGCACCGACGCTGCGTACCACCGGAGTGGATCTGACGGCCTATGCCGACTCGCTGATTACGCGTTATGAGAACCTTGCCATCAAGCATCGCACCTATCAGATTGCCACCGACGGTACGCAAAAGCTGCCGCAACGCCTGCTCGACGGCGTGCGCTGGCATTTAGCTCACGACAGCCGCTGTGACCTGCTGCTGTTGGGCGTGGCCGCATGGATGCGTTACGTCAGCGGCGTCGATGAGCAAGGCAAGGTTATTGAGATCAAGGATCCGCTGAAAGCGGAGCTGGCGCAGTGCGTGGCACAAAGTGAAGATGGCGAGGCGCGGGTTCGCGCTCTGCTGGCGCTAAAAACGGTTTTTGCTGAGGATTTAGCGCAAAATGACGCTTTTGTTACGCGACTTTGTCAGCTTTACAACCAGCTCTGTCAGCAGGGCGCTCGCGCCACGGTGCAGCAGGTGATAGCCAGCTACTGATTGTTCAGTAGCAAAACCGCTGGCGCAGGCGAAGCGCGCTGATTAGACTGAATCTTTCCAAATCGGGCTGGCGCAGGCCAGCCGTAATACGGACATTGCCGCATGTCAATCGCCTACACCATTACTACCAGCGAGCCGGTGAACCAGCAGATTTATCGCTATCTGCGTAAAGATATCGTGACCTGTGTGATTAACCCAGGCTCGCTGCTGTCGGAAAAAGAGGTTTCCACGCGGTTTAGCGTGTCCCGCCAACCGGTGCGCGAAGCCTTTATCAAGCTGGCAGAGGCGGGGCTGGTTCAGGTGCTGCCGCAGCGCGGAACCTTTGTGCGAAAAATCTCCGCCCGGCGGGTAGCTGACGGTCGTTTTATCCGTGAAGCGGTTGAAGTGGCAGTTGTGCGCCGCGCCGCGCTGGAGATTCAGCCTGCGGCACTGATGGCGCTGGCGCACAATCTGCAGTTACAGCAACTCTCCGCTGAGCGTCATGACAGCCAGGCCTTTCTCACGCTGGATGATGAATTTCATCGTCTGATTGCCGAGAGCATCAACTGTACGCTGGCGTGGGAAACGGTAGAGAACATCAAGGCCACCATGGATCGCGTGCGCTTTCTGACCCTGAGTGAAGTCTCGCCGCCGGAAAGCCTGATTGAGCAGCATGAAGAGATCTATTCCGCGCTGGAGGCTCATGACGCTGACGCGGCCGAAGCCGCGATGCGTCGCCATTTGCAGGAGATGATTTTCTCGATTACGCCCATCGCCGAACGCAACAGCGAGTGGTTTGAGTAAAGCCGGGCCAGCCAGCACGCAACTCACGGGCCGTCGGCGGTGGCCCCTCTACCACCAGCGGTGAAAATGATGCACCGGCCCGATGCCTTTTCCCACTTCCAGGGTATCCGCCTGCGCCAGCGCTTCCTGCAACCAGGCTTTTGCCTCGGTGATGGTTTCCGCCCAGCCGTGATGGCGCGGTCGCAGCGCCGCCAGCGCCGCCGACAGTGAGCAACCGGTGCCGTGCGTATGGCGGGTGTTTACGCGCGGCGCGCTAAAGCGCTGCTCGCCCTGTGGCGTGACCAGCCAGTCCGGGCTTTCGCTGTCGCTGAGATGGCCGCCCTTCATCAGCACCGCCTGACAGCCCAGCGCCAGCAGCGCCCTTCCCTGTTCAAGCATCTCCGCCTCGGTTTGCGCCACAGAAGTTTCCAGCAGCGCGGCGGCTTCGGGTAAGTTGGGGGTAATCAGCGAAACCTGCGGCAGCAGACGCTCGCGTACGCTGGCCACCGCCTGGGTTGAAAGCAGTGCATCGCCGCTTTTCGCCACCATTACGGTATCAAGTACCACAAACGGAATCTCTGCGCGTTTCAGCTTTTCCGCTACTACCTCTACGATGGCGGTTTCCGACAGCATACCGATCTTGGCGCTGTCGATGCGCACATCATCCAGCACGGAATCGAGCTGTGCGCCGACAAAATCGGGTTCAATGCGATAAACCTGCTGTACGCCGCGGGTGTTTTGCGCCACCAGCGCAGTAATTACGCTGGCGCCGTAAGCGCCGAGGGCGGAAAAGGCTTTCAGATCGGCCTGGATGCCCGCGCCGCCGCTGGGATCGGTACCGGCAATCGTCAGTGCGTTAATGCGTTTCATCGCTCGGCCTCCGGCTCAAGAGTCCACAGCGCATCAAGAAAGGCGGGAACGAAGCTGCCTGGCCCGCTCGCGCGCTGCGTCGCCTGTTCGCCCGCCAGCGCCATGACGCGGCAGGCGCTGGCTACGTTAACCAGCCGATCGCCAGGCAGGCTGGTAAACGCCGCTACCACCGCGGAGAGCGCGCAGCCGGTGCCCACTACCCGCGTCATCAATGCGCTGCCGCCGGTGACGCGCAGGGTGCGCGCACCGTCGGTAACGTAATCGACCTCGCCCGTTACCGCCACGATGCTGTGATATTTTTGTGCCAGCTGCCGTGCCGCCGTCAGGGCCGCCTCTGCCTGGTGCAGGCTGTCGACGCCACGGCCGCCCTGCTCATGTTGCGCCAGCGCCAGAATTTCCGACGCGTTGCCCCGAATCGCTGCCGGTGCGGCATTGAGCAATTGCTGGCAGAAATCGCTGCGCAGCCTGAGCGCGCCCACGGCGACCGGATCGAGCGTCCAGGGGGTGTTGGCCGCAACGGCAGCCGTCACGGCAGTGTGCATGGCGTCGCGTCGCTCGTGCGTCAGGGTGCCGACGTTAATCAACAGCGCATCAGCGATGGCGCTAAACTGCGCGGCCTCTTCAGCATCAATCACCATTGCCGGTGAAGCCTGAAGTGCTAACAGTACATTGGCGGTAAAGGTTTGCACCACATCGTTGGTCATGCAGTGCACCAGCGGCGGCTGGCTGCGAAACAAGTGAAGGGACTGCGCGACATGCGCATCAGAAAGAGGATCAGGTTGATGTGTCATAAAACTCCCAACCGGCGATCAAGAAGGCGAATGCGGTCAGGCATCTGACTTCCCTACGCTGGCATTATCCAGATCAGGTAATACGGGTATTTCTCAGCCTTCACAAAGAAGGGCACCCCGAGTCATTGGTAAAAATTAGCTTACTTTTTGCCAGATTAGGGGAAGGAAGCTGTGGATGCAAGCTCGCCCTTCGGTTATCGCTTCGACCCGCCGAACCATCCCGAAAACACAAAAGATACCAACCGAAATTTAGCTTAAGACTGATATTTTTTGCCCTTATGGATATGTTTTGTACAATGCTGCCGGAAGGATAACCACAATAAGCAGAGGGAATTATGCTTAAAGGTATTGTGTTGTGCCAGGGGGACAAAACCACCTGCGGAGGCAAGATAATCGCTGGATCGGCGCACGGTGTCGCCTTCAATAAACCCCAGGCACAGGAAGGCGATCCTGTTACCTGTGGCAAAGACGGAAAGACATATAAAATTATCGGGGGGATCGCTTTTTATACATCTGGCTCCGAAAATAAACGCATTGCAGGATCGCTTGACAGCTACAGTTCATGTCCCTGTAAGGCTAAATTCTTACCCGCTAATTCATACCCTGTTTATATAAAAGAAGAACCCTCAGGACTCCCTCCTACAGATTTAGCGGCTGCGGCTGCTTTACCCGCCGCACTACTGACCCAAACGAAACCAGAACCCGCACAGCATGCACAGGCTGCGAAGAAAGAACGCCGGTCTGATAAGCGTGAGGGCATTGACGCAGGTTTTGCCGTAATCCCTTATGGTGGTACGACAGAAGCCTGGCAGCGGCTTCTGTTCACTGAAAACCCGCCGGCAGGAGCAAAAGAACTATTCGCCACGCTGAACGGTGCAGGCGAAAGATATAAAGCGGGTTCGATTATGCTTCTGGTTGATCCTGAAAAGCAGGACGACGCGCAGATCGCACATATGAAAGCTGCGAAAGCACGCGTTGATGCGGCGTTAGCCCCCCTCTCTATCAAACAAGCCAACTTTCTCTATAAGTACAAAGACACTATTGAGATGTTCGCTGCTGCTGCCACTACAGCAAATGACGTTGTTGGATATTCAGGGAAGGTAACCGAAGCCGTGAAGGGGTATTTCGAGAAGGTAGAAAAAATCCTTATCGAGATAGAGAAAACCTACAAAAATCAGTACATCACCAACGGCACTCTGATCGGAGAACAATTCTTTATCGAACGTCGACGTTTATTTGGCCAACTTGATAGCGTGCTGAAAATGTTCATGAAGCATCGTTTCATGTTCAACGAGTACACAGACCTGAAAAGCGCCCTTGGCCTGTCCAGCCGTTCAATCACCCATCGCTGGAATGAAACAGGCGTTAGCGATATTGAAGGGTATGCAACCCATATTGAGAAGCTGGCAAAATACGTCAAGTGGATGGAAACCGCCGGAAAGATTGGCATTGGCCTGGCTGCTCTCGATACCGCAGCGAAGATCACCGAAGCCTGCACGGTGGGGCGAGATTGTGCGAAAACTTCGTTTACTTCCATTGGTGAGTTTTCGGGTAGTCTGGTAGGTGGATCTGTGGGAGCTAAGATTATTAGCGCTGGCGCAGCAAATACTGTTTGCGCTCTGGTTCTGGGTGCTGCAACCATAGAGGCGGGAGGAGCCGGAGCGCTGCTTTGCACGCTCAGTGTATCTGGTGGAATTGCATACGGAAGCGATAAGGCTTTTGGCTGGATGGGCCAGACAGGAGGAAATTTTATCGGCGAGCAGTTAGGTCTCTATGAGATTACCAATGATGATTGATTTGAAACTCATTTCAGTCATTGTATGGCTTTTAGCAATGGCGTTTGGATTAGCCAGTATCATAGTTTCCGTTCTGAACAAAAAGCGGTTTATAGAGATTTGCATCCTATACAAAGAAAAATACGGCAGTCTGCCCGACGCCGTATTGCTGTTTGAGAACGTCAATACGCTTTGCGTCAAAATAGCCTACAGCATGAAAGTGCAGTTCATCTATATGCCACTATTGTGGAATCGCAGTTCAATCCTGACCAAAAACGATGACAAAGACTTTATCAGAAGACTTCCTAAAAGGCTTATTGGTCCTTTCTACATCGAGATATATCTGGCTATTGTCAGCCTTATTTTCTTTATCATTGGGGGGCTACTGATGGTAGCGATAGAGCACGGTTGGGTGTGAAAGGCGCTTCACTTGATAGGCTTTACTCCGCAACATAAAGTGGGAGACAGTCTGCGACGCATTACAACCCCAGCGCCGCAGATGCCTGACGTATGCTTGAGCGAAGCCGTCTTAACGGTCAGCTTCGACTTCTTTAAAAACTCCGCTTCGGCAGATTTTTTGCTTTTTGGCTGAAGTAAAAGTTGAATGAATCTGCCCTCACTTAATTACCAATCGCAATGTAGCTTAAGACTGATATTTTTTGCCCTTATGGATATGTTTTGTACAATACTGCCGGAAGGATAACCACAATAAGTAGAGGGAATTATGCTTAAAGGTATTGTGTTGTGCCAGGGGGACAAAACCACCTGCGGAGGCAAGATAATCGCTGGATCGGCGCACGGTGTCGCCTTCAATAAACCCCAGGCAAAGGAAGGCGATCCTGTTACCTGTGGCAAAGACGGAAAGACTTATAAAATTATCGGGGGGATCGCTTTTTATACATCTGGCTCCGAAAATAAACGCATTGCAGGATCGCTTGACAACTACAGCTCATGCCCCTGTAAGGCTAAATTCTTACCCGCTAATTCTTACCCTGTTTATATAAAAGAAGAATCCTCAGCACTCCCTCCTACAATTGCCAACTTCTCCAATATTGCCGATAAAGGGATTGGCCTTGCCGCCGATCCGGTTGGTAAGTACTTTGAGAATATCGAAAAAATCCTTAAAGAGATCCAGGAAACTTATAAAAATACCTACAGGACGCGAGGCGCATTAATCGGTGAACAGTTCTATGTCAGACGCGCGCAGTTATTTAATGAGCTTGATCGGGTACTTAAAGTCGGCTTTCTGAACAAAGCAATGAAGTTTGGTCAATATAGCAAAATAAAAAATGCGCTCGGTTTGTCCACCAGTTCTATCACACATAAATGGAATGAGACAGGGATCGGCGACATTGAAGGTTATGCCGCACACATCGAGCGAGCCGCTAAATATGTGAAGGCAATGCGCTATACGGATTATGTCGGAATAGCGTTTAGTGCTATGCATTCTGTTAATGAAATCAATGAGGCTTGTTCAACCGGCCGGGAAGATGAATGTACTAAGAAAAAATACACTGAGGTTGGCAGTTTTTCTGGCGGAATCGTTGGAGGTATCGCTGGTGGTGCGCTTGGTACAGGTATATGTACTTTAGTTTTTGGTTTTGCAACAATAGAAGTTGCTGGCGCTGGCGCATTGGTTTGTGGTGTATTACTTGGTTCTGGTGGTGGCTTTATAGGCGGAGAGTATTTATCATCGAAAGGTGAAACTTTGGGCGAATCAATATATGAGACAGTGGGTGAATAATGAATATTGTACCTGCTACGTTTACATTCCTGTGCATAATATTCGGATTTATTTCCATTGGATATTCAGAGTTAAAAAACAAACAGCATATCAAGTTGTGTGATGCTTTTCATGATAGATTTGGATATCTGCCAGCAGGAATAATCCTTGCTCAGGCGGGAGGGATTTTTTTAACTTTTCAAAAGGATTTCTATTTCTTTTTCCCGCTTATTGTAAAAAAAGGAAGCTTTATAGTTAGAGACATGAAATCAGAGCATTATGATTTTTTTAGAAGTTTACCTGATGAAATGACATCATGGTTAAAAGTTAAATTTACGCTATTCCTGATAACTATCGTGTTCTTTTTCACAACTATCGCAACATCTTATTTTTTTAAATAAACATGATAAACACTGAGCCAAATATTTTTATTTGGCTTTTTTAGCCTCACCGTTTGTTCCCGGTCTTTTCATCAATCACATAACAGCCCCTGGAAATCGTGAATGTATGCAAATAACGCTTAGTACTCCCGCCACTTTTCTCATGTCCAGGTGTCTGTGGCAAATGAAAAACATTGTTTACCCATCCAGCTATTGCAGCAGAGCTGACCAGCGGATTCCGCGCAATCTTGAGTCCTGACACGATCAGATTTGATAAATACGGATCAAACATTGGGATCGGCGTTGTTGATGATTGAACAACAGGGATCTGCGGGAGGATATTTATCATCAAAACTGACGTTTCACGATAACTGACAGTAAGAAGTGATCGCCTGTACATCGAACCATTTCAAAGCCGGATTTGCAGATAGTCGTTGCCGTTGCTTTGAAAAATATATGGAAGAGTTCTGTACCCTTCCCTTTAGCCACGTCTTTTTTGTACCCCAAATGCATTATGCACAAACAGAAAGAGAGTCAATTTTATGATGAGTAATGCACATCCCGGCTCCCTACGCTGACATTATCCAGAGCAAGTTAACGGGTGTTTCTCAGCCGCCAACCGCACCCCGCTTCGGTAAATAGCTCAATATTGATTGCAAATCTTGTCATGCTCCAAACTGTGCTGGCGCAACTATGATGCTGTGATAAATTCTTTTGTTTTTGATGAAGCACAGGAATTATTTATCTTTTTTATCAATAAGTTAAAAGGTAATGAAATATCTACGACGGATGATTTAGATCAACATCTGCTGACTATGAAAAAGGCGTAATGCAGTTCGTACAAGAAAGTAAGCGCGATTTACAGCCTCTCTCTGGCATCGCAAAGCGCGCCTTTGCGCTGGCGTAGGCGCGTCTTAACCACGGCATTTATAGCCCTCAACCTGGTCAGGTAAACCAATGTATTCTCCGCTTCGTATTAGCAATGTATCACTTCCGGATATTAAGAAAGGTACAACGCGCCGCACACCTCACCTTTTTTTAATGAAAATAAGCCGTATAGTTCGCGTTATACGTCAGTTAACTCTTATTCCTCATGGCCACTTTTTTATTATTCAGCGGTTGATTCATCAGGGTGCAGTGGCACCAAATCAACGGGTCTATGATTCAACCTATATTTACGCCGTTTGCCGCTGCGGGAGCGAACTGCACAAGGTTTTTTATGGTCAGATCCTGACGGAGAAGCAGGCGCGCCGTTGGTTAAAATGACAATACTGGCGAGACGTACTCTTGTTCCGCAGGCATACAAGATCATAAGTTGGCCCCGGCTACCGGTTCCCTGTCGGAAATGCCAGACGCTCGGGGCAATCAGGGTCAAAGCCGTTCGCTGCGGCTGTAGCGTTTCCCGTCGGGACTGACGGCGCGCACCATTACGTCGGCAGGAACCTGCGGTTTGGCCGCACGATTATAGCGCTGCCAGCTTGCGCCTCCGTCCACGCTGTACTCCAGCGGCAGCCCCGGCAGCGCGACGTTCATCTCCAGCACGCCATCAACAAGCTGCGCGCCCGGCACCGGCAGGCGATATCCGATACCGGCCTTGTCCAGTTTTGCCAGCTCACGCTGACCGGTAAGATTGGCGAAACGCGTCCAGTCGTGGTTCAACTTTTCCCGATCGACATAATGGGTTTTGCCACCGCTGAATTCCCGACCGGCCTGATAATCCAGCTCCCAGTCCGCACGATGCCAGGCTCGCTCAGCGGCGGCCAGCAGCCGTGGATAAATCATATATTCCATATTTTCGTCAGTGCGTACGGTTTCGCTCCACAGCTGAGCCGAAAGCCCCCAGGCACCTGACCAGGGCTTATCTGATTTCGCCGTAAAGGCCTTTCCGTCGCGATCCACCGAAGTTTCCGCATTTTGCGGCAGGTTATCCGGCGCGAAGCTGAATATTTTGCGTTCATCGCTAAAGCGGGTGCCCCAGTAGTAACCGCGTTCCAGCGGATTGACCTCGGCGGGGAAATCCAGATAGAGGTAGTCCGGGCTGGAAATCACTACCTCATAGCCTTTCTGGCTCCAGTCGCTGGCGCTGTCGTAGCCGCCCCAGTACAACGTGTCCCAAAAGTTAACCGCCACGCGCGGCGTAGCAAAAGCCTGCGCATCGCGGACATCTTTCAAACCATCCTGCCACGCCTGCATACGGCCGATGCCGTGCTTCTGCACAATCTTGCTCACCTCCAGCGCAAAGCTGCCCGGCAGATGATCCAGATCCTGCACCTCACCCGCGCGGACTTTGCTCTGACATGCCTGCGATTTTGCCCAGGGCTTATCCTCGCGGCTTCTGTCGAGGAGTCCTTTCCCCGGCTCCGGATTTTGCCTGTCGGTATAGCCCGCGCCAAGATAAATATTTTTCGCTTCGTCGCCGCCGAAATGCCAGCTGGATAAGGGTTGCCCTGCCTCGCGGTGCATCGCCTGTATTTCGCTGATGACTTTCTCCACAAAGCGTTTCGATGAGTCCAGACAAGGATTCAGATAGCTGGTGCGGTCATAGAGCTGCACCGAGGTGGTTTCAGACGTATCGGTGGGATCCACCAGACGATACTCGCTGGCCTGCCCGGCTTGCCCCGCTTTGCTCAGCCGATGATAGCGCGCTTCCATAGCGATCACTGCGGCTCGCGCATGAGCAGGCATGTCGATTTCCGGGATCACTTCAATATTGCGCGCCCCGGCATATTTCACGATTTCAATGTAATCTGCCCGACTGAAATGCCCGCTGCCGTTGTTGTCGCTGAATGGCCCGGAACCCAACTGCGGCAACAGGCACTGCTGCTCGCTGAGATCATGGCAGCGTCTGCCGCCCACCGCCGTAAGCTCAGGCAGGCCGGGGATCTCAATGCGCCAGCCTTCATCATCGGTTAAATGAAAATGGAACTTATTCATTTTCCACGCGGCCATCTGATCCAGCATACGCAGCACCGCCTGTTTGCTGTGAAAATTTCGCGCCACGTCGAGAAACGCGCCGCGATAAGCAAAGCGCGGCGCATCCTGCGCTTCCAGCGTGGCGATTATGGGTTTGCCTTCAGCCGGTATCAGCGACAGGAGCGACATCAAGCCATAAAAAATGCCCGTCTCATCGTAGCCGGTAACCTCTGCACCCGCTTTACCGATCTTAAGCTGATACGCACCGGAAACCGCCTCTTTATCGCTAAAGCGTGTTTTGTCGGCTGCGGTGTGAATCGGGTATCCGGCTGTATTTTGCTTGATCCCCATCAACGAGAAACGATCCACAACCGCGCGGGCGTGATCGCTGCTCAGCGCAGCGAAATCGAAACGGATACCCTGACTCAGATCCACATCATTCGCGCCGATCCTGACAGAAAGCGGCGTCGGCAGGATCTGACCGCGCAGCGATGCGGCAGGCAACAGCTTCACGTCGCTGTTTTTGCTATAGCGGCTGGCGGGCAGCATCAGCACATTCTGGTCATCTGCCGTGCGCTTCCACTGTTCGCCAAACGGCTGCACAAAGGCAGTCAAATCTTCCCGATCGGTACTTTTGATGATTTTCGGCGCGGCCGCGCCTGCCGTGACGTACCAGCGCGGCATCACGTCGGTGATAAACAGCTGCCAGTATTCATTGATGATGGGAATCTCAACCGACTCGCCCGCGGCGAAACCGTTGAATTTGTCGGTTGGCTCAAGCCTGGTAAGATCCCCGGTGATGTGAGTGATTTTGAACTGGTCGCTCTCTGCCCGCAGCGTTTTATGCACGTTGCTCATGTAAATCGCCCAGTTTTTGCTCTGCAACGCAGGCCCGTTATTGATTAGTATCAGGATAGCGCGGTTGCAGGCCGCCCAGTCTGCGCCGAGTGCCGCGCAATCAACCCCATGCTGCGATGCCAGGTTGTCGGTCACCTGATAACGCACCCCGAATTCGCTGATTCTGTCGACAACCTGCGCATCGGAAAGCGCTGAAACAGCGCTCCAGGCTGATAAGCTGGTTAAGCCCATAGCAATCGCGGTAATTTTCATTCCTTTCATTTTTTACGTCCTGTTATGCCGGTAATGTGCGGGAAATTTTCTGCTGGCCGTTAAAAAAGAGTAAAAGGCGCCACAACCATAAATTTCACATCCTTTTCATCCTGAAAAATATTGTTGTATCCGCCGCTGTAGCTCGGAATCGTGGAGTGGTTGTCGTATTGGGTGTAGTGCAGCTGGAAGCGCGTATCTTTGGCCCTGCCCGCCAGGATGGTATAGAGCAGGTCCAGACTCCAGGCGGATTCTTTCAGGCGCTGAGACTGATCAACCCGCGCGCGCGTGGCAGGTTTTGCATCCCAGCCCCAGGCGTAAGAGGCGCCGACCTTCCAGCCAGGCAATTGCCATCGCTCCAGATCGACCATCACACCGGCAAACAGCGCTTTTTCACCGTTGGCGTTCCAGTCGGATCGTGCATCCCACCAGAGATCGAGGCGACCATTCGAGGTGGCATAGCCAGGCGTCATGCGCTGTAAAAAGAAACCCTGATTGCCTTCGGCTTTTACCCAGCTTCCTTCCAGGCGAAAGTCAAACGGGCCGGCGCTGTAACCGAAGGTCAACGCCTGTAGCCAGGCGAGCCCGTCATAAACGTCATTCAGATTCCCGGCGCCGCCGCTCTCCCTGTCTTTTGCCCCATAAAACTGATAGCTGCTGCGCAACGGGTTGCCTGCCAGCGGGAATGCCCAGGAAGCTTTGGCGAAGTATTGATCCATATAACCTGCGGCCTGGCCCCAGGCGGCTTCCAACACCAGATCGTTTTTGAAATCGTACTTTGCGCCGAGGGAGTGCAGATAACTGAGGTGGGTTTTGCCGTCCGCTTTGCGGAAGTGATACATGTTGCGATACCAGGGCGCTTTGTATTCATCGCTCCACATCCAGGAGAGCGAAAAAACGCCTTTCTCTGCGAAATCATAAACCGCCCCGGCTTCTGCTCCGCGATAGCTGCCGGGCAAAAAACTCCAGTGAGGCGCTAACAACGTTTGCCCGCTGGGTTGCAGATAACCTGCGCGCAGCCAGTAATCATCCCACTTGAGCTTGATGGCGGCTTTGTAGAGGCTGGCGCCGCTTCGATCGCCGCGCCAGTTCTCACCCCAACGCGTTTTGGCATCGCTGAAGCCAATTTCGTTCGGGGCCGCCGGGCCGCTGTTGCTCATCTCCAACGCGCCGAATGCCGCGAGATCCACGCCTGCGAATTCATTAACGTAGCCTGAACTGTAATCGAGGCTGGCATTAAAGGTCGCATGATGCAGGTTGGCGCGATACTGGCCGTAGCCATCGCTCTCCGGATGCAGATCTTTGCGATCGCGAATACGCTGCAAATAGTAAATGTCGCCTTTCAGCGTGGAGTCGTCGATAAAACCGGCGGCATGGCCGGAAGAGAAGATGAAAAATTCGCCGATAAGGCTGGCACCGATCACGGCTGACACGTACTGTGCTATCCATTTTGTACGCATAGGCTGTTTCTCCCTGAATATAGCCTGGTAACAAAATCAGCATCTAAACATATTGCTGATAAGCTCAATCGGGGTGCAGCCTATTTTTCTCTGCACGAATTATCAATGATTAAACATATAAACTATGACATAGCGCGCAGAAAAACCTTATTAATTAAAGCTCTAATTGATTATCGTAACTTACCTCAAGCACATGATAAATAAAGTAAAAAATAGAAAATAATTTATGAAACCCAACCAGGAATTATGTAAGTTAATCTGTTAGCCAGATTTATCACCTCCTGTAAAATAACATTTTTATAAAAGTTAATTAAATGTAACCACATTATTATAAATTGCTTGCTTAATTTTTTTATTCTGCTTTTACTTCACTGCATATCCGCGATATCGCTAATCGGGATCGCGGATTGAATTTATACGCAGGTTAATTATTCAAAAAGGCGACAAGCTCATCTATGCCGCTATGTGATGAGAAAAACCTTTCCGCTTCAATGGAACCTCTGACACTGATATGCCCCCCATCTAAAGAATAAGGAACATCCTGGTTCGCATACTGACTTTTATCGAACAGAACGTCTCGGGTCAGATAAAGTATATTGGTATGCGACCGGCTCAATTCGCCTAAAATAGTATCGGCATTTTGCATTGCCGCCAGTGTGGTTGCATCCCGATAGGGAGTGATATCAAAATGCTCTTTCTTCCAGGCGCTTCTTTTATACAGCTCGCCAATATTTACGTTGAATTGGTAAGGCTCAGCCATAATGATTATTTTCTTGTCTTGCGCAAGATTAATGATATTTTCAAGTCCCCTGATCGCATCCGGAGTAGCAAAGTTTTTTGACCACGATCCGCCAAGAATAACATAGTCGTAATTTTTAATGTTGTCGGTTACGTA
The DNA here is from genome assembly GCF_044342975.1 of Pantoea osteomyelitidis. Lineage (NCBI taxonomy): Bacteria > Pseudomonadati > Pseudomonadota > Gammaproteobacteria > Enterobacterales > Erwiniaceae > Pantoea > Pantoea osteomyelitidis. The sequence continues at coordinate 1,646,756 of NZ_JBGFSN010000004.1, forward strand.
ATGTCTGTTAAATAAACATTGGTCATAGGCTCTGGATGTTTTAGGACCAAGAAAATCCTGGCCATCGGACGGATTACACCAGTTCGTCGTAATAGCCTGAATGTCGAGACCGGTTTTTTTGCCCAACTCATTCCATAGCGGAAGATACTGGCCTGCATAAGAATCGCCAAACAGTAATGCTTTTTTACCTGTTTTTTCACCAGCGCCGATATGGCATTTAACACCCTCTTCGCCCACTTTTAATGAAGGCGTGCTGGCAATGGTGTAAAAACACCAACCGTTTTTGGGATTGGGCAGAGCAATATTGTTTATGGCAGCCATATATGAAGCACCACCTCGCCAGGGAAACCCGGATGACTTACGCGTAAAGTCTGATACAGAAATCATTACTGCCAGCGAGACGAAAATGATGCCGACTGAGGTAAGAGGTTTTTTTACCTTCAACCTGGAGAGCAATCGCTTCTCTAAAACAAAATAGCTTAAAAACCCGACAGCAAATGACAGTATGATAGCAAATACAGTATATAATTTTCCGGGTTCGGCCGAGGTGTAATATAAAAAATACCTTATCGGCCAATGCCATAAATAGATTGAATAGGAAGCAAGGCCGATAAGACTGATCCATTTTCCGCTGAACAGAAGTGACGCCTGACGTTCAGCATAGATAATCAGCGCCGCTCCTGTCACGGTAAGTAATGCATAGTAACCCGGCCACGCAATGCTGTCATTAAACAGCACCAATGAGATCAGTAAGGCAAGCACACCGGCATAATAAGGGAGTACGTTTGAATTCTTGCCTGGTGTTCTGAGCTTACACAGGAAAACCACACCTCCCGCCAGCATTTCCCATGCCCGGGTAAAAAGCATATAAAATGCATAAAACTGGTTTCTCTCCGTCATAACAACACAGACTGCGAGCGAAATCAGTAGTAAAGCGGCCAGCGCCAGGGTGATTTTTTTCAGATCCTGTGTGAATTTATATCCGGTCCACAGAAGAAAGGGATAAATCAGATAAAACTGCCATTCGACAGATAACGACCAGGTATGCAGCAGTAAGATTTCCTGGCCAGCCGATGCAAAATAGTCGTTTGCATCCTTAAGCAGGGCATAATTTGATGTAAAAGAAAGCGCTTTTATCGTATATTTTGCATATTCTCTCAGCTCAACCGGAGTCAGAATCAAAAGACTGATACCGTATACGGTCAGGACAAGAAGAACAACAGGAGGAATAATGCGTACACAGCGTGAAGCGAAGAAATTCGTAAAACGGAAATTCTGCGCCGTTAAACCGGAAATGATTATTTTTGTCATCAGGAAACCAGAAATGACAAAGAATATATCTACGCCGATGAAACCCGCTTTAAACAGCGGGACATGAAAGTGATACAGGACAACGAAAATAATGGCATAAGCCCGTAATCCATTAATATCACGCCTGAAATCGTTAATTCTCATTTAATAAAAAATTCCCCAACATTTCAACCCAAGCCTTGTCCAGGATTTAACTAAAATAGTAATACAATGTTATAGTAACCAAATGAAACAATTTAACAGATTAAGATCGACGACAGACATCATCGCAGGAAAGCGGAGCTTTTCTGCTAACAATGTAACATATTGATTTTTCATCACACTATATTACCAGAATGAAAACGTTTTTTGAAAAATAAAAACAAATAGAAGTTGCATAAGCGTAACTTCATATCATGGTTCTAATGAAGATCAAATCGTCACTGGTGGGCTGATACAGAGCAGACAGCCCGACGGAGAAATGTTAACCTGCGATTAAATGACGCTTTCTCAGACCGATGCCCATGTCTCTGTTCGCCACACTTAGCCATCAAATCTATCTTTCTGCGCCGCTGTTTATTCTTATTTTCCTTGGCTTCAGCCTGACGCGCTTTGGCAAATGGCCCGCCAGCATCAGCGAGGGGATGAACCGTTTCGTTTTCAACGTCGCCCTGCCCTGTATGCTATTTCGCGTGATGAGCGACTTCCACAAAAGCCCGCCGGTGGACTTTCGGCTGCTGTTCGCCTTTTTTGGCAGCTGCCTGCTGGTGTTTATTGTTGGCCGCGTGCTGGCGACGCGCCTCTTCCGTCTCGATGGCGTCGCCGGTTCGGTGTTTGCCCTTGGCGGCATATTTTCCAATAACGTGATGCTTGGCATTCCGGTGGCAACAGTGCTGCTCGGGCCAGAGGCGCTGCCTTCGGTGGCGCTGGTGCTGGTATTTAACAGCCTGATCCTCTGGACGCTATTAACCCTGTCGGTTGAATGGTCGAAGCATGGCACCTTTTCCCTGCACGGCATCGGCAGAACCGCACTGAGCGTGTTGCGCAATCCGCTGATTATCGGCATTCTCAGCGGCACCGCCTGGAGCTTTACACAGCTGCCCTTGCCCTCCATTGCAGCCGAGCCATTACGCATGATGGGTTCGGTTGCTGCGCCACTGTCGCTGGTGACGCTCGGCATGAGCCTGGCGCAATATCGTGTGAAAGAGGGGCTGGCGAAAAGTTATACCATCTGCGTGTTAAAGCTGATCCTGCAGCCACTGACGATCTGGGGCATCGCCTGGCTTACCGATCTGCCGCCGCTGGAAAGTAAAGTGGTAGTGTTGCTGGGTTCGATGGCGGTAGGAGTCAATGTCTACCTGATGTCGCAGAAGTTTAACGTGCTGACCGGCCCGGCCGCCTCAAGCATGCTGTTTTCCACGCTGTTTGCCGCGGTGACCACGCCGCTGTGGATGATGTTGATGTCGCTGGCCGGTTATTAAACATAAAAAGTAACCCGATAATCTTATGCGCCCAGCCAGATCCAGCAAAAGAGCAAAAGTAATATTGGCGCGAGCATTTTCTCCAGCCTCACTGACGTTTTCAAAAATATCAGCACCTGAAAGAAAACAATAACGATAAAAATAATAGTGCAAACAATGAAATTATTATCAGCATTATTATTTCTTTCGCCAAGTTTGATCGCAGGATCGGTCCCGCTCATCCAGGTCGGTTCATCGCCTGAAAAAACTCTCAGCAGAACAATACCCGCCAGATAAAGGGCATAGATGAAGATACGCAGCGAGAGTGTCATCATCTTTATCTCAGTAAATCCGTTGCGCGTATGAAATGAATGAATAACGCGCAATCTATCTCAGGCATATTAACTCTCCCTTGTTAAGCCCTCTCCTTGTGATTTTGGTTATTTAGCACAGCGACCAGATACTGGCAACGATCATACAAACCGAACGTGATCGATGCCGGTTTAAATGATCTTAACCGGAAATTTCAGAGATAAAAAAACCCCGGAGCAGAGACTCCAGGGTTATAGCGCGTTAAATAAACTTTATTTATTCAGTGGGTTTGGTACGAATCAGATAATCAAAGGCGCTGAGCGACGCTTTGGCGCCTTCGCCGCTGGCGATGATGATCTGCTTGTACGGTACGGTTGTACAGTCACCCGCAGCAAACACGCCTTTCAGGCTGGTTTCGCACTTGGCGTCAATGATGATTTCACCCATCTTGTTGCGCTCAACCGCCCCTTCCAGCCACGGGGTGTTCGGCAGCAGACCAATCTGTACGAAAATACCGGCAACCGGAACGTCGTGGGTGGTCTGATTAACGCGGTCAACATACTGCAGGCTGGTAACCTTGCTGCCGTCGCCTTTCACTTCGGTAGTTTGCGCGTTCAGAATCACGTCAACGTTACGCAGGCTACGCAATTTATTTTGCAGCACCTGGTCAGCGCGCATTTCGCCAGCGAATTCCAGCAGGGTGACATGTTCAACGATGCCCGCCAGATCGATCGCCGCTTCCACGCCGGAGTTACCGCCGCCGATCACTGCAACGCGTTTGCCTTTGAACAGCGGGCCGTCGCAGTGCGGGCAGTAGGTTACGCCGCGGGTGCGATACTCTTCTTCACCCGGTACGCCCATGTTACGCCAGCGCGCGCCGGTCGCGATGATGATGCTGCGTGATTTCAGTACCGCGCCGGTAGCGGTTTCAATCGCATGCAGGCCGCCTGCTGAGGCTGCCGGGATCAGCTTGATTGCGCTCTGCGCTTCGATCACGTCAACGTTATAGTCGTCTACGTGCGAACGCAGCGCGCCAGCCAGCTTAGAACCTTCCGTTTTCGGTACGGAGATGTAGTTTTCAATATCTACGGTGTCAAGAACCTGACCACCGAAGCGCTCGCCCATCAGGCCGGTACGGATACCTTTACGTGCTGAGTAGATCGCTGCCGCCGCGCCCGCCGGGCCGCTGCCGACAATCAGCACGTCGTAGGCATCGCGCTTGTTCAGCTCTTCCGCCGCACGTTTGTCCGCATTGGTGTCCACTTTACCGACAATTTCCGCCAGGCTCATACGGCCCTGACCAAACTCTTTGCCGTTCAGGTAAACAGCCGGCACGCCCATCACGTTGCGTTCCTGAATCTCATTCTGGAACACGCCGCCATCGATCGCGGTGTGGCTGACGCGGGGGTTAATCACCGCCATCAGGTTCAGCGCCTGCACCACGTCCGGGCAGTTGTGACAGGAGAGCGAATAATAGGTTTCGAAATGGAAGTCGCCTTCCAGCGCGGCAACCTGATCCAGCAGGCTCTGCGCTTCTTTCGAAGGATGACCGCCGGTCTGGAGCAGCGCCAGCACCAGAGAGGTAAATTCGTGGCCCAGCGGTGAACCGGCAAAACGCGGTCCGCTGTTTACGCCAGGGTTGGTGATCAAAAATGAAGGTTTGCGCACCGGACGATCGTTCTCTTCGCGGAAGCTGACTTTGTCAGACAGTCCGGCGATATCGACCAGCAGATCTCTGATTTCTGCAGATTTCGCACTGTCGTCCAGCGTGGCAATCAACTCAACAGGTTTGGTTAATTTCTCAAGATAGGCTTTGAGCTGGGTTTTTAAGTTTGTGTCGAGCATAGTGGATTCCTGGTCAAAAAATCGGGTGCCTTGGCACCCGATGTGAGAATGATCGAATTACCGGTGGAAAATCAGATTTTGCCAACCAGGTCCAGTGACGGAGCCAGGGTTGCTTCACCTTCTTTCCATTTCGCCGGGCACACTTCACCCGGGTGAGAAGCAACATACTGTGCCGCTTTCACTTTGCGCAGCAGGTCAGATGCGTCACGGCCAATACCTTCAGCAGTGATTTCGATCGCCTGGATGATGCCTTCCGGGTCAACGATAAAGGTACCGCGATCGGCCAGGCCTTGATCTTCGCGCATGATTTCGAAGTTACGGGTCAGCGCGCCAGTCGGGTCGCCGATCATCGCGTACTCGATTTTTGCAATGGTATCAGAGCTACCGTGCCAGGCTTTGTGGGTAAAGTGGGTATCGGTAGAAACGGAGTAGATATCTACGCCCAGTTTCTGGAACTCTTCGTAATGGTCAGCCACGTCACCCAGTTCGGTCGGGCAAACAAAGGTGAAGTCAGCCGGGTAGAAGAAGAAAACACTCCATTTACCTTCAACGTCTTTCTCGGTTACGTCGATAAATTCGCCGTTTTTGAACGCGGCGTTTTTAAACGGTTTGATTTTGGTGTTGATAATTGACATTCAGATGGCCTCCGTTAAAAGATGTGATGCACGTTACAGAATTTCCGGGCCAACTTCTAATACGCATTCATTATCAAATGTATAAATGAAAGCTATCAAACGGCGATAGACGCGTCCTGCTGCCCCGGTCGTGGGCATTCTACACAACATAAACAAGGATTTAATGCGATTTATCAAAACCAGGCAGAACTGCTAATTTTGTAATGTCCCCCTTTTTGCCGGAGCTTCCTTTATGCACATTCGTCCTTTCAACGAAGCGGATCGTCCTTTTCTTCGTACGCTGTTTCTGGCGTCTCGTCGCGCTAACTGGCACTGGCTGGATGGCAACCACTGGCAGCTGGAGGATTTCGACAGCGTGATTCTGGGGGAAACGGTGCTGGTTGCCGAAAAAGCGGGTCATCGCGTCGGCTTTGCCGGGCTGCTGGAAAACGATAATTTCCTGCACAGCCTTTATATCGATCCCGACTGGCAGGGCCAGGGCATCGGTAGCGCCCTGCTGGAAAAGGTTCAGCAGCGCTTTACCGGCACCGGCGCGCTTAAGTGCCTGTTAAAAAACACAGCGGCTCAGGCCTTTTATGAGAAACATGGCTGGCAGCGGGTCGCGCAGGGAGAGAGCGAGCAGGGAGAATATTTACTGATGCATTTCCCGCTGGCGCAACGCCGCACCAGCGGGAAATAAGGGGTTCAGAGCGCGCGGAAAGCGATGTCGCCCGGAATGACGTCGCCCTGCCAGTAGAGCTGGGCGGCAATGCGCCCGGCCAGCTGGCGGTAAAGCGCGGTAAAATCGCTCGTCGGACGACGGATCACCGTGGGCTCGCCATCATCGAGATCTTCCCGCAGATTAATATGCAGCGGCAGCTGGCCCAACAGCGAAATGCCATAATCCGCCGCCAGCCGCTCTGCCCCGCCGGTGCCGAAAATCGGCTCATGGAAGCCGCAGTTGCTGCAAATGTGCATGCTCATGTTTTCCACCACGCCCAGCACCGGTACATTCACCTTTTCAAACATCACGATGCCCTTGCGCGCATCGATCAAAGCGATGTCCTGCGGCGTGGTTACTACCGCCGCGCCGGTAACCGGCACGTTCTGCGCCAGCGTCAGCTGGATATCGCCGGTGCCGGGCGGCATATCCAACACCAGATAATCAAGCTCGGGCCACAGGGTTTCGTTCAGCAGCTGCATCAGTGCTTTGCTGGCCATCGGCCCGCGCCACACCATGGCGTTGTCGTCAGTCACCAGATAACCGATGGAGTTGGTGGCCAACCCATGCGCCATAATCGGCGCCATGTGCGTGCCGTCCGGCGAGGTGGGGCGCTCATTTTCCGTGCCCAGCATTGCCGGGACCGACGGGCCGTAGATATCGGCATCGAGAATGCCAACGCGCGCGCCTTCCGCCGCCAGCGCCAGCGCCAGATTCACCGCTGTGCTCGATTTACCGACGCCGCCCTTGCCGGAGCTGATAGCGATGATGTTCTTCACCCCCTTCACGCCCGGCTGGTTTTTTACTCTTTTTAAGGTGGCGATATCGTGGCGCAGCCGCCAGTCGATGGCGCTGGCGTCGGTGAGACGCAACAGTTCCGCGCTGGTCTGCTCTTTCAGCTCTTCAAATGCGCTGGCCCAGGCAAAGGGCATGATCAGTTCAACATGCAGCTTGCCATCCATCTGCGCCACATGGTGCAGCGCCTTCAGGCTGGCGAGGTTCTGTTTCAGCGTTGGGTGGACAAAGCTGCTCAGCACCTCAGCGACAATGGCGCGCAGCGCTTCGGGTGAATGGTGTTCCCGGGATTGTGAGGTCATCCCCGCTCCTTTCTTTTCTGTTTCACTCTGCCACGCAGAGGCGTGACAATAATCATATCAGATAGCCATTAAAAGTGAGCCTGCGTGACGCCGCATGACCTGCCATGTTTACGCAGCAAGAGGCTTCGGTTACCATCTAAACCCGTTTTTCATTCAACAGAAAGCTACGCAAATATGACTCAAGTCGCGAAAAAAATAATGGTAACGTGCGCTCTGCCGTACGCTAACGGTTCTATCCATCTCGGCCACATGCTCGAGCATATCCAGGCAGATATATGGGTTCGTTACCAGCGAATGCGTGGCAATCAGGTTTATTTCATCTGCGCCGACGATGCGCACGGTACGCCGATCATGCTGAAAGCGCAGCAGCTGGGCATGGCGCCGGAGCAGATGATTGCTGAAATGAGTCAGGAGCATCAGACCGACTTTGCAGGTTTTGACATCAGCTATGACAACTATCATTCGACCCATAGCGATGAAAACCGCGAGCTGTCGTCGCTGATCTATACCCGCCTGAAAGAGAACGGTTTCATTAAAAACCGCACCATCTCTCAGCTTTACGATCCGGAAAAAGGGATGTTCCTGCCGGACCGTTTTGTTAAAGGCACCTGTCCGAAATGTAAATCGCCGGATCAGTATGGCGATAACTGCGAAGTTTGCGGCTCCACCTACAGTCCGACAGAGCTGATCGACCCGAAATCGGTGGTGTCCGGCGCCACGCCGGTGATGCGCGATTCTGAGCACTTCTTCTTTGACCTGCCCTCGTTCAGCGAAATGCTGCAGGCCTGGACGCGTTCGGGCGCGCTGCAGGAGCAGGTGGCGAATAAGATGCAGGAGTGGTTTGAGTCGGGCCTGCAACAGTGGGATATCTCGCGTGATGCGCCCTACTTCGGCTTTGAGATCCCGGACGCGCCGGGCAAATATTTTTACGTCTGGCTGGACGCGCCGATCGGCTATATGGGCGCATTCAAAAACCTCTGCGACAAGCGTGGCGATATCGACTTCGATGAGTTCTGGAAAAAAGATTCCACCACCGAGCTTTATCACTTTATCGGCAAGGATATCGTCTACTTCCACAGCCTGTTCTGGCCGGCGATGCTGGAAGGCAGCAGCTTTCGCAAGCCGAACAACCTGTTTGTGCACGGCTATGTGACGGTGAACGGCGCGAAAATGTCCAAATCGCGCGGCACCTTCATTAAAGCCAGCACCTGGCTGCAACATCTGGATGCCGACAGCCTGCGCTATTACTATGCCGCCAAGCTCTCTTCGCGCATTGATGACATCGACCTCAACCTGGAAGATTTCGTCCAGCGCGTGAACGCCGATATCGTGAATAAGGTGGTTAACCTCGCTTCACGCAACGCCGGCTTTATCAACAAGCGCTTCGGCGGCAGGCTGGCGGCCGAGCTGGCGGATCCGGCGCTGTATAAAACCTTCACCGACGCCTCAGAAAGAATTGGCGAAGCCTGGGCAAGCCGCGAATATAACCGCGCTATTCGTGAAATCATGGCGCTGGCCGATATCGCCAACCGCTATGTGGATGAGCAGGCACCCTGGGTAGTGGCGAAGCAGGAAGGCCGCGATGCCGATCTGCAGGCGATCTGCTCCATGGGCATCAACCTGTTCCGTGTGCTGATGACCTGGCTGAAGCCGGTGATGCCGTCGCTGAGCGCGCGCGCCGAAGCTTTCCTGAATTGCGAACTGAGCTGGGAAGGCATTGCGCAACCGCTGCTTGATCACGACGTTTCGGCGTTTAAGGCGCTCTACAGCCGTATCGAGATGACGAAAGTTACCGCGCTGGTGGATGCCTCAAAAGAGGACGCTGCCGCCGCGAACAAGCCCGCCAGCGGTCCGCTGGCCGATGCGCCGATTGGCGACGCCATTACCATCGATGATTTCGCCAAAGTTGACATGCGTGTGGCGCTGATTGAGAAAGCGGAGCGGGTGGAAGGTTCCGATAAGCTGCTGCGCCTTGAGCTGGATCTTGGCGGTGAGAAACGTCAGATCTTCTCCGGCATTCGTGCGGCTTATCCGGATCCGGCCGTGCTGGTGGGACGTCTGACGATCGTTGTCGCGAACCTCGCGCCGCGTAAGATGCGTTTTGGCATTTCAGAGGGAATGGTGCTCTCAGCCGGTCCCGGCGGGAAAGATCTCTTTATCCTCTCCGCCGACAGCGGCGCTCAGCCGGGAATGCCGGTGAAGTAAGCGCGCTTTCCTCTTCCCCTCTCCCGTCTGTGGCGAGGGGAATCTCTCTTCTTTTCGCCTCTCCTGACAGCCATTCTCAGCTATAAATGTGATCGGTAGCACGCTAATCCAATTAAGCGTATGATAAGCACAAAGAAAACAGGAGCCTGTCATGTCCAGCGTGCTGTCTGTGATTTGGCGCTATCTGCGCGCCTTCATCATTATTTACCTCTGTCTGTATGCCGGTAACGGCGTGGCCTCGCTGTTGCCCATCACCATTCCCGGCAGCATCATCGGCATGCTGATCCTGTTTGCCCTGTTCGCCTCACGCATCGTACCGGTACGCTGGGTAAAGCCGGGGTGTCATCTGATTATTCGCAATATGGCACTGCTGTTTGTGCCGATTAGCGTCGGCGTCATTAACTACACCGATCTGCTCAGCGCTCAGTTTGGCCCTATCGTGGTCTCCTGTGTGATCAGCACCATTCTGGTATTGCTGATCGTGGGTTTCAGCTCTCATCGGCTGCACGGCCCGCGCCGGGTCTAGGAGCAGCGCGATGAGTGATATCTGGTGGTCGCTGCCGCTGACCCTGGCCGCCTTTTATCTTGCCCGCAAGCTGGCGGTCAGACTGAAAATCTCCCTGCTCAACCCGCTGCTGGTTTCGATGGCGATTATTATTCCCATCCTGCTGCTGACCCATATGCCCTATGCGCGCTACTTTGCCGGCAGCAGCATTCTGAATCAGCTTTTGCAGCCTGCGGTAGTGGCGCTGGCGCTGCCGCTGTTTGAGCAGATGCATCAAATTCGCGCGCGCTGGAAATCGATCATTAGCGTCTGCTTTGTCGGCAGCATGACGGCGATGATCTCCGGCACCGCTATCGCCCTGTGGATGGGCGCAACGCCGCAAATCGCCGCCACCATCATGCCGAAATCGGTCACCACGCCGATCGCCATGGCGGTATCGGCTTCGCTGCACGGCATTCCCGCCATCAGTGCCATCTGCGTGTTGATCGCCGGGGTGTTCGGCGCAGTGTTCGGTCATATGCTGCTCGACCTGTTCCGCATCAAAACCAAAGCCTCGCGCGGGCTGGCGATCGGCAATGCGTCACATGCGCTGGGAACCGCACGCTGCGCTGAACTGGATTTTCAGGAAGGCGCGTTCAGCTCGCTGGCATTGGTGATCTGCGGGATCATTACCTCTCTGCTGGCCCCTTTCCTGTTTCCTGTTCTGCTGCAGCTGTTTGGCTAAAACTTTGCGAGAGATCTCGCAAAGTTGAAACACGCCGAAATGCTTGCATTGTCAGAGCGATGCAGATCACATATAAATCGTTAAGCGGCACACGGCCGTCTGACAATTCTGGCGAGGCAATCATGCATTCACGTTTTCATTCCGCTTTTAGCGCCCTGGCGGAGCCGTTAAAGTCTGCTGTTCAGCCCCTGCTGGACGATGCTAACTTTCAGGCCGTGCTGACACCTGCGCAAATCGCCACGCTGCAACAGCAAACCGGTATAGAGGCTGATGCGCTGGCGCTTGCGCTGCTGCCGCTGGCGGCGGCCTGTGCACTGGCACCGGTGTCCCGTTTCAACGTCGGCGCCATTGCGCGCGGCACCAGCGGCCACTGGTATTTCGGTGCCAACATGGAGTTTCTGCATACGCCTCTGCAACAGACGGTGCATGCGGAGCAGAGCGCCATTACCCATGCCTGGCTGCGCGGTGAAGCGCGTCTGGAAACCATCACGGTAAATTACACGCCGTGCGGCCACTGCCGGCAGTTTATGAATGAGCTGAACAGCGGCACGGAAATTCGCATCAGCCTGCCCGATCGCGCCGTCAGCACGCTGGCAGATTACCTGCCGGATGCCTTTGGCCCGCGCGATTTAGCTATCAAAGCGCTGCTGCTGGATAAAGTGGATCACGGCTATGTGCCACAGGGCGATGCCCTCGCACAGGCGGCGATTCAGGCGGCCAGCGCCAGCCATGCACCCTACAGTCAGTCGCACAGCGGCGTGGCGCTGCTCAGCGCATCGGGACAAATCGTTGCCGGTCGCTACGCAGAAAATGCGGCTTTTAATCCCGCGCTGCCGCCATTGCAGGCGGCGCTGATTTTGTTAAATATGCTCGGAGAAGATTGCCAGCAGATCCAGCGCGCGGTGCTGGCCGAAGCGGAACAGGCTATCTTAACGCAGCGCGACGCCACCCTTGCCACCCTTGCCGCGCTCGGCTGCCAGCATGTTGACGTCGTGGCCCTCCGCCACGCCTGATCGCGAATGTTTTGTCTGCTTTTATTAACAAAAGCTGTACATCTCTCAGAAATTTCATAGGATCGGACGTCAGAATTCTCCTCACAACGATGAAGACTGGCGTTGCCGTGGCAGGCAGAAAGCCAGAAATAACTGAAACCGGAGCACACATTGCATGGAACTCGACTACGAGAGTAAACGTCCGCTTTATATCCCCTACGCTGGCCCGATTCTGTTGGAATTCCCGTTACTGAATAAAGGCAGCGCTTTTTCCCTGGAAGAGCGCAACGAGTTTAACCTCAACGGCCTGCTGCCTGAGGCGGTAGAGTCGATTGAGGAGCAAGCTCAGCGCGCCTGGCGTCAGTTCGAAGATTTTAAAAACAATAACGATAAGCACGTTTATCTGCGCAACATTCAGGACACCAACGAGACGCTGTTCTATCGCCTGCTGGATAACCATCTCGAAGAGATGATGCCGATCATCTATACCCCGACGGTAGGCGCGGCCTGTGAGCATTTTTCGGAAATTTATCGTCGCGCGCGCGGCGTGTTTATCTCTTATCCGAATCGTGACCGCATTGAAGATATGCTGCAAAACGCCACCAAGCAGAACGTGAAGGTTATTGTGGTCACCGATGGCGAGCGTATCCTGGGTCTCGGCGATCAGGGTATCGGTGGCATGGGCATTCCTATTGGTAAGCTTTCCCTTTATACCGCCTGCGGCGGCATCAGCCCGGCGTATACCCTGCCTGTGGTTCTGGATGTTGGTACTAATAATCAGCAGCTGCTGAACGATCCGCTCTATATGGGCTGGCGTCATCCGCGTATCACCGGCGAAGAGTACGATGCGTTCGTCAATGAGTTTATCCAGGCAGTGAAGCGCCGCTGGCCGAAAGTGCTGTTGCAGTTTGAAGATTTCGCGCAGAAAAACGCCATGCCGCTGCTGGAACGCTATCGCGATGAGATTTGCTGCTTCAACGATGATATTCAGGGCACCGCCGCCGTTACCGTAGGCACGCTGATCGCCGCCAGCCGCGCCGCCGGCAGTCTCCTGAGCGAACAGAAAGTGGTGTTCCTCGGCGCCGGTTCAGCGGGCTGCGGCATCGCCGAGCAGATTATCGCCCAGATGAAATCGGAAGGGTTAAGCAATGAAGAAGCGCGCGCCCGCGTCATGATGGTGGATCGCTTTGGCCTGCTGACCGATAAGCTGCCGAACCTGCTCGACTTCCAGAGCCGACTGGTGCAGAAGAGTGAAAATCTCAAAGGGTGGGATGTGAACAGCGATTCGATCTCGCTGCTCGACGTGGTGCGTAACGCCAAACCCGATATTCTGATCGGCGTTTCCGGTCAGCCGGGCCTGTTCACCGAAGAGATTATTCGCGAAATGCATCAGCACTGCGCTCGCCCTATCGTGATGCCGCTCTCGAATCCGACCTCGCGCGTAGAAGCCACGCCGGCAGATATTATCGCCTGGACCGACGGCGCCGCGCTGGTAGCCACCGGCAGCCCGTTCGCGCCGGTCACCTGGAAAGGCAAAACCTATCCGATTGCTCAGTGCAACAACTCCTACATTTTCCCCGGCATCGGCCTTGGAGTTATCGCCGCTGGCGCCTCACGCGTCACCGACTCGATGCTGATGACCGCCAGCCGCGCGCTGGCCGACTGCTCACCGCTGGTGAACGAAGGCGTCGGACCAGTGCTGCCGGAAATCAAGGATATTCAGGGCGTGTCCAAAGTGATCGCCATGGAAGTGGGCAAAGCGGCGCAGTTGGCAGGCGTCGCGGTGGTCACTTCAGAAGATGTGCTGTCACAGGCGATAGCCAGCAACTTCTGGCTGCCGCAGTATCGTCACTATCGTCGTACCTCGATTTGATCCGCCCTGCCGGACCTTAACCGGTCCGGCATCGCTTAAAAAAACTCCAGCCAACCGGCCTTAACTTGCTTCCCCGCTACGCCTCAAGTAGCCTTGAGCGATCAAATTTGTCTGAGGTTGGGTGCCGGGGCGCATGCTGAAACGCATTTTCTTTGGTCTGCTTTTCATCATCTTAATGATGGTGGCGGCTGCGCTCGCCCTGGATCGCTGGATTGGCTGGAAAACTGCCCCTTACATTTACGAAAATGTCGCGTCGTTACCCCATCGTCAGGTTGGCGTGGTACTTGGCACCGCCAAATATTACCGCACCGGCGTGATCAATCAGTATTATCTCTACCGCATGCAGGGTGCGCTGAATGCCTATAACAGCGGCAAGGTCAATTATCTGCTGCTGAGCGGCGATAATGCGCTGCAAAGCTACAATGAACCTATGACCATGCGGCGCGACCTGATCAAGGCGGGCGTCGCCCCGGCCGATATCGTACTGGACTACGCGGGCTTTCGTACCCTGGACTCTATCGTCCGCACACGCAAAGTGTTCGATACCAACGATTTCATTATTATTACCCAACGTTTTCACTGTGAACGCGCGCTGTTTATTGCGCTGCATCTGGGAATTCAGGCGCAGTGCTATGCGGTGCCCTCACCCAAGAACATGCTCAGCGTTCGCGTGCGCGAGGTGGCTGCGCGCCTGGGCGCGTTAGTGGATCTCTATATCATGAAGCGTGAACCACGCTTCCTCGGCCCGCTGGTTCCCATCCCGGCGGTACATGAAATTCCGCAAGACGCACCCAGCTATCCGGCGGTCACGCCGGAACAGCTGTTAGGGCTGGAACAGAAGCGCAGGTAGAGCAAGGATACGGTGAATGCATTATCTGATTGACGATAAAATACTTTTTTTCCCGCAGGAGAACCTGCTGTGCGCTGTGGATGAAAATCAATCAGACTGTAGCCTGCCACGCCCTGCCACGCTATTGCTGCTGGCATTGATCCGCTGTCCGGGAACACTTATTTCACGTGATGCGCTGATGGAGGAAGCCTGGGATGCCCATGGATTCCGCGCTTCCGGCCATAATCTTAATACCTACCTCAGCGTGTTGCGTCATGCCCTGAATGAGCTGGGCGCAGACAGTGAACTGATCAAGACCCTGCCACGTCAGGGTTTGATTATGCGCGATGTGGTGATTGCGGTTAGCGAAACGGACAAGGTTAAGGCGACAGAAAGCGAGCAGCCCGAGCCGACAGTTGCGCCGCAGCCCAACCAGCTCGAAACCTTGTCTGCCCCTCGCGTTTTTTCCCGCAACTTTATCGCCTGGTCGCTGTTACTGCTGACTGCCGCCCTGGCACTGCCCTGGTTTTTTCATGGCTCAGGTGCGCCCGAGATGCCGAAGATGAAAACCTGGCTAGCGGGGGAAGTGAAAGGCTGTCCGGTTTATGCGCTCCGACCGATTTCCGCCGATGAAAAAGCGACCCTGCTGCACGATGTCGCGCAGCTGGATAAAAATCAGCATTGCGAGACCGACCGTTATCACGCCCTGGTTGATGTGAAAGAACGTGGCAATCAGTTTCTCAGCAGCGTCGCCTTCTGCCATACCCATGAAAACGGCTACAGCGCGTGCAGCACTTACTATCAGGAAGGTAAACCGTGGCAGCAATGAAATATATTTCTTCTTTTGCGCTGGCTGCGGCGATCGCCCTGGCAGGCGTGTGGTATCAGCAGCAGCGCGCATCAGGAAGCGTGGCCTGTAACGGTCATATCAATAAGGTTTTTCAGACGGCGGAGAGCAGCCTGACGCTGGAAGGCGTGGTCACGCTGGTTTTTCATAACCCGGAAAAAGGCGACGCCCGCTTTTCCGGCTGGCTGGCGGCGGGAGAACGTCACTACCGTGTGGATCGCATCGTGACATTTACGCTTGCTGCGGAAAACGATGCGGGACTCTACCTGGCGAAAAGTACCCGGCTTGAAACTTCGCCGGATGATGACGCTCCGCCAGAGCTGATTAGAAAAGCTTCATTGCTCAGCCGCACCCACTCTTTTATTTCTATGCATAAGCTGGAGAACGGGACGCTGGTATTGGGTGACGGCCTGGTGCCTTTTCTCTACTGTACGCCAGAGCATGCCGCCTGATTGCCCCTGGTTCAAATCAACTCGCCATACTTCATACAAACCAGCAGCAGTACGGCCCAGATGGTTACACAACCAAACACGGTTAACCGCCACACCCGATGAGGATGGTTAAAAAGATAACGATCAAGAAAAGTAGTTTTATTACGCAAGTACATAATGCCTCCTGAGTTGAGGCGTACAACTTGCCAGCCCGGCCAGAAAGATCAATTTTTAGCTACAAACCCCAAAATATACAGACAAAAAATTCGCTTTCTATAAGCCTCCAGATAGTTATTCTGAAAAATATCCAGGTTCTCTTCAGCTTACGGCCTCCTGGGCAGCCGAATCACCGACCTGATATTTCTGCTTTATAAGGCAGTCCGTCGGTTGCGGACTCTGCGTTTCCCTGTAGGTTTCCTGCCACACCCTCCCTTACTGAAGACATTCTTACCCGCCACCTTTCTTTTTTCCTTACTGTGGGCAGAAACAACCTTTCTGTGCGTTTGTATATTCGACCAAATAGCGCCATAGCCAGAGTAAAAATATAAAAAATAGCTAAATAAAGAATTTTAAAACTGTATAAGTTTAAAAATGTGAAACATGTAACCAATCCAGAGATTTCCTATTACCTTAGCCGCCAGCTCTGAGCGTCCTTGAGATTTTTTTCTAACCCTCTCTGTTTAAAAAGTGAAAGGTAATAATCGTGTCTGTAAAAACACATCTGTCACGTCGTAAGCGCGTATTGCATCGCCTTACCTGGCTAAACATCTGTATTCAACTTGCTCTGCCTGTGATGGCTGGCGTCGCGCCTGCTGTCCATGCCGCGGCCATGAACGATATTCGCACCACAACCTATACGTTAGGCAGTGGCGAGAGCGCAGCGTCAGTGGCAAAAAAATACAACCTCACCGTCACTGAACTGAAAAAGTTGAACCAGCTGCGCACCTTCGCCCACGGCTTCGATCATCTGCAATCTGGCGATGAGCTGGATGTACCGGCTCAGCCGTTGACAAATGACGCTGCGCGTAGCCCCTTCGCAGTGGATCGCGAGGCGCAGTCTAGCCAGACTGAAGCTCATCTGGCACAGCTGGCGGCCCAGACCGGTCAGATGCTGGCGTCAGGCAATTCAGCCGATGCCGCTTCCAGCATGGCGCAGGGTCAGGTAACCGGCATGGCCGGTGCCGCCGCGCAGGACTGGCTGAAACGCTTTGGTAACGCCCGCGTTAGCCTGGGTACCGATCATAACTTTAACCTGGCTGACTCTTCCCTTGAGTTGCTGACCCCTTACTACGACAGCAAAGAGAATTTGGTTTATGGCCAGTGGAACGTGCATCACGCTGATAAACGCACCCAGGGCAACGTGGGTGTGGGTGTGCGTCACTTCCGCGACAGCGATATGCTGGGCGCTAACCTGTTTGCGGATTACGACTTTTCGCAGAGCCATACCCGTGCCGGTGTCGGCGTGGAGTACTGGCGCGATAACCTGAAGCTGGCCGCCAACGGTTACATGGGCCTGAGCGGCTGGAAAAATTCCGATCTGCTGCATGACTATGAAGAAAAAGTGGCTGACGGCTGGGACGTGCGTGCAGAAGGTTATCTGCCCTCTTACCCTGCGCTCGGCGCGAAGCTGCAGTATGAACAGTACTATGGCGACAAGGTTGCCCTGTTCGGTCATGACAGCCTGCAGAAAAACGCCAGCGCCCTGACCGCGGGTGTGACCTGGACGCCGGTGCCGCTGGTTACCGTCGGCGTCGATCAGCGCACCGGTCGCGAAGGCAAAAGCGAAACCGAATTCAATCTGGCGCTTAACTACCGTTTTGGCGATCGCCTGAGCGATCTGCTGGATGCGTCGCAGGTTGGAGAACGCCGTTCTCTGGCAGGCAGCCGCTACGATATGGTCGATCGTAACAATAACATCGTGCTGAAATATCGTAAGAAGCAGGTAATCAAAATGAGCATGGTGAGCCAGGTAAGCGGTGTTGCCAATGCTGAAGTGCCGCTGAACGTGCATGTTAATGCAGCCCACGGCCTGCGTGAAATCGTTTGGGATCAGTCTGAACTGGTGAACGCCGGTGGCGCGCTGAAAGGCGAAGGCTCACAGTGGTCCGTGGTGATCCCGGCCGCGCAGGCGGATGGTCGCAACAGCTGGTCAATTTCCGGCGTGGCCTACGACAACGAAGGCAACGCCTCTGAGCGCGTCTATAGCCAGGTGATTAATACCGGCGGCAACACCGGTAATGAAACTCCCGACCAGCCTCAGCTTGATCAAGCGGAAATTACTGCTGACGGCAGCACAACCCTGACGCTGACGTTGAAAGATGGCTCTGGTCAACCGCTTACCGGTCAGGCTGAACATTTGAAGTTAAATATCGCAGCGAACCCTTCACAGACCCGCGACGGGGAAGCGACTCTGCCAACCAATGATCCGTTTCAAGATAACGGCAATGGCGTTTACACCACGACGATTCACGCTAACGGCAGCCACGGAGAGTTCACTTTAACCCCCACGCTGGATGGTCAAGCCCTGCCCTCGGTCGAACTGATCGTTGATGCGGAAGAAGCAGGTGAAGAGTTTATGGCAATGGCATCTCTTACTCCTGCAACCGTTGCACCTGAGGCAACATCAACGCTCACGGTGACATTGACCGATGCAGCCAATAACGCTGTGACCGGAAAAGCCAGTAATCTTTCAGCCAGTGATGAAAATGGTCTGGCAATGGTAGGCAAATTTACTGAAGTTGAGGGCACGCCGGGAACCTATACCGCTCAGGTGACTGCTGGTAACACAGCGGGTACGGCTACGCTGAATGTCAAACTGGACGATGAGAAGTTAACCGATGCGACGCTGACTATTCAGGCAGATGAGATGCCAACTGCCGAGGTTTCGCTGACAGACCAGGCAATAGAAGCACAGAGTACAACCACGCTGACGGTGAAATTGTCTGATTCACAAGGTGCCGTGACGGGTAAAGCTGACGAGCTGAGAGCTACAGCCACAGCAGCGTCTAAAAAGGATAAAACCCCGACCATTGGTGACTTTACCGAAAGCGATGAGGCTGGCACCTATACCGCCACGGTAAATGCCAATAGCGCAAGCGGCGCATATACCCTGACGGTGACACTGGACGATGAAAATGTAGGATCAACGTCACTGACTGTTAGCGCGCCGACTGTGGTTGCAGGACCCTCAACCGCGACTCTTAAAGCTTCTTCAATTGAGGCCAACAGTGGCACAACGGAATTAACGCTGGAGTTAAAAGATGCAGATGGGAATGCGTTAAATGATCAGCAGGATGCACTGCTAGTCAGCTTTGACGGGGTTGTCATCTCCGGAACGAAGCCGACAGCAACTTCGTTTACGCAAAAAATTCTCAAGAAAGGAACTTACACTGCCATTATTACTGCCGGTAGCCATCCTGCAATATACAAGGTATATGTAAAACTGAACGGTGTGAAAGTGCAGCTCAATGAAGATGTTCCGCTGGAACTCACCGTCACCGATAGCGAATAACAATATTTTCCAGTGATGTTATTTAACGTTAAACATTGCTGATTAATCTGCGATGAGAGGGAATGTTAAGCGCGCTGCCAGTTATTCTGGCAGCGCGCTGTTTTTTTCAATGCTTTTATTTCTTCCTGGAGTACTTCAGTGAATCCAGCGCGACGGCGAAGATAATGATGCCGCCCTTGATAATATACTGCCAGTAAGGGTTTACGCCGATATAAGTCAGGCCGTAGTTGATCACGGTAAAAATAAGCACGCCGGTCACGACCCCAGCCACGGTGCCGACGCCCCCGGCAAAGGAAACCCCGCCCACCACGCAGGCGGCGATCGCATCCAGTTCATACATAAAGCCGAGGTTGTTGGTGGCGCTGCCGATACGTCCCGCTTCCAGCATCCCGCCGAAGGCGTAGAACACGCCGGAGAGCGCATAAATCAGAATCAGGTTCAGGTTAACGTTTACCCCTGACACCTTCGCCGCTTCCGGGTTGCCGCCGATGGCGAAAATGTTTTTACCAAAACGCGTTTTGTTCCACAGGATCCAGACAAACACAATCGCGATAAGGGCATAGAAAGTAATGTAGGAGAGTTTGAAATCGCCAAATCTCAGAAAGCCTTGGGTAAATTTCGAAAAGCCTGAATCAAAGCCTGCAATCGGCGATGCGCCAACGTAATCGTAATAGAGCGAGTTAATGCCGTAGACGATGATCATGGTGCCCAAGGTAGTGATAAAGGGCGTTACCTTCAGGTAAGCGATGATCACACCGTTGACCAGACCAATCACCGCGCCGATAGCGCAGACGATCAGAATGACCACCGGAATCGGCATGGTATCCATCGAGGGAAACACCTTGTTGGCGTTATCCATCGCCTGTAGCAGCGTCGCCGCCACTACCGCCGCCAGCCCGACCTGACGTCCGGCGGAAAGGTCGGTGCCTTGGGTCACAATCAGTCCCGCCACGCCGAGCGCGATAATAATACGCACGGAAGACTGGGTCAGAATGTTACTCAGGTTCATCAAACTTAAAAAGGTAGGATCCTGGAAAATAATAATAGCCAGCAAAACCAGCAGCACGACATAAATGCCGCCCTCTTTTAACCAGGTTAGCGCATTCTTTTTTGTAGTCGCTTTCATGTTAACAGCCCTTGCTTCATTAAAGGTGTAATGACGCTAAACGCAATATTTCGTTCTGCGTAGTCGTTTTGGTATCAACAATGCCCGCCACCTGGCCATTACTCATGACCAGAATACGATCGGTAATGCCTAACAGCTCCGGCATTTCGGAAGAGATAATAATGATGCCCTTCTCTTTCTTCGCCAGCTCGGCAATCAGCTGATAAATTTCAAACTTCGCCCCGACGTCAATTCCGCGCGTCGGTTCATCAAGCATCAATATTTCAGGTTGGGTTAACAGCCAGCGACCAATAATCACTTTTTGCTGGTTGCCGCCGGAGAGCGAACCAATTTGCGTCTGATGCCCCGGGGTTTTTACCCGCATCGCATCAATCACCCACTGGGTATCGCTTTTCATCCGCTTGTTATCCAGCAGCCCGATAGAGTTTTTATATTTTCTGATATTGGAAATAAGCGAGTTAAAGCCAATATCGAGAAAAGCATAAATACCGGTGGAGCGACGCTCTTCGGTCACCAGCGCAAAGCCGTGGTTAATCGCTTCGTTGGCGCTATGGTTATTAATGGCTTTGCCGTGCAGCTTAATGGTGCCGCCCGACTTTTCGCGGATACCAAACAGGGTCTCCACAATATCGGTACGTTTCGCGCCCACCAGCCCGGCGATACCCAGAATCTCCCCTTTATGCAGATCAAAAGAGACGTCACGAATCGACGGCTGTCGCAGCGAGGTCAAATTGCGCACTTCCAGGATGGTTTCCCCCGGCACGTTGGATTTGTCCGGAAAACGCTGGTTAAGCGAACGGCCGACCATCATAGAGATGATCTTATCCATATCCAGCCCTTCCAGCGGCTGGGTGGTGATCCACTGCCCGTCACGCAGAATAGTAATTTCATCGCACAGCTGAAAAATCTCTTCCATCTTGTGCGAGATATAAACAATGCCGCAACCGCGATCTTTCAGCTTACGAATAATGGTGAACAGATGGTTCACCTCTTTTTCCGTCAGCGAGGAGGTCGGCTCATCCATAATCACGATTTTGGCATCGTACGAGAACGCTTTAGCAATTTCGATCATCTGCATTTGCGAGACAGATAAATGAATTACCTTGTCGCGCGGATCGATATTAATATCCAGCTCGTCGAAGATCGCTTTGGTATCGCGATACATTTTTTCCTGATCGACAAAAAAACCTTTGCGCGGATAGCGGCCCAGCCACATGTTATCCATCACGGTGCGCTGTAATACCAGGTTCAGTTCCTGGTGCACCATAGAGACGCCGTTTTCCAGCGCTTCTTTTGAACTTTTAAAGTTTACTTCTTCACCCTGAAACAGGATGCTCCCCGTATCTTTGCTGTAAATACCAAACAGGCATTTTAATAATGTTGATTTACCGGCGCCGTTTTCGCCCATTAAGGCGTGAACGGAATGTGGCCGCACTTTTAAATTCACATTATCTAAGGCTTTTACCCCAGGAAATGATTTTGACACATTCGTCATTTCCAGCAGGTATTCACGCTGCGCGGTCGGATTTTCACTGGCCATAATTTACCTGGCTAAAAAAACGTTGGTCACGAGAAAAAAGGCGCAGCCGCTGGCTGCGCCCGGAACTGGGTTATTTCGTGAACTGCGACAGATTCTCTTTATCAACCGCTATATAAGGTACGCGGACAATCTTATCTGTCATCTTGAAGCTGGTGCCGTCGGTAGCCTGCTTGCCGTCCGCCAGGTTTTTCGCCATATCCAGCGTGGCTTTCGCCTGGTTTTCCGCATCGTTCAACACGGTCCCGGCCATCGCGCCCGATTTAACCAGCGCCAGCGCTTCCGGCAGCGCATCCACGCCGAATACCGGAATGGAAGACTTGTTGTGCGCTTTCAGCGCTTCAACCGCACCCATCGCCATCGCATCGTTGTTGGCGATGATCACTTCGATTTTGTTGGCGTTCGGGCCGGAGAGCCAGGCGTCCATTTTATCTTTCGCCTGAGCGGTATCCCACATAGCGGTATCCATCGCCAGCTGCTGCGTTTTGATGCCGTCTTTGTTCAGGGTGTCGATAACATATTTGGTACGCGCTTCGGCATCCGGATGGCCCGGCTCGCCCTTCAGCAGCACAAACTGAATCTGACCATCTTTATTAAGATCCCAGGCTGGTGTGGACTTCCAGTGTTTTTCAATCAGCTGGCCCTGGATGATGCCGGACTCTTTCGAGTCGGTACCCACATAATAAGCTTTGTCATAACCGGCCAGCACTTTGGCGTTCGGCTCTTTGTTGAAGAACACCACCGGCACGTCGTTACTGCGCGCTTTGTCGACAACCACTGCCGCCGCAGCCGGGTCAACCAGGTTAATCGCCAGCGCCTTAACCCCTTTCGCCATCAGCACGTCAATCTGATCGTTCTGTTTGGACTGGTCGTTCTGCGAGTCATTCATCAGCAGCTGAACGCCGCCAATAGTTTTGGCTTCTTTCTCAATATCTTTGCGCACCATCGACATAAAGTTATCGTCGTATTTGTAGATGGTAACGCCAATGCGTGCGTCCGCGGCATGAGCGGTTGCGCCGAACATCATACTGGCAACCAATGCAGTGAGCGTGAAAACCTTCTTATTCATAGTATCTCCGGTTTTTTTGCAGGGTAGTTCTTGCTCTGCCGCTCCGGTATGGAAGGCAGAACTAACGGTAAAAAACGATCGGCGAGGCGGGTCAATAAAATATTACGCTAAGCCGTTGGACCGCAGCCCAAATCCTGACTTCCCTGTGCGCTAACGCTTCCAGAAAGATATTGTGAAATCAGTGAATTATCTGATGAAACCACGCCAGCGGGGGGAGATGCAGCGTAACATACTGTTTCAGTCAGTAAGACGCTGCCATAATAATGAGCGCGATGTTAATTAACTGTGAAAGCAATCACAGATTGAAAGCGGTTACATTAAGCCATGTGTTAAACAGTGATGGACTGCACATTTTAGCGTGCAGCCACTGAGTGACGGCGTACCAGGGTAGGCATAAAGCAGTGCGTTTCGTTGCGATCCAGCACGCCCGCCGCGCCTTTCAGCGCCAGTTCGGTCGCCAGCTTCGCCATAGAAACAATGGGATAACGCACCGTCGTCAGCTGCGGATCGGTATAGCGCGAGATGGGAATATCATCAAAACCGATGATGGAAAAATGCTGCGGCACCTGAATGCCGTTATCTTTCAGCGCAGTAAGCGCGCCGGCCGCCATGCCGTCATTATACGCAAACGCCGCGGTCAGTTGCTGATTACGCCCCAGCAGCTCAACCATCGCCGCTTCACCGCCCTGCATATCCGGCTCTCCGCTGGCGATCCAGCTTTCCGGTGGCGTGATCCCCTGCTCTGCCAGCGCCTGCAGCCAACCTTCGCGTCGTTGCTCCCTGTCTTCAATAGCGTGACCCGAGCAGAGATAGCCGATACGCTGATGCCCCTGCTGTAACAGCATGCGCGTCGCCATCAGCGAGCCGGTGACGTTATCCAGGCAGACGCAGCGATACTCATAGCCGGGCACGCTGCGGTTAATCAACACCATACCGGGCACTTGCTCCATGAAATCAGCGAGTTCGGCGTCTGAAAGCGTTTTCGCATGTACCACCAGTGCATGACAGCGCTGACGCATCAACACCTCAATCGCATGGCGCTCTTTCTCCTCCTGATGCCAGGAGTTGCTGATTAATACATGTTTTTGCATACGCTGGGCCACGGTATCCACCGCTTTCACCAGCGCGCCAAAAAAGGGATCGGAGACGTCCATTACCACCACGCCAATGGTATCGCTGATCTGCGTCGCCAGCGCCTGCGCGTTGGCATTCGGACGATAGCCTAAAGATTCAACCGCTTGCAACACGGCATCACGGGTTTCCGGCGTGACGACGCTGCTGTTGTTCAGTACGCGCGAGACGGTCGCCACCGACACGCCAGCCTGACGAGCCACATCACGAATCGTTATCATGCAGGTGTTCCACAGAGGAGGAAAAATGCGCATTGCGCTTTATAAGATTACGCAGGCTATTCTGTCAGGCACGTCACTCACACAGCGTGAAACAGCTCACACAGATGAAAACGGTTACATACAATTTTGCAACCTTTGTGATGAAGGTCATTATCTCAGGCGGGCGTTACCGGTGGACTTTCCGGCGGCAAGGTGCGTCAGACGACGCCACAGCCACTCCAGCGGCCCCTGCGGAAAGTAGCGCAGCCAGATTACGGAAAACAGCAGGTTAACCAGCCAGATTGGCGGCACAAAGGCGAGCAGCCACAGGCGGTCGAAGTGCATAAAGAGCTGGAAGCGGTAAAACAGCGTGGTGCAGATCAGGGTTTGCAACAGATAGTTGGAGAGCGCCATACGCCCCACGCACTGAATAGCGTGGCTGATGCGCCAGCGTGAAATCTGCGGCCACCCGGCAAAGCAGAGCGCGGCATAACCGAGGCTCAGAAAGGGGCTGGCGAGATCGCGCGGCAGCTGGAGGAAGAAGCCGCTCCAGCGAAATTCCCAGCCCAGCCGCCATTGCGCAACCACGCCGGGAATGGCGATCAGCCAGCCTACAGCGAGCAGCAGCGCGCCGGTGCGGCGATAGTGCTGCGGCGTAAATTCGCCTTTCAGCCAGCCGCTGCGCATCAGCGCCGCGCCCATCATCATCAGCCCGGCCAGCTGCCAGCCATATTGCGAGGCGAGCGCCATCAGACCGGTAGAGAGATGGTCAAGACGATTCTGAATCGCCTCCCAGCCGCCAGCCAGCTTCCAGTAGCGCTCATACTCCAGAGCCGCCGCGCCCGGCAGCCAGGAACTTCCAGGATTAGGGCTGGATATCAGGCCAAATATCAGCATTACGCCGCAGCCAACCAGGTAAAGCAGCACGCCGGTGTGAAACAGCGAGCGCGTCGAGGGAACCTCGCGGATCATGCGCCAGACAATCAGGCCGATAATGCCGTAGTCGAGCAGGATATCCCCTTCCCAGAAGAACACCGCATGGATAAAGCCCAGCAGCACCAGCCAGGTGAGGCGCGACGTCAGCCAGCGCGAGCCGCGCGGCAGTTGCAGATGCAGCCCGGCGCCAAACAGCAGGGCAAACAGCGTAAGAAATTTCAGTTGGGCGAGCGCATCCATCACCGCCCATGTCCAGGCGTCAGCGGTGGAAGCATTCCCCTGCCAGGCGGGATTGAGATAGGCGGCGGCGGGCAGGCCAAAACCCACAATGTTGAGTAACAGAATACCGAGAATGGCAACGCCACGAATAAAATCCAGCGCGAGATAGCGTTGCGGCATGCGAAATCCTGTTTCAGCAGGTTAAGACGGGCGAAGCGCTTCGCCCGGCATAAGAAGTCTTAGCTGTGACGCACCGCGCGCAAAAATTCCTGGCGGGTATTCTGGCTTGATTTAAACAGGCCGCCCAGCGAGGTGGTGGTAGTTGCGCTGGTGGCATCCTTCACGCCGCGCGCCTTGACGCAGTAATGTACCGCATCAATAGAAACCGCCACGTTATTGGTGCCGAGCAGCGTTTGCAGTGCAATCAGCACCTGCTGCGTCAGACGCTCCTGCACCTGCGGGCGCTGCGCAAAGAACTGCACGATACGGTTGATTTTTGACAGGCCGATCACTTTATCTTTGGGGATATAGGCGACGGTAGCTTTACCATCAATAATGACGAAATGGTGTTCGCAGGTGCTGGTTAGCGTGATGTCGCGCACCGTCACCATCTCATCCACCTTCATTTTATTCTCAATGAGGGTGATCTTCGGGAAATTGGCGTAGTCGAGGCCGGAGAAGATTTCATCCACATACATTTTGGCGATGCGATGTGGCGTTTCCATCAGGCTGTCATCTTCAAGGTCCAGATTCAGCAACTGCATAACTTCGGTCATGTGGCCAGCAATCAAGCGTTTGCGGGTTTCGTCGTCCATTTCACGCGTCGGCGCGCGTAACGGGGTCTCCAGGCCACGCGCGACCAGCGCTTCATGAACCAGGGCGGCTTCCTGACTTAACATCGTCATTTTAGGTTTCTCCGGCAGGTGATGCTCCCGCCGGTCAGACCCGCGGGCAATATTTCTCAGCGCGTATTGTGAAGGACTCTGCAGAGGTAATCCAGCAATCAATCTGATTGGTCATGAAAGCTTTTCATTATGTTCCGCGTGCTTTTCATGGCCCCGCCAGAAGAGAAGTTTTCCCCCGATTAAGGCTTGCGATCAGTATATGCGATGATTATACTCACGAAAAGTGAATAATTCATCCATAGTTGCTTACAGGGAGAGAATAGATGGATTTAGTCCAGTTACGTATGTTCTGTTCCGTGGCCGAAAGCGGTTCGCTGGCGCGCGCGGCGGAACAGCTGCACCGCGTCCCTTCCAATCTGACCACCCGTTTACGCCAGCTCGAAGAGGAGCTGGGCGTGGATCTCTTTATCCGCGAAAAACAGCGCCTGCGCCTGTCGCCGATGGGACATAACTTTCTCTGCTACGCGCAACGCATTCTCGCCCTGAGCGACGAGGCGCTGAGCATGACGCGTGCCGGCGAGCCTGCCGGGAATTTCGCCCTGGGTTCGATGGAGAGCACCGCCGCGACGCGCCTGCCGGGCCTGCTGGCCGCCTATCATCAGCGCTATCCGGCGGTATCGCTCTCGCTGATTACCGGCACCTCGGGAGAAATTATCGATCGGGTGCGGGAAGGCACGCTGGCCGCTGCGCTGGTAGATGGTCCTGTGCTGCACGACGAGCTTAACGGCTGCATCGCTTTTCGCGAACAGATGGTGCTGATCACCAGCCTGGATCATGTGCCGATTCGCAGCGCGCGCGACGCCGCGGGCGATACGCTGTTTGCCTTTCGCAACAGCTGCTCTTACCGGCTGAAGCTGGAGGCCTGGTATCGCGACAGCAACACGCAGCCCGACAGCGTGATGGAGATTCAGTCTTATCACGCCATGATGGCCTGCGTCGCGGCGGGAGCGGGTCTGGCGAAGATACCCGCCTCAGTGCTGGCGCAGATGCCGGATCGCGCCCGCGTGCAGCAGCACGCTCTGCCTGCGCAATATCGCGATACCGCCACCTGGCTTATCTGGCGACGCGACGCCTTTACGCCCAACGTCGAGGCGCTGAAATACCTGATTATTGAACAGTTTGATGACCGTCCGCTGAATGATGAGTTACTGCATCCGTTAAAAGCGGCGGAGTAGTTGTCGATTTACGCGCTATTTTTATCTTTTACACACCATCACCGGACGTTACCGGCCCTGCCGGCACGCCCTGAAGAGAGAAGAGGGACTGCATGAACATGATCAAAACCCGCGCCGCCGTCGCCTGGGCCGCTGGCGAACCGCTGAAAATCGAAGAAGTGGATCTGATGCCGCCACAAAAAGGCGAAGTGCTGGTGCGTATCGTCGCCACCGGCGTCTGCCACACCGACGCCTATACCCTCTCCGGCACCGATCCGGAAGGCGTTTTCCCGGCCATCCTGGGCCATGAGGGCGGCGGTATTGTGGAAGCGGTAGGCGAAGGCGTGACCAGCGTGGAAGTGGGCGATCATGTGATTCCGCTTTACACGCCGGAATGCGGTAAATGTAAATTCTGTCTCTCCGGCAAAACCAACCTCTGCCAGGCGATTCGCGCCACACAGGGCAAAGGTTTGATGCCGGACGGCACGACCCGTTTCTTCAAGGATGGCAAACCCATTTTCCACTATATGGGCACTTCAACCTTCTCTGAGTACACCGTGGTGCCGGAAATTTCGCTGGCGAAAATCAGCAAAGAAGCACCGCTGGAAGAAGTCTGCCTGCTGGGCTGCGGCGTGACCACCGGCATGGGCGCGGTGATGAACACCGCCAAAGTACAGGAAGGCGACACCGTGGCGATTTTTGGTCTGGGCGGCATTGGCCTGTCGGCGATTATCGGCGCGAAAATGGCGAAAGCGGGCCGCATCATCGGTATTGATATCAATACCAGCAAGTTCGATCTGGCGCGCAAGCTGGGCGCAACCGATCTGATCAACCCGAAAGATTACGATAAGCCGATTCAGGATGTCATTGTTGAATTAACTGACGGCGGCGTCGATTTCTCCTTCGAGTGTATCGGTAATGTGAACGTGATGCGTTCCGCGCTGGAATGCTGCCATAAAGGCTGGGGCGAATCGGTGATTATCGGCGTTGCCGGCGCGGGCGAAGAGATCTCAACCCGTCCGTTCCAGCTGGTTACCGGACGCGTCTGGCGCGGCTCGGCGTTTGGCGGCGTGAAAGGTCGTTCTCAGCTGCCGGGTATCGTGCAGGATTACCTCGACGGCAAGTTTGCACTGAACGATTTTATTACCCATACCATGCCGCTGGAAGAGATTAACAATGCCTTTGACCTGATGCATGAAGGTAAATCGATCCGCTCGGTGATCCATTTCGCTAAATAAGCAGGAAAATTTTATGGCTCCCATGCTGGAATTACTGGAAGAGCATCGCATATTCGGCGGCTGGCAGCAGCGCTGGCGTCACGCGTCGGCAGTGCTGAATTGCCCGATGACTTTCAGTATCTATTTGCCGAATCCCAAAGGCGACACGCCGCCGCCGGTGGTGTGGTTTCTTGCGGGCCTGACCTGCAGCGATGAGAACTTTACTACCAAAGCGGGCGCGCAGCGCGTAGCCGCCGAGCTGGGACTGGTGCTGGTGATGCCGGATACCAGCCCGCGCGGCGAACAGGTGGCTAACGATGCGGGTTACGATTTGGGTCAAGGCGCGGGATTCTATCTCAACGCCACCGAAGCGCCCTGGTCAGCGCATTACCGCATGTTTGACTATCTCAGCGAGGAGTTGCCTGCGCTGATTAAGGATAACTTCAAGGTGAGCGAGCGTCAGTCGATCATGGGACATTCGATGGGCGGCCATGGCGCGCTGATGATGGCGTTGCGTCTGGGCGGACGCTTCGCCTCCGTCTCGGCGTTTGCACCGATCGTTAACCCGTGCGATGTACCCTGGGGTCAGAAAGCGTTTCAGGCCTATCTGGGTGACGATCGCGCCGCCTGGCGAGCCTGGGACAGCTGCCATCTGATGCGCGAGGCGCAGCATCGTCTACCGATGCTGATCGATCAGGGCGACAGCGATCAGTTCCTCGCCGATCAGCTGCAGCCGGAGCGCCTGGAGGCCGTCGCCAGCGAGACAGGTTTTCCGCTGACGCTGCGTATTCAGCCGGGGTATGACCATAGCTATTACTTTATCGCCAGCTTTGTGGAGGATCACCTGCGGTTTCATGGTCAGCATTTGCTGGCGTGAAAGAGAATACAGCCCGCTAAAGTAGCGGGCTGTACAGATGAAAGCGCAGTATAAAACTGCGCCTGAAACGGGATGACTTACTCTTTGAAAGCGGGAAACTCCATCTCGTCGTACTTCACAAAGCGCGTACCGCGCGCCAGCTTGTAACCAAACCAGATAATCAAAAACAGCGGAATGCCGATGTAGGTGGCCGCCACGCCGTACCAGTCAATACGATCGGCCAGGAATGCCTGATAGTTCTGGCCGAGGGTAATAATCAGGCAGAGCACGAAGGCGAAAATCGGTCCCAGCGGGAAGAAGCCCGAACGGTAAGGCAGATCCGCCAGATGACGCCCCTGCGCCACGTAGCCGCGACGGAAGCGATAATGACTGATGGCAATCCCCAACCAGGCGATAAAACCGGTCATTCCTGAGGTATTCAGCAGCCAGAGGTATACGTCCTGATTGCCGAATTTTGAGGTAAGGAAGCAGAGACCCGCTACCACTGTGGTGGCGATCAGCGCATTGCGCGGCACCCCGCCTTTGGAAAGCTTAGCGAAAATACGCGGCGCTTTGCCTTCGCTCGCCAGGTTAAACAGCATACGCGTCGAGGCGTACATGCCGGAGTTACCGGCCGAGAGCACCGCCGTCAGGATTACCGCGTTCATCACCGCCGCCGCTGAAAGCAGACCAGCATTCTGGAACACCAGCGTAAAGGGGCTGACGCTGATATCGGTGACGTCGTTGTGCAGCAGCTTGGGATCGGTATAGGGCAGGATCAGGCTGATGATTAAAATCGCAAACACATAAAATAGCAGAATACGCCAGAACACCTGACGCACCGCGCGCGGAATGTTTTTCGCCGGATCTTCCGACT
The DNA here is from genome assembly GCF_044342975.1 of Pantoea osteomyelitidis. Lineage (NCBI taxonomy): Bacteria > Pseudomonadati > Pseudomonadota > Gammaproteobacteria > Enterobacterales > Erwiniaceae > Pantoea > Pantoea osteomyelitidis. The sequence continues at coordinate 1,677,239 of NZ_JBGFSN010000004.1, forward strand.
CGCCCGCCGCGATGCCGATCAGCTCGGTTCCCTGGAAGGAGAAGCCGACAATCATCGCCACGCCAATCATCGCGCTAAAGCCACCGGCGAAAGGCGCCTCGCCCACCTGCCAGTTCTGCCAGCCCGCATTCTCCGCACCGCGCAAAATTCCGACGATCATCAATACGCCTACCGCGATAAAGATGATCACCGTGGCGACTTTGATCAGGGAGAACCAGTATTCCGCCTCACCAAAGCCTTTTACCGAGATGTAGTTCAGCAGGAACATCAGCGCCAGAAACAGCGCGCTCCAGATCCAACCCGGCGCGTCCGGAAACCAGTAGCCCATCACCAGCTGCGAGGCCACCAGATCCACCGCGATGGTCACCGCCCAGTTGTACCAGTAGTTCCAGCCAAGGGCGAAGCCAAAACCTTCTTCCACATATTTTGCGCCGTAGGTAGCAAAAGAGCCGGAAACCGGCATAAAGGCCGCCAGTTCGCCAAGGCTGGTCATCAGAAAATAAACCATCAGACCAATCAGCGCATAAGAGAGCAGCGCGCCGCCTGGGCCTGCCTGAGAGATGGTCGCGCCAGAGGCGACAAACAGGCCGGTACCAATCGATCCGCCAATGGCGATCATCGTCAGATGACGCGCCTTTAATTCGCGTCGTAACGCAGGTTGTTGTGTTGTTTTTGAGTCGTTATGCATATGTAAACGCTACGCTGGGTAAAAATGAGGCGAGATTGTAGCAGCTCATCCTGAGCTGTATAGCATTAGCGCGCTGTTATAAGTTACCTTCATAATTCCGCAGGAATTATTAGAAACCGGGGCAGCCTTATTCGCGGCAGTAGGAGAGAAAGCGGCTCAGCGCTTTGGAAATATGCTTTTGCCGGTGATGAATGCGATAGAGTGTGCGCGACAGCTTCGGCAGCGGAATGTTTAGCTCCACCAGCGTGCCCGCCTCCAGCAGATCGGCAATCACCCGGCGTGACAGGCAACTGATGCCCATACCATGGCGCACCGCATGTTTGATCGCCTCGGAGTTCCCCAGCTCCATGCCGAGATAAAACTGCGGCAGATGCGACAGCAGCAGGTAATCGACGATTTCCCGCGTGCCGGAGCCGCGCTCGCGCAGGATCCAGGGCGCGGCCGCGAGGCTGTCCAGCGTAACCGGCTGTTGCAGGATCGCCGCATCCGGCGCGGCAAACACCACCAGCTCATCCTCCAGCCAGGGCTCACTGACCAGCTCGTTCATATGACAGGGCCCTTCTATCAGGCCGACGTCAACACGGAAATCGGCCACGGCGTTGATGACATCCTGACTGTTGCCGACGCTCAGCTCCAGCGGCAGAGCAGGAAAATCGCGGCGGTAGTTGGCGATCATGCCGGGCAGCAAATAGTTGCCGATGGTGCTGCTGGCGAAAATGCGGATGGCACCGTTGTCCTCTTTAAACAGCTGCTCGATTTCGTTCGCCTGTTCCAGCAGGCCGATGGCGCGCGGATAGAGCAATCGGCCATGCTCATTTAGCACCAGCCGCTTGCCGACGCGATCAAACAGCTGAACGCCGAGCTGGTTTTCCAGATCCGCCAGCGCGGCGCTGACCGCAGACTGGGACAGCGCCAGCACCTGCGATGCCTGGGTAGTGGAGCCGCTTTTCAGCACCTCGGTAAAAACTTCTATCTGACGCAGCGTAATGTGCATGCAGGCTCCTTACATCGCGTAGTGGTTCACCAGATAAATAATCACGGCGAGCCAAATCAGCAGCATCAGTATCAGGCCGGAAAAGCTGACCACCTTTTTTCCACGCGCGCGCTGCACTTCCGCGCGCTCGGCGCTGCTGATACGCACCTCGCGCGGCAGCAGGCGCAGCAGAATCATTACGCCGAGGGGGATCAGGATGGCGTCATCCAGCAAACCCAGTATCGGAATAAAATCGGGGATCAGATCGATCGGGCTGAGCGCGTAGGCCACCAGCCCGGCCGCGAGTAGCTTATACCACCAGGGAGTGCGCGGATCGCGGCAGGCAAACCACAGCGTCAGCACATCCTTCTTTATCAGCGTGGCCCAACGACGCAAACGCGTAAACAGCATCACTCTCCCCTTACCGGTTATTCTGGTTAATTGTAAATATATTATCAATTTCACTTTTAAGCCAGCAGCATGCTGCGCATTGCAAAAGATTCCCGCCCGGCTGGCAATGATGCCATCAATCTTCCGGTTCATCGTTTCATGGGGTAGAGGCATCGAGTATGATGCACGGCTTGCATTCAGGCCACGATCAGGAGAACCGGCATGAAATATATCGGCGCACATGTCAGCGCGTCGGGCGGCGTAGAGCAGGCGGTTATTCGCGCCCACGAATTGGAAGCCACCGCGTTTGCCCTGTTTACCAAAAATCAACGTCAGTGGCGCGCCGCCCCGCTCTCTGCTGAAACCATCACGGCATTTCGTAACGCTTGTGAAAAATATGGCTACGGTCCGCAGCAGATTCTGCCGCACGACAGCTTTTTGATTAATCTCGGCCACCCGGAGATGGAGCCGCTGGAGAAATCGCGCAACGCCTTTATTGATGAGTTACAGCGCGCCGACCAGCTCGGCCTGACGCTGCTGAATTTCCACCCCGGCAGCCATCTGAAACAGATTGATGAAGAGACCTGCCTGAAGCGCATCGCCGAATCGGTGAATGTGGCGCTGGATAAAACTCAAAACGTCACTGCCGTAATCGAAAATACCGCCGGTCAGGGCAGCAACCTTGGCTTCCGCTTTGAGCATCTCGCCACCATCATTGAGCATGTGGAAGATAAGTCGCGCGTCGGCGTCTGCATCGATACCTGCCACACTTTTGCTGGCGGCTACGATCTGCGTACCGAAGCGGACTGCGAAGCGACCTTCGCTGAATTTGAGCGGGTAGTGGGTTTCGACTATCTTCGCGGCGTGCATCTTAACGATGCGAAAAGTACGCTGGGCAGCCGCGTTGACCGCCATCACAGCCTGGGCGAAGGCAACATCGGCAAAACGGTGTTCAGCTGGATGATGAAAGATGGCCGCTTCGACAACATTCCGATGATTCTGGAAACCATCGATCCGGATCGCTGGAAAGATGAAATCGCCTGGCTGAAGTCGCAGCAGGTTGCCTGAGGGTAAAACAAATAAGGGAGCCAATGGCTCCCTTTTAAATGCCTGATAAGGTGCCTGCGCAGGTAACGCAGGCAGATCGTAAAGACGCAAAAAACGTCATCCCTGGCGCGGGACGCTTTACTCCTCTGCCTGCGTTCCCTGCGCCTTACGTTTATCAGCCGTATGCAAGAAAACCGTCGCTCCCTTTTGATATCCGGCGATATCAGGCTTTCGCCAATTCGTCTTCCGGCCGTTTCAGGATCGCATAGCTGAACCCGGCCAGCGCGGTGCCAATCACAATCGCCAGCAGATAACCCAGCACCGGAGTGATAGCGCCAGGGATCAGCAGCACGAACAGACCGCCGTGCGGCGCCATGAGTTTCGCGCCAATCGCCATCGAGATCGCGCCGGTCACCGCCCCGCCCACGATACAGCAGGGCAGCACGCGCATCGGGTCACGGGCGGCAAAAGGAATCGCCCCTTCGGAGATAAAGCACAGGCCCAGCACCAGCGCTGCCTTGCCCCCTTCCTGCTGACCTTTATTAAACTTACGGCGCGCGACCAGCGTCGCCACACCCATCGCCAGCGGCGGCACCATACCGGCGGCCATAATCGCCGCCATCGGCGCATAGGTTTGCGAACTCAGCAGCCCCACGCCAAAGGCATAGGCTACCTTGTTCACCGGCCCGCCCATATCGGTACACATCATGCCGCCAAGAATCGCCCCCAGCAGCACCGCATTCGCGGTTCCCATATTGCTCAGCCAGTGCGTCAGGCCGTTCATAATGCCCGCAACCGGTTTGCCCACCACGTAGATCATCAGCAGACCGGTGATCAGGCTGGCAATCAGCGGAATAATCAAAATCGGCTTCAGCGCTTCCATACTTTGCGGCAGCTTCAGTCGACTACTGATCAACTTCGCCGCATAACCGGCAATGAAACCGGCAATAATGCCGCCGAGGAACCCGGCGTTAATGCTGGTGGCGATCATGCCGCCAATCAGGCCTGGGGTCAGGCCGGGACGATCGGCGATAGAGAAGGCGATAAAGCCCGCCAGCACCGGCACCATCAGGGCGAAGGCGCTGCCGCCGCCAATTTGCATCAGCGCAGCGGCCAGCGTGCCCTGCTCTTTAAACGCGGTGATACCGAAGGCGAAGGAGAGCGCAATGCTCAGACCGCCCGCCACCACCATTGGCAGCATGTAGGAAACACCGGTCAGCAGGTGACGATAAGCGCCGGCGCTCTCTTTTTTCTCTTCGTGACCGCCTGACGCCTGCGCACCCGAGGGCTGGAAGATTTTGGCTTCGGCCACCGCTTTATCCAGCTCCTGCGCGGTTTTCTTCAGCGCCAGGCCGGTAGAGGTGCGATACATCGGCTTACCGGCGAATTTCGCCAGATCCACTTCGATGTCTGCCGCCACGATCACCAGATCCGCTGCCGCCACCTCCTCCGGAGTAATGGCGTTACCGGCGCCCACAGAGCCGCGGGTTTCCACCTTCACCCACCAGCCGCGTTTGGTCGCTTCCGACTGGATAGCTTCGGCGGCCATAAAGGTATGCGCCACGCCGGTCGGGCAGGCGGTGATCGCCACAATGCGTTTCTGGCTGTTGGCCGGCGCGGTTGACGACACCGCGACCGGCGCGGTGGCCTGCCAGGGTTTCGCTTCCACTTTGGCGCGATTAAGGAAATTTTCCGGGTTGCGCACCGCCTCCTGGATATCGCCCAGCCAGAGCGCTTTACCGTTCAGCGCCGCATCGTCAGGAACATTGCTCCCGGCGACGATAACCAGATCGGCGGCGTCAGGATTGTCGATCAGCGTCAGTCCGGCTTTCTCTGCCGCCGCAACCATGCGCTGTTTTGCCATATAACCGGAGGCCAGCCCCAGTGAAGGATCGATCTTCAGCAGCGTTTTCATTATACCTCTCCTGCTGTCAGTTAACGGGTTGTAAGTCGACGCGCGCCATCATCGCGGCCAACTGGGTACGATCGGTAATGCCGACGTTGCTCTGGCTGACTGCCAGGGCTGCCACCGCCGTGGCGAGACGCAGCGTATGCTCACTTGATTCACGCATCAGCAGGCCGTAAATCAGGCCGCCGACCATGGAGTCGCCAGCACCCACGGTACTGACCACTTCACAGGCGGGCGGTTTGGCAAGCCATTCGCCGGAAGCGTTCACCCAGAGCGCGCCTTCCGCGCCGAGGGAGATCACCACATGGGCGATGCCCTGCTCGCGCAGCTCATGCGCCGCGCCAATCACATCGTTTAAAGCAGGTAATTTACGCCCCGCCCATATCTCCAGCTCGCGGCGATTTGGTTTCACCAGCCAGGGCGCCGCTTTCAGACCGGCGACCAGCGCTTCGCGGCTGCTGTCGAAAATAATGCAGGGACACTGGCTGCGCAGATCGCTCATCCAGCGGGTAAAGGCGTCCGGATCGACGCCAGCCGGCAGGCTGCCGCTGACGCAGACCATATCGAACTGTCCCAGCCAGGTAAGCGAGTCGTTGGTAAAGCGCTCCCAGTCCTGCGGGGTGACGTCGAAGCCGGAGAAGTTAAGATCGGTCACATCGCCGCTTTTCTCGGTCAGCTTGACGTTAATGCGCGTACGGCCCGGCACCACCTGAAAACGGTTGGCAATGCCCAGCTCGCTGAACAGCTGCTGAAAGCCATCCTGATTCTCTTTGCCGAGGAAGCCGCCAACGGTGACGTCGATGCCAAGATCTTTCAGCACTTTAGCGACGTTGATCCCTTTGCCCGCCGCGTGCAGGCCGGTGGTTTTCACCAGGTTGACCTCGCCGCGTTCGATTTCCGGCGTAAAGCCCACCAGGTCGTAAGCCGGATTCAGGGTAATCGTAGCAACGCGTCTGCTCATGCTGCCCCCTCGCCGAGGCCGCTGTTAATCGCCTCTTCAATGGCGCTCAGCGCCTGTGGCGCATCTTCGCCGCTGGCGGTAAAGCGCAGGCGATGGCCTTTTTTCACCCCCAGCGCCACTACCTTCATCAGGCTGCGGCCATTGGCCGGTTTGCCGCTGCCGTCCAGATTGGTCACGGTAATGTCGCTGTTGAACTGTTTGATCACGCTGACCAGCGCGGTACCCGGACGGGCGTGCAGCCCGTGTTCGTTGCGGATAGTGAATTCTGCGGTCAGCACGTCAGCCTGTTCATCCACCTCGCTGGTCAGCAGCGCCAGCACGCCAGCCGCATCCGCCTTCAGCAGGCGATTCGCCTTTTGCTTCAGCAGCAGATCGCTGAGGTAGCCGAGCACCTCCAGCGGACGGTCATCTGCCGCCGCCACGGTAATCAGCATGTTCACCGCTTCCCCTTGATGCTCGAAGGCGTTCGCCGCGCGGCTTACCGCTACGGCGCTGTTCAGGTTGCCCTGCTGGCTGTCGCTCAGCCAGATGCCCTGTCCCAGGCTGAGCGGACTTGCAGAGATTACGCTGGCGACGAAGCTGGCGTCGACCGCGCCCGCCGTTTGCAGGCGACCGGCGTTCAGCGCCTGCAGCGTCATCAGATCGCTGGCGGCCACGTCGACAGCAATCAGCGAGGTATCAAATTTAAATTCAGCCGATTGTTTTTCACCCATCAGCAGCGCACGCAGCTCTTCCGCCGACGCGCTTTTTAACTGCTCTGCCACGCTGTCGTCGCTGAGTACATGAGTCAGCTGGCGCAGCAGCGCCAGATGCTCATCCGATTTCGCGGCGATGCCGATCGCCACCCAGGCCGTTTGATCTTCGCCCCAGGCAATGCCCTGCGGGAACTGGAAAACCTGGACGCCGGTTTTCAGGACCAGATCGCGGGTATCGGTAGTGCCGTGGGGAATGGCGATGCCGTTGCCTAAAAAAGTGGAAGTTTGTTGTTCGCGCGCCAACATGCCCTCGACGTAGCCTTCGCTAACGTTACCGGCTGCGGTGAGCGCAGCGGCAATTTTGCGAATGGCCTCTTCTTTGTTATGGGCGTCGGCGCCGGTATGAATGGCTTGCAGATCGAGCTGGAACATATTTCTCCTCGCTTGCTGAAAGTGAATCGTTTCAGCCTGATGGCGAAAAAAGACGTTGTCGCACGGCAATAAAGTTGATGCGGACAACGCTGAAACGTTTCAAGAATTCTGGTACAGCGCGATTCGGCAGGCAAGAAAATGCGCAAACCACGTAGCAGATATTTGATGTTCCGCACACTTCAGAGAAGATTTAAGAATTTGCCAGAGTGCTGCTGAATAGTCTGCTGTAAAGAAAGCGAAAAACAGGCGGGCGTATCAGCAGTGGTTCAGCGGGATAATCAGGGCGCGGTTTCCGCTTCCAGCAGCAGCAGGTAAATCATCGCCTCGTTGCGTGTGTTTCCGCACATCTCTGCCGAAGGTTGCAGCCCCGCGCAGACCGCCGGTCGCAGCGGCGACCTAAACAGTTTGCAGCGCAGCGTCTCATCAAGCTGGATGCAGGGCGTATTGGCTGGCTTGCCGTTGGGCATACCCGGAATGGGCGAGGAGATAGAGGGGGCCGTGCAGCAAGCGCCGCACTGGCTTCGGCACAACATATTGCGCTCCTGAGGAGGGATTCGTCGGCGACAATAGCAGCCCCACTGCGGGAATGCCATGCTTCTCTTTATCTTCCCCGGCGTCGCTCGCAAAATTTCCTGCGGCGCGTCTTGCCTGTTTTACGCCGCGCGAGTAACGTTGCGCGCACTGTTTATGACTGAGCGAGAAAAGCTATGCCAAAAGCGAATGAAATCAAACGTGGGATGGCCGTTACCTGGAACGGTAAACTGCTGATGGTAAAAGATATTGATATTCAAAGCCCCAGCGCGCGCGGCGCCGCCACGCTGTACAAGATGCGCTTCACGGACGTGCGCACCGGATTAAAAGTAGAAGAGCGTTTCAAAGGCGACGATATTCTGGACGCCATCTCTCTGAGCCGCCGTGCTGTGACCTTCTCTTATGTAGACGGTGACGAATACGTGTTTATGGACGACGAAGATTACACCCCCTACAGCTTTAAAAAAGAGCAGATTGAAGATGAACTGCTGTTTATTCCCGAAGGCGGCATTCCCGGCATTCAGGTGCTGACGATGGATGGCCAGGTGCTGGCGCTGGAGCTGCCGCAAACGGTGGACATGGAAATTACCGACACCGCGCCGGGCATCAAGGGCGCTTCCGCCAGCGCACGTACCAAGCCTGCCGGCATGAGTACCGGTCTCGTGGTGCAAGTGCCGGAATATCTCAGCAACGGCGACCGCATTCGCATTCATATTCCAGAACGTCGCTATATGAGCCGCGCCGACTGATTCCTGTTGCGTCAGCCAATATTGTTATAATATAACAGTCACTTTCTCAGCAGCGTTGGGCCGCGGTCTCTCCCACGCTGCGCCATTTGATGATCAGGAGGCGAACGGTGACAAAGGTTAATTTAATCACCGGCTTTCTCGGCAGCGGTAAAACCACTACCCTGCTCCATCTGTTAACCCACAAGCCTGAAAACGAAAAATGGGCGGTGCTGGTTAATGAGTTCGGCGAAATCGGCATTGACGGCGCGTTGCTGGCTGAAGGCGGCGCAATCCTGAAAGAGATCCCTGGCGGCTGCATGTGCTGCGTTAACGGACTGCCGATGCAGGTGGGTCTGAACATGCTGCTGAAACAGGCGAAACCGGATCGGCTGCTGATTGAACCCACCGGCCTTGGCCATCCGCGACAGCTGCTGACGATGCTGACTTCCCCGGTTTATGAACCCTGGCTGACGCTGAACGCCACGCTGACACTGCTCGATCCGCGACAGCTGAGCGAGGCGCGCGTGGTGGAGAATGAAAATTTTCGCGATCAGCTGACGGCGGCGGACATTATCATCGCCAATAAGCGCGATCGCTGGAACGAGCAGGATAAAGCGCACCTCGCCGAATGGGCGCAGGCGCAGGCGGGCGAACGCCAGCTGATCGTCACCGAACATGGCAAAATCGACCCGGCGCTGCTGGATACGCCACGCGGCCCGGCGCGCGAACTGCCGCAGGCGCAGCATCATCACGCCCCTGCCGCCCCTGTATCAGGGCTGGCTGCGCTGAAGCTTGAAGGTCAGGCTCGCTGGCGGCGAGCCATGAATCAGGGTCAGGGCTACTACGCCTGCGGCTGGATTTTCGATCAGGAGACGGTCTTTGACACCATCGGGCTGCTGGAGTGGGCGCGGCTGGCCCCGGTTGAGCGGGTGAAAGGCGTGCTGCGTATTGCGGAAGGCGTGGTGAGCATTAATCGTCAGGGCATGGATTTGCAGATTGAAACGCGCCAGTCGATGCCGCCAGATAGCCGGATAGAGATGATTCATAGCAGCCAGGCTGACTGGAACAGTTTACAGAGCACATTGTTGAAGCTTCGTTTAAGCTGACCAGGGTAGGTTTTGCCGTTATTTTTTACACTGAGTCGAAAAGATGCGTGCAACTCGTCTGGTAACTATTCTTCTGCTGAATGCGCTGGGTATCGCCCTGTTTTTTTCCTGGTTTCTGCCTCCGCAGCATGGCTTCTGGTTTGCGCTGGATAAAGCGATCTTTTTTGGCTTTAACGATCGTATGGTGAATCATCCCGCCTTCGCCATGCTGGTGGCGATCACCAATTTTCGCGGTTTCGATCTGGTGTCGCTGCTGGCGATGGGCCTGCTCTGGCTCTGGTTCTGGCGTCGTGAAACGCCGCCGGGTCGCCGCCGTCTGCTGGCGATTGGCATCACCATGCTGCTGACCGCCGTCATCCTCAACCAGCTCGGCCACCTGCTGCCGGTTCAGCATGCCAGCCCAACGCTTTATTTTAAAAACGTTCACCGCGTCAGCGAATTAACCGGAATTCCGGCCAAAGACGCTTCCAGCGACAGCTTTCCGGGCGATCACGGCATGATGCTGATTATCTTCGCCTGCTTTATATGGCGCTATTTTGGCTTCCGCGCCTTTCTCGTCGCCGCAGCCATCGTGGTGATCTTCGCGCTGCCGCGCGTGATGGCTGGCGCGCACTGGTTTACCGATATCGCGGTGGGTTCGCTGTCGGTGGTGCTGGTGGGATTAAGCTGGTGGCTGCTGACGCCCGCAAGCGACAAATTGGTAAATTGGTTTTATCGCGCCCTGCCGGGCAAGCATAAACCTCAGGTCTGAATGTTTAGCGCGGGCGACATCGCTGAAAAAAGAGCGACGCCCGCGCTAATAAATACATATTATTTATTATTAGCCTGCTAATTAAAATCTCTGATAAAAGAAAACATTATGGATAAAATCTCTTCGGAATAAGCGCACTTAGCCATCGTCCAGTGGAAAATCTCTGAAAATCTCTCCTATGCCGCGAATTACCCCCTTTATTTACCCTTATTCTCGCCTTTATTTACTCATAATTGTCGATAAAGTAACCAGCGTGTTAAAGGCTGATTTCACATCGCAAAAACCTATAAGAATTTTCATAAAACCCCTCGCCACGGGGCTTTTTATCAGTTAACCTCAGTCGCAGTGAGGCAAGGCATAGCAGAAAATAAGGTTTTTTCGCAGATGAAATGTGTTCAGTAACACATTTTATTAATTAAGGAATTGTCTTAGGCTGATTTGCTTATTAATCTCATTCCGTTTTGTCATCTGGCTGGCGACAATTATGTCGTAAGGACTTCGAAGGAAAACACCCATAATGGTCAAATCTCAACCAATTCTGAGATATATATGGCGGATTGTGCCCGCAGTTGCGTTAGCCACACTCTTGTCAGCATGTAGCGGTACTCATAACGGTCAGAATGCGAAAAACGAGAATCATGAAGTTAACAACCAGAATGGTTTTTTACTTCAGGCGTCTCAGGATGAATTCGAACAGATGGTGCGGAATGTGGATATCAAATCCCGCATCATGGAGCAGTACGACGACTGGAAAGGCGTGCGTTATCGCCTGGGCGGCACCACGAAACGTGGTATTGACTGCTCTGCCTTTGTTCAGCGTACTTTTCGTGAGCAGTTCGGTTTAGATCTTCCCCGTTCCACCTGGGAACAGCGCGATACCGGTAAAGAAGTCTCCCGCAGTAAATTGCGTCCCGGCGATCTGGTATTATTCCGCGCCGGTTCAACCGGTCGGCACGTCGGCATTTATCTCGGTAATGATAATTTCGTACATGCCTCTACCAGCAGCGGCGTCATGATTTCAAATTTGAATGACAGCTACTGGAAAACGCGTTATCGCGAAGCCCGCCGCGTATTAGCCCGTAACCCCAGCTAAAAAACGTCGCCTTCGGACGTTCTCTCAGCCAGAGAAAAAAGAGACGCTGCCATCGCAGCGTTTTTTTTATTTTACTTAAAGCTTCTTTTCCCCTCCTCTCTTCTGAAAAGCGATTGCGAATCATAATAATATCGAGACATTCCCCCGGATCTCGTTATATTCTCGTTTCCTTACGCCAGAGAGCAGTTGTACGCAGTTTAATAATAAAAAGGCAAGACAGGAGAATGCACTCCATGCCACTGTCCGGGACGCTGATGCGTCATGCAACTTATCCGCGCCGTATCGCCTGGAGCAGCGCGATCGCCGGTATCGTGTTCTTTGTATTGTTCGTCTCACTGGTATTGTTGCTGACCTGGCACAAGCGGGTACGTCAGCATGACGAGCTGGCCAGCTACAGCCAGCAGGATTTACGCCAGGTGCTGAGCACGCTGGCGAAGACCCTTAACCCGTTACTGCAATATACCCGGTTCGACTGCGAGCAAATTGGCCGTGAGCTGACCACGCGCGCCGCTTTTGCCGGTAATATCCGGGCGATTCTGCTGGTGCGTGACGGCAACGCCTATTGCTCCTCCGCCACCGGTTCTTTTCTGCTGCCGGTCGATACTATCTCTTCTGAAATCGATCTCGATCGTGATAACGATTTTCGTCTGCTAAACGGCACGCCGCTTCAGCCCAATAAACCGGCGCTGGCGCTGTGGCTGAAAACCGCTGGCGAAACGCAAACCGGCGTGCTGGCCAGCATGAATCTGGCGCTGACGCCTTATCAACTGCTGGCGTCTTATCATTCGGAAATTACCGGCATGGCGGTGGTGACGCAGGATTATGCGATGGTAAGCTGGCAGTCCGGCCTGGTCAGAACGCGCGACCTGCCCGCCGCCGCGCTGACACGCATCGCGCTGCCCGATTATCCGCTGCAGTTCGTGCTCTATGGCACCACGCTGACCGCCCGCGACTACATTGGCACTACGCTTAGCGGCCTGCTGTTTGCCATGCTGGTCAGCGCAGGCTGCTGGCTGATGTTGACGCTCGCTGTGCGTCCGGGCAAAGAGATTATCCAGGGCATCAGGCGCGGCGAATTTCACGTGGAGTATCAGCCGCAGATCACCACGCTGAATAGTCAGCCTTATGGCCTGGAAGCGCTGTTGCGCTGGAATCATCCCACTAAGGGCGCGATTCCGCCAGATGCGTTTATCAGCTATGCCGAAGCGCAAAACCTGATTATTCCCCTGACGCGTCATTTGTTTCAGCTGGTAGCGCGCGATGCGCACCAATTGCGCCAGCATGTGCCGCAGGGCACGCGCATGGGGCTTAACCTTTCGCCTCTCCATCTCGCCTCTGACGATTTCCGTCGCGACGTGATGCAGTGGATCAGCACCATGCCGCAGGGGCACTTTAACTACATATTTGAAATTACCGAGCGCACCATGGTGCGCGATAAAAATGCCGGCGAGGTTTTCGCCTGGCTGCACAAAAACGAGATTAAAATTGCCATCGACGATTTCGGCACCGGTCACAGCGCGCTGATCTATCTGGAAAAATATCCGTTCGACTACCTGAAAATCGATCGCGGCTTCGTACAGAGCATCGGCACGGAAACCGTGACCTCGCCGGTACTGGATGCGGTTCTCCATCTGGCGAGAAAGCTGAATCTGAAAACCGTGGCCGAGGGAGTGGAAACCGGCGATCAGGCGAGCTGGCTGGTCAGCCGCGGCGTGACCCATCTGCAGGGTTATCTGTTCAGCCGACCGCTGAAGCCGGAAAAGCTGATCGATTACTATCGTCAGCGGGCGGTTACCCTGTAACCGCGCTACTGCTACCATAGGATGCAGATCATTATCAGGAGAGTGTCACGCTTATGCTGCTGCGCATTGCGACCGCTTTACTGCTTTGTGGCCTGATTGCGCCACTGCGTGCGGAGATCATCAACGAGAGTCAGGTCTTTTCCAAACTCGGCGTGCCGAAATATGCGACGGGTTTTATCCACTACGATTACGCTAATCCGGCCGCGCCAAAGGGCGGCAAAATGACGCTGGCGGTAGTGGGCACCTATGACAACTTCAACCGTTTCGCCTCGCGCGGCAACCCTGGCGCGGCGACAGATACCCTTTACGACGCCCTTTTCGCCACCTCTGATGATGAGCCAGGCAGCTACTATCCGCTGATTGCCGCATCGGCGCGTTATCCTGATGACTATCGCTGGATGGAAGTGACCCTCAATCCGCAGGCGCGCTTTCAGGACGGCTCGCCGGTTACCGCCAATGACGTCGCCTTCACCTTTAAAAAATTTATGGCCGAAGGGGTGCCGCAGTTCCGCGTGGCGTTTAAGGGCGTCGAGGTGAGCGCGCTGAACCCCATGACGGCGCGCATTACCCTGCCGAAAGCGGATAAGGATTTGATTCTCAGCTGGCTGACGCTGCCGGTGCTGCCGGAAAAATTCTGGCAAGATAAACCTTTTAACGAGCCGCTTGGCTACCCGCCGCTATCGGGCGGCCCGTATCGCATCACCGCCTGGAAGGTCGGGCAGTTTATCGAGTACAGCCGGGTAAAAAATTACTGGGCGGCCAGCCTGCCGGTAAACCGCGGCCGGTTTAACGTTGATACGCTGCGCTACGACTACTATCTCGATGATAACGTCGCCTTTGAAGCCTTTAAGGCAGGCGCTTTCGATCTGCGCGAAGAGTCGTCGGCGAAAAAGTGGGCGACGCAGTATCGTGGCCGCCGCTTCGACGACGGTGAAATTGTCAAAGAGGTGACGCCCAATAACGTCGCGACCGATACGCGCTGGCTCGCCTTTAATAATGAAAAGCCGCTGTTTGCCGACCGACGCGTGCGCGAAGCCCTGACGCTGGCCTTTGATTTTGAATGGATGAACAAAGCACTGTTTTATGGCGCCTGGAAACGTACGCAAAGCTATTTCCAGAACACCGACTACGCCGCGCAGGGCGTGCCGGACGCGGCTCAGCGCGCGCTGCTCGCCCCCTTCCGCGCCCAACTGCCGCCCGCGCTGTTTACCCAAGCTTTTACGCCGCCCCACTCTGACGGCAGCGGCTACGATCGGGCAAACCTGCTGCACGCGCTGGCGCTGCTGAAAGAAGCAGGATGGACGATCAAAGATCAGCAGCTGGTCAACAGCAAAACCGGCCAGCCTTTCCGCTTTGAGCTGCTGCTGCGCGGCGGCACCAGCAACGAGTGGGCGCTGCCCTTCCAGCACAGTCTGGCGCGTCTGGGCATCAGCGTCACGCTGCGCCAGGTCGATAATTCACAGTATCTGCGCCGCCTGCGCCAGGGAGATTACGATATGGTACTCGCCAACTACTACGCGATGCCCTGGCCCTCCACCTCATTGCAGTATGTCTGGCAATCTGATTTTATTGAGTCCACCTGGAATACCGCGCGGGTGAAAGATCCCATTGTCGATGATTTCGTTAAGCAGATCGTGGCGCGCCAGGGCGATCAACAGGCGCTGCTGCCGCTGGGCCAGGCGCTGGATCGCATCCTGCTGTGGAATTACTACATGATCCCGCTCTGGTATAACGCGGAGCAGCGGCTGGCATACCGGGACAAATTTTCCCATCCCGCCATCAAGCCTGCGTTCAGTACCGGGCTGGAAAACTGGTGGTACGATGCTAACAAAGCCGCGCGTCTGCCGGCTGAGCGACGTTAAGGAGAGTGGTTTGGGTGCCTATTTTCTACGCAGGCTGCTGCTGGTTATTCCTACCCTCTGGGCGATAATCACGCTCAATTTTTTTATCGTGCAGATAGCACCAGGCGGCCCGGTGGATCAGGCGCTGGCGAACATTCAGTTCGGTCAGACCAGCGGCATCCCCGGCAGCAGCAATGCCGCAGCGGGGCGCGCCAACCTGAATGGCGGCAACCCCGGCGACAGCCAGTATCGCGGCGCGCGCGGGCTTGATCCCGAAGTCATCAAGGAGATTACCCGACGTTACGGCTTCGATAAGCCGCTCTGGCAGCGCTACGTTGAGATGCTGTGGAACTATATCCGCTTCGACTTCGGCGACAGTTTGTTTCGCAGCGCCTCGGTGATCCAGCTCATCAAAGAGAGTTTGCCGGTCTCCATAAGCCTTGGCCTGTGGAGCACGTTGATTATTTATCTGGTCTCTATCCCGCTGGGGATCAAAAAAGCGGTGCGCAACGGCAGCGCTTTTGACGTCTGGAGCAGTACCTTTATCATTGTCGGCTACTCTGTTCCGGCGTTTTTGTTTGGCATCATGCTGATTGTGCTGTTCGCGGGCGGCAGCTATCTCGACTGGTTCCCGCTGCGCGGGCTGACCTCGCCGCAGTTCGACACCCTACCCTGGTACGGCAAAGCGTTGGATTATCTCTGGCACATTACCCTGCCGGTGCTGGCTACGGTGATTGGCGGCTTCGCCACCCTGACGATGCTGACGAAAAACGCCTTTCTCGATGAGGTGCGCAAACAGTATGTGGTCACCGCGCGCGCCAAAGGACTGGATGAGCGACGTATCCTTTATCATCACGTGTTTCGTAACGCCATGCTGCTGGTGATTGCCGGTTTCCCCGCCACCTTTATCAGTATGTTTTTTACCAGCTCGGTATTGATAGAAGTCATGTTCTCGCTGAACGGTCTGGGCCTGCTGGGCTATGACGCCACTATCCAGCGCGACTATCCGGTGATGTTCGGCACGCTCTATATCTTCACAC
Organism: Pantoea osteomyelitidis; assembly: GCF_044342975.1. NCBI lineage: Bacteria > Pseudomonadati > Pseudomonadota > Gammaproteobacteria > Enterobacterales > Erwiniaceae > Pantoea > Pantoea osteomyelitidis. Next base: position 1,693,226 of record NZ_JBGFSN010000004.1, read on the forward strand.
TGATCGGCCTGCTGATGAATATCCTCAGCGATCTCACCTATACGCTGGTCGATCCGCGTATCGATTTCGAGGGCCGCTGATGCGTTTATCTCCCGTCAACCAGGCGCGCTGGCAGCGCTTTCGTTATAACCGGCGTGGCTACTGGTCGCTCTGGATCTTCCTGATTATCTTTCTGCTCTCGCTTTGCGCCGAACTGCTGGCGAATGACAAGCCGCTGCTGGTGCATTATCAGCAGCGCTGGTACGTGCCGCTGTTGATCAACTACAGCGAGAGCGACTACGGCGGCCCGCTGGCGACCGCTGCCGATTATCAGGATCCCTGGCTGAAACAGCGTATCGCGCAGCATGGCTGGGCGCTCTGGGCGCCGATTCGCTTCAGCGACAGCACCATTAACTTTGCCACCGAGGTACCGTTTCCCTCACCGCCCTCGCGGCAAAACTGGCTGGGGACCGATGCCAACGGCGGCGACGTGCTGGCGCGCCTGCTGTACGGCACGCGCATCTCGCTGCTGTTTGGCCTGCTGCTGACGCTGTTTTCCAGCGTGACGGGAATTGTGGTAGGCGCGGTGCAGGGCTATTTCGGCGGCAAAACTGATCTGATCGGCCAGCGGATCATCGAGGTGTGGTCCGGCATGCCGTCGCTGTTTCTGCTGATTCTGCTCTCCAGCGTAATCCAGCCCGGCTTCTGGTGGCTGCTGCTGGTCACGGTGGTGTTTGGCTGGATGAGCCTGGTCAGCGTGGTGCGCGCCGAGTTTCTGCGCACGCGTAACTTCGACTATATCCGCGCCGCGCAGGCGCTGGGGGTAAGCGACACGCGTATTATGCTGCGCCATATGCTGCCCAACGCCATGGTAGCCACCCTGACCTTTCTGCCATTTATCCTGTGCGGTTCAATTACTACCCTTACCTCGCTTGATTTTCTCGGCTTTGGTCTGCCGGTGGGATCCCCCTCGCTGGGTGAACTGCTGTTGCAGGGCAAAAATAATTTACAGGCGCCCTGGCTTGGCCTCTCCGGCTTTTTTGCGCTGGCGATCCTGCTGTCGCTGCTGATTTTTATTGGCGAAGCGGTGCGCGACGCCTTCGATCCCGCTAAAGGAGTCTGAATGACGCAGCCGCTGCTTTCCGTCAATCATCTCGCCATCGCCTTTCATCAGGGCGCGCAGCAGCGCCGGGTGGTCAACGATATTTCGCTGCGTATTGAGGCGGGTCAAACCCTGGCGCTGGTGGGTGAATCAGGATCCGGCAAGAGCATTACCGCGCTGTCGGTGATGCGTTTACTGCCCTCACCGCCGGTGGTTTATCCCGGCGGGGAGATCCTGTTTAACGGTCAGGATCTGCTGCGCGCCAGCGAGCGTACGCTGCGCGGCGTGCGCGGCAACCAGATCGCGATGATTTTTCAGGAGCCGATGGTGTCGCTCAATCCGTTGCATAACGTAGAAAAGCAGCTGTATGAGGTTTTATCGCTGCATCGCGGCATGCGGCGCGAAGCGGCGCGCGGTGAAATGCTCAGCTGTCTTGATCGGGTGGGTATCCGTCAGCCCGCATCGCGCCTGAACGATTTCCCCCATCAACTCTCCGGCGGCGAACGCCAGCGCGTGATGATCGCCATGGCGCTCCTGACGCAGCCAAAACTGCTGATCGCCGATGAGCCGACCACCGCCCTCGACGTGACGGTGCAGGCGCAGATCCTGAAACTGCTGCGCGAACTACAGCGCGAAATGAATATGGGGATGCTATTCATCACCCATAACCTGAATATTGTGCGTCAGCTGGCCGACGAGGTGACCGTGATGCGTCACGGCGAAGCGGTAGAGCATAATCGCTGCCAGCCGCTCTTCACTGCGCCACAGCATCCTTACACGCGCGAGCTGTTGCAGGCGGAACCCGAGGGCACACCTCAGCCGGTGGATGATAAGGTGGCGCCGCTGTTGCAGGTGAACAGCCTGTCGGTGGCCTTCCCGGTGCGTCGCGGCCTGCTAAAGCGCACCGTGGCGGAACATCATGCGCTGCGCGCCCTGAGCTTCAGCCTGCGGCCGGGGGAGAGTCTCGGCCTGGTAGGCGAATCGGGATCGGGCAAAAGCACCGCCGGTCTGGCGCTGCTGCGGCTTATCGCCTCGAAAGGGGAAATCTGGTTCGACAATCAGCCGCTGCATCAGCTGAACCGCCAGCAGATGCTGCCACTGCGTAAACGTATCCAGGTAGTGTTTCAGGATCCCAACTCTTCGCTGAATCCGCGCATGACGGTCGCGCAGATTATTGCCGAAGGTTTGCAGGTACACCGCCCTCTGCTTAGCGCCACGCAGCAGGAAGAAAAAGTGATCGCGGTGATGGAGGAAGTGGGACTGGAGGCGGCGAGCCGGCATCGCTATCCGGCAGAGTTTTCCGGCGGTCAGCGCCAGCGTATCGCCATTGCCCGCGCGCTGATCCTGGAACCTGAGCTGATGATTCTGGATGAGCCGACCTCATCGCTGGATCGCTCGGTGCAGAAGCAGATCCTGACGCTGCTGCGTCGCCTGCAACAGCAGCACCGGCTTGCTTACCTGTTTATCAGTCACGATTTGCAGGTGGTGCGCGCGCTCTGTCATCAACTGGTGGTGCTGCGTCAGGGCGAAGTGGTGGAACAGGGCGCGTGCGAAGCGCTGTTTGCCGCCCCACAGCAGGATTACACCCGGCAGTTGCTGGCCCTCTCGCGCTAAGCTACAGCCCGTTAAAGTTTTCCGCGATAGCCACGCCGCGATTTTTCAGGCAGCAATTGGTGGCGCTCTCATCGCTGAGCTGGATGAACAGACAGGGCTGCCCTTCACACTCGGCGATACGGCAATCTACCTGTATTTCCGCCAGCGTTTCCTGCAGCTGGCGCAGGATTTCCCACGCCGGATGACCGTCATGACTTAACAGACGCAGCGCGATAAGATCCTGTTCATTAGCAACATCACCCGCCTTATGCGCTTCGATTGCGCCCTGGTTTTCTACAGACCAGCGATAGCGCTGCGGCAGGCGATGCACAACGGAAAGTTGCGGCATATTCAAAACAAGAACCCCCAGAGACGATAACTTTATTCACGACGAAGGGCATCTGTGCGGAGCCTGAAAAAAGAGACGTCAAGGCTTGCCTTCTCATTTTTGAAACCGTGCTAAGCGGTAAAATTATTATTTGCGAGTGGACTCGCATTTTATTGCTATATGTACCGCGTTCACGTTCGGTTAACAATCATTTTAGACGCAATGTGGTTACTTTTTCATAAATTAATTTTCACATAGTGGAAACATTAAGTTTGAGCAAGGGGATGTCGGGCAGGGTAAGGAATATCTGAAGGGCGAACAGATGTTCGCCCCTGGGTCAGGCGGTTTTTTTGCGAGGTCGTGAGGCGTAGTAAAAAAGTAATAGCGAGAGCGTGGCGCAGAGCGCAATGGTGCCGACCATTGGCCAGGCGCTGTTAAAACTCACCAGCGACAGCAGCGCGCCCACCAGCGCGCCGACGCCGAAGCGCAGCGTACCCGCCAGTGAAGAGGCGGTGCCGGCCATGTGTGGGAATTCATCCAGCACCACCGCCATCGCGTTTGAAGAGACCATCGACACGCAGCCGATAAACATCGCCACGCCAAACACCAGCGGCAGAAAGCCCAAATCGAACGCGCTTACCGTCAGCAGCCACAGCCCGGTACAAAACTGGATAACCAGTCCGCAGCGGAACATCGCCAGCGGCCCGAAACGCCGAACCGAGCGGCTGTTAATCAGCGTCATCACAAACAGAAACACCACGTTCAGGCCGAAGTAGTAACCGAAGTTTTGCGGCGAAATATGGTTGAGTTCGATATAGACAAAGGGACCGGCGTTCAGAAAGGTGAACAATCCGGCAAAGGAGAAGCCGCTCGCCAGCATGTAGCTAAAGACGCGACGATGGCGAAACAGCGCAACAAAGTTACCGAGCATGGTGCGCAGGTGGAAAGGCTGGCGTTTTTCCGGCGGCAGGGTTTCACGGATCTGCGTCACCACCAGTACGGTCGTAACCACGGCAGCCAGCGACAGCGCCCAGAAGATAGCGTGCCAGTTCCACAGCAGCAGCAGCCAGCCGCCAAGGATAGGTGCCATCAGCGGCGCAATGGTGGTGATCAGCATCACAAAGGACATCATGCGCGAAAACTCCTCTTTGGAGTAGCTGTCACGCATCAGCGCATTGATCACCACGCTGGCGGCGGCGGCGGAGAGACCGTGCAGGAAGCGCATCAGAATCAGCTGATCGATGGTTTGCGCCAGGGCGCAGGAGGCGGCGGCCAGGGCAAAGATCAGAGTGCCGAGCAGGATCACCGGCTTCCGGCCATAGCTGTCCGCCAGCGGGCCATAAATCAGCTGGCCGAGGGCAAATCCCAGAATATAAAGGTTGAGCGTCATCTGAACGCTGCCCGCCGACACGGCGAATTCCCTGGCGATCTGCGGCAGCGCCGGCAGATACATGTCGATGGAAAGCGGCATCAACATGGCCAGTAGGCCGAGAATAATCACCAATCCTGTGGAAGAATTTTTTTCCTTGCGCACCGCTCTCTGCTCCTGCTTATTTAAGTTGTTTTATCTCATCGGGCAAACCAATGCTGGCGATTTCCTCGTCCGTCAGCGGACGGTATTCGCCTGGTGCCAGCTCGGCGTCCAGCGCGATGCTGCCAATCGCCTCGCGATGCAGCGCCACCACATGATTGCCCGCTGCGGCAAACATCCGCTTCACCTGGTGATAGCGCCCTTCGCTGATGGTGAGCAGCACCTCATGAGGCGTAACGATCTCCAGCACTGCCGGTTTGGTCAGGTTTTTTTCGCCGTGCAGCTGTATGCCAGCGGTAAATTGCGCCGCCACGTCATCCGCGATCGGCGATTCCAGCGTGACGCGGTAGGTTTTGTCGCAGTGGTGACGCGGCGAAGTGATACGGTGCGACCACTGACCATCATCGGTCATCAGCACCAGGCCGGTGGTATCGATATCCAGCCGCCCTGCCGCGTGCAGCTTCCATGCCATCGGCTCTTCGATAAAATAGAGGATGGTGGGATGATCGGGATCGTCGGTGGAACAGACATAGCCCTGCGGCTTGTTCAGCATAAAGTAGCGCGGCCCGCTCTGCATTTGCAGCAGATTCCCTTCATATTCCACCTCATGCTCCGGCAGAAGTTTAAAAGAGCCTTCGCGTACCACTTCACCGTTTACCGTGACTTTTTTTGCGCGCAGTTCGCGTGCGGCAATGGCACGGCTGATTTCCAGTTGCTGAGATAAGAATTTGTCGAGTCGCATTAATTCGCTTTGCCTGTTGCTACGAAGGGAAACTAAAACGGTGTTTTTAACCGTTAAAAAAGTGCGCGCAGTATAGCCTGAAGTCAGCAGCGCTAACAGTGCCGATCCTGCGGTTGCCGCGCTTTCATGGCATAATGGAGGCTGGTTTACAGAAAAGTAGAGATCCATGTCGTTTACCCTGCGTCCCTATCAACAGGAAGCGGTGGATGCCACTATCGCGCATTTCCGCCGTCACGCTGAACCTGCCGTTATTGTGCTGCCGACCGGCGCCGGTAAAAGTCTGGTGATCGCCGAACTGGCGCGGCTGGCGCGCGGTCGGGTGCTGGTGCTGGCGCATGTCAAAGAGCTGGTGGCGCAGAACCATGCCAAATATCAGGCGTATGGTCTGGAAGCGGACATTTTCGCCGCGGGCCTGCAACGCAAAGAGAGCCAGCGCAAGGTGGTGTTCGGCAGCGTGCAGTCGGTAGCGCGCAATCTGGCGCTGTTCGACAGCGCCTTTTCGCTGGTGATCGTTGATGAATGTCACCGTATCGGCGACGATCAGGCGAGTCAGTACCAGCAGATTTTTAATCATCTGCGCCAGCACAATCCGCAGCTGCGCCTGCTCGGCCTGACCGCTACCCCTTTTCGGCTCGGCAAAGGCTGGATTTACCGTTTTCATTATCACGGCATGGTGCGCGGCGACGAAAACGCGCTGTTTCGCGACTGTATCTATGAGCTGCCGCTGCGCTACATGATCAAGCATGGCTTTCTGGTGCCGCCTGAGCGGCTTGATATGCCGATCGTGCAGTATGATTTCAGCCGTCTCACTGCTCAGGCCAGCGGCCTGTTCAGCGAAGCGGATCTGAATCGCGAGCTGAAACAGCAGCAACGCGTCACGCCGCAAATTATCCGCCAGATTGTGGAGTTCGCCGAAGAGCGCCGGGGCGTGATGATTTTCGCCTCTACCGTAGAGCACGCGCGCGAAATTTTGTCGCTGCTGCCCGCGCAGAGCGCGCTGGTCTCCGCCGAAACGGCGGCCAAAGATCGTGACCGGCTGATTGCGGAATTTAAGGCGCAGCAGCTGAAGTTTCTGGTGAACGTCGCGGTGCTGACCACCGGGTTCGATGCGCCCCATGTGGATCTGATCGCGATTCTGCGCCCCACCGAGTCGGTCAGCCTTTATCAGCAGATCGTCGGACGCGGCCTGCGTCTGGCGCCGGGAAAAACCCACTGTTTGATCCTCGATTACGCCGGCAACCCGCACGATATCTTTACCCCGGAAGTGGGTGCGCCAAAAGGGGCGAGCGACAACCAGCCGGTGCAGGTGTTCTGCCCCGCCTGCGGTTTCGCCAACACCTTCTGGGGCAAAGCCACCGCTGACGGCATGGTGATTGAACATTTTGGCCGCCGCTGTCAGGGCGTGCTGGAAAATGATGAAGGCGAGCGCAGCCAGTGCGATTTTCGCTTTCGTTTTAAAAGCTGTCCCGACTGCGGCGCAGAGAACGATATCGCCGCCCGGCGCTGCCACCAGTGCGACAAAATACTGGTCGACCCCGACGATATGCTGAAAGCGGCGCTGAAGCTGAAAGATGCGCTGGTGCTGCGCTGCGGCGGCATGGAGCTGGCGCAGGGGCGCGACGAAAAAGGGGAATGGCTGAAGGCAACCTATTTCGATGAGGACGGCACCAGCGTCAGCGAGCGCTTCCGGCTACAGACCCCGGCCCAGCGCAAAGCCTTCGAGCAGCTTTTTATGCGCCCGCATCAGCGCGCGCCCGGCGTGCCGCTCGGCTGGCAGTGCGCGGCGGATATCATTGCCCTGCAGCCGCTGCTGCGCCATCCCGATTTCGTGGTGGCGCGCGCCAAAGGCCAGTTCTGGCAGGTACGCGAGAAGCTTTTCGACTATCAGGGACGCTTTCGCCGCGCCAACGAGCTGCGTTAAACGGCGGAATTATTTGTACGTGCAAGGCAATGTCGCTATAATGCCGCCCGCTTTTGCCTTCGCAAAAGCCTTGTTGAATAACCTGTCTGTTGCTGGGTCGCCTGTAACAGACGTCATAAAAGAGACATTACGATGTTCACTATCAATGCAGTAGAACGTAAAGAGCAGGGTAAGGGTGCGAGCCGCCGCCTGCGCACAGCGAACAAATTCCCGGCCATCATCTATGGTGGTTCAGAAGCCGCTGTTGCCATCGAACTGGATCACGACTCTGTGATGAACATGCAGGTTAAGCCTGAGTTCTACACCGACGTGCTGACTCTGGTTGTCGACGGTAAAGAAACCAAAGTAAAAGTGCAGGCTGTACAGCGTCACCCGTTCAAGCCGAAACTGCACCACATCGACTTCGTTCGCGCTTAATCGCGTAACGGGTTGAAAAAAAACGCCGCATCTGCGGCGTTTTTTTATGGGCGCGATTCAGCTTCCGCCGCCGGTGCGACGCTGTAACTGATCGCGCAGGTTGGGCGGCGTGCCTTTGATGGTCAGCGTATCGGTCGCGGCATCCCAAAAGATGCGTTCGCCCAGCAGCATGGCATCGAAATTGAGCGTCAGTCCCCCGCCGCTGCCGGTAAATTTTGTCAGCTGACGCAAGGTGCCACGATCCGCCGGAAAGTGTTCCTCCAGCTCGTAGCCCTGCTCCTGAGTGAAAGACTGGAAGCTTTTCTCCCCCAGCGGCGGCAGCTCTTTCGACAAATCTTCCAGCGCAATTTCTTCACCCGACTGCAGCTGCTCGTTGCAGTAGCTGTAGACCTGCTGGCGATAATTCTGGCGCTCGTTTTTATCGAGATTCGACTCGCTGCAGTAGTCATCCACCGCTTGCAGCAGGCCGCGGTTTTGCGCTTTGGTGTCGAGCCCCACGCTGGCACCGAGGAAATCCATAAAGAAATCCGCCACCTTGCGCCCTACCCGTCCGCGCAGGAAGGTGAGATAGCGCGTGGATTCCGGATTGGTTTCCCATTCGGTCAGATCGATGCGCGCCACGATATCGGCATGATTGATATCCAGATAGTGGGTGCTGCTGATATCCAGCTCTTCGTTAACACGCATGCTCGACTGGCTGCTGAGCACCGCCACCAGCAGATACTCTACCGCCAGATAACGATAGTGAACAAACAGCACCACGCCGCCTTCGGCAAAGGGATATTTCGCCAGCTCATCGCGCAGGCGACCGGTCGCCGCGCGGCTGAAGGCGAGAAAATCATCCTCCCCTTTGCGGCAGTTGCGCAGCGCGTCCGCCAGTTCGCTCTCCGCATTGAACAGGCCGTAGGCTTTGCTTTTCGCGCTGTAGACGCGGTGCAACTCCTCCACCATCGCCTCGACGGTGGCATTGGCTGGCAGCAGCGAGTCGCGCAGCACCAGCTCAAGATTGTTTTCATCGCGTTTGATTAACTGATGCAGGGCAATCTGGTCGATATCCAGACTCATGGTAGACTCTCCTTTAGGCTCAGGCGCGTATTCAAACACCGCCCGCAGCCGCTTTCAACTCCATGCGCATTTTGCGCCGTACGCTTACGATAAAAGTGCAGAAAAAAGCGCGTTGTTACGGTAATATATCGTCTTTTGAAACTTGATTAGTTGACGATATGCCTCAATCATCCCGTTACAGTGACGAACGCGTGGAAAAACTCCTCGCGGAAATGGCCCGGATTCTGGAAAAGGATCAGGCGCCCACCGATCTTTCCCTGATGGTACTGGGAAACATGGTGACCAATTTGATTAACAGCAGCGTTGCCCCTGCTCAGCGCCGCACACTGGCCCGTTCTTTCGCTGAGGCGTTGCAGGCTTCGGTACGCGAAGACAATGCCCATTAATTTAGTGATCTGACCTCATAATATGGTAACCAACCGGCAGCGCTACCGTGAAAAAGTCTCCCAGATGATCAGCTGGGGACATTGGTTTGCCCTGTTCAATATCTTCTTTGCCTTGATTTTAGGCAGCCGCTACCTGCTGGTGGCTGACTGGCCCACTTCGCTGGCCGGTCGCCTTTATGCATACAGCAGTTGGATCGGCCATTTCAGCTTTATTGTTTTCGCCGCCTATCTGCTGGTAATTTTTCCCCTGACCTTTGTGGCGATGTCGCAGCGACTGCTACGCGTGTTTTCAGCCATTCTCGCCACCGTCGGCCTGACGCTGGTGATGGTGGACAGCGCTGTTTTCAACCGTTTTCACCTGCATCTTAACCCCATGGTTTGGGAGTTGGTGATCAACCCGGACCAGAGCGAAATGGCGCGCGACTGGCAGCTGATGTTTATCAGCGTGCCGGTGATTTTCCTGGTTGAGATGCTGGTGGCGACCTGGAGCTGGCAGAAGTTACGCAGCCTGAATCGCCGAAGTTTCGGCAAGCCGCTGGCGACGCTGTTTATCATCGCTTTCTTCGCCAGCCATCTGATGTACATCTGGGCGGACGCGAATTTTTATCGTCCCATTACCATGCAGCGCGCCAATCTGCCGCTCTCCTACCCGATGACGGCGCGCCGCTTTCTGGAGAAGCACGGTCTGCTGGATGCGCAGGAGTATCAGCGCCGTCTGGTGCAGCAAGGCGATCCGGAAGCGGTTTCGGTGCAGTATCCGCTGAGCGATATTACCTTTCGCGATGCCGGTACGCGGCATAACCTGCTGGTTATCACGGTGGATGGATTGAACAACGCCAGCGAGGAGAAAGCGCTGCCTTCGCTGTCGCAGTTTGCAGCGGATAACGTACGCTTTACTCAGCACTACAGCGCCGGCACCACGCCGGAAAGCGGGCTGTTCGGCCTGTTTTACGGCATCTCGTCCAGCTATATGAATGGCGTGCTGGCTGCGCGTATGCCTTCAACCTTGCTCAGCGCATTAAACGCTCAGGGTTACCAGTTTGGTCTCTTCTCCTCTGAAGGATTCAATCAACCTCTTTACCGTCAGGCGCTGCTGGCGGATTACACCCTGCCTGTAACCGGCAAGCAGTCGAACGCTGAAACCTTTACTCAGTGGCAAAACTGGCTCAACGGACGGAAAGCGGTTACCGCGCCCTGGTTCTCCTGGGTGGCGTTCAGCGGTGTTAACGTCAGCGGTGAGAGTGTTAAAACGCGTCAGCGCAGCTATTTGCGCCAGGCCGCCTCTCTTGATGAACAGATTCGCAACGTGCTGACAACGTTGCAGCAGCGTGATTTATTGAAAAGTACGGTGGTGGTGATTACGGCTCAGCGCGGCGTGACGCTGGACGAAAGCAGCGACAACGCGGGCAGCCGCACGGCGCTGCAGGTGCCGCTGGTGGTGCACTGGCCAAACACGCCTGCGCAGCGGGTGGATCGCCTGACGGATCATCAGGATGTGATGGTGACGCTGATGCAGCGCTTGCTGCATGTGCGTACCAATCCCGTTAACTATTCGCAGGGCGAAGATCTGTTTGCCGCTCAGCGCCGTCATAACTGGGTGGTCAGCAGCGAGGGCAATAAATTAGTGGTGACCACACCGCAAATCACGCTGGTGCTGGGTAATAGCGGCAACTACAAAGCGTATGATGTTGCCGGTAAGCCGTTGAAAGATCATAAGCCGCAGCTGGCGCTGCTGCTGCAGGTGCTTACGGAAGAGAAGCGATTTATCGCTAACTGATTAATAATAAGGCAGTTAGACGGTTAGCATCTTGCAATCTGACGAATAATCAGTAGTATATCCCTCCACGTTCGGCACGTAGCGCAGCCTGGTAGCGCACTGTCATGGGGTGTCAGGGGTCGGAGGTTCAAATCCTCTCGTGCCGACCAAAATTCCCTTTAAAAGCAGCCTGTTATGGCTGCTTTTTTATTTGAGCCAAATTTAACAGGCTGAACGTTCCCGGCTATGCCTGCCACCGGTAAATCATTACTTTTTATAGCCGGTAAGCCGGGAGTAAGCCCGAACGCCCCAACGGGTTACGGCGATGAGTACGATGAGCATAGTGATAAATTTAGAAATTAATTCCCTCCTTGACGCGCAAGCAAAGTCCATAACTAAAGCGCTTCGCAATAATGTAAAGGCCACAATAAATAATGCTAAGTAAGTTACATAGTAAAAAAAGGCTTTCATCAGTTATCCTGGAAAAGTGGTAATAGAATATGCCTTTTACCAAGTACATTGTCCGCCGAAGTCACTTGATGTCTTATTTCCACCACTATTACCTCCTTTACTAAAGCTATCGGAATTGCATTGACCGGCAATCATTCCGCCAACAACACCTACCGCCATACCTGCTGGTCCACCAAGACTTCCTGCTACAAGGCCTCCGAGTATGCCCGCGCCACATGAATTAACACCGCCATAAGCCCCACCTTTTCCTTTGTTAATCCCGCCAGATCCATTGCCAACATCGCGTCCATTGGCTCCTGCACCACTGACATTAATTAGATTAATTTCATCCATTACATTCATGACTGAATTCCTTAATAATATAAAATATACCACTACAAGTGGAATATTCATCGACACGCGCAAAATTTATTTATACATTATATAACCGAGAGAGCTGTGATATTAATCACAAATCATGCATCAAATAAAAACCAAAACCCTCTGAACTCTTCTAAGTAATTTCTTACAAAGAACACCACTCGTTAGTTAGTTATTATTTAAAGAAAAATTTTAACATTACTTATTATTAATGAAATTGACCCCTACCACAGGCCAGATAAAGATCATGAATTAATTTTCATACCTGGTTTTATTATTTATACGAATCGGCTGATGCTGCGCTCTGCTAACGATAGAGGATTGTACTACACAGACATCCCTAATATCACTAGTGATTTTTAACCAAAAAGAGTCTTATCCTACCCCTTCGCATCAAACCTGACTAAAATTGAGTAAGAAGCGAAAATAAATAACAGGCAAAGCACAGCGATAAGAAATTATGTTGATTAAACTCATGCTAACTGACACAAACAGAAAAGCGAAACACTCGAGCACAAGGAGATCAGCATGAGATGGATTTTGTTGGATACCGTAATCAGCCCGGAGACAGGCACCTCCTTCTCCCGGTTAAGCACAGCCAGAAACAATCAGCTTATCGTCTGGCATGCTTATAACCGGCATATTTGTCCGGGAAAAGATGTGATTTATCGCAGCGGTAAGGTCTGGGTAAAAGGCACAGGTAAAATTCATATCATTAAAGTCCTGAAGTCGGATATTTATACCCGAGAAGCATGGGAAAACCTGAAAAAATATTGCGGCTGCGATAAATATCTCAGGGGCGAAGGCTGCACCTATATTCATCATTGTGTTATCTCCTGGTGTCCACTGGAATATCGCTGAAATTTCCTCTCTGATATTCAATCAGGCACGCCGTGCGAGACAAACAACAGAACGCTATCCGCACAGGCACATTTTTCAGCCGGAGCAGGCGCAAAATTATATGCAGCGCGGTAACATTCTGAGCACAAAAAAACGCATTTTTTTTCATATCTCCCGCTCTCCCTCTCGTCAGGCTGGCCTACGCTTTTAGGACTGTGCCTTAAACATGTTGTGGAGACGTATGAAACATCAGAATAAAAACATTGGCATTGCCCCCTATGGCGGTTCAGCGGGCGGCTGGGGTGCGTTGAAGGCGGTGGCTGATGCAATACGTGGTCAGATGTCCGTGAAGCAGGATGTGATTGCTCTGTTTAAAGTCAACCAGCCGCAGGGATTCGACTGTCCTGGCTGCGCATGGCCCGATCCGCAGCACGCCTCTTCCTTTGAGTTTTGTGAAAACGGCGCGAAAGCGGTGTCGTGGGAAGCGACCAGCAAGCGCACCACACCAGAATTCTTTGCCGCGCATACCGTCAGCGAACTCTGGCAGCGCAACGCGTTTGAGCTGGAGGGTGAAGGTCGGCTGACGCATCCGATGAAGTACGATGCGGCAACCGACACTTATCAACCCATCGAATGGGAAACCGCCTTTCGCGAGATTGGTGAAAAACTGCGTAGCTATGATGATCCCGACAGCGTGGAGTTCTATACCTCCGGCAGAGCCTCCAACGAGGCCGCTTTCCTGTGGCAGCTCTTCGCCCGCGAGTATGGTACCAACAATTTTCCTGACTGCTCCAATATGTGCCACGAGCCTACCAGCGTCGGTTTGCCGGTCTCGATCGGCGTCGGCAAAGGCACCGTTGAGCTGGAGGATTTCGACCACTGCGATCTGGTGCTCTGTATCGGCCATAACCCTGGCACCAACCATCCGCGGATGCTGGGTACGCTGCGTGAAGTCTCGAAGCGCGGCGCAACCATTGTGGCGATCAATCCGCTGCGCGAGCGTGGCCTGGAGCGCTTCACCTCGCCGCAAAGCCCGATTGAGATGCTGTCCCTCAGCTCTACCGAACTGGCCTCGACCTATTACAAGGTGCGCGTCGGCGGCGACGCCGCGATGCTGAAAGGGGTGATGAAGGTTCTGCTGACGCTGCATGACAAGGCGCTGGAGGCGGGCGAAGCGCCGGTGCTGGATGAAGCCTTTATCCATGAGCACACCGAGGGCTTCGCGGCGCTGAAGGCGGATCTGGAGGCGACCAGCTGGGAGCATATTTTCAAGGTGTCCGGCATGGAGTATGAAGAGATCCAGAACATTGCCCGCCTTTACGCCTCCTCGGAAAGAACCATTATCTGTTACGGCATGGGCATTACCCAGCATCAATACGGGACGCAAAACGTTCAGCAGATCGCGAATCTGCTGTTGATGCGCGGCAACATCGGCAAACGCGGAGCCGGTATTTGCCCGTTGCGCGGCCACTCAAACGTGCAGGGCGATCGCACCGTAGGTATTACGGAAATCCCTTCTGATACCCTGCTGGATAGCATTGAGAAAGTGTTCGGCTTTAAGCCGCCGCGCAAACATGGGCATGGCGCGGTTGCCGCCATCCAGGCAATACGCGACGGCCACTCGAAAGCGCTGCTTTGCCTCGGCGGCAACCTGGCGGAAGCGATCTCCGATCCGCAGGTCACTTTTGAAGCGATGCGCAAGCTTGATCTGGTGGTGCATATGGCGACCAAGCTCAACCGTTCTCACCTGCTGCTGGGCAAGCATAACTATCTGCTGCCGGTGCTGGGGCGCACCGAAACGGATCGGCAAGCCTCTGGCGAGCAGAGCGTAACCGTTGAGGATTCGATGTCGATGGTGCATGCCTCACGCGGCATGCTGAAGCCCGCCTCAAACTGGTTAAAATCGGAGCCTGCGCTGGTGGCCGGTCTGGCAAAAGCGACCCTGCCGAACAGTAAGGTGGAATGGGATAAGATGATCGGCGATTACAGCTTTATTCGTGACGCCATCGAAGCCGTGTTCCCCGCCTTTAAAAATTTCAATGAGCGTATCCAGAACCCAGGCGGCTTTCGTCTGTATAACGCCGCCTCTGAACGCGTCTGGCTGACGCCGGGCGGCAAGGCGCAGTTTATGGTAATGGAGGGCATCAATGAAGATCCCCGCTCGCTGAAGTGTCACGATCTGGTGCTGACCACCTTGCGCAGCCATGACCAGTACAACACCACGTTGTATGGCTTAAATGACCGCTATCGCGGCGTGACCGGACGGCGCGATGTGCTGTTTATCAATGCTGATGAGGCGGAGAAGCGTCAGCTGCGCTCAGGCGATAAGGTCAACATGGTTGCGCTTGATCCCCAAGGGCAGGCCACTTCGCGCCGGTTAGATAATCTCACTTTGGTGATTTATGACATGGCACCGGGATCGGTCGCCGCCTACTATCCGGAAGCCAATGTGATGGTGCCGCTTGACAGTCATGACACGCAAAGCGGGATCCCTGCTTATAAAAGCATTCCTATTTTGCTTGAGCCTTGCGAAATGCCGGTTGAAACCTCAGGCGCGCTGCGCTAATGACAACCACTGGCCGCAAAATCAGCAGCATGGTCTATACTTTTTACTGTTAACGGGCAACAAGAGGAGACATCAGTGTATCAAGTGGAAAAAGACGATCCGAATGAAGCACCGGAATCAGGCGATAAAAAGCCTGGACCAGACAAGAAATAGTGAAAAAAGAGAGGTCGCTACGGCGACCTTTCTGTTACCTGTATACCGCCTCCGACATCACTCTGATAATATTTGCTATAACAACAGCTTACTTTGTGCAGCCACAGCGACTTTCCATCACACTTTTTGCATCGCAACGCTAACCTTCATTAAACTGCAACAAATTTGTCACAGAATTAACTTAATCTGATGCTTCCCGTTTCATGATGGAAAACCTTTATGGTTACCAAAGCGAAAAATCTGAAGGATGCCGAGGATCTGCTTCATTCAGGTATCAGCAAAGTTGAACTGGCCTACAACATCGGCAGCGATGATTTCTTTCATCTCGCCACGCACTGGTGCGATCGCGGTGCAAAAATCAGCAAGGGCCACCGGCACTTTATTGTGTCGCAAAAAGGCTTTGCGATTCCGCCTAACGACTGAGCGATTGGGCAGGGATAGCCCACTAAACTTGCCCTTGCGCATGCCGACTGGTTAAATGCTTTTTTCCCCTGACCAAAGCCGTGCATGTGTTTGAATTTGATTCCGTTCCCACTCCAGCCACAGACGGGTTTATCACCGCTCTGGAAATGGGCGTCAGCGACCCGCTGATTGGCTGCTGTCGTTTCGATCTTCGACGTTTTGATGATGCGCTCAGCGAAACGCTGGCGCTGCCCTTTCCTGCGCGCCTGGGCCAGGCGGTGAAGAAGCGTCGCGCTGAGTATCTCGCCAGTCGGCTTCTTGCCCGTGAGGTGATGCAGCGTCTCGGCCATCATCAGTTTATTCTCAACAACGCTCCGGATCGTTCCCCTTGCTGGCCTGACGGCATCGCCGCCTCGCTTTCCCACAGCGACGGCATTGCGGTGCTGGCGGCAACGCCGCAGCCGCTCTGCCTCGGTATTGATGTCGAGCGGATCATGAAGGCGGAAACCGCAGGGGAGACGGCAGATATTTTAATGACGCGTGCTGAAAAGCAGCGTCTGCTGGCGCTGCCGCTCTGCTTTGCCGACGCCGCCACCCTGCTCTTTTCGCTCAAAGAGAGTCTTTATAAAGCGCTCTGGCCGGTGCTGCACCAGCCAATGGATTTTCAGCAGGCGGCGCTGGTTGAGGTGGATCTTCTCAGCCAGCGGGCGTGGCTATCCTTAACGCATCGCTTCAGCGACGCGTTTCCCGTGGGAACGCTGCTGGAGGCCCGCTTTCACTACAAGCAGGATCAGGTGCTGACGCTGGTCACTCATCAAGTTAACGGCAATAAAAAACCGGCTCAAAAAGTAACCTGAGCCGGTAATAACACAAGACGAAAGAATCATTCCAGGGAGGCAGAAACTGCGTTTCTGCCGTGACTAAAGGTAGCGCGTCCGCCGAAACCTGACCAATAACGCTTTTCGCTAAGCTTTGCCAACTGGCGTCAATAAGCGCTTTCGGTACGTTTGACCGCGTCCAGCGTCGCCATTTCGCGTTCGGTGCCGGTCAGCTCGCTGAGCTGTCCGTCGCGCATCTCCAGCAGCCGATCAGCATGGATAAAGTAGTGATCGTCATGGCTGATGGCGAACACGGTTTTACCCGTTTCCTGCAGCCAGGGCAGGATTTCGCGATAAAACACGCGGCGGAAATGGGGATCCTGATCGGCAGCCCACTCATCCAGCAGCAGGATGTCGCGCTCTTCCGCCGCCGCCAGCAGCAGCGCCAGGCGCTTGCTCTGCCCTTTCGACAATTGCAGATTGAGCACGCGATTCCCTTCCAGCTTCAGCTTATCCTGCATTTTCAGCCGATCCAGCCACTGCTGAACCAGCGCAGGGTTAGCGGGCTGGCCTTGACGCCCGATCAGACGATCGAACAGGTGCACGTCGGTGAACACGGCGGAGAAATGTTTGCGGTAAGCATCGAGATGCTGCCAGTCGAGCGGTTCGCCATCGAGCAGCAGCGTGCCGGACTGCGGCTGGTAAAGACCGGTCAGCAGCATCGCCAGCGTCGACTTCCCGCTGCCGTTGCCGCCAATCAGGAACACCAGTTCGCCCCGGCGCAGCGTAAGGTTGATCGGTCCCACGGTAAAGCCGTGCTCGCCATAATGAAACGTGACATCGCGCAGCTCCAGGGTTTGCCAGGGCTTCACCGGCGGCAGCGAGCTGAACTCTGGCTGGTATTCCGCCAGATGAAAAGCGTTCAGCTTGCGAAAGGCGACCTGCGCGCTCAGCAGAGTGGGCAGCGCGCCGACCGCCGCCAGCAGCGGCGTACGCAGAAACAGCAGCGTCAGGGAGTAAGTGGCCGCCACGGCGGTATTGGCCCAGCCGAGGTTATTAGCCATAAAAAACACCATGCCGATCGCCCCGAGCATCATGATATTGGACCAGTTCACCGCGCTCAGGTGAAAGGTATCGGCGCGCACGATGTGATGACGATAGCTGCTGGCATCTTCCTGATAAACGGTGTCGTAAATCAGCTGGGCGCGCTCACGATTGAGCTGCAGCTCTTTGCGCCCTTCGATAATTGTCTGGTAATCGCGATAAAGGTTATCTTCCACTTCGCGCAGTTTCGCCATGTGCTGATAAACACGCGACACCAGCAGCCAGCCGCCGATCAGCGTCACTGCGATCCAGAGCGCGGTGATCAGCAGCATTTTCGGCGACAGCCAGGCGAGATAAGCGGCCGAGCCGAGGGTGATAATAATCCCCTGGATCAGTTCCGGCAGACGCACAAAGGCGATGGTAATGGCGCGAATGTCGCTGGTGAGTCCGGCCAACAGCTGAGCGCTGCCAACCTGCTCAATGCGCTCGATATGGGTATCCATGATGCGCTTGATAAACTCACCGCGCAGCCGCCAGACAAAATGATGACCCAGCAGCGTCAGCGCCAGCTGCGAACCCAGCGTCACCGCCATCAGCAAAAACAGCTGCAGCAAAAATTCCGGCAGCACGGCGAATGAAGTATTCACCGCAACGATCAGTTCACGGTTGATGAAGGCAATGATGCCAATGCCCAGCGCCGCGCTGAGCAGCGTTAAAAAAATTACGCTAAGAAACGGCCAGCGGTACTGGCGGAAAACAACGTTAAGCAACGTCATGGAAAATTCCGGGTGTTAACAAAACAGCCTGCAGTTTAATGCGATACGTAATGATAGCAATAATAATTCTCATATTGCTGGCGATAGCCAGCCGCTTAAAAGGCGCGGCGAAAGGTCAAATTATAACGATAAGCGCCGACCAGCGGATGTACTCCCGCCTTCAGCGGCAGAATGCCATGATAGCGCAGACGCGACGGGCCGCCCCACACCACGATATCCCCATGTTCCAGCAGTATGCGCTGCGTCGCGTCGCCGCGCTCAAAGCCGCCAAACTGGAATACCGCCGGTAAGCCGAGCGACACCGAGACAATGGGCTGACGTAGATCCTTCTCATCTTTGTCCTGATGCAGCGACAGTTTGGCGCCCGGCTCGTAACGGTTAATCAAACAGGCGTCCGGGTTGAACTGCGTGAATCCCGCTTCCCGCGCCGCCTCCAGCGCCAGCTGGCGAAAAACAGTCGGCATTGCGGGCCATTTGTGGCCGCTACTCTCATCCTCTTCGCTGTAGCGATAGCCGCGCGCATTGCTCGACCAGCCAAAATCGCCGCAGTTGGTCATCGCCACCGACATGCGATGGCCGCCCGGCGTAATGCGGTGGTAAAAAGGATTCTGCGCGGCCACAGCCAAAATTTCGGTAAGCAGCGCCGCGCCCTGCTCACGTGCGCGGCGGCGCAAAATCACCGCCCCTTCCGCCAGCGGCTCCTGCCAGGGCGCTTCATCGTTGAACAGATCGAGCATTCTCTCTCCTCCGCTTATTCTTTAATCAGAAAGGCGGCAAACTGCGGCGACATCCAGCTGACAAACTCATCGCCCTGTTTGCTGACCAGATAGACCGCCAGCTTCTCTTTCAAGGCCAGCGCTCTGGCTTTTTCCGTGCCCAACACCATCAGGCCCGTATCCCAGCCGTCCGCCTCCAGCGCCGTGGTGGCGATCACCGTCGCCGATACCAGTTTGTGCGCAATCGGCCGCCCGCTGACCGGATCGATAACGTGGGAAATCCGTTTGCCGTCCAGTTCATAATAGTTGCGGTAGCTGCCGGAGGTGCTGATTCCGTGCCCCTGTAGATCGACCCGCGCCTGCACGGCGTTTTCACGATCGGTCGGCTTCTGGATCGCCACGCGCCACGGCTGGTTCTCCCCATTGTGTCCGCGACTCAGCACCGCGCCGCCCACCGAAACCAGATAGTTATTGATCCCCTCCTGCTCCATCAGACGCGCCAGATGATCGGTGGCGTAGCCTTCGCCCATCGTCGAGAGATCGACATAGAGCCCCGGCAGATCCTTTTGCAGCCACTGGCCGTCAACGCCCTGGATCACGCGCAGATGCTGCAACCCGGTTTGCGCTTTGGCGGCGGCAATTTGCGCTGCATCCGGCGTATGGGCTGGCGGCTTCGCCGGGCCGAATCCCCACAGGTTTACCAGCGGCCCAACGGTAATATCCATTGCGCCTGCGGTTTTCTCGCCTATACGCAGGGATTCAGTGACGATGTCGGCCATATCGGCGCTGATCGGCTGCGGTGCCGTGCCCTGATAGCGATTAAAACGCGACAGCACCGAGTCCGGTTTCCAGGTGGAAAGCGTCTTGTCATCATTGTCGAGCTGCTGCTGAATACGCTGCTGAAGCTGGCTTTTGCGACTGCTGTCGACGTTTGCCAGGCTGACGCGCCAGACAGTGCCCATGGTTTTTCCTTCCAGCACCAGCGCTGATGCGGGCGGTTTGTCGCAGCCGCCAAGCGTCGCCACCACCGCCAGAACGGCAAACCTCATCCACTTTACACCCATCTTTTTCCTCATCGATCGCTAGTCTGTTGCCGGGCGTAAGCCGGGTAACGCCTCATTATTCGGTGCACCAAAAGCGTTCAGCTGCACCAGGCTGAGGCGAGCGCAGTGTAGCAAACTCAGCGGAAAATCCGTGGCTGTCAGAGCGATCGGGATGGCATGAATTCTGCACAATTGAGGTGTGGTTTAAATTTTAATGAGGTGTGAAATGGAAAAGTCAAAATCGCAACTGTCGCGTTGGCAGCACTGGCTAAGCTTTTCTGCCTTTACGTTGGCTGGCGTGGCGATGGAAGGTAGCGTGCCGCCGAAAACCGGTAATTCGCTTCCCAAAGCGAAAAAATGGCGATCGCAAAAGTAGCCGTACAGCCAGGCTGGCGGCTAACGCCACAAACGGCGGCGTTAATAAAAACGGGAGCGTAGCCGACGGCCACGCTCCCCTGCACTCAGAACTGGTAAACCAGGCCCAGCGCCACTACGTCGTCGGTGTTGATGCCAGCCGCGTCGGTGAACTCGTTGTCATCCAGCATGTTGATCTGGTAGTCAACATAGGTGGACATGTTTTTGTTGAAGTAGTAGGTCGCGCCTACATCAACATATTTTTTCAGATTCTGTTTGCCATAATTCTGAACATCGGTCGCACGCGAGGTCACGAATGCCAAAGACGGACGCAGGCCGAAGTCAAACTGATATTGAGCGACCAGTTCCCAGTTATCCGATTTGTCAGCGTAGCCATAGGCGGCTGAGCTGCTGGAACCAAAACGGTTGGCGTTGTAGCCACGGCTGTACATCGCCGCCAGATAGATGTTGTTAGCATCATATTTCAGAGCGCCTGTGTAGACTGCCGCTTTATCGCCACGGCCCAGAATGCCGGGCGCATCGCCGTTCTGATCGTTGGTACGATCGGACTGGAACATCGCCGCGCCTACGCTTACGCCTGAATCGTTGATATCATAAGTAGTGCTCAGACCCCAGCCGTCGCCATTCTGACCCAGTACGTCGCGGCCATTAGGTGACTCTTCGCTATTGCCGTTTTTGCCCTGATACTGCACGGCGAAATCCCAACCGTCCACCAGGCCAAAGAAGCCGGTGTTACGGTAGGTCGCCAGGCCGTTAGCGCGCTGGAACATGAAGTTATCCGCACCGTAGGTATCGCCGCCGAACTCCGGCAATACGTCAGTCCAGGCGCCAACGTCATAGGCCACGCCGTAGTTACGTCCGTAATCGAAGGAGCTGCCGTCGCTGAGCTTGATACCGGCGAAGCCCACACGGGTAAAGCTGTTAGCCGTGCCTTCTGACTCTGCGTTGTTCAGCGCAGCCTGATACTCCCACTGGCCATAGCCGGTGAGTTGATCGGTAACCTGAGTTTCACCTTTGAAGCCGAAGCGAACATAAGACTGATCGCCATCAGCACCATCATTATCGGAAAAATAGTGCAGAGCATCTACTTTGCCGTAGAGATCTAATTTGTTGCCGTCTTTATTATAGATTTCGGCTGCGCTTGCGGAGCCTGCGACGAGCAATGCAGGTACAACCAGGGAGAGAACGCGAAGTTTCATTTTATTACCCTCTGTTATGTGCCTTATATTTGCCACTGCGTGCTGAATAGTTAAGATTCAGCCGGCACCTCATTGTTAATTTAAGAAAGGCAATAAGCTATCACGAATATGCTACGAAATTTCCAAAAGTGTTTCATTGCATTAAAAACTTATTTCTAAATGTAAAAAAGGCAGAACTTTCAGACAGCACATATAGCCAAAAAATATCGCACACATTGTTAAAGCGAAACGGCTTGATGAAATATCAAGGACTTACATTAGGAGGATTGTGAGCACTGAATGATAAAACTTATCAGCCATCAGAGAATACAATAGATCCCGCTATCATCATTTATTTCATTATTACCTTCATTCACCCCGAATGAGTTGTTTACCCTTATTCCTGCCGGACATGATTGTCCGGCTTTTTTTTATTCTCGTTCCGCTTATTTCCTGTCAGCTTGCGTAAGCTTAGTACTAATCTGAAAAATAAGTCCGTTAAGCGAAGCGCATTATTTGTTAATTTACGCACGCTTTGTTTAATAATTCGCAGATTGATTACTGACTTAATTTCTGCCGGTAACGAAGTGAGTTTCTTTTAATCATGGTCTTATATATTATCTTTCCCGCATCGCTTCTTTCACTTTATTTAGCGGCTTGAGTAAGTAATCCATCACCGATTTCTGACCCGTTTTAATCTCCACATTCGCCACCATGCCGGGAACAATCGGGAATTTACGACCTGCGCGGTTGGTCAGCTCCGCTTTTTGCGTGCGCACCCAGACGCGGTAGTAGAACTGGTCACGCTTCACCTCATCCTGAATGGTGTCCGGCGACACGGTTTCCACCTCACCGGCCAGATCGCCATAGATAGAAGAGTCGTAGGCGGTCACCTTCACCACCGCCGGTAAGCCGGGACGGATGTAGGCGATATCGCGCGGGTTGATGCGCGTTTCGATTAGCAGCTGATCTTCCAGCGGCACGATCTCCATCAGCTTGCCGCCCGGCTCCAGCACGCCGCCCACGGTGGTGACCTGAATATCCTTCACGATGCCGCGCACCGGCGAATAGAGAGTGGCGCGCGTCAGCTGATCCTCTTTGCCCGCCAGCACCTGCAGCTGCGCATCAAGATCCGCGTTGTTTTTCACCTGCTCTTCATGGGCACGCACCAGATAGTCGTTACGCGCCTCGTCAATCTTGCCGCGCAGATCGCTGACCTGGCGACGCAGACGGATCACTTCCACCTGCCCTGCCGCGCCTTTGGCGACCAGCGGTTCGGTCATGCGCAGCTCATCCTGTACCAGCCGCAGCGACTGCTGCAGATTGCTGATGGTTTCGGTAAGGTTGCGACGACGTGACTGATAAAGCTGGGTTTCACGTGTAACCAGCTCCGGCTCCTTCAGCGTTTCCTCGCTGAATTTCAGCGGCTCGCCTGAAAGCTCGGCATGCAGACGCTCCGCCGAGGCGCGCAGCGTACGGGTCTTTGCCAGCGCCTCGCCAAAGGTTGACTGAAAGCGCGTGGGGTCGAGCTTCGCCAGCACCTGCGATTTCTCAACGATATCGCCCTCATGCACGTTCAGCTGCTCCACAATGCCGCCATCCAGGCTGTCGATCACCTGAGCGCGGCTGGAAGGCGTCACCTTTCCGGTGCCGACCGTGACTTCATCAAGAATGGCGAAATGCGCCCAGACCAGAAACAGCAGCAGCGCCGCGCTGCAGATCCAGATAATCGCCGACGTGCGCCGCTCGTGGCGTGCAAGATCTTTATCGATCATGACCAGGCTCATGCGACATCTCCTTGTTTTGGCGTAGTGACGGTAGCGCGACGCAGGATTTCATCGCGCGAGCCGTCGGCAACGATGCGTCCGTTATCCATTACCAGGATACGGTCCACCATTTTTAACAATGCCGGGCGATGCGTGACCAGCACCAGCGTACGGCCGCTCATCCACCCCTGCATCTGGCGGATGACGTGCTCTTCCAGCTGTTCATCCATCGCGGCGGTGGGTTCATCCAGCAACACCACCTGCGGCTGACGCAGGATCAGGCGGCTGAGCATCACCATCTGGCGCTGGCCGCCTGACAAACCGCGTCCGCCCTCGTTGATGATGCGATCGAGACTGGCAGCGTCCTGTTGTACCAGCGACAGCGCGCCGCTGATGCGCAGCGCCTGCAGCATCTCCTGCTCGCTGGCGTGCGGATTGCCCAGCATCAGGTTTTGCCGCAGGGTGCCGAAGAAAAGGCGCGAATCGTGAGAAAGCCAGCCGAGCTGACGACGTAAATCCACCGGATCGATGCGGCTGATATCCACCCCATCCACAATCACTTTGCCCTGCGTCGCCAGCGCCTGCCCGGCAAGAATTTTCAGCAGCGTCGATTTCCCCGCCCCCACCTTGCCCAGAATCGCCACCCGCTCGCCCGGCTTGATCTGGAGCTGCTGTACGTTAAGCACGTTTTTTTCGTTTTCTTCGTCATAGGTGTAGTGAACGTTGCGCAAATCATAGTGGCCGGTCAGCGTGGGACAGTGGGCGAGCGTGGCGGCATCGGGCTGATCGAGCGGCTTTTTCAACAGCTCGTCCAGCCCTTTCATCGCGCTTTTGGCGTGCTGCCAGCGGGAAAACACCATGGTGAGCTGCATCAGCGGCGCAATGGTGCGCGACGAGAGCAGGCTGCTCGCCACCAGCGTACCTGTGGTGATCTGACTGTCGAGCACCAGATAGACGCCGAATACCAGCATACCGGCGTAGGTGAGCTGCTGAACCGTAGAGGCCCAGCCGGTGAGACGCGCGCCCCACAGCCGCTGCTGATTGCTGATGGCGGCGCTTACCTCATGGGTCTGCTCCCATTGACGCTGGAAATAGGGTTCCGCCTGCAATGCCTTGATGTCCTCAATGCCTTCAATGGTTTCCACCAGCACCGCATTGCGCAATGCCCCTTCGCGCAGCCCCTCTTTCGCCAGCCGCGCCATCGGGATCTGCACCAGCAGGCCGGGGATAACGATCAGTGGGATCGCCAACAGCGGGATCAATACCAGCCAGCCGCCGATAAAGGCCATAATAAACAGAAACAGAATAACGAAAGGCATATCCGCCGCCGCGCCCACGGTGGTGGAGGTGAGCAGCTCGCGCACCTGGTCGATTTCACGCAGTTGCGAAATAAAGGAACCGGTGGATTTGGGTCGCGCTTCGTTACGGATATTCATCGCGCGGGCAAACAGCATTGAGGAGACTTTAAGATCGATACGTTTTCCCATCAGGTCAGAAACCTGAGTACGCATCAGGCGGATCAAATATTCAATGGCCGCCGCCAGCAGCACGCCGGCAAACAGCACCCAGAGCGTGGGTTGCGACTGCGCCGGGATCACCCGATCGTAAACCTGCATCGAGAACAGAATCCCCGCCAGCGCCAGCACGTTGCCAACCACCGACGCCATAGAGATTTCCGCGATGCGTCGCCCCATACCGCGAAAGTTTTTCCAGAACCAGTGCTCTTCGTAAGGCTGAACAAACTCATCAATGCGCGCATCGCGTCCGCGCGCCGCGACGCCAATCACGCCGACGTCGGGTTGGCTGCGCGCCAGCAGCGGCGCCAGCTCGCTTTCGCGCACCACATCGCCTCCCTCGCTCAGCCAGTAGTGCACATTGTTGTCGCCGTCGATGGCTTCCACCACCGCCACGCTACCGTTTTCCAGCACCAGCACCACCGGCGTGATTTCCTGACGCCAGCGCAGTTTATTTTGCGGCGTCATGGTGAGATGCAGGCCGAGCAGACCCGCCAGGCGCTCCAGTTGTTGTCCCGCTGGCAGATGCTCAAACCAGCGCATCTGCTGACGCAGGGTTTTGCCGTCGGCGGGCTTACCGAAACGGGCGGCCACGCGCAGCATGGCGGCGATCCAGTTGTCGGTATTAAGCGTTTGTGAACTCATAATCGGAACCTTGTCGTGCTTGCGCCACGCTATTGCAGGGAAGGAAGAAGATCGCCGCTGCTCTTTTCGCGGTCGATGCCCATGATATCGAGCAGGTTATCGACGGCGGCGGCATAGCGCACCGTGGCGTCCCAGCCGTCATAAAGCGCCGTCAGACGCATGCTGTCAGCCTGAAACACATCCTGTTCCACGCTAAGCAGATCGTTCAGGCTGCGTTTGCTTAAACGATATTCGTCGGCATAAACGTCGCGGGTGTGGTCGGCGCTGGCGAGCTGCGCTTCACCGGCCAGCTGGCGCTGCTGCGCGCCAATCATGTCTGCATAGGCGGTGGAGGCATTCTGATTGATATCGAGCTTCGCCTGCTGGACCGCCGCCTGCGCCGCTTCCCGCTCCCCTTCCGCCGAGCGGGTGCGGGCGCTGACCAGGCCGCCCTGGTAGAGCGGCGCTTCCACCTGCAGCTGCAGCTCATCATCCCAGTAAGAACGACTGTCGTTCTGGTAGCGCGTGCGCCCCGCCTCGACTTTGATGGTGGGCCAGTGGTTGGCCTGCGCCTGTCGCACCCGCTCGCGCGCCGCTTCCTGCTTCGCCTGCGCGCTGCGCACTGCCGCGCTGCGTTGGTAGGCGATTTTATCGAGGGTAACCTGCTGGCTGAGCAGCGACTGCGGCAGTTCCGGCAGATTATTCGCCACCACCCCGGTGAGCACCGTGAGCTGCGCTCTGGCGGAGCGCTGCTGGGCAAGATACTGCTCAAGGGTGGCGCGCATCCCGGCAATGCGGGTTTCTGCCTGTAAAACGTCTGACTGGGAGTTAAGCCCGGCATCGGCACGCATTTTGGCGATTTCGCGCACATGCTGTAACGAAGCGATATTGGTGCGTGCCGCATCGGCCAGCGCCTGATAGCGCTTGACCTGCAGATAGGCCTGCAGCGTATCCTGGGCGACGGTGGTCATGGTGTCGAAAAGGCTGAAGCGATAAGCGTCCGAAAGGGCATGTTGCTCGTCGATAGCGCCGCCGGTACGACCAAAGTCATACAGCAGCTGGCTCAGGGTAATGCCGCCCGACCCGGCATTATCCAGGCTGCCGGCGGAGTCGGTCTGGTGCGAACGTCCGCCGGAGGCTTGCAGGGAGATTTGCGGATACCATGCGCTTTTCGCCGCATCCAGATCCCCCTGCCCGACATGGATTTGTGCAGCGGCTTCGGAAATTTTAGGGTTACGGGCGAAAGCACGCAGGATAGCATCGCGCAACGTCAGAGTGGCTATTTGCTCTTCGGACGGCGCTGCCTGCCAGTTAAATTCAGCTTTAGGCTCTGCGGCAGCCAGCGACAGGGGGAGAGAAGCTCCCCAACAACCCAATACACACAGGGAAAACAATAATTTGTTCATTATTAACACCAACAAGAGTTCTTTTTGTCATTGTGTTTTCCCGGTGAATACAGCGTAAGCGCGCCAGTAGCGCGGCCTGAAACAGAACATCATTTTTTATTAGTTAAGGTGTCAAAAGCGAAGCGCGGCTTAATGACCCTTAACATTATTAGATCATTTCCCCGGCTTCGTCCTGCAAAAAGCTTATGAATATTTTATTATTTTTCTGGTTGAGCAAAATAGCAGCAGCGGTCGGAAGCGTATAAACAGAGCAGGCGGCCTGAACTGAGCCGCCTGCTGTTTGGTTATATAAACTAATCAAACATTTATTCAGGCGATCGCCTGTAACCCATGCTGATCGTGCAGCAGGTCCGCCAGCGTCGTGGTCACTTCTGCCGCCGCGTTGCTCTCCAGGGCCTGTGAAGTGATCGGCTGCCAGTTTTCGGCGTCGCCCTTTAATTGGGCCAGCAGGCTTTCAGAAACCGGCTCGCTGACCGGGCTGGCGGTGGTGATTTCACCGCTGCCGGTGAGGCTGGTCAGCCAGCTGTTGAGATCGTCATCGTTCGCCGTTGCCAGCAGCGTTGAGATCTGCCGATCGTCACTTTCTGTCGCTGCGGCAAGGGTGGTTGCGCTCTGCACGTCATGCCAGGCCACGGTAACGCTCTGTGTAGCGCTGGCAATGTTGCCGTTGCTGTCCTGCGCCGTGACGGTCATGGTGTAGTCGCCATCATCCAGCGGCGCCAGCTGCCCGGCCAGGATAGTCAGCGCCCAGCCGCCGTCCGCTTTTACCGTGCTGCTGTAGCTCTGATCGCCCAGCGTCAGGGTCACCAGCGCGCCCTGTTCCAGATGCGTGGAGCTGCCTTCAATCAGATGCCAGTTATTCACATCTGCGCTGTCGATAATGCTGTCGTCAAAAGGCGTATTGAGCGTTAAGGTGGGCAGATCGTGGGTTGCGACGGTGAAGAAGTTCTCAAGGGTGTCGCTGGCGCTGTTGCCGTACTGATCCTCCTGCCACACCACTGCGTCAACCGGGCCGTCTGGCAGCGCCAGCAGATCCTCGCTGCTCAGCGTCACCATGCCTGCGACAGGCTCATAGGTTTTGTCGTTGATGGTCAGGCTTTGTACCCCTTCGATATAGAAGCTGAGGTCGCTGTGCGCTTCCTGATAGTTGAGCACCATATCGCCGCCAATATCCAATTCGTAATAGACCGGCGGCAAGGTGGTGATGATATTGAATTCAAACTCTCCATCGATGTAGTTGCCCGCGCCATCGACGCCCCAGGCGTGCAGCTCGCCGCGGTGGATAAAATCCACGACTTCAGCCGCCGGAATGGTCAGACTCCAGCTGCCGTCAGCCAGAATGGTCGCCTGATAATCTTTACCGCCGCCGTCGTTAATCCACAGCGTCTGGCCGGGCGGTACGTTGCTCAGGCTACCGGTCAGGGTCAGCGCCTGCTGCATTTCCAGCGCGTTAACCACGTTATCGCTGGTGACCTTGTCAAAATGCAGTTCCGGAATGCTGTCCCAGTGGGTAATAAGCGTGACGTCGGCACTGGTGGTGCCGACCTTGCCGTTGGGATCGGTTGCGCTCACCTGAACGCTGTAGATCCCGTCCGGGATGGTGCTTAGCTCGGTGTCGCTCAGCGATACCGACCAGTGGCCGTCGCTATCCACAACGCCCTGATAGCTGACGCCGTTAATGATTGCCGTCACCTTTGCGCCCACGGGAAGATGGGTTGAGCTGCCGGTGATCTGCATACCGTACATGCCTTCATTATAACCCACCGCATTATCGTCCATGATGGGATCGAGCGTCAGCGTCGGCGAAATCGTTTTATCAACGTAAAGGCCGAAGTTAACCGTGGTATCGGTGCTGTTGCCCGCCTTATCGGTGATGGTGAGCGTCATGCTGTAGTTACCATCCGGCAAGCCCTGTAGCGTTTCCGGCGGCATTGAGGCGTTCCAGTAGCCCCACTGGTTTACCGTGCTTTGCCAGCTCTGATCGCCAAAGGTGAGCGTGACGGTCGCCCCCGGCTCATCTTCCGCCCGACCGCGCACATGCACCCGGTTATTCGCTTCCCAGGCGGCAATCACGCCATCGCCAGCCACCGGCTCATAAATACGTAGCGCGGCGGGCGGCGTGACATCTGCCGCAACGGTGGTGAGCGCAGTGGTTTGCACGGCTTCGCTGACGCTGCTGCTGGTCGGGATTGACGTAGTTTCGCTCTGCGTCGCCATAACGGGTTCCGCCGCCAGCAGGGCCGCGCTTAACGTTGTGGAGTTGAGAGCTGAGTCGGTGGAGAAAGAGCCCAGTGCGCTTTCTGCCCGCGCCAGACGGGTATTACGTAATTGATCGCTGTTGGCCATTGTTAACCTCGTATCAGGAAAGCGGTTTCATACCGCCTGCATTCAGAAAATCTGAACTGTTCAGGCAGCACGCTGTTTTTACGGGATGCAAAAGCACGCCCGTTTCACCTGGTTTTTACGGGTTACCGGTAAGGCAACAAGGATGCAAAGTCACGCAAAAGGTTGGTCAGAAAACGCTGACCAATAGTGTCACTCTAAGAAATAGGTTTTGATCTGCTGCGCTGCAGGGCAGTGATGGTCGTGCAGCGCAGCTCATACCCTAATGCTCTCCCTGTAACTTTACTACCAGGGAAAATCTGGAAAGCGCGTGCCGTATAACTGCGCAGGATGACGCAAAAAAGAAAAATCAGCAGAGGCGCGCGCCTCTGCTGATTTCATCAGGTTACCTTAAGCTTTACGGGGCGACGAGCGCCCCACCACATTACTTAAACCACATGCACCTGCAGATTATGTTGCACCAGCACATCGCCCAGCGTGTTGTCACTGGTCAGCGCCGAGTTGTGATAGACATCGAAGGTTTGTCCATCCAGCGCACGCTGCCCGGTGTTTTCCCACACGCCGCCGTTGGCGTTCGCCAGCATGACCTGGCTGCCGTCGGCCCCTTTGATGACTAAATCCTCATTCTGCGTATCGGTAATATTAAGCGCCTCATTGAGGTCGAGCTTCACGGCGTTAGTGCCCGATTTACCCAAATCAACAATCTCAATATGTTCGACTTTCAGTCCGAGCGCGGTGAGATCCAGCGTCATGTTTTCACCGTTCAGCACCAGCGTATCGGTACCGGCCCCGCCGTCGATGTGCGAAAAGTGCAGATCGCTGACCGTAACGGTATCGGCCCCGGCGCTGCCGGTTACTGACGCTCCCTCAGCAGTGGTGCCGTCCGCCAGGGCTATCACTACGCCGCCGATGGTGTAGCTCTGATCATCGGCGACAGCGGCGGTAGCCGTAGCGCTGGTCGTATCATCGCTGGTGCTGGCGGTGGTCGCCGTGCTGCTGGCAGTGGTATCGTCCGCATCGGTGGTCAGCGTTGAATCCGGCGTGGCGACCGTCGCAACGGTTGCCATTTTGGCAAACGTTTCTTCGCCGGTGCCTGTGCTGGTGGTCGCGCTGTTGTCTTCTGTTGACGCGACGGCCGCAGAAGTGTCATCAACGGAGAATGTCGCTACTGATGCGGTTGCCGCCGTGGTAACCGGCAGCAGGCTGCCAAGCAGCAGCGTATTGGTCACGGTGCTGCTGTTGCCCGCCACATCGGTGACCGTTACTCGCGCCAACGTACTCAGCGACAGTCCCAGACCTGACACTGAAAGCAGCGACGGCGCAAAAACAGCGCCGAAACGACCAAGCGCATCGGTCGTCGTGTTAACGCTCGGGCCAGGGTTACCGTTCGCCAGCAACAGCGTTACCGTCACGTTTGAACCCGGCGCGGCATTAGACGTGCCGCCGGTAACGCTCAGCCCTACCAACAATGACGTCACAACGCTCAGTACCGGATCGACGCCTACCTGCGGCGTGTTATGTGACAGCGCCGTAAAGGTGCTGTTGGTGATCGCCGTATTGCCGCCCGCATCGGTTACCGTCACGCTCAGGCTTTGGCTGCCGTCAGGAATGGTCACCAGCGTCGAAGTCGGTACGCTGATGCTCCAGGTGCCGCTGCTGGTAACCGTGGTGGTAAAGACATGGCCCGCCAGATTGACGCTTACCGTGCTGCCGACCGCATGGGTGGTCGTGCCGCTGATCGTCTCTGCCGTATTGGCTTCAGCGATGTTGAGATAACCATCGCCGCCAAAGTAGGTGTTGAGCGCTACCGTCGGCGAAGTATGGCTGATGACTGTCAACGCGGACGAGCCGCTGCCGCTGACGCCTGCGCCGTTAGTGACGCTGGCGGTTACGGTATAGCTGCCGTCAGCAATCGCCGCCAGGGTGGCCGCCGGTATGGAGAGGCTCCATGCGCCGCTGCTGTTTACCGTGGCGGTAAAGGTTTGGCTGCCCACCTGGACGCTTACCGTCGAGCCTTCCGCGTTGGTCGCGGTGCCGCTGATGGTCTGTGCGGTTTTCACGTCCGCCACGCTCAGCGCGTTATCGCCAAACAGCGAAGAGATGGTGACTGTCGGCGGCGTATGGCTGATGACGCTCAGGTTGCCGCTGGTAGAAGCCGGGTTGCCGTAAGCATCGCTGGCGCTCACCGTGACCTGCACCGTGCCGTCGGCGATAGTCGCCAGATCGGCACGCGGCACGCTAATGCTCCAGCTGCCGCCGCTGGTCACTTTCGTGGTGTAGGTTACGCCGTTCAGCGTGGTGCTGACCGTGGTGCCCGTCGCCAGATTCGTACTGGTGCCGCTGATAGTCTGGTTGGTAGTGAGATCGCCAGCGCTCAGAATGCCGTCGCCAAATACGGTATTGAGCGTCAGAGTCGGCTGCGTCAGACCAAGCTGCACGCCAGCGCTGACGCTGCTGACGTTGCCGACAGCATCAGTCACCGCGACGCCGACAGTGAGATTGCCGGTCAGCAGCGTACCCAGCAGATCTGGCGAAACCTGGGCGCTAAAGGCACCGTTAGCGCCAACGGTAGCGTTCAGGGTGGTAGTGCCGATATTAATGCGCACCGCCGTTCCCTGAGCTACGTTGGAGATGGTGCCGCTGATGGTCTGCGTCACCAGAGATTCCGCCAGGTTAAGCACGCCGTCGCCGAACAGTGGGTTCAGGGTAATTTGCGGCAGGTTGTGAATACCGACCAGCGCCCCAGCGGTGCTGCTTGCGGTATTCCCTGCGCTGTCCGTCACGCTGACATTAACTGTCAGATTGCCGTCGGCGATGCCCTGCAAAATAGCGGGCGTCAGGGTCACGCTGAAGTTGCCGTTGGCATCGGTGGTGGTCGCCAGCTGCTGGCCCGCCACAGAGACCGTGACACGGGAACCTGCTTCTGCACCGCCGATCACGCCGCTAACGGTTTGATTAAGCAGCGCATCCGCTACGTTCAGCAAACCATCGCCAAACAACGGATTAATCGTCACCGTTGGCAGCAGGGTATCAACCCGTACCGTAGCCGTTGTGCTGACGGTATTGCCTGCCAGTCCCTGCACGTTCACGCCCAGGGAGAGATTGCCCTGCGCCAGCGCGCCCAGAATGTCAGGCGTGACGGTGGCGGAGAAGGCGCCGTCCTGTCCTACCGTGGCGGTGCCGATAGCGGTGCCGCCGAGCGTCAGGTTGACGGTGCTGCCCGCCGCAACGTTATTGACCACGCCGCTGATAGTCTGACTGGTGAGAATATCGGCTGCGTTCAGAATGCCGTCGCCAAACAGCGATGTCAGGCTGATGGTCGGCTGCGCGGTGAAGATACCGATGGTCGCGGAGTTGGTTGCCACGTTACCGGCGGCGTCCGTGACGCTAACGCCCAGCGTCAGGTTGCCGTTCAGCAGCGAAGAGAGATCCGCCGTCGGCAGCGTTACGCTCCAGTTGCCTCCCGCCTGCACGGTGGTGGTGTAGGTATGGCTGCCCAGGGCGACCGTAACCTGCGAGCCCGCCGCCGCATTGCTGACGGTGCCGCTCACCGTCTGATCCACCAGCGATTCCGCGATGTTCAGCAAATTATCGCCGCCAAATAGCCCCGTCAGGGTGTTCACGACCGGCAGGTTATCGACAATGGCGGTCAGCAGGCCCGTTGTGCTGTCAGTGTTACCATTGGCGTCGGTGACGGTCACGTTAGCCGTGAGGTTGCCGTCCGTCAGGGTTTGCAGCAGCTCGGGCTGCACGGTAATCGACCAGCGGCCATCCTGCGCCACGGTGGTGCTGAGCGTAAGATCGCCCAGCGCCACGCTGACCACCGAACCGGCACCGGCCGATGCAACCGTACCGGTAATGGTCTGCGCCACCGCGGTATCCGCCGCGTTCAGGAAACCATCGCCAAAGATCGAGTCAACCACCACATTGAGCGCGCTGTTCACCACCTTGTTAATGGTGACGGTGGCATCAGTCTGGTTGCCCGCCGGATCGCTGACGCGCACGCCGAACAGCAGAGTGCCATCGGTCACATCGCCGAGTACCCCCGGCGTCAGGTTGAAGCTGAAGGTGCCGTCGGCTGCCACCGTCGCCGTGGCGATCGGGTTCGCATCGCCTGCGTAAAGCCCCACCGTTTCGCCGCCCTGGGCGTTGGTAACCCGACCATTCAGCACTGTTCCCGCCGCAATTTCGGTGGCATTGAGGATATTATCCCCGAGAATGGCGTCAACCTGAATCAGCGGCGTGGCGGTATCAACGGTGATGGTCTGGCTTGCCGTACCGGTGTTGCCGGCAGCATCGCTGAGCTGAGCGCTAATCTGCTGCGCGCCTTCCGGCAGCGCCTGCATGGCGGCAGCGGGTACCGCCGCTGACCAGCTACCGTCTGCTTGCACAACGGCGCTGTAAGTGGTGCCGTTGAGCGTGACCAGCACAAAACGTCCCGCATCAGCCTGGCTGGCAGTACCGGTAATCACCTGATTGGTATCGCTTTCCGCCGCGTTGACGTAGCCGTCGCCGGTAAAGGCATTGATAGTCAGCGTCGGTATAGTGCGATCCACTACCACGCTGTTGCTGGTGGTAAAGGTCTCGGTACCGTTCGTCGCCGTTACTGTCACCGGCACGGTGGCATCGTCGCCGAACGTGGCGGTATCTACCGTCAGGCTCCAGGTGCCGTCAGAATTTACCGTGGCGGCAGAGGTCACGCCATTGAGGGTAACAGTAACCGCTGCCGTCGCATCGGATACCGTACCGTTCAGGGTGGTTGTCGCGCCGTCGGCAGCGTTGATGACGTTATCGCCGCTAATCGGATCCAGCACAGCCGACAGGCCTGCTGGCGGCGTGAGGTCAACCGTCACGTTCACCGGCAGCACAACCGGGTTGCCTGCCAGGTCGGTCAGGGTAACCTGAATCGTGCTGTCAGCGGTAAAGCTGGCAACCTGATCCGCAGAGAGCAAAATGCTCCAGCTACCGTCGCCGTTCACCGTGGTGGAGGCGGTCTGTCCGTTAAAGCTTACGCTGACCAGCGAACCCGGCTCGGCGCCGGTCGAAGTGCCGCTCAGCAGCTGAGGCGACTGCGACTCGGCATAGTCGAGAACGTTGTCGCCAGCAAACGTCACGTTAGCCAGCGCTGGCGGAGCAGTATCCACCGTCAGCGTATTGCTGATGGTGGCCGAGTTGCCATTCGCATCCGTTGCGGTCACTGAAACCGGATAGGTTCCGTCATTAAACGCCAACAGCTGCGCGTTCGACAGCGGCAGAGACCAGACGCCGTTGGCATCAACGGTTAAGCCATCACCGGCATCGTAACGTTGATCGCCCATGGTCACGACCACGGATTGCCCCGCGCCGGTTACGCCGGTGGTACCGGTCAGGGTAAAGCCGCTCGCTACCGCCTGTGCATTGAGATAGCCGGTATTATAGGCCGCATCGACCGCCGGAGTCGGCGCGGTCAGCGCTGCGTTAAAGTCGAACGGCGTCGTGGTGGTGTTGCCCGCCGCATCGGTAATCGTGACGTTAAAGGCATGTGCTCCGGTGCCGAGCGTGCTCAGCGTGCCCGCCGGGATAGCAACGCTCCAGAGGCCATTGGCATCCACCGTACCGAGATAGCGCGCGCCGTTGGCATCCACCGTCACGCTGACGGCCTGATTGGCCCCGCTGGAGCCGGTGTTGCCCGTCAGGGTAATACCGGCAGCCGCTTCGGCAATATTGAGCGTCAAGTCGGTGCCGAGCGATGCGGTATCATCAAAGGTTGGCGTAACCGTCTGAACGCCGGTCGTTACCGTCTGGGTGACGGTATCGCTGTTCTGGGCAAAATCGGTGGCGGTCACGCTGATGGTATGAGCGCCGTTAGCCAGAGCCTGCATCTGCTCCGGCGTCAGGGCATAGCTCCAGTTGCCGGTGCTGGTATCCACGGTGGCAAGCAAAGGCTGGTCGCCTGGGCCGTCGTTCAGCCCGCTGATGATCAGGCTGACGGTTTGCCCCGTGCTGGTGATGCCGGTATTGCCGCTCAGCGTCTGAGCTGTTGCCGCCTCAGCCGCACTCAGCGCCCCGTCGCCGAACGGCAGCGTAAAGGTGGCATCCGGTACAGTGTTAATGGCAACCTGCAGAGCGGAACTGAAGCTGTTGCTGTTGCCCACGTCGTCAGTTACGGTGACGGTCACCGGCCAGGTGCCGTCTGGCAATCCGCGCAGCGTGGCGGTTGGAATCGCCAGCGACCAGGTGCCCGCCGCCGTATCCACAGCGGCATCGTAAAGCGTACCGTTAATATTGACCGTGACGGATTCCGCGTTGGCGGCGCCAAGCTGTCCGGTCAGCGTGCCGTCGCTCTGCGCTTCAGTAAAGTTAAGAATGTTATCGCCAAACGCCGTATCCAGCGTCGGTGCCACGATGGGGGCGGTAGCAAGGGTAAAGTCTTGCGTCGCG
Organism: Pantoea osteomyelitidis; assembly: GCF_044342975.1. Lineage (NCBI taxonomy): Bacteria > Pseudomonadati > Pseudomonadota > Gammaproteobacteria > Enterobacterales > Erwiniaceae > Pantoea > Pantoea osteomyelitidis. Next base: position 1,728,861 of record NZ_JBGFSN010000004.1, read on the forward strand.
TCGCTGCTATTGCCGGCGAGATCGGTGGTGGTAACCGTCAGGGTGTGGGTGCCGTCCTGCAACACACCAAGCTGTGCAGGCGTCAGGACGGCGGTCCAGTTGCCGTTTTCATCTATCGTGACCGGCACCGGGGCGCCGTCTACCGTCACCGTCAATGTCTGGACGTCTGTCAGCGTTGCAGTACCGCTCACCTGCTGGGCTGTTACCGCCTCGCTGGCATTCACCGTATTGTCGCCGAACAACGGCAGAGTAATCACCGGATCGGCCGGTGGCGTAAAGATGACTTCCAGTCCGCTGCTTATCTGCGCCGGGTTACCCACTACATCGCTGGCGCTGACGGTAATCTGCGTGACGCCTTCATCCAGCGTGACCAGATCGCCAGCCGGAATAGCGAGACTCCAGGCATTATTGGTCACCGTGGCGGTATAGGTGAGATTGCCAATCACAACGGTGACCGGCGTGCCATCTGCCAGGTTGGCGGCAGTGCCATTCAGCGTAGTCGCCCCGGTTGACTCGGTTTGGCTCAGGAAGCCGTCGGCGAACGGCGTATTGGCTGTATCCAGCGTCAGGGTCGGCAGGTTATTTACAATAACGTTCAGCGGCGCGCTGCCGTTGGTAACGTTGCCGTCGGCGTCAGTAACCTGTACCGCTACCGTCTGCGCGCCATCAGGCAGCTGCTGCAAATCTGCTGGCGGAATGGTCAGACTCCAGCTGCCGTCAGTGCCTACCGTGGTGGTGTAACTGTTGCCATTCAGCGAGACCGTTACCGTGGTGGGAGCATCGCCCGCCGCCACCGGATCGCTGCCGCCGCTGACGACCAGCCCCGCCAGCGCTTCCGCCAGGCTGAGATCGGCGCCTGCATCCAGCGTCAGACCCGTCAACGCAGGCGCATCGCTGTTAACGGTAAAGTCATCGGCGACAAGCACCGGGTTGCCCGCCAGATCGGTAGCGCTGGCGCTGATGTCGACGCTGCCCTGCGGCAAATTGCCCAGATCGGCGACCGGCACGCTAATGTTCCAGTTGCCGTTGGCGTCGGCCGTCGCGCTGTACTCAACTTCATTCAGCACCACGGTAATCACTCTTCCCTCCAGGAAAGTGCTGGCGCCGCTGATGGTTAAAGGCTGTCCCGCTTCCTGCGCATTCAGCACGTCGTTGCCGGCGATGGCGTCAAAGGTGATGGTCGGCTGCACGGCGGCGCTGGCCACGACGGTAAAGCCACCGCTGACGCTGGCCGGATTGCCTGTTACGTCAGTCGCAATCACGGTGAGGCTTTGCGCGCCGTCCGCCAGCGCGCCAACCACCTCCGCCGGAACAGAAACGCTCCAGCTACCGTCCGGACCCACCGTGCCGCTGTAGTTCTGATCGTTCAGCGTGACGGTCACAACCTGTCCGGCTTCCAGATTGGTGCTGGTGCCGCTGATAGCCAGCGCTGCGCCTGCCTCTTGCGCATTCACATAGCCGTCGGTGCTGATAGCGTTAAGCGTGAGGGTGGGCAGATCGGCGGTATCCGCATCGCGCGACAGGGTTTCCGTCAGCGTCGTGCTGTTGCCTGCCGCGTCGGTGAGTGTGACGCTGATGTCATAGTCGCCATCCGGCAGCCCCTGCATCACGCTGGCGGGCAGAATCACGCTCCAGGTACCGTCGCTCAACACCTGGGTCTGGTAATTTTGGCCGTTAAACGCCAGGGTGACGTTAACCGGCTGACCGGCATCCTGCAGCGACGCGGTGCCACTGATGGTGACATCTTGCGCCACCTCCAGTGAGTTGATGACGTTGTCGCCAGAGATGGCGTTCAACGTCAGTTCTGGATCGGTAAAGTCGACAACAACGCTGCTCTCGATGCTGCCGCTATTGCCTGCCGTATCGGTCGCCGTCACCGTAATGGTTGCCGTGCCTTCCGGCAGGGCTTGCAAAATGGTGTTATCCAGCGACAGCGACCAGTTGCCTTGCGCATCCACGTCGGCGTCGTAGCGGGTGCCGTTAAGGGTGACCACCACGCTTTGTCCCGCTTCAGCAATACCGGTGGAGCCACTGAGCGTCTGGCCCGCTGCGGCTTCGTCGCTGCCCAGATAGCCGTCGGTGAAGGGCGTATCAAGCAGCACGCCGGGCGTGGCCGTCGCCACCGTAATATCACGGATTTCCGTCACGGCGTTGCCTGCCGCGTCGCTGACCGTCGCGGTCAGCGGATAACTGCCGGGAGCGATGCCCGCCAGCGCGCCCGCGGGCAGATCGAATGTCCAGCTTCCATCCGCGCCTGAGGTGGTGGTCCAGACCTGGCCGTTCAGGGTAATGGTCACCCGCTGACCTTCACCGGCATCGGTGTCGCCGCTCAGGGTGATCACCGCGCCGCTTTCCAGCGCATTGACCACGTCGTCGCCCGTGACCGCATCGATCGTCAGCGTCGGCGCCGTCACGTCTATCGCCACGCTGGCGTCAGTGGTGTTGCTGTTGCCTGCTGCGTCGGTCGCGGTAACGGTGTAGGTCAGCGCGCCGTCGCTCAGACCGGTCAGCGCGCCTGTCGGCAGCGTCAGGCTCCAGTTGCCGTTAGCCTCCACGGTTGCCGGGTAGTTCGCGCCGTTGAAAGCCACGGTAACCGTCTGGCCGTCGCCGCTGACGCCGGTGGTGCCGCTAAGCGTCTGGAGTTGATTCAAATCGCTGGCGTTCAGCGTGCCGTCGCCAAAGGCGGAGGTAACGACGGGATCGGGAAGCGTGTTTATCAGCACATTTAATGTACTGTTGCTGCTAAGGGTTGCGCCTGTGCTATCCGTCGTGGTGACGGTCAGCGTATTCGCGCCGTCCGGCAACGCCTCCAGCGCCTCCGCAGGCACGATGATGCTCCAGCGTCCGCCAGCTGTAACCTGCGCGCTGTAGGTCTGATTATTCAACAGCAGCGTAACGGTGCTGCCCAGGGGTACGTTTGCCGAGCTGCCGGTCACAATCAACGGCAGATCCGCCTCCTGTGCATTCAGGTAGTTATCGTTGCTGACGGCATCCAGCGAAAGGCCCGAAGCGGTGCTGTTAAAGGTCAGCGGCACATCCTGGCTGGCAGGGTTGCCTGCCGCGTCGGTCACCGCCACGCTCAGGGTGGTAGTACCATCAGCGATTTGCTGCAACACGCCAGCGCTGACCGTCAGGCTCCAGCTGCCGCTCGCCTGCACCTGGGCGGTATAAACCTGAGTACCCAGCGTCACGGTGACAATTTGCCCCGGCTCGACGTTAGTGGTTGTGCCGCTCAGCAGCTGATCGGTCTGACGCTCCGCGCCATCGATAACGTTGTCGCCAGCAAAGGCGTTCACCGTCAGCACAGGCAGGCTGCCCGCTCCGGCTTTTACCGCCAGCGTCGTGTCGCTGCTGGCGACGTTGCCCGCCGCATCGGTAGCCGTGATGGAAAGCGGCCAGGCGGTATCGGCAAGACCGCTGAAGGCGGTCGCGGGCAGCGTTAACGTCCAGTTGCCATTGACGTCAGCGGTCGTGCTGTAGGTGGCGCCGTTAAAGCTGGCGACAATCTGCGCGTTTGGATCGCTGCTGCCGGTCAGGTCGAGCGGCTGCGTCACTTCAGCGGCGTTAAGCACGCCATCGCCCGCCGGGGTATTGACACTCAGCGTCGGCGCAACGGTATCCACCAGCACGCTGCCGTCAACGGTCGCGCTGTTGCCTGCGATATCCGTCAGCGTCACGCTGTAAGCATTGCTGCCCTGCGGCAGCGCGGCCAGGGTTTCAGCGGGCAGACTGACGCTCCAGTTGCCCGCGTTGTCTACCGTACCGCTGTAGCTGACGCCGTTGATCAGCACGCTCACGCTCTGGCCGTCGCCGGTAAGACCAGTGCTGCCGGTCAGGGTACCTGCGGCGGTCACATCTTGCGCGTTCAGCGAGCCGTCGCCAAAAGCAGGATCAAGCACGGGCTGCGGCTGGCTGGCCGCCAGCAGATTTACCGTGCTGCTGCTGGTAACGGTATTGCCCGCCGCATCGACCACACTGGTAGTGAGCGTCAGAGCGCCGTCAGGCACGCCGCTCAGCGCGCCGGCGGGCACGGTGGCGCTCCAGCTGCCGTCGGCGTTAACCGTGGCGCTCCAGGCCACGCCGTTCAGCGTGACCGTTACCAGGCTGCCTGTCGCAACGTTGCTGGTACTGCCGCTAACGGCGAAATCCGCCGCCGCTTCCGTCGCGTTCAGATAGTTATCGCCACTTACCGGCGCCACGGCAATGCTGCTGGCGCTGGTATTGATTTGATAAGCAACGTCAGCGCTGGCGCTGTTTCCGGCGGCGTCAGCAACGCTGACGCTCAGCGTCTGGCTGCCGTCGCTCAGACCGGCAAACGCTCCGGCTGGCAACGTGACGCTCCAGTCGCCACTGGCGGCCACCACGCCGCTGTAGTTCACGCCGTTCAGCGTCACGATCACCACCTGTCCCTGTTCGACGTTGGTGGTGCTGCCGGTCAGAGTTTGTGGCTGCTGTAGCTCAGCGGCATCCACAATGCCGTTGCCAGCAAAGGTATCGCTATCCACGCTCAGCGTCGGCTGCGTGGCCGGATCCGCATCCACGAATAGCGTGGAAGTTTGTACGGTCTGATTGCCCTGCGCGTCGGTAATGGTAACGGTCAGGGGATTGTCGCCATTCGGTAACGTCGCCAGATCGGTTTGCGGGATTTGCAGCGTCCAGCGTCCATTGACGGAAACCAGTGTCCGATAGAATTTGCCGTTCAGCTCCGCCTGAACGCTATCGCCGTACTGTCCGCTGCCGCTCAGAACCAGCGGTTGCGTCAGCTCGCTGCTGTTCAGCGTACCGTCTCCGCCGACCGGATCGACGCTAAGCGGCGGCAGCGCGGTGTCGACCGTCAGGGGAATTTGCTGCACGTTGCTGTTGCCCGCCGTATCGCTGACGGTAACGCTGATGGGGTTACTGCCGCTATTCAGAGCGGAAAGATCGCTAACGGGCACTTCCAGCGACCAGTTTCCATCGCTGCCGATGGTGGTGCTGTAGCTGACGCCGTTCAACTCAACGTTGACGCTGTCCCCGGCGCTGCCGCTGCCGCTCAGCACCAGCGGCGCCTCTTGCTCGCTGGCGTTCAGCGTGCCGTCGCCGGCTGGTGTATTCACGCTGAAGTCAGGTGCCGTGGTATCAACCGTCACCGGGTAAGCGGTAGTCGCTTCATTACCGCCCGGCGACGTCACGGTCACAGTCAGATCGTAGCGACCGTCGTTCAGCGCCTGCAAATCCGCAGCCGGAACGGTGGCGCTCCAGCTGCCGTCCGCCGCGACGGCGGCGGAATAGCTATTGCCGCCCAGCTCAAGCGCTAGCGTACTGCCGGGCGCGACGTTGCCGGACAGCGTCAGATCAACCTGCGTTTCATCCGCATTAATAATATTATCGCCAGCAACCGGATCGACCACGAGGGTTGGCGCGACGGTATCGACCAGCACGGTAGCCGTGGCGCTGTTGCTGTTGCCCGCCGCATCGCTGCTGGTTACCGTCAGAACGTTATTGCCCTGGCCGAGCGCCTGCAGCGCGCTGGGGGGAAGATCGACGCTCCAGTTGCCCTGAGCGTCAACGGTCGCCTGATAGCTGGCGTTGCCAATAATGACCTGCACGCCCTGACCTGCCCCCGCGACGCCGGTGCTGCCGCTTAGCGTCTGAACGCTGTCCGCTTCCTCGCTGTTCAGCACCCCGTCGGCGAACGGCGTATTGATAGTAGGAACCGGCAGCGGCGTGGTGGCCACATTCAATGTTTGCGTGATTTCAACGCCCGACGCGGTGATGGTTACTGTCTGATCGCCCTGGGCAAGCGCGCTGAGATCCGCTGTCGGCACGGTAACCATCCAGTTACCGCTCTGATCCGTTACGCCAGAGTAAGTCACGCCGTTGAGCGCAACGGTGACTTCCGTCCCGGTCGGCAGGTTCACGGAGCTGCCGCTAATCGTCAGATCCACCGCCGCCTCTGCGGCATTCAGCGCATTATCGTTGGCGACAGGTGAAACGGCCAGCAGCGGATCGGTGGTTTCCAGCACGGTATAAGTGCCCGTCACCGGTGTCACGCTATTGCCTGCCACGTCGGTAACGGTCGCGGTAAAGGTTTGCGTGCCGGTCAAGCCAGAAAGCGCGCCCGCAGGCAGCGTGACGCTCCAGCCGCCGCCAGGCTGTACCACACCGTCGTAGCTGGAACCGTTAATGGTAACGGTAACCGTCTGGCCGGGCGTGACGTTGGTGGTGGTGCCGGTTATTTGCAGGTCGCTGAGCTGTTCCGCACGATCCAATACGTCGTCGCCGGCGAAGGGATCCAGGGTCAGGGTGGGCAGCGCGTTCGCGACTACCGTTACGTCGGAGACACTGGTGCTGGCATTACCGGCGCTGTCGGTTACGGTTGCGGTGACCGGATAAATGCCATCATCCAGACCCTCTACAGTGACGGCGGGAACGGTAACGCTCCAGTTGCCGTTTTCATCGACGGTAGCGGGATAAGTGGTGCCAGCGAAATCCACCGAGACGCTATCACCCTGCGTGCCGCCGCTGCCGCTCAGCACCAGATCCTGGCCGCTTTCGTTACTGTTGATATAGCCGTCGCTGGCGGGTTGCGTAATAGCGACTGTCGGCGGCGTGGTACTGAACGTCAGGCTTTCGTCGCTGCTGCTGCTGTTGCCCAGCGGATCGGTTGCGCTAATCACCACGGGTTGCGTACCGTTCGGTACCTGAGTCAGATCGGCGGAAGGAATGGTGACGCTCCATGTGCCGTTTTCGTTAACCGTGGCGGTATAAGTCTGGCCGTTCAGGCTGACGCTGATGGTATCGCCAGCGGTGCCGTTACCGGTGATCGCCAGCGGCTGCCCCGCGTCAGTGGCGTTGATGACGCCATCGCCACCCAGCGGATCGACGTCCAGCGTCGGCGTTGCCGCCGCCATGTTAATCGTGTTCTGCTGGCTGTTGCTGTTGCCAACGGCGTCGGTGACCGTCACGGTAATGGCATTGTCGCCAGCGGGCAGCGCCGCCAGCGCATCAGCGGGAACAGAAATCGTCCATTGCCCGTTTTCGCCGATAACGGTGTTGTATGGCGTGCCGTTCAGGGTCGCGACGACGGTATCGCCAGGCGCGCCGCTGCCGCTCAGGATCAGCGGCTGGTTGAGATCGGTGTTGGTCAGCACGCCGTCGCCGCCAGGGGTATTTACCACCAGCGACGGTAATTGTGTATCAATAGCGAGCGTCTGCGAGCGGGTGGCGACATTACCTGCGGCATCGCTGGTCGTCACCTGCACGGCATAGGCGCTGCCGTCCGCCAGTTCAGCCAGCGCAGCGGCAGGCACGGTGACGCTCCAGCTGCCGTTATTGTCCACCGTGGCGCTGTAGTTCTGATTGTTCAGGGTAACGGTAATCAGATCGCCGGGGTCGCCTGTACCGCTGATGGGCAGATCGTTGACCGCTTCCGTGCTGTTCAGCATGTTATCGGTAGCTACCGGGTCAAGCGTTAACGTTGGCGGCAAGGTATCCACGGTAAAGTCTTGCGTCAGGGTCTCGCTGTTACCTGCCGCATCCGTAACCGTGACCGTCAGGCGGCCCGCCCCCTGCGACAGCAGCTGAAGCGCGCTGGCGGGCAGGTTGAGGTTCCAGCTGCCGTCCTGACCGACGACGGCGCTGTAAATCTGGCCGTTAAGCGTTACCTGTACCTGCTGACCCTCGCCCACTACCCCGGTATTGCCGCTCAGGGTCTGATCGCGGGTAACCTCCTCGCCGTTCAGTATGCCGTCCGTAAAGGGCGTATCGATGGCTGCGGAGAGCTGCGTATTCACCGCCACAGTCAGGGACGCGCTGTCGGCCAGCACAGTGCCGCTGCTGTCGATCACGCTGGCGGTCAACGTCTGAGTACCATTGCCGATGCCGGTGAATGCGCTGGATGGAATGGTGATATTCCAGCTGCCGTCGCTATTTACCGTGCCGCTGTAGGAGGTGCCATTGAAATTAAGGCTGACAATCGCCCCTTCCGCCACGCCAAAGGTGCGTCCGCTGACAGAAAGATCGGCAGTCGCTTCCTGCGCATTCAGATAGCCGTCGCCGCTCAGCGGTTCGACGATCGCAATCAGACCGGGTTCGCCGGCGGCAGGCTCCACAATAACACTATGGCTGGCGCTGGCGCTCAGGCCTGCCGCATTGCTGACGCTGACGTTAAAGGTGGCGGTGCCCGCCGCCAGCGAGGCCAGCGCGCTGGCAGGTACGTTGACGCTCCAGCTGCCGTCCGCGCCGACGGCAGCGTTATAGGTCTGGCCGTTCAGGTTAACGGTAACAACCTGACCCGCTTCGACGTTAGTGGTGGTGCCGGAGAGCGTCTGCGCGCTGCCTTTCTCGTTGTTGTCGAGCACATCGTCGCCAGCAAAGGCCGCGACGGCGATGGTTGGCGTGGCTGGCTCGCTGGCAGTGGGCTGGACAGTGAAATCATGGCTGGCGCTGGCGCTCAGACCCGCCGCATTATTGACACTGACGTTAAAGGTGGCGGTGCCCGCCGCCAGTGCGGCCAGTGCGCTGGCAGGCACGCTGACGCTCCAGCTGCCGTCCGCGCCGACGGTGGCGTTATAGGCCTGGCCGTTCAGGGTAACGGTGACAATCTGACCCGCTTCGACGTTAGTGGTGGTGCCGGAGAGCGTCTGTGCGCTGCCTTTCTCGCCGTTGTCGAGGATATCGTCGCTGGCGAAGGCATTAACGGTAATCACAGGCGTTGCGGCTTCAGGCGGAGTTGGCGTGACGCCGCTGCCGTTATTGTCATTGCCGCCTCCACCTCCACCGCCCGCCCCAAGGGCGATGCCGCCCAAGCCCAGAATGCCCAGACCGCTGGCCGCGATCACGCCGGTAGAGACATTGTCGGTTTCAGCCAGCAGCAAAGGCTCTACGCTGCCCAAGGATTCATAGCTGGGCGTCATCGCCACAGCGGCGGTGTCGGTCACGCCAGCTGTGGTGGGGAAAAGCGCGTGCTCGGCGGGATTTATACCGTCGTCAAAAACCAGTTCGCTGTGTTCGCCGTTAAGATCGTCGAAAAAGAATTTCTGATAACGCACCGTGCTGCCGTCGCGCATGTGCAAAACAAGATCGTTACCCTGGCGCTCATACTGAGCCACCATCTCGCGCGTGCCGTTGATGCGCACCACACTGGGTTGATTGAGGATGACAGTATGAGAAGAACCGCTATTAGTCTGGGAGATGAGCGTGCCGTCTTCACGGGAGATGATGTCGACTCGACCTTGAGTGAGCTGTGCCATGTTATAAACCTCTACTACACCAGTTTTGGTAATGTTCTGAATTCAAAAACATAAATTATTTTTATATTTTCGAAAACAACATGTTATGTCACCTTGTTAAAGAAAAAGGTGTTTTTACCTGGTGTTTAACAGAAGCCTGATTCACAGCTTATTTTCACCACAGCGACCTGGACCTGGTCCGATGCGGCTTTTTTATAATGTTACTCAACAAAGGTTATAATTTTTTATCCCTTTATGGTTGATTAATATTTATCGTAACGAAAAGAAAAATCAATTTTAACATTAAAAAATTATTATGATTTTATAAGGTTAACATTAACCAAACTTGTTAAAGCGCAGCCGAATAATTTGTTTTTATTGAATTTTATCTGTCGGGATATTTCTGGAAATTGCCTGAAAACGCGGAATAAAACGGGTTAAATAACACACAAAATAACCCTGTGGCGGGCGGATTTTTCTTACGCAGCGTGACGCAACCCACAGGCGTCAGGAAAGCGCGCACAGAAAAGTGATTTTTAACCATTGAGAACTGAAAAGAAAATTTGAGTTAAGTGCGTTAAATATTCCGTTCTCGCCAGGAAAGTTCTGGAAAAGAAAATCCTTCGCTGAAAAAGCGGTAGAATCGCCGTTTTACTCGCTAAAGTTAGCGTCTGAAATTATTTCAATCGCAACTTGCATAAAATTTCGCCACCCGACCTTTGATGCTAAACTTGGCTTCTTCTTAATTTGTGAATTTCATTATGACTGCACTGGACGCCGCTCAGCAGAATAAAGATGCCCGATCCTTACAATGGGCTACCCGCATGGTTTTTCTCATTAACGGCCTCGGTATGTCTGCCTGGGCGCCGCTGGTGCCTTTCGTGCGCGATCGTCTCAGCCTGAACGGTGGCGTGCTCGGCGCGCTGCTGCTCTGCTTAGGCATTGGCTCTCTGGTGGCGATGCCGCTCACCGGCTCGCTGGTGGCACGCCTTGGCTGTCGCCGCGTGATGCTCGGCTCCACAATCCTGATTCTGCTTATGCTGCCGCTGCTGGCGACGCTCAGCTGGACGCCGGGCATGGCCCTCGCGCTGATGCTGTTTGGCGCAGGGCTGGGCACGCTGGATGTGGCAATGAATTATCAGGCGGTCGAAGTGGAAAAAGCCGCGGGTCGGCCAATGATGTCGGGCTTTCATGCCTTTTTTAGCCTGGGCGGCATTCTCGGCGCCGGTACGGTCAGTCTGCTGATCGGCGTCAGCCTGACGCCGCTGCTGGCAACCGCCGCGGTGATGGCGGTGATGATTGTTCTGCTGCTCTGTAGCTTGCCGGCGACATTAAATGAACGTCTGCATCAGCCCGATCAGCCCTGGCTGGTGCGTCCACGCGGTTGGGTCGCTTTTCTCGGCCTGCTCTGCTTTATTCTTTTTCTCGCCGAAGGCGCGGTGCTGGACTGGGGCGCGCTGCTGCTGTTGCAAAACAAGCTGGTGTCCACTGCCCATGCCGGCCTTGGCTATGCCGTGTTCTCCATTGCCATGACGCTGGGGCGCTTTAGCGGCGATAAGGTGATTCTGCGCTTTGGACGCTACCCGGTGATGCTTACAGGGGCGCTGGCCGCAGCTGTCGGCGTCGCACTGCTGGTTCTGGCTCCCTGGCCCGCGCTGGCGCTGCTCGCTTTCCTGCTGTTAGGTTTCGGCCTCGCCAATACGGTGCCGATGCTGTTCAATGCCGCCGGGAATCAACAGGATATGCCTGCCAATCTCGCCATTTCTGCCATGACAACGTTGGGATATGCGGGTATTCTTTCAGGCCCGGCCTTAATTGGATTCCTTTCCCAGTCGATCGGCCTGAACAGCACATTTTTGCTGATCGCTCTGCTGCTGCTGGCGGTCGCGGCCAGTGCCCGACGGGTTGCGCGATAATTTCAGGTGCCTGATAGCTATGTTGCCCTATAAGTTTCCCCTGACGTCCAGCAACGTCACCCGCTTCTTTATTGTTTTCAACCTGGTGCTGCTACTGGCGCTGGGCTTTATGGTGCATAACGCGGTCAACGCCTGGCTCACCGAAAAACGCTACGCGATGATCGATCTTTCCCATGCGGTTCAGAAACGCATCGACGCCTATCGCTTCGCCACCTGGCAGATTTATGAAAATCTGGCCACCAGCGCCGCCGGTACGCCGCCAGCCAGCACCTTGCAGGAAACGCGTCTGCGTCCTGACGTCTACTATCTGGAAAAGACGCGGAGGAAAACTGAAGCGCTGGTTTTTGGCTCCCACGACAGCAGCACCCTCGATATGACGATGCGCATGTCGAACTATCTCGATACGCTGTGGGGAGCGGAAAATCCTACCTGGTCGATGTATTTTCTCAATGGTCAGGACAACAGCCTGATCATGATCTCCACCCTGCCGCTGAAAGATATGGCGACCCGCTATAAAGAGAGCGCCATCAACTCGCTGGTCGATGCGCGCCGGGCGGAGATGCTACAGCAGGCGAACGCCCTGGACGAGCGTGAGAGCTTTTCGCCGCTGCGTCACTTCGCCTGGCAAAACGATCACTATTTTACCCTGCGCACCACCTTTAATCAGCCGGGCCATCTTGCCACCGTGGTAGCATTCGATCTGCCGGTTAACGACTTGATCCCGCGCAGTATGCCGCTGGAAAACTTCCAGCTGCGCCAGGACAGCACGCTGACCACCAGCAGCGACGAAGAGGAGGCGGAAAATACCCAGGTTTCGCTGGTTAATCCCAATCTGGAAATCGCCGCCTCGCTGCCCAGCACGCCGCTCCAGCTGGTCTATCGCGTGTCGATCGGCAGCCTGGTGATGGATACGTTGCATAATCTGCTTTGGCCGCTGTTGATTAACCTGCTGCTGTTTCTGCTCTCTATCGGCGGTATGCTGCTGCTGCGCCAGCAGTCGCTGCGTCCCAATGAGAACCAGAGCGCCGAGCTGGATTCTCTGCGCGTCCTGAACGAAGAGATTGTCGCCAGCCTGCCGGTGGGCCTGCTGGTGTATGACTTCGCCAGCAACCGCACCATTCTCAGCAATAAAATCGCCGAGCATCTGCTGCCGCACCTTAACCTGCAGAAAATTATCAATATGTCCGATCAGCATCAGGGCGTGTTGCAGGCCACGATTAACAATGAAGTGTATGAAATTCGCCATGCGCGCAGCGTGCTGTCGCCGCATACGCAACTGTTTATGATGCGCGATCAGGATCGCGAACTGCTGGTGAATAAGAAGCTGCAAAAAGCGCAGCAGGTACTGGATCGCAATCATCAGATGCGTCAGCAGCTGCTGCACAATCTCGGCCATGCGCTGAACCGTCCGCTGGAGCAGATCGTAACGCAGCTGGTGCAGCTCAGCCAGCGCGCCGACGAGGAAGCCGTGCTTGACCTGTTGGAAGAGAGTCAGGAACTCTCAAGGCTGGTGGACGATATCGTGCTGTTGAACCGCCTGGAGGCGCACGACTGGTCGCCGGACGCCGCCGTGTTTAATCTGCAGGAGATGCTGGACGAGATCGCGCTGGAGATTTTGCCGCTGATGCGCCGTAAAGGCTTGTCGCTGGTGATCAACAACCATCAGCCCAACGACGAGCTGCGCTTTGGCGATCGTCGCGCTGTACGCAAGGTGCTCGCCACGCTGATGTACTATGCGCTGACCACCACCAGCTGGGGCAAAATTACCCTTGACGTGAAAGCCGCCGAGGCCCATCCCGAACGTTTGACCTTTCAGTTAGTCGATACCGGCGCCGGGCTGAATATCGATGAGCTGGCGAACGTTGACTTCCCCTTCCTCGGCGATACCGCCCATGACCGCTACGGTCAGGCCTCCGGCATGGCCTTCTTTCTCTGCAAGCAGCTTTGCAAGCAGATGGGCGGCGCGCTGGATATCGTCGCGAAGCCCGATATCGGTACGCGCTACACCATCCAGCTGCCGATGGCGCAGGAACAGCAGACACAGCAGGAGGAGCGGCTGCTGGAAGGCGTTACCGTGCTGGTGGAAATCGCCATGGAGGACGTGCATAAGATTGTCTGCCGCCATCTGGAGAACTGGGGGGCGAAATGTCTTACTCCCGATGAACGAATCTCCGGTCAGGATCACGATCTGCTTGTTACCGACGATCCTTCCAGGCTGAGCGACTGGTCGCTTCTGCTGGCCGACGATGAGCCGGGCTATCATGCTCTGAACGACCAGCAGTATCGGGTCAATTTCAATCTCAGTAATGCGCTACTTGATGCATTGCTGGCCCTGATTGAGAAGCAGTTGTCCCATGATGTGATGGAGGATGATGCGGATCAAGAAGCCCCGTCACCGCTGCTGAGCGGTGGCTACTTTCAGCTGTTTGTAGAGACAGTACCGGATGATGTAAAGAGACTGTATACTGAGTCGGCGGAAAAGGATTACGCCTCGCTTGCTCAGACAGCGCATCGCCTGAAAGGTGTGTTTGCTATGTTAAATTTGCTTCCGGGCAAACAGCTTTGTGAAGAGTTAGAACAGCACATTAAAGCCTGTGACGATTCAAACATTAAAAATACCACCAGTGAAATTGACCTTTACGTCAACGAACTGCTGCAGCAAGGTAACCAATAAGATGAATAACCTGAATGTAATTATCGCCGATGACCATCCAATTGTTCTGTTTGGTATTCGTAAGTCTCTGGAACAGATTGAATGGGTTAACGTTGTAGGTGAGTTCGAAGACTCGACAGCACTGATTAACAGCCTTTCCAAACTGGACGCCAACGTCCTGATCACCGATTTGTCGATGCCAGGTGAGAAGTATGGCGACGGCATTACGCTGATCAAATATATCAAACGTCACTATCCTGATCTGTCGATTATTGTTCTGACCATGAACAATAACCCGGCGATCCTGAGTGCCGTGCTCGACCTGGATATTGAAGGGATTGTGCTGAAGCAGGGTGCGCCAACCGACCTGCCGAAAGCGCTGGCCGCCTTGCAAAAAGGGAAGAAATATACGCCGGAAAGCGTGGCGAAACTGCTGGAGAGAATCAGCGCAGGCGGTTACGGCGACAAGCGTCTTTCTCCGAAAGAAAGCGAAGTGCTGCGCCTGTTTGCCGAAGGTTTCCTGGTAACGGAAATTGCCAAAAAGCTTAACCGCAGTATCAAGACCATCAGTAGCCAGAAAAAATCGGCAATGATGAAGCTGGGCGTGGATAACGATATCGCCCTGCTGAACTACCTCTCATCGGTCAGCGCAACCACGCAAGCCGACAAAGAGTAACGTCCTTCAGCGCAAAGCGGCGCGCTTTTGCCGCTTTGCGTTGTTTCTCCTCTGCTACCCTTCCCGGCTTTTGCGTACCCGTTCAGCATAGAGCGCCAGCGTGGTTTTCAGCACGTCCAGCGTAACCGGTTTCGACAGACAGTTATCCATCCCCGCTTCCATGCAGCGTTGTTTCTCTTCCGCCAGCGCATTTGCCGTCACCCCGACCACCGGAAACGCATGACCCAGCTGACGCAGCCGTTGCGTTAAGCGGTAGCCATCCATGTTCGGCATGTTGACGTCGCTCAACACAATATCAATCTCGCTGCGGCTGACCACATTCAGCGCGTCGACGCCATCCTGCGCGGTTTTGACCTGATAGCCCAGGGTGCCGAGCTGCTCGGACAGCAGCATGCGGTTAATCGGATGATCGTCAACGATCAGCACCATGATGTCATCGTTGTTGGCGCTGTCGTCAACCGCGACCGCCTGCGACAGCAGCGTCTGTTCCGTGTCGATGCTGATGCGATAGATACGGCCCAGCAGCGCCGCCAGCTCATGCGGCGTTGCGGTGCTGTGGAGCCAGCGACCTGGCCGCTGCTCCTGCGCCATATCATTATGTTCGCCGCTGAATTCAATGACCGCGCGCAGCGGTATGGTCGGCTCGAAATCGTAATCAGTGAGCACCACGTCGTCACCGCCCGCCTCGCCGCGGAAACGCGCCGCCTGAATTCCCTGCTGCTGCAACAGGCGCAGCAGGAAGCTGGCGAGATAGTCGTTGCGCATCTCAACCCAGATCTGCTTTTCCTTCAGCCCGTCCAGCGCAGGCGGCGAAGGCGGCTGCCCCTGATAAACAGGAATGCGCACGATAAACTGGCTGCCCATGCCGGGTTCCGAATCGACCTCGATGTCGCCGTCCATCATATTGATCAGCTTTTCACAGATGGCGAGGCCGAGGCCGGTTCCCTGGAAGTTGCGCTGAACCCCGTTGCCGACCTGAAAGAAAGGATCGAACAGGCGCGTGAGATCTTTTGCCGGGATCCCCACGCCAGTGTCGCGTACGCGGAATGCGAGGTAGCCCTCTTTCACATAGGCGTGCAGGATGATGCAGCCGGTATGGGTAAATTTGATGGCGTTGTTCAGCAGGTTGGAAATCACCTGCTGCAAACGCAGCGGATCGCCGTCCAGCGACAGCGGCACGTCATATTCGATAAAACAGTAGAGCGTCAGGCGCTTTTTTACCACCAGCGACAGATAATTGGAGGCGATATGGGTGATCACCTCGCGCGGCGCAAAGGGACGCGGTTCAATCTTCAACTGCTCAGACTCGATTTTCGAGAAGTCGAGAATATCGCTGATGATTTTCAACAGCAGGCTGGAGGAGTTGTTCATCGCCGTGACCAGCGACTCGACCCCTTTGGGCAACTGTTTGGTCTGCAACAGATCCAGGTTACCGATAATGCCATACAGCGGGGTGCGCAGCTCATGGCTGACGGTGGCAAGAAACATCGATTTCGACTGGCTCGCCTGCTCTGCCGCCTGCGCCATCTCCTGCAGCGATTGCTCCATGCGCACGCGGGATGAGACATCCACCAGCACGCAGATCGCCACGTTTTCATTGCGGTAGCGCGAATGTACAAAGCTGATTTGCAGGTTAGTGTTGCTGCCGGTAAGCATGTCCACAAAGTTGACCTGCTGGGCGCCGATAATTTCATTCAACCGCTGGCGATCTTCCTGGGTCAGCAGCGTCAGGTAGTTGTGCGCCAGTTCGTTGCTGAGAATATTGGTGCCGTCCCTGGTACGCAGGATGCAGATGCCCACCGGCGCGGAGGCGACGATCTTGCGGTTAAACTGCTCATGCTCTTCAAGGCGATGGGCATTCTCCTCCGCCGGCAGAAACATCCGGCGCTCGAACAGCCAGGCGAGGGTAAACAGAATCACCGCGCTGAGGATATTCAGCAGCAGCGCGTTGATAATCATTAGCCTGAGCTGATCTACCAGCACGTCGGTGGAGACCGACCAGACCACGCTGAGGCTGGAAGGCGGTAACGGCTTTTTCAATACCAGCTGACGGTAGCCGTCCAGATAACCGAACCAGCTTTTATCGTCGGGCAGATCGTCCAGCGAGTAGCCGGTGCCGCCACGCCGCGAGGTCAGCAGCGGGCGGGAATCTTCATTGATAATGGTCGCCACGATCGGCAGGCTGCCGGGCTGAATAAACTCATCCAGCCGGATATTCTGCTCTACGCCCAGCAGCGCCTGCAGTTTATTCGCCACGTAGACCGGCATCATCATATAGAAACTGCCGATGCCAGGCTGCGCGCTGGCGCTGATCCAGTAAAGCGGATTGCGGCGCTCCTCTTCATTGCTGTTACGGTAGCGCAGCACGCGCTCACGCAGCGACTTCAGGCTGCGCTCGCGATCCACATTGCTGCTGCCGATGCTGAAGTCCGCCAGGCATTGGCTTTCGCCGCCGATAAACAGCACGCGGTTCAGGTCGTAGGCGGAAGCAAAATTGCTTTTCCAGTAGTTAATGAAATAGCTCAGCGATTCCAGTGAGTTGCGCCAGGTATTGCTCATGGAAGAGCAATCAGCGTCTGAAAACAGCGGCGTATATTGCGGCAGCGTGACTTTACCTGGCATGATGCCGTTGAGCACGTCCAGGCCGCTGGCGGAGTTGGTCAGGCGGTTTTCGGTGATATATTTCAGCTCACGCATCATGTCCGCAGAGTGGCGGATAAACCATTCGGCCTGACCGTAGTTACTGTCAAACTCCTGACGCACCTGCGTCTCTTTTTCATGCAGAACGCTGATGATGTAGAAAGCGGTGAGTACGGCTCCCAACGTCCAGAGCAGCAGCGCCAGCGCCCGAAACAGATAGCGCGAGATTCGAAGCGTGGTTCGAAAGGAGACAAGATATTTCAAGGCAAACTCACTACGGCAAGGATGACAGTGTGATGGTCGGGAATGCGCATACACTAGCTTTATCAGGCAAAAAAAGCCAGCGGGGGCAGGCGGTCAGCCCGACTCAGACAAAAAAACGGCAGGTCGGGTTGCCCCTTCCTGCCGCAGAGAAAGCACGGGCGGCGACGTTATCGGTGACAACGCGCGCCGCCGCAGGGTTACTTACTCGTCATCTGCCTCTGGCGCGTCGTCATCTTCGGTTTCCACTTCCGGGGCGATATCCTCCTCCCCTTCCGCGACGCTGCCGTCGATGGCGTCCAGCTCCTCTTCGGCAACCGGTTCCGCTACGCGCTGCAGACCCACCACGTTCTCATCTTCCGCGGTACGGATCAGAATCACGCCCTGGGTGTTACGACCCACAATGCTGACTTCCGACACGCGCGTACGAACCAGCGTACCCGCATCGGTGATCATCATAATCTGATCGCCATCCACCACCTGAACGGCGCCGATAACCGGTCCGTTGCGATCGGTAACCTTGATGGAGATAACCCCCTGAGTCGCACGCGATTTGGTCGGATATTCGCTGTTCGCGGTACGCTTACCGTAACCGTTCTGCGTCACAGTGAGAATCGCGCCCTCTTCACGCGGCACAATCAACGACACTACGCGATCGCCCTCCGCCAGCCTGATGCCGCGTACCCCGGAAGCGGTACGGCCCATGGCGCGGACAGCGGTCTCGGAGAAGCGTACCACTTTACCGGCTTTGGAGAAGAGCATCGCTTCGTTGCTGCCGTTGGTCAGCGCCACGCCGATCAGCTCGTCATCTTCACGCAGGTTGACGGCGATGATGCCGGCGCTGCGCGGACGGCTGAACTCGGAGAGCGCGGTTTTCTTCACAGTACCGCTGGCGGTAGCCATAAAGATGTTCAGTCCCTCTTCGTACTCGCGTACCGGCAGAATGGCGGTGATACGCTCATTCGCCTCCAGCGGCAGCAGGTTGACGATAGGACGTCCGCGCGCGCCACGGCTCGCTTCCGGCAGCTGGTAGACCTTCATCCAGTAGAGACGGCCACGGCTGGAGAAGCAGAGGATGGTGTCGTGGGTGTTCGCCACCAGCAGACGATCAATAAAGTCCTCTTCCTTGATGCGCGCGGCTGATTTCCCTTTGCCGCCGCGACGTTGCGCTTCATAGTCGGTCAGCGGCTGATATTTGACGTAGCCCTGATGCGACAGGGTGACGACCACATCTTCCTGATTAATCAGGTCTTCAATGTTGATGTCAGCGGTGTTGGCGGTGATTTCAGTACGGCGCGCATCGCCAAACTGCTCGCGCATCGCTTCCAGCTCTTCGCGGATCACTTCCATCAGGCGCTCGGCGCTTTCCAGAATGTGCAGCAGCTCGGCAATCTGATCCAGCAGCGTTTTGTATTCGTCGAGCAGTTTTTCATGCTCAAGGCCGGTCAGCTTCTGCAAGCGCAGATCGAGGATCGCCTGCGCCTGCTGTTCGGTCAGGTAGTACTGACCTTCACGAATGCCGAACTCCGGCTCCAGCCACTCCGGACGCGCCGCGTCATCACCAGCACGCTCCAGCATGGCGGAGACGTTGCCCAGATCCCACGCCTGAGCGATCAGGCCGCTTTTCGCTTCCGCCGGGTTCGGCGCGCGGCGAATCAGTTCGATAATGGGATCGATGTTAGCCAGCGCAATCGCCAGACCTTCCAAAATATGGGCGCGATCGCGCGCTTTGCGCAGTTCGAAAATAGTACGACGCGTGACCACTTCACGGCGATGACGCACAAAGGCTTCCAGAATATCCTTGAGCGGCATAATTTTCGGCTGGCCCTGATGCAGCGCCACCATGTTGATGCCGAAGGAGACCTGCAGCTGCGTCAGCGAGTAGAGGTTGTTGAGCACCACTTCGCCCACCGCGTCGCGCTTCACTTCAATCACGATGCGCATGCCGTCTTTGTCAGACTCGTCACGCAGCGCGCTGATGCCTTCGACGCGTTTGTCCTTCACCAGCTCCGCGATTTTCTCGATCAGGCGTGCTTTGTTCACCTGATAGGGAATTTCGTGAATGATGATGGTTTCACGGCCGGTTTTGGCGTCGGTTTCTACTTCGCCACGGGCGCGAATATAGATTTTGCCGCGACCGGTGCGGTAGGCTTCCTCGATGCCGCGACGGCCATTGATGATGGCAGCGGTCGGGAAATCGGGGCCGGGAATGTGCTCCATCAGTGCTTCGATGCTGATGTTTTCATCGTCAATATAGGCCAGGCAGCCGTTAATCACTTCCGTCAGGTTATGAGGCGGAATATTGGTCGCCATGCCCACCGCGATACCGGATGCACCGTTTACCAGCAGGTTAGGAATTTTGGTCGGCAGAACTTCAGGAATCTGCTCGGTTCCGTCGTAGTTCGGTACGAAATCGACGGTCTCTTTTTCCAGGTCAGCCAGCAGTTCGTGAGCGATTTTTGCCATACGCACTTCGGTATAACGCATCGCCGCGGCGGAGTCGCCGTCGATGGAACCGAAGTTGCCCTGACCGTCCACCAGCATGTAGCGCAGGGAGAAAGGCTGAGCCATACGGACGATGGTGTCATACACAGCGGAATCACCATGCGGGTGATATTTACCGATGACGTCACCGACCACACGGGCAGATTTTTTGTAAGGTTTGTTCCAGTCATTGCCGAGTTCGCTCATGGCGAAAAGCACGCGACGGTGTACAGGCTTCAGGCCATCGCGAACATCGGGTAAGGCTCGGCCAACAATGACCGACATGGCATAATCGAGATAAGAGTTCTTTAACTCTTCTTCGATATTAACCGGTGTAATTTCTCTTGCAAGGTCGCTCATGGAGCCGCTATCCCTCTACATAATCCCGGATTTTAAAGGTGCGAAAGTATATCACATTGCATCCATACGGTGAACGCTAACCGCTGTTTTACTTTGGTCTTGCGCGTGCCTATTCCGGCGTTAAGCGTTTATACTCAGGAGAAATTTTGTCAGGAGTACTATTTCAATGAATGCACAACAGCAGGATAGCCATCAGAACGTCGACAGCGCGGAAATTGCCAAGTTTGAGGCCGTTGCGTCACGCTGGTGGGATCTGGAAGGTGAATTCAAACCTTTGCATCGCATCAACCCCCTGCGCCTCGGCTATATTGCGCAGCACAGCAACGGGCTGTTTGGCAAAAAGGTGCTGGACGTGGGCTGCGGCGGCGGCATTCTGGCGGAGAGCATGGCGCGGGAAGGCGCGGAGGTGACCGGCCTCGATATGGGGGCGGAGCCGCTGGAGGTGGCGCGTCTGCATGCGCAGGAGAGCGGTGTGACGCTGAACTATATCCAGCAGACGGTGGAAGAACATGCCGATGAGAATCCGGGCGCCTATGATGTGGTGACCTGCATGGAGATGCTGGAGCATGTGCCCGATCCCCGCTCGGTGGTGCATGCCTGCGCCCGTCTGGTAAAGCCGGGCGGCGACGTATTTTTCTCCACGCTGAACCGTAATCCAAAAGCCTGGCTGCTGGCGGTGTTTGGCGCGGAATATGTGCTGCGCATGGTGCCGCGCGGCACGCATGACGTGAAAAAGTTTATCCGTCCGGCAGAGCTGCTCGGCTGGGTCGATGAAACGCCGCTGCGCGAACAGCATATGATCGGTTTGCATTACAATCCGCTGACCAATAAGTTCCGTTTAGCCCCGGGTGTGGATGTGAACTATATGGTGTATACCCGTTCTGTGAAGGGGTAAACCCGATTATCAGGGGAAGCGCCCGTTTCCCCTGCCTTCCCGCTGGCGTCATGCGCCTGTCATCATTTTTACTTAGCGTACTGCTCCGCTTCATCACGTTTTCCTGTTGGACGCCGATCGAAATCCAGGCCAGACTCAGCTGAGTCAGGACAATATTTCATCAACTGCGCAGCCACTTAGCGCGGTCGGCCTCTTGCTGCCGCGAAAAGAAGCGGCGCTGAATGAAAAAGCGGCGGTTGATCAAAAAACAGAATTTTTTCCTGGTCCGGTTGACAATCCACAGCGCCTTGCCTGATGCGGGGTTAGGAAATATCGCAGAAAATACAACCCCTGCCGACATGAATTTTTACTCTTGTTAACCGCCGTAATCCCACTAGAATACTCACCATGTAGTTATCGATTTGACCTCAAACCCCTATATGTAGTGTTTATCCACAATTTTATTCACACTGGATATGTTGTGTATAAACCGGGTTTTCTTTTAATTTACGGATACTCACGCACAGGTAAAAACGCGACATGAACCAGAGTCTGCTCGTTACTAAACGCGATGGCCGCCAGGAGCGCATTAATCTCGACAAAATTCACCGGGTGCTGGACTGGGCAGCAGAAGGGCTGAATAACGTCTCGGTTTCTCAGGTGGAGCTGCGCTCGCACATTCAGTTTTATGATGGTATCAAAACTTCCGATATTCATGAGACCATCATCAAGGCCGCAGCAGACCTTATCTCCCGCGACGCCCCGGACTATCAATATCTGGCCGCTCGCCTGGCGATTTTCCACCTGCGTAAAAAAGCCTACGGCCAGTTTGAGCCGCCGAAGCTTTACGATCAGGTGGTGCGCATGGTTGAGATGGGGAAATACGATCGCCATCTGCTGGAAGACTACACGCAGGCAGAGTTCGAGCAGATGGACAGCTTCCTCGACCACTGGCGCGACATGAATTTTTCCTACGCGGCGGTGAAACAGCTCGAAGGAAAATATCTGGTACAGAACCGCGTGACCGGCGATATCTATGAGAGCGCGCAGTTCCTCTATATTCTGGTCGCCGCTTGCCTGTTCTCCGGCTATCCGCGCGATACGCGTATGGATTACATCAAGCGTTTTTATGATGCGATCTCTACCTTTAAAATTTCACTGCCGACGCCGATTATGTCCGGCGTGCGCACCCCGACGCGTCAGTTCAGCTCCTGCGTGCTGATCGAGTGCGGCGACAGCCTGGACTCCATCAACGCCACGTCCAGCGCGATCGTGAAGTATGTTTCTCAGCGCGCCGGTATCGGCATTAACGCTGGCCGCATTCGCGCGCTGGGCAGCCCGATTCGTGGCGGCGAAGCCTTCCACACCGGCTGTATCCCGTTTTACAAACATTTCCAGACCGCGGTGAAATCGTGCTCGCAGGGCGGCGTACGCGGCGGCGCGGCTACTCTGTTCTACCCGATGTGGCATCTGGAAGTGGAAAGCCTGCTGGTGCTGAAAAATAACCGTGGCGTGGAGGGCAACCGTGTCCGCCATATGGACTACGGCGTGCAGATCAACAAGCTGATGTATCAGCGCCTGCTGAAAGGGGAAGATATTACTCTGTTCAGCCCGTCGGACGTGCCTGGCCTGTATGATGCCTTTTTCGCCGATCAGGATGAGTTTGAGCGTCTTTATACCAAATATGAGAAAGACGACAGCATTCGCAAGCAGCGCGTGAAAGCGGTGGATCTCTTCTCGTTGATGATGCAGGAACGCGCCTCAACCGGCCGTATCTACATTCAGAACGTCGACCACTGCAATACCCACAGCCCGTTTGACGCCAGCATTGCGCCGGTTCGTCAGTCGAATCTCTGCCTGGAGATCGCGCTGCCGACCAAGCCGCTGGAGGACGTGAACGACGAGAACGGCGAGATCGCCCTTTGCACTCTTTCCGCCTTTAACCTGGGCGCGATTGAGAGCCTCGACGATTTGGAAGAGCTGGCGACGCTGGCGGTACGTGCACTGGATGCGCTGCTTGATTATCAGGACTACCCGATTCCGGCGGCGCAGCGCGGCGCGATGGGTCGTCGTACCTTGGGTATCGGCGTGATCAACTTCGCCTACTATCTGGCGAAAAACGGCGTGCGCTACTCCGATGGCAGCGCCAACAGCCTGACGCACAAAACTTTCGAAGCGATTCAATATTATCTGCTGAAGGCGTCGAACGAGCTGGCGAAAGAGCAAGGCGCCTGCCCGTGGTTTAACGAAACCACTTATTCGCAGGGCATTCTGCCGATCGATACTTATAAAAAGGATCTCGACAGCATCTGCAACGAGCCGCTGCATCTGGACTGGGAAACCCTGCGCGAGCAGATTAAAACCCACGGTCTGCGTAACTCCACGCTTTCCGCCCTGATGCCATCTGAGACATCTTCGCAGATCTCTAACGCCACCAACGGCATTGAGCCGCCGCGCGGCCACATCAGCATTAAAGCCTCGAAAGATGGCATTCTGCGTCAGGTGGTGCCGGAGTATGAGCGTCTGAAAGATCAGTA
Organism: Pantoea osteomyelitidis; assembly: GCF_044342975.1. Classification (NCBI taxonomy): domain Bacteria; kingdom Pseudomonadati; phylum Pseudomonadota; class Gammaproteobacteria; order Enterobacterales; family Erwiniaceae; genus Pantoea; species Pantoea osteomyelitidis. The sequence goes on from NZ_JBGFSN010000004.1 coordinate 1,752,474, forward strand.
CGAACTGCTGTGGGAAATGCCGTCAAACGATGGTTATCTTCAGCTGGTCGGCGTGATGCAGAAGTTTATCGATCAGGCGATTTCATCGAACACCAACTACGATCCGTCGCGCTTCGCGAACGGCAAGGTACCGATGAAGCAGCTACTGAAAGATCTGCTGACCGCCTATAAGTTTGGCGTGAAAACCCTGTACTACCAGAACACCCGTGACGGTGCGGAAGATGCGCAGGACGATCTGGCACCTTCGATTCAGGATGACGGCTGCGAAAGCGGCGCCTGCAAGATTTAATTATGCATAACGGCGGGGCGAGCGGTTTCGCCCTGGTGTTGAAACGCAGGGCCGAATTTATTCGGCCCGTTCACTTTTGGACTGTTTTTTATGGCTTACACTACTTTTTCGCAAAACAAAAACGATCAGCTGAAAGAGCCGATGTTCTTTGGCCAGTCCGTCAACGTGGCGCGCTTTGACCAGCAGAAATATGACATCTTTGAAAAGCTGATTGAGAAGCAACTCTCCTTTTTCTGGCGTCCGGAAGAGGTGGACGTTTCCCGCGACCGCATCGACTATCAGGCGCTGCCGGATCATGAAAAACACATTTTCATCAGCAACCTGAAGTATCAGACGCTGCTGGATTCCATTCAGGGCCGCAGCCCGAACGTCGCGCTGCTGCCGCTGATTTCAATTCCGGAGCTGGAAACCTGGATTGAAACCTGGGCCTTCTCAGAGACCATCCATTCGCGCTCCTATACCCATATCATTCGTAACATCGTTAACGATCCGTCGCTGGTGTTTGACGATATCGTGACTAACGAGCAGATCCTTGCGCGCGCGCAGGATATCTCAAAGTACTACGACGATCTGATCGAGATGACCAACTACTGGCATCTGCTGGGTGAAGGCACCCATCAGGTCAACGGCAAAAGCGTGACCGTCAACCTGCGCGCGCTGAAAAAGCAGCTTTATATCTGTCTGATGAGCGTTAACGCGCTGGAGGCGATCCGCTTTTACGTCAGCTTCGCCTGCTCTTTTGCCTTCGCCGAGCGCGAGCTGATGGAAGGCAACGCCAAGATTATCCGCCTGATCGCACGCGACGAAGCGCTGCACCTGACCGGCACCCAGCATATGCTGAACCTGATGCGTACCGGCGAAGACGATCCGGAGATGAAAGAGATCGCCGCCGAGTGCCGCCAGGAGTGTTTCGATCTGTTCAAGAAAGCGGCCGAGCAGGAGAAAGAGTGGGCGGAATATCTGTTTAGCGGCGGTTCGATGATCGGCCTGAACAAGGACATTCTCTGCCAGTATATTGAGTACATTACCAATATCCGTATGCAGGGCGTGGGGCTGGATTTGCCGTTCCAGACGCGTTCGAACCCGATTCCGTGGATCAACGCCTGGCTGGTGTCGGACAACGTGCAGGTTGCGCCGCAGGAAGTGGAAGTCAGCTCTTATCTGGTCGGTCAGATCGACTCTGAAGTGGGCGAAGACGATTTCAACGATTTTCAGCTCTGACCATGACTCGCCCGTTCGTTACCCTCAGCGCCTGCGGCACCCGGCTGGAGTGGGCTGAGGATCACCCTAATCTGCTGACGGTGCTGGAAGCGCATAATCTTTGCGTGGAGTTTCAGTGTCGCGAAGGCTACTGCGGCTCTTGTCGCATGCGTCTGGTGAAAGGGGAAGTGAGCTACGCCGAAACGCCTCTCGCCTTTGTCCAGCAGGGGGAGATTCTGGCCTGCTGCTGTACCGCGCAGAGCGATATTGAGATTGAGCTGTAGATTTGGTTGAGTGCCGTCGCGGTGGATTAGGTGCAGGAAGGTTCGGTTGGTTGTCGTCGCGGTTGATCAGGTGCAGGGACCGGGAAGGCTCGCCCGATCGCAAAGACGGCGTGAACACGTCCGTGTGGCCTCAGCCTCGCCATCCCTGGCTCGGATGCTTTGCTCTTCGGGCGAGCCTTCCCTGCCCCGGAACAACATCATTGCTGCAAGATATGGCTCGTGCAGTCTGATATTAAGGTGACAATTTCAGGCTGTGGAATAAAGCATCAAGCCGCACTATTGCCGCGCACAGCCCGCACGGTCTGTCATTAAGGAGGCGATGTCGGGCAGTGGAGTAAAGCATCCGCCGCATGGATGCGGCGGCTGAGGCTACAGGGATGTATTCACGCCGTCTTTACGTAACTGCCCGACATTGCCGACTGATCGGCACCTACACATTTGCGTAACTGCCCGGCATTGCCGACTGATCTGCACCAGCGCACCGAACATCTGCACACTGCCGTCAACTTTTCACTGTCTCCACCACGTCAATCCAGCCGTGTCCGGTGCTCACTTCGCTGCCGTGCAGCCAGCGGCGCAGCATATTCATCGCCATCATCGCCACCACATCCTGACGGGTTTTCAGGTTATGACGCGCATTGTTGAATTTTACCCGCTGCGCCCAGGTGGCCTCCGGCGTATGTAGCGCAAGCGCAATCTCCATCTCATCCAGTGAACCCACGCTGATCGCCAGCGTAGCCCCCTGCTCCCCGGCGAACGCCTGGGTGCGGCTGGCCTGCGCTTCCAGATCTTCCTGCATCGTCGGCAGCACCTCTCCACGACTTAACGGAACCCCTGCCGACGCGAGCTGCCACTGTAACAGCCCGGCAGTAAACTGCTCGCTCACCGCCAGCTGTAAATCGCGTGATGTCATCTCGCGCGCCAGTAGCGCAGGCAACCCTTCAGTGCCTTCGAAAATAGTGCATTCCGCCAGCTGTAATCGCACCTGCTGCCACACCTGCTCCATTGCTACGCGCTGGCTGGCGGGACCGGTGAGCTTGATTTCAATAATCGGCATCGAGGAGCGATAGCCCATCACGGCCCCTTCCGGCAGCGCCAGCGGCTCCAGCTCGGCAGCCAGATCGCTCTCGCCACGGCCAAAAGTGGTAAGACGCAGACAGAGCGGCGCCTCCGGCACGGAGAAACGGGCCTTAAGACGCGGCAGGATCTGCTGCTCCACCATCACCTTGAATTCCGAGGGCACACCCGGCGTAAAGAAAATCCAACAGCGGTTGAGCTCCAGCGCGAACCCGCAGGCGGTGCCGACCGGATTGTCGATCAGCTCTGCGCCGTCAGGAATCTCCGCCTGCTTACGGTTGCTGGCGGCCATGACGCGTCCGCGTCCGGCAAACCAGGCTTCCATTTTGGCGAGCCACTCTTCATGCAGCACCACCTCCACCCCGCACGCTTTCGCCGCCGCCTGCGCGCTGAGATCGTCACTGGTAGGCCCAAGTCCTCCGTTAACGATCAGCACATCGGCAGCTTCACTGCGCGTTTGCAGGGCTTCAACTAACGATTCCATCTTATCCCCGACCGTGAAACGGCTGGTCATCGGCAGTCCTTGCTGGAACAGCAGATCGGCCAGCCAGGCCGCGTTGGTATCAACAATCTGTCCGTGCAACACCTCATCGCCCGTTGAGAGCATTTCGACTCTTATCATTTTTTTCTCCTTATGCCAGTCGCTTTACTGTAAGAAGCGCGGGCGGGAAACACAATGAACAAAACAATGAGGCGGGCTATCAATAAAAACGGCGAGGTTTCCCCCGCCGTTTTTATGCGTCAATGTGCTGTATCAGCGATTAACGGCGAGCCAGCAGCAGACCGATAACCAGACCGGCGGTTGCGCCGATACCGATACCCTGCCACGGTTTTTCATGCACGTAATCATCCGCACGGTAGACCGCATTTTTTGCGCGATAGTAATAGCTGTCTGAGGCCTGACTTACACGCGCCTTCACGTCGTGCAGCGCCTGTTCCGCTTTGGTTTTCAGTTCGATGTATTTCTGATCGGCGGGATCGCCTGAGGATTTCAGCACTTCTTCCAGCGTTTCGGTCAGCAGCGCGAGATCATCATCCAGACGTGCTTCCTGGGGTTCATTCGGTGTCACCATTTTTCTTCCTCCGTGTGCATAAACAAGCGTGTCCATTAACTATAGTCAGTTATCTGGCTTCTGCGCCCTGCGCTCTCCAGGAATTCCCTGATTTTCAGGAGAGTAGCGCGGCTGGCCTGACTTCACCTCAAGAAAGAAAGCGCTAAACCCTAAAATGGCCGCGTTTACAGATCATTAAACAAACAAGCGTAAGTGGCGTGTAAAAACGTGAATTTCACTTCGCTTATTTGATTATTCTGATAAATTTCCTCAGGAGTGAATCTTTCCCCGGCACGACTGTCGTATCCCCCTGCAACCTGCGTTTACAGGCAATGCAAAGAGTGCAAAAGCACGACAGTCACTACAAACTCGAACAGCTAAGGAAAAAGTTTCTGGCATGAATCGAAGAATGTTTATGAAAGCGTCAATGGCTTTTTCCGCCGTCAGCGGGATGGCCGGCTTATCCTCACTGTTTGCGCAATCTGCCTGGGCAGAAGATGGCATCGCCGACGGTACCGCAGTGCGTTTCGATTTCGACGTTCTGAAAAAGAAAGCCGCCGCGCTGGCCAAACAGCCCTGGAGCGGCGCGCCTGGCCCCCTGCCCGCCACCCTGGCCAACATGACGCCGCAGGCGTATAACGCCATCCAGTACGATGCCAATCACTCGCTTTGGAACAACATTCCCGATCGTGAACTGGACGTGCAGTTCTTTCATGTGGGGATGGGCTTCAAACGCCGCATTCGTATGTTTTCGGTGGATGCTGACAGCCGTGAGGCGCGCGAAATTCATTTCCGCCCCGAGCTGTTTAACTACAAAGATACCGACGTCGATACCAAACAGCTGGAAGGGAAAACCGACCTCGGCTTCGCCGGTTTTCGCGCCTTTAAAAAACCGGAACTGGCGCGCCGTGACATCGTCTCTTTCCTTGGCGCCAGCTACTTCCGCGCCGTGGACGATACTTATCAGTACGGCCTCTCGGCGCGCGGCGTGGCGGTCAACACCTTCAGCAACGGACACGAAGAGTTTCCGGATTTCACCGCCTTCTGGTTCGAAACGCCAAAAGCGGAGGAGACCACCTTTACCGCCTATGCCCTGCTGGATGGCCCAAGCCTGACCGGCGCCTACAAATTCACTATTCACTGTGAGCCGAAACGCGTGGTAATGGAGGTTGAGAATCACCTCTGCGCGCGCCAGGAAATCCGCCAGCTCGGCATTGCGCCGATGACCAGCATGTTCAGCTGCGGCACCAATGAGCGCCGCATGTGCAATACCTATCATCCGCAGATTCACGACAGCGATCGTCTGGCGATGTGGACCGGTAACGGCGAGTGGATCGCCCGCCCGCTGAACAATCCGCAGCGCCTGCAGTTCAACGCTTACCAGGACGAAAACCCGCGCGGCTTCGGCCTGTTGCAGCTCAATCACGACTTTGAAGATTATCAGGATGTGATCGGCTGGTACGACAAACGCCCCAGCCTGTGGGTGGAGCCGGTCGGCAAATGGGGCAAAGGCGCCATCAATCTAATGGAGATCCCTACCACTGGCGAAACTCTGGATAACGTGGTCTGCTTCTGGCAGCCAGCGGAGCCGATCAAAGCAGGCAGCGAGCTGGGCTTCCAGTACAAACTTTACTGGAGCGGATTGCCGCCGGTACGCAGCGGTCTGGCGCGCGTCGATGCCACGCGCACCGGCAACGGCGGCTTCCCAGAAGGCTGGGCGCCGGGCGAGCACTTCCCGGAAGTCTGGTGCCGTCGCTTCGCTGTGGATTTCATCGGCGGCGATTTGCAGGCCGCTGCGCCGAAAGGCATCGAACCGGTCATTACCGTCTCTTCCGGTACTATCAAGCAGGTCGAGATCCTCTATGTGGAACCGCTAAAAGGCTACCGCATCCTTTTCGACTGGTACCCGAACAGCGACGCCACTACCCCGGTAGATATGCGCCTGTTCCTGCGTACCAAAGAGGAGACGCTGAGCGAAACCTGGCTTTATCAATACTTCCCGCCCGCGCCGGACCAGCGTAAATACGTTGATGACCGGCAGATGACACCGGGCTAAGTGAAACGGGCGAAGCCGACTGGACTTCGCCCGTTCTGTTTCAGCGTGTTTAAATACTGTCAGGCTTACGGCGCAGCGCGGCAAACAGGGTAAAAGCCGCGCAGAGCAGCGCCGCCAGCCAGGGCAGCCCCTGTGGCGTCAACGACATCGCGATGCCGCCCAGCATCGGCCCTGCCAGCGCGCCGAGGCCCCAGGCAACCGACAGCGCTGCATAAGCGCCTGCCAGCGCCGTACCCTGAAAACACTGACCGATCAGCGTCAGAATGACGGTATAGATGCCGACAAAGGCCCCGCCCCAGCAGAACAGCAACGCGCGCGCCAGCCAGGGATGTTGCAATGCCAGCGGCCAGGCCAGCGCACCCAGCGTGGAGAGCGCCGCCAGCACCACCACCAGCCGACGTCGTTCGATGCGATCCGCCAGCCAGCCCACCGGCAACTGCAAAACAATAGCGCCAAACAGCAGAATCGCGATCAGCGAGGTCGCCTCAGCCTCAGGCCAGCCGAGATTCATAGCGTAAACCGCCAGCAGATTCATCCCCGCCGTTTCCAGTGCGGCATTCAACAGGGTGGCCGCCAGCGCCAGCGGCATGATGCCCAACCAGCCGGTGAATGAACGCTGTGTATCTGTGTGACGTTGTAGCCCGGACAGCGGTGTACGCGTCAGGCTCAACGCCGCTAACAGCGCCAGCGCGGCAGCGGTAACAAAGGCGCCGCTCCCCGTTCCCTGCACACTGAGAACAACCGGCCCCAGAGCAAAGCCCAGCGAAAGCACGGCGGTATAGGTCGCCAGCGTTTTCGCCCGCTGCCGATCCGGACTTTGCTGATTCAGCCAGGTTTCCGTCACGACCAGGATTAATTCGGTCGCCATCCCCAGCAGCAGGCGCAGCAAAAAGCTGCACCAGACCGGCAGCAGCGGAAAAAACGTCAGGAGAGATGCAGCCGCTACCAGCGCGCCCATCAGCAGGCCGCGCGGGGAAAAATAGCGGTAAAACCAGGGCAAAAAGGGAGCGATCAGCAATACGCCCAGGGCGTGCATAGCGGCGTTAATGCCGATAAGGGCTTCGCTGTATCCCTGAGCTGCCAGCCGCAGGGCGATAAGCGGCGCGCTGAGCCCGTAGGTGAGACCAAAAATCGTCACGGCCAGTAATACCGCGGCGGTTGCCCGATTCATTCCACCTGCCCGCGGGCAGTGCCTTTCCCTGCCGCACTATCCTGACGCCACAGCCGCCGCCGCAAACGCAGCGCATCCTGTATGCGGCGATACCCGCTCCCGCTGTGCTGCGGCTCAATCACCCGCTTCAGCAGACGCACGTAATCCAGCACCAGACCCGGCGTCCAGGTCATCTCTTCGGCGCGCCCGCGTACCAGCCCCAACAGCCAGAAATTCGGATCCGCCAGCAGGCGCAGCCCGGCGAAAGCGCGCTGCGCAAGGATACCCTCAACGGCCACGTCCACCGCCTGAATCACGGTAGAAGAGCAGTTGCGCGAGGTCAGGTTATAGGTGCTGTCGGCCGAGTAGCTTTGCCAGAAATGGTGCAGCGCCCGCGAGTTATAACGGGCAAACGGCACCTGTTGATCCGGCTGACACCAGTCAGCCACTTCCTCCTGTAATGAAGGCAGAAATCGTCCGGCGACATCGTTATCTTCACCGGCGCGCAGGATGGCGCGAAAGCGGCTGGCATCCCGGGGGATCTCTTTTAAGGGGTAGTGACTGATATAGCAGCCCGGCGGCATCGCCAGCGCAGCGTGGCCGGTAGAAACCACCCCGCGATGATCCACGGCGGCAATGTAGCGATCGATCAGCGGATAGCGATTGCGCACCACTGCCGAGCCGACCGGCGTCCAGACATAGACCGTCAGCGGTAGATCAGGCGGTTGAGCGGGAAATGGCGGATGGTGGTAGTGACTACCGTGCCATTTGCGCAGGCCCGACGCGTGATAGAGCTTCAGCGAGGTGACCGAGCACTCTTCGCTGAGTTGCCATATCTGACGCGCCATCAATAACAGGGTGATGCCGCTGCTCAGCAGCATCAGCGCAAAGCAGAGCGGCACGCCGATATGGTGGTGAAACGGCCAGTCGCTGAGGATCACCAGGCTGAGGATCAGTTCGGCAATCCCTGTCAGGCATCGCTTGTGCCAGCGTAAGCCGCGCAGCACCAGCGATGAGACAATCCGCAGCAGACCATCGGTGAAAAAAGCGATACCGAACAGGATGGCGGAAACGTCATTGTTATCGGACGGGACATTAAAGATCAGAAAAGCGATAAACAGAAAGCTAAGCCCTTTCAGCAGGGTTTCTTTCGCAATACGCAAGCCGCCGATAAGCGCCACGGCAATCTGTACTAATCCCTCAACGATCAGCAAAATCGCCAGGGTATCCAGCGGTACTGAGAGCAGGCCATCGTCAGCGATATCCTTGAAAATCAGCAGTCCGAGGATCATCAGCAGCAAACCGCCCACGGCCAGCCAGTACCATCGTGCTTTTAACACCTGCGCGCCGGTTAACAGAAAAATCAGCTTTATCACGCGTCCTCACCCTTCAGGCGAAAGGAACATAGATAAAAACTAGCAATTCTGCGGGTTGTTACCAGAACCACTCGGGAAAAAGCTGCGCTCTGCGCGGATTAATTTTCAGGCTGTGACGGGAGTGACGCTTACAACCAGGCCGTTTCGGCGCTACGCACCATGGCGATATGCGGAATATCATCTTCCAGGTAGATATCGCCCTGCGCCCGGAAGCCCAGCTTTTGATAGAAAGATTGCAGATGCGCCTGTGCTGAAATGTAAACATCATGCTGCGGCCAGTGCTGCGCGCAGCTCATCAGCGCCTGCTCCATCAGCCGGTAACCGAGATTCAGACCGCGCGCATCCGGCGAAACCACTACGCGGCCGATAGCAACCGGCTCATCCGCACTGGCTGGCGTCAGGATACGCGCGCAGGCAATCAGCGCGCCCTGCTTCCAGCCGAGAATATGACGGTTTTCGCCCTGTAAATCGCGTCCATCAAGATCCTGATAGGGGCAGTTTTGCTCGACGATAAACACCGCATTCCGCAGCGCCAGCAGGTTATAAAGCGTCTGCATATCCAGTTCAGGGTGAGACAAGTCTTGCCAGCTGATTTCCATGTTTTCCTCCTGTGATACCTCTGTGCGCACAATCCTAAACAGGTTCTCTGTGGTTTGACAATCAGCGTTTTGTTTCAAGCAAAGGTAAAAAAAATCAGGCCCGTGGGCCTGATTCGTTTTATCGATACGCTGATTACATCAGCGGCTGTGCCATCTGCACCAGGTGGATAAGCGGTTGCGGATAGATACCCAGCACCAGCACCAGAATAGCGGAGATCAGCACCACCACGCCGCCTGCCGTAAAGGCCCAGTTAGCGGGCGTATCACGGGTATAGCGCTCTGGCGGGCTGAGGTAGAGGCTGACGGTAACACGCAGATAGTAGTAAAGACCGATGGCGCTGCCCACCACCACGGCGGCGGTCAGCCACCAGAGATCGGCATTCACACCAGAGGCGATAACGTAGAACTTACCGATAAAGCCCAGCGTCATCGGAATACCTGCCAGCGAAAGCATCATGATGGTCATCGCCGCCGAGAAAATCGGACGGTGCCAGAACAGGCCGCGATAAGAGTAGAGCGAATCGGCATCGGGACCACGGTACGGGCTGGACATCAGGCTGACCACGCCGAAGGCGCCCAGGCTGCTGAACAGATAACCGGCCAGATAGACGCCTGCGGTCTCCAGCGACAGCTGATGGGTTTTCACCGCAATCAGCGCCACCATCAGATAACCGAGATGGGCGATAGAGGAGTAACCCAGCAGACGCTTGATGTTGCTCTGAGAAATCGCCATCAGGTTGCCGAACAAAATGGAGACGAAGGCGATCAGGCCCAGCACAGTGCGTACCGCTTCGCTGTCGGTCACCGGCGCGTACATAAACAGACGCATCACCACGGCAAAGATAGCGATCTTGCTGGCGGTTGCCAGGAAGGTCGAAACCGGCGCGGGCGCGCCCTGATACACGTCCGGCGTCCAGAGGTGGAACGGCACCAGCGACAGTTTAAAGCCCAGGCCGATAATCAGCATGCCCAGCCCGACCAGCAGCAGCGGCTGCTGAATCACATTGTCGTTGAGACTCTGACCCAGCTGGACAAAGCTCAGGTTGCCGGAATCCGCATAGATCAGCGCGATACCAAACAGCAGGAACGATGAGGCCGCCGCTGACAGAATGGTATATTTAAGCGCTGCCTCCAGCGAACGTTTCTGGCGAAAGGCGTAGCCGATCATCCCGAACAGCGGCAGCGACAGCAGCTCGATACCGATAAACAGCGAGGCGAGATGGTTTGCGCAGGCCAACACTACGCCGCCCATTGCGGCAATCAGCACCAGCAGGTAGAACTCATCGGTGTTGTCCGGGAAGTCCGTGAGCCACGGATAGGCAAAGGTACAGGTTGCCAGGCTCGCCAGCATTACCAGCCCGATGTAAAACATCGAGTAGCCATCAACGCGCAGCAGCGGCGTCACGTCCATCGGGTCAACCTGACCCACAAAGTAAAGCGACAGCAGCGCCAGGTTCAGACCAATTACCGTCAGCGTGGCGTTAACGAAGTGGTTGCGTCGCCACGCAATGGACAGCATCACAACCACCACCGTCAATCCGACGATCAACAGTGGCAGCAACGCGATCAATTGTTGAGGAGTTATTGTCATGGCGAATTACGGCCTTGTAGTTGAAATTGAAGCGGTAAACCACTGCTGAATATTACTCATTGCAGCATGTGAGGTATCCAGAATCGGCTGCGGGTAGATGCCCAACAGCACCAGCAGAACCACCAGCACCATGATAATCATGAACTCACGCGCCGACATACCCGGCAGCGGATCCTGTGATTTAGGCGTTCCGTAGTAGGCACGCTGCATCATAATCAGCGAGTAAACCGAGGCGAAAACCAGACCGAAGGTGCCCACCACAATAATCACCGGCACCACCTGGAAGCTGCCGGTCAGGATCATAAACTCACCGGCAAAGTTACCGGTGCCCGGCATCCCCAGGTTTGCCACCGCAAAGAACAGCGACAGGCCCGGAATCCATTTGATGCGTGACCAGAGGCCGCCCATCTGACGCATGTCGCGCGTATGCAGTCGCTCATAGAGCTGACCGCACAGGATAAACAGTGCGGCGGCCGAGAGACCGTGCGCGATCATCTGCACCACCGCGCCCTGGAACGCCAGCTGGCTGCCGGTATAAATGGCGATCAGCACAAAGCCCATATGGGAGACAGAGGTGTAGGCGATAAGGCGTTTGATATCGGTCTGCGCAAAGGCCATCCACGCGCCGTAGAAAATCCCGAGCACGCCGAGCCACATGGCCACAGGAGCGAACTCTGCGGAGGCGTTAGGGAACAGCGGCAGGCTGAAGCGCAGCAGACCATAAGCGGCGGTTTTCAACAAAATCCCGGCGAGGTCAACGGAACCCGCCGTCGGCGCCTGGCTGTGCGCATCCGGCAGCCAGCCGTGCAGCGGCACCACCGGCATTTTCACCGCAAACGCCACGAAGAAGCCGAGCATCAGCAGAAACTCAACGGTACGCGACATCGGCGTTTTCAACAGTTCTTCATAGTTGAAGGTCCAGACGCCGGTGGCATTGTAATGGACAAACACCAGCCCGAGAATGGCGATCAACATGACCAGGCCTGAGGACTGGGTATAGATAAAAAACTTGGTAGCGGCAGTGATACGCGTTTTACCGTCAGAAGCTTTGTGACCCCAGAGCGCGATGAGGAAGTACATCGGCACCAGCATCATTTCCCAGAAGAAGAAGAACAGGAACATGTCGATGGCAAGAAACACGCCGATCACGCCGCCGAGGATCCACATCAGGTTGAGGTGGAAAAAGCCCTGATATTTTTCAATCTCGTTCCAGGAACAGAGCACCGCCATCAGGCCGAGCAGACCGGTCAGCACCACCATCAGCAGCGACAAACCATCCAGCGCCAGATGGAAATGGATGCCGAAACGCGGGATCCATGGCACCGAGAAGGTCGATTGCCACTGCGGCACGCCCGCCGCCTGCGTCAAGGTATAGCCTCCCTGCAACCAGAGCTGCAGTGAAAGCGCCAGGGTTAACCCCATAGTGATCAGCGCGATCCAGCGCGGCGTTTTAACGCCAAAACGCTCAACCAGCCAGCAGAGCAGGCCACCGACAAAGGGGATTATGATTAGCCACGGTAATAGCACTGAGGTATTTCCCTTATGTGTCCCTTTTATGAGCTATCTTACTTGCCAGTTTCGTTGCCAGCAGTGCTCGCAATCCTCACGTACTTCAGTACGCTCCGGTTGCTGCGCGCTGGCGGCAACGAAACTGGCTGCGCCGATGACGCTCATTACTCAGGCAATTTTTACTTGTCCGATGGGATGAAAGAAACTCTCACCCCGCTCATCAACCTTAAACCACCAGCATCAGCGCCAGCACCACCACAGCGCCCACGCTCATCGACGCCACATACCAGCGCAGATAGCCGTTTTCACTTACCACCAGACCTTTGTTGGCGACACGTGAAATCAGCGCCGGCAGGTTCAGCAGCGAATTGAGCGGATCGCGATGTAACAACCAGGCGATACCGAGGTAAGGTTTAACGAAGACTTTGTCGTAGAGCCAGTCAAAGCCCCAGGCGGCAAACCACCAGGTGCCGAAGAAACGGCCCGGCGCGCTGTTCGCCACGCTGCTCACCAGCTGGCGTTTGCCCAGCCAGAGTGCCGCTGCAATCAGAATGCCGGCCAGCGCCACCACGCCTGAAGCGATCTCCAGCCCCACCTTGCCCGCTTCGCCCGGCTCGCTTTGCGGCAGTACGCCAGCGAGCGGCGGCGTAATCAGCGCGCCGATAAAGGTCGACAGCACCAGCAGCACAATCAGCGGCAGATGATGAGTAATGCCTTTACCCGCATGAGCATGAATCTGCTCTTTGCCGTGGAACACGATAAAGATCATGCGGAAGGTATAAATAGAGGTCAGGAACGCCCCCACCAGACCGGCCACCATCAGATTGATGTGTCCGTTAGCCAATGCGCCGAACAGAATTTCATCTTTACTGTAGAACCCGGCGGTCACCAGCGGCAGCGCGGCCAGCGCGGCGCCGCCCACCAGGAAGCAGGCATAGACCAGCGGAATGCTTTTACGCAGGCCGCCCATCTTGAAGATGTTCTGCTCATGGTGACAGGCCAGAATCACGGAGCCGGAAGAAAGGAACAGCAGCGCTTTAAAGAAGGCGTGCGTCATCAGGTGGAAAATCGCCGCGTCCCACGCCTGCACGCCCAGCGCCAGGAACATATAGCCGATCTGACTCATGGTGGAGTAGGCCAGCACGCGTTTGATATCGGTTTGCACCAGAGCGGCAAAACCGGCCAGCACCAGGGTAATCGCCCCGACAATCCCGACCAGATGCAGCACGTCCGGCGTCAGCAGGAACAGACCGTGAGTACGCGCGATGAGATAAACGCCCGCGGTCACCATGGTCGCCGCATGGATCAGCGCTGAAACCGGCGTCGGGCCAGCCATCGCGTCCGCCAGCCAGGTTTGTAACGGCAGCTGAGCCGATTTACCCACCGCGCCGCCAAGCAGCATCAGCGTCGCCCACTGCAGCATGTGGTTATCAGCGGCAAAGTGCGTCGGCGCCAGCGCCATCATTTCGTGGAAGTTCAGCGTGCCCAGCTCGTTATAAAGAATGAACAGCGCGAACGCCAGGAAGACGTCGCCGACACGGGTGATGATGAAAGCTTTCATCGCCGCTTTGCCGTTATCCGGATTGGAATAGTAGAAACCAATCAGCAGATAAGAGCAGAGGCCTACCCCTTCCCAGCCCAGATACATCAACATCAGGTTATCGGCCAGCACCAGAACAACCATGCTGGCGATAAACAGGTTGGTATAGGCGAAGAAGCGCGAATAGCCCTCTTCCCCACGCATATACCAGCTGGCGAACATGTGAATCAGGAAGCCCACGCCGGTAACTACAGACAGCATGGTCAGCGACAGGCCATCCAGCGTCAGATTCACTTTGATATCAAAGTTGCCGACATGCATCCAGGTCCAGAGCGCCTGGTTAAACACTTGCTGGCCGTTGTTGAAGAAGTCGAGGCCGACCCAGACGGTAACCAGCGCCGCCAGGCCCACCGAGCCCATCCCCACCGCTGCCGAGAGGTTCTCCGACCAGCGTCCACGGGAAAACGCCAACAGCAGATAGCCGATCAGCGGAAATAATATGGTTAAGTAGAGAAGATTCATCCGCGCATCTCGCTCACTATGTCAATGTTCAGCGTCTGACGACGACGATGGAGCTGGAGCAGCAGCGCCAGACCGATACTGGCTTCTGCGGCCGCAAGGCTGATTGCCAGGATATACATTACCTGACCGTCGGCCTGTCCCCAGTAGCTGCCTGCCACCACCAGCGCCAGCGCCGCGGCGTTGATCATGATTTCCAGACCGATCAGCATAAACAGCAGGTTGCGGCGCAACACCAGCGATGTCAGCCCGAGGACAAACAGCACTGCGGCCAGAATTAACCCATGTTGTAAAGGGATCATGCCTGCTCCTCCTTATTGGCTTGCGCGGCATCAGAGACGCGATTGTTCAGCACCTCGCCACGACGCTCTTCACGTCCGATGTGGAACGCGACCACCAGCCCCGCCAGCAGCAGCATAGATGCCAGCTCCACGGCCAGAACATAGGGACCAAACAGGCTGATGCCGACCGCTTTCGCGTCGATCACCGTGCCGTCGATACCCCGATCGTTAGCGGTCATGATCGCGTAAATCATCACCAGCAGCAGCAGCAGCGAAACGATGCCCGGACCGATCCAGAGGGAAGGATGCAGCCACTGACGCTCCTGAGCCTCCGCAGATTTACCCAGGTTGAGCATCATCACCACGAAAACAAACAGCACCATAATGGCGCCTGCGTACACGATGATCTCCAGCGCCCCGGCAAAATAGGCGCCGAGCGAGAAGAACACGCCGGCGATCGAGAGCAGCGAGACGATCAGGTACAGCAGCGCATGTACCGGGTTAGTGTGGGTAATGACGCGCAAGGTCGTCAGCACCGTCACCAGACCGCAAAGATAAAACGCAAATTCCATGCCTGGCTCCTTAAGGTAACAAGCCTTTGACGTCGATAGGTTTGGCTTCGTTTTCCGCGTCGCCTTTGTCTTTCCCTTCGATCGCCAATCCTGCCATGCGGTAGAAGTTATATTCCGGGTATTTGCCCGGACCGGAAATCAGCAGGTCATCCTTCTCATATACCAGATCCTGACGCTTAAACTCACCCATCTCAAAATCCGGGGTCAGCTGAATGGCGGTCGTCGGGCAGGCTTCTTCGCACATACCGCAAAAAATGCAGCGCGAGAAGTTAATGCGGAAGAATTCCGGATACCAGCGGCCATCTTTAGTCTCCGCCTTTTGCAGCGAAATACAGCTCACCGGACAGGCTACCGCGCAGAGGTTACAGGCTACGCAGCGCTCTTCGCCGTCCGGATCGCGCGTCAGCACGATACGGCCACGCCAGCGCGGCGGCAGGTAAACCGGCTCTTCCGGGTACATTTGCGTTTCGCGTTTGGCGAAGGCGTGGCTGCCGATCATCAAGATGCTGCGAACCGTGGTCCCGAAACCAACGATAATCTCTTTCAATGTCATTTCGTTAAACCCCTTACTGCGCGTTGTACAGAATCACTGCGGCAGTTGCCAGCAGGTTCAACAGCGTCAACGGCAGACAAACTTTCCAGCCGAACGACATCACCTGGTCATAGCGTGGACGCGGAAGCGCAGCACGAATCAGGATAAACATCATCATAAAGAACGCCGTTTTAAGCGCGAACCAGATGAACGGCGGCAGCCACGGACCGTGCCAGCCACCGAAAAACAGGGTGACGATCAGCGCTGAAACGGTGGTAATCGCAACATACTCACCCACAAAGAACAGGCCGAATTTCATACCGGCATATTCGATGTGGTAACCGTCCGCCAGTTCCTGCTCCGCTTCCGGCTGGTCAAATGGATGACGGTGACACACCGCGACCCCGGCGATACAGAACGTCAGGAAGCCAAAGAACTGCGGGATGATGTTCCACAGGTGAGCCTGGCTATTGACGATGTCGTTCATATTGAACGAACCCGCCTGCGCCACCACGCCCATCAGCGACAGCCCGAGAAACACTTCATAGCTCAGGGTTTGCGCCGAGGCGCGCATCGCTCCCAATAGCGAGTACTTGTTGTTGCTCGACCAGCCAGCGAACAGCACCGCATAGACCGCCAGACCCGCCATCATCAAGAAAAACAGCAGCCCGATGTTGAGATCGGTCACCATCCAGGTGGGGGAGACCGGCACGATGGCGAACGCCAGCAGCAGGGAAACAAAGGCGATAACCGGCGCCAGGGTAAAGATAGCGCGATCGGCAAAGTGGGGAACCCAGTCTTCCTTGAAGAACATTTTGATCATGTCCGCAGCCAGCTGCAGCGAGCCGCCCCAGCCGACCCGGTTCGGCCCGTAACGGTTCTGGAACAGGCCGAGCAGACGACGCTCGGCAAAACTCATAAAGGCGCCGCAGGCCACCACCACCAGCAGGATGACGATCGCCTTCAGGATACCCAGCAGAATTTCAATAACGTCCGGTGTCAACCAGCTCATTGCGCCGCCTCCTGCAGTTTGTCAATTTGAGCGCCGGAGAGGAAAGGCGGAACGCCCGGCATACCGAGCGGCAGACCCACCTGCCCTGCCTGCAATGCGCTGGAAAAGCGTACCGGCAGACGCAGCGTTTCACCGGAGCAGGTAAACTCCACGGACGCGCCGTTGTTTACGCCCAGTCTGGCGGCATCGTTCGGGTTGATCACCAACATCGGCTGCGGCATACGCTGCTGGAAAACTGGCGAGCGCTGCGACATCTCTTCACTGCCAAACAGCTGGTAGTAAGGAGCGACGCGCCAGCCTTCGTTACTGGTAAAGGCATCGGGCACGCGAGTAAACCACTCAAGCTGGCCGTTACCGCGCTCAAACAGACGCACGCCCGGATCGCCGTTACGCAGCTTACCGCCCACTTCATCCTGGAACTTGTTCCACGCCTGCGGGGAGTTCCAGCCTGGCGCCCAGGCAAACGGAATTTGCGACCGCGGCGCGCCTGGCTGGTTGTTGCCTTCCATCGAGAAGGCGAACATGCTGTCCTGATCTTTGGGCTGACGCGGTTCGTGCACGCTGATATTCGCGCGCGCCGCGGTACGTCCGCTGGAACGGTGCGGCGAGCGCGCCAGTTTCTGACCGCGAATGCGGAAGCTGGCGTCAGGCGCAGCCTCCTTGATGCCTTTCAGCTGCGGCAGCGCAGTAATCACCGCATCGATGACATGATCAAGCTGCGTCCAGTCCACCTCACGGCTTTCTACCATGCTGTGCACCGAATGCAGCCAACGCCAGCTTTCCAGCATTACAATGCTGTGGTCGTAATAGGAAGGATCGTAAACCTGGAAGAAGCGCTGGGCGCGTCCTTCATGGTTGATCGAAGTGCCATCGCTTTCGGCAAAGCTGGCGGTAGAGAGGATCAGCCCCGCTTTCTCCAGCGTCGCGGTACGTTGATGATCGACAACAATCACGTTGGCGGTGTTTGCCAGCGCCGCATCGATCTGCGTTCTTGGCGCATGGCGATAAAGATCGTTCTCTAACACCACCAGCGCATCGGCCTCGCCGCGGCGCAACTGCTCCAGGGCGTCATCAAGGGTATTGCCGCCCATCAGGCCCAAACCCACGCTGTTGGCATGGGACGCGAGCAGCGTGATGCCTACGTCGGTGCCGCGTGCTTTCAGCGCTCTGGCGACGTTGGCAGCCGCTTCGATCATCGCGCTGCTGCCTGAATGGGTGCCGGAAATAATCAGCGGCTTTTTCGCCCCTGCCAGCGCCTGCACCACCACGTCCAGCTTGCTTTCCAGGCTGCGCTCAAGGCCCGTAACCGCTGGCGCGCTTTCATCCAGCGCATGGGCAATGGCAAAGCCGAGACGCGCCTGATCTTCAACCGGCGCCCGATAGCTCCAGGCAGCGATATCATCGAGCCGGGTTTCATCGACGTTGGTGACGAATAGCGGATGTTTAGCGTGCTGGCCAATGTTGAGGATCGCGGCGATCTGCCAGTCGGCCACTTTTTGCGCCGCTGCCATTTCACGCGCTTTGCCTTTGACCGCCTGACGCACCGAGAGCGCGACGCGCGCGCCGACCTGCGTCAGATCTTCGCCCAGCACCAACACCGCATCGTAGCTTTCAATCTCACGCAGCGACGGGGTATAAATGCCGCCTTCACGCAGCACTTTCAGCATCAGCTCAAGCCGCGCCTGCTCACCCGCCGGCATGCCGGTGGAGAAATTTCCCGCGCCTACCAGTTCACGCAGGGCGAAGTTGCTTTCAATACTGGCGCGCGGCGAACCGATACCGATCACCTTTTTCGCCTGGCGCAACACGTCCGCCGCCACATTAACCGCCTGCTCGGCGTTAATCGTGATCCAATCGTTGCCGCGTCGCTGCATCGGATGACGTGGGCGATCGGCGCGGTTGACGTAGCCGTAGCCAAAGCGGCCGCGGTCACAGAGGAAATAGTGGTTAACCGTACCGTTGTAGCGGTTCTCAATGCGGCGCAGTTCGCCATAACGTTCACCCGGACTGGTGTTGCAGCCGACGCTGCACTGCTGGCAGATGCTCGGCGCGAACTGCATGTCCCATTTACGGTTGTAACGTTCGGAGTGGGTTTTATCGGTAAATACGCCGGTCGGGCAAATCTCGACCAGGTTGCCGGAAAATTCGCTCTCCAGCGTGCCCTCTTCCTGACGACCAAAATAGATGTTGTCATGGGCGCCATAAACGCCGAGATCTTTGCCGTCGGCATAATCTTTGTAGTAACGCACGCAGCGATAGCAGGCGATGCAGCGGTTCATCTCGTGAGAGATAAAGGGACCGAGATCCTGATTGCGATGGGTGCGCTTGGTAAAGCGGTAGCGGCGGAAGCTGTGGCCGGTCATCACCGTCATATCCTGCAGATGACAGTTGCCGCCCTCTTCACAGACTGGACAGTCGTGTGGATGGTTGGTCATCAGCCACTCCACCACGCTCTCACGAAACTCTTTCGCTTCGCCGTCATCAATGGAGATAAAGGTGCCGTCAGAGGCCGGCGTCATGCAGGACATGACGAGACGGCCGCGGGTATCTTCGGCATTCTGGAATTGCTTTACCGCGCACTGGCGGCAGGCTCCCACGCTTCCCAGCGCCGGATGCCAGCAAAAATAGGGAATATCAAGCCCGAGAGAGAGACACGCCTGCAACAGGTTGTCCGCTCCATCCACCTGATATTCTTTACCGTCTACATGGATTGTAGCCATAGTGAACATGCTTCCGTAAGGCTCGTATCGCTACGAGCGTTAATCATAATTCCTGGTATTGCCACGCCGTGGCGCCCGTAAAGCGGGGGAACGGCTCTGTTCCCTCTGCGCGACGATTACCAGCGCGCCTTCAGCAGGTTCGGCTGGATACCGCCGATCGCGTGCGTATTGCCAAACACCTGCGGCGCAATGCCAGCCTCAAACTCTTCACGGAAATATTTGATCGCGCTTTGCAGCGGCTCGACCGCGCCGGGTGCGTGAGCACAAAAGGTTTTGCCCGGACCGAGCTGGCGACAGAGCTGCTGCAGCGTTTCGATATCGCCCGGCTGACCTTTGCCCTCTTCCAGCGCGCGCAAGATTTTTACGCTCCACGGCAGGCCGTCGCGACACGGCGTACACCAGCCGCAGGATTCACGGGCAAAAAACTCTTCCAGGTTGCGCACCAGCGATACCATGTTGATCTCGTGATCGACCGCCATCGCCAGCGCCGTGCCAAGACGGCTGCCCGCTTTACCGATGCTGGCAAACTCCATCGGCAGGTCGAGATGCTGCTCGGTCAGGAAATCGGTGCCCGCGCCGCCCGGCTGCCAGGCTTTGAAGCGCAGACCGTCGCGCATGCCGCCAGCATAATCCTCAAGGATTTCACGCGCGGTAATACCAAAAGGCAGCTCCCAGACGCCGGGGTTTTTCACGCGGCCGGAGAAGCCCATCATTTTGGTGCCGGCATCGTCGCTTTTCGACAGCCCTTTGTACCACTCCACGCCGTTCGCCAGAATGGACGGCACGTTCGACAGCGTTTCCACGTTATTAACACAAGTGGGTTTACCCCATGCGCCAGCCGAAGCGGGGAACGGCGGCTTGGAACGTGGGTTGGCGCGACGGCCTTCCAGCGAGTTGATCAGCGCCGTTTCTTCGCCGCAGATGTAGCGGCCTGCGCCGGTATGCACAATCAGCTCGAAGTCGAAGCCGGTGCCAAGAATGTTTTTGCCAATAAAGCCCGCTTCGGTGGCTTCCGCAATGGCGCGACGCAGATTCACCGCCGCCTCGATATATTCGCCGCGCAGGAAGATATAGCCGCGATACGCCTTCAGCGCGAAGGCGCTGATCAGCATCCCTTCCACCAGCTGGTGCGGCATCTGTTCCATCAGCAAACGGTCTTTATAGGTGCCCGGCTCCATCTCATCGGCGTTACACAGCAGGTAACGGATGTTCATGGATTCATCTTTCGGCATCAGGCTCCACTTCAGACCGGTGGAGAAGCCTGCGCCGCCGCGTCCTTTCAGACCGGAATCTTTCACCAGCGCCACGATCTCATCGGGAGCCAGTGACTTCAGCGCTTTTTCCGCGCCCGCGTAACCCTGTTTGCTGCGGTACTCGTCAATCCAGACCGGCTGCTGGTCATCGCGCATACGCCAGGTCAGCGGATGGGTTTCGGCAGTACGAATGATCTGTTTGATTGTCATTGATACTGCTCCAGTAAAGTGGCGATGCCGTCCGGTGTCAGATGCACATGGGTATCGTCATCCACCATCATGGTTGGGCCTTTGTCACAGTTGCCAAGGCAGCAGGTCGGCAGCAGCGTGAAGCGTCCGTCGGTGGTGGTCTGACCCGGCCGGATGTTCAGATTCTTTTCCAGCGCCGCCTGAATGCCCTGATAACCGGTGATATGACAGACCACGCTGTCGCAGTAGCGAATCACATGGCGGCCTACCGGCTGACGGAAAATCTGGCTATAGAAAGTGGCTACGCCTTCCACATCGCTGGCGGGAATATCCAGCACCTCAGCAATGGCGTGAATCGCGCCATCCGGCACCCAGCCGCGCTGCTTCTGCACGATCTTCAACGCCTCGATAGAGGCGGCGCGTGCATCTTCGTAATGATGTTTTTCGTGCTCGATAGCGTGGCGCTCTTCCTCGCTCAGCACGAAGACCTCGTTAGGGTCAATCGTTTGAATGGCAATTTTTTGATCGTGCATAATTAGCGGTCCACGTCTGACATAACAAAATCGATACTACCGAGGTAAACGATCAGGTCGGATACCAGGCTGCCACGTATCACCGAGGGAATCTGCTGAAGATGCGGAAAACTCGGCGTACGGATGCGGGTGCGGTAGCTCATGGTGCTGCCGTCGCTGGTCAGGTAGTAGCTGTTGATTCCTTTGGTCGCCTCGATCATCTGGAAAGATTCGTTAGCCGGCATTACCGGGCCCCACGAGACCTGCAGGAAGTGGGTAATCAGGGTTTCGATGTGCTGCAGCGTACGCTCTTTCGGCGGCGGCGTGGTCAGCGGATGATCCGCTTTGAACGGGCCTTCCGGCATATTGTTCAGGCACTGCTCCAGAATGCGCAGCGACTGCCACATCTCTTCCATTTTCAGCATCACGCGGCTGTAAGCATCACTGATGCCGTCGCCCACCGGGATTTCAAACTCGAAATTTTCATAGCCGGAGTAAGGACGCCATTTACGCACGTCGAAGTCGATGCCAGTGGCGCGCAAACCGGCGCCAGTGGTGCCCCAGGCGAGCGCCTCTTCCAGGTTATAGGCGGCGATCCCTTTGGAGCGTCCCACCAGTACGCTGTTGCGCAGCGCCGCTTTGTCATACTCTTTCAGGCGCTTCGGCATCCAGTCGAGGAATTCACGCAGCAGACGCTCCCAGCCTCGCGGCAGGTCGTGCGCCACGCCGCCGATGCGGAACCAGGCCGGGTGCATGCGGAAGCCGGTGATCGCTTCCACCAGATCGTAAATCTTCTGGCGATCGGTAAAGGCAAAGAATACCGGCGTCATGGCGCCGACGTCCTGAATAAAGGTGGAGATATAGAGCAGATGGCTGTTAATGCGGAACAGCTCGGAAAGCATTACGCGAATCACATTTACGCGATCCGGCACGACGATCCCCGCCAGCTTCTCCACCGCCAGAACGTAAGGCATTTCATTAACGCAGCCGCCAAGGTATTCCACGCGATCGGTGTAGGGAATGTAGCTGTGCCATGACTGGCGTTCGCCCATCTTCTCTGCGCCGCGATGGTGGTAACCAATATCAGGCACGCAGTCGACGATCTCTTCGCCATCCAGCTGCAAAATAATACGGAAAGCGCCGTGCGCCGAGGGGTGGTTCGGCCCCAGGTTGAGGAACATAAAGTCCTCGTTCTCGGTGCCGCGCTTCATGCCCCACTCTTCCGGCTTAAAGGTCAGCGCTTCCATCTCCAGATCTTCCTTTTGCTTCGTCAGCGTAAAGGGATCGAATTCAGTGGCGCGCGCCGGGTAATCTTTGCGCAGCGGATGTCCTTCCCAGGTGGGCGGCATCATGATGCGCGTCAAGTGAGGATGGCCGTCAAAGGTGATGCCGAACATCTCCCAGGTTTCACGCTCATACCAGTTGGCGTTCGGCCAGATTTTGGTGAAGGTGGGCAGATGCAGATCGTTTTCAGAGAGCGCCACCTTCAGCATGATGTCGCGGTTACGCTCAATCGACAGCAGATGATAGAAAACGGAAAAATCCGCAGCGGGCAGACCGGCGCGGTTGGTGCGCAAACGCTCGTCCATGCCATGCAGGTCGTAAAGCATCACATAGGGTTTGGGCAACTTGCGCAGAAAGGCGCCCACTTCCAGCAGTTGTTCACGCTTAACCCATACCACCGGAATCCCGGTGCGGGTAGCCTGAACGGTAAAGGCATCCGGCTCAAAACGGTTACGCAGTTCGCCAATCACCGGATCGTCCAGGTGGTCCCGGGTTTGCCATGCTGGCTGAGCGAGATCGTGCGTGGTTAAATCTGTCATACGTTATTCACCATTCCGGCCTGAAATCAGGCGCTCACGAGAAGGCGTCAGGATGGAGCCGCGCATTAAATTGTGATGTTGTGCTGCGGGCACAAACCCATCCATAAACGGTTAGCTTAAATTTCGTCCGGCGTGCGCAGGTTAGTGACCGCGATGCGCTCTCCGCGCTTCCTGTCACGCTCTGACTGCATGTTGGCGCGATAAACGCCCTGATCGCCGACAACCCAGGAAAGCGGACGACGCTCTTTGCCGATGGATTCCTGCAACAGCAGCAGCGCCTGCATATAAGCTTCGGGACGCGGCGGGCAGCCCGGAATGTAAACGTCTACCGGCAGGAACTTATCCACGCCCTGCACCACGGAATAGATGTCATACATGCCGCCGGAATTGGCGCAGGCGCCCATTGAGATCACCCACTTCGGCTCCAGCATCTGGTCATACAAACGCTGAATAACCGGCGCCATTTTGGTAAAGGGCGTTCCGGCGATCACCATGAAGTCAGCCTGGCGGGGGGAAGCACGCATCACCTCGGCACCAAAACGGGCCACATCGTGCACCGCAGTAAAGGAGGTGGTCATCTCCACATAGCAACAAGAAAGGCCGAAGTTATACGGCCAGAGAGAGTTTTTGCGTCCCCAGTTCACCATGTCGTGCAGAGCGTTTTCGAGCTTGCCCATATAGACGCTGCGATGAACATGCTGCTCAAGAGGATCGCTGACGAGTTCCTGCTTCTGCAGGGGATAACGGTCGTTCTCACCACCGTTCGGGTCTATGCGGGTGAGCGTATAGTCCATCTTAATGCCTCGCTATTACTGCTTATGAGGGTTGGTGTGACTAACCGTGTCGGTTTTAACCACTACACGACGACGTGCAGGAGCCCAGTCCAGCGCGCCGATGCGTACCAGATAAACCAGACCAGCCAGCAGCACCAAAATGAAAATCAAGGCTTCCACAAAGCCGACCCAGCCGCTTTCGCGGATTGAGGTCGACCATGCGTATAAAAAGAGGGCTTCGACGTCGAAGATAACGAAGAACATCGCAACCAGATAGAATTTCGCCGACAGGCGCATATGCGTGCTGCCGACCGGAGCGATACCTGATTCAAAAGGAGTATTTTTATGCCTTGCGCGCGCCCTGCCGCCTAAAAACCATCCACCGGCCAACATAAAAGCGCAAAGACCAAACGCGATAACAATAAAAACAACGAATGCCCAGTGGTGAGCGATTACTTCAGTGGCTGTTGACATACTCTTTGCTTACTCATCAAAAGTGGCGATGGCATCCTGCATTATTGCTGGCAGCAAACGCACCACAACGATTCAAGGGAAGGATAAAAAACCTTATAAACAGTGCTGTCATTAGCATTTAAGCAGCAATTTTATGGGGTTTTTTACTCCTTTCTATAACCTTTTGTCAACTTTGACAAAAGTATCCAAACATTATTTTACACGCGCAGCATTTTATTAACACATGGTGCGCAGATTATCAGCTAAATCGCTTCAGTCTGAATCGGAAAAATAAAGTGTAGCGGGTATTCATCTGCATGGATCGCGCATTTAACAAACATATTTTGACAGGTATTACCCTAATTTCCTTCCCCTTGGCAGGGGTATTTTCTTGATCCAGAACACACTTTTGCCCTTTTTGCCAAAAAAAACAGCAGTAGCAGGCAGGAGCAAGAGGTGCAAACCGCCAAAGACGGAAAATAAAATGTTGCGCGGGCGTAAAATGAAACGCGTTTCATTTTTCTTATACGCAGGATAGTGAAAGAGGATGAAAAAAGGAAAATATCGTCGGTAAAGTGCAATAAAAAAGCCTTTAACCCGTTTTATCAGGCTAAAGGCTTATTTTTGATAGTTTACAGGCCTGCATCCCATTCCGTCTGAGAATGAGATACACTTCAGCGGACTACTCTTCGTCGTCCAGCAGCAGAGTGCCGTCGGGATTGGCGCTCAGATTGTAAGGATCGTTGGTTGACTGCATGGCATTGAAAATCGCCAGCGCCAGCTCGTTATCGCTGTCCGGGTTACGACACAGCAGGTATTGCGTGTCAGGCAGTACCGGCAATCCTTCCGCTGCGCCCATAACGCGCAGTTCAGGACTCATCATCTCCACCGGCCGCGCCGTCACGCCAAGCCCCGCTTTTACCGCCGCGCGTACAGCCGCCAGCGTTGAAGCAACATAAGAGATGCGCCAGGGAATGCCAGCTTCGTTCAGATGGTCGATGGCCATATCGCGGTACGGGCTGGGTTCATCCAGCAGCACCAACGGAATGGCTTCGCCACGCTGAAAAATGTAGTCCGCTGCGCAATACCACAGCGTCGGCGATGTACGCAGCACCTGATGGGTAAAATTACCCGGACTGGAGGTCGTCACCACCAAATCCACCTCTCCCTGGTTCAACATTTCCATCATGAAGGGATTACGCTTAACGCGCACATCGATCGCCAGTTTGGGATAAACCGAGGTCACGCGGTTCAGCAGGAAAGGCAGGATGGTGTCAGACGTATCATCGGAAGCGCCGATCGTCAGTACGCCCTGAATATTGCTGTACATCAGTGAGGTACAGGCTTCATCATTAAAGCGCAAAATTTTTCTGGCATAGCCGAGAAGCTGAATCCCGTGCTCGGTCAACAATTTATTACGTCCATGTCTGGCAAACAGCTCTTTACCTACTAATTGCTCCAGACGCTGCATCTGTTGACTTACTGCCGACTGGGTTCTGCAGACCGCTGCAGCCGCAGCTGCAAAGGTATTCAAATCCGCAACGGCAACAAAGGTTCTCAGCAGATCGAGGTCGAGATTCAATATCGGACGATTTGCATTAGTCATGTTTTTTCTTCACTTATAAGTTTTTTTACAAACTACTACCCTGGTGTTATTACGCGGCTTATCAAAGTAATAAGCGGTAATGATGCCCGTTGCTCGCCTTGAGTAAAGCGAGCACGGAAAACTCTTTGTCAGACAGAGGCCGCAGGCACATTATCTGCGTCAGGCAACGTATGCGGCAACATAAACGGAAACAACTTCCGGACAAAAGGCGAAGGACGCGCTGGCGCGGAAAGCTGTGTTGTCGTCTCAGGTTCCGTCTGAAATAGCAAGCCGGAACAAAGTGGGTGAAAGACCCAGACTACCATGATGCGTAGCGTTAAACTGCATCAAATAATAAATTATACTTAATCATTTTTAGGTTCAAAATGGAAATGGTTTTCTTGCAACCATCGTAATTTTTGACCAAACAGATCTATCAACGCATCCTGCCACATTGTCGTCTATTTTTTAAGCCCTCCAGGTTCCTAAACTCGACAAGAATCCCTGAAGCTACTGTTAAAATGCCATTTATCACGGTTTAACTGGCCCTTTCCTGGGTTAATTACAAGACCATTCTCAACCGCTGTTACGCTAATGAGAATAAAGTGCAATTAGACCATCCTGCAGACCATTGCACAGCGCAGATTATTTTTCATACATCTATCAAATAACATTTAACTATTTCAGGTATCATCAGGTTTATGACATCAGGAGTTACAAATTAAAAATTTCTCATTCCCGATCCCCTTCTCTGGATAACTGGCTTTACAGTTCATAACAACCGTATACAGCATGAAATGTCGCTAAAATTTTATTTAATGGATTATTTATCCAATATAACCAGCTCGCTTTCGCAGTTATCCCAACTGGAGTGACAAAGAGTGACGAATACGCCAAAACTGATCCCCGCCCTTCATTTGTCAGTTTGAGGAGAGTACATTGTGCAGGTTTGATTTCTGCGGCAGGTAAAGGAATCCTGCCCGTTAAGGCGGTGGCGATGAATTTCCAAATTGATAAATCCGGTAAGCTTGACAACGTTTGTTATGACATTCGTGGTCCGGTATTGAAAGAGGCGAAGCGCCTCGAAGAAGAAGGCAATAAAGTTTTAAAGCTGAATATCGGCAATCCTGCGCCTTTTGGTTTTGAGGCGCCGGATGAGATTCTGGTCGATGTAATCCGCAACCTGCCCAGCGCGCAAGGCTACTGTGACTCCAAAGGGCTGTATAGCGCGCGTAAAGCAATTATGCAGCACTACCAGGCGCGTGATATGCGTGACGTCACGGTCGAAGACATCTATATCGGCAACGGCGTTTCCGAGCTGATCGTGCAGGCGATGCAGGCGTTGCTCAACAGCGGCGATGAGATGCTGGTGCCGGCGCCCGACTATCCGCTCTGGACAGCCGCCGTATCGCTTTCCAGCGGCAAAGCGGTGCATTATCTTTGCGATGAAGAAGCGGACTGGTTTCCCGATCTCGACGATATTCGCAGCAAGATCACCCCGCGCACCCGCGGTATTGTGATCATCAACCCGAACAATCCCACCGGGGCGGTCTATAGCAAAGAACTGCTGCTGGAAATCGTGGAAATTGCCCGTCAGCATAACCTGATCATCTTTGCCGATGAGATCTACGACAAGATCCTGTATGACGAGGCGCAGCATCATTCGATCGCCGCGCTGGCGCCGGATCTGCTGACGGTCACCTTTAACGGCCTGTCGAAAACCTATCGCGTAGCGGGTTTTCGTCAGGGCTGGATGGTGCTGAACGGGCCGAAGAAACATGCTAAAGGCTACATCGAAGGGCTGGAAATGCTCGCCTCGATGCGCCTGTGCGCCAACGTCCCTGCACAGCATGCGATTCAGACCGCGCTGGGCGGCTATCAAAGCATCAGCGAGTTTATCGCGCCGGGCGGGCGGCTTTATCAGCAGCGTCAGCGCGCGTGGGAGCTGATTAACGACATTCCGGGCGTGAGCTGCGTGAAGCCGCAAGGCGCGCTCTATATGTTCCCGCGTATCGATGCGAAAAAATTTAACATCCTTGATGACCAGAAAATGGTGCTGGATTTCCTGCTGCAGGAGAAAGTGCTGCTGGTTCAGGGCAGCGCCTTTAACTGGCCATGGCCGGATCATGTGCGTATCGTCACGCTGCCGCGCGTCGATGACCTTGAGATGGCGGTGAATAAGTTCGGTCGCTTCCTGCAAGGCTACCGTCAGTAATCGCGCACGCGTATACTGATCGCATTTCGGGGAAGGCTCTGCTTTCCCCGTCGTGCGAACAGGATACCTTCATGACCCAAAGCCACTTTTTCGCCCATTTGTCCCGTCTGAAACTGATCAACCGCTGGCCGCTGATGCGTAACGTGCGTACCGAGAATGTATCGGAGCACAGTTTACAGGTCGCGATGGTGGCCCACGCGCTGGCGATCATCAAAAACAAAAAGTTCAACGGCAGCCTGAATGCCGATCGTATCGCCATGCTAGCGCTTTATCACGATGCCAGTGAAGTGCTGACCGGCGATCTGCCTACTCCGGTAAAGTATTACAACGCGCAGATCGCTCACGAATATAAAAAGATCGAAAAGATCGCTCAACAGAAGCTGATCGCGATGCTGCCGCCAGAGTTGCAGGATGAATATCGCCCGTTGCTGGATGAACACCAGCATGGCGATCAGGAACAGGCTCTGGTCAAGCAGGCGGACGCGCTGTGCGCCTACCTGAAATGCCTGGAAGAGCTTTCTGCCGGAAACAATGAATTTGTCCTGGCGAAGGCACGGCTGGAAAAGACCCTGACGCAGCGCCGTTCCCCGGAGATGGATTATTTTATTGAGGTATTTATTCCCAGCTTCAGCCTGTCGCTGGATGAGATATCTCAGGATACGCCGTTATAAGCGGCGGTCTGCGACAGCCGCCGTCAGACCAGCCTTTGTGTGCGCTGGCGAAAGGTAAAGCTGCCGTCCTGCTGCTTATCGACAAGTAAATCTTCCAGCGTCGCCAGCTGCAACCTGACCTCGTTCAGGCGCGGCGCATCTGCCGGGGCGTTGACGGCGATAACCGGGCAGCCCGCATTCAGCCCGGAGAGGATCCCCGCCGCCGCGTCCTCTACCACTACGCAGCTTGCCGCTGCGAGATCCAGCTTCTTTGCGCCAAGCAGATAAGCATCCGGCTCAGGCTTACCGCGCGTGACCTGCTCGGCGGTGATAAACACCTCTGGCTGCGGCAGCCCGGCCGCTTTATGGCGCGCATGGGCGACCGGTATCGAGCCGGAGGTGACGATCGCCCAGGGAATCTGCAGATCATTCAGCCTGACAAGCAGCGCCTTTGCGCCCGGCAAGGCACGTATCCCGTCGGTATCTTCCGCCTCAGCCTGTTCCAGCCGGGTAAACTCGGCCTGAATCGCCGCTTCGGATTGCCCGGCCATAAAGTGTCGCAGTGAAGTGATCGCCTGTTTACCGTGGATAAAGCTCAAAATTTCTTCGGCGGCGATACCGTGGCGTTTTCCCCAGTTACTCCATGCTCGCTCAACCACGGGTAAGGAATCGACCAGAGTGCCGTCCAGATCAAACAAAAAACCTCTACACTTCACGCGTTACCCCTTCTCAGGCATTGATAATCTGCGCGATTTCATTCGCGCTCAAATGGTATTGACGCGGACAAGTTTGCCACAGTGCGAGCATCCGTTGATACTTTTCCCACATCGGCGTTTGCGCGTTAAAACCGTGGGTGCCAGAATCGAACTGGGTATAACGCCCTTCGGTATGCACCATAAAGCGCACATATCCCAGATAAGGCGCTTCGGTCGCCGCATCAAAACCGTGAAAGGTCAGGCGACGCGCATCCAGCCCGGCGGAATCGTTGAGATTGGACCAGGAGACATGCAGCGCATGGTACATCTCCATGATGCGGATGAGAGTGCGACAGGTCTCTTCAGAAAGCTCGCCGAACTCGTGGTCCAGCTCGCGCAGCTGCAGGCCATAGCCGCGTTCAATAATCATCTGGCAACGGCGGTAGCGCTCGGCATTCTCCGGCTCCAGCATCGCCATAATTTTGTACTGATTAGACAGCAGTAAACGTTGTGCAGAAGTCATTTCCATTTTTCGCTCCCGGATCGACAAGACCGCTCAGGTTTTGAACAGAGGGAAATAATCGCACAATGGGCAGAATGCGTGTGTGCCCGCACCACTTTTCTTTGATTTCACCCGGGGTAACAGGCGAATTTTCTGCCCGATTTACCCCGGATAAGCTCAGAGATCGTCGAGAAAGGTTCTGTCCAGCTGCTTAAACGCCCGCTTCAACAGGTCGGCGAGAGATTGATAGGTGGGTTTGCCTTCCAACGGCGCCACGGCCTGCCCCGCTTCCTCCAGCTTTGCCCGCACTTCATGAAACCAGTTCAGCAAAGTGGGCGGCAGCGGCGTGACTGAACGTTTACCCAGCCACCATAGCCCCTGCATCGGCAGGCTACAGGCGAACAGCGCGGTCGCCACGGCAGGTCCAAGCTGACCGCCAAGGGCGATCTGCCAGGTCAGGGTAAACACCGCCAGCGGCGGCATAAAGCGGATGGAAAACCGCGTCGCGGTGCTGACACGATTTTCCGGGAAGATAGGCGCGAGACGCTTATCGTTCGGCCAGGTCTTCATATAGTGCTGTCCACGCTGGAACAGTTTGAACCAGCCTACGTTGTCGGAATTATTCGCCATGGCGGGCCTCAACTAAAACAGTAAAAATTAAAATAAAATGACAACCACACAACTTTACGTGACTTCCTTCAAAAATTTTTGTCTTTAAAGGTGACAGTCGGTATTCTGACGCTATTTAAACAGCCAGTTGATTACTACTGCCCTCGACTTAAAGACGGCCGGGCCATGTTTCGCTAAGCAAATTTCAAAGATTTGCGTAAAATTACCGAAATTTTTTGTGCTCAGACAGCTTTTTGCCTGGCGCATGATGTTTATCATTAATCTACCAGCTTTCATGGGCTACGCTGAAAGTCTGATTGCATTATTTTTAGCCACTTTAAAAAATAGGTACTTCCATGTCGAGTAAGTTAGTACTGGTTCTGAACTGCGGCAGTTCTTCTCTTAAATTCGCTATCCTTAACCCCTCTAGCGGTGATGAATATCTGTCCGGTTTAGCAGAGTGTTTTCATCTGCCGGAAGCGCGCATCAAATGGAAACTGGACGGCAATAAACAGGAAGCGCCTTTAGGTGCCGGTGCCGCACACAGTGAAGCGCTCCATTTCATTGTTAAAACAATTCTGGCACAAAAACCAGAGCTCTCGGCACAAATCGCTGCAATTGGTCATCGCATTGTGCATGGCGGCGAACAGCTTACTCAGTCCGTGGTGATTACCGAAGCGGTGATCCAGGGCATTAAAGACGCCTCTTCTTTTGCTCCTTTGCATAACCCGGCGCACCTGATCGGCATTGATGAAGCGATGAAAAACTTCCCTCATCTTTCTGATAAGAATGTGGCCGTTTTCGACACCGCCTTCCACCAGACAATGCCGGAAGAGTCTTATCTCTATGCGCTGCCGTACAAGCTCTATAAAGAGCATGGCGTACGTCGTTACGGCGCGCACGGCACCAGCCATTACTATGTCTCACGCGAAGCGGCGAAAATGCTGGGCAAACCCATTGAAGAACTGAACGTGATTACCTGCCATTTGGGTAACGGCGGTTCGGTCAGCGCAATCCGCAACGGCATCTGTGTAGACACCTCTATGGGCCTGACGCCGCTGGAAGGCCTGGTCATGGGGACGCGCAGCGGCGACCTCGATCCGGCCATTATCTTTTTCCTGCACGACACCCTGGGTATGAGCGTCGACGCCATCAACAAAATGTTGACCAAAGAGTCCGGTCTGCTGGGCCTGACCGAAGTCACCAGCGACTGTCGCTACGCGGAAGATAACTACGCCAGCAAAGAAGATGCGCGCCGTGCGATGAATGTGTTTTGTCATCGTTTGGCGAAATATATCGGTTCCTACAGCGCCCTGATGGAAGGCCGCCTGGATGCGGTGGTCTTTACCGGCGGCATCGGTGAGAACGCGGCGCTGGCGCGTGAGCTGACGCTGAAGAAACTGGCGCTGCTCGGCCTGGAGGTCGATCATGACCGCAACCTGGCGGCGCGCTTCGGCAAAGCGGGCTACATCAATAAAGAGGGAACCCGCCCGCTGCTGGTGATCCCCACCAACGAAGAGTTGGTGATTGCTCAGGACGCTGCGCGTCTGACTGCATAATGCTTTTCTCCGTCAGCTTCGGCTGGCGGAGTTGTTTTTGACACCCTGCAACACCTGAGAGGTTCTACCGTGTCACGTACTATTATGCTCATTCCGACCGGCACCAGCGTCGGCCTGACCAGCGTCAGCCTCGGCGTAATTCGTGCAATGGAGCGCAAAGGCGTGCGCCTGAGCGTGTTCAAACCGATCGCGCAACCGCGCTCCGGCGGCGAAAAACCGGATCAAACCACCACCATCATTCGCAAAAACTCCTCCATCCCCGCCGCTGAACCGCTGCAAATGACGCGCGTTGAGTCGCTGCTGAGTTCGAACCAGCAGGATGTACTGATGGAAGAGATCATCGCCCGCTACCACGAAAATACCAAAGATGCTGAAGTGGTACTGGTGGAAGGTCTGGTGCCAACGCGCAAACATCAGTTTGCCAGCGCCCTGAACTATGAAATTGCCAAAACGCTGAACGCCGAGATTGTGTTTGTGATGTCGCTGGGCAATGACTCCCCGGCGCAGCTGAAAGAGCGTATTGAGCTGAGCCAAAGCAGCTTCGGCGGCAGAAAAAACAAAAACATTACCGGCGTGATCATCAACAAGCTGAACGCCCCAGTCGATGAGCAGGGTCGTACGCGTCCCGATCTCTCCGAAATTTTTGATGATTCTACCAAAGCCAGCGTGGCGAATATCGATCCTAAACAGCTGTTCGCCAACAGCCCGCTGCCGGTGCTGGGCTGCGTGCCCTGGAGCTTCGATCTGATCGCCACGCGCGCCATCGATATGTGCCGCCATCTGAGCGCCCGCGTGATTAACGAAGGCGAAATCCAGACGCGCCGCGTGAAGTCGGTAACTTTCTGCGCGCGCAGCATTCCGCATATGCTGGAGCATTTCCGTCCCGGCTCGCTGTTGGTAACCTCCGCTGACCGTCCGGACGTGCTGGTGGCCGCCTGCCTGGCTGCGATGAACGGCATTGAGATCGGTGCCATTCTGCTGACCGGCGGCTATGAAATCGACGATCGCATCGCCAAACTTTGCGAGCGCGCTTTCCAGACCGGCCTGCCGGTGTTTATGGTGAAAACCAACACCTGGCAAACCTCTCTCAGCCTGCAAAGCTTCAATCTGGAAGTGCCGGTTGATGATACCCAGCGTATTGAGAAAGTTCAGGAATACGTTGCCAACTATATTAATGCCGACTGGATTGAATCCCTGACGGCGGCCTCTGAGCGCAGCCGTCGCCTCTCACCGCCAGCCTTCCGTTATCAGCTGACCGAACTGGCGCGTAATGCAGGCAAACGCATCGTACTGCCGGAAGGCGACGAGCCGCGTACCGTCAAAGCGGCGGCCATCTGCGCCGAACGCGGCATCGCGACCTGTATCCTGCTGGGTAATCCGGATGAGATTAAGCGCGTCGCGGCGGCGCAGGGCGTCGAGCTGGGCAGAGGCATCGAAATCGTC
This sequence comes from Pantoea osteomyelitidis, assembly GCF_044342975.1. Lineage (NCBI taxonomy): Bacteria > Pseudomonadati > Pseudomonadota > Gammaproteobacteria > Enterobacterales > Erwiniaceae > Pantoea > Pantoea osteomyelitidis. Next base: position 1,786,094 of record NZ_JBGFSN010000004.1, read on the forward strand.
GATCCGGAAGTGGTGCGTGAAAATTACGTTCCCCGCCTGGTCGAGCTGCGCAAAAGCAAGGGCATGACCGAAGTGGTGGCCCAGGAGCAGCTGGAAGATAACGTGGTGCTGGGCACCATGATGCTGGAGCGCGGCGAAGTGGATGGCCTGGTATCCGGCGCGGTGCATACCACCGCGAATACCATTCGTCCGCCGCTGCAGCTGATCAAAACCGCGCCAAACAGCTCGCTGGTGTCGTCAGTGTTCTTTATGCTGCTGCCGGAACAGGTGCTGGTGTATGGCGACTGCGCTATTAACCCGGATCCTACCTCTGAGCAGCTGGCGGAGATCGCCATCCAGTCCGCCGATTCAGCGCAAGCGTTCGGCATCGACCCGCGCGTGGCGATGATCTCCTACTCTACCGGCAATTCCGGCGCCGGCAGCGACGTGGAAAAAGTGCGTGAAGCGACGCGCATTGCGCAGGAAAAACGTCCCGATCTGGTGATTGACGGTCCTCTGCAATATGACGCCGCGATTATGGAAGACGTGGCGAAATCAAAAGCGCCCAACTCGCAGGTGGCAGGCCGCGCCACGGTGTTTATCTTCCCCGATCTCAACACCGGCAACACCACCTATAAAGCGGTGCAGCGTTCCGCCGACCTGATTTCTATCGGACCGATGTTGCAGGGTATGCGCAAGCCGGTAAACGATCTGTCACGCGGCGCGCTGGTCGACGATATCGTCTATACCATCGCGCTGACGGCCATCCAGTCTCAGCAGGCGGAAGATAACGCCTGATCCCTTCAGGCCGGACCACGCGTCCGGCCTTTTCGCTTCCGCTGCCGTTTGCGCTTTTCCTCTTTCTTTGCCAATACTCATCCTGTGCCCTGCGCTTTTATACTCTGTTAACAAGCAATCATCAGGACGAGGTCGATCATGAGCAGTGAGACAGAACAACGCCGACTCGCCGCCACCCCGCGTGGCGTGAGCGTTATGTGTGATTTCCTGGTCGCCGGGGCGGAAAACGCTACCTTATGGGATGAACAGGGGCGCGAGTATACGGATTTTGCCGCGGGCATCGCGGTGCTGAATACCGGCCATCGTCATCCTGACGTTATTGCCGCGGTACGCGAGCAGCTGGATAAGTTTACCCATACCGCGTTTCAGGTCTTGCCTTATGAGAGCTATCTGACGCTGGCGGAAAAACTAAACCAGCGCGCGCCCATTCAGGGCGCAGTGAAAACCACCTTTTTTACCACTGGGGCAGAAGCGGTAGAAAACGCGGTGAAGATTGCGCGCGCCGCCACCGGTCGTCCGGGCGTGATCGCCTTCAGCGGCGCGTTTCACGGCCGCACCCAGATGACGCTGGCGCTGACCGGCAAGGTCGCGCCTTACAAGCAGGGATTCGGCCCTTTTCCCGGCTCCGTCTATCATGCGCGCTATCCCAATGCGCTGCATGGCGTGAGCGTGGCGGATGCGCTGGAAAGCATTGAAGAGCTGTTTCGCGTCGATATCAGCCCACAGCAGGTAGCGGCTATCATCTACGAGCCTGTCCAGGGAGAAGGCGGCTTTTACGTTGCGCCCGATGAGTTTGTCCGCGCGCTGCGTCAGCTGTGTGATAAGCATGGCATTCTGCTGATCGCGGATGAGATTCAGTGCGGTTTTGCCCGCAGCGGCAAACTCTTCGCCAGCGAATATGTGCCGGATGTGCGACCTGATTTGATGACGCTGGCAAAAGGGCTTGGCGGCGGACTGCCGCTGTCGGCGGTATGCGGTCGCGCAGAGGTCATGGATGCGCCCGCGCCCGGCGCGCTGGGCGGCACCTATGCCGGCAATCCGCTGGCGATTGCCGCCGCGCTGGCGGTATTGCAGGTGATCGACAACGAACAGCTTTGCCAACGATCCGACAGGCTGGGGACGCAGCTCACCGAGACGTTACGCGCCTGCGCCCATCCGCGGCTGGCCGAAATTCGCGGGCGCGGATCGATGATTGCGGCGGAGTTTTGCGATCCTGACACGGGCCAGCCGGACGCGCAGCTGGCACGTGAGATTCAACAGCAGGCTCGGCAGGAGGGTTTACTGCTGCTGACCTGCGGGGTATATGGCAACGTAATCCGTTTTCTCTATCCGCTCACCATTCCCGATGCGCAGTTCAGCCGTGCGCTCGCACTGCTGGAAACGATTCTCAGAAGGGTTTAAACAGAGAGGGTCAGGGCAAGGCTTGCCCTGACCAACAGGCGTTATTCGGTAGCGGGTTCGGCGCTCATGCGGTTGGCTTCGCTGTTACGGCTCAGCCACAGGGAAAGGGCCTTCAGCGAGTCATCGGTAAATTCATCGCAGCGCGCCGTAATCTCTTCCGGCGTCATCCAGAACACTTCATCGACCTCTTCTTCCTGCATCGCAAAAGGACCGTGATAGACGCAGCTGAATAAGCCGCCCCAGACGCGACAGTGTTCATCTTCGAAATAGAATTTGCCGTGCTCGGCAAAAGGCACATCGGCGATACCCAGCTCCTCTTCCGCTTCCCGGCGCGCCGACTCCAGCATCTCTTCACCGCTCTGTACAACGCCGCCCGCTGTGGCATCCAGCTTGCCGGGCATAAAGTCTTTGATTTCAGTACGGCGTTGCACCAGGATTTTCCCCATGCCGTCATGCACCACAATATAAGTGGCGCGGTGACGCAGGCATTGAGCGCGCATCTGCGCCCGGCTCGCCTGCGCAATGACCTCATTTTCTTCGCTGACGATATCGACCCATTCGATGTCACCACCCGCCGTTTGATCAACCATCCGAAACCCTTTTCTGTTCTGGCGCGTTATCGCGCACCGTTGTATGCCACGTCATCATTATTTTGTGACGTAAGGTAATAACTTCTGCTGTCAGGGGCAAGCGATGCCGTTTCGCCTCAGCGTTTTTTACCCGATTCCGCCAGCCAGAGCTGAACAGAGGCGCGCTGCCACTGAAATTGGGCATAGTTCAGCAGATTCGCCGGTAAAAAATCACCATGTAGCGCCAGGCGGTTAAGCATTAACGCCAGATCGGTATCGACAATAGACCATTCATTGAAAAGATTTTGCTGCCCTTCCGGTAACAGGCGCAGCGTGGCATGAATAAGTTTAGCGGCAGATTGCTCCGCTGCCGCTGAGAGAGGCGGAAAGGTTTCTCCGGCGAACAGCACTTCCGTTGGCCGCTCCTGGCGAATCGGCAGCAGATCGCTGCGTAGCCAGGCCTGTAGCTCGCGCGCCCGGGCGCGTTTCTCGCGATCGCGCGGATAGAGCCGCTCATACTCCGGCGCGGGAAACCGCTCTTCCAGATACTCTTCAATCGCGCTGGACTCATTGAGAAAGAAATCGTCAATCTGCAGCAAAGGAACCCGCCAGGTCAGCGAAAGCTCGCGATATTGCGCCTCATGCTGCTCTTCGCGCAACAGATCGATACGCTTCAGGGTAAAAGGAATGCCTTTTTCCGTCAGCGCAACATACACCGACATCACATAGGGACTAAAGAACGAAGAATCGGACCACAGGGTTATGCTCGGGTAGTTCATCTGCCACCTCACTGGCTCTCCGGGTTGCATCATCTTTACCGATTTTTTTTTCACAAGGCAATGCCCGTCTGACGGGAGTTTTAACTTGCTCCTGATTCGCCAGCCGCCCGTGGATACCACGCTACAACCTGACTTCTCTTCTATGCTGAAACTGAGTGGATAAAACAACCATAAGGAGACTCACGATGCATATTTTACTCACCGGCGGAACCGGCCTGATTGGCCGCCATCTTATCCCGCGCCTGCTGCTGCTGGGCCATCAGATCAGCGTAGTGACCCGTGACGTCGCCAGCGCGCGGGATAAGCTGGACGCGCGCGTATCGCTCTGGTCCGGTCTGGCGCAGCAGCACGATCTCAACGGGATTGACGCGGTGATCAACCTGGCGGGCGAGCCTATCGCCGACAAACGCTGGACGGCGCAGCACAAGCAGCAGCTGTGCGAAAGCCGCTGGCAGATCACGGAACGCATCGCCTCGCTGATCAATGCCAGCAGCGCCCCGCCTGCGGTACTGATTTCCGGCTCCGCCACCGGCTTTTATGGCGATACCGGCGATCTGGTGATGACCGAGGAGGATCCCGGTCATGAGGAGTTTACGCACACACTCTGCGCGCGCTGGGAGCAACTGGCGCTCAGCGCCCAGAGCGCGCGCACCCGCGTCTGCCTGCTGCGCACCGGCGTGGTGCTGGCGAAAGAGGGCGGCGCGCTGAGTAAAATGAAGCTGCCCTTTAAGATGGGCATCGGCGGTCCGATCGGCAGCGGCAAGCAGTACATGCCATGGATTCATATCGACGATATGGTGAACGCGATTCTCTGGCTGCTGGATAATGAAAATCTGCACGGGCCGTTTAACATGGTGTCGCCCTACGCGGTGCGTAATGAGCAGTTTGCCGCAATGCTCGGCCACGCCATGCATCGACCCGCCTTTATGCGCACCCCGGCCAGCGCCATCAAAATGATGATGGGCGAATCAGCGGTGCTGGTACTGGGCGGTCAGCATGTGTTGCCGAAACGACTGGAGGCGTCAGGCTTTGGCTTTCGCTGGTATCAGCTGGATGAGGCGTTGGCGGATGTGGTCTGAAGTGTGGCCGCGCGAGGCGGCCACAGCGAGGCAGGTTACTTCAACGAGCCAGACAAAAACTGCTGCAGGCGCGGGCTTTTCGGATTACCGAACACCTCTTGCGGCGCACCCTGCTCTTCAATTTTGCCCTGATGCAAAAAGATAACGTGGCTGGAAACATGGCGGGCAAACTCCATCTCATGGGTCACTACCACCATGGTTTTCCCCTCTTCCGCCAGCTTCTGCATGATGCGCAGCACCTCGCCCACCAGTTCAGGATCGAGCGCTGAGGTCGGTTCGTCAAACAGCAGCACTTCTGGCTCCATCGCCAGGGCGCGGGCGATGGAAACGCGCTGCTGCTGCCCGCCGGAAAGGTGTACCGGATATTTCACCCGCGCGCGCTCATCAATACCCACTTTTTCCAGATATTTAATGGCACGTTCGCGCGCTTCATGTTTGCTCAGGCCCAGCACCTGAATTGGCGCTTCCATCACGTTCTCCAGCACCGTCATATGGCTCCAGAGATTGAAGTGCTGAAACACCATGGTCAGTCTGGTACGCAGCGAGCGCAACTGCTCTTTATCGGCAACTTTCAGCTGGCCGTCCGTGTCGCGCACCAGGTGGATATTTTCGTTATTGACGTTAATCGAGCCTTCGCTCGGTTTTTCCAGGAAGTTGATGCAGCGTAAAAAGGTGCTTTTTCCTGAACCGGACGAGCCAATAATACTGATGACGTCGCCGGCGTCAGCATGCAGCGATACGCCTTTCAGAACCTCATGTTCACCATAACGCTTATGCAGTTCGGTAACGCTTAACTTATTTTCAGCCATATTCATACTCAATGGGACGATGAGGGTTTCAGGTGCGCCAGCCAGCGGCGCTCCGCCAGGCGGAACAGGCTAATCAACACGTAAGAGATAATCAGATAAAGCACGGCGGCGATACCGAAGGCGGTGAACGGCTGATAAGTCGCCGAGTTAATATCACGCGCCACCTTTAACAGATCCGGCACCGTGGCGGTAAAGGCCAGCGCCGTGGAGTGCAGCATCAAAATCACTTCGTTGCTGTAAACCGGCAAGGCGGTGCGCAGCGCGGAAGGCAGGATAATGCAGCGGTAGAGCTTAAAGGTGGAGAAACCATAGGCGCGTGCCGCCTCAATTTCCCCGTGCGGCACGGAACGAATCGCTCCGGCGAAAATTTCGGTGGTATAGGCGCAGGTGTTCAGGGTAAACGCCAGCAGCGTACAATTCAGGCCGCTGCGGAAAAAGGCGTTCAGCAGTTCCGACCCTTTCACCACTTCCAGCGTATACATGCCGGAGTAGAACACCAGCAGCTGGACGTAAAGCGGCGTGCCACGAAAGATGTAGGTAAACAGCCAGACCGGGGTGCTAACGAATTTATTGGGCGAGACGCGCGCAATGGCCAGCAAAACCGCAAGGCAACCGCCCAGCACCACAGAAATAATCAGCAGCCAAAGGGTAATGGCGAGACCGGTAAAGCGGTAGCCGTCGGTCCAGAGCAGCGCTTTCCAATATTCCTGAATAATATCAATCATAGCTCTGCCCTTTTCACTCCAACCGAGTAGCGGCGTTCAAGCCACCACAACACGCCGTTCGACAGCGTGGTAAACACCAGATAGATCACACCCGCCACAATGGCGAAGTAAAATGGCTGCCAGGTACTTTTCCCGGCCAGCTGCGTGGCTTTCACCACATCTTCCAGACCGAGCAGGGAGACCAGCGCCGTGGCTTTCAGGATCACCTGCCAGTTGTTGCCGATGCCTGGCAGCGCATAACGCATCATGGCCGGGAAAAGGATGCGGCGGAATACCTGCGAACCGGTAAAGCCGAAGGCGGTTGCCGCTTCGATCTGCCCCTTTGGCACCGCGAGGAACGCACCGCGAAAGGTTTCGGTGAAGTAGGCGCCATAGATAAAGCCGAGCGTAATGATACCGGCCACCATCGGATCGATATCGAACTGGTTAAGGCCCAGAGCGTCGGTAAGCTGGTTCAGGGCGATCTGCAAACCGTAAAAAATCAGCAGCATCAGGACCAGATCGGGCACACCGCGAATCAGCGTGGTGTAGCCTTCAAACAACATCGCCAGCGGGCGATTGCGCGACAGTTTTGCGCCCGCGCCAATCAAGCCGAGGATAACCGCCAGCAGCACGGAGCTGAGGGCCAGCTCCAGCGTGACCAGCGTGCCTCTCAAAATGACGTCAGAATAGCCATACAGCATGGAATTGATCCTGTCGTGGGGAATAAATGAAACGCTGCCCTGTCATCCCGGGCAGCCCTGACTAAATCATTCGAGTCGCAGGAAGGCGGCAAGCTCAGGCATCGCCGGGCGCTTACTCTGGTAAGCGACCGGGGGTGAATAAGCGCAGCCAACACCCTGCGGCTCGAAAGATGACGATCAGGGGACGACAGGTTTTACTCAGTCACCGTATACATTGAAATCAAAATACTTCTTCGCAATTTTGTCGTAGGTGCCATCTTTGCGCATCGCTTCGAACGCTTTGTCGATCGCCGCTTTCAGATCGCTGTCCTCTTTACGCAGGCCCATACCGGTGCCCACGCCAAAGATTTTGTCATCTTTGACAGCCGGACCGGCAAAGGCATAGTTTTTGCCAACCGGCTGTTTCAGGAAGCCTTCGCTCGCCTGCACTTCATCCTGGAAAGCGGCATCGATACGGCCAGCGTCAAGATCCTGATAAACCAGATCCTGGTTGGCGTAAGGCGTCACGTTAATGCCCTTCGGACGCCAGTATTGATTGGCGTAGGTTTCCTGCGTGGTGCCCTGCAACAGACCGATGTTTTTGCCTTTCAGCGACTCCAGGGTCGGCTCGATTTTTGAACCCTTCGGCGCAACCAGACGGGCATTAGCGGCGTAGAGCTTGTCAGAGAAAGCGATCTCCTGCTGGCGCTTTTCGGTAATCGAGAGCGAAGAGATGATGGCGTCGATTTTTTTCGCTTTCAGCGATGGGATCAGCGCATCGAAATCGCTTTGCACGTAGGTGCACTTGGTCTGAATGCGTTTGCAGATCTCGTTCGCTAAATCGATATCAAAACCGACTAATTCTCCTTGCGCGTCCTTGGATTCAAACGGCGGGTAAGTGGGATCGGTCCCGATGCGCAGCGTTTGCGGCACCGCAGCGAAAACACTCGCGGCGCTGGTCATTGCCAGCATCAGAGAAAGAGCCAGAACTCGCTTTTTCATAGGTTACCCTCAAGTAAAGTGCTTATTGTTATGTAGTACGTGATGTGATTGCGCTGAATAATTTGCATGTTTCATGCCAGTTCTGCAAGTTAACGGTGCAATTAATTAGCTTACTAAGCGATGCGTAAATATCGCTGCGCGTCGCTTGTTTGTGATGGAAATATAACAGGAGTGTCACTCTGAAAAAGCGGTGATGTTAACTTTTGGTGCATAAGATGCACGAAGAGTGATCCGGTGCGCCATAGCGCACCGAAATGGTGCAATGGGGTTGGGGTTATGCACCCTGCCAGCGCGTAAAAAGATCTTGTGGCAGGTCGATGTCAAACTGATCCAACACGCGATTGACGGTCTGATCCACCAGCTCGCCGATATTTTGCGGACGATGATAAAACGCCGGTACCGGCGGCATAATCACCGCGCCCAGCTCTGCCGCCGTGGTCATCATACGCAGATGCCCCAGATGCAGCGGTGTTTCGCGCACGCACAGCACCAGCTTACGCTGCTCTTTCAGCACCACATCGGCGGCGCGGGTCAGCAGACTGTCACTGTAACTGTGAACGATGCCGGAAAGGGTTTTCATCGAACAGGGCAGGATCGCCATGCCGGCGGTTTTGAACGAGCCGGATGAGATGCTGGCGGCGATATCACGCACATCATGCACCACATCGGCCAGCGTCTGCACATCACGCAGGCTGTAGTCGCTCTCCAGCGCCAGCGTTTGCCGCGCAGCCTGACTCATCACCAGATGGGTTTCCACCTCCGCTACGTTCTGCAAAACTTGTAGCATGCGTACGCCATAAATCACGCCGCTGGCGCCGGAGATGCCAATGATGAGTCGTTTCATAGATAAACCTTGCAGGAAATAAAGCAGCAATCATAACGCGGGATGGCGGGAAATGTTGCCGGGGAGAGGAATTTTGCAAAAAAAGAGGGCGGGTTTAGCGCCCGCCCTCTGTTTTGTCTGACACGTCAGCTGTTAGCCTTCGTTGTGCAGCTCAAGATTTTCCACTTCGTTCTGACGCGCAATCGCTTTGGCATCGTCATTACGCAGCGACTCAAGATACTCAAGGTAGCGCTGGTCCACGTCTTTGGTGACGTAAACGCCGTTAAACACCGAACATTCAAACTGGGCAATATCCGGATTCTCTTCGCGTACCGCCTCGATCAGATCGTCCAGGTCCTGGAAAATCAGTGCGTCAGCTTTGATCAGCTGGCAAATTTCGTCCACTTCGCGACCGTGCGCAATCAGCTCCGTCGCGCTTGGCATGTCGATGCCGTAAACGTTCGGGAAACGAATTTCCGGCGCAGCCGAGGCGAGATAAACACGTTTTGCCCCGGCCTCGCGCGCCATCTCAATGATCTGCTCAGAGGTGGTGCCACGCACAATAGAGTCATCCACCAGCAGCACGTTCTTGTCGCGGAACTCGGCGCGGTTGGCGTTCAGCTTACGGCGAACCGCGCTGCGGCGCAGCTGCTGGCCCGGCATGATAAAGGTGCGGCCCACATATCGGTTCTTCACAAAGCCCTGACGATACGGCTTGTCGAGAATACGCGCAATCTCCAGCGCCACATCGGTAGAGGTTTCCGGAATCGGGATAACCACGTCGATATCGAGATCTTCCCACTCACGCGCAATCTTCTCGCCCAGCTTGGTACCCATACGAACACGGGCGCTGTAGACGGAGATCTTGTCGAGGAAAGAGTCCGGGCGGGCAAAATAGACATACTCGAACAAGCACGGGTTGCTTTTCGGGTTCTCGGCGCACTGGCGCGTGAACAGCTGGCCTTTTTCGGTAATGTAAACGCCTTCGCCCGGCGCCACGTCACGGATAAACTCGAAGCCCAGGGTATCGAGCGCCACGCTCTCGGAAGCCACCATGTACTCAACGCGGCCATCTTTCAGCGTACGTTTACCCATTACCAGCGGGCGGATGCCGTTCGGATCGCGGAAGGCAACCATGCCGTGACCGATGATCATCGAGACCACAGCGTAAGCGCCGCGCACCTGCTGATGCACCGCCGCCACGGCGGCAAAAATGTTATCGGCTTCCAGCGGGTAGTGCTGAAAGCGGTCCAGCTCCTGCGCAAAAATGTTGAGCAGGATTTCGGAGTCTGAGGTGGTGTTAACATGACGGCGGCCGCTTTCAAACAGCTGCTTGCGCAGCTGATGCGCGTTGGTCAGGTTACCGTTGTGCGCCAGCGTAATCCCGTACGGGGAGTTGACGTAAAACGGCTGCGCTTCGGAGGCGCTTGAGCTGCCTGCGGTGGGATAGCGCACGTGACCGATGCCCATATTGCCCTGCAAACGCTGCATGTGGCGTGCTTCGAAGACGTCGCTGACCAGGCCGTTCGCCTTGCGCAGACGAAAGCAGTTAATCGCATCGATGGTACAAATGCCTGCGGCATCCTGCCCACGGTGCTGAAGCACCGTTAACGCGTCATAGATCGACTGGTTGACCGGCATAAAACCGGTGATACCAACAATACCGCACATGTTGTCATTTCCTCATTAAGCCGCACTCCCGATGGTGTCACCGGGGTAAAAAACTCGACGTGCTTTTCAGGTAATCAAAAAACCACCTGATGATATAACTGAACTGGGGGACGAGCTGAGACTGTTGCCAGTCCGGGCTTTTTGAAAAGCCGGTGAACGTATCAAGGAAGAAGAGAATGGCAGCAACGATTAGCACACCACGCAACGCCCCGAAACAGACCCCTAACACCCTGTCAGTTCCCGACAGGCCGGTCTTTTCAACCAGCGAGCCGATCACATAGTTCACGATAGCTCCCACAATCAGGGTAGCAATGAACAGTACCGCGATGGCAATTCCGTTGCGAACCAGTTCGTCGTCAAAACCTGTAAACCAGACTGCAAGGTAAGCGTAGTAGTGACTGGCGACAAAAAACGCGCATCCCCAGGTAACGAGAGATAAGGCTTCCCGGACAAACCCACGAACCAGGCTGACCAGAGCCGAAAAACCAACTACCGCAATAATGACGTAATCAATCCAGATCATGAACTCTTCCAGCGCCAGTGCAATTGCACCCCTGCATCCAGTTCGGGGCGCATTCTAACAGAAAAAGAAAACGTTTGCGTAGCGTTTTCCCGATCTGCATCCATAAAAAGGGCGCTGAAAAAAAGCTTCCTCGCCCGGATAATCCAGCTAATTATAATCACCTGAAAATGCTGTGTTTTTTTATGGCGCATCGATGGAAAAACGCTGGAAAAATCCCCGCTGGCGCTGCCTGTTATTGCTATTGGTCGCGCCAATCAATCAGGGGAATTTCGTAACAGCGATTTACCGCGCTGCGCTAAAAATCCCGGCGGTTACGCTTAGCGCACGGCGTAAGGTTTTACCACGCCGCTCAGCCCGGTAACACCCTTCAGCTCGCCTACGGCAGCCTGCATTTTGCTTTTCGAAGCGTCCGGCCCGACGTAAATGCGGGTAATCTGCCCCTGCACCGGCGTTGACGGCACGGTAAAGGCGCGATAGCCGGAGAGACGCAGCTGCGCGACGATTTCGTTGACCTTAGCGGCATTTTTCAATGCGCCAAGCTGTACCACAAACGCCTGTCCGGTCGGCGCTTTCTCCTCTGCGGGCTTCGGCTGCTCAACCGGCTTCGGCTGTTCCACCGGCTTGGGTTGTTCAACCGGACGGGGCTGCGGTTTGGGCTGCTCCACCGGCTTCGGTTTCGGCGGCTCCGCCGGTTTTGGCTGCGGCTTCGGCTGTACCGGCGCGCTTTGATGCACCGGCGGCGGCGTGACCACCGACGGCTGGCTGTTGCTTGCCGGCTTCGAGGCGCCATTATTCGCGCCGGAAGCGGGCTTGTCGCTCTCGCCTTCAACCGCCGCACCCGCCCCTTCCGGCGGCTGAGCGGGCAGCGACTGCGTTACCGGCGGCACCATCTCGCTGTCCTGCTGATCGTCCGGTTTCGGCACCAGCGGGATCGCAGCAAACTCTTCTTTATAATGTTTCTTTTGGCCATCCAGCAGACCTGGCAGCACTATCACGCCGACCGCCACCAGAATCACGGTGCCGACTAAACGGTTTTGAAACTTACTCGCCACTGCCTTTCTCCGCTGCAAGGGATTCCATTACCTGGCCGACGGTGTGGAAAGATCCGCAGACCAGAATAACATCCTGCGGACTTGCCTCCCGGCGTGCCGCCTGCCAGGCCGCCTCAACGCTGTCATACGTCTGGCTTTGTGGCAGATGTTCGGCCAGTTGCTGCGCCGTGGCACCACGCGGGCCTTCCAGCGGCGCGCAGTACCAGCTATCAACCTGCGGCGTCAACGCGGCCAGGGTACCGGCAATATCTTTATCATGCAGCATACCCACCACAGCGCGCACCTTCCCCTGTCGGGGCTGTTCCGCCAGCCGCGCCGCAAGGAAAGCGGCGGCATGCGGGTTATGCGCCACATCCAGAATCACACGCGGCGCCTCGCTGACAATCTCAAAACGACCCGGCAGGATCGCCTGGGGTAAATGCTGGCGTATCGTCGCTTCATCAACCCGCAGTCCGGACGCGCGCAGCGCCGCCAGCGCGGTAGCCGCGTTGGGCAAAGGCACCTGCGGCAGCGGCAGATTCAGCAACTCACCCTGCTCGTCACGGAAATCCCAGACCTCGTTGCGGCGTGCAAACGACCACTGGCGATCGCGCTGCAACAGGCATGCGCCCATTTCCGCCGCCACGCTGGCGATACTGGCGGGCATATCAGGCTCGCCGACCACGGCAGGCTTCGCCGCGCGGAAGATGCCCGCTTTTTCCCGACCAATGCTTTCACGATCGGGACCCAGCCAGTCGGTATGATCCAGCGCAATGCTGGTCACCACCGCCACGTCGGCATCGACAATATTGGTAGCGTCCAGACGTCCGCCCAGACCGACCTCCAGAATCACAACGTCGAGCTGCTGCTGCTTAAACAGTTGCAGTGCGGACAAGGTACCAAACTCAAACCAGGTAAGCGACGTCTCTCCCCGCCCCGCCTCGATCACGGCGAAGCTGGCGGTATGCGCCGCTTCACTCAGCTCCTGGCCCTGCACCCTGACCCGCTCGGTGTAGCGAACCAGATGTGGCGAGCTGTAAACGCCCACGCGAAAGCCTGCGGCAATCAGCAGGGTTTCCAGGGTACGACAGGTGGTTCCCTTACCGTTAGTGCCGCCAACGGTAAAGACGAAAGGCGCCGGGCTGAGCAGATCGAGATCTTCAGCCACCAGGCGGATACGATCCAGTCCCAGCTTAATGACCTGGGCGTTCATAAGATAGTCAAGCCACGTGGCCAAAGGCGACGTGGCTTGAGGAAGGTGAAGATTATCCATGTGTCCCGTTACGAATTTACGGTGCATTGGTGAAAGGCGCACGTAAGTCGGCGCCTTTCCATCTCCTGTCAGGCCTCGTTGCTCTCCGGTTCAGCCGGGGTTCCGGGCTGGTCACCGTCATGCAGCGGTGCCGGCAGGTTCATCATTCTTGCCAGCAGACTCGCCAGTTTATAGCGCATTTCCGGGCGGCGAATGATCATATCAATCGCGCCTTTCTCAATCAGGAACTCACTGCGCTGGAAACCCGGCGGCAGCTTCTCACGCACCGTCTGCTCGATGACGCGCGGGCCGGCAAAGCCGATCAGCGCCTTCGGCTCCGCCACGTTCAGGTCGCCCAGCATCGCAAAGCTTGCCGAGACGCCGCCCATGGTCGGATCGGTGAGGACGGAGATATAAGGCAGACCGCGCTCCTGCATTTTCGCCAGCGCTGCGCTGGTTTTCGCCATCTGCATCAGCGACATCAGCGCTTCCTGCATACGGGCGCCGCCGCTGGCGGAGAAGCAAATCAGCGGGCAGTTATCTTCCAGTGCCTGCTCAACGGCGCGCACGAAACGTGCGCCAACCACCGAGCCCATGGATCCGCCCATAAAGGCGAACTCAAAGGCGGCAGCCACCACCGGCATACCGTGCAGCTGGCCTTTCATCACCACCAGCGCATCTTTCTCTTCGGTATCTTTCTGGGCGGCAGCCAGACGATCTTTATACTTTTTCGAGTCGCGGAACTTGAGAATATCTTTCGGCTCCAGCTCGCTTCCCAGCTCCACCATACTGCCCTGATCCAGCATGCTGTGCAGGCGTTCACGGGCATGCATACGCATGTGATGGTCACACTTCGGACAAACTTCTAAGTTACGCTCCAGCTCGGCGCGGTAGAGTACCTGACCGCAGCTGTCGCACTTGGTCCAGACGCCTTCAGGAATACTTGCTCTGCGCGTCGGTGTGATATTGCTTTTATTGAGAATGCGTTCAATCCAGCTCATTGATGACCTTTCTGTTTAAATCTGACCTGGTCCAGTCTTCTTGTTGCTGCTGAAATCATCTTCAGCAGACCATAAATGTCGCTCATTAAACCACAACCCGTACCCGCTGTGGATAAAAATCTGGTCGAACCCCTGAGCGTAACCCGTTATTAAGGCTGTTTTTGCTGGCGGCCCTGACGGCGATGGCGCCAGATTTCAATGATCCCCGGCAGGATCGAGACCACGATAATCGCCACGATCAGCAGCTTCAGGTTCTCCTGCACCACCGGCAGGTCGCCAAACAGGTAACCCGCATAGGAGAACAGCAGCACCCACGCCAGCGCGCCGCTGATGTTGAACAGCGCAAAGTGGCGATAAGACATGTGCCCCATCCCGGCCACAAAGGGCGCAAAGGTGCGCACAATAGGAACGAAGCGCGCAAGGATAATGGTTTTTCCGCCGTGACGCTCGTAAAAAGCGTGGGTTTTATCGAGATAGCTGCGCCGGAAAATGCGCGAGTTGGGGTTGCTGAAAAGTTTCTCGCCGAACAGACGACCGATGGTGTAGTTCAGGGCATCGCCCAGCACCGCAGCCACTACCAGCAGCGCCGCGAGCAGATGCACATTCAGATCGTTGCCCGGCAGCGCGGCCAGCGCGCCGGCGACAAACAGCAGCGAATCCCCCGGCAGAAACGGCGTTACCACCAGACCGGTTTCGCAAAACAGGATCAGGAACAGAATGGCGTAAATCCAGATGCCGTACTGCGCCACCAGCTCGGCTAAATGCACATCAATATGCAGAATAAAATCGACGATAAAATGGATGAACTCCATAACGCTCCCTTACATCCTCTGATTAACGGTTAATCCGCGAGGAACAGTGGTCCCATCGGCGGCTGAGGTAAATCAAAATGGGATGGATAATCCACCGCCACTAAATAAAGCCCTTCCGCTTTCGCCGTTGCCGCCGCCAGCGTACGATCTTTCGCCGCCAGCAGTTCCGCCATCCAGCCCTCGTGCTGGTTGCCGCAGCCGATCTCCATCAGACTGCCCACGATGTTGCGTACCATGTGATGCACAAAGGCGTTGGCCTTGATATCCACAATCACATAAGGCCCCTGCCGCGTGACGTTGAGATGAATCACGTTGCGCCAGGGGGTGCGCGACTGGCACTGCACGGCGCGAAACGAGGTAAAGTCATTTTCGCCCAGCAGGCACTGACCGGCACGGTGCATCTTTTCCGCATCGAGCGGATGGTAAAAGTGCGTCACGCCGCGGCCGAGAATCGCCGGTCGCAGGCGCTGATTGTAGATCACATAACGGTAACGACGCGCGGTGGCGCTGAAGCGCGCGTGAAACTCGTCCGGCACCGCTTTAACCCAGCGAACGGCAATGTCGTCCGGCAAGTTGGCGTTGATGCCCAGCGTCCAGGCGCCATCGGCGCGCTGAGCAAAGGTTTCAAAATGCACCACCTGGCCGGTGCCGTGCACGCCCGCATCGGTACGGCCAGCGCAAAACACGCTGACCGGATGATTCGCTACCTTCGACAGCGCGCGCTCCAGCTTCTCCTGCACGCTGCGCACTTCCTGCTGCCGCTGCCAGCCATAATAGCGGCTGCCGTCATACTCTACGCCCAACGCCAGCTTCAGAGTGTTGCTGTCGGACATCAGTACAGATACTCCTGCACCAGCTTCTCGGCGGTTTTAACCGCCATCAGCGCGCCGGAAAAACGGATGTTATCCGCCACCGACCAGAACTGCAGCAGTTCCGGAATGCCGTAATCGTTGCGCACGCAGCCGATGCTCAGTTGGCCATTGCCGGTAGCGTCGTTCACCTGGGTAGGATAATCGTTCTCCTCGCTCAGGTTGATATCCTCCCCCCGTGACAGCTCATCGCGCGCCTCGTCCGCCGACAGCGGACGCAGGTTCTCCAGATGAACAATCTGCGCGTTGCCGTAGAAAACCGGCGCCTGCACGCTGCTCACCGCAATCGGCAAACCCTCGTCCTGCAACACCTTGCGTACCTGATCCACCAGGCGATGCTCGCTCTGCACGCTGCCGCTGCTGTCCACCTGCTGCGGCAGCAGGTTGAACGCCAGTTGACGGCCAAAGTGATACTCATCCGCCGGCACGCCGTTCAGCAAACGCGCGCTTTCGCCCGCCAGCCCATCCACCGCGCTTTTGCCGTGGCTGGAGACAGAGATCAGGTTAGTGACCTGCAAACGTCCCAGGCCTGCCGCATCCACCAGCGGTTTGATGGCGGTCAGCAGCTGGCTTACCAGGCTGTCGGCCACGCTGATGATGTTGCGATTACGATAATCCGCCAGCACCTGCGGATTGACATCCGGCACCACCAGTGGCACATCGGGATCCAGCGCAAAACGATCGCTGCTGTCAATCACCAGGCAGCCCGCGCTGGCCGCCTCTTCGGCGTAACGCTCCGCTGCCTCTGCGCCCGCGACAAAAAAGGCCAGCTGCGCCTGCGACCAGTCGAACGCTGCCGCATCCTGCACATAAAGCGTTTTTCCCTCGAAGCGCAGGTTTTCGCCGGCGCTGTTTTCGCTCGCCAGCAGATATAACTCACCAACCGGGAACTGGCGTTCCGCCAGCAGTTCCAGTACAGCGTTCCCTACTGCGCCTGTCGCGCCCAGTAGCGCAATATTCCAGCCGTCAGACATGTTGGTTTACTCCAGACAATGACATAAAAACAGAAGGCGGTGATATTCACCGCCCGGGGATTCAGATTTTTACCCAACATGCGGGGTAAGTTTCATTATTACTCAACGGCCGGTTGATAAACCGCCCGGAAGCCGAGCTGCGTCAGCATGTCGGCAGCAGCGGCATCGTCGCACAGCACCCGCAATGATGACCACTCGCGCCGCTCCTGGTACGTTTTGCGCAGGCGGTCAAACTCACCCGGCGTCGCGGCAACCTTGCGCAGATCCGCATCGTCGCGGCGCACATCATACACCAGATGGACCAGACGTTTCAGCGTTGGCTGATCGAGCGCGCCGTGCAGGCTAATCTCGCCGAATTCCGGCGCGGGCAGCAGCGTCTCCAATGCCACCTGCTGCGGCTGGCCGATAAAGGCGCTCCAGGCTTCAAATACCTGGGTGGTGCCGCGCGCCTTGCCTTCCAGGGTATAACCGGCGATATGGGCGGTGGCGATATCGACCTTCTCAAGCAGATCGAGAGAAAGCTCCGGCTCCGGCTCCCAGACATCCAGCACCACGCTCAGATCGGGACGCATCTTCATCACCTCCAGCAGCGCCGCGTTATCCACTACCGGACCCCGGCAGGCGTTGATCAGAATGGTGTCGGGCTTCAGCGCCATCAGCAGCGCGCTGTCGGCCAGATGCCAGCTTTTGTACGGCCCTTCCTTAAACAGCGGCGTATGGAAGGTCAGGATATCCGCCTGCGCCACCAGGGCATCAAGCGAGAGAAAATCGCCCTCGTCGCCGCGATCGGCGCGCGGCGGATCGCACAGCAGGGTTTTCACGCCCCAGGCTTCAAGACGCTCCTGCAGGCGACGTCCCACGTTGCCGACGCCAACGATACCCACGGTACGATCGGTGAGCCGGAAGCTGTCGCGCTCCGCCAGTAGCAACAACGCGGAGAACACATACTCCACCACCGCAATGGCGTTGCAGCCCGGCGCGGCGGAAAAGGCGATTCCGGCTTCGGCAAGCCAGGCTTCGTCAATGTGATCGGTACCGGCGGTCGCGGTGCCAACAAACTTCACCCCGGTGCTCTGGAGCAGCGCTTCATTGACCTTAGTGACCGAGCGCACCATTAGCCCTTCAGCGTCAGCGAGTTCCGCTTCCGGCAGCGGCCGGCCCGGCACCGCTTTCACTTCACCGGTACGGCTGAATAACTCAAGGGCATAAGGCATGTTTTCATCGACGAGAATTTTCACAGCGCGGTTCCTGTCTCTTGCTGATTAAAGAGGGTTATTCTGGCACAAAGGGGAAATGAAAACACAGTTCGCCTTTTTCCAATTGTGCGCGAGGTTATTCAGGTGAAATCATCGCTATTTTTCGCTGTGTGCCGCAAAAAGAGAGGCGTACACTGCGCGCATTCGGCTGTTTTAAGGGTTTATAAATGACTTTTCTGTTTCCTCTGTTTGCCGTTCTGATCTGGTCGGTTAACGCCATTGTCAGCAAAGTGTCGGCTAATGCTATTGATCCTGCCGCCATCTCCTTTTATCGCTGGCTGCTGGCGCTGCTCGCTCTGACGCCGTTCGTGCTGCCGGGCGTCTGGCGCAACCGCCAGCAGATCAAAGCGCAATGGTGGCGCCTGCTGATCCTCGGATTGTTGGGGATGGTGCTTTATCAGAGCCTGGCCTATTACGCCGCGCACAGCGTCACCGCGCTGTTTATGGGCATTCTTAACGCCTTGATCCCGCTGCTCACGGTGCTGCTCAGTCTGGTGATTCTACGTCTGGCGCCCACGCTGGGAATTTTAGTTGGCGGCGTGGTTTCCTTTGCCGGTCTGGTCTGGCTGGTAAGTCAGGGCAACCTGCAACAGCTGCTGAGCCACGGGCTTGGCCGAGGCGAGCTGATGATGCTTGCCGCCTCCACCTCCTATGCATTATATGGCGTGCTGACCAAACGCTGGTCGCTGCCGTTACCGAACTGGCAGAGCCTGTACGTGCAGATTCTATTTGGCGTGCTGCTGCTGACGCCCGGCTTTTTGCTGGCGCCATCGGTGCAGTTAAATAGGGAAAACATCCCGCTGGTGCTGTTTGCCGGTATTCCGGCATCGATTATTGCGCCCTTTCTCTGGATTCAGGGCGTGCAGCGCCTCGGCGCCAGCACCGCCAGCATTTTTATGAACCTGGTGCCGGTCTTTACCGCCATCATTGCCGTGCTGTTTCTGCATGAGCAGCTGCACAGCTATCACTGGATCGGCGGTGGCCTGACGCTGGCGGGGGTGATCGTCGCGCAGCGCCTGAAAATACCGCTTAGCACAGGCAAAAAGGTTACCCCGGCGGCCTGAAGCGCACCCTTACCCGCAGCCCGCCCAGCGTCGCGCTGCGTCCCAACGTCATCTGCGCGCCGTGCCAGGCGCAGATATCATTAACCAGCGCCAGCCCTATGCCCGCGCCGGGGTGCTGGCTGCTGTTTTCCAGTCGCTGAAACGGCTGTAGCGCCTGCTGCTGTTCCGCTTCGGCAATCCCCGGCCCGCTGTCTTCGATCTCCACTTCGTTATTTCGCACGCGGGCCGTTACCGTGCCCTGTGCGGGTGAGTATTTGATAGCATTATCCAGCAGGTTTGCGCACAGTTCCGCCAGCAGCAGCGGATCGCCCAGCACCAGGCATTGCTCATCTCCTTCGTAACCGAGATCGATCTCTTTATTACGCGCCGCCGGGTAGCAGATAAAGCAGGCGTCGCGCACCACCGCCGCCAGGTCAACCCGCTCTACCGGTTTGTCCTCGCCGTGGCGCGCCTTGATGCGCGCCAGCTGCAACAGCCGGTCGGTGAGTAAAATCGTATCATCAAGCGTATGGCGCATTCCCTGCAAGCTCTCCTGCCACTGCTCTGGCTGATTGCTGCTCAGTGCCAGACCGACCTGGGTTTTCAGGATAGTGAGCGGCGTGCGCAGCTGATGGGCCGCATCGGCGCTGAAGCGTTCCTGACGCGCCAGCAGGCCGCGCAGGCGTTCAAGATAGCGATTAAACGCCACGATCAGCGGCTGCAGTTCGGACCAGGGAAGCAACGACGGCAGCGGCGTCAGCTCGCCGGAGTCGCGTCGCAGCATAATGCGCGACAGCCGCCGCAGCGGGCGTAGCACCCGACGCAGCATCAGGCCAGCCAGCAGCAGCGTCATCAACACCAGCAGGCTTTGACTCAGCAGCGCGGTGCGCAATATCCCATCAGCAAAGGCCTGACGCGAGTTAACCGTCTCCGCCACCAGCACCAGCGCCATGCCTTCAAATCCCGCCTCGCTGACCGGCTGCCAGAGCGCCGCGACGCGAATACGCTGCTGTTTGTAACGGGCGTTATAAAAGTAAACCAGCGCAGGATACGCATCCGACATCGCGCTGGTGGGCGGAATGGGCGGCAAATCGCTGTAGCCGGAAAGAGTCTTGCCTTCCGGTGAAATCACCTGATAAAAGAGCCGGTCATTCATGTTGCGTTCAAAGCTGTCGAGTACCACCCACGGCACATCCACCTCCAGATGGCCGTGCCGCACTTCCAGCCGCTCCGCCACGGTGCGCGCCGAGGCGAGCAGCGCGCGATCGTAGGCCTGATTCGCGGCATGAAGCGCACTCTGATAATGGGTATAGACGGAAAGCCCCCACAGCAACAGCAGCGGCAGACCCAGCCAGACCAGCAGTTCACCGCGCAGCGAATGGATCAGGCGCACGGACGACACTCCAGGCTGTAGCCCAGCCCGCGCAACGTCACAATCGAGACATTGCTGCCGGTGAGTTTTTTCCGTACGCGATGAATGTAGAGTTCAATGCTTTCCGGGCTGGCTTCATCCGCCAGGGTAAAAGTTTGCTCATAAAGCTGCTGGCGCGAGACCGGACGGCCTCGCCGCTGCATCAGGGTGGTCAACACGCTGGCTTCGCGCGGCGTCAGCGCCAGTGGTTTTTCCGCCAGCAGAAAATAGCCTTCGTTGTCGAGCAGCAGATCGCCAAATACCTGCACCTGCGCCATCTGCCCTTCCCCCTGGCTGCGGCGCAGCAGCGCACGGATGCGCGCTTCCAGCTCCTCCAGCTCAAAAGGCTTGGTGAGATAGTCGTCCGCTCCCTGATTCAGACCACGCACGCGGTCGCTGAGTGCGCTGCGCGCGGTCAGCAACAGCACCGGCACCGCTTGCCCGCGTTTGCGCAGGCGGGCCAGCACCTCCAGGCCATCCAGCCGCGGCAACGAGACATCCAGTACTACCAGCGCATACTGCTCGCTCTGCAACACATGATCCGCCGCCATGCCGTCTGCTACCCAGTCCACAGCAAATCCCTTTTGCGTCAGCGCTTTTTGTAACCAGCGCGCCAGTTCAGCCGTATCTTCAACCAGTAAGAGACGCATATCACATCCTGTCATTTTTTCCGGGCAGTGAAAGGTAAATGAAAGGTTACTGTTTTAACAATTCAACAACCCCGAAATTTCGGGAGCAATCACACTCTGGAAGAAAGAATGGAGCGACAGATGAAAAAAATGATCCGCACCGCGTTAGCCAGCACCCTGCTTTGCCTGGCGACGCAGGCCACTTTTGCGGCAGACGCCCCCTCTCGTACCGAATGTATCGCCCCGGCCAAACCAGGTGGCGGTTTCGACCTGACCTGTAAGCTGCTGCAGGTTTCCCTGCAGGAGACGCAGCAGATCACCACACCGATGCGTGTGACCTATATGCCTGGCGGCGTGGGCGCGGTGGCCTATAACGCCATTATTGCCCAGCGCCCGGCGGAAGCGGGCACCGTGGTTGCTTTCTCCGGCGGCTCGCTGCTGAATCTGTCGCAGGGCAAATTTGGCCGCTATTCGGTGGACGATGTGAAGTGGCTGGCAGCGGTGGGCACCGATTACGGCATGATTGCGGTGCGCGCCGACGCGCCCTGGAAGGACCTGAAGGAGCTAATGGCGGCGATGAAAGCGGATCCCACCAAAGTGGTGGTAGGCGCAGGCGCCTCTATCGGCAGCCAGGACTGGATGAAAACTGCGCTGCTGGCGCGTGAAGCAGGTATCGATCCGCGCAAAATGCGTTACGTCGCTTTTGAAGGCGGCGGCGAGCCGGTTACCGCGCTGCTGGGCAATCACATTCAGGTGGTTTCCGGCGATATGAGCGAAATGGTGCCGCACCTGCAGGCAGGCAAGCTGCGCGTGCTGGCGGTGATGTCCGACAAGCGTCTGCCGGGTCAGCTGGCGCAGGTGCCGACGGCAAAAGAACAGGGATACGACGTGGAGTGGCCAGTGATCCGCGGCTTTTACCTCGGCCCGAAAGTGAGCGACGCCGATTATCAATGGTGGGAAGCGGCTTTCAAAAAAATGGTCGAGACCGACGAGTTTAAAAAGCAGCGCGATCTGCGCGGCCTGTTTGAGTTCAACATGTTCGGCAACGAGCTGGATGCCTATGTGAAAAAACAGGTAACCGACTATCGCGAGCAGGCAAAATCGTTTGGCCTGGCAAAATAAGCGGAGGTCGTGATGAGCGATCGTATTTTTGCAACTCTTTGGCTGCTGCTCTGTCTGGGCGGCCTGATCGTTGCCTGGGATCTTCATAGCGATTACAGCTATGAACCGGTAGGGCCACGCCCCTTTCCGATGCTGATCCTCGGGCTGATGGCGTTCTGCGCCCTGCTGATGCTGTTCCGCAAGCCGGATCCGGTGACGTGGCCCACCAACGGCATGTTGAAACGTCTGCTGGCGCTGAGCCTGATGCTGGCGATTTATGGCTGGCTGTTCGAATCCGTCGGCTTCCCGCTGATGACAACGCTGCTGACCTTCGGCATGGGCCTGCTGTTCGGCGCGCGCTGGTGGGCTGCGGCAGTGTCTGGTCTGGTTATGGGCATCGCGTTGTTCTGGGCTTTTGATCGCTTGCTCGACGTCACGCTGCCGCTCGGCGGCTGGCTGAGTTAAAGGAGTACCTTATGGAAACCTGGTCTTTTCTGATGCAGGGCTTTGCCGTCGCCATGACGCCAGGCAACCTGATGATTGCGCTGATCGGCTGCTTTATCGGCACCATTGTCGGGCTGCTGCCCGGCCTTGGTCCGATTAACGGCGTAGCGATATTGATGCCGCTGGCGTTCGCGCTGCATCTGCCCGCCGAGTCGGCTCTGATCCTGCTGGCAACGGTCTATATCGGCTGTGAGTATGGCGGCCGTATCTCCTCTATTTTGCTCAACGTTCCGGGCGACGCCGGCGCCATCATGACGGCGCTGGATGGCTATCCGATGGCGCAGCAGGGTAAGGCAGGCGTGGCGCTCTCTATCTCGGCGGTCAGCTCTTTTGTCGGCTCCACAATTGCGATTCTGGGTATTATCCTGTTCGCGCCGATGCTGGCGAACTGGTCATTGGCCTTCGGTCCGGCGGAATATTTCGCCCTGATGGTGTTTGCCATCGCCTGTCTCGGCAGCATGATGAGCCATAATCCGCTGAAATCGTTTCTGGCTGCGCTGATTGGCCTGGGGATGGCAACGGTGGGCGTGGATGCCAATACCGGCGTTTATCGCTTCACCTTTGGCAGCGTGCACCTTTCTGACGGCATTCAGTTTGTGGTAGTGGTGATTGGTCTGTTCTCGGTGAGCGAGATTCTGCTGATGCTGGAATCCACCCACAGCGGCCAGAAGGCGGTACGCGCCAGCGGCCGCATGATGTTCAACATGAAAGAGGCGGCGATGGCCACTGGCGCTACCCTGCGCTCTTCGTTCCTCGGCTTTTTTGTCGGCGTCCTGCCTGGCGCAGGTGCTACCATCGCCAGCGCCATCGCCTGGATGACCGAGAAGAAGATCAGCGGCGACAGCGGCCAGTTCGGCAAGGGGGATATTCGTGGCGTGGCGGCGCCGGAAGCCGCCAATAACGCTTCCGCCTGCGGCTCCTTTATTCCGATGCTGACGCTGGGGATACCGGGTTCTGGCACTACAGCGGTAATGGTAGGTGCACTGACGCTGTATAACATCACCCCTGGTCCGGCGATGTTTACCGAGCAGCCCGATATCGTCTGGGGCTTGATCGCGGCGCTGCTTATTGGCAACGTGATGCTGCTGATCATGAACATCCCGATGATTAATATCTTTGCCCGCATGCTGAGCATTCCGTTCTGGTTCCTGGTGCCGGCTATCGCCACCATCTCCGCGGTAGGGGTTTATGCGGTGCACAGCACCACCTTTGATCTGCTGCTGATGGTCGGACTGGGCATTTTTGGCTACATCCTGCGCAAGATGGATTTCCCGATGTCGCCGCTGATCCTCGGCTTTGTGCTGGGTGAAATGCTGGAGCAAAACCTGCGCCGCGCCCTCTCTATCAGTAACGGCAGCCTGCCGATTCTGTGGGAAAGCCTGATCTGTAAAGTGCTGCTGGTGCTGGCCGTGGTGATCCTGGTGGTGCCGCCGCTGTGGAAACGCTGGCGACGCAAGCGTCTGGCGTTGGCTCAGGCAAAATAACTGCCGCGCTTTATTGCGATTCAATGCCGCCCCCGTGGGATTTCCCGGGGGCTTTTGTTATCATGGCGCATTCCCCTTCCGGCGCACCCGGAGCTGACCCGTTTTCCAAGGATTCCGCCATGCAACCTCTTAGCGGCCCCGGTGTGCCGGTGGGCGATCGCTCATCTGTTACCGCACAATCTGGCGCTACGCGCCCCGGTTCCGCCCCCGGCGAGCAGCCGCTTTCACCGACGCAGCGCACCACGCTGGAACGGTTAATCGTGCGCATCATGTCGCTCAGCACCCTGAAAGGCGCTGAGCTGTGGGCTGGCGTGCGTCATGAAGTTGGGGTTAAAAACGATGCTGAACTTCAGTCGCGTCACTTTCCCCTGGCGGAGCAGTATCTCACTACCCGTCTGACTCAGGTGCAGAATGGTCATGCCACGCGTCAACTGCTCCAGCAGCTGACTGAGAAGCTGCCGCAGGGCAATAATCGTCAGGCGGTGAGTGATTTTATCCGTCAGCAGTTCGGCCAGACGGTGCTGAGCGCATTGTCGCAGGATCAGCTGCGCCAGGTGCTTACCATGCTGCAGAACGGGCAGATGGCGATTCCGCAGCCGCAGCAGACGCGTATTACCGATCGCACCCTGTTACCGGCGGAACATCAGACGCTGAACCAGCAGATCGCCCGCCTGGCGGCGGCGACCGGTGAACCTTCGGTGAAAATCTGGGCATCGGCGCTGAAACTGGTGAATCTGAAAAGCGGCGATCCGGTTCCGTCACGCCACTTTCCGTTGCTGACGCAATATTTGCAGGTGCGTCAGACGCTGAGCCAGCATAGCGCTCCGACGTTGCAGTTGGTGGAGGCCTCGCTGAAGCAGCCGCTGGATCATGCGGAACAGCGCTTGCTGGAAGATTACAGTCAGCAGCGCTTTCAGGCGATGCCGCAGACGGTGCTGACTGCCGCCCAGACGCAGGATCTGCTTAATCTGCTGTTTGCCCGCCGCGCCGAGAAGAACCAGGAATTGCCGCTGGCAGCCAGCGACATTCAGCCGCAGCCAATCTGGCATCCCTTCGGCGCTTCGCTGCCGCCGGTGCTACAGCCGCTGGCGCAGCGCCCTTTCTTCAGCGCGTTTGTCGCGCTGCTGGTTATCGCGTTTTTGCTGTGGATTTTTCTCTGAATTAGCAGCCGCACTCTGCGGCTGGCGTCGTGCCGGGCCACTCTCCCGGCGCATCGCCCCAGGCCAGCGGATGGCCGTCGCGCTTCCAGAAATCCAGTCCGCCAATCAACTCCTTCACCTGAAAGCCCAGCTCCGCCAGCTTTAGCGCCGCTTTGGTGGAACCGTTACAGCCAATGCCGTCGCAATAGGTGACATAGACTTTGCTGCGATCCAGATGCGCGGTGCTTGCCGCATTTATGGTGCGGTGGGGAAAGCCGATCGCGCCGCAGATATGGCCGCTGCGGTAAGCCTCTTTAGCGCGCGCATCGATCGCCACGATTGCCGTGCTGCCCTGCGCTAAATCTTCCGCCAGATCCCAGGCATCGGTATAGAAGGCGAGCTTGTGGCGCAAATAGTCGAGGCTTTGTTGCGCGCTGGCGGCGGGAAAGGCGAGTACGAATGACATAGCGAATCTCCTGTTGTGTAGTGGGTCCAGTGTACGGCAAAGTGGACTGCTGGATGATACCCATTTCTGCCCGGTGATAAGACCCATATGACTTCCCCGCTGCTGCAACTTTTTCAACATCAGACGCAAGGCACGTTGCGCGATCGTCTCTGCGCAACCTTGCGGCAGGCCATCGCTGCCGGCCATTTACGCTATGAGCAAAAGCTGCCTTCCACGCGCCAGCTGGCCGGGGATCTGAGCCTCTCCCGCGTGACGGTGGAGGCAGCTTATGGTCAGCTGGAAAGCGAAGGTTATCTGCTGCGCGAAACCGGACGCGGCACTTTTGTAGCGATTACGCTTCCCGCCGCGCCGCAGGTTAAACGCTCTGTCCGCCCTCCTGCCTTTTCTGCCCGCGGCCAGCAGGTGCTGATAACCGGCGGCTGTCAGGATCCACCTTTTCCGCACGCTTTTGCCGCTGGTTCGCCGGAGTTACGCGCTTTTCCGCATCTGCTCTGGCGGCGCTTAACCGCCAGTGCGCAGCGGTCACTGGGCGCTGCGGTGATGCGCTATGGCGATCCGCTGGGCTATATGCCGCTGCGTGAAGCGGTAGCTGACTATGTTGCGCTGTCGCGCGGTGTGCGCTGTCGGCCCGGCCAGGTGGTGATTCTGACCAGTTCCCAACAGGCGCTGCAGTTACTGGCAATGATGTTTCTCGATCCTGGCGATGAGGTCTGGCTGGAAGAGCCGTGCTATCCCGGCGCGCGCAACGCTTTTCTTACTGCCGGCGCACGCTGTCGCGGCATAGCGCTGGATGGCGAAGGCGCTGTGCCCACCGCCGGGGGCGCGAAGCTGATTTATCTCACGCCTTCGCATCACTATCCCACCGGCGTAACCATGAGTTTGGCGCGCCGCCTGCACTGGCTTAACCAGGCGCGCCAGCATAATAGCTGGCTGATTGAAGATGACTATGACAGCGAATTTCATTATGAAGATCGACCTGTGCCTGCTATGCAGGGACTCGATCGCTATGAGCGCGTCATCTATCTCGGCACCTTTTCTAAATCGCTGTTTCCCTCTTTGCGCCTTGCCTGGATGATATTGCCGTCGGAGCTGGTAGCGCCGTTCGGCCAGGCGCGTAGCCTGATGGATGGACACAGCGCGCTGCTGCCGCAGGCGGTGACAGCGGCTTTTTTACAGCAGGGCCATTTTGCCAGCCATCTGCGCCTGATGCGTCAGCTCTATCACAGCCGACGTGACCTGCTGCTGCAACAGCTGGAAACAAAGCTCACTGACTGGCTTCGGCCGCAGCCTGCGCCGGGCGGTCTGCAGCTTACTGTCACGCTGAATCATGGCGATGAAGCACGGCTCACGGCGCAGGCTGCACAGCTCGGCCTGACCTTGCCACGCCTGTCGCCGCTTTATACTGGTGCCACGGCGACGCCGGGCTGGATTCTGGGTTTCTCCGCCCTGGAGCGCGCAGAGATTGTCGCGGGCTGCGACAAACTGGCGCAGCTGTTCAGCCGCTACGGGAAAAACGCAGGGTCACCATAACGCCGAGCAGCGCGCAGAACACCCCGGCGGCATAAACCGCGCCATAACCCGCAGCAGTGGCGAGCAGCCCCGTCAGCGGGCCGCTGGCGCCATAGGCGATGTCCTGAAAGGCGGAAAAGCCGCCCAGCGCCGTACCGCGTATCTGCGGCGCAACGCGCTTGATTACCTCCACGCCCAGCGCCGGGAAAATCAGCGAGCAGCCGGCACCGGTCAGCGCCGCGCCCAACAGCGCTATCCATCCCTGGGTTGCCAGCGTCAGCAGCAGCAGGCCAGCGGCCTCAACCAGCAACGAAACCAGCGCAACCCGGATGCCGCCGTGACGATCGGGCAAACCGCCGAATAAGAGACGTACCAGCACAAACGCCAGGCCAAAGGCGGTGAGCGCCAGACCTGCGTTATTCCAGTGCTGCGCGGCGAAATAGAGCGAGGTGAAGGTGCCGATTACCGCAAATCCCACGCCCTGTAACGCCAGCGCCAGGCCCGGCTGAAAAATGCTGCGCACCACGCTGCGCAGCGATGGACGCTCGCCGCCCAGCACCGGCACTGCCTTTATCCAGCAGTTGCACAACAGCGCCAGCAGCGGCAATACAATCGCGACGCCCCCTACGCCGGCAAAGCCCCAGCGGTGATAAATCAGCAGCCCAAGGGGCGCGCCAGCGGCCAGCGAGCCGTAAATCGCCATCCCGTTCCAGGACATCACCAGGCCGGAACGTTTCTGCCCCACCAGCCCCATGCCCCAGGTGAGATTGCCGGTCAACAGCAGGCTTTCACCAAAGCCCAGCAGCAGACGCCCCAGCGCCAGCAGGCCAAAGGTCGCCAGCGGCGGCAACGGCAATAGCGCGGCGGCCAGGTAAGCTATCCCTACCAGCACGATAGCGAACATTCCCTGTTGCGTGGTGAGCTTTGCGCCATGCTGATCGGCTCTGCGCCCGGCAAAGCCGCGCGTCAGCAGCGTGGCGAAAAACTGTATGCCGACCGCCACGCCGACCATCACATTATTCATTCCCAGCGACTGATGGACATAGAGCGGTATAACCGGCAGCGCCAGCCCGGCGGTGAGATAAGTCAGAAACACAGCAAAAGCGGCACAGGCCAGCGAAAAGGTTGGGGAAGCGGATGGCTTAACGGATGCAGACGGCATGAATAACGTAACTCCCTGTTCAGAGACCTGCCGGAATGGCAAAATCCTTGCACACATGAAGATATTCTCTGATTAAAGAGAAAAGGCGTGCATTGGTTAACGTAAACGCATACGAAACGAGAGACTGCGGGTCAGGAGTGTGGCAAGGGATTGAGAGGATGTCAAAAACTCAGAGCCAGCATCGCTGGCTCTGGATGAGGTTCCTGCATCGGCGCCTCAGATTTGCCTGACGGATCAGGCGGAATATTTACGCATGGTCAGGGTGGCGTTGGTACCGCCGAAACCGAAGCTGTTGGACATCACGGTGGTCAGCTTTTGCTCGGTAGGTTTGGTCACAATGTTCAGGCCTTCCGCCGCCGCATCCAGCTGATCGATGTTGATGCTTGGTGCGATAAAGCCGTGCTC
Organism: Pantoea osteomyelitidis; assembly: GCF_044342975.1. Lineage (NCBI taxonomy): Bacteria > Pseudomonadati > Pseudomonadota > Gammaproteobacteria > Enterobacterales > Erwiniaceae > Pantoea > Pantoea osteomyelitidis. The sequence goes on from NZ_JBGFSN010000004.1 coordinate 1,814,962, forward strand.
CAGCATCAGCAGGGTGTAGATCGCTTCCTGCACGCCTGCCGCACCCAGTGAATGGCCGGTCATCGCTTTGGTTGCCGACATCGCCGGTGATTTATTGCCAAACACTTCGCGAATCGCACCCAGCTCTTTCACATCGCCAACCGGCGTGGAGGTGCCGTGCGTGTTCAGATAGTCGATCGGGGTATCCACGCCCTGCATCGCCATACGCATACAGCGGATTGCGCCTTCGCCTGACGGGGCAACCATATCCGCACCGTCTGAGGTCGCGCCGTAGCCGACAACCTCGGCATAAATGTGCGCGCCACGCGCCAACGCATGTTCCAGCTCTTCCACCACCACCATGCCGCCGCCGCCGGCGATAACGAAGCCGTCGCGCTCGGCGTCATAGGTACGTGACGCTTTTTCCGGCGTCTCATTGTATTTGGTCGAGAGTGCGCCCATCGCATCGAATTCACAGGACATTTCCCAGCACAGCTCTTCGCCGCCGCCAGCAAACACCACATCCTGTTTACCCAGCTGGATCTGCTCGACCGCGTTACCGATACAGTGTGCGGAAGTGGCGCAGGCAGAGCTGATGGAGTAGTTCACGCCGTGAATTTTAAACGGCGTCGCCAGACAGGCTGAAACGCCGGAAGCCATCGCTTTGGTGACCATATAAGGTCCCACGCCGCGCAGGCCTTTGGCTCGCATGCCGTCAACGCTGGCCGCCTGGTAGAACGGCGAACCGCCGCCCGAACCGGCCACCAGGCCAACGCGCGGATTATTCTGGTACTGTTCAGTGGTCAGGCCGGAATCTTTCACCGCTTCCAGCATAGAGATATAAGCATAAGCTGATGCATCGCTCATGAAACGCAGGACTTTGCGATCGATGAGGCTGGCGATCTCGTCCTTAGAGAGCTTGACGTTGCCCCAGACGTGACTACGCATGCCGGAATCTTTCAGCTCCTGTGCAAAAGTAATACCGGAACGCCCTTCACGCAGGGATGCCAGAACCTCTTGCTGGTTATTACCAATGCTGGAAACGATACCCAGGCCAGTAATCACTGCACGTTTCATTCACTCTTCCTCTTCCACTTCTTTTGATTGAGGAGCACTCTAGCTTACACTTGTACGCCGAACAAGTCCGATCAGCCATTTCCTTTTGTAAATTTGCGTCATGTCACGGCGATGGTTAAAATCGCGCTACCGCCTGATGAGTGAGCCTTTCCCTGTGAAGTTGACCCCGGTTGAACATGCAAAGCTGAGCTGGAATGAACAGGGTACACCTGTTTCCCGAGCTTTTGATGACGTCTATTTCTCCAACGATAATGGCCTGGAAGAGACGCGCTATGTGTTCCTTGGCGGCAACGATCTTCCGGCGCGTTTCGCCCGCCACGATCGCGACTTATTTATCGCAGCGGAAACCGGCTTCGGCACCGGCCTGAATTTTCTCGCCCTGTGGCAGGCATTCGATCGCTTTCGCACGCAGCAGCCGCAGGCAGTGCTTAAGCGTCTGCACTTTATCAGCTGCGAAAAATTTCCTCTGACGCAGGCCGATCTCAGCGCCGCGCATGCCCACTGGCCGGAGCTGGCGGAATACGCCAGTCAGCTTCAGCAGCAGTGGCCCGCCGCCCTGCCCGGCTGTCAGCGCCTGCTGTTCGATCAGGGCCGTATTACGCTGGACCTCTGGTTTGGCGATATTAACCAGCTTATCGGGAGTTTTGATGACAGCCTGCAACGTCAGGTTGATGCCTGGTTTCTCGACGGCTTTGCACCGGCCAAAAATCCCGATATGTGGACGCCGGAGCTGTTCAGCGCCATGGCGCAAATGGCGCGACCTGGCGGCAGCCTTGCTACCTTTACCGCGGCGGGCTTTGTGCGGCGCGGCTTGCAGCAGGCGGGTTTTCACGTCAGCAAACGCAAAGGTTTCGGCCACAAGCGGGAGATGCTCTGCGGCAGCCTGAACGATGCGCCGTCACTGCCTGCCACGACGCCCTGGTACGCCCGGCCAGCGGCGGGCAGTAACGAGATTGCATTAATCGGTGGCGGTGTCGCCAGCGCAACCCTGGCGCTGGCGCTGCTGCGGCGTGGCTGGCGCGTAACGCTCTATTGCGCCGATGCGGCTCCGGCCCTTGGCGCTTCCGGCAACCGTCAGGGGGCGCTCTATCCGTTGCTCAATCAGCACGATCCGGCGCTGGCGCAGTTTTTCCCCGCCGCCTTCAGCTTTGCCCGCCGTCTGTACGATAATTTGCCGCTGCACTTTGAGCACCAGTGGAGCGGCGTGTTGCAGCTCGGCTGGGATGCCAAAAGCGCTGAGAAGATCGATCAGATGCTGAGCATGGGATTGCCTGAGGCGATTGCTCACGGCGTGGATTGCGTTCAGGCCGAAGCGCTGGCAGGGGTTGCCCTCGGCAGCGGCGGCATTTTTTATCCCGAAGGCGGCTGGCTGTCGCCGGCGGAGCTTACCGCGTCAATGCTGACGCTGGCGGAAGAAAAAGGATTACGCATCCACTGGCTGCATGCGTTAACCGATCTGCAGCAAACCGATGCGGGCTGGGAACTGCATTTTTCTGCACGGCAGCCGGTGCGTCATCAGCAGGTGGTGCTGGCGACAGGCCATCGTTCAGGCGACTTTAGCCAGAGCGCCAGACTGCCGATCTATGCGGTGGCGGGTCAGGTAAGCCATGTGCCCTCCTGCGGCGGCCTGGCGGCGCTGAAAACGGTGCTCTGCTACGATGGCTATCTTACGCCGGTCAGCCCGCAGTTCAGCTCACACTGTATCGGTGCCAGCTACCATCGCGGCGATACGGATACCCATTATCGTGCTGAGGATCAGCAGGAGAATCGCGATCGCCTGCTGCGCTGCCTGCCGGACGTGGAATGGCCGCACGATGTCGATGTCAGCGCGGGCGAGGCGCGCATGGGCGTTCGCTGCGCCACGCGCGATCATCTGGCTATGGCGGGCAGCGTGCCGGATTATGACGCCACGCTGGCGCAGTATGCGGATCTTTCCCGACAGCGAACCCAGGCGGAGACGATTGCCGCCGCGCCGGTCTGGCCGGGACTTTATCTGCTGGGCGCGCTCGGTTCGCGCGGACTGTGCAGCGCGCCGCTGGCGGCAGAAGTATTAGCGGCGCAGTTGGCGGGCGAGCCTCAGCCGCTGGATGCCGCCACGCTGGCTGCGCTGAATCCGAATCGTTACTGGGTGAGAAAACTGCTGAAGGGGAAAGCGGTATAAGCAGCAAGGGCGGCGAACCGCCCTGCCATCAGGCGGACTGACGCGCCTGTAAAAACAGATTGTCCCACATGCCGATTACCAGCGCCTGATCGCGCGGCGAAAGCTCACCGGCAGCGATGGCATTTTGCAGGCTGTTGGTTACCTGGATCTGTAGCGCTTCCGGCGTATGCTCGCCGGAATGCTCAATCTCCGCGACGGCTAACGTGAGGTGACCACGCAGATAACCGCTGGCAAACAGCTCATCATCGCTGGCGTGGTCAACCATATCGTCAATCAGGGCCAGAATACGCGCTTCAAATTCTGCGATCATCTCAATTCCTCTTTCGTCATCATCACGCCGTTCAACACAGATCTTCCGGCCAGGGAAAATGTGTCGCCGTCAACGGCGGCGTGCCATAAAATTTACCCAGTTCCTCAATAAAACGCGCTGGCCGTGCGGGGATCCCGTTCGCCAGATAGGACATAACCTGAGCGTGAACCTTGCGCTGAAAGCCGATGCGATCCGGTTCACAATCCCCGTCGAGATTGTCACAACTTACGTTGAAGGGAAAGCCCGCCCCAACACAAAACATCCATTCCAGCGCCTGAGGCTTGACTTCTACCGCTTCGAACTGGCTCTGCGTCAGGGCATCACGGCCATCCGGACAGTACCAGTAGCCGAAATCCACCTGCTTGCGCCGCTCCGCGCCCGCAATGCACCAGTGCGAAATTTCGTGCAACGCGCTGGCGTAAAAGCCGTGAGCAAACACCACCCGGTTCCAGGGCGATTCCTCATCAGCCGGAAGATAAATGGGTTCATCATCGCCTTTAATCAGGCGGGTCTGAAAATCATCGCTGAAGCAGCGATCGAACAGCGTAATCAGCTGTTGGTAATGATGCGTAGTGGTCATGGTATCTTCATGCAAAAAAACTGGTGCCATTGTGACATCAGGCACCCGGAGTGACGAGTTAGGGTTACAGGCTGGCGAACCAGGCCAGAATTTCGCTGCCGTGGCTGTCCCACAGCAGTTTGGCGCTCATTACCGCCGAGACGATCACCACCATGGGTCGAATTAACTTCTGACCCCGGCTCAGCACCAGTCTTGCCCCCAGTCGCGCGCCGCAAAAGGCGCCGACCATCATGATTAAGCCGGTTGCCCAGACCACTTTGCCGCCGAACATAAAGAACAGCAGGCTGCTGAAGTTGGAGGTGAAGTTCAGTATCTTGGCGTGCGCCGTGGATTTCGCCAGGTTGTAGCCGCACAGGGTGACGAACGCGAGCGCATAGAAAGAGCCGGCGCCGGGGCCAAAAAAGCCGTCGTAAAAGCCGACGCAGCCGCCGCCCAGCAGGGCGAACGGCAAACCGTGCAGGCGTCGCGCGCGATCCTCCTCGCCGAGGCGCGGCATCAGCAAAAACCACAGGCCGATGGCGATCAGCAGCAGCGGCAGCACCTGACGCAGCATATCCGCCTGCAAATGTTGAATCAGCAGCGTGCCGAGAATCGCGCCGATAAAGGTCATGGCGATGTTCAGCCTCTGCTCGCTCAGCTTTACCGCGCCACGGCGAATAAAATAAAGGCTGGCGGAAAAAGAGCCGCCGACCGACTGTAGCTTATTAGTGGCCAGCGCCTGCGCGGGCGACAGACCGGCGGCCAGCAGCGACGGCACGGTAAGCAACCCGCCGCCGCCAGCGATAGAGTCGATAAAGGCGGCCAGCATCGCCACAAAAAACAACAGTCCGACAACCAGCGGACTGACAACGAACCAATCCATGTGATCCCTTAGAGTAAATGTTTATCCAGCAGCGCCTGACAGGATGGCGGCAGCGGAGGCGGCTCGCGTTTAACCGGCGCACCGGCGCCCGGTTTTTTCGGCGCAAACCAGCTTTCCAACTCGGCGCCGCAGCCGTCGCCCGGCGGTGGCGGCGCTTGATCCTGACATTCCAGGCTCTCCGGCGGGCAGCGCAGACGCACATGCATATGGGCGCGATGGGCAAACCACGGACGCACCTTGCGCAGCCAGTCGCGATCGGCCCCGGCATCCACGCAAAGCTGCTTTTTAATCGCCGGATTAACAAAGATGCGCGAGACCTGATCATCTTTCGCCGCCAGCTTGATCAGGCTGACGATCTGCGGCTGCCAGTGGCGTGCCAGCACGCTTTTGCCGTCAGCGGCCACCAGGTCGAGCGGCTGCGGCTTCAGCAGTTGCTGCGTCGACCAGCGGCTTTTCGGCAGTTGCAGCCAGATATCGACATCGAGACCGGTTTGATGGCTGGCGTGACCGCTGTTAAAGCGCCCGCCCGCCGCCATACCCATATCGCCGATCAGTACCTGGCCCAGCTGTAAATTATTGGCCTGGGTGCTGAGACGCTGGATAAACAGGATCAGGTCGGGATGGCCGAAATAGCGGCGCTGATCCGTTCGCATCACCTGGTAGTCCGGCGAACTGAGCGGCAGCGGCTCTGCGCCCACGATACAGCCATTGGCAAAGCCGCCAATCGACTGAGGCGTGCCGCTAATCGGATGACGAATGCTCTGCCAGGGCGTGGCTGCCAGGGCAGCGGCGCTGAACAACAGCGCCGCGACGGTGAGTAAAGCGCGCTTCATAACATCACCAGCGTGGCACGGTGGAAACCACATCGGCGCACTGGGCGCGATGACGCAGCAGATGATCCATCAGCACGATCGCCATCATCGCCTCGGCGATCGGCACCGCGCGGATCCCTACGCAGGGATCATGACGGCCTTTGGTGATCATCTCCACTTCTTCGCCCTGACGCGTAATGGTTTTACCCGGCACCGTGATGCTGGAGGTCGGTTTCATCGCCAGATTGGCGCTGATAACCTGACCGCTGCTGATGCCGCCGAGAATGCCGCCGGCATGGTTGCTCTGGAAACCGCTGGCGCGGATCTCATCACGATGCTCGCTGCCGCGCTGATTCACCACCGCAAAGCCGTCACCGATTTCCACGCCTTTCACCGCATTGATGCTCATCAGCGCATGGGCCAGATCGGCGTCAAGGCGATCGAACACCGGCTCGCCGAGGCCCGGCGGCACATTTTCCGCCATCACCGTGACTTTGGCGCCAATGGAGTCGCCCTCTTTCTTCAGGTTACGCATCAGCTCATCCAGCGCCTCCAGCCGGGATGCATCCGGGCAGAAAAACGGGTTCTGCTCAACGATGCTCCAGTCCTTGAGTTCGCAGGCAACGTCGCCGATCTGGGCCAGATAACCGCGAACCTGGATGTTATGCTTTATCTGCAAATATTTTTTGGCAATCGCCCCCGCCGCGACGCGCATCGCGGTTTCACGCGCGGAAGAGCGCCCGCCGCCGCGATAATCGCGCAGGCCATATTTTTGCTCATAGGTGTAATCAGCATGGCCGGGGCGGAACAGATCTTTGATGGCGCCGTAATCCTGCGAGCGCTGATCGGTGTTTTCAATCAACAGGCCGATGGTGGTCCCGGTGGTAACGCCTTCGAAAACGCCGGAAAGGATTTTTACCTGGTCCGGTTCGCGGCGCTGCGTGGTATAGCGCGAGGTGCCGGGGCGACGACGATCAAGGTCGTGCTGAATATCAGCTTCGGTCAGTGGAATGCCCGGCGGCACGCCATCAACAATGCATCCCAGCGCAATACCGTGGGACTCGCCAAAGGTGGTTACTCGAAAAAGTTGCCCGATACTGTTTCCGGCCATGGTGGTTCCTTGTTGCGGGGCGATCAGTCGCCCGTCAATCAATCTTTGTAGAAAGAGAAATGATGCTGCGCATCAACGATCTGCTGGCGCGTCAGCATAAAGACGCCGTCACCGCCGTTGTCAAACTCCAGCCAGGTAAAGGGCACGTCGGGATACTGCTCCATCATGTGCACCATGCTGTTGCCCACTTCGCAAATCAGCACGCCCTGCTCGCTCATGTAGTTCGGCGCGCAGGCGAGGATACGGCGCACCAGCTTCAGGCCATCGCTGCCCGCCGCCAGCCCCAGCGCAGGCTCGTGGCGATATTCGCCCGGCAGATCGTCCATATCTTCCGCGTCCACGTAGGGCGGATTGGTGACGATCAGGTCATATTTCACCGCAGGTAGTTCGCGGAACAGGTCGGCGCGAATAGGCGTCACCTGATGAATTAAGCCATGCTCTTCGATGTTCTGCTCGGCAACGGCCAGCGCATCAGTGGAGATATCTACCGCATCCACTTCCGCTTCCGGGAAGGCGTAAGCACAGGCAATGGCGATGCAGCCGCTGCCGGTGCACATGTCAAGAATGTGACGCGGCGCGCTGTCGATCAGACCGGCAAAGCAGTTGTCGATCAGCTCGCCAATCGGCGAGCGCGGCACCAGCACGCGTTCATCGACATAAAACTCATGGCCGCAGAACCAGGCTTTGTTGGTGAGATAGGCGACCGGGATACGCTCGTTGACGCGGCGAATCACGCGCTCAACGATGCGGTGGCGTTCGCTGGAGGTAAGACGCGCGTTGCGCATATCTTCCGGGATATCGAGCGGCAGCCAGAGCGTGGGCAGTACCAGTTGAACCGCTTCGTCCCAGGGATTATCCGTGCCGTGACCGTACCAGATACCGGCCGCAGAGAAGCGGCTGACGGTCCAGCGCAGCATATCCTGAATGGTGTGCAGTTCATTGACTGCCTCATCGACGAAAATTTTGTCCACGTAGCCCTCCGCAGGCCATTTGCTGAATCGGCCGATAGTTTGCCATGAAGCCGGGCAGAATTCAGCGCAGCAGCGTGAAAAAGCTGACTTTTGTTTACGCTTAAGGTTAAGGTAACGCCACCGGCTGGGATGCAGCCTTATTCTGGTAACAATGACGATCCAATGAGTAAAAAAGATCCGCTTAGCAGCGATGATAAAGCGCTTTTCCGCCAGTTGATGACGGGGACGCGCAAGCTGAAACATGACACCATCGTGCATAAGAAAGGGGTAAAAACGCGGGAACTGCCGTTAAAACGTCTGCTTTCGGAGCAGGCTGATAACAGCCACTATTTTTCCGATGAGTTTCAGCCGTTGTTATCTACCGAGGGTCCGGTGCGCTATGTACGCAGCGACGTCAGTCATTACGAGCTGAAAAAATTGCGGCGCGGCGATTATACGCCAGAGATTTTTCTCGACCTGCACGGCTTAACGCAGCAGCAGGCCAAGCAGGAGCTGGGTGCGCTGATCGCCGCCTGTCGTCGCGAGCATCTGTTTTGCGCCAGCGTGATGACCGGCCACGGCAAGCATATTCTCAAGCAGCAAACGCCGCTCTGGCTGGCGCAGCATCCGCACGTGATGGCTTTTCATCAGGCGCCAAAAATGTTTGGCGGCGACGCGGCGCTGTTGGTATTGATTGAAGTGGAAGAGTGGCAACCGCCTGAGTTGCCTTAAGAAGGGATTGGGCCGGTCATTCGGCCCAGCGCCGATTACATCGCTTTTGCCAGTTTGGAAGGACTTACCTGCCATTCCAGCTTGCCTTCGCAGTTGTCGGCATCGAAATTGATGCAGGCAATGGCGGAGGTAGCAAACATCGGCGGCGCTTCCTGCGGGCAGAGTTCAGAAACCAGATAGCCGACCAACGGCAGATGAGAGATCACCAGTACCGATTTAACGCCCTCTTTGGCCAGCGTGTGCAGATAGCAGGCCACCAGTCCCGGATCGCCGCCTGGGGTAAGTTCCGGTAACACTTCCTGTTCTGCCGGTAGATTTAACGCTTCACGTACCGTCGCCAGTGTCTGCTCTGCACGCAGATAAGGGCTGACCAGTACACGTTCTATATCCAGTGCCTGGCCGTTTAGCCAGCTCGCCATCTGACGTGATTCATTGCAACCACAATGAGTAAGAGGTCTTACTGAATCACTTGCCGCTTCGAGAGCAGCATCGCCGTGACGCATGATAAAAACTTGCATAAAGCACCGCTGTTGATTAGAGATCGCCGACCAGCCTGCTGGTCGACTCTTCATTCTGCGAATGAACGCTGTGTTGTACCCCAACGCCTTAGCCCGGTCAACTGGTTGTTTAATAAATAAGCAGCTTCTCAGACTGCTTCCCGGTGACCCTCTGCGCGCCCCTTTTTCTAACCCGCTGAATCGCTGTGGCTATTCACTTTTTATGCAGAAATGTAAAATTTCTCCTGCATATCGGTGCGCCGCCGCAGCGCGTCGCAGGGAGTAAAACGGTCGCCCTGTTGCTGCATTAAATTACCTAATGTATTGACGATACTGGCAATACCCAATTGATCCATATAGCGGAACGGCCCGCCGACAAAAGGCGGAAAGCCGATGCCGAACACCGCGCCGATATCGCCGTCACGTGCTGAGCGAATCACGCCTTCCTCTAAACAGCGTGCCGCTTCATTCAGCATCATCATCACGCATCGCGTAGCAATCTGCTCACTGCTCTGCCGCGATTTTACCTCCAGTTTTAACAGACGATAGAGAGCGGGATCGGGCTTTTTCTTACCCCGCCAGCGCGACGAGGTATAAAGATAGAAACCTTTGCCATTTTTCCGCCCTTTGCGCCCGTCTTGTAAAACGGCCTCAAAAGCGGTGGGTGCTGCGAAACGATCGCCATACGCCTGTAGCAAAATCGGCGCGATTTTACTGCCGACATCGATGCCGACCTCATCAAGCAGCTGGATCGGGCCGACCGGGAAGCCAAACTTCACCAGCGCCTGGTCGATATGTTCAATCGGCTCCCCCTCCAGCAGGCAACGCATCGCTTCATTTATATAGGGAGTGAGAATACGGTTGACATAAAAGCCCGCGCGATCGGCCACCACAATCGGCGTCTTGCCCTGTTTGCGCGCCAGGGCTACGGTAGTGGCGATGGTTTCCGCTGAGGTGGCGGCATGGGGGATCACCTCTACCAGCGGCATTTTTTCCACCGGGCTGAAATAGTGCAGACCGATAATATTTTCCGGCCGCTGCGCACCGGCCGCGATCTCCGCAATCGACAGCGAAGAGGTATTCGAAGCGAAAATGGTCTGCGGCTGGCAATGCCGCTCTACGTCGCTCACCATTTGACGTTTCAGAGCGAGATCTTCAAATACCGCTTCAATCACCAGATCACGCCGGGCGAAGCCCTGATAGTCGGTGCCGCCGCTAATGCGCGCCATCTGCTGCTGACGCTGCGTGGGTTTGAGCTGATGTCGCTTCACCTTTTCACTCAGGCGATCCCAGCTGTGCTGCAACGCATGGTTCACGCCGCTCAGATTGACATCTTTGATACGCACCGGCAGCCCGGCATTCAGCGCCGTGACGCTGGCGATGCCGCCGCCCATCAGGCCGCCGCCCAGCACCCCTGGCGAGGCAATCTCACGCGGCTGCGCTTGCGCGCCGCTCTCTTTTTTCATCGCCGTAGTGGCAAAAAACAGGCTGCGCAGCGCGGCGGATTCCGGCGTCATCGCCAGCTCGCCAAAGGCGCGCGCCTCCGCGTCAAAGCCGCTGCGGCTGCCCTGCTCCACACCGATACGCACAACATCGATAAGGCGATCGGCGGCGGGATAATTGCCGTGAGTTTTGCGATTGGTCTGTTTCTTCGCGATGGCGAATAAGGCATGGCGTGCCAGCGGCGCCTGCATTAACTTTTCGCGCGTCGGCAACGTGCGCTGCGGCTTTTTCCCCTTCACGACCTGCTCAAGGGCGGTTTGCAACAGGATCGCCTGCGGCACCGCATCGTCTACCAGGCCCAGCCTGCGCGCCTGTCCGGCCCGCAGCGTTTTGCCGCTCAGCATCAACGTTAACGCCTGCGAGACGCCAATCAGACGCGGCAGACGCTGTGTGCCGCCGGTGCCGGGCAGCAGCCCCAGCTGCATTTCCGGCAGACCAAGCCGGGTTTTCTCATCCAGCGTACAGATGCGCACATCGCATGCCAGCGCCAGCTCCAGTCCGCCGCCAAGGCAGGCGCCATGAATCGCCGCCACGACCGGGAAAGGGAGTGCGGCGATGTTAGCCATCACCTCCTGTCCCTGACGCGACAGCGCCGTCGCCTCTTCGGCGCTGTGGCAGCGATCGATCATGCTGATATCCGCGCCGGCAATAAAATTGTCGGGCTTACCGGAGATGAGTACCAAACCCACAAGCTGGCTGTTGCGGCGCGCCTGGGTAATCACCTCCATCACCTGAGTGGCAAATTCCGCCTTCAGGGTATTCATCTTCTCGCCAGGCACATCAATGGTAATCACGCCGATATTATCGGGGCGCATCTGCAGATGAAAAGCGGTGGTTTGCGTCATGCTTCCACCTCCAGCACCATCGCCGCGCCCAATCCGCCTGCCGCACAGGCGGTCACCAGGCCAAGGCCGCCGCCGCGCCGTCGCAACTCATGCAGCGTTTGGGTAATCATGCGCGCGCCGGTCGCCGCGAAGGGATGGCCGTAGGCGATGGACCCGCCCAGCACGTTGAATTTTTCCTCATTCACTTCCCCCAACGCCTCAGGACGATTCAGCGTCTCGCGGGCGAAGCGCCTATCGTTAAACAGCTTCAGGTTACACAGGGTTTGTGCAGCAAAGGCTTCGTGCATATCGATGAGCGTGAGGTCATTCAGGGCAATCCCGGCCCGATCCAGCGCCAGCGGCGAGGCATAAGCGGGTCCCAACAGCATGTTCTGCCAGACATCAATGGCGGTGAAGGCGTAGCTGCGCAGATAGCCCAGCGGCGTGAAGCCCAGCGCGCGCGCGCGTGTCTCGCTCATCAGAATCAGCGCGGCAGCGCCGTCGGTAAGCGGCGTGCTGTTGGCTGCGGTAACGCTGCCATGATAGCGATCAAAAGCCGGGCGCAGACGTGCGTAATCCGCTGCAATGGAATTCATACGCACGTTATTATCCTGCTCAACCGCCGCTTTCCAGGGTGGTACAAACGCAGGCATCACTTCCTGCGCCAGCTTCCCTGATTGCCACGCCAGTGCTGCTCGCTGATGCGAGCGGTGCGCCAGCGCATCCTGCTGCTCCCGGCTGATATGCCAGCTTTTCGCCATCTGCTCGGCGGTATCGCCCATGCGCAGGCCGGTTGAGTATTCCGCTACCGCCGGCGGCACCGGCAACAGATCGCGCGGACGCAGGCGCTTCAGCACCTTGAGCTTACGGGAAAAACCACGGGCTTTATTGAGGTCCACCAGCGCGCGCGCCAGGGATTTCGTGACGCCAATCGGCAACACCGATGAGGAGTCAGCACCGCCAGCGATACCCGCCTGGATAGTGCCAGCCATCAGGCTTTCCGCCACGTTCGCCACCGCCTGAAAGCTGGTTGCGCAGGCGCGACTGACGCTGTACGCGTCGGTATGAACGCTCAGCCCACTGCTGAGCACAATTTCACGCGCGATATTAGGCGCTTCCGGCATCTGTACCACCTGACCAAATACCAGCTGTTCGATAACATCGACAGGCATTTCGCTACGCGCCATTAATTCACTGACCACCATCCGTCCCAGTTCCACGGCAGGAATGCCATGAAACGCGGTAGCCTGGCGGACAAACGGCGTACGTAAGCCATGGGTTATGGCGATGCGATCGCCCTGACGCGTCAGCAGCGGCTGCGCTTTACTCATTATTTTCACCTGTGAATCGGAACCTGGCGTCATTGCCAAAAGAGGTCAGACCTGATCCACAGTGTTAACCAGAAGCGCGGCGCTCGCCAACAGAGGAGAGGAAAATTGAGAATAAGCACACGAAACAAAAGAAAAAGGCCGCGCAACGGCGGCCCTGTGGTTAGCGTAATCCCAGCTGAAAAATCATCGCTTCCGCCTGACAGGCAAAGGTGAAATCAACATTCAGTTGTACGCCTTCGCTGGTTTCCACCCTACGCGCGTTAATGTTGCAGGGTTCCGATTCGACCTGACGCGCCTTTTCCGTCAGGCTCGCCAGCATTGCTTCGGCCTCATGATGGTTGGTAAACATTTGTGACCAGCTGGCAGCGCAATCGTTGTTATCGATAACCGTGCCGACATCGACGCAGCAGCAGGCAGCGGTTTCGTTAGCACTACGGTTTTTAAGGGCCTCAGTCATCTTTTTCTCCTGACGGTTTCCTGCAATGAATGTGCAAATTTCTGCTGGAAAGTGTACGCCCCTCGTACATTTATCGCTATGATTGCAGCGCTAAGTGACGAATATCACAATAAAATTTGATCCAAAACAAATCAGACGTTTTATGCTAAACCGGTCCCCCCCGCTTTTTGTTATGCAGATCTGATTTTATCGATCAATTAGGAAATATTTAAAAAACAATATTGCAACATGGACACAGGTCAGACCTATACTTGCCGCACTGGTCCGATCTCCAGGTTTCAGATCATCGCCTGGAATCCGCCGTCCTTGTTACGCGACGTAACAGATAAATAATAATTCACATGAGGTTGTGGTCATGAACCATAAAAACCTGTTTATAAAATCAGCCGTGGCGGCTGCAGTGGCGCTTGTTTCCTCTCAGGTTTATGCCGCTGGCTTTCAGCTTAATGAATTTTCATCAATCGGCCTGGGGCGCGCCTATTCAGGCGAAGGCGCCATGGGCGACACCGCTGCCTCAGCGAGCCGCAACCCGGCGACCATGGCGTTGATGGATCGTCCGATGTTCTCGATCGGCGCCGTGTTTATCGATGCGGATGTGGATATCAGCGGAACCAGCCCGAGCGGCAGAAGCCTGAGTGCCAATAATATTACCCCGACCGAATGGGTACCCAATATCCATTACGTCCATCCGATTAACGATCAATGGTGGATTGGCGCATCAGCCACAACCAACTACGGGCTGGCGACAGAATACAGCCATAATTACGCCGCCGGTCCCTATGCCGGTGAAACCGACCTGATGACCAGCAACCTCAATTTAAGTACCGCTTACCGCCTGAATGACCATTTCAGTTTCGGCGTGGGTTTTGATGCGGTCTATGCCCGTGCGAAAATCGAGCGCTATGCTGGCGAGACCTTTGCGCAATACCGTTTGCCTGCCGATACCCAAATCTCTTATCTGAAAGGCAATGAGTGGGGTTACGGCTGGAACGCCGGAATTCTGTATGAAGTGGATAAGAACAACCGCTTCGGTCTGAGCTATCGCTCTGAAGTTGATATCGATTTCAAAGGCGCCTATAAGAGTAGCCTGCCTTCTGCCCTGAATCCGGCGCTGCAATCCTCCGGCCTGTATGGCACCAACGGCAGCACAACGCCGGGTTATCTGACGCTGGATCTGCCTGAAATGTGGGAGCTGTCGGGCTGGCATAAAGTAGCGCCGCAGTGGGCGGTTCACTATAGCCTGACCTACACCAGCTGGAGCCAGTTCCAGGAGCTGAAAGCGACCGGCACCAGCGGCCAGACGCTGTTTCAGAAAGATGAAAGTTTCCGCGATGCGTACCGTATTGCGCTGGGCACCACTTATAACTATGACGATAACTGGACCTTCCGCACCGGTATCGCCTTTGATGACAGCCCGGTTCCGGCCGACAAGCGTTCTATCTCGATTCCTGACCAGGATCGTCTCTGGCTGAGCGCCGGCGCTTCCTATGCGTTTAACGATGCGGCCTCGGTGGATGTGGGGCTTTCTTATATGCACGGGCAGCACGTCACGGTAAAAGAAGGCCCATACACCTTTAATTCCGTCGGTAAAGCCTGGCTCTACGGCGCAAACTTTAACTACAAGTTCTGATGCCTTAACGCAGATAAACAAAAGGCGGCCCGCGGGCCGCCTTTTTGCTTTTAATAATGTCTGTTATTCGGCATCAATATCATTCAGATCGCCCTGAATCGCTTTCGCATTTGGATTTTCCTGCGGCTTCAGCTTGCCGCCGTTCGCCAGGAAATCGTTACGCTGGAAATAAGCGTTACGCACAAAGGCATAAGGATCGTTCTGCTGACGCAGGATCGCATCGGAGTCAAGCAGCTGCGCGCGCGTCTCAATACCTTCCAGCGCCCATTTGCCCGCCGACATCCACCAGGTTAGCCAGCCCAGCGGCGGATAAAGCAGATCGACGGTGTCGCCGCCCTCCTGACGTGGCGTAAAGCTGCCATAGCCCGGCACTTCCACATAAGGACCATAGCCGACGCCATAGTGGCCCAGCGTGCTGCCGAAGCCGTGCGACTCTTCACGCGCCAGCGCCGGGTTGGCTTTGCCCGCCACGTCGATCAAACCACCCAGCCCCAGCGTGGTGTTAAGGAAGAAGCGCGTAAAGTGAATCATCGCGCGACGCGGATCTCCTTCCAGAAAGTAGTTGACCATGCTGGAGGGTTCATCCAGGTTGCCCAGGAAATTACTCACTCCTGAGCGCGCCGGCGCAGGTAGATAATCACGCCATGCCACTGCGACGGGGCGTACAACATAAGGATCCAGTATGTTGTAATTAAAGTTGAACATGGTACGGTTAAAGCCTTCCAGCGGATCGCTGCGTTGCGGCGGCGCGTCGTTGTCAGGCTTAGAACTGGCACATCCCAGCAAAAGTAAACTGGCCAAAACCAGACCGGTCAGGCGGTAATACATTTTCATCTCCCTGTGCGGATCGAGTATGTATCGCTTCAGGGCTGCTGTTGATTAATTTCCACAGCCAGTTGCGAATGACCGTTCCAGGGCGTTAACGCGCTAAGGCCAAACCAGTCGCCAGACTGAGGATTGGCGCTACCGTTGCGCGAAATACGCGCCCGAACCTGCACCTGATGCTGCGCCGAAAGCAGACGGTTGGGCATCATGGCGTTGCTGTCATCCAGCGTGAGCGATAACGGGAAGTGACTAAGCGGCAGTCGCTTAACAGCCACCGGCACCGGTGAAACACCGTCAGAAACAGAAATATACAACACTCCGCCCTGCGGTAACATTTTTTCTGCCTCAGGCGAGAGGTTCACCCTGAGCGCCAGCTGACTGTTTTGCTGCCCCGCATCGGTTTTTGCTTGTTCAATGCTGCGCTCGATCATCGCTACCCGACTGTCGCCAGCCGGTAACAATGTCAACATACTCTGCCAGGCGCCAATCGCCTCATCATACTGCTGCTGGTTGTAAGCATTGAATGCCAGCAGGCCGAGGGTGCGCAGATTAGCGGGCTGTTGCTTCCGCAGATCGCGCAGCATCATGCCGCCCTCGCGGTTATCCTGCGGATCGCCGGAGCGTGTCAATACTTCAGCATAATCGAGTTTCAGATCATTGTTGTTCGGCGCAAGTTGCAACGCGTGCTCAAAGGCCTGGCTGGCGATGGTGGCGTTGTTCAGCACCATGCCGAGACGTCCCAGCATCGTCCAGCCGTTCAGGTTGTCGGGATCGTCCTGCAGCGCGCTGCGCAGGCCAAGCTCGAGACGTCCCAGCTCTTCCATGGTCAAGGGTTTCGCCTGAGGATCCATCAGGCGCGCGCGCAGTTGCGGGTAGTCCGCCTTCACCTGCATCCACGCCATGACATTCGCCAGCCCGCCGGTTTTCAGATACATGCCCAGCGACACGCCGATCAGCAGAATAACGCCCGGCAACAGAACCCAGCGGCTGCTGCTGTGCGCCTGCGCCGTGCCCGCCTGGGGGATATCGGTGAGCAGCGTCTGTTGCAATTCACGCACCATCACCGGACGTTCCGCCACCACGCCCTGCGATTCATCCTCTTCCAGCTCCTGCAGACGCTGTTGATAGAAGGTTTTATTCAGCCGATCGCGATCGCCGTCGCTGGCGGAACGCTGCCGCCAGCCGGCCAGCAGAAAAAGCGCGCTGGCCGCCGCCAGCAGCACAAAAAGGGTGATCCAAAATGCACTCATTACGGCTTCCTGTCAGTCTTTAATAACGCGGCGAGACGCTGCTGCTCGTTATCATCGAGATCGCTGCGCGTTTTGGGTTTACGGCTGCGTAAAATAATGGTCAGCACGCCCAGTACGGCAAACAGCGCGGGACCGACCCAGAGGATTAAGGTCGATGCGGTGACCGGCGGCTCGTAAGTGACAAAATTGCCGTAACGCGCCACCATGTAGTCAACGATCTGCTGTTTGCTCTGCCCCTGCTTCATCAGCTCATACACCTTCAGACGCATGTCGGCGGCAATCATCGCATTGGAGTCGGCGATGCTGTTGTTCTGACATTTCGGGCAACGCAGCGAGCCGGTCAGCTCGCGGTACTGCTGCTCCTGATCCACCGAGTCAAACTGATAAGTATCGATCGCCGCCCACAGGCTGAAGCTGAGCAGCAGACCGCACAGCAGGAAAAGGCCCCGTTTCATGCCCCCGCCTCCTTGCTGTATTTATCCCACAGCGGCTTCACTTCCTGCTCCCAGACGCGGGCATTGATATCCCCGGCGTGGCGGTAGCGGATGATCCCTTTGCCGTCGATCAGAAAGGTCTCCGGCGCACCATAGACGCCGAGGTCGAGTCCCAGCATGCCGTCGCCGTCATAAAGGCTGAGCGCATAGGGGTTGCCCAGCGTATTCAGCCAGTTGTTCGCCTTGGTGCGATCGTCTTTATAGTTAAGGCCAACCACGCGAATGCCCTGCTCCGCCAGCGTATTCAGATACTGATGCTCGGCGCGGCAGGTGGGACACCAGGTTGCCCAGACGTTAAGCAGGATCGGTTTGCCGTCGTTCAGCACCTGCTGATCGTAGATTTTTCCCGGTTGGTTCAGCGCTTCCAGCTTAAACAGCGGCACTGGCTTACCGATCAGCGCCGACTCCAGCCGGGTGGGATCGTCGCCGTTGGCGTTACGCGACAGCTGCCACAGCAGCGCGGCCGCCAGCAGCAGAAACAGAATCAGCGGGATAAAAAGGACTTTCTTATTCATGCCAGCTCCCGTTGCGCTTTTTTAGCTGAGCGGTAACGCGGATCGAGCAGGCAAAGCAGGCCGCCGAACGCCATAAACACGCCGCCAAACCAGATCCAGCGCACAAAGGGTTTGTAATAGATGCGTACGGCCCAGGAGCCGTCATCCAGCTCCTCGCCCAGCGCCGCGTAGAGATCGCGGGTAAAACCGCCGTTGATCGCCGCCTCGGTCATCATGGTGCGCGCCGCGGTGTAAAAACGTTTTTCCGCCTGCAATACCGCTTCCGGCTTGCCGTCGCGCGTCACGTCGATAATCGCCACGCCGCCGCTGTAGTTCGGCCCCTGCAGGTTATGCACGGCGCGGAACACAAAGTGATAATGGTGGATATCCACGCTGTCGCCCGACTTCATGCGCACGTCGCGCTCCACACTGTACTGCGTGCTAAAGGCGATGCCGATCACCGTGACCGCCACGCCAAGATGTCCCAGCACCATGCCCCAGTGGCTGCGCGAAAGATGGCGCAGCCCCTGGAAAAAGCGGTGACGGTGGGTGGCGCGCTCATGCAGTTCCATCAGCGTCAGCACAATCACCCAGATGGACATCAGCAGGCCGACCACGGTCATGCCTTCAATACGATCCTGCAGCAGCCAGGGCAGCAGAATCGAGGCGAGTAGCGTAACGATCAGCGCCAGCCCCAGGCGTTTGAACAGCTTTTGCGGCTCGTCGCGACGCCAGCGCACCAGCGGCCCGATGCCAAGCATCAGCGCAAACGGCGCCATCAGCCAGGTAAACATGGTGTTGAAGAACGGCTCACCCACCGAGATGCTGCCCAGCCCGAGCTGTTTATGCACCAGCGGCAGCAGCGTGCCGAGCAGTACCACCAGCATCGCGGCGATCAGCAGCACGTTGTTGCCCAGCAGCAGAGATTCCCGCGACCAGGCTTCATTCTGCACCCGGCTGCGCACCTGGCTGCCTTTGATGGCATACAGTAGCAGCGAACTGCCGATTACGATCACCAGGAAAGCGAGGATAAACATGCCGCGCGCCGGATCGGAGGCGAACGAGTGCACCGAAACCAGCACGCCGGAGCGCACCAGAAAGGTTCCCAGCAGGCTCAGGGAGAAGGCGGTAATCGCCAGCAACACCGTCCAGGCCTTGAAGGTGCCGCGCTTCTCGGTCACCGCCAGCGAGTGGATCAGCGCGGTTCCGGCCAGCCAGGGCATAAAGGAGGCATTTTCCACCGGATCCCAGAACCACCAGCCGCCCCAGCCCAGCTCGTAATAAGCCCAGGCGGATCCCAACACAATACCGATGGTAAGGAAGAGCCAGGCCGCAGTAGTCCATGGACGTGACCAGCGCGCCCAGGCGGTATCGAGACGACCCGCCATCAGCGAGGCGATAGCAAAGGCGAACGCCACGGAGAAGCCCACATATCCCATATAGAGCAGCGGCGGATGAAAAATCAGGCCAATATCCTGCAGCATCGGATTCAGGTCGCGCCCTTCAATGGGAAAATCGGGCAGCGTGCGGGCAAAGGGATTAGAGGTCAGCGTAATAAACAGCAGGAAACCCAGGTTGATCATGCCCATCACCGCCAGCACGCGCGCTATCGCATCCTGCGGCATCCGACGGCTGAACAGCGCTACCGCCAGCGTCCAGGTACTAAGCAGCAGCACCCAGAGCAGCAGCGAGCCTTCGTGCGCGCCCCAGGTGGCAGCGATGCGGTAGTAGACCGGCAGCAGCGTATTGGAGTTAGTCGCCACATAGGCGACGGTAAAATCATTTACCACAAACGCATGCACCAGCACCGCAAACGCAGCGGCGATAGACAGAAACAGGCCGACGGAGAGCGGACGTGCCAGCGCCATCAGACGCGCATCCTGACGCAGCGCACCCCACAGGGGATAGGTGCTCAGCAGCAGGGACAGCGCCAGCGCCAGACAGAGTAAAAAAGTTCCAATTTCCGGCATCATGACTGGGCACCTGCCTGCTGGTACGCCGACTGCGGTCCGGTATGGTTTTTCTTCATCGCATCTTCAATTTCTGGCGGTGTGTATTTTTCATCATGCTTCGCCAGCACCTCTTTCGCATTTACCAGGTTGCCGTCTTCCAGTACACCCTGCGCGACCACGCCCTGCCCTTCACGGAACAGATCCGGCAAGATGCCTTCGTAGCTGACGCTGATCACGCCGTTGGCGTCATAAAGTTTGAACGAGACGGCCAGCGTGTGGGGATCGCGTTTTACGCTGCCCGGCATTACCATGCCGCCGACGCGCAGGCGCTGCCCCGGCTCAGGTTTCTGGCGCGCTTCCCCTTTGCCATAAAGAATTTCGCTCGGGGTATAAAACAGGTCGATATTAGAACGCAATGCATACATGACCAGCGACGTGGCAAGGCCAAGGCCCACTAATATCGCTATCACCACATACAGGCGATTACGGCGACGGATATTCACAAGTGCTCTCCTGCCGCTTCACCGGCGGCTCTTTTTGTTTTTGCCGCACGGATACGGCGCTCCCTGGACTGACGCTGACGGATTTCCGTCAGCAGGCGATGGCGTTGCCAAAGGGTATGCAGCATCAGGCCGCAGAGTGGAATCAACGTAAAGGCAACGGCCAGCCAGACATAAAAGCCGTAGCCGCCCATGGCGAAAAAATCCTGCCAGGAGCTAAAGGCGGGTGTCATGAGTTGCGTCCTCCCTGCGCCACGTCAGCTACCCAGGGGCGGTGACGCTCAGCAAACAAGATAAGATTGCGCAGACGCATCAGCGTCAGCGTGATGAAAACCAGCAGGTAGCCAAGAATCGACCAGCGCAGCGGCGTGCGCATGCTGGGCGCAATCGCCTGTTGCAGAATGCCCGACGAGCCTTGATGCAGCGTGTTCCACCACTGTACCGAGAAATGGATGATTGGCAGATTCACCACGCCCACCAGAATCAGGATGCCGGCGGCGCGTCCCGCCATACGACGATCGTCGAAAGCGTTAGAGAGCGCGATGACGCCCATATAGATGAAGAGCAGCACCAGTTCCGAGGTGAGGCGCGCATCCCATATCCACCAGGTGCCCCACATCGGTTTGCCCCAGGCGGAACCGGTTACCAGCGCAATAAAGGCAAACACCGCACCCACCGGTGCCATCGCCGCCGCCGCCAGATCGGCCATTTTCATCTGCCACACCAGCCCGGTAAAGGCGGCGACCGCCATCGCGGCATAGACCCCCATTGACCACATGGCGGCCGGCACATGAATGTACATGATGCGATAACTGTTACCCTGCTGATAGTCAGCCGGGGCAAAGCCAAATCCCCAGATCCAGCCCAGCAGGAGCGTGGCGACGCCCGCGATGGCGAACCAGGGGATGAGCTGTCCGCATAACTGATAAAGCCGTTCAGGCTTTGCCAGTTGATGTAACCATTTCCACATTTTGCATTGCTCACAGTAAAGAGAAATTTATTATCGGCAGCGCTGGCTTATTCACCAGTCAGTGCAGGCTGATACGCAGCGCCGCAGCGGCGGCAAAGGGAGCCAGCGTCGCGCTGGCCGCCAGCATCGCGCCCAGAATCGCCAGATAGCCTGCGATGGGCAGCCCCATCCCTGCGGCATCAATCGCCGCGCTGGCGAAAATCAATACCGGGATCGCTAACGGCAGCACCAGCAGGCTGAGCAGCACGCCGCCCCGGCGCAGGCCCACGGTAAGTCCCACGCCAATGGCGCCGAGAAAGCTGAAGGTTGGCGTACCCAGCAACAGCGTTAGCGCCAGCGCGCGCCAGCTTGCGAAGTCGAGCGACAGCAGCAGCGCGGCGAGCGGCGACAAAATAATTAGCGGCAGCCCGGTCACCAGCCAGTGAGCAATCACTTTCCCCAGCACCGTTAACGGCAGCGGCGCGGGCAGTAGCAGAAGCTGCTCCAGAGAGCCGTCGAGGTAGTCGTCGCGAAACAGACGCTCCAGCGCCAGTAGGGAAGCGAGCAGCGCAGCAACCCAGGCCACGCCGGGCGCAATACGCGCCAGCAACTGCGGCTCCGGGCCGATACCCAGCGGGAACAGCGTAATCACAATTAAAAAGAACCACAGCGGGTTGATCATCTCGGCGCCACTGCGGAAAACAATCTTCAGCTCACGCTGAATCACGCGGCCTAACATCAGAACGCCTCCGTCGCGCTGAGGCGAATTTTACGCACTCGTTCACTGGCATCAGGAAGATCCTGGTGGGTGGTTAAAATCACCCATCCTCCGCTATCGGCATGTTGCGCGAATCGCGCCATTAGTTTTTCCACACCGGCTTTATCGATGGCGGTTAAGGGTTCATCAAGGATCCACACCTGCGCATCACTTAACCAGAGGCGCGACAATGCAACACGGCGCTGCTGTCCGGCTGACAGCTGTGCCACCGGTACCTCTTCATAGCCCAGCAGATCCACCGCTTCCAGCGCATCAAACAGCTGTTCGTCATCACAGGCCGGATGGTAAAAGCGCAAGTTTTCCAGCGGTGAGAGTACCGCTTTTACGCCGGGATGGTGGCCGAGATAAAGCATATCCTGATGCCAGCGCTCGCGCTGCTGGCGAATCGGCTGGCCTTGCCAGTTGACCTCGCCCTGCTCCGGACGGCTTAGTCCGGCCAACAGCCGCAGCAATGACGTTTTCCCCGCGCCGTTCGCCCCCTCAATCTGCACCATATCGCCCGCATGAACGGAAAAAGAAAGCTCGCGAAACAGTACGCACTCATCGCGAAGACAAGAGAGATTAATGATTTCCAGCATGAGAGGAAAATCGCGCTAAATAAGTGAGGCCGCGATAATACCACAAGTCACCAGTGGGCCGAAGTCTGCGCAACTCTGCCAATCCTTATAACTGCCGCAATAGCGCGCATCAGAACAGTATTCGTTTAAAAAAACAGCGCATTTAAAGCTTTGTTACTCTTAATCAAAATTTTCGTAACAATTCAGCCAGGCTAAAAAGGTCTACGCTTATTACGCCACTGAACTATCACCAGGAGTAAAAATGAAGCCCGCACAATCAGAAGAACAGAGTCAGCAAGATGTGGACAGTGAGGAAAAGGAACAGGGCAAAGAGGAGATTGAAGTTGATGAAGAAATGCTGCCTTCACGTGCAGCGGCGATTCATGAAGAGATCCGCCAGGATGGTGAAAAGGAGCTGGAGCGTGATGGCATGGCGCTGCTCTGGTCCGCTATCGCCGCCGGGTTATCGATGGGCGCCTCCCTGATGGCGAAAGGGATTTTTCAGGTTCATCTTTCTGGCCTGCCCGGCGGTTTTTTGCTGGAAAACCTTGGCTATACCTTTGGCTTCGTTATCGTAATTATGGCGCGCCAGCAGCTGTTTACCGAGAACACGGTAACCGCCGTGCTGCCGGTGATGCATAAACCCACCAGGGGCAACTTTTACCTGCTGCTGCGTCTTTGGGGGTTTGTGCTGCTGGGCAACCTGATTGGCACGGCGCTGGCCGCGCTGGCCTTTGACCAGATGCCCATTTTCGACGATACGACGCGCCAGGCCTTTACCGCTATCAGCGAGAAAGTAATGGAAAACAATGCGGGCGCCATGTTTGCCAAGGCGGTGATTTCCGGCTGGATTATCGCCACCATGGTCTGGATGTTTCCCTCCGCAGGCGCGGCCAAACTGCTGGTCATCGTGATGATGACCTGGCTGGTCGCCCTGGGCGATTTGGCGCATATCGTAGTGGGATCGGTTGAAGTGCTCTACCTGGTATTTAGCGGAGCCATCAGCTGGCATGAATTTTTCTGGCCTTTTGCGCTGCCGACCCTGTTGGGCAACATTACCGGCGGGACGCTGATTTTTGCGCTGATCAGCCATGCGCAGATTCGCAACGATATGAGCGACGAGGCAAAAGCCAAAACGCGGGCAGATGCCAAACGGAAGCAGAAAGATGAAAATGCAGACCAGTCTGAAGCCTAAATTGTTGAGATAATAAGCAAACGGGCCGGCAGGAGGTGAATCTGATGCAGCAATCAGGTTATACTGCCCGCCCTCGTCCCCTTAGTTAAATGGATATAACGAGCCCCTCCTAAGGGCTAGTTGCAGGTTCGATTCCTGCAGGGGACGCCATATAACTCTTGTCTGACGCATATCCTCTGTTTTAACCAGGTAACATCAGTTGATGTCTACTCTGTTCAACGAGAAGTCAGTCATGATCTGCTCTGATCCATTCTGCTTTATTTGGTTATAACGCGTTGTCAACTGCTTCAGATGCATTTCCAGCTGCGTCTTTTCAGCCAGAGGCAGCGTCTGCCCGGCAGGGGTCAGTGACAGTGCCCGCAATTGCTCTTCAACAGGTATGGCCTGATTAAAAGCGTGCATGGCGGAAAAAACCACCGACTTTAGCTCGCTAATTGTTATGTATTTCCCCTTCTGCTCATCCAGCCCGTTCAGTCGCTCACTTAGCTGTTTAAGCTTCGTCATCCCCTGATGCCAGCTGTCCAGATTTTTTTTCGGCAAGATGTTGGCATCAAACTGTTGCTGCCACTGTAGTGTCAGGGATTTAGCCTGCTCTGGCCAAAGCGCCTGAGCTTGCTCAAGCAATTGACGACTGTAGGCGATATGCCAGTCAGGAGACAACTGATTCAGACGTGTCAGTTGCTGCTCTGTTTCTGCGATCAAGGCTTGCGGCAAGGGAGCTTGCTTAAGCAAGGCATCCCGCTGCGCTAGTGTGAGCATTGCAGGTAACGGTGCCAGAGACGCAGTAACCTGCGCTTCTAACGGGTCAGGGCGATGCTGATATTGCCAACCCCACATTGCGACCATGCTAATCACCATCATGGTATACATCCCGGCAGCCAAGGATTTCCACTTTCTTACTGATATGGCCACATTCGGCTGATGTTTCGGTTGTGGAACGTCAACCCGCTTTACGGTGCTGTCTGATTCGTTTTTCCCTGCAATCGGCATATCGGGTGATATTCCCACCTCATTCATTACCGTAGCAGGTAGTACGATACCGGATTGAATGGCCGCCTCAGAATCAGTTGCGTCATCACTGTTTTTCAGCCTGGCGGCATGGTTATGCATCAGCGTTCGCAATGTATCGAGCTGGCTCAAGTGGTTAAGCTCCCGGCGCTGAAGCAGCGTCCCCAGTCTGATAAGCTGCTGTTCCGCTTTGTATAGCTGACTGAGGTCACTGTAGCTAAAGGAGAGAGTACGTATCTGTTGCTGTATACGCTGACTCAGGCTACGCAGGATTTCCACCCGTGCATCTACCTGCTGCGGCCAGAGCGCGCCCCACTGATGGCTTAACAGCCCTTCCACTATTGCCAGGCCTTCATTCAGGCCGACTAACCCGGCCAGTTGCGTACGTGCCAGCGTATACCAGGCCGCAGTCTGTAGATCCACGCCATTTTGCCTGAACAGTGAGAGGCAAAGTTTTTCCACATATCGCCAGTTCACATCCGGGCGCGCCGGATGCGTCAGTTTGCTTAGTTCGCCGCGCAGGGCTGCATAATCAGGCAGTCTGCGCGGGTCGCTACCGGTTTTAGTTTTAGCGGTCAGTCCTGCACTTTCCTTGAGCATTCTTATTTCACTGTTACGAACAGGGTGAGTAACCTTTGATGTAATGCGGGATTTTGCCCTGGAGAATAAAAGGGCTTATACGCTGGCGGCATTAGCGAAATAGTGCTGTTGCTTCAGATGGCGTAACAGCACCCGCCCTTCCGGCATAAATTCGGTGCCATAACGCACCAGACCAATGCCCTTGAGTTCAGCATCAATGGCATAGCGCAGCTCACCCGGAATAACCTGTTCCAGTACCACCACCTTAATGGCGCTCAGACGTGGTTCGTATTTCAGCAGTACCGCTGACAGCGTGGCCATCAGCTTGTGTGCGCTACCGGGCAATCCCTGTAGAATAGTGGTCATATCCGGCAGCCCGTAATCCGGCAGGTGTGCCAGCGTGCCGGCGCGGCAGTTAAGTACCCGCTGCATGTTGTCCAGTACCGATAAAATTACCTGGTTCTGCTCACTGACCTGATGCAGGTCGAGGCCGCCAGTGAAATTTCCGGCCAGCATCTCATACAGAGAAGGGTTATTACGTTCCTGGCGCATCAGTCATCCTTGAACGTTTGCAGTGTCAGATGGTTATTACCGGCTTCCAGAATACGGGGTTTATCCGGATGCAAATCTTCGCGTTGGATAACCTGCTTCCAGGTGTTGTTGACCATATCCGGATGGCGAAACAGCCCTGCCACCGCGACGAATTGTGCATCGATTTCCATTGGCATATCGAGATTCGCATCACCGCCCGGCTTCACTACCACGTCATGGCTCGCCAGCAGATCCCCGTTCAGAATCGAGTCGCCCTCTTTCAGCAGTTGCTGGTACACCGTCCTGTCGAACGTTCTGCGGTCTTTCAGCTGGTACACCCGGATCACCAGCGGTTCCGAGAGAGAATTGCTCTCCCCGGAATCGGTGTTTAAAGCCTCACGAGCAGTGAAGTCCAGATGCAAAACCTTAATTTTCTTATAGAACACAGCAGTAAAGGCAGATTTGGTCCCGTCGCTGACGCTCTGAGTCAGGCCACAGCCCGTCAGGCTGAAAGCCAGCAGTGGTAACAACCCGCGCACAGATTTAGTCAAACTTGTACGTAACACGTCGATTTCCTTGTTGTGATGTCACGGGCTCCAGCCCGGCGTAGTAACCCAGTTCAGTGGTAAAGGTGTGCGGAATATCGTCCGGAAGGTCATCCCCTTCGGCACCCAGCACGCCATTCATGCCGAGCCAGAACGGCCCCTCGCCAAGAGGAGGAACCGCCAGCAGACGGGTCCGGGTGGTCAGGGTGATTTTTGCCTTAAAGCGCCACCCCAGGTAGACCCGCAGCATCACCAGAAAATCCTGATACAGCAGGCCATCAGGTTTCCAGCCCTGTACCTCCTGTTCGTTATCGGTGGAGAGGTCAATCAGCAGCTGGCTGTTGGCATCCATCGCTTCGTCGCCGAGTGGCGTATTGCCATCCAGCAAAAAATCTTCATCGTCGTAGAAACCCAGTGGTTTTCCGATCTGCACCGGCCGCAGGCAGTACGGGCTCACCTGCACCCGGGTATCTGGTGCCAGCAGGCTCACCAGCGCCTGTATCCCTTCCTGCGTCTTTCCAGGCTGACGCAGCACACCAGGCAGCGCCAGAAAACGCGATATCGGGGTGGCAATATGCCCGGCGGTGCCGGGGATACCCAGCCCCACCAGCCCCAGCAGTGATTGTGAGATGCTGTCTGTACCGCCAGGCTCGAATGTGGCCGGGTAAGAGTATTTACGCCATATCCGGTAGAATTGGGTCAATATGCGGTGACTGAAGATATCCAGAAAGGCCTGTAGCGCGTCATGCCCTTCCCGGCGCTGGGTAATGTCATCAAGATACGCAGTGGGCAACGGTGAATCGACGCCATACAACCCCATAAAGGTCGTACGAATGACTGGCGGTTTGCTGTCATCATCTTTGTCGTATTCGATAGCTTTCAGTTCGCTGACCGGAAATCCCATCCCCGGTTCAGGTGCAAAGCGCACCGGGTCGTCAGCGGGATGGCTGGTTGAGCCCATCAGCGGTTTATCCGGATTAAGCTTCTCCAGCAGCTGACAAAAACGGTAAAAGTTAATACGGTGGAGGTCGGCTTCCAGCCGCGGGGTCAGCCGGGAATGCGGCGGTTGTGCTTCTCTTCCCATTCCAGACGCTCTCCGGTCGGTTGCAGGATGATAATCAGGCGGTTAAACAGATAGATATCGGTATAGAGCGCAAAGAAGCGGCTCAGCATCTCGCCAAACAGACAGATATCGCCGCGTCCGGCAAAACCGTGGCTGTCGAGGGTCACTTCAATCTGTACGCCGCGCACCAGATAGCCCTGCTCAAAACGCTCAGTTTCGCGGTGCTTCACATCGATGATGGCCTCCAGACGACGTCGGTTCATCTCGCTGTTGGTCCATTCATACAGCGCCAGCGTGCCGCGCAGCACGTCAGCGTTATCCATCATTGAGAGAAAGCCGCTGCCAAGGTGGCTCAGTACGCGCCAGTGAAAACGATCCTGCGCCGGTGGATAGCAGGGAAGCGTCGGGGGGCAAAGGTTGCGCACGGCGATACTGGCCGAGGTGGTTTTCATCACCGTATCGAGCACTGTGCTTTGCAGCGCGCGGCGCGGTAGTTGACCATTGGTGCCGGTGAGCGTCAGCGACAGGCTTTCATCTTCCGGGACGGTATAAGTATCAAACGCTTCTCCCCCAAGGATAAGCCAGGTGTTATGCAGGCCGGACGGACCGCGACGCACACGGGTGTGGTAATAATACTCCGGCGCATCATGGCGCATCATCCCGCCCTTATGGCGAAAGCTCGAGAACGGCAGGTAAGTATGCTGGCTCGATGACGTCACCGAGTCCACAGAGTAAATCTCGGTATGGCCATCCTGCACGCGCATCGGGCGCAGCATGTACTCCGTCTGCAGCGAGTTAAGGGTGAGCGGGTCCGATTCCAGCGGGAACAGGTTGATAACCGGCACGCAGTTGAGACGCAGATGCTTTTCGGTGAAGCTAAAGTCATGCTCCCAGCGTTCAGCCAGCACCACGTCGATTTCAAACCAGGCAAGCTCAGCCGGGAATGCTACGGTCTCCAGCCCATGCAGGCCCGTAAACATAAATTTCTCGCGGAAGGTAAAGTACTCCAGCAGCAGCTGGTAGCCACTGAAACTGCTGCTGCCCTTCGGCCACAGCGTATCGTCATCGCCAAACCCGAGCGCGGTGAAATGCCCGTCAAGCGCTCTTCTGTCCAGGTCACCCGGCATCCGCAGCCAAAGGCGCGCAGTGTTCATGGTAAAGGCTTCATGCATGGCGCAGGCCAGTGGCGCGTCAGCGTTAAAGTAAAACGGGATCTGGCTGAGATCGACACGGCTCCAGTCGGCAAGATGGCTGCAGTTGAAGCGCAGGCTGATGACCGAACACCCGTCAGGGTCGGTCGACAGGCGGGCGTGCTCCAATGACAGCGGCTGAAGCGTTATCTCTTTGGTGGTGGTATACCGGCAGCGGGTACCCTTTTCACCGATTGGCCGGGAATGCACCTCGAAGCCTTTGACAATACGCATCTGTTCTTTCATCGCGCGCCAGTCGGGCGTGAACTCCACCACCGACATTGACGGAATGGTGCGCAGATAATGTGGCCACAGCAGGCTGACCAGTCCTTCGGTCAGTTCAGGCAGGTCATCATCGAGCTTCTCACGCAGGCGGCCCATCAGGAAGGCAAAGCCCTCGAACAGACGTTCTACGTACGGGTCGCGCGCGCCCGTCTTATCCAGATTGAGCATTGCCGCCTGCTCCGGGTGAGCACGGGCAAACTCTTCGCCAGCTTCAAGCAGGTAGCGCATTTCAGCGTCATAATAACGCAGGGTTAAATCATCCATATTTATTTCTGCTTAGTTAATTGCTGCGTGTTAAACACTGAAGCAGACTCCGGGAGTCTGGCAGGAGTACCAAATATAAAAGAGGCTTATTATGATGAATACAAAGGGAAGGCTCTGTGGCATATTTTAATCCTGGCTACCCGCAAAGCACCACACTGCTGGCCGGATCGAGCGCAATCAGACCGGACAGAAGCAAGTCCATCTCAGGCTGAAGCCGTGATTTATCGGTTTCACTGCGTGTGGCTTTCATGCGCAGCAGTCTGAGGCGGCGCGATTTCACCTCAAACAACAGCGCCGGTGTCCACTGCATGAGTGTGATTGACTGTGCTGCACTATCGAGTTCGCCCAGCAGGTGCAGGGCCAGTTCATTCTTGCCCTTCTGCTCCGCCACGCGGGCCATCAGCAGGCGCAGCAACCATTTGTCTTTCGTGGAGTCGGCGCCCGGGCGTGTCTGCAGCCAGTGAAGTGTGGCATCCAGACCGTCCGTGTCAGCTTTCTCCAGCGCTTCCGGCTCGAGGGCCAGGATATCATTGTCCGACTCACTGGCAGCACTGACCGGCTCATCCCGCCAGCCGGACATATCGTCCAGCACGCTCTGATTAATCCAGTTCAGTGTGACCTCATCGGCAAACGGCGTACCATCGTTAAAGGCCAGCGTTTCAAGCCCGGTGAGGCGACGCAGCAGTCCTTTCAGGTCGGCGGTGATAATGTCGGCCAGCACATCCTGCCCCGACTTCACCAGAGCCTTATGGATGTACCACTGCAGATCAAGCCAGAGGTGATTGGCACCACGCGAGAAGGTGCTGTCTGCCTGTTGCAGAATTTCCGGCAAGTTCTGCTGCAGATACAATCGCTTGAGCATGGCCTGCTGGTCGGCTCGGGGTGGTTCGATACGTGTTTTCCCCTCCGCATCCGGCGCCGGGATAGTGCTCAGCGTGTCATGACGCAGGCTTTTCATCAGCCGGTGTGCGGCAAGCCAGCCATCGGGTTGCTCACGCAGGTACCCTGTCAGAGTACGGGCCTGGGCCAGTAAATCCTGACCGGACGTGATGCGGCTCAAGACCGGCGCGTCATGCTCTGTTGTGTGTGTGGTCTGTGACTGAGTCTTGTTACCGGCGTTCTGCGGTACCACGGCATCCACGCCGCCGGCCTTCATCAGGCGGGATTCCAGCGCGCTGTACAGGGCATTCAGCTTTGGCCGTGACGCTTCCGGCTCTGTCTCCAGGCAGTCGCGAATGATCAGCAGCGCACCGACAGTGCGCAGAGCATCGTCGCGTACTACTTCCGGCCAGAGCGACAGGCTGTCGAGCACACGAGAGCCAGCAAGCCACTCCAGCGCTGGTTTACGGCTCCGCTCACGCTGCGGGTGAAGTTGCGTACCATAGCGCTGCAGCAATCCCGCCAGCAGTTCCAGCCCTTCGGCAAAGCCGGTTTCTCCGTCCTGGTGCAGACGCGCCCAGCAGTAACAGGTGGCAATCCGGATATCTTTGGCGGTAGTGGTCAGCAGTTTTTCGGCAAGCGTGCAAATTAGCCCGGTATCGATGCCGGAAAGTTTATTGACCTCCTCCCGGATACGCTGAAAATCATCGTCATATCCCGGGTCTTCTCCTGTAGGACTGATATCGCTGACCGGGGCAAGCCAGGGCTGCCAGCTTTCCGTGCGTGCCTGCGCCTGTTGTCGCAGTTGGGTTTTGTCCGCCTGACAGGCAGCAACCAGATTCTGCAGAGTGCTCATTATTCGATTCCTTCCATATCACTGTTCCCGGAGCCTGCCATAAGAGCCTGAGCGGTCGCAGCCGTATCCACGCTGAAAATCTGGTCCGGCAACGTGAAGCCACGCAGTGCCAGCAACGCCAGCGGGCCACTGCCCAGTTGTGAGCGCAGTACCCACTGCAATGTTCTCCCATCAGGCGCGGTGAAGCTCATCATCCACTGACTGCGGTCAAGCTGCTGACGTTTACCCTGCTCCAGCCAGCGAATGAGTCCCCAAGTCCCGCTGTAGTCCCCGAACAGGCGCGCACCTGCGCTGGTTGAAGTCCAGGTCAGCATGGTTCCCGGCTTCCAGGTCTCTCCCGGCCAGCGGAAGCTCTGCCAGTCGGCCATCTGGTTGAAGTAATGAAGCTTCTGCCCGTCAATGATGAGTTGGGTTTCCACTACCTGTGATGCCGGACGCGCCTGCAATTCAAAACTGATGCCCTGGCTGCCATCGGTAAACAGAATGTCTGACAACTGGCTCAGCTGGTTAACGGCTCTGAGGAAGGCCGGGTTAAATGTCAGCCCATGGCTGTGTGCCTTATCCGGCACCCACAGACTCCCCTCTTTGTGCAGTACGCCGTTAAGCTGTGTGGTCAGGAAACGGTCGATGCGGCCGCTGTCCTTACGGATAAATTCCGCCAGCATCGGCAAAGAGGCATCACTTTTGCTGACGGCAAACGGGAAACGTCCGTCAAATGCCGTGTGCCAGTTCGCCACCACCGAACGGCTCCATTTGTCATTCAGGCTTGCCGCCGACGGCTGGAGTACGGTTTCCCAGGCCTGAGTCAGCGGCTGCACAAACATTGTGTTGCCGAAACCACTCCACTCTTCGCCAAGGCTTGCCGAAATCAGGTTGCCGTACTGCTGAGTGTCAGTGAGGTCCACGCTTTTACCCTGGAACACGGTCTGCGCCAGGGTCTGCATCATCTCCTGTGGATCAGAGGCGCTCGCCACCTGCTGCAGGCGCAGGCGCACGCGGGTGATACGGGTCAGATACGTCTGCAGGCTCAGTGAGTTGTCAGCCGACAGGACGTTGCTGCCTTTGTTTTTGCCCAGAAGCTGAAGCAGCGGGCCAAAGGTTTCATCCAGCGGTCCCTGTGGGCCTGACGCTGACTGGTCAATCGCGGGTTTGTCTTTTCCGCCCACCAGGTCTTTCGCCGATTTGATGATGGAGCCTGAAAGACTTTCGCTCTGCTGTCCGGTCTGCCCCTGCCAGGCGAGGGTATTCATCAGGGCAATCAGCGGCGACTGGCGCACATCACTCATCAGCGTCAGCTGGTCGGTGACGTCTGCAATATTGTTTGCCTGGTTCCAGTGCAGACTGTTGAGGAAGCTCAGCCAGCTGCCTGCAAAATCGGTGAAGTAACGCTGAGTGAGACGCCATTTCAGCGCTTCCGGAGAGAGCTCGGCCGACACGGCCTTGTGGCTGTCACTGAGTACCCAGTCAATCTCATCCCGGCGCGAATTTGCTGCCTTCTCAATCGCCTGCTGAATACCCCCTTCCCAGGCCTGACGGGTGAACATCCCCGGCACCACTTCCTCGGTGGTGAACAGACTTCGCGCGTCGGTCCCGCTAGTCATCTCTTCCAGCGTCACATCAGCGAAGTTGCGGCGTACCGATTTGAGCATGTTTTGATACAGCGTGCTTTCCGCATTGCGGCGACCAATCTGCTGCAACAACACCTGACGGCTCTGGCTGACCAGGGATGCATCCGGGATGATTTTCCACCGGGGCTGCTGCGGCAGCTCAGCCATGTAAAATGCCCACAGGTCCGGGGACAGGCTCTGCCACAGCGCGGTGGAGATGCCTGTGCGTGTCGGTTGTACATCCTTCATGGTGCGGGCGTAAAACGCGCCGTCGGCTTTGTCCGGGCGGGCCATCATCAGCCAGGCTTTCAGCTGGTCATAGCCCGGCTTCGCCAGTTGTGCCCGCTGGTCGCTGCCGGGTGCAGAGCCTGCCAGCGCGCTGAGCTTCTGCGTCAGGGCAGCATTTGCCGGGTCGCGTATCAGGCGGTTGTTCGCCACGCCGTACCAGGGCAGCATGGCGTCGAGCAGCTGCTGGTTATGATCCAGACCGAAGCGCTGATACCAGGGCGCACCGTCCTGAATGTGGTGCTGCAGGCGACCGGCGTCATTACGCAGGGTATGCAGGGCCGTCAGCGGGTCATCCGATACGGAAGGATGTTCGACCAGACCGTGAGCTTTCTTCGCCACCGACGAAATCTGATAAGAGTTAAGGGCGAAAGAGAGCAGTAAACCTGCGCCCCAGACGCCAATAATAAACATCGCGACCCTGCCAAGGGTTTGTTCCCAGGCCATACCGACACGGCGGCCGCGCACGCGGGTACAGTCCGCTGTGATGCCGCGCCAGGTTGCAGGAAATGTCAGGGCATGGCGCTGAGCGTGATTTGTACCGGCGTAC
Organism: Pantoea osteomyelitidis; assembly: GCF_044342975.1. Classification (NCBI taxonomy): domain Bacteria; kingdom Pseudomonadati; phylum Pseudomonadota; class Gammaproteobacteria; order Enterobacterales; family Erwiniaceae; genus Pantoea; species Pantoea osteomyelitidis. Next base: position 1,848,414 of record NZ_JBGFSN010000004.1, read on the forward strand.
TCGACAGCATGGCTGGTGGTATCAGCTATCCCCGCAAGGCTGAACATCAGGCCGCGCAGCGGGACGCGTTGCTGGCTACCACAGAGCCACGGAGTCAGCTGCTGCGCCCAGCGGCTGATGCCGCTTTCTCTGAGATGCTGGCCGAGACGCAGCAGGAAGTCATGCCGGTTATTTTCCACCACCTGACTGACACCCTGTGCCGTCAGTGCCGGCAGCAGGCGCGTCAGTTGCTGAGTGATATCATCCTGATTTGCACGCAGCGGAAAGAATGCGCCAACGGCTTGTTCGGTCCGCCCGTCCTGCGGCCAGGCGCTGTCGCACAGCTGCCACAGCCACACCGGCGCTTGGTAACGCAGCAGTTCGCTGATTTTTTCCAGCCCGTGTAAATCGTTGTCACTGATTTGTGGTGTCAGGTTAAGCGACTCGGGTATGACACGGACAATTCCGTCCAGTGGGCGTCCGCGACGCAGTTTGCGTAGCGCGGTATATTTTTCGCGGTCGGGCTCCGATGTCAGGCTGGCGCCGTAAATCAGAATGGTACGGTTGCCTTCAAGCCACTGCTGCTGTTGCAGGCCGGGCACCAGCTGTTCGATCGCGGCATCGTCGCCGGTGACCAGAAGCAGACGGATTTTGCGGTGCCAGAAGAGGCTATAGCGCGAACGGAGGTGTGTCTTCAGCAGTCCATAAGCAGTTTCGCGCCCGGTAACCTTTGCTGGTTTAGGCTTGCGGGATGCCGACGGGCTAACCTTGTCCTTGATCAGCAACCGGAAGGCAATAAACCCCAGCACCAGCAGGCTGAGCGCAATTCCCCAGACGATAAAGCCAGCGGCGATAAACGGACGCAGCGCCTCCCATTCCGTTGAACGTTCGGTCGCCCACAGCCACCAGACCACCCCGCCCAGTAGTACCAGCAGAGTGGTCACAGCAATACAGACGGTGGCCGTGGCTGCCACAGAGATGGCAGCAGGTTTATTGATGTTGTCCATCAGGTTTTACAATTCCAGTTGCGAGGGTGTTCATCGGGTCGCGGGCAATCCAGCCACACGGTTGTTGGTGGTGCGCGGCGTAGATTGCCGCCAGCGATAAAACGATCAGAGCGTCCATATCGCCGATATCCCCCCAGTTAGCATCCTGCAGATGCTGGCTGACATCCCAGCCACTGCTCGCCAGCGCCTCGATGTCGGGCCGGGAAAACAGCGTACAGGCCTCTGGAGGGTCTTTCAGTTCGCTCTGTTCCAGTACACGGGCAAACACTGTAAGCAATATGTCACCTTGTTCTGGCGAAAAAGTTTCACCACGCGTCAGTTGTACCGGACCATTCCGTCCAGCCAGCCACAGTGCGGCAGATTCCCCGGCGGGACGCGCTGAACCTGGCTGCGCCGCGACCACCTGACACCCGGCGATCAGCATCGTGTCATCAGGTCTGGCTTCAGCAAGATCTCTCGCTATCTCAGACAGACTGGCTTCCCCATGCCAGGGCTCAGGCTGTGCTGGCAACGCTATTTCCGGGAAAGCGATTGCCATCTGTGCGCGAAATGCTTGCCAGGTGATATCAGCACCCTGCCAGTAGCAACGCAGCGGTGGAGTGAGTTTTTTTTCACTACGCTGCTTTTGCCACTCAATAACCAGCAATTCCGCCAGCCGCTTTTCACGCGCGGTAGCATCCGTGGCCAAAATTTGTGGCAGTCTCAGTGCACTGCCGCCCCCCTCTTTTTTTTCCTCCGGAGGGCGTTGTTCACGATTAAGCACACGCAGCCAGTCAATTGAGCGTGTACCTGCTGGTCCCAGCAACAGGCCTTCTTTTAACCAGAACGGCTGCCAATGCTCCGCCCACCACTGTTGCTGTTCATATGCCACCAGTTGATAGTAGAAAGCAGCGTTATGCACGCTGACGCGGTAGTACAGCAGCCGCACAAGCCAGCCAGTGCCAGCCAGCAGCAGTGCCACCAGGATACCGGCGGCCACCAGCGAGCTTTTACCCTGGGCTGATGGCAACAGTCCCCCGGCGGCGCCGCTGAGCAGCACCAGCAGTGCCGTGGCCGACAGCCACCTGGCTGCACCGGGCGGACGTGCCGTTTTGTACTCCGGATAATCAGGAACGGGCCTCACTGCTCAATACCGCAGTCAGGAAACGAGCTGACCAGCGTACAGCCGCAGGCACAGCGATGGCCGTGCAGCGCTACCGGCTCTCCATCAACCGTGGTCAATGCGCTACCTTTAGTAATGGTGGTCATACCGTGTTTGTGACAGCGAACCGGATCCCCCTTACAGGCAAATCCCTGACCAAAACACTGGTAATGCCCTGCTGATACCTTGCCGCCATATTCCCGCAGGCTGTCTCCTTTTCGGATGACTTTACTCATCGGTTCTCCTTTCTCTGTCTCAGGTAGTAGCCGTCAGGACATGCTCAAGCCAGCTGGCCGGGATTGCGGCTTGCGCCCGCGCCAGCTGCTGTTCCGCCAGAAGGTTTTTATGCTGAGCAACCACGACACCCGGCTCCCGGGTAAATGCCCGCTGCTGTTCCCCGCCCGGCAGTTCCGGCACGGGTTCCCGGGTGATCCGATCCAGCACCTCAACCTGCAGCGATCGCGCTGCACCTGTCGTGGCCAGCCCTGCCAGCGTTCCTGTCAGGCTCTTTTGTCTGAAGCTCAGCACGACACCCGTGGTCAGGGTGGCAAACCCGACCAGATCGCCTGCGATCACCAGCGGTGAAAGGGACTTATTACATTGGTCGCTGAAGTAGATCATGCGGTAGCGGAAGTAGCCGCCCCACATCTCGCGCGTACCGAGCGCGGCGTGCATAAACCAGGCACGCGAGTCATGCACCTGGTCGTCGAACAGCGCCCTGACCAGCCCGGCTGGCTGTTCCGCGTTACTGGCCTCACCTGCAGTGGGGAACAGGACAGCCACGCGGGCATCTCCGTCAGCCTTCATTCGACGGTATTCCTGGAGTTCATCATCGGTATTGAGAACGAAAATCATCGGTTGAAGCACGGTATCCAGCACCGCCTGCGCCAGGTTTTCCGGAATGCGGTAGCCGTCGTTGTAATCCTTACCAAACTCCTTCGCCGCTTCAGACAGCTGGGTCTGCGCCATATCCGGGTCGAAATCTTTGACGCCCGGACAGAGCACCAGCTCATCCATCTTGTCGGCGGGCTGTTTTGCTATCTGATCTTGACGCTTTTCAAGCACCTTTTTCTGCTTTTCATCCCGTGCTTCTTCTGCAGCCTTACGCGCGGCGGGCAGCGCTTCGGTATTGGTGGCGCGCTGGTAGAAAGGTGTTTTCAGCATCGAACCTCTGGCATAGCGATCGATACGCCAGGCGGTGATCCACGCAATCTGGTTATCGATAACCGACTCCAGACTGCCGCTGGCGCGTGGAGGTACGTAGCTGGAGGCCTCTTCAGGAGTGATTTTTTCAGGCGTGGTCAGATTCAGGGTGAGTTCGCGCCAGGCGTTGAAGCGATTAATAAGAACTTCATCAATAAAGAACTCATCTAATAAATCTAATGGCATTTTTCGCCAAGAATCACTTTTAAAACCCTCTGGCAAGGAGTCCTGTGGCACTTTTAATGGTGCTCCGGCACTAAAAGCAGCGGCATACATTTCGTGAAGAGGGATCTGTGAGAGCAATAAAGCATCATCCTTTCTGTTCGCTTTCCCCTGATCCCCTGGCGGATAACCACCACCAATATCCGAGTGCATCCCCGGGTAAACCATCTCGGTGGCATAAGGCGGATACTTGCCGTTACTCCGGCGCACCGAGTCCAGCGGGAAGCAGAGGCGCTGCTCATGGCCGGAGACCAGATGCACACATTTTTTTATCAGCCCGCCATAGGTTTCATCGTCCGGCAGCTCCATGGTGCCAGCCGCCCAGGACATATGCCCCCCGGCAACCGGCACCACGTGCGCCACCCCGACGGAGGCCACGGTATCCAGCAGCCCGAGAAACTCCACGCTGACGGGCAACTGCAGCTCGCCAATCTGCAGACACTGCGGAGGATTTTCGCCTTCCGCTTTTGGCGGGGGCAGCAGCTCGCTCAGCCAGCGTACAAAAGTACGCGCAGCGGCAGCACCGCGGGAAAAACCGTAAACGTACAGCCTGATACCCAGCAGCTTCGGTTTGCCCGGCTCCGGCTGAGTAATTAATGGCGTCAAATCAGAAGCTAAATCATTCAGTAATCTGCTGAACTCTTCATAACGATTGTGGCTGCCGCCAGACCACAGCCGGTTCCAGCTGGTGCCCATTTTTTCTATGGATTTACGGCTGGCACCCTCTGACAACTTTATGCTGTTGTTTTTCGTGTCTTTGCTTATGCGCATAAGCACATCAATAATACGCAGCAGCGCCCAGTTAATACGCTCTTCGCCCTTAGTTGCACCCACCAGCCCCATGGTGGAATAGTCCGGGTCGTTAATTTCCGGGAACGGGGTACCCACGCCGGGAATATAAAACTTGAAGTATTTTCCGCCGCTGTCGCTTGCCGCATCCAGCGACACCTTGCTCGTATCAGATACGCCTCCGGCAGTGCCATCTCCGATAGTGGCGCGAAACAGACGCGCAATATTGGTCGGATGCTTCGGGTCAGACAGCAGCAGGTCATTGTTCAGGTTATTACCCGTACCGTCGAAAAACAGGCTGATATGCAGCGTTTTACAGCACGGCGGCTCCACGCGCCGTCCGGCCGCCAGACATAACTCCTGACGGTAGAGCCGCTCGGCGCTGTTCTGCTGATAACAGTTCTGCCCGACCTGCAGCGCCCGGGTTGGCAGGCGTCCCTGCGCCGGGAACGGCGGCGGTACCCAGGCTAAATCGGTTTCCGCTATTTCGGACATACTTCTGGCTCCTTCATCCTGACGGGCTCTTTAATCGGGTAGGACGGGCTGCCGTAGGTGTAGCAACTGGTCGTGACCTTCACGTCATCACAGGGCAAAAAGTGCACGGTAATGCCGCAGACATCCTGGCCGTTATAGTCGGGGACCGGGACGGTTTTGCTGTGCTGCCGTTTTTGGGCATCTATGCCTTTTTTCCAGGCAAGATACTTATCCTCATTAGCAAATCCGGGGAAACCAGCTGATGAACCCTGCCCGGTTTCCCAGTCAATTCGCACCGTCATGCCCGGCATCCAGCGGGCGGGCACGCTGTAGCAGCAGCCTCCACCGCCGCCCTGGAACGGGCCAATAATGTCGATACCCGACTGGTTATCAACACTGAAATGGTTAATCGCCCATTTGGTATGGTTGATGGCGTCAATGGTGCCACCACCTCCGGCCTGAGCGGCAGGCTGTGAACAGCCGGTTAACAGCAGCAGCCCCGCCAGCAGCGGGTTTAACAGTGAATGTTTCATCTGAACTTCCTTGTATGAAGAGGGGATTAACGAAGAGGGGGAAATTGCTTCAGGGTTGAACCGGTTTCCTTTATCCCGGACATACTTCTGGCTCCTTCATCCTGACGGGCTCTTTTATCGGGTAGGACGGGCTGCCGTAGGTGTAGCAGCTGGTCGTGACCTTCACATCATCACAGGGCAAAAAGTGCACGGTAATGCCGCAGACATCCTGGCCGTTATAGTCGGGGACCGGGACGGTTTTGCTGTGCTGCCTATCGTTCTCTTTCATTTTGTCCCTCCACTCCCTATATTTTTTTGAATCAGCAAATCCAGGAAAGCCTTCAGTCGATGCTTCCCCACTTTCCCAGTCAATACGCACCGTCATACCCGGCATCCACCGGGCGGGCACGCTGTAGCAGCAGCCCCCACCGCCGCCCTGGAACGG